>WVZL01000029.1:555-156961 GCA_011772495.1 Candidatus Aminicenantota bacterium
TCTCTTTTTTCTCTCATTTTCTGTACTCCTTTCTCGTTTATTTCGGTCTTCCCAGCTGGGCAGAAGGAAGCTGTCTCTCCCTTGCGGCTGAGAAGCTTGAGGTTTCTTTTCATTTTCATCACCCTCGCCCGCATTAATTGCAAATTCAGTGCCAACTTCATTTCATTTTATAAGTTATTGATAATAAATAAATTAAATCGAATAGACAGAATTTTCGATGGAAATGGAAACGTCCGGAATTGTTACACAAATGATGGGTTTTATTATTTAAGCTATTGATAAAAAAAAATTTAGCGAATATTCAGCGAATGACCGGATATGACACAGTCATGTGAGAAGCTTTGGCACGAGTTCAAATCGGGGAGATTCGGAAGTAAAAAGAGATGGGGACAGTTCTATTTTTTAAAATAGAAACTCTAGCCTCATGATATATAGGCAAGGATAAAAAAATAGAACCATCCCCTATCTGTTTGCTTCTTATCTAATGATCCGGTAGATTTCTCTCCAGGATTTGACTTTTAGGATAGAACCTACCGGCTGCTCAAGGGTCTGGATAGTCGAGTCATACTCTTGAATATGGACCTCTCTTTTCCTCGCTCCTCCCTGAGTTCTTGCCCTTTCACCCAGGGTCACAGCAGCTCTCGTTTTGGCAGCAATATTCAAGCTTTCCTCTGGCCCATTGAGCATCCTGAAGGCAGTCCCCCCGACCGGGGGTCCACCCACGGCTCTGACGTATCGCGCATACAGCTTTCCTAAACCGGTAATATTCTGACAAGGATCAACGCTCTCTATGCTTCCGGTCAAGGTACTGAAGTAAACGATGGAATTGGCCACTTTAGGGTCAGCCCACACTTTCTCGCCCAAGCCCAAATCTCCTGTATCTTTTTCCGCCGGCAGGTTAAGAATACCAGGCTCCCCGAGGTACCACTGGACTTCAGGAGTCTCGTTATCCAGAAGAGCCACAATAGAGTAAGTGGCCATACTCGGAGCCCTGTCATCCCCTCCAGTCCCGAAATAGAGACGAGGTATGGATTCTTCTGAATAGGGATTTATCCAGACAGCGGGTTTACAAATAATCGGATAATTCTTCGAATCTTCATAGATAATCTCACCACTCCAGGAACCCTGATTCTTAAACTCAAGGCTGACGTCTACCTTCCATATCCTTCCTTCTAGATCTCCAAAATAGACGCGGTCTGCGTATCCATCTTGATCGATATCGATGATCGAAGGGGAACCTGGAAGGGCATTGGGAATATTAAGCCCGAATATCCCGCTGGTATCGACCTCTCCTGTGTCGAGTTCCCAGAAAGATTCACCCTTCTCCAGGTCTACAGCGTAAAAAGAGTTTCCTTCTTTTCCCCCTTCGATATTGTCGTAGCCTGAACCAGTGAAGGCCACCCAGGCGGCCTCACCTTTCTTCAAGACCTTTCCGATCGAAGGTACGGACCACGTCTCTCCCATAGTAACATGGGTGAATTCCCACAGAGGCTGAGGATTATAAGGATCCGTGATATCCAGGGCAAAATAACAGTTTAATCCTCCCCCAATAGAGCTGCCTTTACCAGGACCATGACCGCAGATGAGGATCGTCCTCCATTCCTGGGTTCCATCTCCATCCGTGTCAATATAAACATCCGAGGCAACAGGGCTTCCATCCACGTAAACATCTCTGGCGAAATATCTCGTTCCCGTAATTTGGTCAGAGCCCCACATGTTGTTCAGCCGCGCAAGGAGATTGTAAGGAATAAAGCCCCACAGTTCCTCCCCTGTAAGGAGGTCAAAGCAGTGAAGTATCCCGTCATTGGAACCCACATAAACAACCTTCTTCCGGTCTGCCCAGGTTTCCCTGAATAAATCATATCCTGCTCCCATCTGAGCAGGTGCCCCGTCCGGGGGACCGATCACCAGGGGATTGGAATGGTTGATGTCTCCCAATTTCCAATCACGACCTTCTCCTCTTACAAAACCGATCAGACCTTCATTGTCGCCGTTGACATCCTGTAGAATCGGTCCTAGGGTTCCGACATTGGCTGAAGTGAAGTCGATTCTAGTTAAACCAGGTCCTCCGGGCAAGGCCGTGTAGATCGTTCTATCTCCCGGCGCCCGAGAATCCAGCAGCTCTGCAGCATCCCAAAATATTTCGACTCCTTCGGCCACAATCTCTCGTCCAGTTGGAGAAGACATGTCAGGTCGAGTCACAGTCCTGAGTACAGAATAAGATGTGTTCTCAAAGGCCGAGTTGGAGACGTCATAGGCTCTCAGATGCCCCTGCCAACCGGGAAAATAAAACGTTCCCCCCAAGATGAGCTTTATTTCCTGATTTTCTTCATCCATGACCGTGGCCGCGACCGAAGTCCGAGAATATTCTCCTCTATCGACATAAGTATAGATGAAGGCTATCCGATCGATAACCGGAGTCTCAAAAGAGGCTCCTACGTACTCCTCCATCTCATCCTCTTCGGCAAAGAGGAGGGCCTTCCATTTGAGTTGGGTGCCGTAATGATTGAATGAGTGCCTAGGAAGCTCAGCATAATTCTGAATTCCGGCTCCTTCATACCGGGCGTAGAATTCCCAATCTCTCCCTCCATTGTTGGAAACATAGTACTCGATGGCCAGGCCTTCACTTGATCCTCCGATGACTCGCTGGTCTAGATTTTCCATTTGAACCCAGGTAATGGCTTGAGTGTCAGGATTCAGATGAGGAGTGAGATTGGTTGATAGCCCTGTTCCTTGGAGGTTATAGACATCGGCCAATTCATTAATGAATAAATAGTACATCTCTGAATGGTTACCATCGGCGATCAAGAAATCTATATCGCCATCCTGGTCAAAATCCAAGACTGCCCCTAAATCAAAATCAAAGACAGTGGGGCGATCATCAAAAATTAATCTGGGCTCAAACTCTCCGTTGGTATTCCTAAAATAATAGCATTGACCTCCTATATCCTCTCCGCCAGGTTTGTAATTCCAGTTGTCTGTACCGATGATAAAATCGATGTCTCCATCCGTATCAAAGTCGCTGAAAATGGAGACGGTAGCCGCCCCATCGAATTCATTATCATGGGTATCTCCATCTGGGTCCTGGTAGGAGGCATGTAGGCTAAAATAGTTGCTTCCGTTATTTTTATAATATCGCAGTTCAGGATAACTCACACTTCCAGTAAAAATATCCAGGTCGCCATCCGCATCAAGATCCTCAACCGAAAGCGTACTGAGGCCGCGATTTCCCCATCCTGTTTCGAGAACCGGAGTAGATTCAACAAAAAATGTATTTTCATCGATCATTCCGCTGGCAGTATTCCTGAGCAAGACTACTTCTCCAGCATAGTTCCCCACTAAAACATCCAGATCCTCGTCGTTATCAAAATCGAGAGACACCATCATGGTCGCCGACCAGGCAATTCCTTTTACAATACTGGCGCTGGCGCTCGTCAGGTCTGTCTGAGTAAAATAAAACAATCCTTCGTCTGCTAGGTGATTCTCGTAGAGCCAGATCCTTTTTGGAGTGTAAGGACTGCTCGATTGGGAGGCAATGAACAGAAAATCATAGTCTCCATCTCCATCATAATCTTCTGAGGTCAGCCCACAGTGTCCGCTTCCATCAATCGCCTCTCCTTTAACTCCGGCCGTTGGCCAGCCTCCCGATCCCTCGCATCCATCAACCCAGTGAGTGATCTCGAACGTCCCCACCAGCCCCTCAACTCCCATATTCCGCACAAAAGCGAGAACATTGCTATAACTGCTGCTTGACCCTACAAAATCAGGCCAGCCATCACCGTCAAAATCTTGGGCGGCAACCGTGTTTATCCAGATAGGCATGGCGTTGGGATTGGACACGTTGAAGTTTGCTCCCAGCCTATTCAGGGTAACAAAACCACCACCCCAGTTGCTCACTGAACTGCTCGGGTCTTTATATTCGGTGGTGTTAAAGTGCTCTGTAAAATTTTCACTGGTATCATTGCACTCCTGTTCCTGGGCCAAGAATTTCACAGCCAAGAAAGTAAGGATTATGGTTAACAAAAAAACAAATGTCCTAATTTTATTTATTTTATTCATTTCCTTCTCTCTCGTTTTAATTGAATTGTGTTCATCCTTCATCCTCAAGAGACAATTCAATCTCTAATCTTGAAGTTGTCATATTTTTTCCTACACCTACACACCCGATACAGACCAACAGCGCGTCTCTCGAGTCAGGCGTCCCGCCTGCGGCCTCATCGTCAATCAAGAATACAGTGTAGGTGTAACGAGGATTGAAACTGCCGTCCTGATTTTGAATATAGGGCTGGCGGCAAAAAATGACAGTATTCAGATTAGGGTTTCCATCTCCGTCAGGATCTATCAAATCCAGTAATTCCTGGTCATTCAGTTTTCTAAAATAATTATCTGCTTGGGGGGTATCGATTCCAGACGGTTCAAGGAGATAATGACCGCTAAAACTGCTCCAATTCCCATCTTCAAAAAGGATTTCAATCTCAGACCAAGCCATGCCAAATCCTGCCTCAGCCGCATTCAAGGCCTGCTGTTGAGAACGAATGCTTCCGGCGACTTTGCTGCCTGTGCTGGTTACCATTAGAAGGACTAATCCGACAACCTGTAAAAAAACCAGCACCAGGAAGACCACAATCAAGCCCACTCCCTTTTCCTGATTTGAAGCAGGGACTGGATTGTGGAACAGCGGAGATCTTTTTTTCTCCTTCATTTTCCTCCTCCTTCAGTTAGTTCCGATGGTATTAAGGGTAGGGAACCCTTCTTTATATTTCTTCTTGACTGTTCCTCCTATGAAACAGATTAACCATTTTTAGTCAATCTTTGGCCCTAAGTCAATGAATAACTTCCTCCTGAAGAAATTCGTATTCTTCCAGGAAAGGCAATTCCCCATCACCTTTCTTGAGCACTTTATTTAGTCGAGAGGCCACCTGTTTTTTTGGATAAATCATTGATACTAAAAATGAATCTTCAAGCTTGGGTGAACATAACTTATTGAAAAAAAAGCCTAATAAGAATGATAGGGATTTGCTGAAAAATATAGTGTTCAGAAACTACACACCACAAACTTTCTATTAAAAGGGAGTAATTATTTCATGGATAGGAATTGAGGAGACAGAGAAAGTCTTTCTCCTTATAACAAAGAGGATTAAAATGAGGGGTTCTTTAAACGGGTTTATTGCGGAGCTTGACCACCGTGTTTAAGGTTTCCTGAAAATCACGACCATACCGATTCTGCCTGGTCGTTAAGGCGATATCGATGCTGAAAACCGTGGAGAGATCTGGCACTGAGGAAAGGTCCATTCCTTCGGAGCTCAAACTAAAAGCATCGACTCTTTCAGCCAGCAACCTGATACTGTCGGCTCTAGAGCTGACCCCGTCTTTAGCATCCAGGATTCTTTCCAGCCTCTTGGGGTCTTCTGGCTTTTGCCGATAGATGATGTAATCGAATTCATTGGCGACATCAATGATCAGGCCAGACGCATCCACGGCAGGGACTTGGAGAATGAGACAGTTGGTTGAAGTCGTATAGCCATTCCAGGTCTGAACAACCTGGATCCCTTCTTTTATATCTCTGGCAATCCAATCCAGAACGTACCGCCCCTCGCGCAGGACTTTTGCCTGGGCATCTTGGTTTATGAAATACCGCTGTCCGCTGGTGTAAAGAGTCACTAAAGCTAGGATGATAAGAGCCGAGAGGGCAAGGACGACTAAAAGCTCAACCAAGGTCAAGCCTTGGGCCTTGAATTTCTTTTGACTTGTTTTATAGAATTTCATGACGCCCTCGCTTTCCTATTTTTTATTGATCCCCTCTCTAGTGATGTAGGTGACGATATCTTTCCGCATGCTCTGCCCTCGGTAAGTCCAAAATACACTGATGGTCAACTTCTTGATGTCAGCCCCCACCGAATCTTCGATGGTCCGAACTCCGCTGCTGTTTTCCAAGAGGGTGAGGCTGTCATTGGTGAAGGATGGCCCTAAAGCTAGAATCTCATCAAAAGTCAAATTGCGAATATTCTCCAACTCTTCTTGAGCACATTGAGTGGCAATGGCAGTTTGCTTCATTCGAGAGAGGAGGTTAAAACCATAAATAAAAACACTAAGGAGAGCCATTAAGGCAACAGCTACCACCACAATGGTAACCAGAACCTCGACTAGAGTAAATCCCTCTTCCTTGCGTTTCCGTTTGAGCATCATCTTGCCTCCTCCTTAGCTTTTCTTTGCTGGCTCTTCTGCCTTAATTATAAGCGATTTTTTCATATTTTTAAAAAATGTTCTTTTATCTCTACAGCTTATTCTCCAATGAGAGCTCTTCATATTACTAATATGATTTTAGCCTGTCCTTAGTCAATTACCTAAGAGGATGAATTTCAGGGTGATATTTTTTCCCTCCTCTATCCACCATTCGGCAAAACCTCCTCACCTTAAAGGAGTAGCCTTTACCCTGCAGAGAGCACTCCCTCTTCTTGACTTTTATGGCGGTCGCATGTGCTCTCATATCTTTAGTCGTGGGAAACGGGCCACTTTCTAAATTTTTTCGTTAGAAAAGCGAGGAACCAGGGTCTGTTGAATTTTACCCCTGACTGTGGTATTGGATAATTAAATGATCGAGGAAAGAAGAACCGCTTTTTCTGCCCTGTTGCTCATCTTCCTCTTCTTTCTGGGGCTTTCGCTTTTCATCAACCTGCCTGCTCTCCAGAAGCACTTTCTTTTTGCCGATGAAGCCATCTATTACGCCATGACCCAAAGCCTGGCTCAAGATGGTGACCTTGAATACACGAATAAAGATTTGCTCCGCTACTATAAGGCTTTTCCATCCGGGCCCTTGGGTATATTTTTAAAAAAAGGCAAAGACAACAAAATATTCTTTGCTAAATCCTTTGCCTACCCCCTCTTTGTCGCTCCCTTCGTAAAAATCTTCGGAAACAACGGCTTCTTAGTTTTTCACTCAGTCCTTCTGCTCCTCATGATGCTCATGGGATACGCCTATTTCTCTTTATCGAACCAGCCTTCACTCTCGCTCTTGTATACTCTCACCTTTCTGTTTGCATCCATCGCCATAGTCTATTTCATCTGGATTTCTCCGGATTTCTTTAACCTATTCCTCGTCTTTGCCGTCGCCTTCCTCTGGCTTTATAAAATAAAATACTCAGAAAAGGAAAACCAAGTCAAAATAAAGGGTAAACTCCAGAGCTTCTTCCTTTCCGACTGGACAGATTATTTGGCTAGCGCTTTGGCGGGAATCGCTGTTTTTTCCAAACCCCCCAATATCGTCCTGATGGGTCCTTTGGTCTTGCATGTCTTGTTCAAGAAAAGATTCCTAAAAGCTCTGCTGATGATCCTCGTGTTCCTTTTCGTATCGGGTCTCTTTTGGGGCACGAACTACCTGGTGACCGGTGAATGGAATTACCAGGGTGGAGAGAGGAAAACATTCTATGGACCCTATCCTTTAGAAAAAGAGAGGGTGACATTTGACTCTTTGGGTCATGAAATGACATCCGAAGGGTACGGCGGGAAGCATCTTCTTCCGCCAAGAGTTTTTATTTATAATCTCTTCTATTATTTTTGGGGAAGGTTCACGGGAATAACTTGGTATTTCTTTCCTGCCCTTCTCTTCTTGACCCTTTTCTTCTTCGGGAAAAAACGCTCCTACCAATGGCTGGTCTTCACAGCCCTCTTCGCGGAAATCCTGATCTATATCATTCTCATGCCCGATAACTATGCTGGCGGGGGAGGCGCCCTGGCCAACCGGTACTTCCTGAACATCTATCCTCTCTTCCTCTTCCTCCCTGGATTGAAAAAGAGCTTTAAAGAGGTTGGCTTGAGCTGGATAGTCGCCTCGCTGTTTATCTCTCAGATTCTCATCAGCCCCATGCTCCATTCCCACTACCCGGCCACCCATGCTAAAAAATTCCCTTTTAAAATTCTTCCGGTGGAGCTAACCCTCATCAACAACATCCCCACCAACACCAATCCAAACGCCTCTCGACAAAAAGTCGGAGCAGAATCTCAACAGGCCTGGATCTATTTTTTGGATGACAATTTTCATCCTAAGCTGGAGCCAAACGGATTCTGGACACGAGGTCCTCGGCCAGCAGAGATCATCCTGAAAACCTGGTTTCCGGTGAAAAAACTCATCTTTCACCTCCACAACAACCCTCGCTTGAGGAACGAGATAACTGTTAAAGTGGAGAGACAGAAGCAGAAAATCACCCTCCCCAAGAAACAATGGGGAACACTCGAATTCCCGGTCGGCAAGGGTTTTCATATGAAGGCCACGCATCTCTACAAAATAAAGATCAAGGCCTCCAAGGGCTCTATCCCTTACTACGAAGATGAAAGCAGCGATGAAAGAAGATATCTGGGTGTGTTTTTCGAAATCGAGATTATTCCTGAGGAATGATGTGCGGCATTTGCGGAATCGCCACGGCTGAGAACAGAGAAACAATTCCTTCTTCTCTTCTGGCCTCAATGTGCCAGACGATCATCCACCGCGGTCCTGACGATGAGGGCTTATTTGTCGAAAAAAATATCGCCCTTGGCACGCGCCGGCTGAGCATCATCGACCTCGAGAGAGGACACCAGCCCCTGGCTAACGAAGAAGGATCAATCTGGGTCGCCCATAACGGAGAAATCTACAACTTTCCAGAGCTGAGTGAAGAGCTAAAATCCTTAGGCCATTCTTTCAAGACTCGAACAGACACCGAAACCCTCGTCCACTCATACGAAGAGTGGGGAGAAGATTTCATCCACCGACTAAGGGGCATGTTTGCTTTCGCGCTCTGGGACGCTCGACAGGAAAAGCTCCTTCTGGTGCGCGACAGGATCGGCATTAAGCCCCTCTACTACACCCTCCTGGAAGATAAGACCATTGTCTTTGGCTCCGAACTCAAGGCCATCCTTGCCCACCCTCGGATAAATCGAGCCTTGGAGCCCAAAGCTCTTGATCTTTTCTTAACCCTAGAATATGTCCCTGCGCCTTTCTCCATCTTCAAAAACATCTATAAACTCCCTGCCGGCTGCTTCCTCGGCTACAAGAGAGGCGAGATCAAAATAAAGAAGTACTGGGATATCGAACCAGAAGAGTCCGGAGTCCAAGAAATTTCAGATCAGACTCAGGACGCTCTGATGGATAGGCTGTATGCTCTTCTCAAAGAATCGGTGGAAATGAGATTGATCAGTGATGTTCCTCTTGGGGCTTTCCTGAGCGGGGGGATTGATTCCTCTACCATAGTCGGCCTGATGAGAGAAACAGGAGCCACTCCCCTAAAGACATTCTCGATCGGCTTCGAGGATACATCCTACAACGAGCTCAATTACGCCCGGCACATAGCTCAAGAATTCGACACCGAGCACAAGGAACACGTACTCCAGCCCCAGGCGCTTGAACTCACCGAAAAACTCATCCATCATCTGGATGAGCCTTTCGGAGACTTCTCCATCTTTCCCACTTATCTAGTTTCTCAAGTTGCCCGCTCTGACGTCAAGGTTATCCTCTCCGGGGATGGAGGTGACGAGCTCTTCGGCGGCTACGAGCACTACCAGGCTCAAAAGATTTCTCAATTCTTTCCCGCTTCTATTCTTCTCAGGAGGTTGAATTCTCTGCTGAAAAGATTTCCTCCTTCTACGAAGAAAAAGGGCTCTTGGAATAAACTCCGCAGATACGCACAAGGCTTCGAACACCATCCAGCCCTGAGACATCTTCGCTGGATGATGTTCCTCTCCATGGAAAACAAAAAAGATCTGTATTCAGATGATTTGGTACAGAACCTGGGAAGAATTCAGGAAATCTCTGAGAGCGAGCCCTTCAAGGAAATCTTTGAGACTTTGGAGCGCTTTGATTCCCTTAACGGAGAGCTCTATCTAGACCTAAAAACTTATCTTCCCGATGATATCCTGGTTAAGGTCGACAGGATGAGCATGGCTGTCTCTCTGGAAACGAGAGTTCCTCTCCTTGACCATAAGATTGTGGAGTTCGCCTTTCAGCTTCCAGGAAAACACAAGCTCCAAGGACTGAAGACCAAAAGGATTTTTAAAAAGACCATGGAAAGGCTCCTGCCTCGAAAAAACATCTACCGCAGTAAAGAGGGCTTCAGCATTCCCATCAAGCACTGGTTGCGAAAAGAGCTGAAAGACCTCATGTCCAACTATTTAAACGAGAGGAGGATAAAGGAAGAAGGTCTCTTCAATCATGATTGCCTGAACAAGATGATAGAAGCGCACCTGCAAGGAAGAGAAAATTACAGCCATCAACTCTGGTCTTTGCTTGTTTTTGAAATCTGGAAGGAAAACTATTTATAGCTTTTTAATCGTAAAGATAACCGCGGTATTTTTCTTTACTTTATAACTTTCTGAAACAGGAAGCCCCATTACCCAGATAATATCATCCTGGCAAAGGAATACCGGCTTTTTCTCCCGGACCGATAAAGGAATTCCCTTGGCCCTCATGATTTCTTTGAGCCTCTTTTTACCAGGGGCTCTCAAAGGTTGATACTTATCCCCTTCCCGGCGGTTCCGAACGAGGAGTGGAAACTGGAGCCTTTCTCCATCCAGGAAAGCCTGTTTACGGTCATCGACTTTTGGCGGAAGAGATTGATCGTTCTCTAAATTTTTTCCTTGAAACCTAAGACCCAACTCCTTGATTTCCAGGATTCCTTTGCCGTTCCATTCCTGTTCAAATTCGACCTTCGGCCGAGCTTTCTCTGTTAAAAAAATATAGCCTCCCTCGTTTCTCAAACTGAAATCTTTCTGGAGATGACATTCCTTCCCTTTCCCGAGTTCAAGCACAGCCTCGATATCAGAGTAGGAGATCCCTCTCAGGTCTCCTTTCACCTTGAAGATAAAATGCCTCAAGACTCTGCGGCGCAAAGCTAAAGGAAGCGAGAAAAGAAATTTCCTGTCGAGCAGGAGGCGATCATTCTTTTTTGAGAGAGCCTTAGCTGTTTTTTCTTTCTCCATTTTCTCCAGGAGATCATCCTCCTCCTGGAGTATAGAAGCTGTTCGGCTTAAATGATCCACGATCCTGGGCTCGTATTTCTTCTGGAGATAAGGAATGAGCTCCAGCCTTATTCTATTCCGTAAAAAACGGCGGTCAAAATTGCTCTCGTCGACTCGATAAGGAAGACGCTGTTTCGAAAGATAGGCTTCTATCTCTTTCCTCTGGACCTGAAGGAGAGGTCTGATGATGCGCCCTTCGACCAGCGGGTAAACTCCCCCTAATCCCCTGGACCCACTCCCTCTCAAAAGTCTCATCAAAAAGGTTTCAGCTTGATCCGTCATGGTGTGGCCGGTGGCAATTTTTGAAGCGCGCCATTTCTGGGCGGTTTTCTCCAAGAAAGCATACCTGAGCTGCCTTCCTGCTTCTTCCAGGTTTAAAGATTGACTCCGGGCATAGGAGCGGACATCCTCCCTCCCCACATACACAGGAAGATCATACTCTCTGGCAACCTCTTTCACAAACCTTTCATCCTCATCGGCTCGCTGGCGAAGTCTATGGTTGAAGTGTGCCAGGGCCAGCGTGAGCGTCCATTCCTCTCGGAGTTTCCAAATTGAGGCCAACAAAGCAGTAGAATCTACTCCACCAGAATAGGCAATCAGGATTCTATCACCCCGCTGGATAAGGTGGTACCTATTGATCGTCTTTTTGACTTTTTCTAAAATCATCTTCTCTCAAAACAATCTTTATCCCTGGATTCCTGTATTCCGAGGAAATTCTGAATTCTCTGTCACCTGAATTTGAAGAGTTAGCCATAGTGGCGGTGGAGGGATTCGAACCCCCGACACTGCGGATATGAGCCGCATGCTCTAACCACCTGAGCTACACCGCCGTTGGCAAAGATTTTAGCCGAATACCCCTTGGAAGTCAATGTAACAGGGAATTAGCCAGGCGAGAAAACAAATGAACGAGATTAACTAGAAAAAACGAACTATAAATTAAATGAACTAATTGAACGAGATAAACTAGACAAATGAGATAAATAAGATTAACGAGGTTATTTAGATGAACTTAACGAACTGGATGAATTAGACAAACTCAACTACCGGATAACAATCCGGCTCTCATTAAAACCGAAAGCGACAGCTGCTCCGGTGGGAGTGTTCGCAGTCACACTGGATATGGAAATTGTTCCTTCTCCCTTTCCAACAGCTTGGAAGAGCAAAGTAGCGATCCGGCCTGCGCCCTTGACACCTCTGTTCAACTCGGGACTTGAAAATCCTATGGTGGCCACACCCGAAGCATTATCAATATTTTTCAGGAAGGGCACTTCGCTTCCCAACTGACGAATCATACCTCCGGCCACAATCTCCTTTAAATTCAACATCTGGCCATCATAATTCACGTTCAAAGATAGCATCCCGATTTCCTGCTGGGTCCTCATATTCACGTTTATCCTGAACTCTCTATTCTGGGGAAGCTGCAGGTTGGAAGGATTGAGAAAAACTCGGTCTTGCTCAGCCTCCTGTCTCCTTCTCTCTTCTTCCAATTGTCTTTCCTGAGCTCGTCTCCTTTCCAGCGCCTCTTCTGGCACCTCCGGTGCTTCTCTCCTTAAAGGAGCCACTTTATCGAGGCCTATCCAAAGAGGCTCAATATCTTTCTCCTCAAGGGTGAGAGTGCGGATGATATGCGGAGTGATGGTTAAAATCACATCTTTCTGAGTAACGTTCAGTTGAGTGCTGGAAAAAAGGCTGCCTATAAGAGGGATATCCTTAAGACCTGGGATTCCTTTCAACGACATTCTCTCTTCGTCCCGGAGCAAGCCGGCCAGGAAATTTGTCTCTCCATTCTTCAAGCGGATCACATTTTTCACTTCTCTGGTGGAAATAATAGGAATATCGGCATAACCAGTCCCGCCCAGAGAAGTAATTTTCATCTCAATTTCTAAGGTGACTTCATCCTCAAAATGAATCTTGGGTGTGACTATCAACTCGATTCCTACATCCTGATACTCGAACGAGGTTATAGGCTGCTGACTGACTCCACCCGCGGCAATGGGGGTAAAGGTGGTCCGAGGAATGGGGACTTTGTCTCCAACGAGATATTTTATTTGTTCATCCTGGACGCCTCGAAGCCGCGGTTGAGCAATGATCTTAGTGTCCGAGTCTGACTCCAAGAACCTGATAAAAGCAATAGGAAGACTGATTTGATAATTGTCTTTGGTGGTGAAATCTAAATCTTTCAGGTTGATCCAACCTGACTCTGCAGGAGCTTCAGATTCTCCGTACTTGAAACCAATAAGGTGCTGGTCAAAATCCAGGCCCATCTCTCTCAGGCGAGTCCGAGAAACTTCCATGATTTCTAATTCGATAATTACTTCCCCTTTCGATTTATCCCAAATCTTGAGCAGTTTTTCTGCTAGCTCAATGTTGTTAGGAGTATCCCTGACAGTCACCGAATTTAAGTTCTTGTCGACGAAAATGGTCGGAACCCTGCCCAGTTGAGTGCGGAGCATTTGAGCCAACAACTGCTGAACTTCCTGAGCATTGATGTTGGAAAGGTAAAAGGTTCGGATGGCGTTCAACTCGTACTGAGCTCTCTTCAGCGGCTGGTCAGGTGCAACGATGATTGTCTTTTCATCTATGATCCGATAAAAATTTTTGCTGGCGAGGCAGAGAGTTCCGATGGCCTCCTCAAAATCCACATCCTTAAGGCTAATAGAAAAAGAAATATCTTTAAACTGTTCATCGAAGATGATATTCACCTGGGCAGATTTTGCCAAGGCCTGAAAAATCGAGCGAAGATTGACTTTGGTAAATTCCAGCTGAACCTTCTCTTTATCAACTCTTAATCTTATGGGGGGCTCTATTTTTTTCTCTACTGGTTTTTCTTCTTTGACCTCCTCCCCCTTCAAGAACCTTGCCTCTTCGGCAATGATCCTGTTGAGGGGATCATAGGTAAGGGCCATTTCATACTCAGCCAGGGCTTCCTCTTTCATCCCCTGAGCCACCAGCTTTCTCGCTTTCAAGAGATGCGAGAAACTGGCAGCCATCTTAGCCCGGAAAAGAGCCAGACGATAGACAGAATTATCAGGACTTTCCCGCAAAGCTCTTTCATAATACTTCACAGCTTCATCCCAGTCTTTGCTCATGGCTGCCTTAGTGCCCAATCTATAACTCTCGCTAAAAGTCACGCATCCCCAAACACTCAAGAGAACAATCAGGAAGAGTGCTATTTTTTTCATTCTTCTTCTCCTTCTAAGGAATACTTCCATTTTTGGGAGTCCGCACCTATAAGCTCTATCTCCTCAGAAGTCACTTTTCCGATCCTTATCCCTACCCTTATCATCTCGTCTTCCACAACAACTAAAGCCTCCCCTTCAAAAAATACAAGAGCGGTAATCTTCTGGCCGGATTTTACGTATCCGAGATATCTTAAATCAGGCTTGATCCCCTCAGAGCCCCCTACAGAACCTTCTGAAGAGAGGGAAGGAAGCTTTTGGCTGGTCTCTGCATCTTCAGGAGGAGATTCAGCCTGAATCTTGCTCACTGCCTGAGGCGAGAATATATTTCTTCTCGGCCGTCTCAGCCTTTCCTCTTTTTCAAAGAGCAGGTCTTTCCTGATCAGGTTTTTTCCTGCGGCATCATCAGCAATTTTCTTAGCCGCTTGTTTGACTTCAACTTCTTGTCCTCGGGTGACCAGACAAATGCCAATCCAAAGAAAGACCAGGGAAAGGGAGAGAAATTTCTTAAAATGCATAATAACCCGCCAGGCTCATTTTTAGGGTTAGGAAGTTGCCGTCAGCCGAGGTGTCTAGAAAATCAATTTTTTCAACCATCAAGAATCTAGGAAGTTTTTCGACCGAGTTTATGAATCTTTTCATAGAAAAATAAGATCCTGATATGTTAAAACTGATACTGACCTTCTTGATCTTCTCTATGTCAAGCTGAGCATAAGTGTATTTGATCCGAGAAACATTCATCCGGGATTTTCTAAAAATCTTTCTAAGGTCAAGCCTCAATTGATTGGGTTCTTTCTGATCGTCATAAAAATAGCTTGCTTCCAACTCTTCGATATCCCGAAGTGCCTTTTCCCATCTCTGCCATTCTTTCTCTTCCTGTCTTCTACCGCGGTCAAATTCCTGGAATTCTCTTTGCTTTGAGGAAAGGGAAGAAAGGGAACGTGAATAAGCATTCCTTTCCTTCAGAGCCATGAATGCCATAACCAGCAGGACAAGAATCAGCAAAGCTGAAAAAATCCTCAGGACTTTCATCTCCTTCTGGCTTAAAGAGTCAAATGTTTCTTTCATAGCTCAATGAAATCTCCGAAAGCAACCATCCCCTCTCGTTTATTTCTTCATTATCTATCCTGATGTTGTTGAATTCAAGGCTATGCAGATTATTAATCAGTTTTAAGAGGTGATCGAGATTACGGGAAATCACCCTGAATTTTACTTCCATCCTTGAATCGTCCAAGAGCCTTGGAACCAAGGAAACGATATAGCTCGAATCGGGCAGAGCTGTTTCTAAGTTACCCAGAAGTTTTAACCAGGAAAAGCTTTTTCTCAGGATAATGTCATTGACAAGATCAACTTTTCCTCTATGTTTCTTTGATAATTCTTCGACTTTTAGCTTGAGTTCTTTTCCCTTTCGCTGGGCAACTTGAATACTTTTCTCTATATCTGAGATCGACGCTCTTGCCTCTTTTGCTTTGGACCTCGCCCCTAAATACAGATTTCCGGTGAGGTAGGATAAGCCAAGAAGAAGAATCACCATCAAACTCAGCACCAGGAAATATAACCTTCTGTTTCGCAGAGGATGACTGGCTAGGTTCAAACTGACTCTTTTTGCATTCCTCATAAGATTTGACCTATCAAAGGAGATAATATCTGACTCTCATGAAAAGCAAGCTCTGAGGCTGGGAGAGGCTCTATCATCTTTAGGGAAACAGCTAGTCTATCCTGCAAAGCGGATAAGATTTTTTCTTCTGGGTTCATAGTTCCCAATCGCGCCCAGAAAGTATTTATCTTTTTCTTTTCTCTGTCCTCGATAAAATTGACCGTGTTTTTGATTTCTTTTACAACATCCTCAATCTTCGTTGCGAAAGGAAGCTTCGTCTGACTCTCACGGACTAAAGGCTTGACCCGATAAAGAGAGATCTCAGAATCCAGGAAAGCCATCAAGCTGATATAATCTTCCTCGAGGTTGATGACGATAAGATTGTCAGCCTCTTCCCTGTCTATCAAGTTCATCAAGTTAAGAGTGGCTACCCCAACGTTGCCCACCCTTAATCCCATCTTGTTAAAAAGGCTCTCGTACTCATAAACGACAGAAGCCCGGGCCAGGGAGACAAGGACTTTCTCTTCCTCGTTTGACTTTAAGACGGTAAAAGACAGTCGAGTATCATCGGGAAGAAGAGGCATCTGTTTCTTGACCCTCCAGCGAATAATCTCCTCCTTTTCTTTTGGTGATGAGGGAAGGGGAACAAAAGAAAAAACAAAAACTTTAAGGCAGGATTCAGGAATGAGAAGGGCGATATTTTTTTCTGAAAAATTCAGCTGTCTGATTCCTTCTTTCAGGCTCTCTTCCAGGTGCGAATCGTCGGCGATGTTTATTTTATCGAAAGAGGGCTCCAGAGCTGAGCTTTTTAGAGGGAGAATAAACTGGTTTTTTATTTTTCCTTCTTTGGGTAAGACGTGAATCCCGCTCAAGTAATGATGAGAAATTTGAAAGGCTACGGAGAAAGCGGGGGGTTTGATAAGATAATCCTTGAGTCTATCGAAGAATATGGACATTTCTCATTCTACGAAAGTCACTTTATTTAATTCCCTGAGGCTGGTCACCCCAGTGAGAACTTTCTCTGTCATGCCGACTTCTCTTAGAAAGATCATTCCCTCGAAGCTCGCTCTCTTTTTGACTTCGGAGAGGGGCTTTTTATCCAGAATCATCTCCCGGATTTCATCAGAGAGCTCGAGTAACTCGGCTATGGCTGTTCTTCCTTGATAGCCGGTGAAACTGCAATCCAAACATCCTCGGGCTTCGTAAAATATCTGATCTTTATACATCTTAGGGTCCAGCCCTGACTCGAGCAATTGCTCCTTCTTGTATTTGGCCGAGGATTTGCAGGCCGGACAAAGGACTCTTACCAACCGCTGGGCTAAGATGCAATTCAGAGCGGAGATGAAACTATAAGGATCCACCTGCATATGGAGGAAACGCCCGATAACATCAAAAACATTATTGGCATGAACAGTAGTGAAAACCAGGTGCCCTGTCAAGGCCGATTGAATAGCAATTTGAGCTGTTTCAGGGTCTCGGATCTCGCCCACCATTATCTTATCCGGGTCATGCCTGAGGATAGACCTCAAGCCCCGCGCAAAAGTCAGACCCTTCTTCTCATTCACCGGGATCTGAGTAATGCCCTCTATTTGATACTCTACCGGATCCTCGATAGTGACGATTTTATCCTCGGGAGACTTGATTTCGGTTAAGGCCGCGTACAAGGTGGTTGTTTTCCCGCTGCCGGTGGGGCCAGTCACCAAGACCATTCCGTAAGGCTGAGTGATGTATTTCATGAATTTTCTCAGGACTTCATCGGAAAACCCAAGGAGGTCCAATCGCAGCTCAGAGATGGCTTCGGTGATCATCTCTTTATCCAGAATCCTGATGACAGCATCCTCCCCATAAAAGCTCGGCATGATCGAGACTCGAAAATCAATGGTCTTATCTTTAATTTTTAGCCGGAATCTTCCGTCTTGAGGGACTCTGCGCTCAGCAATGTCCAGATCGGACATGACCTTGATCCTGGAGATAATCGGGGATTGGAACTTTTTATCAATGGGTTCCATGGCTTCCCCTAAGACTCCATCTATACGGTATTTGATCGTTACTCCCTCTTCTCTAGATTCGATGTGAACGTCGCTGGCTCTTTTCTGGACAGCAGTGAAAATTATAGAGTTGACCAGTTTAATGATGGATCCATCTTGATCGGCCAGTTTCTCGACCGAAATGACTTCTTCTTCCTCTCCGCTTTCCTTCTCCACCACCTGCATGATGAATCCCTCGGTGGCATCCTTCAACACCTGCAGAGCTGTCTCACTCTTCCGCAGGGCTTCATGAATGGCCCTCTCAGAAGAAGCGAAAACTTGGACCTTTTTTCCTAAAAAGGATTCGATGGCATCAATGCTCGCAATATCTGAAGGGTCAGCAATGGCGATCTTGACCACATCTCCTTCATCCTCCAAAGGAATAAAATTCAGGCGGTATAGAAAGTCCACGGGTACAGACTGAACCAATTCTCGATTCAAAGAATGAATCGAAAGGTCAAGATAGGGCACATTGTACTTCTCGGCTAGCTTTTTTGTTTCCGTTTCTTCAGATTGTAGAATTTTCTTTGATTCTTTCTTATCCATTATCGAGTAATCCTGATAATATTGAAAATCGGCAGATAAACTGAAAGAAGCATGGCCGCCACTAGCAGGCCCATAAAGATAATGATTATGGGCTGAATCAAGGAGACTAAGGTTTGGATCCTAGCTCGGACCCTCTCATCATAGACGTCAGCCACATCGGCCAACATCCCTTCGAGATTGGCAGAAGTTTCTCCGATGCGAATCATGTCTAAAGAAAGAGGAGCAAAGAAACCTGCCTTACTCAAAGATTCGGACAGGCTTTCGCCATTCTTGATGTATTCAGGTAAATTATCCATTTTTTTCGCCAAAAATTTATTGGGAACTGCCTCGATGGAAACACCCACCGAAGAAAGAAGGGAAATCCCTGCCTCAAGGAGAAGGTTGAGCGTTCGGCAGAAAAGTGAAATCCCCGATTCCAACCAGATTCGACTCACATAGGGAATTTTCAGTTTGATCCTGTCTAATAAGATATTCGTGTTTTCTTTTTTTTTCATCTGAAAATTGGCAAAGATGAGCAAGACAATGAAGATCAAGAAATAGAGGAAATTATCCCTAACGGCGAGCGCGAAAGCCATGAGCCCTCGAGTGATACTAGGGAGTTCTGCCTCAAAACCGGCATAAAACAAAGAAAAGCGAGGAAGAATGAAATTGATCAAGATGGCGAGAAGACCTAGGGAGAAAAAAAATAAAAGTGCCGGATAAGTCAAAGCCGCTCTTATGGTTCTCTTGGTTTGGGCAATCACCCTGGCATAATTGATGAATCGAATGATAGTCCCAGCTAAATTTCCGCTTCGTTCCCCAGCCATCAAAGTGGCTGTGTAAACCTTGGAAAAGTGCTTTTCATGGGGAAGAAAAGCCTCGGAGAGAGACTTTCCACCTCGAATTTCACCCTCGACCTTCATCAGTATTTCTTTCAGTTGAACATTCTTAAGTCGGCTGATAATGATATCCAAACTCTTTAGCGCTGGATAGCCAGCTTTGATGAGGGCCAAGAACTCTTGGTTAAACATGATAAAATCGCTGTCTTTGATCCTCTTCTTAAAAGGGAGGGCCGGAACTTCTATCCTTTTCCAATCTCTCCTGACAGCCAAAACACACAGCCCTTCTGACTCAAAATATTTCTTGGCCTCTTGTTGAGATGAGGCTAGGAAGGACTGAGAAAAGGTGTGACCTTCTTTAGTTGCTAGTCGACAATGAAAATAGGGCATTTTTTTAGATGGACTTTTCAGGTTAATAGTATGCCATCCTCTATTTTTTGTCAATTCGATATTGGGATAAGCGGGGTCAGGTCTTGAATTTCAACGTTTTTCTATCTAGATCATATACTTCCATGATAATGTTGAAAGTCAAGACCTGACCCCATATGACGTATTGACAAACATCGGGGAAAGATATATTCTAAAAACAGATGAAAGACAAAATTATCTCTGTCTTGCTTCTCTTCCTGCTCTTAGCCCTTGTCGTATCTTCTCCGAGGAATTATTCCTCTACCAGCGTAGTGGCAGCAAAAGGCCCATCCATGAGCCCTCAAGATTACCCAGTGAAGAAGCCGCGGTATGATTATATGAGCACTTTTTTATCCCGAAACACGAGACCTCTGGGGCTAAAAGAAGACTTGACCCTGAAGAGATTGCTGAATCAGCACCCGATGAAGTGGGCTATTCGAGCGGGAGAAAGACATATTCTAGACTGAAGACGACATATATTTTTTAGCTACATGATTCAATTTTTTGGATTGGCTCCGAGGCGAGGATAGGAACAGAATCCCATGAAAAAGAAAGCTTATCTGGCAATCTTCCCTTTACTCGTGTTCCTTGTCTTGGGGGGACTGAACATCTATAAAAAGATTACCTGGAAAGAACCTACTGATGGCGTGTACTGGAAGAAGAAACCTACCGGCCTGGTGGCTGTCAAAATAGAAACCAATTCTCCGGGCTACTTATCAGGTCTTAAAAAGGGAGATATTCTCTATTCCATCAACAGCGAGCCCATTCGCAACAAGATCGATATCGCCAAGAGTCTCTGGATAGCTGGAACTACCCAGAAAGTCATCTACCAGATCAACCGTCAAGGAGAACTCATATATCCTTCCTTTCATTTGACTCAAAAAAGGATCAATATCATATATTTCCTTCTAGCCCTGATCGGATTGACAACCCTAATCATAGGAATCATTGTTTTTCTCAATTCCAAGAAGCCCTTCACCATGCCCTTTGTCTATTTCTATTTCCTTTCCTTGGCCTTCTACTCATTCTATATTTTTTCGCCAACAGGGGAGATGAATACCCTGGACAGTGTATTTTACTGGCTGGATCGAACAGCCTTTCTGGTCTTCCCTCCTCTCTTGCTTCATTTTTTCTTCATTTTTCCCCAGCGGAAGAGGTTTGTCAAAAGAAGGCCCACCAGGGTCTATTTTCTTTACCTGCCCTGTCTTTCCCTTCTTCTGGTAAAAGTATTCTTCCATTTACCGTATTTCAGGGAGCTAGCAGAAGGAATAATCTTCAACACTCAGGTCGTCGCTAAAAAGCTAGACCTCTCTCACTTCGCCCTCTTTTCTTTGGCGACCTTGATCACTCTCGGCCAGAGTGCTCTGAAGTCCACTAACCTTCTCGTTAAGAAACAACTGAAATGGATTGTCTATGGCCTGGCCTTTGGTATCATTCCCTTCACGATTATCTACATTATTCCCTTCCTGTTCGGCCATATTCCCTCCCAGGCCGCTGAACTTACCGTCCTTCTCCAGGCTCTTATTCCCCTCACCTTTGCCTATTCTATCTCCCGGTATAAACTCATGGACTTTGAAGTGCTCCTTAAAAAGGCGATCACCCTCCTCTTTTCTTATGTGGTCATCGGCGTGGTGTATTTTATCGTCAGCTCTCAAACAAAGATCTTCTCTGAAAACAGGCTCAATGCCCTGATTCTTGGTATTCTAGCTATCATCCTAGGAGCAACTCTCTTTTCGCCTCTGAAAAAGCTATTCCAATCCCTTATCGACAGAGCTTTTTATAAGCGGAGCTACAAATACCGCAAAACTCTTTTATTCATCAGCAAAGAATTGAGCCGGGAGAGAAATCTACATAAACTCTCTCAATCTCTCCTCGAATCCATCGCCAATGCCCTCTCTTTAAGGAGCATTGCGCTGCTCCTTCCTCAAGATGAAGAAAAGAATACTTTCTATATCCTTCGTTTCCAGGGAGAAATTCCTTTTACTCAAAACAAAATCATCTTTCATCCCCAAATCTATCAGAGTTTGAAGGATAAAGAATACCTTTCATTCTATTCCTTTGCTGATAAAAAAGAGCTTCAGAAAAAGTACCGAGAGCTGTCTTCATTGGGGTTCTTTCATTTCATGCCCTTGAAGGTTGAAGAAAAAATGGTCGGTTGCCTGGGAATGGGGAAAAAGGCGGACAATACCTTCCTCACCACTGATGACTGGGACCTCCTGACGACCATTTCATCTCCAGTGGCTCTGGCTTTAGAAAATGCTTACCTTTACAGTCAATCTCATGTCAGAGCTTTGGAGCTGGAAAGATTGAAAGACTACAGTGAAAACATCATCGAGAGCTTAACTGTGGGAGTGGCGGTGCTTGACCAGAGAGGAAAAATCATCGGCTGGAATCGTGTTCTCGAGGAGACCCTTTCCAAGAAGAAAGAAGAAGTGATGAACAAAAGTCTGATGGATGTGGTGGGAGAAAAAAATTTCTCCGCGCTTTTTCCTTCTGATACTCAACAGGATTACCGTCTTTTGAGTGAGATCAGTCTAGAATTGCCGTTTGATGAAAAAAGAATTTTCGATATCGTGAAAACTCCTCTCTTGGACAACAAGATGAATCCTTACGGCACCATCGTTGTCTTCGAGGACATAACAGAAAAAATTTCTCTCCAGCATCAACTCCTCACTTCAGAAAAACTAGCTTCTATCGGCCTCCTTTCGGCTGGAGTGGCTCACGAAATCAACACTCCTCTGACAGGAATTTCGAGCTATGTCCAGATGCTCCAGAAAAAGCTTTCTAACTCATCTCATTCTCAGATCCTGGAAAAGATCGAGGCCCAAACGGAGAGAGTCGGCAGAATCATCAAAAACCTTCTCAATTTCGCTCGAAACCCCGGTGATTTCTCCTTCCAGCGCGTGAACCTAAAAGAAAGCCTTCAGGAAATCATCTCGCTTATCGACTATAAACTGAAAACCATGAATATAGAACTGGAATTGAACCTTTCCTCGGTTAAGCCAATCTGGGCTCAAGGAGAAAGGCTTCAGCAGGTTTTTATCAACATCATCCTCAACGCCATCGATGCTATGCCTCAAGGTGGAACCTTGATCATCGACCTTTCCCAAAATGACAGTGAAGCGATCGTAAACATCCAGGACACAGGAACCGGGATAAAAAAACAACACCTGCCGCATATTTTTGATCCTTTTTTCACTACCAAAGGGCTTGGAAAAGGAACAGGCCTTGGGCTCTCTATCAGCTACGCGATCATCAAGGAGCATGAGGGGAACATCACAGTCGAGAGCGAGAGCAAGAAAGGTTCTCTTTTCACCATAACCGTACCCACAGACCTGGATAAAAGGAAAATGACTAAAACCTCAAAGTCTGGAGTTCGATAAAAATGGCTTCTAAAGGAATCATTCACATCATCGATGACGAACCCATCATCCACGAAATATTGGGTCAACTTCTCACTGGAGAAGGATATGAGGTAGAGCTATCTTCTACAGGGAAGGAGGCTCTGGAAAAGCATTCTGGGGATGGGTTTGATTTGATCCTGCTGGATTTGTTAATGCCCGAGATGGACGGCATAGAAGTTTTAAAAAAGCTGAAGAAAATCGATCCCCAGGCGCTTATCATCATCATCACCGCCTATGCTTCTGTGGAATCAGCCATCGCGGCCATGAAGATGGGTGCCTATGATTATATCCAGAAACCATTCAAGCATGATGAGCTGCTTCTGACGATAACACGGGCTATAGAACACAAGAAGCTTCAAGAGGAAAACCTGAGGCTGAGAGATGAAATCGATAAGAAGTTCAGCTTTAAGAACATTATCGGCAACAGCGAAGTGATGAGGAATGTCTTCGATTTGATCAAAGCCTCGGCACCCACCCGAAGCACGATTCTTCTAGAGGGAGAAAGCGGAACAGGTAAGGAATTGGTAGCCAGAGCCATCCATCAAAACAGCGATCGGGCCAATTCTCCCTTCATCATCGTCAACAGCGGTTCTCTGCCTCCTGACCTCCTAGAGAGCCATCTATTTGGCCATGTCAAGGGAGCTTTTACTGGAGCCACCAGCAATAAAAAGGGTTTGTTCGAAGCGGCAGATAAGGGAAGTATTTTCTTTGACGAAATATCCACCCTAAACCCGGAAACTCAGGCCAAACTTCTTCGGGTCATGCAGGATAGAGAATTCATGCGATTGGGAGGCACTAAAACCCTCAGAGTCGATGTCAGGATCATCGCTGCCACCAATACAGATTTGGAGGAGCTCATCCAGCAAAACAAGTTCAGGGAAGACCTTTACTATCGATTAAATGTCATCAAGATTGAGATCCCCCCCCTACGGGAAAGAAAAGAGGACATCCCTATCCTGGTCAACCATTTTGTCGGCATGTACAGCAAAGAGAATAAAAAGAAAATTGAAGGAGTATCTGACGAGGTGATGGAAATTCTAGAAATTTATGACTGGCCCGGCAACATAAGGGAATTGGAAAACCTTATCGAGCGAGCAATCGTTCTCTCCAAACTCAAACTCATAACCCACGAAAGCCTTCCTCCTTTCTTGATATCTCGCCTCGGAAAAGACAACGAATCTTCATCACTCTCGAATGACCAGCTCACCCTGAAAGAACAGGTTCTTGCCTACCAGAAGAGCTCTATCATAGAGGCCTTGAAAAAAACCAAAGGAGTTCAGAAAGAAGCAGCCCAACTCTTAGGGGTCAAGTCAACCACTCTGAATGAAATGATCAAAAGATTCAGAATCGATATAAAGAATATGGTTTAATAAAATAGGAATCTTTGGGGATGTCTTTGCTCCCTAAAGATTTTTAAAAAGATAGGGGACGGTTCTATTTTTTTAATCTCACGTATAGATACATACTGGTAGGCTTTTTATTCTAAAAAATAGAACCGTCCCCATTTCATCCCCATTTCATACAAGTCGACTTCGTCGACTCCCCTCAAAGACCGAAATTAGAAGGCTAAATCTTTTAAGGTCGCCTCATTCATCCCCAAAGATTCTAAATTTGTGACGATGCTAGAATAGATTACTAAAAGAATTGGAGAGGATTTATCTAAAATAATTAGGAAACTTTACCTGGAAAAGCATTAGTAGAGTTGAGTTTTATTTTCTCCGGCCTCTCCTTCAACTGGAATTCAACGTCTTCAGTCATGGCGTGAATGATAACTTTCTTGATAACTCTTTGTCCTTTTTCTCTCCATTCTAGCCAGAGAGGGAAGACAAAAGGCCCTTGGCGTTGGCGCTGGATGAACTTGAACTTGAGTAGATAACCGTCCTCATTCTTCTGGATAGTATGAGTAGCCTTTATTTCGGGAAGCAGATGGGAATTGAACCATCCCTCGAAGAACTTTTTCAAGTCTTTCCCTGATATTCTTTCCATGGTGTCGATAAAATCTCTAGTCTTGGCAGCGCTGTACTTATGATCATTAAAAAATTCCCTCAACCCTCTGAAAAACACCTCTTCCCCGAGAATTTCCATCAACATATTCAGAATGAGAGATGTTTTGTTATAGATAATGCTCTGAAAAGCATCGAAATCAGAATGGCTGAGGCGAGAGCCCAAGGTAATCGGGCCCCAATTCGACTTCTTCTTTGTCCAGAAATTAAACTTCCTGAGAATATGAGAGAATATGCCTTCGCCTCTCTTTTCTCTAATGTAAAGGATAGTCGAGAACTGGGCTAGACCCTCGCTCAACCATTGGTCATGATAGGTCGCCCAGGTCACTCCTTGACCCCACCATTGATGGGCAATCTCATGGGCAAGGTAGTATTCATCCCAGCGGGAAAGGCTAACCGGACTTTCTCTTTCTCGGTATTTCCTCCCTGAAGGAAGCCTAGGGAACTCGTCGAGAATGATAAAAGAGGGAGGACTGTGTCCTCCAGATTGAGTCCAGTATCTCTGGACAATGCTGAGTCTTCCGTAAGGATTAGGGCCGAAGCGAGCTTGGTAGAAGTCAAGGATATCTCTAGCCCTTTCTAAAACTTCCCTTTCCTGAAAGCTACGGTTGGAGGACACAAATATGTCAACCGGAGAAGATTCTGGATTCCCGATGGCTTTGGAAAACTTGCCCACGATGAAGGCGAGGTATTTAACGGGATACAACGTCTCAAATACATAAACAGAATTGCCCACTTTTTCAATTTCTTCGACTCTATCCACTTCTTCTAATCTTCCGTATTCTATCAACTTTCCGGTAGCCACACAGCTGTATTCCGGGGGAATAATGATTTTTAATCGAGCCTCAAAGTAGTCCGTATCTGAAGGCGCCGGATACCAGTAGGCCAATTGACTGAAGAGATAGGTGCGGTACCTTAGCGGAACCTCAATCTTCTTTCTGATAATCTGTGTCTGGGCGACGACATCAGTGGCGGGTTCTGGAAGTTTTAATCTTCCGCGATAGAATATTTCGATCCTATAAGAATCCAGATGGGAAGCAGGCTGGACAGGATAGACATACAGGTATTTCCGCAATTTGTCCTGAGCGTAAAAAAGCTCATTTTTTTCTTCGTCAAAAATGCGGAGAATCTGGAGTTGAGGATTGAGTTTAAACTTTATGCTGTCCAGACTTCCGACTTTTGATGATATTTCAACCGAAGCCTTGCCAGAGAGATAAGAAATTTTAGGATTAAAATCGATATCGATCTTATAGCTTTCGATGTCATACTTCTGTCCAAAAGAAATGAATAATTTCTTCTTTCCTTCCTCCGGGGGAGAATAGAGACTGATCAGCTTTTCCTTTTTTATATTGATGAGGGTCACTTTGTCTTGAGCAAAGGGAGAATATATATAAGTCAAAGGATCGCTATCATCTCCTTTAAACTCGAAGATCGCCTGTTCGTCTTTCGGGACAAAAGAAAGAAGTTCCTTATTGAGGGAATTTTCAATCGCTAAAGAACTCGGATAGTGCCTACTAAATATGGACTGGGCCTTGTCTATTTCCGCCTGCGAGATTGGTCTTGAATTCTTGATCGAGGCCTGGGTAATGCTGATGTTATTGCGGAAAAAGCTATTAGAGAACCTAAGGTAGGCGTAATCTAGGCTTTTCTGGAGAATTTTACTTTTGTAGATTAACTCTAGCTGATGTTGTTCCCTGGGAAGAGAAGGAGAAAAGGTCAGAAAGCCTTTTCCGATGACAACAAGAGCTGTTTCTAATCCCGGAACATTATCATAGAAAATAACTGCCTCTTGAAAAGAGAGTTCAATGTCCACATGTCTAACCTTAAAAAACCTGACTCTTTCGACTCTGTCTGAAGGAATCTTGATCTTATACAGGCTTTTAAGCTCTCCCACAACGTCTTTTTTCTCTATCTGCCACCCCTTGTTCATTTGGGATAAGAGTAACCTCCAGGTTTCGATCATGGCTGAATAATCATTTTCATAGAGCACTTGAAAATAAGCTGTGACTCGTTCTCCTTTTTGAACATCTTTGCTAGCTTTGTGAAAAGTGATCTTATCTATCCCATAAATATTGAGTTTGTCTTCCAAAGCAGCCTTCTCTACTCCTCTAATAGCAGGAACAAAGGCCTCCAGATAAGCTGAAATATCTTGGTTCTCTAGATGGTTCTGAACCTGCAAGATGAACTCATCAAGGCTCTGTTCTTGGGCAGAAACAGGAGGAATAAACAAAGAAAAGAAGAAAAAAAACAGGAAAATGATTCTCAAAAAGAATTTGGCTCTCACTTTATTATTCTATCAAAAATTCTTATGAATCAAAATCTCTAATCCTTCAGGCCCTTCAAACAATGTCTCCCCTATCCTTAGAGCATGATTCGTGCCAAACAAGAGAGGAGAAATATCTTTCGCCGTTAATTGGATAAAAAGTATTATTACTCAAGAAAGGCTGGAAGAAATGTTTACAAAATGTAAAGAAAAATTACAGAGTCTAGTCGACAACCTTGGGTGGCGAAGCTTGGCCATCTCGAAAAAATATGGTCAAGCGGACCATAGCGTAGCCATCCTTCCCATTAAATTTTCCAGTTTCACAGAAATGGAAGATATTTTCTTATTTCATATTCACTGACTTGCTTGTCAAACTCTTTGGAGACATTCGAGCTGTACTCTTCAATCTCCCATTTCTTGTTAGCCAAGAATTGATGAAAGATATGGTCTCCCAAAACTTCTTGGAGCAGAGTGCTTTTTTTCATGGTTTTTAAAGCTTCCAATAAATTTCCGGGAAGCGTCTTTATCTCGAATTTTTTCTGTCGAGAGTTACTCATCTCATAGATGTTTTCTTCAATCGGATCTGGCACGAGGTATTCCTTTTGAATACCCCTCAGACCAGCCATGAACATCGAGGCAAAAGCCAGATAAAGGTTGCATGAAGGATCAGGAGACCTCAATTCTATCCGAGTTGCATTCTCCTTTCCCGGCTGGTATTCAGGAACCCGAATGTAGGCGGACCTGTTTCGCTGCCCCCAGGCAATATACACTGGAGCTTCATAACCTTCGATCAGGCGCTTGTAGGAGTTAACCCACTGACTCAGAACTGCGGATATCTCCCGGCCATGAACTATCAATCCCGCCATGTAACGGCGAGCAGCTTCGGAGAGATGAAAGCTGTCTTTTTCATCAAAGAAAATGTTTTTTCCATCTCTCCATAAAGATTGATGAATATGCATCCCGCTTCCATTCTGTCCGTTCAAGGGCTTGGGCATGAAAGTAGCATATAAATCATGCATCCTGGCCACCTTTTTCACAACATATCGAAATAGCATGCAGGTATCGGACATCTCCAGGGCGCTGTTATACTGGAGATCGATCTCATGCTGTCCAAAAGCCACTTCATGGTGGTCGTATTCTGCTTCGATTCCCATTTTTTTCAACAGGAGCTGAATTTCTTTGCGAATTTCTCCGTGCTTTCCGCCGAAGAAATAACCTCCCTCATCCTGCGGAACGGCTTCTTTGTTATCGGGAAAGATGAAAAACTCCAGCTCGGGTCCGAGTTTGAGGTCTTCGATATTGAATTCTTTTCTTGCTTTCTCCAAGACTTTTTTCAAGACATAGCGGGAGTCACCTTCATAATGCTTGCCCTCTGGTGTCAGGATATCCCCGAACATAATACCTTCTCTCCAGTGAGTCTCTTCATAAAAACCCCGATAGACCCAAGGAAGAACTCTGAATGTTTGAGGATCAGGTTTGATGACCAAATCACTCTCTTCTATTCTTACAAAGCCTGCTACCGAAGAGCCATCAAATCCTTTTCCATCTTGAAAGGTCTTCGCCAGCTCAGCCTTGGGAAAGGAAAACTCCATGGGCCTTCCTAGAATATCAGGAAACATGACCCGCACAAACTCAATCTGGCTAGAGGGCTCAAGAACAGCTTTCAAGACGTCTTCTTCGTTTTGGTATCCGAATCCCTTGATTTGAGGTTCAATCCTATCATTCGCCATTTTTCCTCCTTTCATCTTTTGCTTAGACAATTTGATTTTCTCTTGACCTTAGGCCGCGAATTTTCTATCATTAACCGTGAATAAAGAAAAAGCGATATTTTCATTAGTCTTTTTTATTACAAAATATCTTTATATTTGTCAATCAAATATTTAATAAAAAATATAAACGTTATATAATTGTTAAAAATTAACGACAATTACCAGGAGGAGAGTCATGATTGATGAGCTGGATAGAAAGATTATTCGTGTCCTGAACCAGAATGCCCGCAAGAGTTTTAGGGAGGTGGCTAAGGAAGTCGGGACCTCTGTAACAGCAGTCATAAATCAGGTGAAAAAGCTTGAAGATTCAAAAGTGATAAAGGGATACATCCCTGTCATAGATGCAGAATACTTTGGCTTTAAGCTTATTGCCATCATCGCCCTGCGCATTTCGAAGGGAAAGTTGCTGGAGACCCAAGAGAAAATATCTGAGGATCCGCATGTCATGGCAGTCTATGATATTACCGGAGAATGGGACTCCTTAGTTATCGGTTATTTCAAAGACCGAGATGACCTCAACAGATTTATCAAGAATTTGCTCTCCCTCCGCTATATAGACAGGACCATAACCCACCTTGTCTTGAACGTGGTTAAAGAAGAAAGGCGAATTCTTGTCTAAACGTAGCTTGACAGAATAAAGTAATCTGCCATAATCTACTCATTCAGCCCAAGGAGTACTCAATAATGGCCAAGAAAACCCATGGTTCTTTAGGTCATCATTATATTGTCGAGGCTTCAGAGTGCGATCCGAAAATTATCGGCAGTGTAGAAAAAGTCCAACAGATATTGGTCAAGGCTGCTGAGGAAGCAGGAGCCCAAGTCTGGTCGATCTCATTCAGCAAATTTCCTCCCAAAGGAGTCAGTGGCGTGGCGGTGATCTCTGAGTCTCATATTTCGACTCATACCTGGCCTGAATATAAATATGCAGCATTCGATATCTACACTTGTGGAGATGCTATAGATCCTGAAAAAGCCGTGACTTATGTTCTGGAAGCTTTCGGAGCGTCTACCTCTCACATCACTGAAATAACCCGTGGACTTGACGAGGGGGATAAGATCTATTTCCACAGCTTCATAACCTGGGAAGAAGATTTTGAAAAAGAAGAAAAAAAAGAGAAGGAAAGGCCCAAAAGAAGTTCAAGAAAAAAATGAAGCCGCTAAAAAGAAAAGAACCAATGAGCCTGCCTTTTATATTATGACTATGATCTATAATTTTTTTATTTTTAGTTTTAACAACTCATAAAGGCCTAGTCCTGCTGGAAAATTCTTGACAACTGCAATCCATATCTGCTATAAGAGTCCGTTAATAAATAAAAATTTTTCATAATTTTTTTATTTTAAAGGAGGCCTAATAAATACATCACTATCCCCTTCTCTCCTTTATTTATCTAAAGAATCCAGCTACATACAAACCTTCTTTATAGAAATAGAAGAGAGAAGAGGTAACTAAGACAATCTTTTCCTTCGATCTTCGCATGATGTTATTCTAATTTTATAAAAAGGCTGGAGGGAAATCATTGGCTGTAGAGATTCAAAAAGTCAAATCTTTCATAGCAAGATATAAAAACGAAAAAAAAGCATTAATCTCCATACTGCAGGATATTCAGGCTGAATATAATTATCTCCCTCAAGAAACATTGAGAGCTGTTGCAGAATGCCTAAACATTCCTCTTATCGATATCATAGGTGTAGCAACCTTTTATCGTACTTTCAGCCTTAAACCAAGGGGGAAACATCTCATTACGGTTTGCTCGGGAACAGCTTGTCACGTAAGGGGAGGGCTTAAAATTCTGAACGAATTTGAAAAAAAATTAAACATAAAAGCAGGCGAAACCACTAAAGATAGGCAATTTACACTAGAAACTGTTGCTTGTCTGGGATGCTGTGCTATTGGGCCAGTAGTTGTGGCAGATAATAATTATCATGCCCAAACAAGTATTAGAGCTGTCGACTCAATTCTGAAGAAGTACAGAAAAAGAAAGAAGTAAGATGAAAAATACAAGGAAGATGAAATCAATAAATGATTTAAAAAGAGCTATTAAAACCCAAATCCAAAAAAGAAAGTCCAAAGAGGAATTTATTCTTACAGTTTCTGCTGGAACCTGCGGTCGGGCAAGGGGATCGTTTAAAGTAATCAAGGCTTTAAAAAATGCAATAAAGAAAGAAAAGTTAGAAAATGAGGTTAAAATTAAAGTCACCGGTTGCCATGGTTTCTGTGAGGTTGAACCTAACATCATTATTCATCCCCACAACATTTTCTACCAAAAAGTCGATCCAAAGAACGCCAAAGATATTATTATTCAAACTATTTTAAATAATAAAATCATAGACGAACTTTTGTATTCCGATCCAATTACAAAGGAAAAGATTTCGCAGGAAAATAACATTCCTTTTTATAAACATCAAACGCGAATTATTCTCGGAGACAATGCCTTAATTGATCCTACCGATATCAACGATTATCTCTCTATCAGGGGATATAGCTCCCTTATCAAAGTATTAAGCGAAATATCATCAGAAGAAGTTATTAATATCGTAAAGCAATCTGGTCTTAGAGGAAGAGGAGGAGCAGGTTTCCATACAGGAATGAAGTGGGAATTCGCAAGAAAAGCAAATGGAAATACAAAATTCATAATCTGTAATGCAGATGAAGGAGATCCTGGAGCCTATATGGACCGCAGTTTATTAGAAGGAAATCCCCACCGCGTTCTAGAAGGAATGCTCATTGGCGCCTATGCCATAGGAGCAGAAGAAGGTTATATTTATGTTCGAGATGAATACCCTCTGGCTGTAAAACATGTTTCTTTAGCCATTTCCCAAGCAAAAAAATTGGGACTTTTAGGAAAAAATATTCTTGGAACAGGCTTTAATTTTCAAATCCACATCAGTAAGGGTGCTGGAGCATTTGTTTGCGGTGAAGAAACAGCCCTAATTTCCTCGATACAAGGAAAAGTAGGCGAACCTCGCCAGCGTCCTCCTTTCCCTGCAGTGAAAGGTTTATGGGGTAAGCCAACTAACATCAACAACGTTGAAACCTGGGCAAATATTCCTGTTATTATTGAAAAGGGCGCTGATTGGTTTTCAAAAATTGGTACTAACGGAAGCAAAGGGACAAAAATATTCTCATTAGTTGGTAAAATAAACAACACGGGACTTGTTGAAGTTCCAATAGGTATAACTTTGCGTGAAATCATATATGACATAGGAGGAGGTATTCCAGGTGGAAAGAAATTAAAGGCTGTTCAAACAGGTGGTCCTTCAGGTGGTTGTATACCCGCTAAATTGCTAGATTTACCTGTCGATTATGAAAGACTTGCTGAGGCAGGAAGTATAATGGGATCAGGTGGCATGATCGTTACGGATGAGAATACATGCATGGTGGATCTGGCCAAATATTTCTTGAACTTTCTTCGCGATGAATCTTGCGGCAAGTGTCTGAGCTGCCGAGAAGGAATCCGGCGCATGTGGGAAATAGTAACCGGCATCACAGAAGGACGCGCGACTATGGAACATCTTTATATACTAGAAGGATTAGCCCGGGTAGTCAAAGATGCATCAATGTGCGGACTGGGGCAGACTGCGAGTAACCCTGTTTTGAGCACTTTGAGATATTTTAGGGATGAGTATAAGGCTCATATTATAGAAAAATGGTGTCCCGCATTAGTTTGTAAGAGGCTGATACCATCTCCTTGCCAAGATGCCTGCCCTGTTGGTATAGATGTACCGAGTTATATTGCCTTGATTGCCTGGGGCAAATTCAATGAAGCAGTTGATTTGATTAGAGAAGACAATCCTTTTCCAGCAATTTGTGGACGCGTATGTAATCATCCATGTGAGTTAAATTGTAAAATGGGCGAATTTGATAGGCCTATTGCCATACATTCACTTAAGCGAACATGTGCAGATTATGTGCTCAAGCGCGAAGGATATAAGCTACCATCCATACAAAGTAAGAGAGAAGAGAAAGTTGCCATCATCGGATCAGGTCCGGCAGGTTTAACGGCTGCTTATTATTTAGCACGATTAGGCTATAGGACCACTGTATTTGAAGCATTGCCAGTAGCAGGCGGGATGTTATCTGTAGGTATCCCATCTTATCGTTTGCCAAGAGAGATAGTTAAGGCTGAAATTGATGCGATTTGTGACCTTGGAGTTGAAATTAAGGTTAACACAGCGATTGGAAAGGATCTAAGCATGGATGACCTCAAACAACAAGGATATAAGGCGATATTCATTGCCACGGGTGCGCATAGATCATTAAAATTGGGATTGTCTGGAGAGGATGGGTTGAAGGGTATTATTGACTGTGTAGCTTTCTTAAAAGATGTAAACCTTGGGAACCAGAAAAAACCCGGTGATAAGATTGTTATCATAGGAGACGATTATATTTCTGCAGACGCTGCTCGAGTATGTAAGCGCCTTGGTTCAAGTGAAGTAAATATAATTTATGGGAGATCAAGGAAAGAGATGCCTTTAGACGACTCTGAAATTGATCAGGCTTTGGATGAAGGCGTAAAGATTCATTATTTAACTATTCCTAATAAAATCTTAAGCAAAGAGGGAAAAGTAACGGGTCTGCAATGCATTCATACACAAGTTGGAAAAGCAGATAGTAGAGGTCGGGGAGAACTTATCCCGTTAGAAGGTTCCGAGTTTGTTATTGATGCCGATACAATAATACGAGCAACCGGTCAAGTACCAGATATTGCCTTTTTAGACCGTAAGTTTGAAATCTCGAGGTGGAATCAAATTGTTGTTGATCCTTATACTCTTCAAACAAATGTATCGGGCGTTTTTGCTGGTGGCGATGTGGTAACAGGACCTGCAACAGTAATTGAAGCTATAGCAGCTGGAAAAAAGGCAGCTGCATCTATTGATAGCTACATCAAAGAGAAAAAGTTTGAAGGATATAAAAGGCCTAAACCCAGGATGCGGATTGAACCCGTTAAGCTGACCAAGGAAGAGGAGGAGCTAAAACGCCCTGAGATGCCGTTGCTGAGTATAAATAAGAGGCTCCAAAGCTTCGCAGAAGTTGAATTGGGCTACACTGAAAAAATGGCAATTCGTGAAGCGAAGCGATGCAGAAGATGTGATATAGAGGAATAAATGGATTTTGACAGAGTAGACAAAATTCTGAAAGCCTATGGCATGAAAGAGACCCACTTAGTTAGCATATTACTCGATATTCAGACTGAAGCAAATTTCCTCCCCAGAGAAATACTATCTTATGTAGCGAAAAAATTAGGAATTCCCCTGAGTCAAGTATGCCGTTTTGCAACTTTCTACAAAGCTTTTAGTCTGAAGCCACGAGGAAGGCATGTAATCAAAACCTGCCTTGGTACTGCTTGCCATGTAAGAGGAGCAGTGAAGGTGTTGCAAACAATAGAAAGAGAGTTAGGTATTAGGGATGGCGACACGACAAGAGATTTTAAGTTTACTTTGGAAACTGTTAATTGTCTGGGAGCATGTGCTTTAGGTCCTTTAGTCGTGATTGATAATGACTACTACGGGCAAATGAATACAACAAAAGTGCCAAAGATGCTTAAGGATTATTAAGGTTTAAGTACAAATGAGAATAGCAGACGAAAGCGGTCTAAAAGAGCTAAAGAATTCAGTGCTTCAAGAACGTGATTCCTTAAGACCATGTATAACTATATGCGGAGGAACTGGTTGTCATGGTTATGCGTGCGAGAAGGTCATTGCTGCGGTGGAAAACGAAATTGAGAGACAGAATTTGAAAGACAAAGTGAGCATGAGAGTTACAGGTTGCCACGGCTTCTGCGAAAGAGGGCCTATTGTAGTTATATATCCGGAAAAAGTTTTTTATCAACGAGTAGCAGTAGACGATGTGCCTGAAATCATTTCTCAAACTATAATTAACAGCAAGATTATCGAGCGTCTGTTATATACTGATCCAAACACTGGCGTGAAGCCTGTTCATGAGGATGATGTTCCTTTCTACAATAGACAGAAACGGATTATCTTTGGGAACAATGGTAAGATTGAACCTACAAATATATCTGACTACATTGCCCTGGATGGTTACGGTGCTTTGTGCAAAGCGCTCTTTCACATGACCCCCGACCAAATAATAGAAGAGGTAAATAAATCCAAACTTAGAGGAAGAGGCGGAGCTGGCTTTTCTACAAGTAAAAAATGGGCGATTACAAGGGCTTCAAAGAAAGGAATGAAATTTATAATCTGTAATTGTGACGAAGGAGACCCTGGCGCTTATATGGATCGCAGCCTTATGGAGGGCAATCCTCATTTAGTTCTGGAAGGAATGATTATAGGAGCATATGCCATTGGAGCTCACGAAGGATATATTTACATACGTAATGAATATCCCTTGGCGGTGAGAAATGTTGGAATAGCAATCAAGCAAGCAGAAGAGTTGGGACTTCTTGGAAAGAACATATTAAACTCTGGTTTCAACTTCACTATAACCGTTCACAAAGCGGCAGGAGCGTTTGTCTGTGGTGAAGAGACAGCCCTTATTTCATCAATTGAGGGTAAACTCGATGGGCCAAGACCAAGACCTCCATTTCCGGCTCAAAAAGGATTATGGGGCAAGCCAACTAATATTAATAATGTAGAGACATTGGCCAATGTTCCTTTAATAATCGAAAGAGGCGCAGATTGGTATTCTAAAATTGGAACAGAGAAAAGCAAGGGCACAAAGATATTTTCATTAGTCGGAAAGGTAAACAATACAGGGCTGGTTGAGGTGCCGATGGGAATGACGCTTCGAGAGGTGGTATTTGATATAGGAGGTGGAATACCAAAAGGCAAAAATTTTAAGGCTGTTCAGACAGGTGGTCCATCAGGAGGGTGTATCCCAGAAAGTCTAATAGATCTGCCGGTTGACTTTGAAAGACTGACAGAAGTGGGATCTATGATGGGATCAGGTGGCATGATTGTAATGGATGAAAATACATGCATGGTGGATGTGGCTAAATACTTTCTTGGCTTTCTTGATGATGAATCTTGCGGCAAGTGTGTTCCATGCCGGGAAGGGATAGAGAAAATGCGGGAAATACTCACCAATATTTGTAAAGGCGAAGGAGAAGAGGGTGACATTGAATTGTTAGAAGAAATAGCCCTAACAGTTAAAGAGACATCTTTATGTGGCCTTGGTCAAACTGCGAGTAATCCTGTTTTGACAACCATAAAATATTTTAGAGATGAATATGAGGAGCACATCAGAAACAAAAGGTGTCCAGCAGGTGTGTGCCTTGATTTAATTTCCTATTCAATTGATGCTGAAAAGTGCAATGGATGTGGGGCCTGTGTGAGACCTTGTCCAACCCAAGCAATAACTGGAGAAAAAAAGAAATTGCATAGTTTAGACCAAGAGAAATGCATTAAATGTGGAGCCTGTTTTGAGACCTGCAAGTTTGATTCAATAATCATAAAGTGAGGGAAAATGATAACGCTTGCTGTTGACAATCAAGAAATTACTGTTAAAGAGGGAACGACATTACTTAAAGCATCCGAAAAACTCGGTATAGAAATTCCCACACTTTGCTATCATGAAGGACTTCTCCCTTACGGGGCTTGCAGGCTCTGTGTTGTTGAGATATTTAAGGAAAAGGAAAACAGAATGGTAGCAGCCTGTTCTTTCCCAGTTGAGGAAGGAATGAAGGTAGTAACTAGCTCCGATAGAGTTCTAAAGAGGCGAAGGATGATTGTAGAATTTCTATTGTCAAGATGCCCAGATGTAAAGACAATTAAGGATTTGGCTGATAGAATGGGAATTAAAAAGCCTCGCTTCAAATCTAAGAATTTGGATTGTATTCTTTGCGGTCTGTGTGTGCGTGTTTGTAATGAAATTGCGGGAATAGGTGCAATTGGATTTGTGAGCCGTGGGAAAAAGTTGAAAGTAGATACTCCCTTTCATATGGCTTCGGATGTCTGTATTGGCTGCGGAGCTTGCTCTTCTGTTTGTCCTACAGATGCTATTGAAATGGAATTGGATGCTGTAAAAAGATTCCTCGAGTTGCTTGGCAGCGAGCATAAATGCAGATATGCGCTCATGGGTTTAATTTCTTACAAAGTCTGTTCCAATAATTATGAGTGTTGGAAGTGTAAGATAGACCAAAGGATCCGAGACGCACTAGGTACTCATCCTATATTTGCGGCAAAAAAGATAAAAAAAGAAAAAGTAAATCAATATTTTTCATTTTTAAAAAAAATTCAGGAGTAAGCAATACGATGTGAATATGAGCAAACCTGATAGATTGGAGGCATAGAAAACTTTGGGGAAAAAGCAGCCAGAGATAAGGAGAGAAAATGATCACTATAAGATTAAATGGTGCGGACGTTAAAGTCGAAGAGGGGTGGACAATATTAGAGGCTTGTAAATTTTATGGGATTGCTATCCCTACTCTCTGCTACAACGAAGGATTAAGTCCCTATGGAGGCTGCCGCCTCTGTCTTGTGGAAATTGGCGAAGGTCATAGGGCAAAACTCGCCTCATCCTGCACTTACCCCGTTGAGGAAGGCCTGGCCGTCCATACAGATACAAAAAGAGTCATTGAAACGCGGAAGATGATGATAGAGCTCATGCTTTCTATTTCCCCTAATTCTAAAGTCATCCAGGACTTGGCCTCCAAATTCGGAGTTACAAAAGTCAGGTTCAAGATTCGAAACGAAGAATGCATCCTCTGTGGCCTCTGTGTCCGTATGTGCAGAGAGCAAATGGACGGCAAAGCTATCGGCTTTCAGAAGCGGGGGTATAAAAGAAAAATATCGACTCCCTTTGACATCCGCTCTGAGGAATGTCGCCTCTGTGGGGGTTGCATCTATATCTGTCCTGCTTGCCAATTGAGATGCCAGGGTCCTGAAGCAGATACTGCAGTGTGCAACGCCTGCCTGACCATGGATCCCACCTGTTTGGACCACTATGATGAGCTTCAGTGCTGGATGTATGATGCCGGTCGCTGCGGGACTTGTGTCAGAGAAAAAATAGAAAAAGAGAAAACAGTGAGCAGCAAATCATAAACGGCAATGATTATCATATATCTTTTTTCTCACTGTTTACTGATCAATGATGAAATAAGGAGGTAAAGATTATGGCTTATACAAAACTCAATAGAAGCGCTGCCACCCTCACCAAGAACAGGACGGAAGGCTCCATAAGCCCTTTCAGTGGAATGTGTGTGACCTGTGTGGATGGTTGTATCGGCATGTGCGAAATAGGAAAATCCGCCTATCGTGGCTCAGAAGTTCTTTATCCTCAACCTTTTGGTATCATCACTGCTGCCTCTGAAAAAGAATATCCGGTTGACCTTTCTCATTTCAGCATCATGGGTACAGCAGCCGGTGCCTATGGAGTGGAAGCTGACAGCGATAAAGCCACCTTTCCTAAAGTCACCATCGAGACAGCGGTCGGCCATGACAAAGGAATCAAGCTCAAAGTTCCCTTCATCATTTCAGGTATGGGCTCTACGAATGTAGCCAAACAAAACTGGAAAGGACTCGCTATCGGAGCAGCACTCTCAGGAACAATTCTCACCATAGGAGAAAATGTCTGCGGCATGGATGATCAGTCAGAATTCAAGAACAGAAAAATTGTCCGTTCCCCTGATATGGAAACCCGGGTCAAACTCTTCCAAGACTGGCAAGAGAAGGGCTACGGCACAGTCGCCGTTCAAGCCAACGTGGAAGACACAAGGCTGGGAGTTCATGAATACGTTATCCAGAAATTAGGAGTTCAAGCTGTCGAGCTGAAATGGGGACAAGGGGCCAAGGACATCGGGGGAGAAGTAAAGATAAAAGACTTAAAGAAAGCTCAGGAATTGAAAAAGAGAGGCTATATTGTGCTGCCCGATCCAGAAGACCCCAGTGTGATTAAGGCTTTTGAGAAAGGAAGCTTCAAGGAGTTTGAAAGGCATTCCAGACTGGGAATGGTCGAGGAAGAAAGCTTCATGAAGCGGGTTGAAGAACTCAGACAAGCAGGCACAAAATATGTATTTTTGAAAACAGGAGCTTACAGACCTGTAGACTTAGCCCGGGCTGTCAAATTCGCCTCTAAAGCCAAGCTTGACCTTCTCACGGTGGATGGAGCAGGAGGGGGGACTGGCATGAGTCCCTGGCGGATGATGAATGAATGGGGAATCCCAAGTGTTGAAATCTGGTCCCTGCTCTACCAATATGTGCATAAACTGGCCCAAAAGGGAGAACACATTCCTGATATTGTTGCGGCCGGAGGGGTTACTTTTGAAGACCAAATTTATAAAGCCTTAGCCTTAGGTGCTCCTTACTTCAAAGCCGTTGGAATGGCCAGAGGGCCTATGGCGGCAACGATGGTGGGGAAAACCATAGGAAAGCGGATTGAGGAGGGTCAGATTCCTGTCTACGTGGAACGTTTCGGAAGCTCAGCTGAAGAGATTTTCGTTACGGCTCCAGAACTCAAGAGAAAATACAAAGAAAAATTCAACGATATCCCCACCGGTGCCATGGGACTTTTCACCTATTTCCGCAGGCTCAGTCAAGGTCTGCGTCAGCTCATGGCCGGAAACAGAAAGTTCACCCTCAAATACATCAATCGAAACGATATTGCTTCTCTAACCCAAGACGCGGCCAATATCAGCGGCATTCCTTATATCCTCGAGGTTGATAAAGACGAAGTCGAAAAAATCCTGAAGAGCTAGGGGTCAGGTCTACACTTTTAACTTTTTTTACGGTAACAGGGAATATATGAGCTGATTCTCAGACACAGATTCCGGGTGGCAACAAAAACGTTAAAAGTGTAGACCTGACCCCTATTCTTTCTATCTATTTTAAAGGTTCATTCTCCTTAATATTTACTCTTGAGGAGTCTTATGTTATAAATAGCTCTGGTCTAAAATGGGCATCGTTACTTTTATTATCTCAATTTTTGTTCTCCTCTTTGCTATCACTGTCCACGAAGCAGCCCACGGTTGGGCTGCCCATAAAATGGGAGATCCGACAGCTTTCAGCCTGGGCAGAGTTACTCTTAATCCCATACCTCATATTGATCCCATAGGTACAATCATTTTTCCTGTTATTTTGGCTATCATGGGGGCGCCCGTTTTTGGTTGGGCCAAACCTGTTCCTGTCAATCCTCTCAATCTGAGAAATCCCCGCCGCGACAACCTCTGGATCTCTGCGGCTGGACCTGCCTCAAACTTGACCGCAGCTGCCTTGGCTATGATCGGGATTTTATTTCTCAAGCTGATAAGACCCGAAGTGAGCTATTTCCTCCGAAACTTCCTCCTGGCAAGGGGAGGTTTTCCTCGAGGCTTTTATCCCCTTGAGGGTTTGGCTCTCATCCTATTTTTCATGGTCTTGATCAACTGTTATTTAGCTGTTTTTAACCTGATTCCTATTCCTCCCCTTGATGGAAGTGGAGTCTTGATGGGATTCCTCTCCGAGGAAGCGGCTGCCAAATACGACCGTCTTCGTCCCTTCGGCTTTCTCATCATCTTGGGACTGATCTGGTTAGGCCTTCTCCATGTTATCATCAGGCCAATTCAATTCATCATCTTCAGGCTTATTCTATTCTAGTGATGGCCGAGAAAAAGACTGTTCTCAGCGGAATGAGACCCACCGGACCTCTGCATCTTGGTCACCTGGCTGGAGCGCTGCGCAATTGGCTTCAGTTGCAAGACCAATATCAATGTTTTTACACCATCGTCCCCTGGCATGCTTTGAGCTCTGAGTACCAGAATTCTAAATCCATCAAAGGATTCACCTATGAGTATGCTCTGGGCTGGCTGAGTTTCGGATTAGACCCGGAAAAAAGTGTTCTCTTTGTCCAATCCGAGGTTAAAGAACACGCTGAGCTCCATCTTCTCCTTTCCATGATCATTCCCCTTCCTTGGCTCCAAAGAGTGCCCACCTTTAAAGAAGCTCAAAGAGAAGTTACCGATAGAGACTTGAATACTTATGGGTTCCTTGGTTATCCAGTGCTCCAAACTGCGGACATCGTCATTTACAAGGCCAATTATGTTCCGGTGGGAGAAGACCAGGCCTTTCACCTCGAATTGGCTCGGGAAATCGTGAGGAAGTTTAACTCTCTTTTTAAACCAGTGTTTCCAGAGCCCCAAATACTATTGACAGAAGTTCCCAAGCTGGCAGGCACAGACGGGCGCAAGATGAGTAACTCCTATGGCAACACGATTAACCTTGATGATTCTCCAGATATGATTCGAAAGAAGATCGCTCCCATGAAGACCGATACGCGCCGAAAACGGAAGACAGATCCCGGGGAGCCTGATGATTGTCCTGTTTTCACCCTGCATAAAGCCTTTGTCGAGGAAGAAAAAAGAGAATACCTGGCTCAGGGATGCCGCACCGCTGGGATAGGCTGTTTAGAGTGCAAGAATGTGGTCATAGATTATATAAATGAGTTGCTCTCTCCTTATCGAGATAAAAAAAGAAAATACGAAAAAGATCCAAAGCTTGTCTGGGACATTCTCGAAGAGGGAAATAAAAAAGCCCGGAAGGTGGCTCAAGAAACCATGGAAGAAGTTCGGGCTGCCATCGGTATCTGAATGAGCGTCTAGAGCCTTGATGGAAAGCGCAGAAACCTACCAGGTTAACTTGGAAGTCTTCCAAGGCCCCCTAGACCTTCTCCTCTTTTTGATAAGAAAACAAAAAATTGATATCCATGATATTCCTGTAGCGACGATAACCCAGGAATACCTACAATATCTCGAGCAAAAAGAAAAGATAAACCTAGATCGTGAAGCTGAATTCCTGCTCATGGCCGCCCTGTTGATTTACATCAAATCTCAAATGCTCCTTCCTAGAGAGGCAACTCTCGAGGAAGAAGAGGATCCCCGCCAGTCATTGGTCCATCGTCTTTTGGATTATCAGAAAATGAAAGCGGCTAGCACGCTGTTAAGAAAAAAAGAAGCTGAAGAGCTGCTGAAATGGAAGAGAACGTTCTTGCCTCCCTTTTTGGAGACAGAAGACCTGGATTTAATAGAAGTTTCTTTGTTTGACCTTGCCGAAGCCTTCTTTACAGTCATGAAAAAAAAAGAGAGAGGGGATTTCCAGGTCATCAAGAGAAAAGAATATTCAGTCGAAGAAAAAACTGAGGAAATTCTGGCTATCCTCAGGGAGAATTCGTATCTCGATTTTCTGGATTTTTTTGCCCGACAGGTCACTCTTGAAGAAGCTCTCGTTTCCTTTTTCAGCCTCCTCGAACTCATCAAGGCCAGAAGAGTTATCGCGGTTCAAGAAAAGCTTTTTCAATCCATCAAAGTCTGGATTACGAAAGATCCAGCTACTGGTCAAAACTGATGAACAATCGTCTAAAAACGATCATCGAAGCCCTGATCTTCATTTCTCAGAAACCTCTCACCCTGGAGAAAATAAAAGATGTTCTGGAGGAATTTCCCTCTAAAGACATTGACCAGGCCATCGAAGAGCTTCTCCAAAGCTTCAGCTCCAATGAGAGGGGAATCCAGATCATCCCATCCGCCGGAGGCTATATCTTCGCCACCAAGCCTGAGGATGACCGTTGGATAAGGCGTCTTCTCATGATCGAAAGAAAAAACAAGCTCTCTCTGGCCGCCCTAGAAACCCTATCTACCATAGCCTATCATCAACCCATAACTCTGTCGGAAATCTCCGCTCTAAGAGATACAGATTCTTCTCATACCCTGAAAACGCTCCTCCATAAAAAATTGATCAAGATCGTGGGAAGAAAAAAATCCCCGGGCAGACCCCTAATCTACCGAACTTCTGATAAATTCTTAACGTATTTTGGACTCAACAGCCTCAGCGAGCTACCCACTCAAGAGGAAATTTCTAAAATCATGGAAGAGGGCGAAGACATAAAAGAGTAGGTCAGGGGATGCCTTTTCAAAACCTTCAAAATGTGAGTTAAGTTATGGTTTCACCTATAGTTAGGATTGACAAAAAGGTCTAAGATAAGATAGTATTACTAATTACCTTTTAAATTAAATAAATGGAAATCATTGTCGCTAATAATTGTGGTTTATGCTATGGGGTGAAAAGAGCTTTAAGGATAGCCAAGGAAACTAGAGAGAGGAAAAAGGGCAAAGTTTTCACCTTGGGAGACTTGATCCATAATCCTCGCGTGGTCTCAGAATTAAAGAGCCAGGGCATAGAGCCGGCTGAGAAACTGGGAGAAATTCAAGAAGGAACCATCATTATCAGAAGTCATGGAGTGTCCCCCAAAAATTACCGATTATTAACCCAAAAGAAAATCATAATTATTGACGCGACCTGCCCTATCGTTAAAAAAATCCAAAAATTGGTCGAGCGCCTAGCCAAGGAGAAAAGCGAAATCATCCTGGTCGGCAACAGGAAGCATCCAGAAATAAAAGGACTCATCGGGTACAGCCAGAAAAAAGGGATTATCATAGAAAACGAAGACCAGGCTAGAAAATTGCCCTATAAAAAAAGGAGAGCCGTTCTTGCTCAATCCACCCAGGATTTGTCTCTTTTTAAAAAGATCGTGGCTGTACTCATCGAAAAGACAAAAGAATTGAGAGTTTACAATACTATTTGTCTCTCTACCCAAACTCGTCAAAGGTCAACTTCAGAGCTTGCTTCTCGAGTGGATACTCTCTTCATAGTGGGAGGAAAGAATAGTTCTAACACCAATAAACTTTTCCACATCTCAAAAAGTATTTTAGCCAATACTCATTTCGTTGAGAGTGCTGAAGAAATAGAACCAGAAATGCTGAAGAAAGCTAAAAAAATTGGCATTTCAGGAGGAGCTTCTACGCCTCCTGAAGCTATTGAAGAGGTTGTTTTCAAGATCAAAAATAACTTCAAACACAAAACTCAAAGGGAGAATGTCATTCCATGTCAGACCTAAGCAAAAACCCCGACAAAGAAGAAAAGATATCTGCTGAAGATTATCAAAATCTGGTTGAAAAATACCAGTTCAGTGCCCAGGAAATTGCTCCTGGAAAAATAGCTAAAGGCAAAGTCATTAAGATCTCTCCAACTCATGTCCTGGTAGATATTGGCTTTAAATCAGAAGGGATTATCCCCAGCGAAGATTTTGAGGACAAGAAAGAAATTGAAAAAATTCAGGTCGGAGATAATATTGAAGCGGTCTTAGAAAGAACAGATAGGGAGGGTTACCTCATCCTATCCAAAAGAAAAGCAGATGTGATCAAAGCTTTAGATAGTCTAGAGAAAGCATACAACCGCGATGGCTGGATAAGCGGAACAATCACCGAAAGAATAAAAAACGGCTACACAGTAGATGTGGGGCTAAAAACTTTTCTCCCCGACTCTCATGCGGATATAAGAACAGTAAAAGAACCCGAAAAACTCATCGGTAGTCAACACAAATTCAAGGTCATAAAATTTGACAGACAAAGTGAAAACGCAGTCCTTTCCCGAAAACTCTTCCTTCAAGATGAAAGGGTGAAAAGAAAAAGGCGGGTTTTTAGCACCCTAAGTAAGGGACAAAAAATTAAAGGACAGGTCAAGACACTAACGAATTTCGGAGCTTTTATTGATTTAGGAGGAGTGGAAGGGCTTCTTCATATTTCAGACATGTCCTGGGGAAAAATCAATCATCCCGACGAAATCTTCCAAGTCGGACAAGAAGTTGAAGTGGTCGTCCTCAACTTTAATGAAAAAGACGAAAAAATTTCCCTCGGATACAAGCAACTCTTCCCCGATCCCTGGGAAAATCTGGAAGAAAAATATGAAGTTGGACAAAAGGTGGATGGAAAGGTCGTCAGCCTGACAGATTTTGGAGCCTTCATAAAATTAGAGAGCGGTGTGGAGGGCTTGGTTCACATTTCAGACCTGACTTGGTCTCGCAAACTCGTCCATCCCAAAAAAGTGCTTACTCCTGGTGAAGATGTGGTGGTGACGATTTTAGATATAAACCCTACCAGTAAAAGAATCTCTCTAGGCCTGAAGCAGGTTACCCCTCACCCCTTAGAAATCCTCAAGCAGAGGTTCAGCCCCGGTTCTCGCATCAAGGGTAAAATAACCAGCATCACAGATTTTGGTGCTTTCCTGGAAGTCGAGAAGGGAATCGAAGGGCTTATTCATATCTCGGATATCAGTTGGGAAAAGATTAATCATCCCTCTGAAAAACTCAAGGTGGGAGACGAGGTCGAAGCTGTTATCCTTAACATTGATGTGCAGAAGCAAAAATTATCCCTAGGAATCAAACAGTTAGAAGGGGATATATGGGAAGATTTCTTTGCCCGGCAGAAAATCGGAGACTTGGTTAAAACAAAAATCGTGCGGATCACAGATTTTGGTGCTTTCGTGGAAATAACTCCAGGTATAGAAGGAGTGGTTTTCCTTTCAGAGCTCGATGAGAAAAAAATCGAGGATCCCAGCGAAGCTTTCTCGATCGGCGAGGAAAAAATCGCCAAGATCCTTAAAATGGACCCCAAGAGCAAGAAAATATCTCTCAGTTTTAAATTGGCTCAGATTGAGATGCAAAAATTAGAGTATCAAAGATACATGCAAAGCCAGGATAACAAAACGACTCTGGGCGATATCATGAAAGACCAACTCATCAAAATCAGCAAAACGAGTAAAAAAACCAAAAAAAAGGAGGAAAAGAAATGATAAAAGCAGACCTTATTAACAAATTGGCCAAAGAGATGAGAATTGCCCGACAAGAGGCTGAAACGGGCGTCAATCTTTTTTTTGATATACTCAAAGAGGCTCTTCTCAGAGGAGAAGAGATAGAATTGAGAGGATTCGGCAGTTTCCGATTTCGAAAGAGAAGTTCTCGTTCGGGAAGGAATCCTAGGACTGGAGAACCGGTCAACGTTCCTCCTAAAAAGGTATTGTATTTCAAACCGAGCAAACTCTTGAAAGAAATGATTAATAAATAATGGAATACATATCGGCTCCCTGGAGAGAGGAATACGTCAAAAACATATACAAGATGACTGAATGCATTTTCTGTCGCGCTCTTAGGCTGAAAAACGATAGAAAGGCCTATATCCTCCACCGAGGTAGTCACAACTTCATAATGCTGAATAAATTCCCCTATACTCCCGGCCACTTGATAATCGCTCCTTACAGACATATTGCCTCTTTCGATAGAGCTAAAAAAGAAATAACCCATGAGATGACTGATTTCCTCAAGCTGAGCCTTAAGGTGCTGAAAAAAAAGTACCATCCTCATGGATTCAACACAGGAATGAATTTGGGAAACAGTGCAGGCGCGGGAGTTGCTGATCATTACCACCTTCACGTCATTCCCCGCTGGGTCGGGGATTCAAATTTCATGCCTTTGGTGGGCAAGACGAAAGTGACCCTCGAAGACTTGAACACGACTTATGATCGGCTTCTTCCTGTATTCCAGAAAGGTTAAAAGAAAAAGACCTAACAGAAAGCATAGAATAGCCTTTACAATTGCTTCCTCCTCAAAAGCAGGTTTCAAGAGATATGGAATGAATTTTGAACTCACCGAAGACCAAAAATTAGTCCAGGAAATGGTAAGGGATTTCAGCCAAAAGGAGATTATTCCTATGGCCAAATCCTTGGAAGAGAGTCATGCCTATCCGAATGAACTCTTAAAAAAATTGTCAGATCTTGGAATCCTGGGGATGACCATCCCTCCTGAATACGAAGGAATAAGAACAGACTCCCTCTCCCTTGTTCTCGCTCTCGAAGAATTGAGTAAAGTCCTGCCTTCCATTTCTGTGATTATCAGTGTCCATTGTTCCCTCTTCTGTTATTCCATCTTAAAATTTGGTACCAAACAGCAAAAAGAGAAATATCTCCCTCAAGCAGCTAAAGGAAAGATCATAGGAGCCTTCTCCCTGACTGAGCCTGGGGCAGGCTCTGATGCTACGAATTTGAAAACAAAATCCGTAAAAAGAGGAGACAAGTATATCTTAAACGGTACCAAATCATGGATCACCACCGGAAGCGAATCGGATGCCTTCATAATCTTTGCCGCCGCAGACACAGAAGCAAAGCTTAAAAGACTGAATGCCTTTATCGTCGAGAAAAGCTTGCCTGGACTGCAGGTCTCAAAAATAGAAGAAAAAATGGGACTCCATTCCTCTCCAACCGCAGATATTGTTTTGGAAGAATGCCAGGTTCCAGCAGAAAATCTATTGGGCGAAGAAGGAAAGGGAAGCTCCATCGCCTTCCACTGTCTTGACCGTTCCCGAGTAGGCATCGCCGCTCAATCGGTGGGGATTTCTCAACGGGCTTTAGATGAAGCAGCACGATATGCGAAACAAAGAGAAGCCTTCGGAAAAAAGATTGCTGAATTTCAAGCTCTTCAGTTTATGATTGCCGACATGTCAACACTCATTGATGCTGCTCGATTATTAACATACAAGGCTGCTTCTTTATGCGACACAGGAAAACCTTTCACTAAAGAAGCTTCCATGGCGAAACTTTTTGCGTCCGAAGCGGCCAACAAAATCGCCTACCAGGCCTTACAGATTCATGGAGGGTACGGCTACTCGAAGGAATTTTTTGTAGAGCAAATCTACCGGGACGCCAGAGTACTGACCATATATGAGGGCACATCAGAGATTCAACGCCTAGTCATCGCCCGAAACCTTCTTACAGAATATGAATAAAAAACTAAACAAACTGGATAAACTAGACTAACTAGATAAACTAGAAAGGTGAAGTCATGTTAAAAGCAATGAGAAAAAACATAAAATCCTTAGCTCCCACCTTATGGATTGTCATTGCTGCTTTTATCATAGCTATCTTTGCAGTCTGGGGTGGAGCAGGCCGCCTGGGAGAAGCTAGAGCAGCTGACACCATTGCTTGGGTAGGAAAAGAAAGAATCTCGGTGAACCTCTTCTATTCGAATCTCAGGCAAAGGCTGGAGGCCATGAAAAGAGAGTTCAAGCAGCTCGACAGCAAGCTTATCCAGCAGCTTGGCGTGCCTCAACAAGTCTTGGAACAACTCATCCAGCAGACTCTGCTTCTTCAAATCGCCCGGGATTTAGGGCTTCGCGCTTCCAATGAAGAAATGCGAGAAAAAATAAAGAACTACCCCGTTTTCCAGAGGGAAGGGAAATTTATAGGTTTTGAAGAATATAAGAGGATACTAGAATGGAACCGGATTTCTTTGACAGAGTTTGAGGAAAGTCTCCGCCAGGAGATCATTCTCGGCAAAGTCGTTCAACTGGTAACAGCAGGCATCCCGGTTACCCAAGAAGAAATCTGGGAGAATTACAAAAAAGAGAATGAAAGCGCTAGGCTGGAGTATGTGCTCATCGAAAAGGATAAAATAGAACTCCAGGAGGAACCAACCTCCAGCGAAATTCAGCGGTACTTTGAAGAAGACAAGGACAAATACAAAATACCAGAAAGAAGAGAAGGCACTTATATCTTCTTGGCCACAGAAGATTTGAAGACAGAAATCGAGTTGACTGATTCAGACCTTGAGAATTACTACCAAGATAACCTTCCCCAGTTTGAAGAACCAGAGAAAGTGAAGGTTAGCAGGATTTATATCTCTTTTGGTGACAGGGAAAAAGAAATGGTCTTAGCCGAAATAGAGGATATCAGGGAAAGGATTAATAAAGGCGAATCATTCAACGAATTGGCCATGAAATTTTCCCAAGATGAAAAAGCCCAGGAAGGAGGCGATTGGGGATTCTACGACTGGAGGAGATTGTATCCCCCTGAAAAGGAAGAAATCGAAAAGCTCTCCGCTGGAGAAACTTCTTCGGTCATTGAGCTCGAGGATGGTCTGACTCTCCTCCGAGTTACTGAAAAAAATCCCGCTGTCACCCAGCCATTTGAACAGGTGAAATCCAGAATCAAAAGTATTTTAGAAGAGGAAAAAGCTCGAGACTTGGCAGAAGAAAGAATTGCGGGGTTGAGGAAAAACGCTAAACAAGAGAAAAGCCTGGATGTTGCTGCCCAAAAAATTGGCTTAAAAATAAGAAAGACGGGCTTGCTTAAAGAGGGAGATGCGCTCGGGGATATAGATCCCTCAGGCTCTCTCAGCCGGGCCCTTTTTGAAATCGCAGAAAAAGAAATCACCTCTCCTGTTTATACTTACAAAGGCATCGGCCTGGCTCAACTGGAAAAGGTTGAAACTCCACGGCTGGCCACATTCGACGAGGTTAAAGAAGAAGTGAGGGAAGATGTTTACAAAATTAAGAAGAAAGAAAAAGCACACGAAAAATTAAAACAGACAAAATCTCAGTTGGAGAGCAAAAGCATGGAAGAGGCAGCTGAAAATATGGAGTACAAAACAGTTGAAGAATACAAACGGGGACAATATTTGAGTATCATTGGTGAAAGCCCTGAAATCGACCGCTTGGCCTTCTCCCTTCCGCTCGGGAAAGCAAGCGAGCCGATAGAATTCGAAGACGGATATGCCTTGATTAAAGTACTGGATAGAAAAGAAATCACTGCCGAGGATTTTGAAAAGAACAAGAAGGAAGAAAGAGAAAAATTTCTGGATATGAAAAAAAACAAGGTTTTTCTTTCTTATATCTCGAACATGAGGAAGAAGAAAAACGTCAGAATAAAATACGACCTTTTCCTTAAAATCAACACCGATGTCCTTTCCAGGTATGGAAAAGAGTGAAATTTTAAAACTGCTCAACTAGGCGGGAAAACTCCTATTAGGTCATTCATAGCCTCTTCGCCTCTTATTGAAATAGACTCAAAAATTGAATAATTCTTCTTCCAAGGAGTATTAAAGATGAAACAGAAAAGGCTGCATTTCTTGATTCTTATCTTTTCTTTCCAGGCCGCTTTTTCTCTGCAGGCAGCGGAAAAAATCCCCTCGTGTGAAGAGATACTCGGTTTTAAAGTTGGCCAGGATTTCAAGCTAGCCAGTTGGTCGCAAATCACAGACTATTTTAACAAACTGGCTCAATCCTCACCCAAAGCTAAGGTGTTAGATCTTGGAGAGTCCACTCTAGGCCGGCGATTCATCATGGCGGTCATCACATCTCCTGCCAACATGGACAGACTGGATGAAATAAGAGAAATCCAGAAAAAACTTCATGACCCGAGAAGCATTCAGCCTGGAGAAAAAGAAGAACTCATTAGAAAGGGAAAGGCTGTAGTCCTCATCGCTTGTTCCATCCATTCCAGGGAAATCGCGTCCTCTTTGATGTCTCTCGAACTCGCCTACAAGCTAGCTACAGAAGAAAGCCCTGGAATTAATAAAATTCTAGAGGAAACGATTCTTCTCCTCATCCCCTCTGTCAATCCTGACGGAATCGACCTGGTTTATGATTGGTACACAAAGCATATCGGCACACCATTTGAGGCCAGCCGGATGCCGTGGCTCTATCATCATTATGTGGGCCATGATAACAACCGTGATTGGTTCATGATAACCCAGAAAGAAACCCAGCTAGTAACCAAGGTCCTCTATAAGGAATGGTTTCCTCTTCTCCTGTATGATGTTCACCAGATGGGTTCTTACGGCCCTCGGTTTTTCATTCCCCCCTACCACGACCCGATCAATCCCAATCTTGATCCTCTGCTCTTGCGCGAGCTTAACCTCTTGGGGGCCAACGCAGCCTTAAGCTTGACCAAGGAAGGAAAAACTGGCGTAGCCACCAGTGCCATTTTTGATGCCTGGTACACGGCAGCAAACCGAGCTGCCCCTTTACGCCATAACGTGATGGGAATTCTTTCTGAGGCTGCCAGTGCTAACCTTGCCTCCCCTATTTTCATAAGAAAAGACCAGATTCGTTTAAGCAGAAGGGGCTTCCAGGGTACAGGCGTTCAGGCGAACTATCTCGAACCCTGGCCAGGAGGATGGTGGAGGATTCGAGATATCATCGATTATGAATACATCACAGCCTTGTCATTCTTGAAGATGATTGCTCAGGAAAAAAAGAAATACTTGTCAAATTTTTCTCTTTACGCCCAAAGGCAAATCCAAAAAGGCAAAACTGAGCCTCCCTTTGCTTTTCTTATTCCTTTAGCTCAAAAAGATCTGCCCACTGCTCATAAGCTTCTTCAAGTGCTGCAGAAAGGAGGAGCAGAGATATACCAAGCTCAAAGCTCTTTTGTCGCGGATGAGGTGACCTATCCGGCTAACACTTATATCATCCCCCTCGCGCAACCTTATCGAGCCTTCATCAAAGATTTACTGGAAACAAAATCTTATCCAAAGCGTATTTCGCTAGGAGGAACTCCAGAGCTTCCCTACGATGAATCAAGCTGGACTCTGCCCCTTCAAATGGGTGTCCAGGTGATCCAGGTCACAAATTCCTTTTCTACTGGAATGAAGAGGCTCGAGCAAATTGGAATGTCCTTGACTGAGATAAAAGGCAAAGGTTCAAGATATTTTGTCTTTCCCAACCAAGGCAATAACGGCACAGCCCTCATCAACCGCTTGTTGAAGAAGAAAGTAAAGATATATTACGCTAAAATGCCTTTCCAGCTTGAGGCAAAGCTTTTTCCTCCCGGAACGATCATCCTTCCTGGAAGCAGTATCAACCGCTCCCAGCTTTCATCTCTAGCCAAAAATTTAGGCCTGGTGATCCTGGCTACGGATAAGAAACCAGCCGCGGAATTCTTTCCTCTACTTCCTCCTAAAATCGGAATTTACCAGTCCTGGGTCCCGAGCAAGGATGAAGGTTGGCTTAGATGGACTATGGAACAGTTCGAGTTCCCCTTCAAGCTTATCCATAATGAAGAGATTAGAGCAGGGAACTTGAGGAATTCATACAGCCACATCATCTTGCCGAGTATGCGGTCTGAAACCCTGATGGAAGGAAGAAAGGAGGGGGAGACACTTCCCCAATATAAAGGAGGAATAGGAATAGAAGGAGTGAGTGCCCTAGATATTTTTATCCAAGAAGGCGGCAATTTAATCGTCATCGGGAATTCGTGTGATTTTGCTGCTAAATACCTGGGTCTTGGAGTCAAGAACCTGGTCGATATCCAATCCGTAAGAAGGAGATACTACGACTCCCCGACCAAGCAAGAGCAGAAAGAAATAATCTTTTGTCCTGGCTCTTTGCTAAAGGTGAAAATAGATGATTCTCATCCCGTCGCCTTTGGCATGGGAAAACAAGGTTCCGTATTCTCTTATTTCAGTCCTGTTTTTTCTGTAGAGGAAGGGACAGCAGTAGTTTCCTACCCGCCTTACAATCCTCTCCTGAGTGGGATTCTCCTCAATGAAGGAAAAATCCTGAGCAAGGCGGCTGCAGTTGAATGTTCTCGTGGTTTGGGAAAGGTTCTGCTCCTGGGCTTTAAAGTTGTGCACAGAGCCCAAGCTCACGGCACTTTCAAATTCCTGTTTAATTCCCTTTTGTACTGATGTGAAGGATTATAAGAGCCTGGGGAAGGGATCGCGTTAAGAGTTCTGTCACTTTTTGAGGAGCTCGAGGAAGAGGGACTTCACTTTAGCTTCTAAAGCATTTCTAAAGTTTTCAATCGTCTCCTGGAATCCGCCAGCCATATAATCAGCGATATACATAGGAGGGCCGATGTTAACCCTGATTTTTGCTGGAATCATAAAAGGAATATGGGTTCCGAAGAAGGCTATGGGAGTCACGGCAACGGAAATTCCTTCATTTTTATACATGCTATAAGCAATTATCGAATAGCCTCTCTTGAATGAACTCACATAAGGATTAGCATCCTTCTTCATGACCCGCCCTCGTCCCTGAAGAGCAATGATTGCCCTCCCCTTTTTAAGGTACTCCTGGAATTTCTCTCGGGCTACCTTTCTTCCTTTATATATATCCACTGGAATGGTGCCCGCTTTGGCGATATTACTCGAAATGAAGTTAACGAAGGCGGATTTAAGAGGATTGATAGCTAAATCCAGCAAAAGGCCAAATTCCTTCAGATGACGTTTGAGATGTTTCCTTATCAGAAAGTTGAATTCCTTTTTTGAAAAAATCATTTTATTGGCAATAAAAAAAATCGGCCGGGGCACAATCTTGAACAAGGTGGCTATATCCTTATAACTCCCGATATGATTGCCCACGATGAGATTAGGACCATTCTTGACAAAGTTCTCCTTCCCTTTTACCTCTATTCTCTTCCCCAAAAGAGCAAACTTGCCCCAGCGATTGAGCGTGGGCATCAAGCTTTTCAGCTCTTCTTCAAAAGTTGCCATTGTTCTAAGTAGTCTCGTTCTTATTTTATGAAAATCAAAAAAAAAAATCAAAAAAGAAAACCTTCCCTAAATATTGCCTTTATCCTACAAATTTTTTAATTGTTGGCTCAGAATCTTGCAAATATTAAAAAGTCATGATAATTAATGGGAACGCCTCAACTTCTACGTGATAGGCAAAAATTTGCCGTTTTTAAAAAAAACGCTCTGTCCTTAATAAGGAGGAACAAATGATTACGCTCCTTCGCCAAAGCAATGTCTTCGAGCCCGAGCCTCTCGGCAAAAAAGATATCTTAGTGCTGGGAGAAAAAATCGGGGCCATCACTGATCCTGACAAAATCAAGATAGATGGCCTTGAAGTCAACATCATTGATGCCGCAGACAAAATCGTCGTTCCTGGGTTCATTGACAGTCACGTCCATTTATTAGGAGGAGGTGGCGAGGGAGGACCAGCTACCAGGGCTCCAGAAATGACTATCGAGGACATCATTTCCAGCGGAGTCACCACGGTCATAGGCTGCCTGGGAACAGACGGAGTTACCCGCCATATGGAATCTCTTCTCGCCAAGGCACGCGGGTTGGAAGAAGAAGGCATTGCCTCCTACATTTTCTCCGGTTCTTATGATATTCCTGTCAGAACAATCACGGGAAGCGTCCGCTCTGACCTTGTCCTTATCGACAAGGTCATCGGAGCTGGAGAGATCGCCATCTCCGACCATCGCTCTTCTCAACCGACCTTCGAGGAGATCGCCAGGCTGGCCGCTGAATGCCGAGTAGGAGGGATGCTCGGGGGAAAAGCAGGGATCCTTCATCTCCATCTCGGCGACGGGCCTAGAGGGTTGGAGATGCTTTTTAGGCTCATCAAAGAAACAGAAATCCCTCCCACTCAAGTTATCCCTACCCATGTGAACCGCAACCGCCAGTTGCTGGAAGAAGCCATGGAATTTGTTCTTTCCGGAGGCTATATAGATATCACGGCTGGTATTCCTGCTGATCCCCAGGACAAGACCAGTGTATCCTTGGAAACAGCCCTTCAGCGCTGCCTTGAAAAACAAATTCCTCTGGAGCGAATCACAGTCAGCTCTGACAGCAACGGTAGCATTCCCCTCTATGACAACCAAGGAAAACTCCTCGGCCTGACTATCGCCACCCAAAAGGACCTCCTGGAAAAGCTTCGTGCTCTCATCGAGAAAAATATCCTGAGCCTTCCCGACGCCTTGAGGCTATTTTCCACCAACGCTGCTCATTTCTATAAATTGGATCAAAAGGGAAAAATACAAGCAGGAAAGGATGCCGACCTTCTTCTCCTGGATAAACAATACAACTTAACCGATTCCTTTGCTCAAGGAAAAAGAGTGCTGGCTGAGGGAAAGCTTGTGGCTAAAGGGACTTTTAGTCCTTGATGAAGAAAATATAAAGAGTAAAACAATTTACGAATAAAAAGGAATATATAATGGAAAAAACTATAAAAGATGAAAAAAGGAAGACTAAAGAACCCGGCCTGGCCATAGCCTTGATTCCTCTGATCGTTATGCTCCTTCTCTTTGGGATAGGCTATGGTATTTACCAAATCCGGCCTCCGGTTCTCCTCATCTCAGCTGCTTTCCTTGCAGGGTGCATAGGGCTCTTTCTTCGTTTCAAATGGAAAGTGATGCAAGAGGGCATTGTAGATAGCATTCACAAAGCCATGCCAGCCATCCTCATCATGCTCTGTGTCGGAATTCTCATAGGTTCCTGGATTGCCTCCGGCACTATTCCTATGATTATTTATTACGGGCTTAAACTCATATCTCCGAAATATTTCCTTGTGACAGCCTGCTTTGTTTGCTCGATCACTTCTTTAGCAACTGGAACATCCTGGGGCACTATCGGCACTCTTGGGGTTGCTTTTATAGGAATTGCTATGGGTTTGGGAATACCTTTAGGACCAGCAGCTGGAGCAATCGTAGCCGGAGCTTATTTTGGGGATAAAATGTCTCCTTTTTCCGATGTTGCCAATCTGGCACCTGTCACTGTAGGTTCGAACCTATTTGACCACATCAAACATATGGTCTGGTCAGCGACTCCGGCGTGGCTTATAGGACTGTTGATTTATTTCATAGTCGGACTCAGATATGGAGGAGGAAAGGTCGAATCCGATGATATGATCATCATCACTCAAACAATAAGGGATAACTTCCGTTTTAGTATCCTTCTTCTCCTTCCGATGGTGATCGTTTTTTACTTTGCCTTCACCAAAAGACCCACTATCCCAGGAATGCTTCTCTCCTCTTTCGTGGCTGGAATATTAGCCATAATCTTCCAGAAAGCTTCTGTGACCGACGTTGCCACAGCCATGAATACTGGCTATATAGCCGATACAGGAGTGGAAGATGTGGACAGACTTATCTCTCAAGGTGGAATGATGAGCATGATGGAAGTTCAGCTGGTGGCTTTTACAGCCTTTAGCTTCGGAGGAATTATGCAGCGTACAGGACTTCTCTCTGTCATTCTTGGTCGAGTCATGAGATTCACCAACAAGGTTTGGAGCCTTGTGCTGACGACCATCGGTTCCTCGATAGTAACAGCCCTGGCCACTGGAAGTTCCTATCTCTCTATGATTCTTCCCGGAGACCTCCTTTCTCCTATTTATAAGAAAAGAGGACTGGCTGCAAAAAATTTGTCCCGGATTATCGAAGAAAGTGGCGCTATCATCGTTCCTCTTATTCCCTGGAGTATGGCTGGTGTTTACATCACAGGGGTTCTAGGGGTTCCGACTCTCTCGTATCTTCCCTGGGCCATAATGAATTATGCTTCTGTTGCAATATTAGCCGTCTACGGTTTCACCAAATTTACAATGGCCCCCAAAATTCGGGAGGATGAGACCCAAATCGGAAGTTAATTTAAGTTTATTAAAATTCCTGAGCTCTATTCGTCCTTGTCATATTCAGAAAGAGCTTTCTCAACCTTTTCCTTCACTTTCTCTCGTCTTTTTTTTTCAAGCTCAGCTGTCGCTTCAAATTTTCGGTCGAATTCGCTTTTTCTCTTTTTCTCTTTCAAGAGAAGCTCATCTAGAGACTGTGTCGTTCTTTTGCCTTTTTCTGTCTTGATCACTTGTTGAGTTTGTGAGTCCACCCAAAGTACAGAGTGACAATGAGGACAGTCAACTGAGTATACTCCCTTTTTATCTTCAGGCTTCATCCTAGGTGAGAATTTAACAGAAAACGCCAATCCTTGCAATTCCTTTCTCTTCATCATTCGCTGAGCTTTTTCGGAATGCCGTGCTTTTTCATCAACTTAAAGAGTCCTTGACGCGTCAAACCAATTTCTGCCGCTGTTTTGACCTTGTTGTAACGGCACCGGGCTAAAGCTTGATTCAGGAATCTCTTTTCAAATTCGGCTTTTGCCTGGAAGAAATTGTGTGAAGATACCGAATAGGATTCTTTCTCCTTGTTTACTCTAGAAGAGAGGAAATCCTCTGTGATAAGATTATCCTCTCCGACAATGATCAAACACCTCTGAATCTCATTCTGGAGCTCTCTTACGTTCCCTGGCCAATGATAATTCATCAATAGCTCTAAGGCCCGAGGCGAAATATAGGCTCTCTCCCTGTTCATTTCTTGACAATAGCTCTCCAAAAAGTGATTCAAAAGAAGAAACAAGTCATCCTTCCTTTCTCTCAAGGGCGGGATGTCGATGGTTATGATTTTAAGGCGATAGTATAAATCTTCGCGAAAATTTCCTTGCTCTACTTCCTTTTCCAGATTCTTGTTGGTCGCACTGATGATCTTCACATCAAGGCGGCGATGTCTATTTTCACCTATTCGCCTTATCTCTTTATTTTGAAGAAGGCGAAGCAACTTGGCTTGAAGAAAAAGGGATAAGTCTCCAATTTCATCTAAAAAAAATATTCCTCCCCTGGCCTCTTCGATGAGCCCGGGCTTACTCCTAAAAGCTCCGGTAAAAGCTCCTCTGACAAAGCCAAAAAGCTCAGCCTCCAAGAGATGTTCAGGAATGGCTCCACAATTGACAACCACGAATTTTCCATTCTTTCTCGCTCCGCGGGAATGTATCGCTCTGGCCACGAGTTCCTTTCCGGTCCCGCTCTCTCCTCCTATAAAAACCGGAGCATCATTATCCTTCACTTTGTCTATCAAGGAGATGATATGGCGTGAAGCTTTGCTCACTCCAATAAAGGGACTTTCTCGACTCTGGCATAATCTTCCCTTCACTTTCTGGAATTCAGGAGTATCCTTTATAGCAAGTCCCAAAGGTCTTGAGATAGCAATCAGAAACTCTAAGTCTTCTGAGGCAAACGGTTCACAGCTAAACTTCCGCTCCAGATAGATAGCTCCTGCCGATGTATTCTCGATGATGACAGGAAGACAGAGCACTCTCATCGAGTTAGGAGTCGCTAGGCTTCTACAATCTTCAAGCCGAGAGCAAACTCGGTATTCATTCATAACCAGAGTCTTTTTCTGGATAGCCTCTTCGACGATATCCTCGCTGAATGGCTTGTTCTCGATCTGGGCAATCTGGTTTGTCGGCTGAAGAACGATCTTGCCCTTCTCATCTGCAAGCAAAACTAAAGCCCGTTCTGAGGGAATTTTGTGTTGGATCAGACTCAGGAATATAGCTAAGAGGGAGCAAGGTTGAGGAGTCTTATTCGATTGAAAAACGGACTCGTCTTTACCAGGATTCATTCATTCCTTCTTCTACAGAACAGTTGAAGAGAAGCTCAGGCCATTCCTTTTACATTCTGATCTTGCTACCAGAAAAAGAAGCCACCGACAGGAATGACGGCGCTGGGTCTGCTTCCAAAAACTGATAACGTATCTCTTATCTGAAATTTCTCACTTTATTGGTCAGAATTTGAAATGAAGAGAAAAAACGAACTGAACCCAAAGAAAAGTGTCTTTCGGAAAGGTCAAAATGGCTAAGAATGAATAAAGGAAGCGGCAGTTTTTATGAATGATTTTCGTTCGTTGAAATTCCCCCAGCGGTGAAGTCTTATTATTAGATAGATTTTCCGGTGGTTATTTCCCCAGGCTTTCGGTTTTATCTCCTACATCCCTGTACTCAGAGTTCCATTCTTTAATCTCATTGTATAAACCCAAGGCTTTCTCATTCTCTTCTAATTCTTCATAAATGGAAGCCAATTCATATTTCAAGGCAAAAAACGGGGCTGAACCTTCCTCAGCCAGAGCCAAACCTTTCTCAATACATTTGATTCCTTTTTTAAAATCCTTTTTTTGCTTATAGCAATTCGCCATGACATTATAACAGTCCAGAGCTCTCTTCTCATCATTGGAAGCCAGTTCAAATTCTTCGATAGCTTCATCAAACAAGCTCTGCTCCATAAAAGCAATGCCCAGGTTATAGTGGATCTCATAATCTTCTTTATCAACCTTCTCTTCGACTTCTTTCTTGAATTCTGAAACGATCTCAGATAGCTCTCTTTCAAAAGTCCCAGTATCTGCACTCTCCTGATGTTTGACTACGGCCTGGATGGTGTCCAGCTCATCCCTGGCTTTTTCCTCCATATCATAATAATCAGCCTTCTTCTCTTCTTCTTCTTCTTCAGCAGGAGGAGCCTCTTCTGCTTCAGCGAAAACCTTTGAGGCCGCAATCTCTTCTACAATCTCTTCTGCCTTCTCCATTTCCCTCGTTTCTAATTCTACCTCTCTGGTTTCAATCTCTTTGAGCTTCTTGGCGATTTCATCCTCTTCCATTCTGGTCCTAACTTCATCAAGCATAGCAATTTTTTCGTCAATTCTTGGCTCGTCAGAATACCTGATCTTCAAGTCATCAAGGATTCGTCTCGCATTCCGGATTAGACCCTGTTCCAAATACAAATCTGCTTTAGCCAGTTTCATCTTGATTATCTCTTTATCCTCGCCATCAACTCCCGGAGCCTCGACCCGTACTTCTATCTTCTTTTCCTCTTCTTTTCTCTCTCTCTTTCTCTCCTCCTCAAGCTCTTTCCTCTTTTCCTCTTCTAGCCTTCTCTTTTCCTCTTCCTCCCTTCTCCTTGCCTCTTCTTCCTCTTCTTTCCTCTTTTTCTCTTCCTCTAGCCTCTTCTCCTCTTCTTCTGCCCTCTTCTTTTCCTCTTCAAGTTTCCTCTTTTCTTCCTCTTCTGCTTTCCTCTTTTCCTCCTCATCCTTTTTCCTTGCTTCTTCTTCCTCTTCTTTCCTCTTTTTCTCTTCTTCTAGCTTCCTCTCTTCTTCTTCTTCTTCTTCTGCTGCCTTCTTTTCTTCCTCAAGCTTCCTCTTTTCTTCCTCTTCTGCTTTCCTCTTTTTCTCTTGCTCTAGCTTCCTCTCTTCTTCTTCTGCTACTGCCTTCTTTTCTTCCTCTTCTGCTTTCCTCTTTTCTTCCTCCTCCTTTTTCTTTGCCTCTTCTTCCTCTTCTTTCCTCTTTTTCTCTTCCTCTAGCTTCCTTGCCTCTTCCGCCTCTGCTCTCTTTTTTTCTTCTTCTTCTTTTTTCTTCCTTTCTTCTTCCTTCTCCTTCTCTTCCTCTGCTCTTATTTTCTCTTCCTCCTCCTTCTTCTCAATGATGCCGGGTTCTTGTTGGAGAAGTTTGGCCTGCTCGGCTAACTCTTTATCTTTCGGAGCCAGAGCTACCAGTTTCTCCAGAACGGATAACATTTTTCCTTTTAGTTTTCTTTCGCGGTATTCTTCTAGAATAACCCTATAAACAGTTTCCAATTTATCTTTCTGATCTTTGGTTTCATAGATATAAGCGAGCTTTTCTAAGGAAGGAAGGTGTACCTGCTTAGAAGCAAGGATCAGACCGAGAAGACCAATGGCTTTTTCACCTTTGTCTTTCTTGATTAAACCTTCAATCAAAGGCTCGTAGAGTTCATAAGCTTCATCTAATTTATCTTCTTGTATATGGAGGCGGCCCAATTTTACCCTGGCCTCTACATCCATCTCTCGGAGCTTTAGTATCTGAGAGAATACTTCTTTTGCCTTTTTGAAATTCTGATCTTCAAAATAAAGGGCTCCCAATAGATTCAGCAACTTCAGGTTTTCTTGATCTTTTTTTAGAGCACTTTCGAGGAGTGAATAAGCATCTTTCTTCTTGTTCTTCCTTTTATAAAGCTCAATAAGATTGGTGATAGTCCCGAGATGATCCGCTTTTATCTTATTGGCTTGGAGGAGTATTTTCTCCGCCTCCTTTAACTTGTCATTTTTGAGCTTGGATTCGGCGACAGCGGTCAACTCCTCGACGGCCTGATCTTCCAAACCCTCTTTATTGTACAGTTCGGCCAGGATCATACGCACTTCGAAGTCTTCCTTGTCCAGCTTGGCCAGCTTCTCATAGACGGGAATGACTTCTTTTATTTGACCCTTCTTCTCGATATTCTTTGCGACTCTCATATATTCTCTTTTGGCTTCCGAAAGAAAACCATAGGTTCCGAAAAGGTCAGCCAGTTTGACGGCCAGCTCTACATCTTCTGGATCTAATTTATTTATTTTTTTGTAAATGGCTATGGCTTGCGGATATAATCCTTTATCTTCATAATGATTGGCTATCTTCTGGAATTCTTCTCTGGCGTTGTCTCTCTTGCCCAATCTGACATACAAATCCCCGATGATGTTCCTGATGTTAAAATCTTGAGCATCACCAACCAGCAACTTTTTGTACTCAGCGACAGCCTCCATGAGTTTGCCAGCTTGGACGTATCTTTCGGCGATTTCTATGGTTTTGGTCCTGTTGACTGCCATGGTTCTAATGCTCCAGACTAAAGGAAAATCTATGCAAAGGGGTTGGCCCTCTTTCTTTCAAGGCCCGATAATGCTCTTCGGTCCCGTAGCCTTTATTCCTCCCAAGAGCATATCCCTCATAAACTCGGTCCAAAAGAACCATCATCTTATCCCGAACAACCTTAGCCACAATGGAGGCGGCGGCAATGGAAATGCTCTTCCTATCCCCTCCAGGGATGCACATTTGTGGGCAGTTGACGTCTTTTATGCGGAAGCCATCGATAAGGAGAACGTCAGGTCTTACCGATAAGCTCTTGATAGCTCTTTTCATGGCCTTCAATGAGGCCCAGTATATATTTTCCTGGTCAATCTCAAAATTCGTGGCTAGACCCACTCCTACATAACGTGCCTCTTTCAGGATAATCCCCGCCAGTCTTTTTCTCTTTTTCGGAGTAAGAACCTTGGAGTCATCTATTTCTCCGATTCCTTCCGATAAATCCTTATGTATCGTCGACAAGGGCATAACGACGGCAGAAGCAACAACCGGTCCGAAAAGAGCTCCTCTTCCTGCCTCGTCTACCCCGACAATCGTACTGTATCCCTCTCTAATAAATCTTTTCTCTATCAAGAAATCAGGCAATTCTAGGACCTTATCTCCTTTAGCCGGGCAGCCTTTCCTTTGAGCTTCCGAAGGTAATACAATTTGGCTCTTCTGATCTTTCCTCTTCTTACCACTTCAATCTTTTTTATCATCTTGGAATGAAGGGGAAAAACTCTTTCCACTCCTATCCCGAACGATACTTTCCGAACAGTGAAGCTCGCACCCATACCGGATCCTCTTTTTGCTATCACATCTCCACGGAAGACCTGAATTCTCTCTTTGTCTCCTTCCCGAATGATCACCTGGACTTTGACTGTATCTCCTACATTAAAGGAATCCATGTCTTTTCTCAACTGTTTTTCCTCTACCAAATCAACCAGACTCATTGTCTTTTCCTTTCTTTATCTCTTCCAGTATTTTCTTATCCGCCGGACTTAATTTTTTATCCTTGAGCAAGTCAGGCCTTACGGATAATGTCTTTTCCAGCGACTTTTTTCGTCGCCACAACCTAATTTTATCATGATTTCCAGAAAAAAGAACCCGGGGAACCTTCATTCCTTTGAAATCACGAGGTCGAGTGTACTGAGGAAAACTCAGCAAACCCTCGACAAAAGAATCATGTCTAACTGACTCCGGTTTTCCTACCACCTGAGGAATAAACCTAGAGACAGCATCAACAACAACCACAGCTGCTGGTTCTCCTCCTGTCAGGATATAGTCTCCGATGGAAATCTCTCCAGTGACTAAGTGCTGGATCATTCGTTCATCGACTCCTTCATAGCGTCCGCAGATAAGGATGAGCTGGGGGTGGTGAGCCAGCTCTTCTGCGAACTGAGAATCAAATTTCTTTCCTTGAGGAGAAAGGAGATAAACCGCTGTCTCCTCCGATTGTTTAACTTTCTCCACAGCAGCGAAAACGGGCTCCGGCTTGAAAACCATGCCCTCGCCTCCACCATAGGGACGGTCGTCCACCTGCTGGTGCTTATCGACAGTAAACTCTCTAAGGTTATGGATATGAATTTCAATGGTACCCTTCTCCAGTGCTTTCTTGATGATTCCCCCTGAAAATGCGCTTTTAAACAATTCAGGGAGTATGGTGATTATATCAAATCTCATTCAAATCTAAAAGCCCCTCCGGGGGATTGACAAGGATTTCCTTGTTATCCACATCGATCTCAAGACAAATAGATTTCGTAAAAGGGATGAGAATTTCCTTCTTCCCCTTTTGTACTACTAACAGCTCATTATTCTCTACGAAGAGGATATCTTTCACCATCCCTACTCTTTCCTTCTTGGTATTGATGACAGAACTCCCTATGAGCTGAAAAAGGTAATAGTTATTCTCTTCTAAGGGGCGAAGAAATTCCTCAGGAACCAGAATTTCTTGACCCACCAATTCCCAAGCCTGATCTAAGGTGTCAATCTCCTTCAGCTTGATTAAGAAGCTGTCTTTATAAGGGCAGAGAGTTTCGACTTCAAACTCTTCTAAGGACCCCTTCTTATGGAGATAAACTCTAGGAAAAAAAGGCTTGAGGTAATGTTCTGAGTAAAGCCTGAGTCTAAGTTCTCCTCTCTTTCCTTTGCTCTTTACAACTTTTCCGATGCTGACCAAACTAGTCTTTTTCGATTATCTCGAGATTGAATCTCCTTTTCATCTTCATTCCTGCCGCACCAAGAATAATCCTGATAGCTCGAGCAGTTCTTCCCTGTTTGCCGATAACTTTTCCTAGATCTTCCGGAGCGACCTTGAGTTCTAAGATCGTGGTTTGTTCCCCTTCCAACTGGGAAACTTGAACTTTTTCCGGATTGTCCACTAATGATTTGGCAATCATTTCAACCAGTTCTCTCACTGTAACCTCCTTTAAGATTGAGAGTGTTAATGCGTAAGTTTCTCTGATTTCGAAACTCTATGTAAAAGAGATTGAACTGTATTAGAGGCCTGTGCTCCACGTTCGAGCCAGAATTTTGCCTTTTCCATATCAATCTTAATATCCGGTGGTTCCTTTAAAGGATCATAATAACCGAGAATATCTTTGGCTTTGCTTTCTCTAGGCTTTCGAGAGTCGATGACGATTATCCGGTAGAAAGGTTTTTTCTTTCCTCCGAGTCTCATGAGTCGAATAGAAATCATTTTTGAATCCTGAAGTTCGAAGATGAAAAGAGATAATAGCTGAATTCTGCTTTTAAGTCAATAGATTTCAGTGAGATAATGGAGGAAGGGAAGATAGAAACTTTTGGAATTGGGATTTTTTCATCAGTTTTTTCATGTCAAAAAATTGTTTCAACAATTGATTGACCTCTATGACCGGTCTGCCACTTCCTCTCGCGATTCGCCGGCGGCGGCCGCCATTGATGATCTTAGGATTTTCCCGTTCTTGGGGAGTCATCGAGCTTATGATGGCCTCATAATAAACGATTTTCTTGTCGTCTATCTTGGCTTTAGAAAGGCCTTTATAAATCCCCCCCGTAGGAAGTGAATCCAAGATTTGGGAAAGTGAGCCCATTTTTTTCATTTGAACAAGTTGCTTCTTAAAATCCTCGAGTGTGAACTCCTGTTTACGCAGCTTGCGGGCGAGCTCCTCCGCCTCTTCGGCGTCAGCCTCCTTTTCAGCCTTCTCGACTAAACTCAAGATATCTCCCAAACCGAGGATTCGCGAAGCCATTCGATCCGGGTAAAAAATCTCGAACTGATCGAATTTCTCCCCCAAGCCAACAAACTTTATGGGCTTGCCAGTGACTGAAACAATGGACAAGGCAGCCCCTCCCCTTGCATCACCGTCAAGTTTAGTCAATATAATCGAGCTCAAACCAACCTTGTCGTTAAAAAGCTGGGCACTTTTCACAGCATCCTGACCTGTCATAGAATCTCCGACATAAATAACCTCAGCTGGATTGAGAAGATTCTTGACCATTTGAAGCTCTTTCATCAGTTCCTCATCCACGTGGAGCCTCCCGGCTGTATCAATGATGAGAGGGTCAAAACCTCTGCTTTGGGCAAACTTGACCAGGTCTTTCAGAGCTTTTTGGGGAGAAGATACCTGATCCTTAGTCATCTCGTAGAAGGGAAGACTGAGTGTTTGAGAAATCTGTTTGATTTGGTCCTGGGCGGCCAGCCTTTTCAAGTCGAATGATACCAGGAGGGGGCTTTTCTTAAGGCTTAAAACCCATTTTGCCAGCTTGCCGCAGGTGGTGGTTTTCCCGCAGCCTTGAAGCCCCACCATCATAAAGACCGAAGGAGGCACGTTAGAGAAATTTAAACCTTTGGTTTCAGCGCCCAAGATGAACGTCAGCTCGTCTTTTACTATTTTAATGACATGTTGGGTGGGAGAGAGGCTGGAGAGAACTTTTTCATTCAAGGCTTGGCGCTTGATTTTTTCGATAAATTCCTTGACAACCTTGTAATTCACATCGGCTTCGAGTAATGCCAAACGGATCATCCGCAGAGCTTCAGTCATGTTTTTTTCTGTGATTTTCCCTTCTCCGCGAAGATATTTCATCGCTTTTTGGAGATGATTCGAAAGTTGATCGAGCATCCTTCCGCTTCCTTGGGTATTCCTGTATTAAATAGTAAGGCAAACCCTATCCTCAAGTCAAACAGAGAGGGGTCAGGTCTTGACTTTCAACATTTGGGAATTGATTTTGATATAAGGTGAGACATAGAGTGAAGACATCATTGTTTTATTTTTAATTCGGATAACACGTGTGGAAACAACCGCCATCGTCCTTGAGATTCAAAAAGTACTACAAATCTGATTCTTTCTGCTGTTAAAAGAACGTTGAAAGTCAAGACCTGACCCCATCTTGACATTTGTCTCCTTAATGATTAAGGTATTACTAATTTTTTAAAGATTTTCTATGAAGAAGAAAAAGAATCTCATCCCTTTGGAGACAGGGGAGGAGGCGAAAATGAAGGAGAAAATAGATTACCAGGAAATAAACAATATTATCCGACTCATGGAAGACAAAGGCTTGTCTCATTTTGAAATTGAAAAAGAAGGGCTCAAGATAAAGCTCAGCCGAAACACAGTTCCTTCTGAGACCAAGACTAGTGCCCAGGCCCAGGCGTCTCCTTACGCAGAAGACAAGGAAGCCCCAGAACCTAAAGAGCTTCCCCCTGAGAAAATAAATGATAATCTTCGCTACATCACCTCACCCATGGTGGGGACGTTTTACAGTGCACCCGATCCTTCCTCTCCTCCTTTTGTCGAAGCCGGCGAAGAAATCAAACAGAATCAAGTCCTCTGTATCATCGAAGCGATGAAACTGATGAACGAAATCGAATCAGATGTGGAAGGCATCCTGAAAGAAATATTCGTGGAAAATGGTAAGCCCGTCGAATACGGACAAAAATTATTCGCCATCCAACCTGCCGAATAACCCGCATGTTCTCTAAAATTTTGATCGCCAACCGAGGAGAAATAGCTTTACGGATCATCCGGGCTGCTCGAGAATTGGGCCTTAAAACAGTGGCTGTTTATTCTGAGCCAGATAAAAGCTCTCTCCATACCCTGCTGGCTGATGAAAAAATATGTATAGGTCCAGCCAAGGTCTCTGAAAGCTATCTCAATGTCCCTAATATCATGAGCGCTGCCGAAATCAGTAAGGCCGATGCCGTTCACCCTGGCTACGGCTTCCTGGCTGAAAATCCCCGTTTCCCGGAGATCTGCCAGAGTCAAGGAATTACCTTCATCGGACCACCCGCTCCCTTAATGAGGCTCATGGGAGACAAGAGCAGGGCGCGATTGGAGATGAAAAAATCCAAACTTCCTGTAATTCCTGGAAGCGATAAAACACTCAACGAAATTCCAGAGGCAAAAAAAGAGGCCCAAAGACTCGGTTTCCCTGTCATCTTGAAGGCCAAAGCTGGCGGCGGAGGAAAAGGCATGCGAATTGCTCGTTCTGCATCCCAGTTAGAAGAACAGTTCCCGATTGCCCAAAGGGAAGCAGAAGGTGCTTTTGGCGATCCTTCTCTTTATCTGGAAAAATACATTTCCAAAGCCCGCCATATCGAGATTCAGGTCATCGGCGATACTAAAGGCAATATTCTTGCTTTCGCCGAAAGAGAATGTTCAATCCAGAGAAAATACCAAAAGCTCCTGGAAGAGACCCCCTCTCCTTTCGTCGATGAAAAATTGAGGAGAAGGATGACAAAAGCTGTCCAGGAATCCGCCCGATTCATCGGCTATCAAAGTCTAGGGACCTTCGAATTCCTGGTGGATGAGCAAAAGAAATTCTACTTCATGGAAGCCAACACCAGAGTTCAAGTGGAACATCCTATAACAGAAATGATTTATGACCTGGATCTCATCAAGGAACAGATAAAAATAGCTGCTGGAGAAAAACTATCTTATCCTCCTGGCTTGGCAAGAAGAGGGCATAGCCTTGAATGCCGGATCAATGCCGAAGATGCGGAAACATTTATTCCCTCACCCGGAAAAATTGATTTCCTGGTCCTTCCTGGAGGAGAAGGAATTCGTGTCGACTCCGCGGCCTATTGCGGGTGGCAAATTCCCCCCGACTATGATTCCCTAGTCGCTAAAATCATAGCTTTTGCGCCTTCGCGTCAGGAGACCATAAAAAAAATGAAAACCGCCTTAGAGATGACCACCTTAGTGGGAATAAAAACAAACATCTCTCTCCATCTGGGCTTTCTCGCCAATTCTTCTTTTATCAAAGGAGATTATGACATCCGGTTCATGGAAAGTTTTCTCAAGAAGCAACAGCCAAAGTCCGAAGATTAAACCTGAAAAAGCCGCTTCCGTATCCAAAAACATTTAATAAAGAAAGGGGTCTGTGCTTCCGAAGGGGATTGGCCTCCTTTATTTAGGCCGCTGATTTTAGACCTTAAGCTGATTGCGTCTTAATTTCGGGTGTTAGTTATTCCTCAATGGATTTTTCGATGAAAATGGTGACTTGGAATTCTCCGGAATTATCACCGACAATATTTTCATTTATACCCAGAAAAAGACGCCCATCGATCTCCATTTTTACTCTATTCTCAGAACCGATATAGAAATATTTTTCGATTTCGTTACGTATTTCCTCTTCGGTTTCTTCGTCTATCTCGATGGAAATGAGTTTAACCACCTTGCCGATCAAGGATCCTATTTTTTCGTCGGGAATAGGCTGCTGCATGGTCTTGAGGTTGTAGCCATCAGGGCCACAATAGGCCAAAGGATTTCCCTTCTGGAGAGAAATTCCACCTGAAGCTCGAAAATAGATCTGCTGATCGATATCGACGTCGAGTCCGGTATCTGTCCAGTCGACATTTCCCAGAACATTTATGGTCAGAACCTCTGCATATTCTGGAAAGGCAGGCTCTTCTTCTATTTCCGAAAGAGGCGGTGTCAGAGATTGGAGTTGAATCTTGAAACTCTCGAAATTAAAACTTTCTTCGCGAAAAGCAACCGGTGGAAACAGTTTCAGGAGGGCCAGCAAATGGTCTTCTCTCTCCAGACTCCAGGGATTCCTCTGCACCCATAAGGGGAAAACTTCTTGTCTTTCACTCTCCAAAAGACGATACATGAAAATTATGAAACTTCGGGGATTAAAGCCAGCATCATAGCTGTTGTGGAGGGCAAACTTATCTGCTTTTTCAATTTCTTCTGGATAATACTCAAGATTCGAAAAATAACGATAAGCCCCTCCCTCTGACTCAAGAACCTGATTCAAGCTCTCCATGCCTTCATGACCTTGAATCATTTCTCCAGGCAAAACCAGACTTTGTTTGACGGCGTCCTGAGAGATGTGCTGGTGAACACTTCGAGCCATGACATGACCCATCTCGAAGGCTAAAACTCCTGCCAGTTCTGATTCTCTCTCCGTAGCTTCAATCAGACCGCGCGATACATAGATTTTTCCTCCTAGAGTTGCAAAAGCGTTGATTTCAGGAGTCTCAATAATTTTAAAAGCCCATTCGTAGTCTTCAACGAAGTAACGATAAGGGGTTCGACTGACCAGCCGCTGTCCTAATTCTTCGATGTATCGAACCACGTATTCATCGTCGATCAGTACGACATCTTTCTCCAACTCAGTGGAAATTTGCAGGCTATATAGATTTTCCTCGCTCTTGGGGATCAGATCAAAGCTTTTTTCAGGAAGGACCTCCTCCATTGTGGAAACAGGTCGTTTTTCAGGTACTGCGCAGGAAGAAAAGACCACCATAGCCAACAAGGCATATAGAAGAATGGGGAAGCATCTCACCTTTGATCTAGGCTCTTTTCTTCTCATGACTTTCCCAATTGCAGGATACCAACCATCTGCTGGTGGATCAATCCATTCGTGGCAAGAGTCTCTGAACCGTAGATGCTGTATTCTTTATCTTGAAAATCAGAAATTCGGCCTCCTGCTTCTTTTACAATCAGAACCCCGGCCGCCACATCCCAGGGATTGAGCTTTAACTCCCAGAAGCCGTCAAACCTCCCGCAGGCCACATAACAAAGATCCATGGCTGCTGATCCACAGCGGCGAATAGCTTGGACTCGAATGGCGAAATTATTAAAATGATCGATATTGTTCACCTCGCTCTCCCGGATATCATAAGGAAAGCCTGTGGCTACAAGGCTTTTGTCCAGATCATTAACAGAAGAGACCGTTATCTTTTTATCGTTGAGGAAAGCCTCCTGTCCAACTTCAGCCCAAAACATCTCCTTCCTTAAAGGATCATAGACCACTCCCAGGTCCGTTTCTCCATTCCTTTCTAAGGCTATGGAAATGCAAAACACAGGAAATTTATGAGCAAAATTGGTAGTGCCGTCAAGAGGATCGATGAGCCAACGATATTCAGCGCCTTTCTCTCTACGCAGGCCCTCCTCAGCCAAAAAATCATGTTCAGGAAAACGGGAAGATATATGTTTGTGGATCAGACTCTGGGAAAGTGAATCAAAATGAGTGACGAGATCGATCTTTCCTTTAAAAGAAACCTCTCTGGCCTCATCAAAATTCTCCCTGAGCATCTTGCCGGCCTTCAGGGCTGCCTCCTTGGCCACTTTCAAAAACATTTCTTATCCATATTAGCAACTCTTTAATTCTAGAGCAACCTTTAAGGAGTAAACATCTTTTTTCGTGATAGCTAAAGAAATGTAAAGAAATGGGGACGGTTCTATTTTTTTAAAATAGAACGCTTGGCAGAATGAGACTCTATATAGAACTAAAAAAATAGAACCGTCCCCTATCGGTTTTTTTTAGAAAGAGAGAAGACCCAAATATCTTGTAAACTTTTTACCTTTAAAGCCGTAGTTAGTAATAGTATAATAGAAATATCTTGAACGGGAAGGTCTTGATAAGAATGAAGAAAAAAAGAGGACGGCGCAGAATAATCATCATCTTCATTGTCATCATTGTTCTGGCTCTAATCGTGTACTTCAACCTCCAATCTCAGAGAGAAAAAGCAATAAAAGTCACTGTTGAAGAAGTCAAAAGGGAAAACCTGACTTCTATCACCTCTGCCTCTGGAGAAGTTAAGCCTAAAAAGAATGTGAACATAAGCGCCCAAGTTCCGGGAAGAATAGTGAAGATAGGTGTTGAAGAAGGGCAAATCGTGAAAGAGAGAGACTTCCTCCTTAAGCTTGACGCCACCCAATACGAAGCCAACGCTGACCGGGACAGATCTCTCATCCTTTCCTACCGGGCTCAGCTCATTGAAGCTCAGGCCAGATTACAAAAAGACAAAAATTTCTACGAAAGGCAAAAAAGACTTTTTGATGAACAGCTCATCTCGAGAGAACAATTAGAAGCAGCCAAGGCTCAGCATGACATCTCCAGAGCACAACACAGGGCTATTAACTATCAAATCAACCAGGCCAAGGCTTCTCTTGAAAGCAGCCTGGATAACCTAAACAAAACTACCTATAACTCCCCCATCGATGGAATAATCACCAGTCTGAGAGTCGAAGAGGGAGAGATCGCCTTAATCGGAACAATGAACAACCCGGGCACAGTCCTGATGACCATCGCCGACCTTTCGGTGATGGAGATCGAAGTCGAAGTCGACGAAACCGATGTGGTCGGAGTTCGAATCGGACAGCAGGCTGAAGTGAGAGTAGATGCTCTGCCCGAGCAAACCATTGAAGGAACAGTCACCGAAATCGGGAGCTCGGCCATTCAAAAACTCACCTCTGCTGAAGAATCAAAGGATTTCAAAGTGGTCGTCACCCTTGAAAATCCTCCCGGGGAACTCAAGCCCGGTCTCTCTGCTTCGGCAGACATCATAACTGCAGAAAGAAAGGATGTCCTAGCTGTTCCGATTTCAGCCCTTGTCTTAAGAGAAAAAGACGAGGAAGAAGAAAAGAAAAAAAAGGAAGAGGAAGGAGTTTATGTGGTCACCGAGGAGAATCGGGTAAAATTCCAGCCCGTGAAAAAGGGTATCCTGGGTGAAATGAAGATAGAAATCACCGAAGGCTTGGGAGAGGGGCAAAAGATCGTCGTCGGCCCTTATAATGCCCTCCGTGAACTTAAAGACGATGCACTGATTAAGTCTGAAGAAAAGAAAAGCGAATAAGAATGCCAGAATCGGAAAACAACGTCTTAATCTCTACTGAAGACCTCTGGAAGGTCTACCAATTAGGAGAACAAGAGGTCAAGGCTCTCCAAGGGGTGACTTTTACCATCTCCCAGAATGAATTTTTGGCCATCATGGGTCCTTCTGGCTCTGGAAAATCCACGCTCATGAATCTCCTCGGCTGTCTTGATACTCCTACCAAGGGAAATTTCTACCTTAAAGGCAGATTGGTCAGCGCCATGAATGAAAATGAGCTGGCCCACATCCGCAACCGGGAGATCGGGTTTGTCTTTCAAGTCTTCAACCTCCTTCCCCGGGCGACGGCTTTCCATAATGTGGAACTCCCTCTTATCTACAAAGGAACAAAGAAAAAAGAGAGAAGAGAAAAGGCCTTGAGCGCTCTAGATATGGTCGAAATGGAAGGCAGAATGAATCACCGGCCTCCTGAACTCTCGGGAGGAGAAAGACAGAGAGTGGCCATAGCTCGGGCTTTGGTCAATGAGCCTTCCATCCTCCTGGCCGATGAGCCCACCGGGAATCTGGACTCGAAGACAGGCCAAGAAATCCTCAGGCTTTTTAAGAAAATACATTCCGAAGGCAATACGATCATTATCGTTACCCATGATAAGGATATTGCCACGCAAGCCCAGAGAATCATCTGCCTCAGAGATGGCATGATTGAAAGAGATGAAAAAACAGGAGAAACAGGAGAATAAAGGATGAACCTCTTCCAGCGTCTGCAAGGCATCTTTTTTAGCCCCCAACCAACTCTAAAAGGAGTTACAGAAAAACCCGTGTGGGTTGATGCTCTCGTCGTGCTTCTCGTCTTAATAGGGCTATTCTCTTTCCTCACCGCCCCTTATCTGCAGAAAGACAGCCTCCAAATCATGAAAGACAACGTCAGAATGCAAGAAAGGCTAGGGGAGGAAAACTACAACAGAATGATCGACCGCCTTGAAAATCCTTCCCAGTCCATGGTCATTCTCCAGACGTTCGGCATAATTCCTGTCAGCTTTCTGGTCGGACTACTCTTCTCCAGTTTGATTATTCTGGTCATGGGGCGTTTCACCTCTACCGAAGGAAAATATGTCCAGGTTTTCGCTGTGCTGCTCCATGCAAATTTCGTTGATAAAATCCTGGGCAATGCTTTGCGCCTCATTCTCGTTTTCACCCGGAAATCAGTCATGCAGACCACAACCAGCCTGGCTCTCTTTTTTCCCCGCTTAGAAGTGACATCTTCAGCCTATCTCGTCTTAACCCAGTTTGACTTTTTCCAGCTCTGGCTGTTCGGCCTTCTGGGTTTCGGCCTTTCTCAGGTCTTGAAGATTGAACTCAAGAGGGCTCTCGTTATTTCCTACGCCTTCTGGCTTCTAAAAAGCCTGCTTTATATTGCCTTGGGCCTCATAAGAATGCGCTACATGTGATAAGCGAGGCTTTTTTTGAAGAAAAAACAAATCTTGGCCCTCTTGATCTTCATGACCCTTCTGCTTCTGTTTCTTTTGATAAAAATTGCACTCTAAGAATCTCGTCATCATTCTCGGGCCCACTGGAGTGGGCAAGAGTGTAACCTCGATCAAACTTGCCAAGAAATTCAAAGGCGCCATCATCAATTGCGACTCCATGCAGGTCTACAAAGGCTTCGATATCGGAACAGACAAGCTCCCCCCTGAAAAAAGGGAGAATATCCCTCACTATCTACTGGATATTATCGACCCCCATATCCAATTCACTGCTGCCGATTTTGCCAACCAGGCTTTGAAAGCCATAGAGTCGATCCTGAAGAAAAAAAGACTTCCCATAATAGTCGGAGGTACCGGTCTATATTTAAAAGCTCTGCTGGACGGCCTCTTTCCTGGCCCAGGTAGAGAGCCCAGCCTGCGTAAAAAACTTGAGAAAAAAGCTGCCGAAAAGGGACTGGAAAACCTAAGGAAAAAGTTGGAGGAAGTTGACCCGGATTATGCTCAGAAAATCGGACAGAAGGACAAGATGAGGATCATCAGAGCCTTAGAAGTCTTCACCTTGACCAAAAAACCTTTCTCCGAACACTTCCAGAACACCGAATCTATGGTCAAAGATTTCAATATCCTCAAAATTGGGCTAAAATTAAACAGGAGAGAGCTCTATAAAAACATCGAAGAACGAGTGGATAAAATGTTTAAAAGCGGTATAATCAATGAAGTGGAGGATCTATTGAAAGATGGAGTCCAGGAAGACTCACCTCCATTCCGAGCCCTGGGCTATAAATACGTTCTTAAATACTTGAAAAAGGAAATGACGCTCGAAGAAGCCCTTGAATTGACTAAAAGAGATACCCGCCACTATGCAAAAAGGCAGTTGACCTGGTTTCGAAGAATGGATGAGGTTGAATGGTTTTCTCCGTTTGATTTCCCTTCTCTGGCGGCCTTTGTAGAAAAGCATCTAGAATAAGAAAAATGGAAAGATCCATCCTGATCAACCTGGCCACGACCAAGAAAGAAAAATTGGAAGGAGAAGAGTCTTTACAGGAACTGGAAGGATTGACCGCCACGGCTGGCGCTCAAGTGGTTCATAAAATCTTACAATCCCGCTCAGAAATCAGTCCCAAATACTTTATCGGAGAAGGCAAGGTCGAAGAATTGGCTCAAATGAGGGGTGATCTCGAGGCTGACCTTATAATTTTTGATCACAACTTGACTCCTATTCAACAGCGAAGCCTGGAAGAAAAGATAGGGACCAAGGTTATCGATAGAACACAACTCATCCTCGATATATTCGCTCAAAGAGCAAGAAGCAAAGAAGGCAAACTTCAAGTGGAACTGGCTCAATTGAACTACCTTCTCCCCCGTTTAGTTGGAAAGGGGCAAGCTCTTTCTCGGCTGGGAGCGGGAATCGGAACTCGGGGACCAGGAGAGAAAAAGCTGGAGGAAGACAGGCGTAGAATCCTGGACAGAATTTCCAAGATAAAAAAAGAAATCGAGAATGTTCAAAAAAGACGTACCCATCAAAGAAAAAGTAGGAAGAAGAGCCCCATTCCAACTGTTTCTTTGGTGGGATACACCAATTCTGGAAAATCCACCCTGTTCAACTGCCTCTCCCATGAGAAGATGTACACCTCATCACAGCTCTTTGCAACCTTAGATCCAGTGCTCCGCCGAGTCTCCTTTGTCGATGGTCTGTATTTTTTTCTCAGTGATACGGTCGGCTTCATAAAAAAATTGCCCATCGAGCTGATAACATCTTTTAAGGCCACGTTGCTAGAGGTCAAGGAGGCGGATTGCATCTGTCATATCATTGATATCACTTCTCCCAACCCAGAGAGCCGAATAGAGGCGGTCGACAACGTTCTCGCTGAAATAGGAGCCTCTAGAATCCCCTTGATAAGAGTCAGGAACAAAATAGACTTAATGCCTAACAGCAAAGAGCTTCTTAAAAAAAATAGTCCTTTCGATTCTCGCGACCTCTATGTTTCTGCTAAGACCGGAGAGGGAATCGACAGCCTTAAAGATGCACTCAGAGTCATGCTTTTCGAGGATTTCCATTTGTATTACCTTCGCATCCCCAAATCAAAAAAAGAATTGATCCACTCTTTCCCCAAATGGTCTGTTGTTCTCAAAAGGAGGGAGAACGGAGATTATTTTGAATTGAAGATCATGGCCGACTCCCAGTCAGTCTTGAATTTTCTGCCTTACGTCAAGAGAGGAGAAGACAAGTGGTGAAAAAAATTCTCCCATCTTTTTTAATGATTCTTTGGGTTTGGTCTTGCCTGACTTACCAGCCCGTTAAGCCCACCCTTTATGTTGAGGACCTGCCTCAGACGATTGTAACCGAGCTTTCCCTCGACGAAAGAATAGCCCTAGAGGAAGCCTGGAAAAACCTGAGACAAAACAAGGGATCAAAAGCCCAGAAAATACTCTCCCGTTTAAGTCCAGAGAGCCCAGCTTACTACGTTGGGCTCGGCTATGCCTTTTTTCTCCTTGGAGACTTTCAGGCATCTGAAGAGTATTTCAAAGCAGCCTTGAACTATTATCCTGGTATAGTTCTCACTCATCTCGGCCTGGCCCAACTTTACCAGAATACAGGGCGCGAGAACTCTGCCTTTGCGGAATACCGAGAAGTCCTGAAGAAGAAACCAGAACACAGCTGGGCAAAAAGAGAATACGAAGCTTTGAAAACACTAAAAACAGAAGAGGCTTTGGACGAGGGGCTGGATTTTCTGACCAGAGGATATCGAGAGAGGAGTAAAGAAGCCTTACTGAGAGCTCTCTATTATTCCCCTGATTCGGCAAGAGCTCACCTTGCCCTAGCCGGGATTTACAAGGAAGAGGATCAACTCCAGAACGCCCTTGTTCACTTGAAGGCCGCCAGCACCAACGATACGAAAAACCCCGAGATTCTCAAAGACTATGCTGAAGCCCTTCTCCTCACTGAACAGTATGCGAGAAGCCTTGAAATCTACGAAAAATTATTGGAAATGCAACCTGATAATCAGGATATTCAGTCTCGAATCGAAAACTTAAAGAATAGGTTGGGCATTTTCGAACTCCCAAGCCAGTATCACAGTATCCTGCACAAGGAAGCAACTTCAAGAGAAGAAATGGCTGCCTTGCTGGCTGTCAAATTCAAAGGAAAAGTCGAGGAGACAGAAGCTCAACCACCGATCATCATCGATATTTCGACGTCCTGGGCCTCAAAATTCATACTGACAACGACTTCTCTTGGTATATTGGAGATTTATCCCAATCACACTTTTCAGCCCCAAAAAATTATCACCCGAGCCGAAATGACTGAAATCCTTCTCCGCCTCATCGATCTCCTAAAAAAGAAAGGCTACTCCCTCATTCAGCAATTTTCTCCTGAAATAATTCAAATTTCAGATGTGTCTCCCGATAACTACTATTATCATCCCATCACCCAAATCATTTCTTATCAAATAATGGATCTTGATATGGAGAGATCTTTCCGCCCTGAGCAGCCTGTCTCAGGACAAGAAGCCATTAAGACTTTGGACATTATCCTGAGTCTTATCGAATAGCCTGGATGCATCTCCTTAGAATCTTGGTGAACTGGAGATAAATATCGTTTAAATGAGCTCAAAAACTAAAGATGTTCTTTTTAACCTGCCCAACCTGGTCTCCTTGTTAAGGATTGGTCTTATCCCTGTATTCCTCTGGCTGATAATCCAGAGAAAAGCCTTCTTAGCGCTCTTTATTTTCCTCGTAGCAGGTACAACAGATGTGCTGGACGGCTTCTTTGCCCGGCTGTTACACAAGAAAACAAAAATTGGCGCTTTCCTTGATCCTGCAGCCGACAAATTGCTCATGACCGCCTCCTACATCGTCCTCTCTATCCCTTCCTTAAACTCGCTGAACCTGATTCCTCTCTGGCTCACGGCCACTGTTATCGGCCGGGATCTCCTCATCGTGCTCGGAGCTCTGGTCGTATACAGGATGACAGGTCACACAACTTTTCTTCCCTGCCTATTGGGAAAAATAAGTACAGTCTTCCAAGTCAGCACTCTCCTCCTTGTGCTCTTCTACAATTACCTCCAAGTTTTACCGTCTTATCTGAAGTGGATCTTCTATCTCACCCTCATCTTTACTGTTCTCTCGTGTATAAACTACATCATCATTGGCTTCAGTCTGATTTCTTCCCCCCAGAAAAGCTAGACTCTACTTCAGATCCCTATCGATAAAACCCTTGGCCAGAGTCTTCCAGATTATCTTCAGGTCAAGGGCTAAAGACCAATTCTGTAGGTAGTAGAAATCATATTCAAGTCTCTTATCGATCGGGGTATCCTGTCGGAGTCCGTGAACCTGAGCCCAACCAGTGATCCCTGATTTCACCTTATGTCTGAGCATGTACTTTGGGATCTTATCCTTGAAATCCTTGACAAACACCGGCCTTTCAGGTCGGGGTCCGATAAGGCTCATCTCTCCCTTCAAGACATTTATCAATTGCGGAAACTCATCCAGGCTGAATTTTCTCAAGAATTTCCCAAACTTGGTGATGCGAGGATCACCAGATTTACACATCACCGGGCCTGATTTCTCTTCGGCATTGGCTATCATTGTCCTGAACTTATGGAGGATAAACCGTCTCCCATCCAATCCTACTCTTTCCTGATGGTAAAACACAGGTCCCTTGGAAGTGAGCTTGGTCAAAATGGTCACCACCAGAAACAGAGGAGAAAGAAGAATCAACAGCAGGCCAGATACCGTACGGTCCATGATCATCTTCACAAAACGGTTCACTCCTTTCAGAGATACTTCATCAATATTGATGACGGGAAAACCATCCAAGTCTTGGATACTCGCTTTGAGCGTCAGTAGCTGAAAAAGGTCAGGGATGATTCTTACATTCACCGTGAATTTATCTGCCACCTTAAGAATTTCTAAAATCTTGGGATAACTGGTCAAATCCAGGGCTACATAGACATCGCTGACCTCGCCTTTCTCTAGGATTGAGTTTAATTCACTCACCGGACCAAGGACCTTAGCTCCACCATCGAAATCTATCTCTTCACCTGTCTTCTTTTCATCGTCCAAGAAGCCTTTCACCACAAACCCCAAGTCTTTGTAATTGAAGAGCTTCTGAGCGACTGATTTCCCCATCTCTCCTGCGCCGATGATAAGAACATTCTGTAAATTTAATCCCCTGGCATAGCGTCTTTTCATGAAGTAATAGATTTGATTCCTGAGAAATGACACCATAAAGATCACAAAAACAAAATAAATCGCCAGAAACCAATGGGATAATTTAAACTCCATCTTGAAGAGAGGAGCTGCCCCTTGACTGTAGCTGTAGAGGTAGTTCATGACAGCCATGATCAGAGCCAGGGAAAGGATGCCGTTCAGAGTGACGGCAAAAAAGTCGTCTAGCTTCGTCCGCTTCAATTTGGTCTTATAAAATCCTTGGAAATAAAAAATCGCCAGATGAGTCAGCAGAAAAAAAGGGAAAACGGCGACATAATTTATAAACGGAGGAATCCCCCTTTCGGGATGAATATAGATGAAGGAATAGAAACGAAAAAAATAGGAATAAAAGAAGGAAAAAGAAATGGCGATAACATCACTGAGAAGAAATATTCCCACTAAACGGGTCCGATGTCTTCTTATCATCTTTTATCCCTAAAAACCGACCACTTCTCACGCAAGTACGACGATATTTTTTCCTTGAAAATGCCGCGTGAAAACCCCATGGCATTCTCTCTTATGACGCTTTTATTAAATTCCATGCTCTTAAACTTGTCAAGAACAGAAAGCAGGCTTTCGACTTTTAATTCCGGGAAAAAAAGTCCTGTCTCCCGAGGAACAACCGATTCCAGAGCTCCTCCCCGACCATAAGCTATCACTGGAATGCCGCAGGCTTGAGCTTCCAAAGAAGTGATACCGAAATCCTCTTCTCCGGGCAAGACTAAGGCCCTTGCTTTTTGATAGAACTGAAGAAGCTCCTCCGCTTCCAGGGCACCAAGAAATTGTACGTTCTCTTTAGCTGATTTCTTGAGTTTTTTATAATCTGGCCCTTGACCTATTATCTTCAAGGAAACTCCCAGTTGATTGAAGGCTTCGATGGCCAGATCGATCCTTTTGTAAGGAACCAGAGCCGAAACGATCAAATAAAAATCTTCAGTTTCTTTCCCGGGTTGAAAAAAATCAGTCTCTACCGGAGGATGGAGGACCTCAGCCTGACGACGGTAGTATTTTTCGACTCTTTGGGCAACGTTTTTTGAATTGGCGAGAAAATGATCGACCCTGGATGATGATGATTCATCCCACATCCTAAGATGATGGATTAGAGGAGGAATGATTAGCTTGGATAGAAAGGACAATTTAGAGGCGGAAAAATAGGGAAAATACTGGTTCCAGGCATAGCGCATGGGAGAATGAATATAACACACGTGAAGAGCTTCGGGATGGGGAATAATGCCTTTGGCCACGCAGTGGGAAGTCGAAATGACCATATCATAGTCTTGGAGGTCGAAGAGTTCTGCAGCCAACGGGAATAGAGGCAGATAAAAGCGGTATTTCTTCCTCAAGAAAGGAAGACGCTGGAGAAAACTGGTCTTTATTTCCCTCTTTTCAACCTCTTCAACCTGGCTTTTTGGAAAATGAAAGAGAGTATAAACTGGTGCCTGAGAGAAGATTTCAACCAGGACTTCCAGGACTTTCTCCCCTCCCCTCTGACCTGTCAGCCAGTCATGAACGAGGGCCACTCTTGCGTCTTCCATTTGGGGAAAATTATAAAAAGAGGGCAGATAATTGTCAATTATGAAAAAACAGAACCGTCCCTATAGATTTTACCCCCATCTATTTTATTGAGGGTCCATGTTTTATTCTAGAACTTTGTACCTTTTCCAGACCACAGAAGAGCCACCGGCCTCAAACCAATCAATCCCCTCTGAAACCATATCAAATTTCAGCCAGTATTCCCCAGAGCTGGGCCAGGAAGGCAAGTCTAAACGGATGATATCTTCTTCCCCTCGGGCCATTGGTCGGTTGAGAAAAGCTCTAGCATAATTTAATTCCCGTAGATTTTTATCTTGGTCGAACAACTGCACGCCCAGCCTGATAATTCTTCTCCCAGAATAGGTATCTTTCAACCAAGGCGCTCCTCCGATGTTTTTGACCAGAACTTGTATGTTCCTGGGTTTGTTAACCTGAGTCACCAAATCTCTGGTCAACACCTTTATCTTCGCTAAGAATTTTTTATCCTTAATGGCATTTCCAATCTGGCTGGTATCCCAGATTTCATGATAAATCTTCCTCCAATGACGAGTTCCAATCTGATACTTCTTGGAAAGAGCTTCTCGGGGATGATCGGTTATCTCCCAGGTCAACCGGTCGACCCCAATCTTGGCGGCCAGTGCCCTGGCCTTATTCATCTTCCCTCTTGAATCATTCCACTTGAAGAGGATGTATCTCCAATTTATGAAAGGAACTTCCCGGCCCAGCTTATTCCTCTCTTCCACGAATTTAGACATGATCTTCAGGACTTTCTCAAAATCTCCCAATCGCCTGTACCGAATATAAGTTTCCTGGTCAGGTCCATCCACAGAAAAGGTGAATTCGTCAAGACCAGACCTCACGATCCTTCTGATCTTTTCATCATCGAGGATAAGCCCGTTGGTGGTCGTATAAAGGTAAACAGATGGATATTTTTGCTTGACATATTCGATCATCTCTACAGCTTGAGGGTGAACAAACGGATCTCCGTAGTTAAAGAGATCAAGCCTGATGAGATTCTTCCCGACCTCATCGATGACGGATTGGAATTCATCGAAGGGAAATTTGCTTCTCTTTCTCGTCTTCGCTATTCCTGATTCATGATTACAAACAGCCTGGAAACATGATAAATTGCACAGGACCGTGGGCTCCAAGAAAATCCGGGGAAGAATCTCAAGATGAACAGGACGGACAGGGACCTCTTCCTTTTCTTCCAAGAATCTCTTTAAGCCACAATCGAGACAGAACGCAGCATATCCCTTATTCAATCCCTCTCTTATTCCCTTCACCTTTTCTGAATTCCAGATTTCATGAAGAGAACTCTGCTGGAGATATCCCAGGGGTCTCTCTCCGTAAGGATCCGCACACCCGCAGACCACTTTCCCATCGCATAAAACCACCAGGATATTGAAAATCCAATCACAGGTGAACCTGGCTCTTTCTTTTTTTTCAGACATTTATCTTTATTTTTTAAGCACTCTGTTCAAACCAAGAGAGCAAAAGAAAACTCGTCTTTCCTCAAGTGAAGCTCTGCCTCAAAAAGAAGCTTCAGAAGTTTACTGGCTTCAGAGTTATCTGGTATTGAAGGTCGTGAGGCGAAATATTGTACATCCAATGTTGATGATTAAACTCTCTGGTATAACTTCAAGTAAAGATCCTGCGTCTCCTCCACCATCCTCGAGAGCTTGAACTTTAGAGGAACAGCCTCTTTGGCTCTCTCTGCGAGTTTTGAGGCCAAACCCTTATCACGGAGGAGTCTGATGATGGCCTCAGCCAACTTCTCTGGATCTCTAGCAGGAACGAGTATCCCTGTCTTTCCGTCCTCTATGATCTCCCTATTCCCATCGACATCCGTAGCCACTATGGGTTTTCCCAAGACCGAAGCTTCCATCAAAACATAAGGAAGACCCTCCCAAAGAGAGGGAAGTACAAAGACTTCAAACAGAGAGGTAAGATCTTGAGCGTCTTTCCGCTCACCCATGAACCAGACATATTCCTTGACGCCCCATCGCCTGGCCATACGCTCCAGCTTCTGTTCGAGCGGTCCTCCACCGACGATTAAGATTTTAATCCTCGGGAATACCTGGGATATTGTTTTGGCGGCCTTCAAAAGATAAGGAATTCCTTTCTGGCGGTGAAGGCGGGCCACAGTACCCACAAGAGGCTGGAAAGATTCGAGCTTCACTTCTTTTCTCATCTCTGGTGTGCTGTTCAGCCTTTCTTCTTCTTGGAACGCTGATAAATCAACTCCATTCTTGATGATATGCATTTTCTCTTCAGGTGCCAGTTTGAATTTCATGCTTTTTTCTTTATCGGCCTCGGAAACAAAAATAACTGCCTGGGTAAACCGAGAAAAATATCTTTCCAGAAAGATAAAAGAGTGCTTGAGAAGGAAATTTCGGTAATGGAGATAATGAATCCCGTGAAGAGTATGGACCACTACCGGAGTCCGGCATTTCCGAGCAGCCCAACGCCCATAGAATCCTGCTATTCCGCCATGGGTATGAAGGATATCGATCCTGTTATCGGAGAGAATAGCCCTAATCTCCCGGACAATCTTGCTCCCGATTCTTTTACTGAAGGGAACGGGAAAATGCTGGAGGTCGTTTTTCTCGATTTCCTCTACCAGAGATCCCCCTCCCCGCGAGCAGGTGAAAACTTCAAATTTTTCCTTATCCAGGTTTCTGGCCAGAGAAAGAAGATTGATCTGCCCTCCGCCCAAAAAAGGCTGGTCGATCATTTCCAGGACTCTTATCTTTTCCATTTAGCCTAGCATTTCTTGGTAAAGTTCCTTGGTCTCTTGGGCCGCCTTTTCCCATGAGAAGAGCTTTGCCCTCTCCAATCCCTTCTTTCGTAGTTCTTCTTGAAGTTTTCTATCTTCGGATAATTCTTCCATGGCCAGGGCAATTTCTTCAATATTCATAGGATCAACCAATATTCCTGCCTCTCCGGTGATCTCAGGAAGAGAAGAAAGGTTCGAAGCAATGACCGGAGTCCCGCAGGCCATGGCTTCCAATACGGGCAACCCAAAGCCCTCGTACAAGGATGGATAGAGAAACATCTCCGCTCCCGAAAAAAGATAAGGCAGGTCTTGATCGTCCACGAAATCTGTGAAAATGATATCCTGGGAGAAGGGTGAGTGTTTTATCTTTTCCATAATCTCTTTATAGAGCCATCCCTTCCGACCTGAAATGACCAATCGATGCTCAACATTCCTCTTGCGTTTCAGCTTGATAAAGGCCTCGATCAGCCGAACAATGTTTTTCCTGGGCTCGAGTGTTCCCAGGAAGAAATAATATTTAAAATCAAGCTGATATTTATCCAGGACCCTCTCGACCTCTTTCTGGCTCCTCGGGTAGAATAGTGATTCGACTCCCGGGTAAATGACCCTGACCTTTTCTACCTGCTGGGAATAAAATTTCTGCACATCATTCTCCGTGGAACGGGAATCAACTATGATTCTCTCAGCCTTGCTGAGTATTAAGGGCAGGAGGGTATTCTGGATCAGTCTCTGTTTAATCGGGAAGGAACGGGGATAAATTCGGGTGATTAGATCATGAATGGTAACCACATACTGGCAGGTTTTGCTCCGGTAGAGAAAGGGCAGGCCGATATGATCAACCCCATGAAACAAATCCATCTTCAAGTTTCTTATGGAAAAAGGGAGGAAGACAGCCTTTCTCAGAACATTGCTCTTGATGCGAGTATATTTATTTACCAATTCGAGATTCTCTTGAGCAGGCAAGAAACTTCTATCAAAAGACCTGTGGAAAAAGACAAATATCTCATGGTCAGTTTCAGTCAGCAATATTTTTGCGAGATGGTTTATCAAATTAACACCATACCTCCCGATACCTCCACTCCTTAGGGTTAGGCTATCAAGATCAAAGCCGATCTTCATCCCGTTACCTCAACCATTCGATTATAAAAGCCTTGCTTCATCCCTGTCTTTTTCTCCCCTGGAAGACTAAGTCCTCTCCTCGCCGCAACCCAAGAATACCATCACTTTCGAAAGAGTTGTTCATAAAAGCTCAAAGTCTCAGCTGCGGTCGTATGCCAGTCAAAGTCCAAAGCCCTCTTTTTGCCTCTCTCTTTGAGCGTCTGCCGCAATTCTTCATCTTCCAGGGCCTGGATGAGTTTGTCTGCTATATCCTCTGGGTCTTCTGGGTGGAAATACAGAGCTGCATCCTGGCCGACTTCAGGCAGGGCTGAAGTCTTAGAGGTCGCTACGGGCAGTCCCCTGGCCATGGCCTCAATAACAGGAAGGCCAAATCCTTCGCAAAGGGAGGGAAAAGCAAAGACCGAAGCCAGGCGATAAAAAATCTTTACCTCCTCATCAGGAAGATAGCCCATCATTCTTACCCAATCCTGGAGCTTAAGCTGGCTAATCTTCTTTTCTAAATTTCTATAGTCCAAGCCTTCCCGGCCTACAATCACCAGCGGAGTTTTTTGGTGCTTCTCATGAGTAATCTTAAGAGCCTCGATCAACCTCAAGAGATTCTTTCGAGGCTCCATGGCACCAACGAAAAAAATAAAGGAAGGAGGAAGGGAAAACTTCTTTCTCACCTCCTCTTCTTCTGCGGCTGAAACCTCGGTGTGGAATTCAGGATCCAGCCCGAGGTAGATTGTTTTCACTTTTTTCTCATCCAAGGGAAATCTCTCTAAGAGTTGATTCCTGGTGAATTCAGAAATGGCTATGACACCATCAGCCTTAAGAAGAGAGTCTTTTATCCTGACTGTAAAATTCTTCCTTGTCTCTCTGTCAGTCAGCAGCGGAAAATCCAGGAAGAATAAATCATAGACGGTCACGATCTTCTTCCCTTTGGTCGGTAGAATGAGGGGCGTAGGCGAATGAGCTAGGTCTAAATTTGTTTTGAAAAAATAATCAAGGGGCGGCCAAGATAGCCGGTACCAGAAGAGATTGATGAGCCTTACCGGAAAGCGGAAGTGATGAAATTCTTTATTCGGGAAGGGAGGAATTTTCTGGGGCGAAAATTTATCCTTGAGAGAAGAAGAAAAAAGAAAGTATTCGTTCGCGCGGTCAATTTGAGCCAAATGAGAAAGAAGATTCCGGCAGTAAATCCCTACTCCGGTTTCTCTTTTAAGAAAGGGACGGACATCAAAACCGATTCGCATCTTGAGTAAATTTATGCTCAATCCCCCTAAAAGTCAAGGAATCCTCGGGCAGGGTGACTGGAATTAGGTATGCTTCTATTCGGAAAATAATTTTACCCGAAGCTGTTGTCTAACAAAGGAGGTAGTGTTATTATTTTCTTGTAAAGGAGCTAGCCATGACTACCTTTGATAAGATTACCAAAAGAATCGACTCATTCCGCGATGAAATAATCGATATGCAAGTGAAGTTATGCGGTATTCCTGCCATATCTCCGCAGAATGGCGGTGAGGGTGAGGCACAAAAAGCAGAAGTCCTGCTCGAATTCCTCAAGAAGAGCGGATTTCAAAGCATCGAGATTCTCAAAGCTCCTGATCTAGAAACGCCTGCCGGGTACCGTCCCAATATTTTGCTTGTTTATAAAGGAAAAAATTCATCGAAAACGACCTGGATAATGACTCATCTGGATGTCGTTCCCCCAGGAGAGCTCGCTCTCTGGAAGGGAGATCCTTTCAAGGCCTGGGTGGAAGAGGGGAAAATCTACGGCAGGGGAGTCGAAGACAACCAGCAGGATATGCTGGCTTCCTTGTATGCCTTAAAAGCCTTCCAGGCAGAGGGTATCAAGCCCAATTTTGATGTAGGTATTGCTCTTGTTGCGGATGAAGAAACAGGGAGCGAGAAAGGAATCCAGTATGTTCTTGATCAAACTCAAGCCTTCCGGAGCCAGGACTTGATCATCGTTCCAGATGCCGGCAGCAAGGAAGGAGACATGATTGAAGTGGCTGAGAAAAGTATTCTCTGGCTCAAATTCAAGACTTTAGGAAAACAGGCGCATGGTTCTACTCCAGAGAAGGGAATCAATAGCTTTAAGGCTGCTTCATTCTTAGTAAAAGAGCTAGATGATCTCTACCAGATCTTTCCTAAGAAAGATCCTTTATTCGATCCTCCCATCTCGACTTTCGAGCCGACCAAAAAAGAAGCGAATGTCCCCAACATCAACACCATTCCTGGAGAAGACATTTTTTACATGGACAGCCGTATCCTTCCCGAATACAAGGTTGAAGATGTGGAGGCGAAAATAAAGGACATGGCCAAGAATATCGAAAAAAAATTCAAGGTCAAAATTGAGCTGATAGAAAATCAAAAAGCTGCCGCAGCCCCTCCAACGCCGGCCACAGCTCCAGTCGTCTCGGCCCTGAAGAAGGCCGTCAAAATCGTCTACAATAAAGACGCCAAGCCCAAGGGGATTGGAGGTGGCACCGTAGCCGCTCTCTTTCGCAAGGCTGGCTATAATGCAGCCTGCTGGGCAAAACTCGATGAAACCGCCCACCAACCCAATGAATACTGCATAATCGATAACATGCTCGGTGATGCTAAAGTCTTTGCCCATGTATTTCTTCAGGATTAACAAGCCAAGCTTATCTTTTGTTGGAGGTTGAAGTGAGTGAATATATCCTTGTTTTGACAACTGTTCCCGATAAAAAGTCAGGACAAGAAATTGCCCAAGCGTTGGTTAACGAAAGATTGGCGGCCTGCGTTACAGCAACAGGAGTCTCTGAATCCTGCTACTGGTGGAAGGGCAAAATCTCACAAGATCAAGAACACATCCTCTTCATCAAAACTAAAGGTGATCTCTATCCTCGGGTCGAAGAAAAAATCCTGGAAACCCATCCTTATGAGGTTCCGGAAATTATTGCTCTTCCCTTAATCCTGGGATATGGAAAATATCTCGATTGGATCTCCAAGGAAACAACATAGTTTTTCTCGTTTGCTGAGTTTGTCTCGTTTATCTCGTGCTACTATTTTCCCTCAAAATTCTGTGGCCATACTCATCAATCTCTAATGAATAGACTAGAAAAACTAGATAAACACGAAGAACCAAATAAACTATATTGGTTCAGAAATATTTGCGCTGGACTTTCTGGGCGACTTTTATGGTGTTGAGATGGATAGACACAGTATCCTCGACCTCTCTGGCATATCCCCCAGCAAGGAAAATCGCCACCGGTAGGTGAAGCTTTCGAGCTTCCTCGATAACAATCCTGTCTCTCTCTTCAAGAGCTTGCATAGTCAGGTTCAAGTTTCCCAGTTGGTCGTGCTCATATGGATCGGCTCCAGCCAAGTAAAAGATGAGGTCCGGCTTGAACTGTTGATAAAGGCGAGGGAAATGTTCGCGCAGCGAAGACAGATATTTCTCGTCTCCATCTCCTGACCAGAGCCCAACATCCACTGAGCTCGAAGGTTTTTCAGCAGGATAATTATCCATCTGGTGGATAGAAAAGGTGAAACCGTAATCCTTCTTGGACAGAATAAAAGAGGTTCCGTTTCCCTGATGAAGGTCGCAGTCGACCACCATGCCTCGCTCTATCTTTCCTTCCTGTTTCATCTTTTCCAAGGCTACGGCCACATCGTTAAAAACACAAAAGCCTTCTCCATGATCAGGAAAGGCATGGTGAAATCCACCCCCAAGATGAACAGCCACTCCATCTTTTAGAGCCATTTCAGCCGTCAGAATCGTTCCGCCGACAAAAAGCCAGGCAAATTTGGCCAGCTCCTTGGAATACGGCAGTTCCAAGGTCAAAACTTCAGAGTCTGACAGATTCCCAGTCTTCATTTTTTTCAGGTATTTTGAAGTATGAACTAAGAGAAGGTCTTTATCTTCAGCCGGCTGAGGAAGAATAAAATTTTCCTTTTTTACTCTAGAACGAAGGAGGGCTTCGTAGACAAGCCTGTACTTCAACACAGGAAAAACATGTTGTCCGAGGTCGACCCAATAGTCATCGCTGTATATGAACTTGAAGGGGAATTTCTTCCTCCGGAAAAATCTCAAAAGGTTCGAGAATCGAGCCATGAAAGATAATAAATATCAAAAAAAGCTTAACACATCAATGGGATCAGGCCTTTACGAGTTTCATAATTTATGAAAGTCCTAAAAGGCTTTCCCAGGAAATTGATATCTATTTCCATTTAAAAATAAGGATATTATTTGGAAAAATGTCAAAACAATTCTTGATGTTTATCTGAAAATGAATTAATTTTTACTCTCGCAAAAATCATAGCCAAGATACCCTAAGAAGAAAGGAATCATCGATGGGCTTAAAAGGATTTATTATTAATCTCGCTCCCACTCCCCTGGTCAAGCTTTTTGCCGGCCCTTATGTAGCCGGAGACAGCATTGAAGCAGCCGTCACCGCCGCCCAAAAGTTTTGGGAAGAAAGGCAGGTCTGCTCCACCATAGACCTTCTCGNNAGAGGGTCCAGTACACCGTCAACGTCTACGAGAGACTCATCGAGGCTTTGGGCAGCCAGGATTATACAACGCTTTCCTTAAAACCTTCCCAGCTGGGCAGTCACCGCGGCACAGAGAATTGCGCCAACGTCATCAGGGGAATAGTGACTCGAGCCGAACGGTACAACCTTAAGGTCACTCTAGACATGGAGGATCACACTTCCACTGATATGACTTTGGATGTCTTCCGGACTTTGCACCAGGATTATCCGACCTTCGGAACAGTCCTGCAATCCCGTCTTTTTCGCACCGACGATGACATACGGTCCCTAAAAGGGATGCAGGCCCGTCTCCGCATTTGCATCGGCATCTACAATGAACCTCCAGAAATAGCCATTCAAAGCAAGCCTCAAATGAAGCAAAAGCTGCTTGAACAGTTGGAAGTCCTGTATACGGAAGGTCATTACGCGGAGATCGCGACCCATGATGAGGTCCTCATAAATGAAGCCATCAACGTTGCCGAAAAGCTGAATATAAAAAAAGACCAGTACGAAGTCCAAATGCTTATGGGTGTTCCGAAGCGTGATTTCCAGGATGAGCTCGTACGGAACGGTATCCTGGTCCGGCTTTATGTTCCCTTTGCCGAAAAATGGGAATATGCAACAGCCTACTGCAAGAGAAGACTGACTGCCAACCCAGCCATGGCAACTTACATCTTGAAGAATCTTTTGCGCAAGGTCTCTGGCAAACGCTAATCAGTAATTTTAGTTCTTATCAGGAAATCCCCTTTTGATTCTTATTGTCTTTGAATAGTGAGCTGAGGGCGGTTGTTTAACGAATCAAATAAAATGAAAGCAGTTCTATTTTTTCTTCTTTTCTTTCCTTTCCTTGATGGCGACCTGAGCCGCAGCTAGGCGAGCAATGGGGATCTGGTAGGCAGAACAGCTCACATAATCCAGCCCTATTTCATGGCAAAAGTAAATGGAACGAGGGTCTCCTCCGTGAACACCGCAAATCCCTACTTTCAGGTCTGGCCTGGTCTGGCGGCCTTTTTTCACTCCCATCCTCATCAGTTCTCCGACCCCTTCAATATCTACAGTTTCAAAAGGATTGCTCTTCCAGATTCCATGAGCTAGATAATAGGCTAGAAAACCGGCCCCATCATCCCGGGAAATACCATAAATTGTCTGAGTGAGATCATTGGTGCCGAAAGAGAAAAACTCCGCTTCCTCGGCGATTTCATCAGCCGTTATGGCTGCTCTGGGAACCTCGATCATCGTTCCTACCGAGTATTCAATTTTGACTTTATACTTTTCCATCACTTCGTCAGCGACTCGCAGAATGATTTCTTTCTGGTTAGCCAACTCTTCCTTTTTGCCCACCAAAGGAATCATGATTTCCGGATAGACTTTCTCTCTTTCCTTGGCTAATTTACAGACGGCCTCAAAAATAGCTGCGGCCTGCATCTCGATGACTTCAGGATAGGAAATTCCCAACCGACAGCCCCGATGTCCAAGCATTGGATTGAATTCAGAAATCGCACTGACCCGCTCCAGCAATTTCTCCAATTCTTGAATTTTGCCTTTCTTTTTGCTCTCAGAGGCTTTCAAGACAGCGATCTCAACCATGAGGTCTTCCTTGCGGGGAAGAAATTCATGAAGAGGAGGGTCGAGAGTGCGGATGGTCACTGGATGTCTCTTCATTGCCTTGAATAATCCATAAAAATCCTTCTTCTGGAAGGGCAGAAGCTTTCTCAAAGCCTTCCGTCTTTCTTCTGCTGTTTCGGAGAGAATCATTTCCTTGATGAAGGGAAGTCTTTCTTTCTCAAAAAACATATGTTCTGTCCTCGCCAGGCCAATGCCTTCGGCCCCAAAAGCCAAGGCAATCCGGGCATCTTCAGGCGTATCTGTGTTGGCTCGGACTCCTAATCTTCTCACCTGGTCAGCCCAAAAGAGGAGTTTTGTAAAATCCTGATAGATTCTAGACTGGGCAGGTTTCCTCTCTCCCCGGATAACCTGGATGATCTCCGAAGGCTGGGTGGGAATCTGACCAATAAAAATTTCCCCAGCAGTTCCATCGATGGATATCCAGTCTCCCTCCTTGATTTTCTCCTTCTTTATGCTGAAGAAATTCTGTTCTTCGTTTAACCTGACCTCTCCGCAGCCTACGATAGAGGGTTTCCCCATCTGGCGACCCACAATAGCCGCATGAGAAGTCATGCCCCCGGTAGCAGTCAGAATACCCATCGAGGCGCTCATTCCATGAATGTCATCAGGAGAGGTCTCCTCCCTGACCAGAATGACTTTCTTCCCTTCTTTTTTCCAGGCAACGGCATCATTAGCTGTGAAAACCACCTGTCCGGCTGCTGCTCCTGGAGAGGCAGCCAAACCTTTGGCCAGAACCTCATGTTTTTCTCTTTCTTGGGGATCAAAGATGGGATGGAGGAGCTGGTTTAGAGCCTCGGGCTCGATCATCAAAAGAGCTTCCTCTTTGCTAATCAATCTCTCCTCGACCATATCAACCGCAATCTTTACTGCTGCCAGCCCGGTCCTCTTACCGTTGCGTGTCTGGAGCATGTAAAGCTTTCCTTCTTGAATCGTAAACTCAAAATCCTGGACATCCCGATAATGCTTCTCTAGTCTATTAGTGATCTCCTTCAACTCTTTAAAGGCTGCTGGCATTTGCTCCTCTAAGGTTTTAAGAGGAGACGGGGTTCGAACGCCGGCCACCACATCCTCGCCCTGGGCATTGAAAAGAAATTCTCCATAGAGCTTCTTTTCTCCGTTAGCAGGATCTCTCGTAAATCCAACTCCAGTGGCCGATTTTTCTCCGATATTCCCAAAAACCATCTGCTGGATGTTGACTGCTGTTCCCAGGTCGTCTGGAATATAGTTCAAGCGACGGTAGGTCACAGCTCGTGGATTGTTCCAAGATTTAAAAACTGCCGAAACGGACATCAAAAGCTGAGAGGTGGCATTCTGAGGAAATCCTTTCCCCGTTTCTCTCTTGATCAAGTTCTTATAATCCTTCACCAGCTCTTCCAAAGCTTCTTCAGTCAGCTCATAATCATGGACAATGTTTCTTTCCTTCTTTTTCTTTTTAAGGAGATCCTCAAACTTCTTCTTGGGAATGCTTAAAACCACGTCTCCGAACATGTGAATCAAACGGCGAAAACAATCCAGGGCAAATCTTCTGTCTCCGCTCTTGGCTGCCAATCCTTCGAGAGTACGAGCATTGAGACCCAGATTCAAAACAGTATCCATCATTCCAGGCATGGAAAACTTCGCTCCTGAACGGACAGAAACGAGGAGAGGATTCTTCTCCCCTCCAAATTTTTGCTGAGTGACCTCTTCCAATTTTTTTAGATGGCGAAGGATTTCTTTTTCTACCCCAAGGGGAATCCGGTCACCTGCTTTAGCAAAGAGGCTGCAGACCTCAGTAGAAATCGTAAAGCCAGGGGGAACAGGCAGCCGAATTCCTGCCATCTCAGCCAGGTTCGCACCTTTCCCGCCCAGAATATCTTTCATTTCCTTGTTGCCCTCTGCATGATCTTCAGCGAAGAAGTAAACATGTTTATTTCTCATCTTTCAACTCCTCAAAACGTAAATCAAAAATATACACACAACTCCTTTAAAATTCAAGTTGGCAAGAAAGGGGCCAGGCCTACACTTCTAACTTCTTTGGCCTCGGCCATATTATGAACATAGAAAAAGTAAATTGGCTTCTACATATCAAACCCTATCAACGAATTAAGGGTGTAGACCTAGTCCTTTTTTGTTGAAAGTTAAGACTTTACCCCTTTTTATTCTTAAGGAAAGAGGCTTAGGTATTTCTCCAGCCCGGCCTTGAAGACGACGATTGCCCTCCTCAAATCCTTTTCTTTGAGAACATAGGCAATCCTGACTTCATCTTTACCCTTACCAAGAGAACAGTAGAATCCTTGGGCAGGAGCGACCATGACTGTCTCCTTATCAAGCTGAAAATCGGTCAGCATCCATAGAACAAAATGTTCTGCATCTTTAATCGGAAGCTTGACAATGATGTAAAAGGCCCCCTGCGGTTTCTGGATGACTATACCGGGTATGTCTTTCAAGCCTTCATACAGGATGTCTCGCCTTTTCTGGTACTCTTCTCTCACCGGTTCGAAATACTCCATCCCCATTCGGTAGGCAGCCAAGGCAGCCTCTTGCTCGACAGAAGGAGGACAGAGTCTGGCCTGGGCGAATTTCAAAACTGCCTGGTAAACCTCTTCATTCCTGGTAACAACAGCTCCAATCCTCGCTCCGCAGCAACTGAATCGCTTGGAAATGCTGTCCACCACAATAACTCTATCCTTGATCTCATCAAACTCCAGGATGCTTTTATGAGTCCCTCCGTCGTAAACGAATTCTTTATAGACTTCATCTCCGATCAAAAAGAGGTCATGTTTCTTCACCACAGTCACCACTCTCTCTATCTCTTCAGGCGTGTAAACAGTTCCGGTAGGATTGTTGGGAGAACAGAGAAGCAAGGCCCTGGTCTGGGGTGCAATCCGGGCTTCAATCTCATCCTGCGAAGGGAGGCGAAATCCGTCATCGACTCGGAGGGTTAAAGGAACGATTTTCACATCGGCAAAGGTTGCGTAACCGTTATAATTTGTATAGAAGGGCTCTGGAATGACAATCTCTTGGCCAGGGTCAGCAATCGCACTAAAGGAAAAATGGATCGCCTCTGAACCCCCGATGGTGATGATAATATTTTCTGGAGTTAGCGGTATTCCGTAACTCTGGAAATATTCAGCGACAGCTTGCCTTAACTCCAGGGAGCCCTGGGCTGGCCCATAGCTTAGGACTTCTTCCCTATAGTTGTGAAAAGCCTCCATTACTGGTTGTGGAGTAGGAATATCAGGCTGCCCGATGTTTATGAAGTAAACATGGATTCCCTTCTTGATGGCGTCATCGGCATAAGGCTTGAGCTTCCTTATGGGTGAAGGCTGGATTTTCTGACCTCTTTGTGAAACTTCCATCTATGAGTCCTCCTGATATGTATGAAAATGTACGAATAAAACAAGAAGCCGGCTTATTCCTTTTGATTCGAGAAGCAGCCGCATCCCTTATGAAACCCTTATTAGGTTCGATTATTACCAGAATAGCCAGAAGAAGTCAAAGTTTTTGTTGCCAAAGGATGGACTTTCTGGTATTTTTGTCCGAGAAATCAGCCAAGATATGATCAAAGATTCCCAGGCCTTGATTACTGAGAAAGAAAGCTGGAAGGAATATTATCTCCTTTCTCTCAAATCACCTGGCATCGCCCAGCAAGCTAAACCAGGTCAGTTTATCATGGTGAGGATAGATCCTCAGCCTTATCCCCTCTTGAGGCGACCCTTTAGCATCCATTCCAAAGATGAAGAAAACATAGAAATCTTTTTCCAGAAAACAGGCTCTGGAACAGCCCTTTTAGCCCAGAAGGAAATCAATGATTCCCTGGATATTCTCGGGCCTTTGGGAAAAGGTTATAAGGTTGATCCAGGTTTCAAGGGAAAAACTGTGATCATGGTCGGGGGAGGAAGGGGAATCGCTCCTCTTTATTTTTTAGCTCAAGAGCTGGCAACCCTGGGCGCTGAGGTTAAGATTTTCTATGGGGCAAAAAGCCTCTCCGATCTATGCCTTAAGGATAAGTTTGAAAGAAATGATTTTAAGCTTTTCTATTCCACCGAGGACGGCTCTCTTGGCTTCAAAGGACTGGTGAGTGATTTTCTGGCCGAAAAGCTCCCTAGTCTTGCTCCTGAATTCATGTACAGCTGTGGGCCTGAAGCCATGATGGAAAAAATCGCTCAAATCGCCATGGAAAAGGAAATTCCGGCCGAATTTTCCTTAGAATCTATTATGGGCTGTGGATTCGGTATCTGCTGGAGCTGTGTACGAAGAATCAGACAAGAAGGACAAGAAACCTGGCTGAAAATCTGTGAAGAAGGACCTGTTTTCTCCAAAGAGCAAATTATCTGGTAAGAGATAGAAAATGACCGATTTATCTGTAGACTTGGGCTTTCTCAAACTTAAGAACCCGGTTATCGCGGCCAGCGGCACTTTTGGCTACGGACTGGAGCTGGCCCCTCATATTGACCTTAGACAGTTGGGAGGTATAGTCACCAAGGGCCTGTATTTCAATCCCCGATCAGGAAATCTTCCTCCCCGTTTGGCTGAAGCCTCAGCAGGTCTCATAAACGCCATTGGGCTCCCTGGAATCGGAGTCGAAAGATTTTCCGAAGAGATCCTTCCTCAGCTAAAAGGGTATGATACAGCCATAATCGTCAATGTCTGCGGCGAATCAGACGATGAATACATCTCGGTGGTGGATTTCTTAAACCAGAAAGAAGGCATATCAGCTTATGAGTTGAACATATCCTGCCCCAATGTCAAAAAAGGAGGCCTCTGCCCTGCTCTTGACCCTCAAGCAACATTTTCTGTAGTGAGCTCAGTCAAGAAAAAGAGCTCCTTGCCCATTATCACCAAGCTTTCTCCTAATGTGACGAACATCGAAGAAATTGCCCTCAGTGCCCAGGACGCGGGGTCGGACGGGATCTCCCTGGTCAATACTTTCTTGGCCCTGGCAGTGGATGTGGATACCCGGAAGCCAAAATTGGCTAACCTGTTCGGAGGACTAAGCGGCCCTGCTATCAAGCCCCTTGCCCTCAGGATGGTCTACCAAGTGGCATCTCGGGTGAAAATTCCGGTTATCGGGCTGGGGGGAATTTCCTCTGGCCAAGATGCTCTGGAATTCTTGATTGCCGGGGCTAAAGCCGTCGAAGTGGGCACAGCTAACCTCGTGGATCCTGAGGCGACCTTGAAGGTAATCCAAGAACTCCAAGAATACTGCCAGAAGAAGGGTATCGCCAAAATCGAAAAGATCGTGGGAACGCTAAAATGCTAGACTCACATAGCTCGCATGACTGGCTAGAATAGCTCGATCGAATAACTTCACTATCTGATCATGAAGAGAACAAAGAGTCGAAGAAGGGGAAAATAATGAATAAGCCGACAGATTTAGCAAAGAGGATTATCGTGGCTCTAGACGTTGGGAACAAGGAAGAGGCCTTTCGTCTCGTCAAACAACTAGAACAGGCGGAAATCTTCAAGATAGGGCTGAAGCTTTTTACTTTTGAGGGTCCTTCCTTGTTTTCAAAAATGAAGGCCTTGAGAAAAAAGATATTCCTTGACTTAAAACTCCACGATATTCCCAACACAGTGGCTGAAGCCGTGAAATCAGGTGTAAGGCATGGTGTCCAGATGATGACTCTCCATGCCTCGGGAGGAAGCGAGATGTTGGCCAGGGCTGTCGAAGCAGCAGCCAGCGAGGCTGAGAAAGAGGGGACAACCAAACCTTTGCTTTTAGCGGTCACAATCTTAACCAGCTTAAAGGGGCAGGAATTGAAAGAAATCGGAATGACGGAAAGCCTGGAGACTCAAGTTCTCCGGCTGGCTGAGCTGGCCCACAAGGAAGGAGTAGATGGGGTGGTCTGTTCCCCTCAGGAGATTGAAATCATAAGAAAGGAAATAGGCGAAGACTTCCTCATCGTTGTTCCTGGGATCCGACCTGCCTGGACCGCGGCCCATGACCAGAAGAGGATCATGACGCCTGACCAGGCTCTTCATAAAGGAGCGGACTATTTAGTGATAGGGAGGCCTATCATCGAGGCTTCTTCGCCTCAAAAGGCTTTTTCCAAAATCCTGGAAGAATTAAATCGCTCTGGTCACAACTCCGGCAGCGAAAATTCCACCTAGGATGACAGCGACGATAACCCAAAGCACAATATAGACCACAAGACTCACCACTAAATAGGTGACAACCTTATCTTTGGGGGTGTCCATCAATGGTTCTGCAAATCCTAGGTAGAGGATGTAGATTCCGTAAAGGCTAGCGAGGATAGCTAAGAATCCCAGGAGAGGAACAAGGTATAAGACCCCGGCCACCCAAGCAGGTGTCATAGCATAGACGGCGAGCTTCATGGCCTTGACAGGGTCCTGTTTCGAAGAGAAAGAGGGAGCCAAAAGATTAATGACCAGGCCAAAGATGTAAACAGAGGCTAAAGTCAGTACATAGGATAGAATGGCGTAGATAAAAGCTCGACCTATTCCGTATCTTGCCCATCCAAAGGGACGGCTAAAACCGACAAGGCCATAACCTATAAATTGAGCTACTGCTGGAATAGCAGCCAGGATCACAGCATAGGAGGTAAAAAGCTGAGAAACAGTTATTGATTCTTCTTTGATTTTAACCCATTCTTCTTTGGGTTTTAACAAAATACCTTGAACTCTTGCGACTAAGTCCATTAACTCCTCCTACAAAATGTTTTAGAAAATATATAATTTCTGGTAGGGGATGTCAAATATTTTAATTCATAATTTCACATTTTCAGAAGATGAGGAACGCAGGAATCAAAGACAAAAAATTGGGGAGAGAGGAATCAATCAGGAAGATTGGAGGCGCGGGTCGGATTCGAACCGACGAATCGAGGTTTTGCAGACCTCTCCCTTAGCCACTTGGGTACCGCGCCATTTCCATCCTGTGACGAGATATAAAAAAAATTATGGAGCGGACGATGGGATTTGAACCCACGACCTTCTGCTTGGCAAGCAGACGTTCTACCACTGAACTACGCCCGCTTCAATATCCGTATGCAAGCTGAGTTGCTGAATTATTTAAAATGTGTTTGAACTAGATCACCAATTCTCAGAGGGGTACTGCAAGAGAGAACCTTAACCGTGGATGTCTTTCTCTGGACATTGATGACGATTAGATTGCCAAACATTTTAGCTAGAGCGCCCTTTTTTTTCGATTTCCTGTATACTACCAATTGCTGGCCAAACTGGATGCCATCTTCCTCTCCAATATCAACGAGCGCCCAGTCTCCGCTTCCGATTAGGTTATGTTCGTCCTGTGAATAAATAATCTTTCCTTTTGAGTCTTCTCCTTCTCGGGCAAGAATATCGAAGCCGAGGTCTTTGCCCAGGAGCCCTCCCTTTTCTTCAAAAGGAACAAGGTAAAATCCTACCATAACCGGAGCGCAAGCTTTGTCTAGTTTGGCAGTGGCTCGACTAGCTCTTGCATCAGTAATCTTCGCTCTTCCTCTCATAAAAGTAAGATAACCGTAGTTCTTGATTTTCTTTCCGACCTCCAGTATCAAAAAAAGTTGACCATTCTCAAGGCCGTATTTCTTTCCTTTGTTAAGATAAAAAATATCACCCTCTCTAAGAAACAATCTTTCCTCTGTTCTTTCAGCACTAACGATTTCTAGGTCCAGTTCCTCTTTATTTTTTAAAACAAAAAAAGAACAATAGAGATCAGACTCAGAGATCAGAGGATAGATATCCTTGTATAATTTCGCTTTCTTTACTTCCTGCTCTTGGCTCTCTCCTCTATCTAGAGAACTTGACTGGACTTTCTCTCCAAGACAAAACAGGAGAAAAATTATCACCAGAGAAAAAAAGATTTTCGCGGATGTTTTATGAATGAAGTTTCTCATCATTGCTCCTTTTTGGTGAATTTCTTCCTTTCAAGGCTTTGACCTATTATATTTATATCCCTTATGTCTGTCAATATAAGTATAAGTATTAGGCCACAACAAGTTCCATTTTTCTATTTTTGCTTGACATCAATCCTTCTTCTTCATAACATAAAGCCAGCTTATGAACGGCAATAAAGCTAAGGAGGTTCATCTTGAACAAAAAAGAAATAGCGATGAAAATGGCTAAGGATGCAGGAACAACTTTTCTTCAAGCGGAAAAGGCTTTTAATTCTATGATAGAGGGTATCAAGGCCTCCTTGAAAAAGGGGAAAAGAGTGACCTTTTCAGGATTTGGAAGTTTCGAAGTTAAAACAAGAAAAGCCCGGAAAGGAAGAAATCCAAAAACTGGAGCTGTTATCAACATACCCAAAAAAAAGAGAATAAAATTCAATCCCAGCAAAAGCTTTAAAGATTCCCTTTAAGGCCAAAACATAATTCAACCTTATTTAGAAAGATTTTACATCCTTAGAGAAACGCTTCCCACTCTTCTGTAGACAAGGGAACTCCATTTCTATAAAATAATCTTCCTTGAAGAAATTGAAGCATAAAAAGACAAATATAGTTCTCCTCTTTGGGGGACGTTCTGCTGAACATGAAATATCCCTTCTCTCTGCTGCATCAATCTACAAAAACCTCGATAAAAAGAAATTTAAAATTACTTCTATCTATATTAACAAAAAAGGCGATTGGAAAATTGTCGAATCACCCCTCCTCGCAGCTTCCACTCTGAACAAAGGGGATTTTTTTTCTTTCCTCCCTTGGAGCAAAAATGTTTCGCCTCTGACCGCAGATGCGGATATATATTTCCCTGTGCTTCATGGCCCGTATGGTGAAGATGGAACCATCCAGGGACTTTTTGAAATGGCTGATGTCCCTTTTGTAGGTGCATCTGTTATGGATTCTGCCATAAGTATGGACAAAGCCATGACAAAAATAATCCTCAAATCGAAAAATCTGCCAGTGGTTAAACACATGATTCTCCAGGATCAAGAATGGGTGAAGCAAAAAGAGTCCATTCTTTCGAAAATCAAAAAAGAGTTTCCCATTCCTTTTTTTGTGAAACCTGCCTGTTTAGGATCAAGTTTTGGGATTTCTAAAGTTAAAGAATATGGAGAAACTTCTTGGGCTCTTGAAGAAGCATTCCGCTATGATCATAAAATCTTAGTGGAAGAGGGAATCAAGGGGCGAGAGTTGGAATGCAGCGTTTTAGGGAATGACTCTCCCCGAGCTTCGCTACCAGGGGAAATCATCCCTTACAGAGAATTCTATGATTACAGAGATAAATACATCGATGGAAATACTCGCTTCGGAATCCCTGCAGAACTTATGTGCTCCCAAATTGAGGAAATACAGCATCTTTCTCTTGAGGCTTACAAGGCTGTTTCCTGTTCGGGGATGGCACGGGTGGATTTCTTTATGCAAGAAAAAACTGAAAAGATTTTCATAAGCGAGCTCAACACCATTCCAGGCTTTACAGAGATCAGTATGTATCCTAAGCTTTGGGAAGTTAGCGGACTTCCCTTTCCCCAACTGCTCGAACAGCTTATCGAGCTGGGCTTGGAAAGGCACAAAATAAAGAAAAGAAGAAAGGAAAATTTCGTCCCATGAGAGTCCTGGGAATAGACTATGGCGATAGTCACATCGGTCTTGCCGTAAGCGATAAGCTTCTTCTAACGGCTCAACCCCTGGGCAGCTATCGATCAAAAAGCAAGGAAGAAGACAAAAAATACTTTAAGGAGCTTGTTTCAAAATATGAAATAGGCGAAATCGTACTGGGTTTTCCACTTAGAATGGATGGAAGCCCAGGAACCCGAGTTGAAAAAACCAAGGAATTTGCCGGGTGGCTTAAAAAGATACTTAAAATTCCTATCATTTTTTGGGACGAGCGACTGACAACGAAACAGGCTGTTCGGATTCTTAGCCAGCAAAAAATCAAAGCAAAAAGAAAAAAGATTTTAGAAGACCAAACCGCAGCCTCTGTTATCCTTTCAAGCTATCTTGAAAGCAAACAAGGTAAGAACCATGCTACTTAAAACCATTAAGATTGTTCTGGTTGTGGCAGCGGTGATTCCTCTCTTCCTGTCAGCATGGTTCTCCTTCGAATTCTATTTCGCTCCTAAGACCTCTCCAAAAGAGATATTTTTTGTCGTTGATAAAGGACAAGGAGTCCATGACATTGCTCAAAACCTCAAAGAAAAAAGAGTTATCAAAAATAAGCAGTCTTTTCTTCTGGGGTACAAAATTTATTACTCTTCAAAAAGTCTAAAGGCTGGAGAGTATATGTTTAATCTTCCTATGTCCCCAAAAGATATTCTAAAAATAATCACAGATGGGAAAGTTTACCTTCATTCTTTGACCATTCATGAAGGTCTGACAAGAAAAGAAATCGCCCGCCATCTTGCATCCTTGCATTTTACCGATGAAGAAGAATTTTTAGCGGCTTCTTCCAAGACAGATACTATCTCCTCCTTGGATAAAGAAGCCCTTAGCCTTGAAGGATACCTCTTTCCTGAAACCTATCATTTTCCAAAAGGAATTTCAGCCAAAAAAATTATCTCCACTCTCGTCTCCCAGTTTAAGGAGGTTTTCTCAGAGGAGTGGCAGAAAAGAGCCAGAGAAATAAAGATGACTCCTAGAGAAGTTGTCATTCTTGCTTCATTGATCGAAAAAGAAACCTCCCTTTCTGAAGAAAAAGAGCTTGTATCGGCCGTATTCCACAATCGCTTAAGGATACGAATGAAACTCGATTGTGATCCTACTATCATTTATGTGCTCAAAGAAGAAGGAAGCTTTAAAGGGCGTCTCCTGAAAAAGGACTTAAGACTCAACTCTCCCTATAATACCTACCGCAACAGGGGGCTTCCTCCCGGCCCTATCTGCAGCCCAGGACGGGAATCTCTCGAAGCTGCTCTCTATCCTGCCCAGGAAAAATACCTTTATTTTGTTTCCAAGAAAGACGGAAGCCACCACTTCAGCATCAGCTTTAAAGAACACCAGAATGCGGTGAGAAAATATCGGAAAATAGGAAATAAATAAGGCGGGAAAAAGCATCTGCGGGCATCATCATAGAATGCGGATTTGATAAAACAAACAGTAACTATAAGGTGGGCTTGATAAATCAAGCCCCTACAGATAAATCAAATCCCTATCCCTGCTGATAAATCAAATTCCTATCCCTGCTGATAAATCAAGCCCCTGTAGATAAATAAAATCCCAAAAAAAGAATATGGTACATACATTCCATCTCTGAAAATATCGATAGAAAAAAAATATTAGTTCTGCTATATTGATTATTCATCACAGAGGAAAGTATTTCCTCAGTAAATAGAATTTAATAAGCACCAATATCTAAAAAGGATAAATAGTTTAGATCAGTAAATTAGGAGGAAATATGAAAACCAGAAATATAATAATTCCAGTTCTCCTCTTGGGATTTATCCTGAGTTTGTTCTTGACAACAAACCTCGCCGCTCTGAATAAGGCAGGCAAGCCTCAAGAAGAGGCTGTACGCATTCCCAAGGAAGTTAAAACCGTTTTTGAAGAGGGCATTATAACCCGTGAAGCACGTCTGGACATTCCTTTCAGTATAACCAACCATCTCTATCTTCCTGCCCGAGAAAATATGCACAGCATCTTTTTCTTCAAAGTAAAAAATGCAGACCTTGGTTTCACTCCCACCGCGCAAGCTCCAGCAACGCCCGAAAAGAAAGAAGAAGAGAAGGAAGCCCCACCTGAAGCAGAGGTTATCCCCACAAAACTTCAGTGCAACTGCCATATTTTTCTTCAAGTCAACAGGAAGGAAAAAGACACACCTGGAGAAGTAGTCAATGAAATCTATATACCATTTAATCTTCAGGCAGAAAGCAGCTCCTATGAACCTGATAAAGAGGAACTTTACACAACAGCTTATCCCTTTCCTCCAGGCAATTATATTCTGTCTATGGCCATAGCCTCTCAGGATTTAGGGAAAATCGGGACTCAGTACTTCGAGTTCTCGCTTCCTGATCCGTTATCTTCCCCCGATAGCCTTGACACCACGCCTATCTTTTTTATCAAGAATATAAAAAGAATGTCCTCTCCTGAGAGTCGGGCTGAAGTTCATAAAGACTTCTTTACCTATTCTATCCTCCAGATCGAAGCTAATGTCGACAGAATTTTCTCTCCGAAGGATAATTTTGAAGTTTTCTTTTATATTTTTGGAGCTCAACCCTCGGAGACGGGAAAATATGATATTGAAGTAGGCTTTGAGGTCTATAAAGGAGAAGAGCTAGCAATCCGCTTTAGGCCGGGAGAATACGAGACACCCCTTGTCCCTCAACCTCTTCACTTGAAACAAACTCTGATCATAACGTCAGGAGAAGAACAACGGACAGAAACCAGAGACTTAGGGCCCGGGAAGTATACTCTTTCCTTAAAAATCTCAGATAACTTATCAGGAAAATCTGAAACGAAAACTCTCGATTTTGAGGTAAAATAACAAGACCTTCTTGGGAATTTTCCGCAAAACCTTCTGCCCGTATTCTTGAGTTTTTTCTTATTTATCATCCTTTAAATAATAATTTCTGGTAGAGTTTATAATCATGTGAATATCGGGAAACCTATCAATAATCCTCTCGCAGGCTTCGAAAGTTTCCCCGGATTTCCCTTCCTCAAAATGGAATATTTTAAAATTATTCTTTTTCTTGAAATGTCATTCTTTATTCCTTAAACTTAATCTAACTGCAATGAAGTACGTGGCTGACCTTCATATCCATTCCAAATTCTCAAGAGCCACTTCCCGGGACATGGTCCTGGATACCCTTGCTTACTGGGCCAAGATAAAGGGGATACGACTTCTGGCCACAGGCGACTTCACCCATCCTGAATGGCTATTTCTGCTCAAGCAGAAACTCAAACCGCAAGGAAACGGTTTCTTCTGCTTAAAAAATATCATTCCTTCGAATAATGAATACCTGAAATCTCTCCATCCTTCCCCTGAGGACGTATCCTTTATCCTCTCCACAGAAATAAGCTTTATCTATTCTAAGAAAGGAAAAGTAAGGAAAATCCACATCCTCCTCCTCGCTCCAGACTTTGACTCTGTTGACAAGATCAACCAGAAGCTATCCGGCCTGGGCAACTTGCGCTCTGATGGCCGTCCGATTCTGGGCATGGACGCTAAAGCCTTTGTTAAAATCGTCTCTGATCATTGCCCAAACTGTGTGGTCATTCCTTCCCATATCTGGACTCCCTGGTTTTCTCTTTTTGGGGCCAACTCAGGCTTTGATTCTATTGAGGAATGCTTCGAAGAGACAACTCCTTTTATTTTTGCCCTGGAAACAGGTCTCTCCTCTGATCCTCCGATGAACTGGCTCCTCTCCTGTCTCGACAAGTACACTTTAGTCTCAAACTCTGATGCCCACTCTCCTTCCAAGATAGGAAGAGAGGCCAATGTTTTCAATACAGAATTCAGCTACAAAGGCCTTATTGAAGCGATAAAAAGTAAAAATCCTGATAAATTCCTCCACACAGTTGAATTCTTTCCAGAAGAGGGAAAATACCACTATGACGGACACCGCAAATGCGGAATCCTTTTCTCTCCCAGGGAAAGCTTGCAGCATAATAATATCTGCCCCAAATGCGGGAAAAAAATCACTATCGGCGTGATGCACAGAGTAGAGGAGCTATCCGACCGTGACCAGGGAAACTCTCCTCCCCTTAGAATTCCTTATTTAAACCTCATCCCTTTAAATGAAATTATTGCTCAAGCCATCGAAAAAACTGCTGAGTGCAAAAGCGTCTGGGATATCTATTTTCGCTTCATCCATGAATTCGACAACGAACAGAATATATTAACAGAAGTTAGCTTAGCGGAATTAAAGCGAATCCATCCGGAAAGAATCAGTCTTGGGGTAGAGCGGATGAGAAAAGGAGCCGTGAAAATTGTACCCGGACATGACGGATGCTTTGGAGATATCAATCTTTTTGAGAAGGATACGCAAGAAGAAGAAACTCAAGGACAGCTCAAGCTTTTCTGAAAAAACAGTCAGCGAAACTGATTTTTTTTAGAAGTTACTAAAAACACATTAGGTAAAATGTTATTGAGAGTGACCGAAGGGCGTGGCAACGACATGGTAAGAACGTTTCTTGCACTTGCACTGACAAGTACCAATCGAAAAAATGAAAATTGATTTCGGAAAAAACGAATTCAGCGAACACATCCGCCTTACACTATTAGCGGTGCTTGTCGGCGTTATGGCCGGTTTCGCTTCAGTCATCTTTAAGAAAATGATTCTCCTCTTCCAGAGCCAGTTCTGGAGAGCAGAAAGCATCATCTCTTCTGTCTCTTCTCAAGCGTGGTACCTGACAATCCTCATCCCAGCCCTGGGGGGCTTAATTATTGGCCCTATTATTTACTACGGAGCAAAAGAAGCCAAAGGCCATGGCGTGCCTGAAATAATGGAAGCTCTGATCTTTCGGGGAGGGAAAATTAGGACTAAAGTTGTAGCTATAAAAGCCTTGGCATCTTCCATCTGTATCGGCTCTGGAGGCTCTGTAGGACGGGAAGGCCCGATCGTTCAAATCAGCTCCAGCCTGGCCTCATCAATTGGCAAATTGTTCCGAATAAAAGAGAGAGGTATGCGGACTTTGGTTGCTGCTGGGGCAGGAGCCGGCATAGGAGGAACCTTTAATGCTCCGATTGCAGGAGCTCTTTTCGCAGTAGAAGTCCTTCTGGGAGAGTTCGGCGTCTTCTCTTTTAGCCCCATTATTATCGCTTCTGTCATTTCCACGCTGACCTCAAGATTCATCATGGGCGATTTTTCAGCTTTCACTGTCCCTAAATATACGCTCATCAGTGCTTGGGAAATCGGTCCCTATATACTGTTGGGAATAGTAAGCGGATTAATCGCCATTATTTTTATTAAAACTCTCTATTTTTTCGAGGATAGATTAGATAGAATCCATCTCCACCCTCTCTTAAAACCGGCGCTTGGAGGTCTTTTAGTTGGCGGAATCGGCTTGGGTTTACCTCATATATTTGGAGTCGGATACGACTCAATTGATGCTTGTCTTCAAAATCAGTTGGGTTTCTGGCTTGCTTTTCTTCTCATCTTTGCGAAAATTCTGAGCACGTCCTTAACCCTGGGCTCTGGCGGCTCTGGTGGGATTTTTGCGCCTTCCCTTTTCCTGGGAGCTATGACTGGAAACTTTGTCGGGTCAATCTTTCACAATTATTTCCCTTCTTCTATTTCTTCCCCTGGCGCTTTTTCTCTGGTGGGAATGGGTGCGGTAGTGGCGGCAGGAACGCATGCTCCTATAACTGCTATAATCATAATTTTTGAATTAACCAACGACTATAAAATCATCCTTCCCCTGATGCTCTCCTCCATCATCGCCTCTTTCTTGACTGTGGGCATCCATAAAGAATCGATATACACCATGAAGCTCAAGCGCAGAGGTATTCTCTTTAAGGAAGGAAGAGAGGTGAATATCTTAAGGTCTCTTCCTGCGAAGGACTTTATCAGTCAAGACTATCACGTATTCATGAACACAGACCACGTCGAAAAAATTATAGACCAGGCTATTAGCGGCAAATACCATGCCTTCCAGATTGTAGACTCTGATAAAAATTACGTGGGCTGCTTCGCCCTGAATCAACTGAAAAAACTCGTACCAAAGAAAGAGGTGCTGGGACCTTTTATTATTGGTCAAGACTTGGCTGTTTCCGGTATTCAGCTTGACTTTGAAGATAATCTTGAGAAAGCCATGGAAATCTTCGGCCGGGAAGACGTGGCTGAAATCGCTGTGTTGAAAGATAAACAACTCGTTGGAGTTGTGAAAAGAAAGGATGTCATCGAAGCTTATAACAATGAGATTGCAAAGAGAGAGGCTGCCTCTGGATTGATCCAGAAGCTTAAGTTTACCCATATGACAAAAACGATCGATATCGGAAAAGGATACAGAATAATGGAGATAGATGCTCCTCATTCCTTCTGGGATAAAAGCTTGAAAGAAATCAACCTGAAGGCCCTCTACAAAGCCGATGTTCTCCTTATCAAAAGGAAGCACCCACCTCAAACGATTACTCTTCCCTCTGCGGATGAAATCATATTAAAAGACGACGTTCTGATTCTCGCTGGTCTTGCAGAAAATATTAAGAAAATCGTAAAGAGCGAATCAGCTGCCCTTTGATCCTTCAACAAAGCAGTTAAAGTCTAGGATTGAAAGTAGAGGCAGTATGAGAAGGAAAGAAAACAAAATTTACTTCCGGGATTCGTTAGTGCGAAAAGTGAGATTTCAACTGGCTTCCAATCTAATCTGTCAGCCACCTATTTTCTCTTAGGAGCAACAGATATAATCTTCTTAACTAGCTCTGGTTTATCTGGTAATAAGCCAGATTTAGGAAGGCGAGGCAAAAGTACGGCCCAGTTATAATCAGCTTTAAATACTTTCTTAAATAAAGGCAAAGACTCCTCTACTCTGTCTAAGTCAGCAAGTGTAACAGCGTGCCAAAAGACCATCTCCACGTTGTCTGGAGTTAGTTGTTCCGCTGCACTGTACTCCTTTAAAGCTGCTTCAACATTTTCCTGAGCTAAATATTCATCTCCTCTATTCATGAGTTCATAAGCTCTATGAACTTTTACTAATCGCTTTAACTCCAATATTGGATCAGGATGATCTTCAACACGAAGGTCAATAATTCGATCTCTCCAGAGTTGACCGCTAGGTTTCCCGCTAACAACTATAATTGCCGCTGACTGACGTCCCCGAATGTCGCCCCCCTCTTTTTCGGCCGCTTCTAAAGCAGCCATTAAACGCTCGATGAGATCGCCTTTTGTGGATTGATAAGCATCAGCCATTGCCTTCCAGACTGTATTTTTAAGCATAAGGTTAGCTTGAACAGAAAATTGATTGCCCGTATAATGGCCAGCTTCAATGATGCATGAATTGCCAGTGTGGGCTGCTACCATTCCTTGGCTGTCTATCATTGCTACCTGTCTCACTTCTCTTTTCGGATCTATCTCAACGAGTGCTTTTAAGACTTGAGGCGCACTCTTGCCAGCTCTCATTAAATCCAATCCGAGAGGACCATATGAAGCTTCGACAAAGGATTGAGTGGCGACGGCTCCGACTCCGGCTTCTACCCAGGGAACAAGGTGACCCACAGAAAACCAATGTGACTGAACTGCTACCCCTAGTTGTCCATTATCTGGGTCTCGAGCCACAATTGAGTAAGTATGGATTGGTCTGTTTGAATCTTTCTCGATGATTTTTTCCCCGAGGCATGGAGCAACTATTAAGATAACAAGAGTGATGACTAAAATAATTTTTTTCATAATACACCTCCTTCAAATTAGTTTGTTTATTTTTTTGAAGATTAGTTTCTTTATTTTAGGTTCCTTGTGATTCCTAATTTGTTAGCTTTTAAAATTTATATCTCTAAAAATTTCATAAAGTCAAGCTCTGCACGAAAAAAACAGCTCTATCCCCAAGAAAGATTTATAAGCATTTCCATTTACGTTATAAATCATTACCAAGGCATAAGTTTTGGGAAATAGCCGCAGCGACCATTGAAGATTTAGCCTTCGGAATTCGCTCTTCGAGGGAAGTTCACGCAGTGGACCGGCGAGTATGTTGGGTCAGGCCTTATCATAAGGAATGCCATAAAGGCTAGGAGTAGGAAGACATCTTTTCCTGATGGCAAGGCCTGACCCCAGCGAGTTACGCGGCCGCCGAGAAGAGCGAATGGAGAATGGCGTTAAAAATCTGAAGGGAGCCAGGCTATTTCCCAAAACCTTTTCTAATAACAGAAATGGAGATGCTTACTACAGATTTTCTAATTTTGATATTGGCTTTCCTTATTGTATAATTAGGCAAATAAGAATTCTTTCAAATCTCATAAAAGCGGAGGAGTAATGAAAAAACCATGGATCATAAAAAATGTAACGATAATGTTTATCTCTATGATAATAATAATCAATAGTTCCCCCCTTCATTCTCAGCCTTTTGCAACTGCAAGCGGCACTGTAAAATCAGAAGATGGCAAGCCTATTAAAGGGGCGAAGGTGATTTTAATATTTTCTGAAGATGGAACAAAGTATGAGTTAACAACTGATAAGAAAGGCAGATGGAGGAAGGCAAGTATGCGTTCCGGCACATGGACCGTTGGTTTTATGGCTGAAGGATACGAGCCTCAAAATTTTAATGTTACCCTATCTGCAATAAAAAGGAATCCACCTATCGATATTAAACTTACTCCTGTTCCTAAATCCCCTTTAATCAAAGGAGATGCCTTATACCAGCAGAAGAAATATGAGGAAGCTCTAAGAGAATATCAAAAAGTTTTAGCAGAGAATCAAGACCTTTACCAACTTCATGATAAGATCGGGCTTTGCTATTACAGACTAAATGATTTAGAAAACGCAATTGAGGCCTTTAAGCTAATGCTGGAAAAAGAGCCTCAATCACAGGACACCCTCATTAATCTTAGTGCCATCTATTTTGAGAAGGGAGATCTCGAAGAAGGCATGAAGTATTTCAGGCAGCTCGACGAGAAGAGTCTGGAAGATCCTAGTATATTTTATAATATCGGAGTCCTCTTATTTAAAAATCTTCAGATAGACACGGCTATTGATTATCTCCAGAAATGTTTAGCTTTGGATCCGACATATGTCGACGGTTATTATCAACTGGCTCTAGTGAATCTTAACAAGGGTGACTTGGAGGAAGCAAAAAAGAATTTAAGAAAAGTTATTGAACTGGCGCCTGAATCTGAGAAAGCAGCCCTAGCTAAAAAAATGCTAGAGAATATAACATAGAAAAAAGGAATATTATAGAATAAGCTATCCAATTTTTTGGATAAAATTACAAAAAATTGGATTTTTACTCAAAAAGAGTAGCCTCATATAACATATCTTATTAATAATAAAACACTTAAGTTTCCTTTAAATTTGGCACATTTTTTGCAGATATAACATCGGGGAATAGATCAGAGAGGATACAAAACCAAACTTCTTCGGCACTGACCCCATCAATATTCAGTTCAGTAAGCGATTTATCCTTCTTTTTCTTCAGATAGTTAGAAATAAAAAAATGAGGAGGTGGGAATCTAGCAGACAATTCAAATTCAATGGCTATAGGGGCGGGATTAAAACTTTATTTTGAAGTTTTAATTCCAGGAAAATGGTTAACTTGGCTCGCCTTCAGATATTAATTTGGAGGCTAAAGCCAAAATTTTCCCGGAAATTAGGGAGAAGGAGGTAAATCAGTATGAAAAAAAGCTTCAAAGCTTTGCTAATCTTGTTATCCATCCTTTTGATTACCTCACTCACATACTCAGCTGAAAAAGGAACCCTCAAAGTCATAGTCATTGACGATGAAGGTAATGTTCTGCCCGGTGTCTCATTGACTCTAACAAGCCCTGTCATGATGGGATCAAAAACGTTAATCACAAATGTGGTCGGAGAAGTTTTATTTGTTAATCTGACTCCAGGAATTTATGAACTCAAATCAAGCCTTCCAGGATTCCAAGAAAAAACTTCACAGCGAATTGAGGTCTTTCTGGACAGGCAAACCCTTCTTCAGGTCGTGTTGAATCCAGCAGTAGTTGAAGAGGCCGTTACTGTCGTTGCTGTCTCTCCTGCGGTCGATACCACAAAATCCGTCATATCTGAACATGTTACCCACGAGACTGTCGAGTCGCTTCCGATAGCCCGAGATTTTGTAGGATATCTTCAGTTAGCGGCAGGCGTCAATATCGTTCCTAACTCTCAGGGCAGGGATACACCCGAAGATCCAGCCGGTAAAGGAGGCGGTAATTACTATGACCGCGGGCTCCAAGGAATCGGTGGTAAACGAGGCTCCCGCGACAACCTCTATTTCCTCGATGGAATGAACATCATGAGCTTGACCACTCAAACAGCGGGAATGACCTTTAACAACGAGGTCATTCAAGAGCAAGAGCTTATGACCTCAGGTGTCCCGGCTGAATATGGAGGAGGAAAAGGAGTTGTCGGAAACATCGTGACCAAATCAGGGGGAAACAGGTTTTCAGGCTCCGTAAACTTTTATTCCCAGCCAAAAGGCTTCTTTTTACCGTACGGTGGGAGTACTTACGATGATGCAGCAGATCCAACCATGCTCGAGGGATACAAAGACAACAAGTATGATACCGCTGGAACTTTAGGCGGGCCGATAATCAAGGACAAGCTTTGGTTTTTCGGTTCAGGCCAATACAGAAAAAACTCTCGTAAGTTCAATCTTTCAGAATCTGCCTCTTCCGTCCGAGAAGAAGTGGAGTATGTAGAAAAGCGGACGGGCCTGTTCGGAAAGCTTTCTTTAAAGCCGAGTGATAATGATTCGTTTACCTTTATGTATTTCTTGGATGACTATAATATAGAGGGCGATCGCAGCGTGAACACAATCAAATCCCAGCAGCCCATGTACACATACGATTTTGGCACCTGGAGCGCTTATTATCAAAGAGTTTATGGAGAAAATTTAATCATGGATCTCCGCTACGGACATTACTGGTTGGGGTATACACGTGGACCCCGCTATACGGAGGAAGGCATTCCAGATAGTCTTTATTACAGAGCAGGCGAATATCCAACTATCGAGAACTACACATTCGGGGGATACCCCTATGCAAATGACGATTTCAACACAAGAGATCAGTTCAGCTTAAATGCAGAATTGTATATTGGCAACATGCGGTTCAAGACAGGCATCTTGTACTCCAATGAGTATGATAAGGACGACAGTTACTACTACTTCGGAGAAAACCGTACTTCAGTGGATCCCAGCCTGAGTGGCTCTACACTCGGAGATTTTCTTACCTGGGGCATCTGGCCTCCGAGCGAAATGGATGAACTGCTCATACCTTACATGAACAACAATTGGGGACCAACCTCTGAATTTTTTGATTTAGACGACAATGGCGTTGTTACTCGTGCTGAATTGGAGACAGCGGTTTTTACTGATATGAACGAGCAAGGATTGAACTTCTGGAGAATCATGGTAGCCAGAAGAGGAGTAAATAAAGTTAATGCCAAGCGCTATATCGGATATCTCATGGATGACTGGAAAATCAATGAATATTTCACCATCAATGCTGGAGTGAGAATCGAAAAGCACGACTATTATGACTCAGAGGAAATATCCATTATCAAGATGCCCCTTAGGTTTCTGCCCAGGATTGGCCTTGTCTGGAATATCGGGGGCAGAGGCACCCATAAGTTGACCGCCTTCTACGGGCAGTTCTCTGATCCTATTCCTTTTGGTATGATTCACTTCGGCGGCAACATTTCTGGACGCATAACCCACGAGCAGATCTGGTTGAACGGCGATTGGTACTCCTATCGTATCAGAGGTTCGGCAGAAGTCAGAGATTGTTCCTGGACTCCGGCCACAAGAGACAATTATGCTACTGAATTATCCTTAACTCATGAAAAAGACTTCGGCAACGGGATGGTCATTGCCAGTCAGATCTATTACCGAGGAGATCGGAATATCATCGAAGATTATGATTTGTATACCTATGTGGAACATTACGAAGGAGATCCAGTTTGGGGACATCTCGATCTATCCTTCGAAGATTTCGGCTATCCATCAACAGGTCCTGCTGGTCCTGCAAACTACTTCCTTTCCAACCTCATCGGTGCTAAAAGAGATATCTACGGTTTTGATTTTGAGCTCTCAAAGCGATTCGCTAACGGATCTTTCATAGTCGGTCAGTATTCATATAAGCGCTCTAAAGGAAACAGCCAGTCCGATCAAAACGCAGACCTCCAGGGCGACTTTATCCATCTTGACCCAAGAAATCCTTGGATGATGGGACCTACTCCTGGCACCATTCCTCATAAGATCAAAATCTTCGGCACCTTCAGAACTGGTTTCGGCTTGGATATCGGAGCTCTCTTATACTGGAATTCAGGGATCATTTACACCGAATCCTATGACTTTCTGCCCGGACGTTACAGCATCTATTATAATTGGCCGATAGAGGACAGACCAAATGAGTACGTACAGACTGGCCAGGAGAAAACTCCTGGTTATTATCAGCTGGATTTGAAGCTCAACTACTCACTAAGACTCAAGGATTTTGCTACTCTCCAGCTTTTCTTGGATATTTACAACATCACCAATAATCAGGCAGCCATTGATGTCCAGTATGCCCGCAATGACAAAGCGTGGAACTACCAGGAAACGTGTGAGATCCTCTTACCCATGAGATTCTACGTTGGAGCCAGAATCAGATTCTGACCTGTAGCTGAGAAGCAAAGAGGCTGGCACTTTAAACCTGTGCCAGCCTCTTTTTTTTTAACTCTTGAAGTATGGTATAATAAAATAGACACGGAAATAGTTTCTTAGGCAATAATCGAGGAAGGTTCTCTAAAGCAAAAAATGGCAATTAAAAAATTAATCTTTTATGCAGCCCTCAGCAATATGCTCCTCTTTTTCTTAGGTGCCTCAACATTATCCCAGGAAGCGAAGAAAAATCTTCAACAACAAAAAAAAGAAGAAATACCCAGGCCTGCCTATGAAGTGGAAGTGATTGTTACTAATGTTGATGTTGTTGTGACTGATAAATCAGGAAAGAGAATTACAGGTCTGAAGCCGGAAAACTTTGAAATCTACGAAGATGGTTTACTCCAGAAGCTGACTAATTTCTATGAAGTCAAGGGAATGGAGGTTTATACGTCTGTACCTGAAAAAGACAGGGAAAAACCTCCAGAGCCCTCACAGCCTTTGCCCGAACAGGTTACACAGATTGAGAATAAAATTATTATATATTTCGACAATTGGCATCTCCATCCCCTAAACAGAAATTGGAGCATAAAAAAATTAGAATCGTTTATTCGGAATAATTTCTCTTCCGATAATAATAACCAAGGAATGGTCGTCTGTCTCGGCCAAAAGCTTGAAATCCTGCAGGAGTTCACCTCGAACGAATGGCAGCTTCTCCAGTCTATTGATAAGGCAAAAAAATACTCTGGCCAATCCCTTTTACGAATAAGGACTAAAGAAGATCTGAGAAAAGAGCTAAACAACATAGTCTCAACATCAACGAGATACGATAAATTTGAAAGTTACGAGAGAGCTTTGGGCTATGCTAGAAATTATGCTGAGGCTGAGCAAACCGACCTTATCTACTCCTTGAAATCCATGAACGCCTTTATAGATTATTTGGTGGGAATCGAGGGCAAAAAAATACTGATTTACGTCAGTGATGGTTTACCGCTTAATGCCGGTGATGAAGTTTTTGGTTTCCTTGATCAGGCCTTCCCTTCGGGAAGTGCCCGCAGTGAGGCTATGAACTATGATGCCACCCGACTTTTCAAAGAATTGGCAGCAAGATGTAATGCCAATGAGATCTCGCTTTACCCCATCAATGCCCAAGGATTGGAGAGCATGATTCTCTCTGCCGATAAGGAAGCAGGATGGAATACTTATACTCGAGGCTCGGGCATGGTTAAGGCCGGATCAAGATTAAAAAATGATGCTCTTAAGCTCATGGCCCGTGAGACAGGAGGCCTTGCCATTCTGAATACCAATGATATCGAATCAGGTTTAGAAAGAATCGAGGATGACCTTCAGTTTTACTATTCTCTTGGATATGTATCTCCTCATCGAGAAGATAATAAATACCATTCTATTAAAGTTGAATTAGTCGGACTGGAGGAAAAATACAATGTTCGTGTGCGGCAAGGATATCTAAGGATCTCCCAAGAAGAGAAAATCAAAGAGAGTATTATATCGCGGCTTTTCCTCCAGCGCCAATACAATCCTATGAACGTCATAGTCCAGATCATGCCTGTTGAAGCAATACCAGCCTCGAATAAGCTCCGTCTGGCTTTAAAGATCCTCATACCCATAAGAAACTTGACATTATTACCTCGAGAAAATGATTATATTGGACAAATTAAGGTATACATTGCCCTTATGGATTCAGAAAGTCGCATATCTCCTTGTCATGAATTAATTCAAGAGATAAAAATACCTGCTGAAGACTATGAAATTGCAATTAATCGAAGTTACCCATACCTCGCTGAAATGTACGTTAATCCGGATCATTATATTATTTCTCTTGCCATTAAGGATGTCCCAAGCTCTGTCATAAACTATCTTCAATTAGAAAAAATGATTAAAAAATGAGCCTTCTCTAATTCTTGATTTCTTGACAACACCCCCATTAAGCCTTATATTAAACCATAAGCGAGGAATGAACCATGGAAATTGAAATGAAAATAAAAGGACTCGTTGTTGATCCCATTTCTAAAATGCACATTGTTGTGCTTGAAGACCTCAATAGCGAACGCATGCTCCCGATCTGGATCGGAGTATTTGAAGCTAATGCCATTGCCCTCAAAATAGAAAACATAGCCACCCCCCGGCCCATGACCCACGACCTGTTGAAAAATTTTCTGGATGAACTCAATATCTCCATCGAAAAAATCGTAGTCAACGATGTCAAGGACAATACTTTTTTTGCCCAGATCCATTGCCGCAATAAAGACCAGACTGTTACTATAGATTCCCGCCCTTCTGATGCCATTGCCTTGGCCCTTAGGACAGAAGCACCCATTTTTGTGGAAAATGAGGTGGTGAAAAAAGCTCACAGTCTAAAATTCGACGAAAATCTGGAAGATTCAGAAAAACTCAAGAAATGGCTGGAAGGATTAAAGCCCGAAAACTTCGGCAAATACAAAATGTAGGTTCATCCCCTCCCTCCCCTCACATAACCTCATCACTATACGACGTTAGGCCTTTTAAGAACGGACCTAATCCCGAAGGGTTAAAGAACTAGCCCTCATCAACTTATGTCCTTAAGGTAAAAAGGAGATAGAGTCCTATCAGGCCAAAAATCAGGTTTGGTCCCCAAGCAGCCAAAAAAGCACTCAGATAATTAAGATAACCAATGCTCTTGAAAATTCCAATTCCACCCCAATAGATCATCGCTATAGCAATGCTCAATCCTATACCAACCAGAGTCCCCCTCTTTCCCATAGAAAATGCAAAAGGAATCCCGAGGAGAGTCATGATCAGACTGGCAAGAGGAAAAGATACTTTATATTTCAAATCAACCTTGAACCTCACCGTATCAAAATCCCGCTCTTCGAGCTCTTCTATATACTGCCTGAGTTCTCCATAACTCATCTGCTCAGGCTCTTTATATCTCTTCTTAAAATGATCCTTATCTTCCGCGTCCAGCAAATCAATTTTCTCTTTTTTTTCGAATTTTGTGGGCCTGCCATTGACGAAGTCTCTTGACCAGCAATTTACCAATGAAAGATGACCATCACTTAAATAGCCCCTTTCAGAATAAATCCTTCTTTGAAAAGACCAGGCTGAAGGATCGAAATCATAAATCGAGAGCTGGCTGAAAACAGACTGTTTCAGATCAAAATAATTGTAATGGTAAATTCTGTTTTTTTCTTTGCTCAAAACCCAGCGGCGATCAAGGTAGCTGTAGCTTCGCGCAGGAACATCATTAATCTTGTTCCAAATCTCTTCTTTTTTCTTGTTGGAATAGGGGAGAACATTTTCCTGAAGATAAAAAGAAAGAAAGCTCACCAGAGCGGCCATAAGAAGAACAGGGAGAATAATGCGATAAAGGCTTATGCCACAGGCCTTCATGGCTGTTATTTCATTGAATTTAGTAAAAAGGCCCAAGGACAAAAGAGTTGTGGTCAAAGCAGTGACAGGAAGAATATAATGAATAAACTCTGGAATGCTGTAGCGAATAAACTCAAAGAGGAGAACAAGAGGCTTATCATGCTCATAGACATTATCGATCCGCTCAAAAAAAGTAACGATTATTGAAATTAAAAGTAGACTGGAAAAGACTAGTGAAAATACGGCCAGGTATTTTCTGATGGTATAGCGATCCAGGATATTGGGAAAGCGAAGGGGAAGGCGAGGCCAGTTTCTGGAAAATATCCTCTTTTTTGGAGGAGACTTCTTTTCCTGCTTTCTCCTGAAAAAGCGGGAAAGGCCAGCAAAGAGCTTGGATTCTTTTAGCGATTTGAAGAATAGATAAATGCCAATCAGGAGCAGGAGAATATTTGGCCCCCATATTCCTAGCAAAGGAGAGAGTTTCCCATCCATAGCCATCTTCTCTCCCGCGGTGATCAGCACGTAATAGATTAAAATTATTCCCAGACTGATCGTGAAGCCACTGGTTCTCCCTCCCTTGCGTGTTGAAGCACCGAGAGGAAGACCTAAAATGCCAAAAATAAAGCAGACAAAAGGCAGGGCGAATTTTTTATTAATCTCAACCCAGTAAGAAATATAGTCCTTCCGTCTTCGCGAGTAATCAAACTTTTTATCAGCCGCGTCTTCCTTTTCCTTCTTGAGCTTTGCCAAATCTTGCTTGATGATTTTTATATCCCTGAATAGCTCTCCTACATCTTTTTCTCTCACCCGTTTTTTCTGGGAAACGGAAGTAAAGAGGCTCTCCACATTGATTTCTTCTTCAATTTTCTCGAAAGATGTCACTCCGTATTTCTCTGGATCGGAGAGAGGATAAGAATGGAGAGTTCCGTCAAAAAGCTCAAGAACGGCTCTTTTCATTTCTGGATAGAAATTAAGCTTTCCCCTCCTTGCAGATATGACTCTTGGCTCTTCTGGTGGATCGGAAAAATAGACGAAAATATTCTCCCAGTCTCTTGCTTGAGTGATACCCTGGATAAAAATGACCGTATTTGGAATGGATTCATTGAATTCCCTAGGATTAATCTTAAACTGAACTTTTGTCAGGACAGATTGATAAAGTGTCTGGATCAGCTTGTAGTTGGAATGAGGTGCAAGATAGAGAGCCAAATAAGAAGTCAACAGCCACCCACTGGCCGAAAAGATAAGAACCGGGCGGAGAAGCCTCTTATAGCTAATCCCTAAGGTTTTAAAAGCCATGATTTCCGAGTCAGATGAAAGGCGGCTCAGGCCACCCAAGACTCCCATCAGGACAGCCATCGGCACGGTAAAGGCCAGAATAGAAGGAATCAGGTAGATGAAAATTACAACCGCGGCCTTAAAAGAAACTCCTCTGGTTATGAAAATCTCAGAGAACTGAAGAATCTGGTTCATTAAAAGAACAAAGGTGTAGATAAGAAGGCCAATAAAAAAAGGAGGGGCTATCTCTTTAATGATGTAGCGGTCGAAATACTTGATCACTCTGTTTATATACCATAGAAAAGCGCCAAAAAAAAGAAAGGCCCTGCGTATATGCGCAGGGCCTTTGAGGTCAGGGCCTTGCCCAAATTATGGGGTCAGGCCTTATCCAACGGAATGCCATAAGGATAAGACGCAAGAAAATCCAATTCGGGGTCAGGCCTTATCCTGCAGAATGCCATAATGGCAAAAAGCTGGAAAAGATCTTTTCCCGATGACAAGGCCTGACCCCAAAAGGCCTGATCCCGAGGATTTAATACATATCGCCGGGTGGTGGCGGATACTTAGGTCCTTTCTCCTCTTCAGGAATATCAGATACTAAGCCTTCTGTGGTCAAGAGTAATCCAGCGATGCTTGCAGCGTTTTGGAGGGCTATCCGAACAACCTTTGTTGGATCCAGAACACCGGCTTTGACTAAATCTTCAAATTTCTCTGTAAGAGCATTAAAACCCATATTTTGCTCCATATCTTTCACTTTTTCAACAGTAATAGAGCCTTCATGACCTGCATTATCTGCGATTTGACGAAGAGGTTCTTCTAAGGCTCGCTTGACAATATTGACACCGATTTGCATGTCTTCATCTAGCTTTAAAGCATCGAGGAGTTTCTGGCATCTTAAAAGAGCAACTCCTCCTCCAGGCACAATCCCTTCCTCAACTGCGGCCTTGGTGGCATGCATAGCATCTTCGACTCTCGCCTTTTTCTCTTTAAGCTCGGTCTCGGTGGCGGCACCGACTTTAATCAGAGCAACTCCGCCGACCATCTTGGCCAGTCTTTCCTGAAGCTTCTCCTTATCATAATCAGACGTTGTATCCTCAATCTGGGTTCTGATCTGTTTTATTCGGGCCTGGACATCTTCCTTTTTTCCTTCTCCCTCAACAATCGTAGTGTTATCTTTATCAATAACCACTTTTTTTGCTTTACCCAGCCAGTCAATGCCGACATTTTCAAGCTTAACTCCGATGTCTTCAGTGATAACTTTCCCACCACTCAGAATCGCGATATCCTCCAGCATAGCCTTCCGCCTATCACCAAATCCAGGAGCTTTCACTGCAGAGCATTGAAAAGTGCCTTTGAGCTTGTTGACTACTAGAGTTGCCAGGGCCTCGCCCTCAACTTCCTCAGCGATGACCAACAAGGGATTTCCCATCTTGGCCACGTTTTCAAGAAGCGGCAGAAGCTCTCTCAAGTTGCTGATTTTCTTTTCATGGAGAAGAATAACAGGATTCTCCAAGACGCATTCCATCCTGTCAGGATCTGTGATGAAATAAGGAGAAAGATAGCCGCGGTCGAACTGCATTCCTTCAACCACCTCCATGGTCGTCTCCAAACCCTTAGCCTCTTCAACAGTTATCACGCCATCCTTCCCAACCTTATCCATCGCTTCAGCAATGATTTTGCCCACAGACTCATCATTGTTGGCTGAAATAGCTCCGACTTGAGCAATCATTTCACCACTCACATCCCGGCTTAGCTTCTTCAATTCTTTGACAACTTCTTCTATGGCTTTGTCAATTCCCTTTTTGATTAAATTAGGATTAGCGCCAGCAGTAACGTACTTCAATCCCTCAGAAAAGATCCTCTGAGCTAAAACGGTTGCTGTTGTCGTTCCGTCCCCAGCAACATCTGAAGTTTTGGAAGCAACTTCTTTTACGAGCTGGGCTCCCATGTTCTCCAGGGGCTCCTGGAGTTCAATTTCCTTGGCCACGGTTACGCCGTCTTTGGTGCTGGTTGGGGAACCGAATTTTTTATCTAAAACAACATTTTTTCCCCTGGGGCCCAACGTCTCTTTGACCAAGTCGCTTAATGTATCGACGCCCCTCTTTAGCGCCTGTCTGGCATCTTCACCGAGCGTAATTTGTTTTGCCATTTTTTCCTCCTTCTAGCAAAAATTAGGTGATTTTAGCTAAAATCTCTTCTTCACGAACGATAATATGCTCAATATCACCTATGGTCACTTCTGTCCCACTGAATTTTCCGATGAGAACCTTATCACCCTTCTTAACATCAAGAGGAATAACTTTCCCGTCTTCTGTCACACGGCCTTTCCCCACTTCTATTACTTCTGCTTCCTGGGGTTTCTCCTTTGCAGTATCAGGGATGATTATTCCACCTTTCTTTACTTCCTGCTCTTCTAATCTCTTTAGAAGAACTCTGTCGTGTAAGGGTATCACCTTCATTTAAACCTCCTTAAAATGAATTATTTTTTTAGCAGATTTTCTAGGAGATTGCTAATATTAGCTTGATTTCCCCTTTTTTGTCAAGAAAAAAGTGATAAAATTAGCACTCTTAATAGGAGAGTGCTAAATTTTCTTAAGAATCTTTAAAGATTTGGCTCGGTTACTAAGAGTGTTGCGATGAATCCCTAGGCCCTTGGCCATTTTAGTCATATTCCCCTTGTATTTTTTCGCTGCCTTCTCGATGTATATTTTTTCGAATTCTTTCAGCGCATCTTTAAGAGACAGTTCTTTCTCCACCATTTCATCGATAACAATCTCCATTTTCTGATGGATATTGAGTTTGTTAGATTTTTTTTCCATCTTTTTCCACCCTTCTTGTGATTTCTTGATAAGCTTCCTTGAATTTTTCCTTAAGCTCCTCAGGTATGAGGCTGATTATGGCCCTGGTCATTTGAAGACAAACAGGAGAAAGCGCAGATTCTTTCAAAGCCTTTTTGCTTATCGGAAACACCAATAGAGCAAAAACAACAACACCGCAGATGAGAATCCCTTTCAGGAGCCCCAGGCCCCCTCCTAAAATATTATTAAGGACTTTTAAGGGCCCTTTTATAAACTTAGAGAGACAATATGAAGAAACCCACCCCAGGCCGAGCACAACCAAAAATATGGTTAAAAAACCCAAAAAATGAGCCAGGACTTCGTTAGAGACAAACCGAAGATAAAGCCGGGAGGCCTGGGAATAAAAACCAACGGCTAAAATCAATCCAACAATCACTGCAAGAAGGCCAAACACTTGCTTCACAAATCCTTTAACTATGCCCAGGATAGAGGTCAAAGCCAAAATGCTGATCAAAATAACATCAATCCAGTTCATGCCAGTTTACTTCTTTCTTTTTCTTAGCTCCTCTACCATCCAGTATTGACCCTCTTTCAAAGAACCAAACGGAATGTGAGGTTTTATTTTTCCATGAAAATCAGACCCGGCTATCGGAACAAGATCTAGCTCTTCGGCAATCTTCTTGTAAAATTCTGTCTGGGAAGGGTCATGATAAGAAGTGTAAACCTCCAGCCCTTCAAGCCCGCTTTCTTTCAGAATCGCGAGATCTTCTCTAGAGGTCTTCTGAAAATATGCCCCGGGATGAGCAAGGACAGGAACGCCTTCTGTCTCAGGAGCAACCTTGAGAACATCCAATAAGCTCATATTTCGCTTGGGAACCCATGCTGGCTTACCCTTTACGAAATAATCTTCATAAAAAAGATAGGGAGCAAAGTCTGGACTTGTTCCGTTAAAATATTTCTTGATTGCGGGAGATTTTTTCCTTTCGGCCTTGCGAAGCAAAACTTGGGCAATTGTCACCCCCAAGGGAGGAGTGAACTTTGAATCCTTGGCGATCTCTTTCCAGCTAATATCAAATCCAATTTCCTGAAGTTTACGTACACGCTCCTTAGCCTCCGCAATCCTTTTCTTCGAGGCCTGAGCGATAAGTTTGAAAATAATTTTCTTCTTCCAGCTTACAAAGGGAAGAAGAAGATGAAACTCGCGGCCGTCGAAAAGAGTTGTAAGCTCGATGCCAGGGATAACTTCAACGCCTGCTTCTTCGCCGAACTGTAAAGCTTGAGGATAAGCGGCAACTGTATCATGATCGGAAATAGATATTGCTTCCAGGTTCGTTTCCCCTGCGAGCTGTACAATATGAAAAGGAGAAAGGCTGCCGTCACTACTTTTATTGGAATGAATATGCAGATCGACTAGCCCTTGCATTATAACTCATTCTTCCCTGTTAAGAGGCTATAAATTTCAAGATATCTTTTCGATGTCTGTTCGATAATGGACTGGGGCAATGGAGGGGGAGGGGATTCTTTGTCCCAGTCTGTACTTTCCAGGTAATCGCGGACAAACTGCTTATCCAGGCTGGGCGGAGACTGGCCAGGAGAATAGCTTGTCAATGGCCAGAATCGAGAAGAATCTGGAGTAAAGATTTCGTCAACAAGCATAAGTTCATCCTCAAAAAGCCCGAATTCGAATTTTGTATCTGCAATAATAATCCCCTTAGAGAGAGCATGAAAGGATGCTTTCTGAAAAAGCTCTATGCTTATCTTTTTTACCTTCTCGGCAAGTTCGGGTTCAATCAGCTTCTGCATCTGCTTAAAAGATATGTTTTGATCATGCTCCCCCTCTTCGGCCTTAGTAGCTGGAGTGAAGATTATCTCGTCCAGTCTATCAGCTTCTCTCAGACCAGAAGGAACTTTAACCCCGCTAATCTTCCCTGTGGCTTTATAATCTTTCCATCCTGAACCGGAGAGATATCCTCGGACAACGCATTCTACAGGAATCACCTCTGTCTTATGGACCAGCATGGATCTCCTCTCCAGGATTTCTTTATATTTGAAGAGCATTGAAGGAAACTCATCTACTTCGTCAGTCAGTAGATGATTGGGGCAAACGAGCGAAGTGAAATCAAACCAAAACTTGGAAAGCTGCGTTAAGATTTTTCCCTTATCCGGAATGAGAGAAGGAAGAACATAATCAAAAGCAGAAATGCGGTCCGAAGCAACTATAAGGAGCTTGTCTTCTATTTCATAGACGTCACGGACTTTTCCTTTTTTATATAAAGGAAGTTCTGGAATTGAAACCCCGGAATATGCTTCGACCATTGCACGCTAAAGAATAAAAAAAATAAATTCAAAAAGCAACTAAAAGGTTTTGGGAAATAGCCTCGCTCCCCTTCAGATTTTTAACGCCATTCTCCATTCACTCTTTTATTTTATTATATGAGATTACTAGCCTGTTCCGAGCAAAGCGAAGGAATCTTCTTCGATACTCGGAACGCTATGCTCAAACATACTCGCCAAAAAATGGGGCCAGGCCCCATTTTTTGGCCCCATTTTTTCCGCTCGAAGAGCGAATTACGAAGGCTAAATCTTCAATGGTCGCTGCAGATATTTCCCAAAATCTAGGACTTAATAATCATTTATAACGGGGCTTGAAATTCTTCCTTAGAATGACATTCCGATAAAGCTCAGCGTTCTGCCCGCCTCGTCCTTATCTCTTCGGTATGAAGGAAGGTTCTGATGGCAATGAGTGCAGATGTCTGTGGAAAAAACATTCTTCTCGTCTACTCCTGCACTGACCATCTGAGAAAGATTTGCTCCTTTGAGATCGAATAGATATTTTCTTGGTCGTAGAGGATGATTTAGAAAAAACTCTGTAGAAAGTCCTTCTCGCTTAAAGCTCTGAAAAACATCCTCCCCAATTTCATAACATTCATGTCCTATACAAGGCCCCAAAGCCACCAGAAGCGACCCGGGATTACTGCCATAATGATCTTTCATCCTTTGAATAACCTTATGAACGACTCTCTTGGATGTCCCTCTCCATCCACAGTGGACAGCAGCAATTACTTTCTGGGACTCATCCACGATAAGAACAGGGAGGCAATCAGCTGTTTTTATGATGAGAACAAGAAAAGGGAGGCCAGTAATCATGGCATCTCCTCTTAGTTTCTCTTCGGAAGTATTATCTATGACTTGGACAATGTTAGAGTGAATTTGATCAAGGAAGACGAGCTTAAAATCCTTCCACTCTGGTCTATTTCTATAATCACCCTCCTCCCATATTCTTATTCCGAAGCCATGGATAAGGAAGGGAATTTGTTCCAGTCGAGGAATCCTTCTGTATAAGGAGCCAAATTTTACATTCATCGGGATCAGACTCTGATAACTTTAATTATTCTAATCAAAAAATACAACCAAATATTGAGCACCCAAAAAAATTAAAATTTACAAAGTATAACTCCAAATTTGCTATAATTGCTTATGAAGAACGTGCAGCCAGAAAATTTCGAACCAGCCTATCTCAAGACGCATCGAGAGGGGATGCTTCCAGAAAAAATTGAGAAGGCCTTCCGATTACTGGAGAAGTGCAGCCTCTGCCCTCGAAACTGCGGGGTGAACCGTGTCAAAGGAGAAAAAAAATACTGCGGCGCACGATTGCATCCTGAGGTCTCTTCCTACTCTCCCCACTTCGGAGAAGAAAGGCCTCTCGTTGGCCATCATGGCTCGGGTACGATTTTCATGACTCACTGCAACCTAAAATGCCTTTTTTGCCAGAATTACTCTATAAGTCACGGGGGAGAAGGAAGGGAGATATCCTTTGAAAGATTGGGGGGGATGATGGTCGAGCTTCAAATGATGGGCTGCCACAACATTAATTTTGTTACTCCCACTCATTATGTTCCTCAAATTCTGAGGGCCCTTCCTGTAGCTGTGGAAAAGGGACTTAAGGTTCCCCTTGTCTATAACACTGGAGGTTATGACTCTGTCGAGACTCTGAAGCTATTGGACGGAGTCTTTGATATTTATATGCCTGATTTCAAATATGCTGATGGCAAGGTAGCCGAAGAATACTCACAAGCATCTGACTATCCTGAGATGGCAAAGCTTGCCTTTAAGGAAATGCATCGTCAAGTAGGAGATCTCCTCTTGGATGAGAGAGGAATAGCACTTAGAGGGCTTTTGGTGAGACACCTTGTCCTTCCTCAGGGATTGGCTGGAACAAAAGGGGTGATGCATTTCCTGGCTCAGGAAATCTCGAAGAACACCTATGTTAACATAATGGACCAGTTTTATCCCTGCGGTAAAATCTCTCCTAACTCTCCTTTAGGCAGAAGAATAACTCAAGGGGAATATAACGAGGCTGTAGAGTCGGCAAAGAATGAAGGAATAACTCGCCTGGATAAGCGGGAGAAATTGCGTCTTATCTGGCGTTTCTGATTCAGCCCCCTTCTGTCGTTTCTGTTTTCCTATTTTGCAAAATGCAAAAAAGTGCAAAAAAAGGGTACAGGCTCTTTTCTTTTATGACTACTGCTGGTATCGTCTCTATTATGGTTTGATAGATCTAACTCCTACGTTATGAAAAAAGCAGCCTGTCCCCTTTTTTTGTCCCCTTTTTTTAGTCTTTTTTAAACAGAGAGGATTTACCCCACAAAATCAGGACAGACGAGGAAAGAAAAATAAAGAGAGCAAAAATAATAAAGGTCTCTCTTAGCCCGGAGTACTGGGAGATCCAACCGAACAATAAAGGACCGAGGGCGAAACCTAGATCTACGGAAGATGCAAAAAGACTCAAAACTTTCCCCTGTTCTCGAGAGGCAACTCCCTGGACAACGAGAGCCGTTAGATGAGGGTAAAGAATCCCAACTCCGATGCCCCAAATAATACCAGATAGTCCGAGGAGAATATTATTGGAAGCAAAATAGATTAAGATACCTCCTCCGGAAATAAAATAAAAAGCAGGAAGAAGCAATTTCGGGTTACCCCAAAAAATAAATCGTTTTCCACCATAAAGCCGCATAAACACAGCAGTCAAGCTCAGGAAAGTATAATAATAGCCAGCCCACATCAGAGATTCTCCGTGAGCAAGAAGAGGAACAAAACTCAAGCTAGAGCTAAGCCCAATCTCAAAGATCAGGGTAAGAAAAAAAATCAAACAAATTCTTTTCTGTCTTAAAAGACGAAGAAAGCTAACGCTTTTGACTTCTGAGTCTTCAGGAAATCGAGGAAGCTTGACTCTCCAAAAGAGGCTATACAAAAGCGGAATCGCAGCCAGGAAAATAGCACAGAGAAAAAAGAAAAAGAAGCCAAACCTTTCGATAATTCCCTCTCCCATAAAGGGAACAATCAGCAGAGGAAGCATAAAACCAGTGGACACGACTCCAATAGCATAAGCCCTCTCCTCCTCACGAGTTATCAAAACAGCGATCAATAAAGCTGCCAGAATAAAGACGGAAAAGCCAACACCATGAAAAACCCTTATGAATACGACAAACCAATTTAGTTCCCGGATGAAGAGGTACATGGTTGTCATGATCAGGACAAGAATGAGCCCTGCCACGACTACTTTTCTAGGATTGTACCTGCTCAGAAGCCAACCAACAAATGGGCGAGATAAAAAAGCAGACAAGGAAAAAATCCCCAGTAGAAAGCCAATTTGCCTCGGGCTCCCACCTAAATGCTTAAAATAAAGCGAAAGCAGAATCAGCATGGCAATGGAAGAATAAGACATTAAAACCAGTAATTGAATGGAGAGTATACCCGGAGCTAATTTTTTCTTTCTCATTTAAAAGAAACAAAAATTAACAAATCTATCCTTCTATTTCAATCCTTTTATGATGTAGCGGTATGATTTATCAAACGTCTCTTTTTTTCATGTGATAAAATCTGTGGGCTTGATAAATCAAGCCCCTACAATAAATCAAATCCCTACATTGAGAGGTGGGCTTGATAAATCAAGCCTCTACAAGATATCTCCCTCCTACAATAAAAAAATTTTTAATTTGATTTTGTACTAATAAGGTGGGTTTGATGAATCAAAACCTATGAGAAATCAAATCCCTACAGCAAATCAAAACTCTACATTAAAAAGAAGGGATTTTTGAATCAAGCCCCTGAATTATCCAGGATAGATTAAAGCCTCAGAAATGAATTTTTTATATTGTTTAATCACATCCAGGATGAGTTCTTCTTTGGGCAACTTCAGGACATCTGAGGGCTTGATATGTTCCATGAAAGGCACTTCCTTTTCCTCAATCTGACTCTTCTTATCTTTCCTTCCTCTGATAAGCAGTCTTAATTTGAGATCCACGGCGTTGTTGGGAAGGCGTATAACGTAGTGGAAATTATCTACCCTCGATTGAGGAAAATTTACCTCAAAAGCTATCGATTTCCCTTTCTCCCTTCGGATTTTGGATTTTATCCCATAGCTTCTCAACTCTTCAGACAAACCTTCAAAGGAAGACTCGGCAATGAACTCACAAAATTGATTAAATTTCTCGGGAGCCTCAACCTTGCATTCATCGATAACTCTGAGATCATCTAAAAGACTCGCTAACTCGTCTTTCCAATCGGTCTTGGCCATTTTGTTCCCCCAGGAAAATATGCCATTCGTATCTTAACATATTTCTCTTCAACTTTAAAAGAAGAAGTAAAAAAAGAAATTGGATGCTTATTATGCTTCTTTTTTTATCAACTTAGCAAAATGTCTTCCAAATTCCTCGCCCTTCTTCAAATCTTCCTCTGTAGGACATCCTTTAAATTCCAGCATATCAGCAAGCTCCCACTTAAGTGGTTCTATAATTTTTTCCAAGTTTTTTCTCGCTCCACCGCTCCATCCGTAGCTTCCAAAATAAGCCACTTTCTTGTTTTTTATGTGCTTATGAGCAGCCATGTTTAAAACTTCTTGAACTGGAGGAAAGAGGGATACTTCGTAGGTGGGGGCTCCTATCATGATCCCTACTTTTGTCCAGAGGGAAGGGAGAATGTAGCTCACATGAGTTCGGGAGGCATCAAAGATTTCAAGAGGAACATCTTCCCGAGATATTCCTTGAGCCACCGCATTCATCATAGATTCTGTAAAGCCGTACATTGAGCCATAAATTAGGGTTATGCCGGGCTCAGCTTTTCCAACGGCATACTCCGCCCACTTCTTGTATAGATTGACTATAAGAGAAGGATTCTTGCGCCAGATTAGACCATGAGATGGAGCAATAACGTCAATGGGAAGATCAGCTAATTTTTCGATAGCTCCCAAAACCCTCGCACTAAAATTGGCCACGATATTAACGTAATAGCGGAGAGATTCCTTCTCATAAAAACCAAAGTCTTTGCATTCATCATCAAAAATTGCCCCTCGGATAGCACCATATCCACCAAAAGCATCACAAGGAAAAAGAATCCTGTGAGAGACCTCGTAGGTCATCATAGTTTCAGGCCAATGAAGAAAGGGCGTTGCCAAGAACTTCAAAGTTCTTTTGCCCAGAGAAAGAGCGTCTCCATCGTTGACAACCCGAACGTTCTCTTTTATGGAAAAGAAACTCTCCAGCATATCCTTTGTTTTCGCTGAACCCAGCAAAGTGACCTGAGGAGCAATCCTTCTCAACGTCCTTATAAGACCAGAGTGATCGGGCTCCATATGGTTGACGACTACATAATCAACCTGCGAAATATCCGTGACTTCGTCGATTTGATCAAGGTATTCATCTCCCTTAATTGATTTTGTCAGATCGATGATCGCTTTCTTCTCATCATCTATGAGATATGAATTGTAAGAAACACCTTCCTTGGTAATAGGCCATATTCCCTCGAAAAGGTCAGTGGTTCGGTCGTTCACTCCTATCCAGTAAACATCGGGCTTTATCTCAATTGCCGGCATTTAACCTACCTCCTTTCTCCAGACAGCTTCTAATTTTAGCGAGAGAGGATTAAATAGGCAATAACTTAATTTATGGTTTAAGAAAAAACTCCCAGATACGGAAGCATCTCCACATCCGTTATAACCCATTGGTAAGGCATAGGTTTTGGGAAATAGCTGCAGCGACCATTGAAGAAAGGCTCAGGCTGTATGGCTCAAAAACACGTTGCTTTTGCCCCAGCGAGTCAAAAGCAACTCGGATCAAGGCTTCGCTCTCCTCTTGGGGTCAGACTTTGTCCTCATGTTGCTAATCGGACTACATTTTATCTATGAACATTACTTCATGATAAAGTCTGACCCCGGAACCAAGGAAAAATGGGGCCAGGCCCCATTTTTTTCTGAGAGTCGGGCAGCGAGTATGTTTGAGCGGAGCGTTGCGAGGAGCGAAGAAGATTCCTTCGCTTTGCTCGGAACAGGCTAGTAATCTCATATAATAAAATAAAAGAGCGAATGGAGAATGGCACTAAAAATCTGAAGGGAGCTAGGCTATTTCCCAAAACCTTTTCTAATAACAGAAATGGAGATGCTTACCCCATACAATAATTTCTTTTACAATATCCAATGATTATGGTAAAAGATACGGGAAAAATTAAAATCTCTTTTCTTGTCTTCATGCAGGAGACTAAAATGGACGGCCAGGAAACGATCAAGAGAGGAACTTGGGGATCCAAAATCGCTTTCATTTTCGCAGCGACAGGTTCGGCTATAGGTTTGGGCAACATCTGGCGATTCCCGACAATGGTAAGTCAGAACGGAGGAGCAGTTTTTGTCCTGGTCTATATCCTAGCTGTTACTCTAATCGGGTTCACGGTGATGCTGGCAGAATTGACCATAGGACGTCACACTCAGAAAAATCCTGTCGGAGCCATCGGATATATAAAACCCCGCTCGCCCTGGAAATTTATCGGCTACCTGGGAGTAATAACAGGTGTTTGCATTCTCTCTTACTACTCTGTTGTAGCAGGATGGACAATAGGCTACATTGTCAAGAGTGCTTCTGGGGCTTTCAGCGGAGATGTAACAAGTCAATTAACTGAAAAAATATACACAGAATTTACCTCTAATCCTCTTCAAGTTATCTTTTTACTTTTCCTGTTCATCGGAATTACTACTTATATAATTTCAAAAGGGGTTAAAAAAGGAATAGAAAGATGGACCAGGATTCTGATGCCCATCCTTTTTTTGCTTATAATTTTTCTTGCTGTGAGAGCTTTAACGCTTCCCGCGGCCTCCACGGGTGTGACCTATTATCTCAAACCAGACTTCTCCAAGCTCAGCGGCACAGTCATTCTATTTGCCTTGGGTCAGGCTTTCTTTTCTTTAAGCTTAGGTATGGGAACAATGATCACCTACGGCAGCTATATCTCTAAATCCGATAATCTTGTCTCCTCGGCAGGATGGGTTACTTTCTCGGATACTCTTGTCGCCTTTCTGGCAGGGTTGATAATCTTTCCCACCCTTGCTTTTTCCGGCCAGCCTGGCGATGTTGGAGGTTTTGGCCTTGTTTTCCAGATTTTTCCTATCATCTTTTCCCAAATACCGGGCGGTTATATTTTTGCGCTTCTCTTTTTTACACTTTTATCCGTGGCAGCTTTAACTTCGACCATATCTCTCCTTGAAGTTCCGGTGGCTTATCTAGTTGATGAGCGGGAATGGACGAGAAAAAAAGCAGCCCTGGCAGTAGGAGCTCTCTCCTTTGTAATCGGAGTGCCATCCGCTCTTTCCTTCGGGGGAATGAAATTTTTCACCAAGATAGATTTCTTTGGCAAGTTTGATTTTATCTTCGGCAATATCTCCTTGGCTGTTGGCGCCTTGTTGATATGTTTGTTTGTCGGATACGTTTGGGGCGTTAAGAACGCAATCCAGGAAGTCTTTTCTGGAAATCCCAAATTCAGGATAAGACCTCTCTGGATATTTTCTCTCAAATTTCTCTCACCTCTAGCTATAATTTTTATTCTTATCTTCATCAGGAAAATTGTTTCTGGATAAAGGATGCCAATAATGAAGAAAAAAACTTTAGCCATCATATTCTTCTTTCTGTGTCTGGTGAGTCTTCAAACCCTAAAGGCAGCTGATATCAAGGGCAAGGTTATCCTTTCTCCTAAAGGAGAGCCGTTCACTGAAGGGATTGTTCTTCTCAAGCCCCTGGAAGAGGAATATTTTTCCGAAACCGCTCTTGATCTTGAGGGAAATTTTATATACCGCGATCTCAAGCCAGGAAAATACATCATCAAAATGGACCTTTATGAATTGACTCCCTTCGGAGAAGAGGGAGTAGAGATAGAGATAAAAGATAAAGCAGAAACACTGGAGCTTAACTTCACGATTTCCCTCTCTCTTCTGGATAAGATACTCATTTTCATCACAAAAGCAAGCGATTTCATGTGGGGTTACTGGATGATAGCCCTTCTTTTAGGAACAGGAATCCTGCTGACCTATCTCACCCGCCTTATCCAAATTAGGAGGCTCATCCTTTCCCTGAAGATGGCGCTGCGAGGAGCCGTGGGAAAGGATAAGCCGGATAAAAAAGAAGAAGGAGATATCTCTCCATATGCAGCTTTGATGACTGCCCTGGCTGCTACTGTTGGCAACGGCAATATCGCCGGCGTGGCAACAGCTATCGCTGTTGGTGGACCAGGAGCTCCTGTTTGGATGTGGATAGCCGGTATCTTCGGCATGGCCACAAAGTATGCTGAAGGATTTTTAGGAGTCAGGTTCAGGATTAAGAACATACGGGGAGAGATGTCCGGTGGGCCTATGTACTATGCCCGTAATGGCATTAAAAACGAGCATCTGGCCAAATTCATGGGCATGTTTTTTGCTATTTGTGGTGCAGTAGCATGCCTGTTAGGCACAGGGAACATGATGCAATCCAACTCAATGGCGCTGGTCTTTAACAGAGAATTCCAGATTCCTTTCTGGATAAGCGGACTGGTTATCACGGGCATTGTAGGAGCAGTTATTCTGGGCGGCATTAAGAGAATCGGATTGGTATCTGAGAGACTGGTTCCGACCATGATTATTCTTTATTTCGGAGGAGCCATCATTATCATCCTGGCTAAGATCACAAACCTGCCCGCAGCTCTTACCACAATCTTTACATCCGCCTTCTCCGTAAAAGCCGTGGGAGGAGGCATGGTAGGAGTAACTATCAAGCTGGCTATTAGCCAAGGCATCAGGAGAGGACTGCTTTCCAACGAATCTGGCTTAGGATCGGCGGGCATTGCCCAGTCTGCCTCAAAATCCAAAGATCCCTCTAGAAACGGGCTCATCGCAATGACCGGGACATTTATTGATACCTTGGTCGTTAATACGCTGACCACTCTGACCATTGTCATCACCGGAAGCTACCTCAAAACCGCTGCCTATGGCGATCCAAGAGCTCTAACGTCTACGGCCCTAACAGCAGATGCCTTTAGCTCTGTCATACCTTTTGGTGGATACATCATTGCTTTATGCTCTTTTCTCTTTGGCTATTCAACTCTTCTTGGATGGTGCTATTACGGAGAAAAATGCCTGGAATACATACTTGGAGTCAGGATAATCTATCCTTACAGGATTGCTTTCATCATCCTGCTTTTCATCGGTTCTATCATCCAGGGTCCGCACCGCTACATCGTCTGGTACATAGGAGACGTAGCCAACGCCTTCATGGCTTTCCCTAACTTGTTGTCCCTTCTTCTTTTAGCCGGATTGGTCGGAAAAGTGACAACCAAGTATTTTTATGAAAAGAAACGAGAGATCTAAATTCCTGAATGCTTTATCTTTGAAAAGATTTCGGGAGCCTCTATACCGAAATGCGTGATAACGAATAATAAATGTGCAATAGGATAAGATTTATATTTGATTATCTTGATTGTAGAGGGTATTATTTTAGAAATGAAGCTCTGCAAGAAAAAGCTTGAGAAACCTTACCGCTTCCTCGGTATCTCGATCATCCTGATATTAGCTGTCTCTCTGGATGGCAACAGACAACAGGACGTTTCCGAATACCAAGAGCGCTTGGCGAAAATTTCCCAACAGATAGAGCAGTTAAGAATGAAAATAGAAGAAGAAGAAAAAAAGGAATCAACCACTCTTTCCCGGCTGGGGAGGATTGGATTTAATAAAGGATTGATCAAAAAAGAAATCTCCCTTTATGCTATCCAATTGGAAAAAGCAAATCGTGAGCTTTCCTCACTGAACAAAAGCATTCCTGAGCTAGAAGCAAAGCTGGAAGAGGAAACGCAATCTATAGAGAAAATACTCATCACTACCTATAAATTCGGAAAATTCAACTTTCTTCAATTTATGCTTCAGGCAGAAAATGTAGGAACTCTCATTTCTGAGAATAAGAATTTGACTCTCTTAGCTCAGTACCAGGAAAAAATAATCTCGAGTTATATGGATAACTTGAATAAACTAGAGAGGGCCGAAAAAGAGCTTCAGGCAAAAAAAAAGGAAGCATCGCGCTTAATCAAGAATGCCGAGCAGAAAAGGAAAGAACTCCAAGTTCAGGAAAGAAAGAACAGAGCTCTTATAACGGAAATAAAGAAAAACAAAAAGCTACATCTTCAGACTATAGATGAGTTAAAAGTAAGAGCTCAACAGTTGTTACTATTGATAGAAAAATTACTTAAAGAAGAAATTTCCTTCCCTATTAATTTAATTCCGCTTTATGAGAAAAAAGGGAAGCTTTCCTGGCCTATCGAGGGAAAAGTCACCACTGAATTTGGGGAGCAGAGACATCCTCAATTTAAGACGACCACCATGAACAACGGAATCGAAATTTCACCCAAAAAAAACTATGTGATTGTCAGGTCTATTCATCCTGGCAAAGTCGTCTACGCTGACTACTTCCAAGGATACGGGAACCTCATCATTATCGATCATGGAATGTCCTACTATACTCTCTACGGTCATTGCTCAGATATCCTAGTCAAAAAGGGTGACATGGTTAAAGCTGAACACCCAATCGCTCTTGTCGGTGATATCGGCTCTTTTGAAGGAGACTCCGTTTATTTTGAAATTCGATTCAAGACAAAGCCCCTTAATCCCTTGCAATGGTTGAAATGAAGATGATAAAATCAAAAACTCGTTTAAGGATAAAATGACCAAAAAAAGAGCAAGAATACTCCTTTTTGCAGTTCTAGGCTTTATCATTCTCTTCTTCTTGTTAGAAAAAAGCTTTCTCCCTGGACTCTTATCAAAACTTTCTCCCGACAGGAATTTTGAGCTGCTCGGAAAAGTTATCCAACTGATCAAAAACGATTACATTGAAGAAGCCAACCCGGCCAAAACAATGAAGGGTGCCTTTAAAGGAATGGTTGATTCCTTGGACGTTCTCTCCAGCTACTTAGACAAGGAGAGCATGCTCAGGTATAGCCAGCGTAAGGAGGCAAACCTGAAGGATATAGGAATTGTCCTTTACAAAAGCTACGGTTCTTTTCCTCAGGTCATCGGAATTAATGAGAATTCCCCTGCTGAAAAGAAAGGAATCCAAATCGGCGACTTTATCAGCTCTCTTGACGGACGCTCGACTCTCACCATGAGTATGACTGAAGCAAATCTCTATCTTAAAGATAGAGATAAAAAAACCATAATGCTAAGGGTATTCAAAGGAGAGGAAACAAAAGAGGTAAATATTGAAAGAACATTGCTGTTTGAACAGCCATTTTCTTATGCCAAAGCAAAGGGCACAAGCGGAATTTTGAAGATCCATCAGCTTTATCCTCCCTGCGTAAGTAAAATAAAAGAGGAACTCATCCCCAGATTAAAGCCAGAAAAAAGGACTTTTATTTTGGATTTAAGGAATTGTCACGAAGGGGAGATCGAAGAATCCAGAAAACTCATCAATCTCTTTTTGAAATCTCCGAATATAGGTTTCTTTGAAACAAAAGGAGGAGCCAAGGAGATTCTTTCCTGCCCAGACGATGCTGAACTTAAAAAACTGCCCTTGGTAATCTGGACAAATCAGGCAACAATCGGACCGGCAGAGGCCGTAGCTGGAGTTCTCAAAGAATTTAAAAGGGCCAAAATCATCGGGCTTCCAACATTAGGACTGGTGGCCAAACAAAATTTCTTTATCCTAGATGACGGGAGTGGATTACTGCTCACTTCAGGAATCTTCTACCTTAGGTCAGGGGAAAAGTTGTGGGAAAAAGGAACTAAGCCTGATATAAAAATAAACAGGGAAGACCAAAGTTTTAGCACATATCTTAAAAAAAGTCTTTAATCTCCAGCCTAAAATGTAATTAATGCAAAAAAGAAGGTCTAAAAAAAGAAAAAAGGCCAATCGTATTCCTCCTTCCACTTTTATTATCTTTTTTCTTATGGTGCTTTTATCAGCAGTCGGTTTAGACTACATCGGCTGGAAAAATGGAAAAAAATCTTATCTGTTTTCTTCTCTTGCAACAAAAAAGAGAGCTTTATTGAGTCAAGAAGCTCCGCCTAGTCAAGAACCTCTGCCCAGTCAAGAAGCTCTGGACCAGATTGTCATTAAGAGCTTAACCTTGCTTAAGATACCTTATGATTCAAATCAACAATACAGGGATAAAAAGGGAGTTCTCCATCTTATGATTGAACTACCCTTAGAAAAATACAAAGAGCTGGAATCTATGCTTGAAAAAGAATTCAATAAAGTCAGTGCTTCTGTCCAAGAAAGAGAAGAGCAACTCGGAGCAGAAAAAAATTATTATCTATGGCAGGTCAAAGGGAAAGGAAAGCAAAGACTGAGTATTCTTTTCGCAAGCCAGAAAGAAAAAATAAAAGCAGAACTTCCTTCAAGAAGAGCCAGGAACAGAGTAGCAATCATTATCGACGACATGGGTTATAGTTTAAGAGCAATCAATGATATATGCTCGCTCAATAAACCCTTGACAATTTCTATCCTTCCTTACAGCCCTTTAGCTAAAGAGATAGCTCGAATTGCTCACCAAAACAAGCTAGAAGTTATGCTTCATCTTCCGCTCGAGTCTGTCAATAGCCAGGGAGGAAACCACATTGAGGGAATCGTCCTCTCCCAAATGAGTGAAGAGGGAATATTAAATACGGTGGAGGCCAATCTCGATCAAATTCCCTATGTTACAGGCGTAAATAACCACATGGGCTCGAAAATAACGCCCGACAAGAATCTCATGTCCATTATTCTTGGGCCCTTAAGAGAAAGAAATCTTTTTTTTATTGATAGTCGCACTACCAGCACGTCCAAAGCTTATAATGTAGCTCAAGCGCTGGGAATCCCTTCAACCTATCGCAACGTTTTTCTTGATGGAGAAAATCGTGAGGGTTATATAAAAGGGAAAATGATCGAGCTTTTTCGCCTGGCCCAGAGAAAAGGGGAAGCTGTGGGCATTTGCCATCCAACAGAAAGAACTCTAAGAGTTTTAAGGGAAAACTTTCATCTTGTGGAGAAATATAATATCGAGCCCGTCTTCGCCTCCCAGCTAACCAAATAATTAAGAAGATCTGGGAGAAAATATAAAGCCCACAGATAAATCAAACTCCAGCAGTTAACGAATAAGAGTAAAGGTATCAATCAGATAAAAGACGCCAGCGTAAAACAGAAGCAAAAAGGTAATAATCATACTTTTGAAAACAACCTTCCTTCGAAATTTCTTATACAGAGCAAAAAGAAGCTGGTAGAGAGCAAAAATCTCAAGAGCAAAAGGAAGGAAACCTGTATAACCGAAGGCGGGCATTTGGAATACTCTCCAAAAATTAATATAGGGAATAGTGTATTCCCAGTGAGATCCTGCCCAAAAATTCCAGAATTCCCACAAGAAACCGGCCACAAGGCCAGCCAATAACCAGCTCCAGAATCGGGTCCAATCCCTTTTCTCCAAGTCCTTCAATAAAGTTTCATTTTTCAGCCAAAAATTTAAGGGCTCAAGCATCAAAATAAAACACAGCCAGACAAAAGGGAAAAAAAGACGAGGCCAAATAATGACTAATATAATCGATATTATTCCTGAAAAAAACCACGATTTAAGAAGCGCCGGTGTCCCTCTTATTCTAAACAAGGCAAGCCTCTTTTTAGATAAGAAGCTTTGAGCAAACAGAGATATCTCATTCATTGCCGGAATGACAGAAGCATAAGCCACAAAATAGCCAAGCCATCTTTCAAATATGCTTGAGGGTAGATTGTGATAGGTCCAGTTTTTCACTCTCAAATTAAAAAGCTCAAAAGCAAGCCAGACGAGAACAGAAATGAAAGCAGAAAAAAGAAAATTCTTCACAGAATCAGAAAGAGGCGAGGCTTTTCTTCTCCTAAAGTTTAAGCTGTCCATTACAAGAATAAAGGACCACCAGGAACAGCAAAAGAACCAAGTTTTCATAAACGACACATTAAGAGCAAGGAGAAATGCTGAAAACATGAGGCCAAAAAGGCCAAAGTATAGGTTTAGACGAAGGATTTTTACTTTCATCTCGCTGAATTCATGATTTTGAAACTTTATTTTTTTTCTTTCCTTCCATAAAGGACAATTTATTTTAATATGCTACCTTAAAATTCAATTTTTGCAAGCTTGCGGAGTCAGGCTTTATCCAAAGGTGAGCTCAGACTTTATCATGAAGTGATGTTCATAAACAAAATGCAGTCCGCCTCTCAATATGATGACAAAGTTTGACTCCAATTAAAAAGATTGAATAATTTCCCGTCCTCAATTATATTAAAAAATGAAACAAAGGAGAGCGAGATGAAAAAAGCGCTGTTGTTCAGAACTCTTATCATAGCAATATTCGTTTCAGCCTTTATTCAGAATGGATGTACTAGAGCACCATCCCCGGAAGAGCTTAAAGCATCTATGGAAATAGTGGATGTAGAGACAAAGTGGGTAAAAAAATACTATCAACCCTGGCCTTCAAAATTAACACTTGTTCCGGCTATTTCTTTCCGCGTAAAAAACCTCACTGAAGAAACAATTCGGTATATAAGTTTTGAAGCCGTTTTCAGGTTCATGGATGATACTAAAACCTTGGGAGAAGGCTTCCTGCCTGGCCTTCCCGAAGGATCTATTCCTCCCGGAGAAACGAGTGATACCATCCTTTTGAAAAGCCGCCTGGGAGTTGAAGGGAAATCCATTAACCATTTCAGGAACAGTCCGCATTGGAAGACCGCTTTAGTCAAACTCTTTGTTCGGTCAAAAGGATCCCGGTTTACTCTCCTGGGAGAGTGGGAGGTTTCTCGGAAAATAGATTTTAAAGAACCAGAGCCTTATCCCCCAAAGAAAGAAGAGAAGCTAACGTCTTATTAATACTTCCAACTTGAATAAGCTTCATAAAGAAATATTGTCAGGAAAGGAACTGTAACTCATGAGCACAGTCATTCCATCAAGGGTATTTTTAACCAAAGGAAAAGGACAGCATAAGGAAAAATTAGCCAGTTTTGAGCAAGCTCTTAGAGAAGCCTCGATCGCTCCTTTTAACCTTGTTAAAACTTCAAGTATCTTCCCTCCTCGCTGCAAACTTTGCTCAAAAGAGGAGGGATTGAAGTTGCTTAAGCCCGGACAAATTGTTTTTTTGGTTATGAGCGAATGTACAACAAATGAAGCCCACCGCTTGATACAAGCGTCGGTAGGATTGGCCATTCCTAATGCTCCTAATCATTACGGCTATCTTTCCGAACATCACAGCTTTGGCCAAAACGAGAAGGAAGCAGGTCAGTATGCAGAGGATTTAGCGGCGTACATGCTGGCCACTACCCTCGGTGTGAACTTCGATACTAGTCAAATCTGGAACGAAGAAAAAAATATTTATAAACTATCTGATAACATAGTAGTCAGAACCAAACATATCACCCAGACTGCGAAAGGGAAAAAAGATCTCTGGACGACGGCCGTTGCCGCAGCGATCTTCATCCCCTAAAAGGGGATCGGCTATTTTATCTAGGTAAGCTATCCCTTTTTATTCCATTTTTAAGAAAAGAGGGGAACTTATTTTATTCTACAAAAGAAGGAGCCTGCCCCCCTTTTTTTATGCGGGCTTGATGAATCAAATCCTTACAATAAATCAAGCCCCCATGCAAGAAAAACCAAATCCATACAAAACAAAAAGTGCGGATTTGATGAATCAAACCCCTACAATAAAAATGAGGTTGGTTTGATGAATTTAGACCCTACAGGAGTTCTAAATATGATCGAGAGGATTGGGTATAAGAATCTTTATATGGCTCTTCTCTTTGAGCTCTTTTAAAAATGCTTCTAGTTTTTTTTGGCTTTTCTCATTAAAAAACTTCTCTTCTATTTCTTTCCTGGCTTCCTCAAAGGATTTAAGGCGACTTTCTTTTCTTTCTTCTAATTTCAGTAGGAACCAGCCCGCTTGAACCTTCAGCCAGGGAGTCATCTCCCCCACGTTCAGCTTCTCCACAGCTTGTTCCAGGTCTTTTTCTAACTCACCTTTTTTAAAACTTCCCAGCTCTCCTTGATTATCCTTCTCTGGCCCCTCAGAATACTCGCCGGCTAAAGAGCCCATGTCCTCTCCAGAGGAGATTTTCTCGCTGATTTCTCTCTTTTTAGCCTCGAGGTCTTCCTCGTTTCCTCCCTCAGCTGAAAGATAGATAGCTCTCAGTTTATATTCTGGGAGCTCTGTGAACTCCTCTGGATGAAGCTTATAATAATTAACGATTTCTGAATCGTCGACGACAATATTTCCACGGACTTCTGAATAAATAACAGCTTCCCTCATCATATTCTCTCTCATCCTTTTCTTCCATTCTTCAAAATCAATGCCTTGCTGTTGGAGAGCCCGGATCAGTTCCGCATCCGAATTTATGTTATTCTCTTTTTTTAAGTTTTCCAGCCATAATCTCAGTTGTTCATCTGGATTAATCCCCTCCATTTTCTCGGCTTCCTGCAAGAGCAGAAGATCTGTTATCATTTTATCCAGAAGATTTTCTTTCATGGCAGCATACACCTTTCCAAACTCTTCTCCTTTATATTGAGCGCTAAGAGCCCGGTAAAAATCTTCATGCTCTGCTTTAAATTGAGAGAGGGTAATAATGTCATCGTTCACGACAGCTACAATTTCTTCGATGACTTCTTGGCCGAAAAGAAACAATCCCCCAAAAAATACTAGGAGAAAAGCTAGGATGGCACTTCTTTTCTTCATATGTTATCCCTTTGATAAGGAAAAGAGAGATTCATGGGATAGAAACTCCATTCTATATTGTTTTTCAAATACTCCATGTGCGAAGAAACTCTATAATTTATTTTAAGATCCAAGATTTTTGCTTTTATGCTTGGCAAAGCTTCTTCTTCAGAAATCAATTCCGGCTCAAATCTTCTATCCACTCTGAAAATGTGATAGCCATAAGAAGATTCCACCACTGGGCTTAACTCTCCTTCTTCAAGGGAAAATAGCACTTGTTCCATTTCAAAGGGAAGCTGGCCCATTTCAAACACGCCCATCTTCCCTCCTTTAACAGCTTCTAGACCAATTGACTCTGCCTCGGCAATCTTTCTGAAATCTTCCTCAGATACATTCTTCACTCTTTCCATGACTTCGATGGCCCTATCCTCAGTTTCCAACAGTATCTGGCTGGCCTCAACTCTCTGGGGCCGCAAAAATTCTCTTTTATGAAGATTATAATACTCCTTTATTTCTTCGTCTTTGACTTCGATGTCCTTCACAAGCACATAAGTATATTTTTCTATCAATAATCTATCAAACAAAATCTCGGTATCCATATCTTCTACAGAAACGTCGCTGCCTTCAGACTTAAGTTCGGCCGATAATTTTGCCAAATAATCTTGTTTCTCCTCCCAGCTCAAAGATATATTCTGATTAGTGGCTGATTTCAAAACAAGCTTCTCCTCGATAAACTTATCGAGAAGGCGACTTAGAGAAACAGGAGTCAATGCCTTCTGGTCATTCCCAAAAGTCCCGCGAACATACTTTTCAAAGTCAGAATTAAGATAGGTAGTATCTTCAATTTCAATGATGATGTAGCTCTTTTTTTGCGGGTCCTCAAGGCTAACGCTGAAAGAACTTTCCTGTTCATTCTTCTCTCCGCAATTCGCAAAAAGAAAAATGAAAATCCCTGCTAGGAAAAGGAAAAATAAGCTACGTTTCTGCTTGAGTAACCTCATCTTTCTTACGCTTAATTTATTATATTATATAAAGATAACTCCTTCAAGATGGATATCGTTTCACCCATAACTTCGGCCTCTTTCCGGGGAGGAATGGATAGGCTCATCACACCCTGAGGAGTGATTGTCCCTGAATATTTTTCCATTATCTTGGTCAGTCGGGCTATGTCTGCAGATGATGTTGGGAAAATTTTAAATATTATTTTTTCCCCTATACGGTCGATAGCATTGATCTTTGCCTTTTGAGCCAGGTGTTTGATTATACCGTAGCGAAGGAGATTTTCTACACTTGAGGGAAGAGGACCGTATCTATCTTCTATTTCTTCTTTTATTTTTTCAATTTTACTTAAATCATCCACAGAAGAAATTCGTTTATAAAGGTTAAGTCTCAGGTTTATCTGGGGAAGATAATCCTCTGGGATCCGGATATCCACTTTTAAGTTGATCTCGCTTTTAACTTCTTCTATCGCTTCTCCTTTGAGTTCCTTAATTGTCTTCTCTAAAAGATGCATATAATAATCAAACCCAACTGCCTCCATATATCCATGCTGCTCGGAACCTAAAAAATTCCCGGCTCCTCTTATCTCCAAATCTTTAGCAGCTAAACGAAATCCTGATCCCAGCTCAGTAAATTCTTGAAGCGCTCTTAAGCGCTCCTTGGCCAAATTAGTCAGCTCTGTAAACGGAGGAACTAGAAAATAGGCGACAGCTTGGCGGGAGGAACGGCCCACTCTGCCGCGAAGCTGATAAAGCTGGGCCAACCCAAAAAGGTCTGCCCGCTCTACAATAAGGGTATTAACAAGAGGGATATCTATTCCATTCTCGATAATTGTGGTTGAAACCAGCACATTGAATTTCTGGTTGATAAAATCAATCATCTTTTTCTCAAGCGTCGCGCTTGGCATCTTTCCATGGACTACCGCAACTCTTGCTTGGGGCACATATTTCTCTATCATCCTGGCAACTTTATCAATGTCTTCAATCCTGTTGTGTATAAAGTAAACCTGACCCCTCCGCGCTAATTCCGTTTTTACAGCAGAGGCAATAAGCTTGGGACTGAAGGGGGTCACAACCGTATGGATGGCCAATCTGTCCTTGGGGGGTGTCTCGATGAGGCTCATATCTCTAAGGGAAGTTAGAGATAAATTCAAGGTCCTTGGAATAGGGGTTGCACTCAGGGTTAAAACATCGATATCGGTTTTCATCTTTTTTATTCTTTCCTTGTGACTTACCCCAAATCTCTGTTCTTCATCTATGATTAGAATACCTAAATCGCGGAATTGAACATCCTTGGAGAGAAGCCGATGAGTCCCGATTACAATATCGATTAATCCTTTTTTTAAATCTTCAACAATCTTCTTTTGTTGGCCTTTTGTCTGGAGCCGGGTAAGGCTTTCAACCCTGAGGGGAAAGAGAACCATCCTGTTCCTGAAAGTCTTCAGATGCTGGCTGGCAAGAACAGTAGTAGGGCAAAGAACAGCCACCTGCTTCCCGTCCATCACAGCCTTGAAGGAAGCCCTCATCGCCACTTCAGTTTTGCCGTATCCCACATCCCCGCAAAGGAGTCGATCCATTGGAAACTCTATCTCCATGTCACTCATAATCTCTTTGATTGCTCTCAGTTGATCTTCTGTTTCCTCATATTCAAATGTTCTCTCAAACTCAGACTGCCAGTCACCTCCATGGCTGAAGCTATACCCCTTCATAGCCTTCCTTTGAGCATAGAGATGCAACAGCTCTTTGGCCATTTTCTCTATGGCCTTTTTTGTCCTAGCTTTAGTCCTTTCCCAGGAAGGACTTCCCAATTTATTGAGAAGAGGCATACTCGAACCGACTCTTGAATATTTTTGAACAAGATTGAGGTCTTCGACGGGCACAAAGAGCTTATCTTCATCTTTATAGATTATCTCGATGAATTCACGGTTTTTTCTTTCAATCTCCATCTTCATCAACCCCATGAAAAGCCCTATTCCGTAATCTGCGTGAACAACATAATCTCCCCCTTTGAGGTCACGAAAATGGGAAAGAAAGGGCTTTGTTGGAAGACGAGAAACGATAACCTTTTCTTCTGTGAAAATATCTTTTTCAGAAAAAAAAGCTATTTTTTCTTGGGGATAGCTGAATCCATGATGAAGGTTCCCTACCAGAAGCACAACTGCTCCATCCTCAGGGAAAGCAAAAGACGTAGACGATTCACAATGCAGAATTTCACTCTGAGAGAGAAGGGTGGCCATTTTCTTGCGTACAGCCGTGCTCGAAAAATAGATGAAGCATCTCTCTCTTTCTTCCTGCAACTTTTTCATATATTGGAGAAAGAAAGGAATCTTGTTTTTGAACTCGGGAACAGATTGGAAGGAAAAGGAGAATGTTTTCCTTCCTCGCTTTGGAGCGAGCTCTTGCCAATGAATCGCTTCGTTTTTTATTTGTTCCCAGAGTAGAGGTGGGTAAATTTCCTCTGGAGGAAGACAAAGCTTTCCACTATTTTTAAGCTCGGCGTATTGCTCGCTTAAATCCTTGAAGGCCTGCTTCCATTCTTCTTCCACTTCATCAATATCATCAATAATAAACAGAGAATTTCTTATATAATGATTAAAAGGGACAAAATGCTCTTTGTGAAGAAGAGAAAGATAGAAGAAAGAAGGAAAGAAATCTCCCCGTTTCACCCGACCTATCTTTTCCTCTGTATCTTTCAAATGGCGGATTTCCTCTCTGCCTCTAATCTTTTCCTCCCATTCCTGGAGAAATTGAGGCGAACTTGGAAACTCCCTGAGAGAGGGGAGGCAAATACGCTCAATTTTGCTTACTGAACGCTGCGAGGAAGGATCAAACTCTCGAATTGATGCGATCTCATCGCCACTAAACTCTATTCGATAAGGAAGAGGCCTCCAGGGAGAAAAGACATCCACGATTCCGCCGCGCCAGGCATATTCTCCATGAGAATTAATTAAATCCTCCCGAGTATATCCGTACTCATCCAGTATATTCAGAATTTGGTCGCGGTCAAAAACCTCTCCCTTCTCTAAATTCAGAAAGAGCCGTTTGAGATTTTGGGGATTGGGGAAAGGCTTGAGCAAGCCGAAGATATGGGTCACAACCAGGGAAGATGAATTATGGATTAAATCATAGAAAAACCTCATTCTCGAGGAGATTGAATCGAGAGATGGAAAAATCTCCAGGTAAGGATTTTCTGAGAGAGAAGGCAGAGAGCTAATGCTTAGATCAGAGGAAAGCTGGGATAGATAAAACTGGCACTGTTCTTCGATCTCGGAATGAGGAAATGAAGACGGCCGGATAAAAACAATTCTTTTCTTGGATTCCAGGGACAAGGTCGAGAGAAAATAGGGCTTGGAAGCTTCGACAAGTCCTGTGACTTTCAGACCTTTCTCTCCCTGGTTTATGGCTCTAAGAAGCCTTTTGAATTCGTCTGTTTCTTTCAGAAAATCCAAGCTCATGTTTCTATTATACCCAACACAGCGAGCGAGACAAATGCATTATCCTACAGACGTGTTAACAGAAATAATGGATAAGACTAAACAGACAGAATAGACTGAACGAATAAAATAGACGGGATTAGATTCTCCACCAGTAGGAGAATTTTATGAAGATGCTATAGTTGTCCTGGCCATACCTGCCTGATCCCCCCTTCAAGTAATTACTATCAACACCAAAGAAGAACACAGTTCCCGGTCTCAGGATCCAGCTTACCAGGAAGCTACCGTAAATTTCATTATCTTCGTGGTAGTAATCAACGATAGCCCTCAGGGAGAGGGTTTTGGAAAGCTGGTATGTTGTTCTCTGGCGCACGGCGTTGAAATCATAGATCTGCTCTCCTCCTCTCTCCTTCCAGAAGGTTTGTTTACTGAAATCTATTGACATCTGAAGCCTTTTATTAGGTTTAACATTGAAATAGAGTCCGTAAGTATTACTCCATCCAAGAAAAGGATCATCGGGATCATAAAAGATGCTGTTGCCTGTCCTGAAATAAAAACCGAATGGAACCCAGCTAATCAGGTTATTCTCGCCCTCAACGGCAAAAGAATTCTTATTGAAATCGATCCCTTCGTACCTTTCCATGGAATTCTGGAAGGTAATATCCATCATGCTGAATTCAGTGAACCTTAGGTGAAGATTAGCCCTAGACCAGCGATCAGTCAAAAGCTCCTCAAAATAAGCATACCTTTGTCCTGCACTGAGCCCGAGTGAGACTTGATTCAGGTATTTTTTCTCAGGATAAGTGCGGAGGCTTGTGTAGGCACCCAAAGTTCTGTAATCCACCCGGTTAATATAACCAGAAGAGGCCTCAAAATCTGGATGAATCGAAATCCAGTAAAATCCTCCGCCCAGGTGTTTGGAGAAGTAAGAGAAGTCAGCATAAAGGGCCGGAACGACACCTGTTTCCTCGTCATCAAACCTTGTTTTGGAACCTATTGCCTGAAAAGAGAAAAAGAATTTATCTTTGAACCTGAACTGTCCATCAACGCCTAAAACCCTGTTGTAAGAGCCATCAATCTCTTTATCGGCCAGACAAAACCCTAGATAAGACTCTTTAAAAACGTCGGTCTTGATGCGGAAGATATTAAAGAGCGCATTATCATCCCGGCTTTCTCCTCCATTATGGACTTCCCAAAGGCTTTCTGTGGGATTGGTATCATAAGCAGAGAGAATGCCGTATGTGAAGCGCCCCACTTTCCCAGTTAGCTTTGCTCCGCCAGCAGGGTCGATGATTCTTCGGGTATAGACCATATCGATTTCAGGAAAGCGAAAGATTTCCATCCCTTCCAGGAAAAAGGGTCTTTTTTCAGAATAGTAGAGAGCAAACCTCTGGTTTATGTCAATCTGAGGTGCATCCGCCTCGATGTGGCTAAAATCAGGATTGAGGGTAAGATCAAGGGTCAAATCAGAGCTAATCCCCCATTTGAAATTCATCCCAGGCTGAAGATCTGCTTTTTCATCTTTATTTTTGAGCGAAGTGAATATAGGCATGAGCTCGAAGTTTTTCCCTTTCTCCACCTTCCCCTGAATCATGATCTCTCTTTCCTGAGTAAGCAAACCGGGTATCGATTTTGATACCGGAGGCCAGATAACAATCTCTCCTTTACGGGCAATGGTCCTGCCGAGCATAACTCCCCAGACCTTACTCTCTTTATCAGGGAATCGAATGCTCTTGAACGGAATTGCCATCTCCACAGTATAGCCTTCTTTATCAATCTTTCCGTCCGAACGGAAAACTGTATCCCAACTCTCGTCCATATTATCGCTTCCGCCTTCTTCAACTCGCATCATATCCATCTGAATACCTCGAGGATTGATAAAAAATGAAAAAGCCCGGCGCTTCTCGTTAAAAGTGTCTATAAAAACAGCGATCCAATCATCATCAATGATGTTGTCGCGATTGGTTATGGTCGCTCTTAATTTCTTCGGGTCAGAATCATAACAGCGAAAAGCGAAATAAAAACATTTCTTATCATAGCCGATATAAGCTACGGTTTTTTCAGTAGGCGTTCCCTTTTCTTTAGGAGTAAGCTGGAGAAAACCTTCGATTTTTAGGGCCTCTCTTTCCCAGAGTGAATTTTCAATAACTCCATCAATCTTCGGCGGCTGAGAAATCTTTGGAATCTCCAAAATCTCCTGCGAAGAAGTAAAGGAGAATTGAGGCAAGAGAAAAAGACTGAAGGAAAAAATCAGAATTAATCCTGCCTTTTTTATCATTGTTTCTATCCTGAGTTATCTGAATTTCTTATCATCTTACCTACTGATTCATAATTTCACTTAAGTAAACGAAAAAAAGGGCAAAAAGGTTTTGCATTTTAAAAAAATTGAAATATGACACAACAAGTGAAATCAAGGAATAACTATAAGATGTAAGTTGCAGGATTCCGAAGCTAATTTAAAAATAAATAGCTACCTCATAAATAACAACATCTTTTATAAGAATGAAATTTCCCATTCTCCTGATTCATACACTTTGATCTCGACTATCTCACCTTCCATCTTGCACTTGTAAACTTCAAACCTCCTTCCAGATTTCTGGTCTAGAACTCTCTTTCTCGAAATAATCTCTTCAATATTGAATTCGCGGTTGCCGATTATGACCGCCTTCGGAATTTCCTTTCCCTTGTAGCCGGAATAAAATTTCAGTTCGAACATTCCACCTTCTTCGTTCTTTTTTGGCTGGCGCATGATTCTTTCTCCTGGAGTTTCTGCAGTTAAAATAGTTCTACGGATATTCTATTATAATATTTATAGTTATAGGACACAAAGAGATGCAGGAGAAAATGCGGAAGAAAGGGGACAGGCTACTTTTTCTTTGTGAGCTCTCTATTAGTAGAAACTGTCATCTTCCTTACTCCTGAAAAAGTAGCCTGTCCCCTTTTTTTATAGAAAGTATTGCTAATACAGGAAAAGAAATCTATAATTCAAACCAAAATTTATGAAGAAAATCCTAATCAAAGTAAAGGAGAATCTAAGATGAAATTGATTTTCTCAAAAAAACGTCTTTTCATTCTATTCATCCTCTTCTTGTTTTCCGGAGGAACGCTTTTTTCCCAATCCTCAGATAGATACTTTGATAAAGCAGAACCGACCTTCAAAGAAGTACGGCTAGCAATTCTCTATCCTTCTATCGGATCTATCAAATCTCTTGTCGAGCTCAGGAAACAGAGCCTTTTTCCGCAAGAAAACCTGATAGTCATCGGCGTTTACCACCAAAAGGAGAGGACCAACCTCGAGGAATCAAAAGAATTCATTAAAGAAAACAATATGGAATGGTTCAAGTTTCATCAAGTCTCAGGCGAGCTCAATAAAGATATTCTTTTTCAAAAAAATTCCTGCACTGAGGATTTTAAAAATATCTTTCAGAAATCTGACGGCATTATATTCTTTGGTGGGGCAGACATTCCTCCCTCCATTTACAGGAGTAAAACAAACCTCCTAACCCATATCTCAACACCATACCGTCACTTTCTTGAGCTCTCCTTTATATTTCATCTTTTGGGAGGATTTCAGGAAGAAAACTTTAAAGCTTTCCTCGGACCTTCCCCAAAATTTCCCATCCTGGGCATATGCCTTGGAGCCCAGAGCCTCAATGTAGGAACAGGAGGAACACTGACTCAAGACATCTGGTCAGTGAAGTACGGGAAAAAATATTTTGAAGACGTGATCGGCCTCGGGAGAGAAAACTGGCATGCCAATCCCCTTGCCCGTCTTTATCCTGAAGAAAAACTTTTATCCTTCAACATGCATCCCATAAGGCTCATCGAAAACGGGAAATTCTGCTCTGAGATCGGTTTCAATAAAGATGACACTCCTTACATCCTCAGTGCTCACCACCAGATGGCTGATAAGTTAGGGAAAAGGATAAGAATTGCTGCCACATCTTTGGACGGGAAAGTTGTGGAAGCCATCGAACATGAAGAATATCCTAATGTGTTTGGTGTCCAGTTCCATCCGGAATTTCCCAATCTCTGGGATCACGAGGAAAAGTTCAGGTTTACCCCTCAGGACAAAGAGGAAAAGAGCTTGCTTTCCGTCCTGGAAAGCAACCCGCCGAGCCTTGCTTTCCATAAAAAGATTTGGTCCTGGTTCAGCCAAAAATTAAAGGAATATCACGAGAGCAAAAAATAGGAGAACATAGGCATTACAGAATTTAGGAATCACAAAGTCACTTTTGCCTTTCTAATAACCCCAATATACCGGACAAAATAATGACTGTTGATAAAAAACAGGCACCCACACCTATGAACATGGCAACACCAAGACTGGCAAATCCAGGCCAGACTGAAAACACAAGAGAACCAAAAGCTAGCATTGTCGTAGCGCTAGTGAGAAGGATAGCCTTTCCAGTGCTGGCAAAGACTTGAGTTATCTTTCCTTTTCCTTCAATACGCCAGCGGTGCAGTATATGAACTCCATCATCCACTCCTATTCCGACAATCATCGGAAGACCCATAACGCTCATCACAGTTAACTTCATTCCGGCCAAACCCATAATACCCACCATCCAGAAAACACCTATAGTCAGGGGGATCATGGCCATAAGAGCATGCCCTGGCTTTCTGTAATCTAACCATAGGAGGAAAAAAACAACCAAAAGCGCCAGCAGAATCGCGTTTCTCCCGTCTTTCCCGATAATCTCAATAAGGGCCCTAAAAACAGGCGGCATCCCGGTAGTATTTTCGCTGACTCTTTCTAAATCTCCAACAAAGCGCTTTAAAAATTCTGCGTCCTGCCAGATATTATCCGCAGGAAATATCGTAACTAAAAATTTTGTTCTATCCTCATTCACATACCTGTCTAGGACAGATAGAGGAAGATTTTCAAACTGAATCGGCTCTTCCGAAGACATTTGGATAACCGAGTTTTTAAAATATGGAGCGAAATCTTTCTGGAATTCGTCCATTCCAGCCAATGCCTTCTTTCTATCCTTTTCTATAACTTCGATTAAATCCTTGATTAGACTCTTGGGCTCAGGATCATCAGCTTCACCCACAATCTCAGCACATTTGCTATCCACCTTATCCTGACCTCCTAAAAATGCCATATCCTGAATCTCTATAATGTTCATCTCCAATCGACCGAGTTCCTGGAGGAATTTCTCATAACTCTCTCGTCTAAAAGTACTCCTCGGCTGAGAAACTTCTATCGCCTTTCGAATTTCATTGATGAAAGGGATTCTCCTTTCCTGCTGTTTCTTCGAAGGGAGGTAGACCGAGATATCTTCTGCTAAAGCTACTGAACCTATGCCCTTGGTTTCTTCAGCAATGGCTCTTGACTCGGCAACGCTATCAGTCAAAATCAAGGCATAATCCATGCTCATGTCAAATTTTTCCAGCACAGTATCCTGAAGTGTAATCGAAGGCAATCCTTTCGGCTCCAGATTCATGTAGTTCTGGTCAAAAGAAACTTTGGTCGCAGAAAAGACTAAAAAGGCAGTAACAAGAATAGAGGCGATAAGGGTAGCAAGATATCGCAGGGATAGAAATTTTCCCATATTTCCCAGGGATTTGAAGGAAATGTCCTTCAAGGTAAACTCTTTTCCGAACTTCCCTTTTTTCCTCTTTTTCTCAAATCGACGTTCGCGCAGAACTAGAAGAGAAGGAAGGAAGAGGAAAGTCGCGATTAATATAGCAATCAAACCTGCACCAGTGACAAAGCCCAGCTCTTTCATTCCGCGGGAGCTGCTGATGCTCAATGTAAAAAAAGCAATGCTCGTTGTTAGTCCTCCGGTAAGAATGCCTTTTCCGCTCTTGAGAAATGTCTCTTCCATAGATACTTCAATCTTTTTCCCTAAAGATCTTCCTTCCGTAAAACCGGAAATCATATGAATCGAAAAATCAATACCTAAACCGACCAGGATCACTGCCATCATGTAGGTCATAATATTCAAGGTTCCTACCAAGATAAAAGCTAGCCCCATAGCCCAGATGATTCCAACCACCAAGTTAAGTAAACCCAAAACCGGTGCAACCCACATTCTGAAGGAAATAACCAATAAGAAAAATACTGCAACCAAGGCGATAACGGTCGTATAACCTATGCTTTTCTCGCTGTAAACCATCTCATCATGCTCCACAGGCATCATACCTGTCAGACCTGCTTTCACNNCCATCAACAAGCTTGCCGATATCCAGCATGGTAAAATTTGGAATGACATTCAGGATGAGAGTTGTTTTGTCGTAAGAAAGAAGATAAGGCTCACCAAAGAGAAGCTTATCAACAGCTTGTTGAGCAGCCTTCTGGTGATTCTGTGCTAGAGATTTCTGGGGAAGACTTTCCTGCACGTAACGCTGCATTGTACTTACTAAGTTCTGGATACCATCCAAAAATATAAACGCCCCATCTTCTTTTTCTCTGGTCGAAAGAGATTCTTCGCGGCCAACGTATTCTTTTTCCAAACTGCTGTTTATATTTTCAAGCAAAGGAACAAGATTGGGATTCTTGTAGACATCTTTCATATTTTTTAGGTCATCTTCTTTTATGAGCATCAGTCCATGATTCTTTATAAAATCAATTTCTTGTTTATAATCTACCCTTCTGACGAATGGCTTCTTATCTTTCGGGTCAACGGCAAGCTTAATCTTAGGAACAGCTTCCTCAGCAAAGGACTTTATCAGTTCTTCCTCACCCTGAACGACGACAACAATGCTGGTTGCCGAGACAAATTCATTGATAATCTTGTTAAAAGAAATCGTCCGTCTGTCCTTGGAAGGTAAAAGGTCAGACCAGCGCATGGTTACTTTAAGTTGAGATGCCAGGGCCAAAAAGATGATAGTCAAGATAGCTACAACGACTAACATCCGCCAGGGATGATGAGCATGAAATCTTGCCAGGCTTTTAAGAATTTTTTCTCGCATCACTCACCTCTTGAGATTTTTAATAAACAATGATAATTCTCCAAACAATTCTTGTCTATATAAAAATGGAATTTAATCTTTATTTTGACAAATGGCCTTCTCCTTTAAAAAAGGGAAAAAGCGGGAAAAAGGGAACAGGCTACTTTTTCCGGAAGAAATAAGACTGTACTCGGGTCCAGGCCTCGTACTTGAGTATCGAGATTCTTCTTCCCTGGATTATCTAGGCATCCCTGCGATAAGGCCTTAGCCTGGCGATAAAGAAAAAGTAGTTTGCCCCTTTTCTATATCTTTTTAATATGTTAACAATAAAGAATTGATCTCATTATCATGAAGAAAAAAAGTTTCTTGACAATTATACTATAAATATGATAGGATTAATATTGTATATTAAAAGTAAGAAGGGAGCAGCAAATGACAAGATTTACGGTTCCAAGAGTTGCACATTGTACAGAAGGCTGTAAACAATCATCCTGAGTAAGATGTAAAACTTCTCATTCACATTTCCCATTCGTGTTTTTTCTTATCTTCTATTCTGTTCGAGAGTCTCTTTTCGTTCTATTATTAAGACTTAACTGAACTAAAGATTCTTTTGACAATATCGGAACTAGAACAGCCTTCAAGATAGGGAATGATCACGACTTCCCCGCCCGCCTCTTCAACCTCTTTTCTTCCTACAACCTCCTCGGGTTTCCAGTCTCCTCCTTTGACTAAAACATCAGGTAGAAGCCGGGCTATGATTTTCTGCGGAGTCTCCTCAGAGAAAGAGGCGAGATAATCTATATCCTCGATGGCTTCTAGGATTTCAATCCTCTCTTCCAAAGGAAAGATGGGCCGTGATGTCCCCTTTATCTTTCTTACTGAAGCATCATCATTGACAGCCACGATAAAAACATCTCCCTTTTTCTTGGCTTCCCTAAAAAGATGAATGTGGCCACTGTGGAGAAGGTCAAAGCAGCCGTTGGTAAAAACGACCTTTTTGCCCTTACTTTTGAGCTGGCTCCTGATATTCACAAGGTCAGCAAGTTTTTTAAATTTATTATCCATGATGTCTAAGCTTACTATTTGGGCTTAAGCATTAATTCTCCCGCGGAATATTTCTTCTGCTTCGGGTGTATAATTTCCTCCATCGTCATAAAGAATAAAAGGAGGAAGAATATCCTCTTTTTGAGAGGAGAAATCGCACTCAGCTAGAATCAGGTTCGGAGGACTGTCTTGACGGGGATGGACGAGACGAATGGATTTGACCTTCAAACTGTTCCTCTCCATTGCCTGGAATAGATCATCTTTTCTTTTCGCAAGATAGACAAAATAAGCGCGTCCTTCACTTTTGAGCAGTTTTGCTGTTTTTTCTAATATATTAAAAATATCACACTTTAATTCGTGCTTGGCGATAGATTTTTCCAGGGAAGAGCTCAAATGACCTTCTCCTTTTTTAATATAAGGAGGATTCGAGAAGATAACATCAAACTTTTTCTCTGGATGATATTGGCGCAGATCTTCCCGGATAACGGAAATTTTTCTTTTAAGATTATTGAGTTTTACGTTTCGCCTGGCCATATCCGCCAAAGATTCCTGAATCTCCACGGCGGTGATGTGCTTAAAAGGCTTAATACTTAAAAGAAGAGAAATAATACCGTTTCCGGCTCCCAACTCTAAGATTTCATCTGAGCGCTTTGTTTGAATAAAATCAGCTAAAAGGGGAGCATCTACTGAAAAGCGGTATCCCTCTTTCTTCTGCAAGACAAGAATGCTACCTCGATAAAAGGAATCAAGAGTCTCATCCTCGCCCTTCAACAGACTTCTCGTTTTCATCTTCACTCAATTCAGTAAAAACAAGCACGCTCGCGGGAAGAACTTCAGCATATCCCCCTTGTACAGATAAAATTTCTTCCTTTTCGGCAACCCGATACTTAATCCTTCCCTTTCCAATAGCTAAAAATAGTGGCCGATGACCGGGGAGAATCCCCAGATATCCATCCAGGCTCGGGAGGGAGAGCTCCCGAACTTCTTCATCAACCAATAACTTCCGAGGAGTTATGACTTTGAGTCGAAGAGATGACAGCAACTTCTGGGTCATGCTGATCTTAATCCCTCTGCCTGCTTGACGACTTCCTCAATATTTCCTGCCATGTAGAAGGCCTGTTCAGGTTTATCATCGTGTTGACCTTCCACAATCTCCTTGAATCCTTTCACGGTCTCTTCAATGGTTACATATTTTCCGGGTCTTCCGGTGAATTCCTCTGCAACATGAAACGGCTGGGAAAGAAACCGCTGAATCTTTCGAGCACGGGCAACGATAACTTTATCTTCTTCAGAGAGTTCCTCTATGCCCAGAATGGTAATAATATCTTGAAGGTCTTTATACCTCTGAAGAATTTCCTTGACGCTCTTGGCCACTTGATAGTGTTCCTCCCCCACAACTCTTGGGTCCAGTATTCGAGAGTAAGAGGATAAGGGATCAACGGCAGGATAGATACCAATTTCGGTTAGAGCCCGGGAAAGGTTTGTGGAGGCATCCAAGTGAGAAAAAGTTGTGGCTGGCGCTGGATCGGTGAAGTCGTCTGCGGGCACATAAATTGCCTGGACAGAAGTGATTGATCCCCTTTTAGTTGAAGTAATCCTCTCTTCTAGCTCTCCGAGTTCAGTCGCCAGGTTAGGCTGGTAGCCAACTGCAGAAGGCATCCTTCCCAGGAGCGCTGAAACCTCTGAACCCGCCTGGACAAAACGAAAGATATTATCGATGAAGAGGAGGATATCTTGGTTCATCTCGTCCCTGAAATACTCTGCGACAGAAAGAGCAGCCAATCCGACTCGCAGTCTTGCTCCGGGAGGCTCGGTCATCTGACCGTAGATAAGAGATGTCTTGTCGATGACCCCTGATTTCTTCATCTCCAGCCAGAGGTCATTTCCTTCTCTTGTTCTTTCGCCCACGCCCCCAAAAACAGAGTAGCCTCCGTGCTCTTTGGCAACGTTGTTGATCAGCTCCATGATAATGACAGTTTTGCCAACTCCTGCTCCTCCAAAAAGGCCGACCTTTCCCCCTTTCAAAAATGGCTGGATAAGGTCAATCACCTTGATTCCGGTCTCAAACATCTCAAGCTTGGTGCTCTGCTGCTCTAAGGATGGAGGAAGACGATGGATGGGATATTTCACTTTGGCCTTGATAGGGCCTAAATAGTCAACTGGCTCTCCTATAACATTCATCACCCGTCCCAAAGTTGCCTCTCCGACTGGAACTTGAATGGGGCTCTCCAAATCAATGGCTTTCATTCCTCGAGCCAGGCCGTCTGTAGGATGCATAGAAACACACCTCACCTTATCCTCCCCCAGATGCTGTTCCACTTCAACCACAATATCCACGGGAGAATCAGCAGTGAATCCTTCATCCTTGTGTCGATCAATCCTTATCCCAAAGTCCTTCTTGATTTCTTGAACAGATGAGGGACTAGAAGCATCGAATCTTTCACTTATGATTCGAATCGCATGGTATATTTCAGGGAGTTCAACATTCTTGAATTCGATGTCCACAACTGGCCCGATAACCTGGACGACCTTCCCGATCTTTGCTTCTTTTTTTTCTTTTGCTTTAGATTTTGCTCTCGGCTTTACAGTAGGTTTAACTTTTTCTTTTTCGGAAGTTTTCTGTTTTGCTTTTGCCATACTCATCTCCAAATCTTCTATTTTCCTGCCAAAGCCTCAACAGCTGTCATGATTTCCAGAAGCTCCTTGGTGATTGAAGCCTGTCGAATTTTATTTAAAACCAATGTTAAGTCACCTATTAAATCCTCAGCATTTTTAGTGGCATTATCCATAGCCATCATTCGAGCTGCATGTTCAGCGGCCTGCGACTCAAAATAAAAGTGTCGAATTTGACTCTCTATATAAAAAGGCAAAAGACTATTGAGGATAGAACCTGCTTCTGGCTCCCAGTCTGGAGGTAAAACTTCATGCACCTCTTCCTCTGGAGGTCTAAGGGGAAGAAGTCTGGTAACGGTCACTCGTGGAGAAAGGATGGATTTGAATTCGTTGTAAGCCACATAAACAGCATCTGTTTTGTTGAAAACATAGAGTCGCATTAAAAACTGGGCCAATTCTTTCAGATCTCCTAAGCTCAGATCTTGAACTTGTTCTAAATAAGCACGATCAACGGGAAAGGGATGCTTCCTAAAAAAACTAAAGGCTTTTTTCCCGATCAAAACCAAATTCACCTGAGAACGTTGGGCTTTCTCTTCAAAAAAGGATAAAGCTTTCTCTAATAAGTTCGTGTTAAAAGCTCCGCACAAACCTTTATCAGAAGTGATCACCAACCCCTCTATCTTCTTCTCTTCTCTATCCATGATTAAAGGATGTACTTCTCTTTCAGCCCAGGAAACGACTTCGGATAGTAAATCAGGAGAATTGTGCCAGTGGGGACGAGCCTCCAGAACAGAACGCTGCGATTTCTTGAATTTAGCCGTGGATACAGTTTTCATGGCTTGTGTGATCTGCTGCGTATTCCTGACGCTTCTTATTCTTCTTCTGAGGTCGATTAGAGCTGGCATTTTTAAGTTTTCCCTTCTCTAAATCTGGAATTAAACTCCTTTAAAGCTGAGCTAATAGCTTCATCCATATCTGCACTAATTTCACCTTTCTCAGCGATTTTCTTCAAAAGCTTCGCCTGTTCCTTTTCAAAAAATGTATAAAGTTTTTCTTCATATTCTTTGATCTGTTCAACTTCAAACTCATCCAAAAATCCTCTGTTTCCTGCATAAATTATTAATATTTGCTTTTCGACCGGTAAGGGGACATACTGATCCTGTTTCAGGACTTCAGTCAATCTCTCCCCCCTATCGAGCTGGGCTTGACTCGCCTTATCCAGTTCTGTGCCAAACTGAGCAAAAGTTACCAGCTCCCGGTATTGAGCTAAATCGAGGCGCAATTTTCCCGCCACTTGCTTCATGGCTTTGACCTGAGCATTCCCTCCAACTCTTGAGACAGATATGCCGACATTGATAGCCGGCCTTATCCCTGCGTTAAACAATTCAGGTTCTAAGTAAATTTGACCGTCTGTAATCGAGATGACATTTGTCGGGATATAGCCTGAAACATCTCCCGCCTGTGTTTCGATGATAGGAAGCGCAGTCAAAGAGCCCCCTCCATGCTCGTCATTGTACTTGGCTGCTCTCTCGAGCAACCTTGAATGGAGGTAGAAGACATCCCCAGGATAAGCTTCTCTTCCTGGAGGACGCCTTAAGAGAAGTGATATTTCCCTGTAAGCAGCTGCATGCTTGGAAAGATCATCATAGATGAGAAGAGCGTGCTGGCTGTTGTCCCTGAAATACTCTCCCATAGCAACACCGCTGTAAGGAGCGAGGTATTGAAGAGGTGAGGGATCGCTGGCTGGAGCAGCTACGACTATCGAATAGTCCATCGCCCCATGATCCTCAAGCACTTTTATAACGTAAGCAATCGTGGAATTTTTCTGACCGACAGCAACATAAACACAGACGACATCCTTATTTTTCTGATTGATGATTGTATCTATAGCAATAGCTGTCTTTCCTGTCTGACGATCCCCTATGATGAGCTCTCTCTGGCCTCTTCCGATAGGAATCATAGTATCTATGGCTTTTATGCCAGTCTGGAGAGGCTCCTTCACTGGCAAACGGTCAACAACACCTGGCGCCAAACGCTCGACCACCATGAAGATATCGGTTTTTATGGGTCCTTTTTCATCTAAGGGAATGCCCAGAGGATTCACCACTCTCCCAATCAAGGCCGGTCCAGCCGGAACCTGCATAATCCTGTGCGTACGTTTAACCAAATCTCCTTCTTTAACAAGATGACTCTCTCCCAACAGGACAGAACCAACACTATCTTCCTCTAAATTCAGGGCTAAACCATAAACTTCCTGAGGAAATTCCAGAAGTTCGTTATACATAACCTTGTCCAGTCCATAAATCCTGGCAATTCCATCTCCAACATAAGTTACAGTCCCAACCTCTTTAATGTCGACTTCTGTCTTGTATCCTTCTATTTGGCGTTGGATAATTTTACTTATTTCATCCGCTTTAATCTCCATTTTTCCGCCTACCCTTCAGAAATTTCTTCCTTAAGTTTCATCAAACTTCCTTTTATTGAGACATCGTAAACAATGTTTTCTCTTCTTATCCAAAGTCCACCAACCAGTTCAGGATCGATTCTGTACTTCAATATAACCGGTCTTTTCTCCAATAATTCTAATTTTTTTTCTAACTTCCTGCTCTGATCGTCCGTGAGGGGAACAACAGAAGCTACTTCAAAAGTATAGGTTCCCTTTTGCTCATTCCAAACTTCAGGCAAGGACTCTATGATATCGGGAAAAAACTCAAGTCGATTGTGTTCAACGAGCAGTAAAATAAACCTTGAAGCCTTCTTCCCAAAAGATTTTTTGGCCAGCACTTCTTCAGCGATCTGCGTTTTTTTTGTCGTCGGCAGGAAGGGGCTGTAAAGAGTCTCCTCCAGCTTTTTGTGCTTGCAGAGAAGTAGAGCAAAATTAGACAACTCCTGGCTGACGGCCGAAAACTCTGCTTCATTCTTGATAGAGTTAACTAACCCTTGGGTGTATCTTTTTATGAGAATTTGACTTTTCATAGAGTTCGTCGAGCTTTTCTATAGATTTATCTATAAGAAAAGATTGGTCTTCAGGACTCATTTTTTTCTTGATCCTCTCTGCTGCCAATGCTGAAGCCAGTTCTGCTGTGTATTGTTTGAGATCCTGGATTCCTGCGCGCATGAGCATTTCAATTTCTTGTTTGGCAAAATATTTGATCTTCTCCGCTTCTTGCTGGGCAAGTTGAATAATCCTTTCCTTTTCTTCGCGGCCCTCAATTTCTGCTTCCTTCTTTAGCTTTCTTATCTCGTCTTCCAGGGTGGCCAGGCGGGCTTTTGCTTCCCGAAGCTTCTTTTCTGCTTCTCTTTGGGCATCTTCTGCTTCTTTAAGCCCCTGTTCTATCTCCTCGGACCTTTTCTGGAGAAAGTTCCGTATAGGTTTGAAAAGAAAATAAGCCAAGCCCCCGAATAAAATGATAAAATTGATGGTTTTCCCGATAAAATCCCTGGAATCTGATGAATGTTCCTCATCCGCAGAAGCCATAGAGATAAAGAAGGGCAACAAAAGCAAAATAAGGAGGATTTTTCTTGTTGGAGTTTTCATTCTAAAAGCTTCTGCTCGATTCTTTCAGCCAATAACTTGGCTTCAATACTTAATTCTCTCCTCAAGCTCGTGGTCTGCTTCTCTAACTTCTCTTGAGCCTTTTCAACCTGATTCCTGTACTCTTTGCTTATTTCCTCCAGCATGCGTTCTCTCTCTTCTAATGCCTCATGCTTAAGACTCTCCTTTCTCTGCTCGGAGAGAACCCTTGCGGATTTTAGCCTTTCTTCGATTTCATAGACAGTTTTTTCATGGTCTTCTGTAGATTCTTGGAAGGCTTTTCTTCTTCCTTTAACTTTAGCTTCCCTTTCCTCCATGATCTTCCGCAGAGGATTAAAA
>WVZL01000023.1 GCA_011772495.1 Candidatus Aminicenantota bacterium
ACTCGAGGAAAATTGAATAACGGAGAAACACTCGATTATGCCTACACTCTAGTGCTCAGCAGTTATAAAGGTTTAAATACGGTTCAACATAGCGGGGCCCTAGGAGGTTACCGCTCTGCAATTATTCGTTTTCCTGAACAAAATTTCTCAGTTATCTGTCTTGCTAACCTTAGCAGCTTTAATCCCTTAAAACTGTCGAGACAGGTGGCTGATATTTATCTTGCCGACCAATTCCAGAAAATAAAGACTGAGGCTAAACCTACGGAAAAAACAAAGTATAAAAGACTTCCCTCAAAAAAACTTAAGAAAAAGGCCGGAACTTACCTAAATCATGAAACAGGAGACTTGAGAAGATTATTCTTTAAGGATGGCCAATTGCGCACCAAGATCTCGGGGCAAAATTATGCTTTAGCAGCAGTGAGCGAGAGCGAATTCCATGTCCTGGATTCACCAGTTAAAATTGTTATGAAGTTCGAACAGGAATCAAAAGAAAAGCCATTGATGTTGCTTATCTATCAGGAGAGAAAAAAACCTGAAACCTATGAAGCTGTTCAGTTGGTTAAACTCACTCCTAGGCAACTTATAGAATATGAAGGAGAATATTTCAGCCCAGAACTTAGAGTGACCTTCCGGTTGATGCTTAAGGATGAAAAACTATATTTTGTGCATAGAAATGCCGCCAATATTCCTCTGCGTCCTTTTCTCAGGGATAGATTCAATGTTAAGGATTGGAAAATCAATTTCATGCGTAACACAGAAAATGAAGTATCCTCTTTTTTGCTGGATGCTGGACGAGTCAAAAACCTCATCTTTAATAAGCAATAAATCGAGCAAGCTTCTCCTATTCGTGGTAGGGTTTGCTCATAAAAAGTGTTAAGCTTCAATAGGTCGCTAAGGATTTAAACAGGAGGTTAGCCCATGGCAAAAATGAATGAAACTCAAGAAAGGACTTGGGGATTGATAGCCCATCTATCTGCGCTGGCCGGTTTCATCGTTCCCTTCGGCCACATCATCGGTCCGCTCGTGATCTGGTTGATAAAGAAAGATGAATCTCCCTTTGTCGATGATCAAGGAAAGGAGTCTATCAATTTTCAGATCTCCATGACTCTGTATGCTGTGGTGGCTGCTGTACTCGTGTTAGTCGTCATCGGAATTTTTCTTTTGATCGGTATAGGGATTCTGGACGTTGTGCTGGTTATCGTTGCTGCCGTGAAAGCTAATGCTGGCGAGAAATTCCGCTACCCCTTGACCATCAGGTTCATCCGCTAGTACTGCTAAAGATAATCGCAATTTTTGGATGGGTGGTATTTTCCAGCCTGTCCCAATGGAGCATCTTAGAACGAACTGCAGGAAGACAAATATTCTGACTGCAGGCGTTTTTTATCAATCCTGCAAATTAAATAAAGGAAACACAGGTGGCTAAGAAAAAAAGGAGTTCAGACATGTTATTACCAACGATCATCATGGCTGTCTTGGCTGTGACCCTACTTTTAATAGGATATTCAAAAAGCCAAGCCCTGCCTCTAAAAGGATTAAAATCTGCGCTGAACATGATAGTTCAGATTCTTCCTCTTTTAATTTTTGCCTTTATTGTAGCCGGAATGATCCAGGCTCTTCTCCCCAAAGAGCTTCTCTCGCGATGGATCGGAGAGGAATCAGGTTTACGGGGAATACTCATCGGTACTGTGGCTGGCGGCCTCACTCCAGGAGGCCCTTACGTCAGCCTGCCCGTTGTGGCCGGGCTTCTTAAAGCTGGAGCAGGAGTCGGGATTATGGTGGCTTATCTTACAGCCTGGTCCCTTTGGGCTGTAGGACGACTACCGATGGAGATCGGGATTCTAGGTTGGAAATTCACCCTTGTCCGTCTTGCGTCCTCCTTTATCTTTCCTCCTCTAGCTGGATTGATAGCGCATTATTTGTTTTCGGGATTAAAATAGAAGACTATTCTTTTTGCTTCAACGAGGAGGATAGAAATGAGGCTCAAGAAAACATACGTGCTCTTTTTAATTCTTTGCATCGCTTTCTTTCAATCGGCCAAGAGCGAACTTTTCCCAGAGGGGATCAGCCAGGTTCGTTATGAAATCTGGGTTGAACTGGATGATGCGAGCAAGATGCTTTATGGAAAAGAGGATATTATTTGGGTCAATAAAACTGCAGATGATATTCATGATATGTGGTTTCATCTCTACTATAACGCTTTCAAGAATGAGCTGAGCACCATGGTTCAAGAATCCAAAGAAGAAGGCCTGTTGGGCATGAAATTACTCGATGTGCTGACCCCTGAGGAGGACGAGTGGGGGTGGATAGATATCTCCAGTATCAAACTGGCTGATGGCCAGGACCTGATGCCGACCATGAAATTCTTTCCTCATGATGAACCCTCTCATCCAGAGGACCAAACAGTCATGCGGGTGCTTTTTCCAAAACCTTTAAGACCAGGTGAAGAAGTTCATCTGCAAATCGAGTTCCAGTCGAAGATTCCGAGGACGATCATGCGTTCTGGATATTATCAGAATTCCTATTTCCTGGCACAGTGGTTTCCTAAGCCAGGAGTCTACGAGGAAGGAAAAGGTTGGAACTGCCATGAATATCACCTCCACAGCGAATTTTATGCTGATTTTGCGGATTTTACCGTGCATATCACTGTTCCCGCACATTTTGTTATCGGAGCCTCTGGGAAACAAACTCAATCTGTCTCTAGCGCAGATGGAAAAGCCATGACCTACACGTTTCATCAAGAAAACATTCATGATTTTGCCTGGACAGCTGACCCAGACTTCATCAAGGTGGAAAGGAATTTTATTGCTGCTGCAGAAATCAGCCCAGAAGAATACGAGGAGATTTCCCGAAGGCTCGAGCTTCCGTTGGAGAGCGTCCGTCTCCCTGATGTAAAAATGATTCTTCTGATCGAGCCCGAACATAAGAAACAGATAGAACGGCATTTCAAAGCCTTGACAGCTGCCATCAAATATTATGGCCTATGGTACGGCCCCTATCCTTATGAAACCATAACCATGGTCGACCCACCTTTCAGAACAAGGAGCGGAGGGATGGAATACCCGACCTTGTTCACCGCTGGAACCCGGATCTTACGGAGTAAAAAGGTTCTATCTCCGGAAAGCGTCATTGTCCACGAATTCGGACACGGCTACTGGTATGGATTGGTTGCCAATAATGAGTTTGAGGAAGCCTGGCTTGATGAAGGAATCAATACCTATTCTACAGGCAAAGTCTTAGCTGAAGCCTATGGCCCTGGAGCCCTCCAAGTCAGCTTCAAACGTATTCCGGCTAATTATTTTTTCGACCTCCCGCAGTTTTATGATTATATGTTTGACCGAGCAGTAGCTATTCACGTGGTGGAACTAGACCCTATCACCACTTTTTCCTGGAAGTTTTACAGTATGGGGAGCTATGGTTTAAATGTTTATATGAGAGCTTCCACCTGCTTGAATACCCTTGAGGGATTGGTGGGTGAGGATTTGATGTTAAGAATTTTGAGAACCTTCCAGACGCGTTTTCGGTATAAACATCCCCAGACAGAAGACTTCATTCAGGTGGTCAATGAAGTCACTGGGCGAGATCTCAGCTGGTTTTTTGAGGAATTGTTTTTCAACACCCTGAACTTTGATTACGGAATATCCTCCCTGACTTCTTACCAAAAGAAGAAGCATTTTAGGGGAATCTTCGACCTTGATGGTCAAAAAGAGCTGTTCAGCGAGAAGAAAGTCAAAGCCATGGAAGCCGAGGATGAAAAATCTGATTCGCAGAAAATCTACCTGACTGAGGTTGTCTTAAGACGGTTTGGTGAAGCCAAGGTAGGCGGTGATACTTCAATACAGCTTAAAGTTGTGTTTGAAGACGGATCCGAAGAAGTCGTGTCGTGGGATGGTCAATCAAGATGGAAAAAGTTCATCTTTGAAAAGCACTCCAAAGCCAAAGTCGCCCAAGTTGATCCTGATGAAATTTGGCTGATTGACTCCCATCTCATCAATAACAGCCTCAAGAGGAAATCATCCAAGAAAGGAATTCTTCGCTTCACCAATAAACTTTTCTTTTGGATTCAAAATTATCTTCAAATCATGAGTTCTTTCAGCTAAAAGGGAGCCGAAAATGGGGCTACTAAAACTTTTTATTCAGGGATTTAGCACTGCCAACAGAAGAGCAAGACTGGTGATTTACCTGTGGCTCATGAATTTTGTTTTTTCATTGATCATCATTACTCCTGTTTATATCTTGATCACTAAAGAGTTCTCACGCACGCTATTAGGAGATATCATGGCCGAAGGGTTTGGGCTGCTCTGGTTTGCAGACCTGGCCTACAAATACAAGGATATTCCTGGCGCCTTAGCTGGATGGGTACTGGCACCTGGTATCATTTTTCTATTTCTCTATGTATTCCTGAACGGAGGCCTGATCGGCAGGATCGCTGATGAAAGAGAAATAATAAACTTCGAAAAGTTCTTCTCCGACTGCGGAAAATATTTCTTCCGCTTTTTTCGAGTGTTCATAATTTCACTCTTTGGCTATGCCCTCGTGGTTATTATTCATAGACTCGTCGGCTCTCTTTTCAAAATCTGGACCGATAATGCCTCCTCAGAATGGCCCCTGATCATTTCCTCCAATCTTAAATTTCTGATTTTGCTCCTTCTTTTCTCTATAGTCAGGATGTATTTCGATTATGTCAAAATCAGACTTGTCGTCGAAGACAGTAAAAGAACAGTCTTAACCTCGATATTAAACTTGGCCTTTATAGGAAGAAGATTTATTAAAGCCTGGTTGCTTTATTTATTGGTAGGGATAGTCGGCCTCCTCATCGGCTTGATCTATTTGGGGATATCCAGAATCATGCCTTCTGCAGGCTATCTGGTGATTGCAGTGTTCATCTGGCAACAAATTTATATCTTCTCAAGAATGTGGGTAAAATTGTTGTTTTTTTCTACAGAATATCAATTTCTAGTCTATCACAAAACCTCTCTTCCATGAGGGCGAGAAGATCTGCTTTTCGATTTTAGGGCAGTAGGGATTCTTAGGTTCGGAAAGCGATTAAAAAAGCATTTTTCTTTGCTAGGGAACCTTTTCAGCTTCAGAGGCGTCTTATTAAATGAGATTGAATTCAAGGAGGTGTCCATGTCCAAAAAGAGATTCCTTGCCTTTATCCCCATTTCTTTTCTTTTGATTCTTTTTCTATCTTCCAGCACTCAGGCTGCCGCCATATCATTCGACTTCAATGACATGCTTACTGGGCTATTCGGAGTTAAAAAAACTGAAGAATTTCATAAGACTTTGCCCCTAAAAGCTGAGGGCAGCTTCAGCCTCAAGAATGTGAATGGTTCCATAACTATCCGCACTTGGAAGGAAGAAAAGGTCGAAATAAGAGCAACCAAAACCACCAAACACGACCCCAAGAAGCTGAAAGAAGTCAAGATTGAAATAGAATCCGTCCAAGATTCTATTCAGGTGAATACTGTCTACCCCAAGCTCAGGAATATTCGGGTCAGTGTGAATTATGAGGTCAGTGTTCCCGAAGGCGTCAATCTTGGAAAGATTAAATCCGTCAACGGAGATGTGACTCTAAGCGGGCCTTTTGGGAGTGTGAAAGCTTCCTCCACCAATGGAGGAGTTAAGCTGGAAGGAGCATCGGGAAAGATAACCCTCTCTACTACCAACGGTTCCCTAGAAGCTTCAGGCGTTAGAGGCCTACTCGAGGCCGGCACCACAAACGGGAGTATCTTTCTCGGCTTGGATACTTTAGAGGATGAACTGAAGGCCAAGACTGTCAACGGGGGAATTACCTTAAGGTTGCAATCAAAAAAGATTGACGCTGATCTTGAAGCTAGGACCGTAAACGGAAAAATCCACTTTGATTTTCCAGTGACGTTTAAGACCATTATGAAATCAAGGCGTAGTCTTGAAGGACAGATTGGCCAGGGAGGCGTAGGCATTTCCTTAAGGACTGTTAACGGTTCGATTAAGATCATAAGAGAAGAATAACTTTTTGCTTTCTTGAATCGCTCATGACCAGATCCCTAAGCCTTATCCAATCTTGAATAGATCAGATTGAGGAGAAAAAAATAAGCGCTGGATAAGCAACTTAGAGATCGCTTCTTATCTTATCTAATCGCTCCTTAGCTGCTGGCACCATCTGGAAGAATTTTTCCAGTTTCTTACAGATGTATTCATCGCATTGAGCACAATTCAGAACACTCTTTTCCTTCCCGCATTTCCTGATTTCACAAATTTTAGGATAACTAAAAAGATTATCACCCTCTGCTAGACAGCCTTCACAATTTATATCTTCAGGTTTCAGGTCGGCATCGTATTCTTTGGACCAGAGTTGGGCCACTTCCTTTCTCTTTTCATCATCGTCGTTTTGAGTGGCCAAGAAGGCTCCGCACTCGCTGCAGAGCAACCCACAAAAAGCTATCATCTCCTCCATCTTTACCTCCTTATCCAGGTATTCTTACTCTATTAAAGTCGAGGCCTATGTTCATTCTTGTCGATATAATATTTTTTAAAAAAAACTCTGTTCTACGCTTCTAAAGTCAGTATTTATCATATTTTTTAGTCCACTCTATAAGAGAAAGACAGGGCTGTCAAACTCATCTTCCAATCATTCCCCAAAGAAATAAACATTTGAGAAGAAAAAACCTGGCTTTTTAGCAGTTAAGAATAAAGAAACTTTTTAGTTACGAAAGAGGTTTGATTCATTAGAATATATGAGTTAGAATTATATGGGAATCTATGCGAGGAGAAATACACGATGGGAATAAAATCAATTATTTCGAACATAAAGAGAAAACTTTTAGACTTCATGAAAAGTCTTATGCCCAAGATTAGAGGGCTGAAGAAGAGAGTTACTATCGGCATTCCCGCTTTAGTCATCATCATAGCGTTGATCCTCTTTTTCTCTTTAAGAGGATCGACATCTGCCGTAGCCTCGACCGAGGTCAACTACGGGGAATTCGTGATTAGAATGATAGAATCAGGAGAGATTTCGGCTATAAATTCAGTAACTGTGGCTGCTCCCCGGGTGAGAGGGAGGCTTCAAATAACTAGGCTTATCAAGGATGGAAGCTATGTCAAAAAAGGAGACCTTCTGGTCGAGTTTGATAAAGAGGAAAAACAGCAGGAAATGCTGAAAAGCTTATCTGATTTAAAAATCGCCGAGAGCGAAATCACCAAGAAGCTGGCTGATGTGGAAAGCCAGCGGAGAACCAACCAGATAGAACTGGATAACTCTAAGCTTCAGTATGAAGAGGCTTTGCTGGAAACCAAGAAGGCCGATTTAATTGCTCAGATAGAAGCCGAGAAGAACAGGCTTCGTTATGAGCAAGCAGAGAAAAAGTACCAGGAGACTCTGAAAAAAATGGAGTCTCAAAAGCAGTCCAACGACGCTGACCTCAGGGTTTTGAATGAAAAAAAGGCCAAAGCAGAGACAGACTATAATATAGCCGTAAAGAGCCTGGAAAGCATGACTATTCGAGCTCCTAAAGATGGATTGGTGGTTTTAAGAGAAATCTGGAAGGGAACAGGAATGGGGAAAGTCCAAGAAGGAGATACAGTTTGGCCAGGTTATGGATTCCTCGAGATTCCTGACCTTTCAGCTCTGGAAGTAAAACTCTGGCTGAATGAAGTGGATGTTGGAAAAGTCAAGCCTGGACAAGAAGCTAAGGTCACTCTGGATGCCTTTCCAGATAAAACATTCACAGGAAAGGTGGAAAGAGTCGCTTCCATCGGCACCAAGAAAGATTGGGACGCCAAGATCAAGACCTTCGAGACCATTGTTTCTATGGATGAGTTAGATTCTCAGATGAAACCTGGCATGACCTGTATGGTGGACGTTATCATCGAAAAGATTCCTGACGTGGTGTCTGTTCCCATAGAGTCTGTCTTTGAAAGAGAGGGTCAGACAGTAGTGTATGCCATGGGAAGTCGGACAGCTAGAAAAACTGAGGTTGTACTGGGAAAAAGAAACAACACTCATATCGTAGTCCAGCAAGGGCTCTCCCCCGGGGATCGAGTGGCCTTGAGGGATCCTTTTGCCGGGCCTGAAGCCGAAGAAGCTACTTCGAAAAAAGCGGCTTCCGAGAAAGCTCCAAGTACTGCCCAGAGAGTCGTCAACACGAAATAGTCCCAACCATGAATTTCTCTGAAATTATCAGCACTGGCATTAACGGACTAAGAACCCATATGCTCCGCACCTTTCTCACTATGCTGGGGATAATATTCGGGGTAGGAGCTGTTATTGCCATGCTTTCTATCGGCGAAGGAGCTAAAAGAGAAGCCCTGGAAATCATAAACCTCATGGGAGCCAAAAACATCATCATCCAGAACCTCGATTACGAGGAAGAGAAACTGAAATCCATCCGAGAAAAATCCCCAGGACTTTCTCTGGAAGATTTTCTGTCTTTAAAAGAGGGCGTTCCCTACATAGACCATCTTTCACCCCAGAGATTGGTCAAGGCTAATTTTGTCCGCTCCCTAGATGCTGACAGCGAGGATGCTCGAGTCATAGGAACTGATGCCAGGTATCCCCTGACTCTTAATCTGTTAGTGGATAGAGGGCGCTTTTTTGACGAATACGATAATAGAGTCCATGCCAATATCTGTGTAATCGGCCATCAAGTTAGGCGGGATCTTTTTGCCTTTAAGAACCCGCTCGGCCAAAGGATCAAGATTAATCAAGAGTGGTTTGAAGTGATCGGTACAATCCTCAAGAAAGGAAAGGCTAGGGGTGAAATAGAAGGAATAGAGATCGAGAGCATTGCCAATGATATCTATATTCCCATCAACACCGCCATGAAAAAATTTGAGCTTGAAGAATACGAACCTCAACTCAGCGAGATTGCAGTGACCATGGAAGACCCAGGCTATATCAGGGATGCTGCTGTCTATATCGATAAACTTTTCTTCCGTCTTCATCGGGAGACCAGAGACTACAAAATCATCGTTCCCGAAGAACTCCTCCGTCAAACCCAGGAAACCCAGCGCATCTTCAACATCGCCATGGGCTTTATCGCTGGCATCTCTCTGCTGGTAGGGGGGATAGGCATCATGAATATCATGCTGGCTTCGATCTTAGAGAGAACTCGAGAGATTGGTATAAGGAGAGCCATCGGAGCAAAGCAAATAGATATCATGAGTCAATTCATCGCTGAGGCTGTATTCATCAGCCTGGTGGGGGGGCTAATCGGTATTGCAGCCGGAGTCGGTATCTCTAAGGTGGTGGGCCTATATACCCACTGGAGAACTCTCATTTCAGCCTTTTCCATCATCATTTCCTTCGGTATTTCTGTCTCTGTGGGACTGATATTCGGGATATATCCGGCTTATACAGCCTCTCATCTCAATCCTATAGAAGCCCTGCGTTACGAATAAACTAGGGATCAGCTCTTAACTTTCAACTTTTCCTCGGGCGCTGAAAAAATCAAGAAGCTAGGGCCTTTCTAAACCAGGAGCTAATCGGAAGATTAAAAGTGCAGACCTGACCCCATCGTTTTCTTGACCAGATATTTTCCCTTTGGTATAAGGTAATCAAAAAAGAACCATCATCGACAAGGGAATACTGAAAGGCTTTATGTACAACACGATTGTTGCCAAAAGAGCTGGAGTCAAAAGCTCGGGAAATGCCTCTAGGAGAGGGTTTGCTGCACTTCCTGGAATCGGACCCCATAACTTCTACATGGCAGCCGGAGGAAGTTCTCCAGAAAAAATCATCGAGGAAACTGAAAAAGGTCTTCTGCTCAAAGGAGTCACAGGATATGGGATCAATCCTGTCAACGGAAACTTCAGTGGCGGGGCCTCTGGAATCTGGGTAGAAAACGGAAAAATTGCCTTTCCAGTTAAAGGTCTGACTGTTGCTGGTGCAGCCCGGGGAATGCTTAACGGCATTGATATGTTGGGAAACGACCTGGACTTGAATAAAAGCTTCACTTCTCCCACTTTCCGCATTAAATTGATCCAGATAGGAGGAGAGTAGAAAGGGAAAAGATTCTCTATTTTGTTTCTTTCAGGAAGGCTAGGCCCACGACTCCAGGCCCGGCATGAACGCCCAAGACAGGAGAAGCATTCATAATCATAGTCACGTCCTTCCCCAGCCTTTCCTTGATCCTGTTAGCGAGTCCTATTCCCAGATGATATGCATTGGTGTGAGCAACAGCGGTCGAAATCTCTATGCCTTTTTTCTCAGTGGCTGCTGAAAATTTTTCTAAAGCCATATCAAATATTTTTTGTTCTAATTTTTTCTTGCCTCTCGTTTTTCCTATGGGCACCAGTGAACCCTCTCGGTCGATGGAGAGTATCGGGTTGATGTTGAGAATCCCGGCCACGAGCCCTTTGGCCTTGGAAACCCTGCCTCCTTTGACTAAATACTTGATAGTCGGAAAACCAATAATAATTTCTATCTCTTCAATAGCGTTCTCGATTCGTTCCTTCACCCTTTCATGATCCAAGCCTTGTTTGGCAGCCGTAATCCCTTCTACCATAGCTAAACCCAAACCCACGGAAACATTTTTTCCGTCAAGGACTTTGATCCTTTGGGAAGCAATATTATGTGCTGCCTGGAGTGCAGTTTGGAAAGTCCCGCTGAGCTTTCCGGAAACTTGGAGCGAAACGAGGGAGCGATAATGAACCAGAAGATGTTCGAAAAACTGAGTGAAGTCCATAAGACTGGGTTGGGATGTCTTGGGCAGCTGTAGGGAAGCATCCAGTATCTGGTAGAATTCCTCTGGTATGACATCCACTTTATCTGTGTATATTCTATCTGCCGTCTGAAATTTCACTGGGATGAAATAGAGATCATTTTCTTCTATGTAGTTATCAGGGATGTCACAGGTTGTATCTGCTGTTAAAGCCAAGGCCTGCTTTTCTGAAATCGGAAGATCAGGAGCGAATTTGAAGACTTTTTTTGACGAAACCTCTCCGAATTGAGCGGCGCAGGTAAACACTTCCTCAGGACTATTGGTCTTTAAGTGAATCTTGGCAAAGTTCAAAGAACCGTAGAAGATCAAATCCTGGCCGAGAGAATTCAGCTTCTCGATCAACCTCGAGCGTTCAATGTTTTTTTTCCGCAGACAACATTCAGCACAGAATCTTAATTCCTCCTTTGCATCTTTCTTCTCTTTAGGGACAAGAATTCTTTTCTTTTTGAACGGCTTGCTCGGGTACTCGCCCTTTTCCATAAGATCTATCCAGCCCTCCAGAAAATGAACGAAGGCTTTTCCTCCCGCATCCACCACATTGTGTTTTCGTAATACTTCCAGCTTCTGAGGCGTTTTTTCAAGAGCTGCAGCCGCAGTTTTTAGTGACTCACGGAAGAGAACAATAAAATCATCGATTGCCGGAGCCTGTTTTTTCAACTCTTCAGACCACTCTTTCATGACTGTTAAGACCGTACCTTCTTGAGGGTCGCTGATAGCTTCATAAGCTCTTATGACACCTTGAGTGGAGGCTTGAGCAAATTCCTCGGGTAATACTTTTTCATATTCCTTAAGCGCCTCGGCAAAACCAGCCAAGAACTGCGCAAAAATAATCCCTGAATAGCCCAGCGCTGAAGAGACAGCTTTTTCGGCCATTTGCTGGCTGGTTTCGCCAACAGAGGAGGAGATGGGGAATTCTTCCAGCAAGGGAGACAAGGTCTTTTTAAGGTTGACTCCTGTATCCTTGTCAGGAATAGGGAAGACGTTTATTTTATTAAGCTCTTTCTCATGAGCAATGATTTCTCTGCAGCTTGCCAGAAGAGCCTGCTGGTAAAGAAGGCCATCAAGGCAATCGATTTTTTGGAGATTTGATTTCTTCAATTTCCGTGTATTCCTTTAAATCAAGTTTCGAATGATCTCAATCTATTTTTCTGGTCGTGAGTTCGTGGTCTAGGTAGAAATTAATTCGAAAAGAAATAGATTTTCGAGGGATCATCATAAACGACTCGTTCAGTTTGATACCAATCTTTTGAGCTGGAAGCATCTTGAAAATGAATTGTTGTTCTTTCAAATCCCATCCTCCGTAGCCAGGGCTGTACCTTTTGCTGGGCCATAAATTCATCTTTATGGCTTCCTCAGCGATGATTTTGTCCGATTGAGTAGCCACTTCCTCAACCGCCTCAGATCCCATAGAATCTAAAATTAGAGCCTTAAGAAGGTCATTTTTCTTGGTAAGATCTTCAACTTCTTTCTCTAGCTCTGGGCCAATGGTACAGACGCAGAGAGCTACTTTTTCAGCATCATTAAAAACAGAATGCTTATTCGTCTCTTCATAATCAATGATCGTATAGAGAGATTCTGGCTTCAGGAGGTCATCCAGTTTCTTCTTTTCTTCAGTGATGAGTTTGGTTAATGAACTGCTATTTGTTTTTTGTTGGTACCCCATCAAGCTAAAGATTCTCTTTTCCTGCAGTTCTATTTTGAAAGCCTTGCTCTGTTTGACAATCCGGGACATGCTTATATTCTCATTGATTATTCCTGTTCTGGCAAGTCAAAAATACGATTTTGACATCATATTTAGCCCATGATATAAGTTTTTTGTCTGATGAAGAAAATGAGAATGGCTGAACAGCCAAAAAAATTACGGTTGGCCGATGAAGAGAAATTCCTATCCCTTCATGTGGGGACTCTCGAAGATGACATAAAGAGGTTTAAACAGATATATTCAAGTTTATGGTGGGATTCAGGAACAGAATTGCCCTGGTTACAAAAACAATACAGCAAAACTGAACAAAGAAAGATAGAAAACGAACTCTCCAAGTTCGTCGATGAAGTTTCAATCAAGATTAAGGATTATTCTCCAGAAAAAGGCAAACAGAAAGTCTGGATAGAGGATTTCATAGTAGGGCTTAAGAGATGCGGAAAACAGATTTTGGAGCTTTCTGATGTTTATCTCGACTCGATATTCAACGAGAGCTACACGGACTCAACTAAACAGTTCGTAGAGAAGGTTAAGGATTTTGATCCTACGCTCAAGATAGAGGATGTGTATCAGGCCCTGAGAAATGTCTGGATAATGAATTCTCTACAAGTCTATCTGAATCGTGACATCGAGCATTCTGACGCAATTTTTGCTTACAGCCTGATCTACCCCTATACCGATAATGTCTTAGACGATGTTTCAGAACCTTTAGAAAAGAAGCTATCCTTAACCCTCAATCTGAGAGACTGGTTAGAGGGCCGGCTATCTCCTTTTCACAACTCTCAGGAAGAAAAAATATTCAGACTCATAAGAATCATCGAAAAACAATACAGAAGAGAGGTGTTTCCAGGCGTTTACCAGAGCTTGCTGGCCATCTTCAACGCCCAAATCAGAAGCCTCCTTTTGCAAAAAAAGCACAGCTTGCCTTACGAAACAGATATTCTTGATATCAGTTTTGAAAAGGGAGGCGCTTCTGTTCTGGCTGATGGGTATCTTGTCAACGGAAACCTTGATGAGGATCAAGCTGAATTCTGCTTCGGATTTGGAGTTTTCTTACAGTTGGCTGATGATATTCAGGACGTTTCTGTTGATAGGAGGAACAAACACATGACTATCTTTTCTCAAACTGCAGAGAAATACGATCTCGATAAGCTCACTAATAAACTCTTCAATTTTATTTCTAGAGTTGTGGAAACGAAATTGGATGAACAGACGGAAAACAGGAAAAAGCTCAAAGAGATTATCCAAAAGAACTGTTATTATTTAGCCCTGGAAGCCGTAGGCAAGAATAAAAACTACTACAGCAAAAAATACGTCGATAAAATGCAAAATTATTTCCCGGTTAAGTTTTCATACCTCAAAGAACTGAGAAAAAAGTTAAAGGAGAAATTTCTGGAAAATAAAGAATTTGTGGTAGACCTTGATCTTGTTTCGGCGATTCTTCTGACTATAACGGCCAGAACAATCACAGAAAAATGAAGAAAAGAAAAGTCTGCTTAATACTTTTAATGATTTCCCTAATCTGCGGATTCGGGTGCAAAACAAAAAAGACGAGTTCAATCGACGGTTTTCCTCTTCAATTTGTGTGGTCATGGGAGGAAGACCAGAATCGTGTTGGAGAGGGGAATGTTTGGAATGGCTTTGTAAAAGAAGGAAACCTGTTCAAGGCCACGAATCCTGTCTCACGTTTCGCCTTTTGGCGAAAGACTGTGACCCCAACCCTTTTCCTGGAATACAAGAATGCAGGAAAAGCTTCAGTCAGGCTTTTCCTGAACGGGGTCAAAATCGAAAGACTTGCCCCTGCGGCAAGAATCACCAGAAAGGCCATAAAGACTGACAGGCTTTACCAAGGACTGAATTTTGTGGAGTTCAGAAAAGGGGAAAAGATAGAATTCTACATTAAAGATATCTATTTTGAAGATGAAGAGGAAACGTCAACCTCTCCCAACTTTCAGATCGAAAAAGGGGAAAAACTGCATATTCCCTTTGAGGCTGGTAAAGTCTCGCTTGTCCTGAAAGGGAAAGGAAGCCTCAGGATGAGAGCTCGGGAGGCCATGACTTCTTCTGTACTAAAAGTCAAGAAAATAGCCAATGTCTTTTCCTTCTTTAAGAAAAAGTCCAGATTGAGCTCCCCGAGTCCATTCATTATTGAGCTGCAAGGGCTGAAGGGAAAATTTTCCATTCAGGATGTTAAATTTGTTCCCCATGAAGTCAAAAAGCCGCCTCCAGAAACCCTCTTTATTAAAAAGCCTTTTCCTGACATTTACATCTTACTCATTGATGGCTGCCAAGCGAGCCATCTTGGAGCTTATGGTTATTCTCGCGACACTTCTCCTCATATCGATGCTTTGGCGAAAGATAGCGTCGTTTTTGAAAACGCTTATTCCAATGCGGCCTTCACAAGAGCAGCAGTAGCCACTATCTTCACTGGATTGTATCCCGAGCACCACAAAGTCAGAGTCCTGACCAAAGGGCTATTGCATGAATTTCTTACTCTTCCCGAATTCCTGAAAAACCGCGGTTATCAGACTTCGCTATTTTCATCTTCGGCCAACATTTCTGGGCCCTTTGGCTTCAGACAAGGTGTCGATGAATTTTATAAATATTTCGGCCAGCGTAAGGCGATGCGTAAATATATTGCCTCGGATTTCATTGAATGGCTGAAGAGAACAGGAAATGGCTCCCCCAGATTTTCTTACCTCCACTTCAAGGAGCCTCATTTTCCCATACTGCCTCCGCCTCCTTTCTTAAACATGTATAAAAAAGACCCTCCGAGATACCCGGTTATTCTTCGACTGAAAAACAAGAAGGACTTTTCTCCAGAGGAGATACAAGACCTTACCGATGATTATGATTCTACGATCGCCTATGTGGATCATCTCTTGGGGAAAATACTGGATCATATGAAAGAAACCGATTCATACGATCAAAGCCTGATTGTGTTTCTTTCTGACCACGGAGAAGCCCTGTATGAACATAAGTTTATCGGCCATGGTGGCATCGTGTTTGATGAAGTCACCCGTATCCCACTGCTGGTGAAGTTCCCCTCGGCGATGAATATCAAAGGCAGAGTGCGCACCGTTGTTCAGACTACGGATATTTTCCCGACTATCTCCAGGTTATTCAGGAACAAAAGGAAGTTCGACGGCCGGTCTCTTGTTGAAGCCTACTTTCAGAAAGAACAGGGTAACGAATACTCTGTTAGCCGAAATTTTATAATGCCTGGGGCTTTTGGGCTAAGATGGCGCGATTATTATTACATAATGGAATTGAATGATTTTACCGAAGAGCTTTATAACGTAAATATCTCACCTGAAATAAATATTATCGACAAACACAAAGCTCTGTCTTTATTCTTGAGGACCAAGTTTTTAGCTTGGCTCTGCAGATACCAGACCATCCAGAAAAAAGCAAAACAGATAGATCTCACTAAACTTTCCCCAGCCGAGCTGGAAAACCTGCGCGCCCTTGGATACATTGAGTAATCTGCGACTAAACTTATTGAGGAAACAATCCTATAAAAAAGCTTTTAAGGAGCAGCCTGTGAAAAAAAACTCGATCGTCTTGATAACAACGTCTTTGGTGATAATCGTTTTCCTGAACCTATCGTTGAATGCCCAGCCAAAAGAGCAAAATCAAACCTGTTTGCTTCGCTTTGGAATATTTTTCACCTCAGAAAGAAGTCAAGAGTCTCTCGATGGACGGATGCTGTTGATGATCTCCACCGATGAAAAACGAGAACCGCGGTTTCAGATAAGCGACGGCCCGGGTACACAGCTGGTCTTCGGTATCGATGTCGACAGGTTGAAGCCAGGAGAAATCGCAGTCATCGACCACGATGTATTTGGCTATCCTTTAAAAACCATCGCTGAGATTCCTTCTGGAGAATATTGGGTACAGGGGCTGCTTCATCGCTATGAGACTTTTCATCGGGCCGACGGCCATACCATGAAACTTCCCATGGATAGGGGAGAAGGGCAGCAGTGGAACCGAGCCCCTGGAAACCTCTACAGCACCCCGAAGAAATTCCGTATCGACCCCAAAAAGAATGAGATGGTCGAAATCATCCTGGATAAGGAAATCCCTCCTATCCCTCCTCCTGAGGATACAAAATACGTCAAGCATGTTAAGATCCAGAGCAAATTGCTAACCGAATTCTGGGGACGTCCTATGTATCTCGGCGCCTGTGTCCTTTTACCCGAGGGCTTTGATGAACATCCGGAAGCTCGTTACCCTCTGGTTATTTTTCATGGCCATTTCCCGCACACGTTCAGGGGATTTCGAGAGGAACCCCCAGATCCCAACCTCAAACCTGAGTACAGTTCCCGCTTTGATCGGGAGGGATACAACAGGACTGTTCAGGAATATGCTTATAAGTTTTACCAAGAGTGGACTGGACCTGGCTTTCCCAGAATGGTCGTCATAGAAATCCAGCACGCCAACCCCTATTATGATGACTCCTATGCAGTGAACTCAGCCAATCTGGGTCCCTACGGGGATGCGATAACCTATGAATTGATCCCCTATGTCGAGAAGAAATTTCGGTGTATAGGAAAAGGTTGGGCCAGATTCCTCTACGGAGGCTCAACTGGAGGCTGGGAAGCTCTTGCTGTGCAGGTTTTCTATCCCGATGAATACAACGGTTGCTGGGCAGCCTGTCCTGATCCGATAGATTTTCGTGCCTACACTATTGTGAATATCTACGAGGATAAAAATGCTTATTATCTCGAAAGTCAGTTCAAGCGCACCCCGCGTCCCGGACGCCGGAATTATCTCGGCAAAATCAACTGCACTCTTGAAGAGATGAATCACCGCGAGCTCGTCCTGGGGACAAAAAGCCGTTCCGGTCGGCAATGGGATATCTGGCAGGCCGTGTATTCTCCTGTCGGACAAGATGGATATCCAAAGCCGATATGGGACAAACTGACCGGGGAGATCGACCGTTCGGTGGCTGAGTACTGGCGTGAGAATTATGACCTTCGTTACATCCTGGAAAGGGATTGGAAAACAGTCGGCCCCAAACTCAAAGGAAAAATCCATATTTACTGCGGGGATATGGATAATTACTACCTGAATAATGCTGTCTATCTGACGGAAAAATTTCTGGAGAATACAAAAAATCCCTATTATGAGGGGGAAGTCGATTATGGAGATCGAGCTGAGCACTGCTGGAATGGAGACCATACTCGACCGAATGCGATTTCACGATTGAGGTACAATCAGATGTTCATCCCCAGGATCGTGGAGCGAATTCTCAAGTCTGCCCCTCCAGGAGCAGATACAACGTCTTGGAGATATTAAGTCCTGAGAAATCTAGAGCTATGTTGATTTGCCTAAGTTTTTTCTTTTTTTTATCTAGAGAATTATGAAAGTTTCCTAGAAAAGGAGGAAAATATGAGCAAGATATTTCGTTATATCCAAGTCTTATTCCTAGCGGTTCTTCTCTTGTCTTCTGTCCAAGGTCAGGAAAGAGTAGCTGAATCCCAGGAGCTTAACCAGGATACTATCAATAGACAAGGGCCTACAGACCCTGATGAATTGGAATCTTTCTTGGATGGTATTATGGCCGTCCACCTGGAATCCTATCATATTGCAGGAGCGACTTTATCAGTTGTCAAAGACGGGAAGATTCTCTTGGCCAAGGGGTATGGGTATGCTGATATCAAAAACAAAAAGCCTGTGAATCCTGAAAAAACACTTTTTCGTCCGGGTTCTGTGTCCAAACTCTTCACCTGGACAGCAGTAATGCAGCTTTTCGAACAAGGAAAACTAGACCTCGAGGCTGATGTCAATCAATACTTAAAAGATTTTAAGATTCCGGACACCTATCCTGAACCTATCACTCTAACGCATTTATTTACCCATACCCCAGGGTTCGAGGATGTTTGGACTGGCATGGCTGCCCGCAGTGCTGAGGACCTGGTGCCTTTAGGAGAATTTTTAGCAGAAAGAATGCCGCCCCGCTTCCTTCCCCCTGGAAAACTGGCTGCATATTCCAATTATGGAACCGCACTTGCCGGATACATTGTACAGGAACTCTCAGGAATTCCGTTTGAAGAATATATTGAGGAGAACATTTTCAAACCTCTGGGCATGGAGCAGAGCAGCTTCCGACAGCCTCTGCCGCCAAGACTTGCCGGCGATATGTCTGTGGGCTACACCTTTGTAAAAGGAAAGTATGAAGCTCGAGGATTTGAATTTATCAATGGCCTTGCTCCGGCTGGATCCTTGAGTTCTTCGGCCACGGACATGGCCAAATTCATGATAGCCCACCTTCAATTGGGAAAATACGGGGAACAGAGCATCCTGGAAGAAGAGACAGCTATAATGATGCAGCGCCAGCTTTTTACCCATGACCCTCGATTAGATGGCAATGCTTATGGCTTTTGGGAACAGAGCTTAAATAATCTAAGGATGATCGGACATGGAGGCGATTCAACCTTGTTTCATACATCACTCGTGCTGATTCCTGAACGAAATTTAGGATTTTATATTTCTTATAACAGCACGGGCGGAGCAGGGGCAGCTCGAGATGAGCTCTTACAAGCTTTTCTCGATCGCTATTATCCGATGCCAGAAGAACTGGAGCCAGAGCCGTCCCCTGATTTTTTAGAGCGTGCAGGCCGATTTACTGGCTATTATGGAATGGCCAGGGGTGTATTTTCCACTTATGAGAAAATAGCCAACCTTATGATGGTTATTCAAGTAAAAACCACTGAGGAAGGGACTTTACTGACTCCCTTCCCGGCCGGATTGGGAATCAAGCAGTGGGTGGAGGTTGAGCCGCTTGTTTTTAGGGAATTGGGTGGACAGGGGATTCTTGTTTTCCAGGAGAATGATCAAGGCCGTATCGCGAATGCCTTTGTTAACCAATTTCCCTATTTTGCCCTGGTTAAATTAGCTTGGTACCAATCACCCGGGTTCCATTACACGCTGTTGGCAATCTTGATGATTTTATTTTTGTCAACCCTGGGATGGCCTTTGAGCGCTTTATCCAGACTTGTGTGCCGGCGTAAAAAAGATATTCGGAGTGCGCCCTGGTTTGTCCGTGGAGTGGCCGGGACAATCAGTGCTTTCTATATTATATTCCTGCTTGGCACAGTCATGGCTTTGAGTGATCCGATGGAAATCATGTTCGGGATTCCTTCCCTCTTAAAGATCGCCCTCATATTTCCCTTGATTTCAGCTGGACTGACGGTAGTGGCTTTGATCTTGACCTATTTTGTCTGGAAGAATAGATACTGGACTGTCTGTGGTCGAGCACAATACACGCTTATCATCCTGGCTTCAGCGGTCTTTCTCTGGTTCCTGAACTATTGGAAACTGTTTGGCTTCAACTTTTAGAGTTGTCATGAATCTTTTGGAATTTTGAGCGACCTGAACTTTTGCTGGAAAAATATTGAATCCTGATATATAAAGAGAAAGAGCTTTTTAGAGATTTTTAGGCTATAAATTGAAGGCATTAAATGCCCAATTCATTATGAATTCAAAAATAAGATATTTAAAGAAATACATCACTATTGGGCTATGGGTAGGTCTTGTTTTTGTAGCCTATGCCATTCATTCAGGTCATGGGCATACTGCCGGAAAAAAGAAGATAAAAAAAGATCCCCGGGAATACTTGTGGCAAATTCACCATGAGGTTAAAGAACTCGGGAGCTACGAGAACGAGGCTTTTGTAAAAAGAGAATTTCATACCGAATTGGATGGGAACAGAGAAAACAAGGAAGAACATGTCGTGGTTCTCATCTATAGAGTCGGAGATAGGGAGAGTATGCTCCTCCAGGTAACCTATTTCACTTCTAAAAGGAAAGGAAGCCCCGTCAAATATCCTAGTGAAATCAGAGTGATCTCCTGCAGTTTAAAAGAAGATAATTTAGAGATTAAACATTGTGACTACACTGAAAAAGAGATTGAATCTTTGTTACCTGATATCCTGCAGGGGATTCTGAACAAGAAAGAAATACTCAAACTGCTCGACAAGCAAAATTAAGCTCATTCAGGCTGGGCTTGCGAAAACTCTTAAGGGGAAACTAAAGAATTTTACTTTATGATGAGATACCTAATTTTGGAGTAGATCATTGTTTTATTCTTTTATGGCCTTAATTCTGTTTTCGATCTCTGGCTGGTTCGGGTTGATCTCCAAAGATTTTTTCCACGCAGCCAGAGCTTCACCGAATTCTCCTAATCTATAATAGCATTCGCCCAAAGAATTCAGGAGGTTGATATTTATTCCGAAATGGGAAACAGCCTTATCATACAGAGAAATGGCTTGATTGAACTCTCCGAGAGCCTGATGAGCCTTCCCAAGAAGGAAATAGACATCATAGTTGGCTATAGTTGACTCTGAAAAAGGAAGCAATATGTCCTTGATTCTTTTAAATTCTTCCAAACGAAAATAAACGTGCGCCAAGTTTAAGGCGAATCTTATCGAATTCGGCCGCTGATAATATGCTTTTTCCAGCTGAATTCGCGCCTTTTGTATCTCTCCCTTTAGGAAGAACTGTCCTCCCAGGATAAAAGCATAAGCAGGATCGTCTGGAGGCAGTAAAGTTCTAGAGTAAATCCAGGGTCGGGGGAGACCGGCTGCAGGAGTGACCTCAAAGTTTTCTGTTTCTGAGAGGACCTCTTGACCTTGATCCCATAAAGAGACTTTGATGCGGTAATATCCTGGAGGAAATTCGTGGAGCGCAAATTCTTCGTTAAAATTCATTCGATCTTGATATTCTCTCACTTTTTTTGTTCGTGATAAAAACTGCTCATTGTCCTTGACAAAATCAAATTTCAACAGTCCGCTCTGCTCCAAAATGGGATTGAGGCCCGAGACCTGAAAACCCAGGAAGAGTTTGTCTTGGGGATGAAAAATATCCTTGGGCTGACAGTGAATTTGAAGAAGACCAATTTTGAAAGGTTTGGGCTTGTTTGATTCAGGGGAAACAGTCTCTGTTCGGTAACCTAAAAGCAATGCACTCATACGCAGGGCTTCGCTCTCGGGGACAGTAATATCTTTCTCCAAGGAAGTAAACTCCTTGGAGACTTCATTCTTGACCAAGATCGATAACCTGTAATTTCCAGGAAGCAAAGGAAACATATCATAGAGGGCGAAAGGTTTATGAGTGATATTTTTGAGTTGGGTTTCATCAAGCTCAACAGGAATCGACCCTTCATACTGATAGATAGTATTGCCCTCCAAATCAGTCACTTTCCCGTTGGTCTTTATATTGGTGGAGTATTTGTCTTGGTAAAGCTGAACGGAAAATTTTAGGAGCTCCACCACATAATGAACAAAATAGATGCCAGAGCTATCTTTAATGACTCTTACCAAAGAGTCGTTATCTATGTAATTTGCCGTATATTCCACTTCTACCACATCTTTATATAAAAGGAATTTTTCCGCATATTTATCTTTAAATTGCTTTTGAGGAACCATGTTTACCTGCTGGATCAATATATCCGAGGCTAGAGATGGACGGCCGAACCGGGCCTCTTCTCCGGGGATAAGAGAAAGAGAAGTCCTAGCCAAGCTTGGATTTATTTTCCTCAATGCTCGAAAGGCTTCCAGATAATTGGCTCGATCACCAAAATAGGATGTCATCAGAGCCTGAGGCCCATCAATAGTGGGGCTGTAGAGAATGTATTCTCCGAATCCTTCTTTCTGATAAAACACTAGGTTGAAGGCAGCCGGAAGACCGAGCCTTGTTAATCCCTGATAAAACCAGGTTTCATTATTGTGAAGTTCTGGCTCACCCGTAACTCTGCTAATGTCACGGGGTTCACCCAAAAGGATATGCATCTGCCCGCGGTCAGTTTTCCATCCAGGCTTGGGAACTCCTCTTCCAAAATAGCGGTTAGCATAATTGACCCGTTGATAGTGCTCTTCTCTGAACTCATTCTTGGGAGTGCCGGGGGTCGGGTCCCTGTGATTCCAGAACGCTTCAATAAATAGATCTCTTTCTCTATCTGTTTGGAGCTGGAGAAAAACTTCTCTTTCGACGGGAGAAATGATGTACACCACTTCCTCCTCGAGCCATTTTTGAAACCTCGGAGGAAGCTCTTTGATCGATTTTTTCTCTGCAAAACCTTGTACAGGCGGCATAATAAAAATTATCATTAAGAATGCTAGAATTTTTTTTTGTCTCAAGATCAATCCTTTCACCTATAAAAATATCTCCTCTCTAAGATAAATTCAAGTTAATTTCATTTGGTTGCCTGAATCTTCGTGGTACAAAACTTGAAGAGTTCTGGATCAAACGCTTTACTTCATGGCCAGTCTGAGGATATGATGATACTGAAAAAGGAGAGCATTGTGAAAGATAGAATGAATCGCCGCCAATTCATCAAGAGTTCAGCCCAGGCAGGAATTCTCCTCGGTCTTTCTGGAGGATCCTATTGGGGAGCCAGCGCAATTTTCGGGCAAGGATTTGATTTGATCATCAAGAACGGAACAGTGATTGATGGAATCAAAGACAAAAGCTATAAAGCTGATCTGGGTATTAGCGGAGAGCGCATAGCTGTGGTGGGCAATCTGCAAGCCGAGAAGGGGAAAACCATTATCGATGCAGCAGGAAAGGCTGTCTGCCCAGGATTCATCGATATTCATTCCCATACCGATTTCGAACTCCTGATCAATCCCAAGGCCGAAAGCAAAATAAGGCAGGGCGTGACTACCGAGTTGAGCGGAAACTGCGGTGGTTCAGAATTCCCCAGGAAAAGAACCCTATCAGAATGGGAGAAAAAAATTACAGAAAGACTTAAGCTGGAGGTAGATTGGATTGATTTAGATGGGTATCGCTCCAGGTTGACCAAAAACGGCTTAGCAGTCAATCATGGTACTCTGGTCGGACAAGGAACCATTCGAGATTATGCCATGGGAGAGGAGAGAAGAGAGCCCTCTCCAAAAGAGATGGAGCTTATGAAAGAACTTGTAGTTGAGGCTATGGAGCAGGGCGCTTTCGGAGTATCCAGCGGTCTCGAATATACTCCCAGCGGTTTTGCTTCTGCTGCAGAAGTCATAGAGCTCTGCAAGGAAGCTAGTAAGTACGGTGGCTTCTATGCGACTCACATACGAAGTGAAGACATCCAGGTTTTAGAGGCAGTCGGTGAATCTCTTTTTATTGCTGAAAGAGCGGAAATTCCGCTCCAGATATCGCACTTGAAGGCTTCAGGTAATGTCAATTGGTGGAAGATGCCCATGATGATCGATCTAATCGAAAGAGCCCGAGACAGAGGCGTTCAAGTCACTGCTGACCGGTATCCCTATATAGCCTACAGCACAGGTCTGAGCATCAATTTCCCTCAGTGGGCCCTGGAAGGAGGCAGGACAAAGTTTGTGGAAAGGCTTAAAGATAAGGATTTAAGACAGAGAATGAAGGCTGAAACATTGGAGAAGGTCATCGGAAATAATTCTTGGGAGAGCCTTCTTATCGTGGAAGTACATACAGAAAAGAATCGCCATCTGGAAGGCAAATACCTTCCTGAAGGAGCAGCACAAAGAAAACAAGATGCCTATGAATTCGCTTGTGATCTGCTGGTAGAAGAGGGAGGGGACGTTTCGATCGTGGGTTTTGGTATGAGTGAAGAAAACACTGAGCTCGTTTTGAGACATCCCTTGGTCATGCTCTGTTCAGACGGTTCTGCCTTGGCACCTTATGGTCCCCTGGATCGGGGTGTGCCCCATCCCAGAAACTATGGAGCTTTCCCTCGTTTTCTCGGTACCTATGTCCGGGAAAAGAGGCTGCTCAACCTTCCTGAGGCCATAAAGAAGATGACTTCCCTGCCAGCATCCAAGATGAAGCTCAAGGACCGCGGCTCCATCAGAAAAGGTAACTTTGCTGATCTAGTCGTGTTCGATCCTAAAACAATTTCTGATACAGCAACCTACACCGAGCCTAAACAGTATCCAGAAGGCATCGATTATGTGATCGTGAACGGCAGAATCGTCATCGACCACGATAAACACACAGGCGAGCTGCCCGGAAAAACTCTCGCTGGCCCTGGCAAAAAATAGCTGCCAAGGAATTTTTTTTAGAAAAATTCCCTTGACTTTAACACAGTCTCACGTTGCTGTATTCGCTTTAGCTGTTAACTCAAACGATCGAAAGTACTCTGATAATTTAGAACGTAAGTCGGGCTACGAACTGCACTCTCCGGGGAGGTATGACTCTGGCTGGTTCCATGAAGCCTTCTGCAAGTCCCCTAGTGGACAAGGTC
>WVZL01000036.1 GCA_011772495.1 Candidatus Aminicenantota bacterium
TTCCGTGGTTTCAATTTCCTCCTTGTCTCTATCCCGAACCAAAAATTTATTACCTTCAAGTTTTTTAATTACTTTGACATCCCTCAATTTCGAATCCTTTGCTGGAATCGAACCTTCCCAAGATAACCATTCCTGAAAAGGCTCACCATTCGGAGTCTGGATATTCATGCTTTTTCGAACCGCCGAGACTGAATCTTGCTTCGTGGGGTCTCCATAAAATTCGCCTGAGAAATCCCATCTGTCGAGAGCCTTCTTTCCCGAGTCTATCAGCAACTCGAATCTCGAATCTGTGGCAGGAACGCCACGAACCACCTTGGCTCCCATCCACCAATGCCACCGAAGAGCAAACCGAGCTTTCTTTTCCTGCAGAGCCGATTCCTTAATCTCAAGTGGTCTTGCTTTGATTTTGCCTTTTTCTATGAGGTCATTGAAAGCTAGGTCGAGCCTCTTAATACGTTCCTTCGGCTTGAGCCCAGATTTCCACCATTGAAACTCAGACTTGATTTCCTTTTCCCACTCAGGCGAAATCGCCTTCTCGCCTTCCTTCGGGGTATAATCCCGCTTGTCCTTCCGTTGACGCTTGCTAAGAATATAGGGGGTCTGGTCTTCCATGTTTGTCCAAGTCTGCCACTGGGTTGGTCCTTTCGGCTTCTCCTCCCATTCAGGACTCACGCCTAGAAGCCTTTCGACCATCCGCCCCTTGAAATGCTTCATATCTAGGAAAAACTCTTTAAAATAGGGCCTCTGAACGCCAGGATAAGCGGTTCCTGTGTCCATTGTGATAAAGACCCCCGGCTCGAACCGAGTCGCCCCCACAGAGCCAGGCTCATAGGAAACCTCGCGGACATTCAACCAAACAAGGGGCTGCTTTGCCTTCGCCACCATAACCGCCTTTTCTTTCGGGTCCATATCGGGTCGGAACTTCCCCTTCTTAATCAGAGTCTCATTCCATTTCCTTCCCTTGGCAATAGTATCGACATCCTCAGTTATCAAACCCTCGGGCTGGTTCAAAATAGTCTCGCCCTCGAGGAAGCCATTCTGCTTCCGGCGAAAATCCAGATGGGCTGACTTGCCTCGGAAATGCGAAACCATAATCGCGAAGTCTTTGGGATATTCGCTCGGAGGTCGTTTTTCCTCTTGAATATCCTCTTTGAAATTTATCACAGGGTCTCTTTTTTCAATTTCAAGTTCTTCAATTATTTCTTCGGGAATCGTTTCAGGCGAAAATAAAGACTCAGCAGTCTGCTCCCACTCCTGTTGGTTCGAGCAAGAATCTATATCCTCGAATAGAAAGTGCTTGCATTCGTAAAGCGTCTCGCCTTCCTTGGTAACAGTCTTTTTCTGAAAGACTCGATTTCTCTTGGCTTTGGAAACAACAGCCTCGATAGTATCTGCTTCCTTCGGAATGCTCTGCTTTATATTTTCAAGATAAATATATCGGGGAGCCCATGCCGAGACTTCAAAAATATTCTCAGGTTCTTGTTCTCGCTCTATCAAATTGAATGTTTCAAATTCGATGGCAATCAAATCGCCTTTACTTTTCTTTTCATCGGTATTAAAAGTAGTTCCGACCTTGACATATTTCTTTCCATCAATTTCAACTAGTTCCTTTTCGTCCACTTTAAATTTGCTTGGCAGAATCCCATAATCGTAATTGAAAACCGTCTCGACTTTGGTTTCATTCCGTTTTATAACTCTACCGAAAAGCAAAGCATTCGCGTGCCACTTAATCCAACCATCCCTCGAGTTACCATCCAGATAATAAACTGAGTTTGCCTTCTTTGCAACATTTCCCTCAGAGGCAACTTTGTTCCAGACAAAGTTCGTATGCTTCCTAAGCATCTCAGGAGAATTAGAAATCAAATTTGCAACAAGATTCAATTTTTTCTTAGTATCAGGTATGCCCCAAGTAGACTGAGGAATCCCGAATTTCGAAAGTATCTCCTGTCTTTCTGCTTCAGTTAATTTATGCAAATCTTTTCCATCATGATATAGACAAGTAAATATATTTAAAACCAAATCGGAATCATCGGGAGTCTCTTTGGAATGCACATATCCAGCCACAGCCTCTCTCGGTTGGTGTTTGCCTTTTACCCATTCTTCGAGTTCTCCCGCTATGATATAATCATCTCCGTTGATTTTCTTTAAAGCCTCAATAGTCTGAGGAAGCCTATCCGTGATATCCTCGCCATCCTCGCTCCAGATTTTTATCTTATCGCCATTTCGGTGTACCTGAACTGCCATCCCATCATATTTCTTACTGGAAAGAATACCAGCCGAGAAGTCGGCAGGCTCGAAAAGTGAAATGAAATAATCAATG
>WVZL01000005.1 GCA_011772495.1 Candidatus Aminicenantota bacterium
TCTGTCGAAGGTAGCGATGACGAAGACCACTTTGGTATCTATCGAATCGATGTTCAAACAGGCGATGTTGTTCCTATTTTACAAGTTGAGCCTGGAATAAAAATCTACTCGCATAGGTGGTCTAATGACGGAAAGTCAATAATTTATACTCTCGACGATGGCGCAACAAAGAAGGGCACTCGCCTCCTTGTCTATAACCTCGAAACAGACCAAGATAAGCAGCTTCAAGGTGCGCCCACTGATGCTAAGGATATCGACATCTCTCCGGATGGGCGTTGGCTAGCCATGATAAACCGAGAAGAAAAAAGAGTGATTAGAATCATGCCTACTACAGGAGGAGAGCCCCGAGAAATATACACATGGGAGGAACGAGAACATGTTATTGTTTCTCCTGCCTGGACTGCTGATGGACGCCATATCCTCTTCTCTAGGAGCCAACCTGATCCTAGTAGTGATCAATGGGATCTATGGCGAATTCCTCAAGAAGGTGGAGAACCGCAAAAACTTGATTTAGCAATGGTTGGATTCCGCCATTATAGTGTTCATCCTGACGGCAAAAGTATTGCCTTCTCCTCACGCGGCTCTAAAATGCAATGGCAAGAAATCTGGGTGATGGAGAATTTTTTGCCGGAAAAAAACCAGAAAACATCCAAATGACAATTTTTTACATTCTTTTACTATTGTTTGACACCAGAGGAAAGCGACAGAGTTATATTGTTAGTGAGTATGAAAATCACCAGCAGGAGGAAGTAAGATGAATATCAAAAAAGCTTCTGTTTTTTTTGCTTTTATGGCTGTACTATTAATTGCTTTTGGATTCCAGAATTCATCTGAGCACAAGGTGTTATTCGAGAAGGCGAAATTCACCATGGAAACCAAAGGCGATCTTAAAGGAGCGATTAATCTCTTTGAGCAGATCATCAAAAAGTATCCGAATGAAAGAGAATATGCTGCCAAATCTCAACTCTATATTGGTCTCTGCTATGAAAAATTGGGACTTAAGGAAGCACAGAAAGCCTTCCAGAAAGTAATTGATGACTACCCTGATCAAGCAGAAGTGGTCAAAGTCGCCAACGAAAAACTCACCTTTATTTTAAGAGCTCAGTCTGTTGTCGAAAAAGGCGATAAAGAATTAAAAATCCGGCAGGTCTGGTCAGGCTTGGGAGTAGATCACTGTGGAGCACCGTCTCCTGACGGACGCTATCTCACCTATGTGGATTGGGCGACTGGTAATCTTGCTATCCGAGAATTAGCAACCGGAAAGACTCGCCAATTAACCAAAGAAGGGACTTGGAAAGCTCCCATTGAATTTGCACTCAATTCGAGAATTTCTCCTGACGGAAAAATAGTCGCCTATTCTTGGTTTACTCCTCAAGAAACCCATGAGCTGCGTCTGGTCGGAATCGAGGGCTCAGCTCCTAAAATTCTTTGTTCTAACAAAGCTTATGAAGCTTACCCTCAAGATTGGTCTTCAGATGGAAAACATATTGCAACATTTCTTTTTAAGAAAGATGATGGAGCAAAACAGCTCATCTGGGTTTCTGTTGAGGATGGCTCCACTCGTGTTCTGAAGAGAAGCGTAAAAGGGCACACGACCGCAGCGTGCGTGCGTCATTCACCTGACGATCGATACATTGCTTACGAGGATGTTGTCGACGAAGGCTCTGATGACTTCGATATATACCTAACTGCCACCGATGGAGGCGGAGATATTCCTTTGATTGAGCATCCAGCCAATGACAGACTGCTTGGTTGGGTGCCTGGTGGTGAGGAAATATTATTCTTAAGTAACCGCACAGGAACCTGGGATGCCTATATGGTTCGCATCGCGGACGGCAAACCTCTTGGTTCACCCATACCTGTTAAACGCGATATAGGTCAAATCGGACCGATGGGAATCACGCAAAATGGCTCTTTCTATTTCAACCTCCATATCCGGCATTTTGCGACTCACATTGCTCCGTTTGACTCGGAAACAGGAAAACTTCAGGCCCAATTAAGCAAACCTTTATTAGGTTCAAACTTTTCTCCTGAATGGTCGCCCAGCGGTGAATGCCTAGCCTATGTCACGGAACAGAGAAGAGCAAGAGGACCTGGTTTTTATCATCGCCCCCTTCGTATTCTTAATCTTAAAACTGGAAAGGAACGGGAATTAGTTACTGAGTTTACGGTCAGAGAGCCACGCTGGTCTCCAGATGGCCGCTACATCCTTGTCCCAGGTTTCGATACTACTAAATCTCAAGAAAAGGGCTACAATGGGGGATTTTACCAGATCGATGCCAATGATGGTCAGGTTACGACTTTGGTGGAACTTGATTTGAACTGGTTTGACTCTGTAGCTGAGTGGTCTGCTGACGGAAAATCTATTTTCTATACAAATCAAGGACGACTTTCAAAACGGGATCTCGAAACGGGGCAGGAAAAACAGCTATATGAAATCAAAAACTTAGAAAGAATTATGGATCTTTCTCCTGACGGGAAAAGATTGATTTTCGGGGATTATGATCGTGACGAAGAAACATTGATTATATTGATTATGTCAATCCAGGAGCAACAGGTCAGGGAATTGATCAAAATTCCGAGGGTTAGGAGAAGAGGAGCCGATGCAATGTGGACACCAGACGGGAAATATGTGCTTTTTAATAAATACGATATTGATGAGAAAGAGTCAAGCTTTTGGCGAATTTCATCAGAGGGAGGAGAGCCCCAAAAGCTTTGGCAATCAAAGACATTTAGCGGTAATCTGAGTATCCATCCCGACGGAAAACAAATAGCTTTCACTACTCTTAAAGAAGAGATTGAAATCTGGGTGATGGAGAATTTTTTACAGGAAGAGAAAAGTTATCAATAATTAGAATCCCACTCTAAATCCAAAAAATAAAATAAAAAAGTTAAAAGTATAGACCTTCCCCTCTTTTTTTATATTATTTTATGAGATTGCTTCGCTTCGCTCGCAATGACCTAAATCTATGCTCTCAATGACATTCGAATCATAAAAGCTATAAAGGCCTGGCCCCACTTTTTGCCCCATTTTTTGTTCATTTTCGGTCAACGGAAGTGCATTGAGCTGCGTTTTAATGTATAAAAAGGATGAAATGAAGTTTTATGATAGAAGCAATACGCATAGTTGAGATGAAAGAAGAAGCACTCATCAAACAAGCCCAAGATGGAGATAAAGGGGCTTTGAAAATGTTATTCGAGGAAAACAAAAAGAAAATCTTTTACCTGGCTTACCAGTATGTGCATAACGCTGAAGATGCTGAGGATATCTTGCAGGAAACATTCATCAAAGCCTTTCATTCCCTCCCTAAGTATGACTTTCAGAACGGAACCAGCTTTTCTCCCTGGCTTTATCGGATCGGGATCAACTGCAGCATCGATTATTTGCGAAGGAACAAAAGGGCTAGAGAGACTCGAGGCATAGACGATTTCCCGAATATTCCCTCCAACAGCCAAGATTCAGACCCTGAATATTCCAGCCGGCTGAAAGAAATAAGGGAGAAAATCGATGTATTTCTAAAGAAACTGACTGAAAAACAGAGAATGATCTTTGTGCTCAAACACTATCAGGAATTAAGCATCAAGGAAATTGCCGAATACATGAACTGCTCGGAGGGAAGCGTAAAAAAGCAGCTCTTTCGAGCAGTCGGATCTATAAAAAAACAGTTTAAAGATTTTTTTACGGAGAATAGCTATGAGATGCAAGAAATTTAAAGAAAAAATAATTCTCGACCTCTACGGAGAACTTTCAGAGGAAGAAAAAACAGCCTTGGAGAGTCATCTCCAGGAATGCGCTGAATGCGCTCGTGATCTAGAATACACCAAAAAGGTTTTTCAAGCCTTAGAGTACACCAAAAAAGCAGACATCCCTGAAGCGAATTGGGAAAGAGCCTGGGAAGGAATAAGCTCAACAGTTGAGGAAAGGCCCAAAAGGCAGATGAGCTTATTGCTCTTTCCTAAATGGGCCTATGCCGCCGCAGCCATAGTTTTTGTTTTTGCTCTGGGAATAATCGTCGGAAGTCTCTGGTTCCCTACTCTTCAGAAGGGTCCTCTACCCCAAAAGGCTTCTCTGGTTTCAATGGACCAGAGCTTGAAAGAACACTTCGAGAGCCTCAAGCCTGTTTTAGCAGAATACGCTAATTATTCACCTGCTGAGGAAAGAAACGGAACAATCACCGTAGATAAGGAGATACTGGAAGGTCTCTTAATCCAGAATTACCTTTTAAAAAGGGCTATCGCCAGCCAGAAGAATCCAGCCCTCCAAGAATTGCTGGAGGATGTGGATTTGATCTTGAGAGAGGTTACCAACCTCAGAAAGGGCGATAAGCCAACGTTATCTTTGATTAAAGACACCATTAACCAGAGAGATATTCTCTTTAAAATGGAAATCTTTCAAAAAATATAAGGAGGTCTGAAATGAGATCTGTAAAATTTATATCACTGTTCTTAATGTTCTTCTTGGCCTTTAGCGGCTTGACTATAGCTCAAGAAACAAAAGAAGAAGTCAAAGAAGCTCGGAAAGCCTACGACAGAGCCAAGAAACTCATCTACAGCAAAGAATGGCAGAAAGCAACCCAAGAGCTAAGAAAACTCGCTGAAGAATACACAAAGAGTGAATATCTGGATGATTCCCTGTATTGGCTGAGCTTCAGCCTGAACAAACTGAGTGAAGAAATGGATAATCTGGAAGTGGAGATTGAGCTACAAAAAGAAGCTTTAGAAAGATTGAACCAATTCATTGAACAATTTCATGATAGCTCTTGGCTCGATGATGCGGAAGTCCTCAGGATCCAGATTGCAGAAGAGCTAGTAAAGAAGGGCTTGAAAAATTACCGAAAGTATATAAATGGAGCTCTGGGTGAGTTAGAGCATGGGGTACCGATAGATGTCGAGGTTGACACGCATTACGAGCTAGGTGAACCGGTGAAAGTCATAAAGGTAGATCCCNNATGAAAAGGCTTTTCCTATCCTAGTGAAGGTTGTCAAGGAAAACGAAGATCCGAAGCTGAGAGAAAAGGCGCTCTTCGTTCTCAGCCAGGTTGAGCACGTTGAAGTTGTGCCAGTATTGGTAGAAGTGGCCACCAAGGATAACGTCATTGAAGTAAGAAACAAAGCCATCTTCTGGCTCGGCCAAAGAGAAGACAGTGTTGACGCTCTGATCAGAATTTACAACCAAACCACTGACCCCAATTTAAAAGAAAAATTGGTTTTTGCCTTCTCCCAAAATGAAGGAAACGAAAAAGCCATAAACATGTTGATTGACATTGCCAAAAACGACAAAGACCTGGAAATAAGAGAAAAAGCCATCTTCTGGCTCGGCCAGAATATGAATGAAAAAGCTCTCAACGCTCTTCTCGATATATACAAGAAAACTACAGTTACCAGGACGAAGGAAAAAATTATTTTCTCTTTCTCTCAAACTAAGAGAGCAAGAAAAATATTACTCGATATCGCCAAAAACGATAAAGACGTGAATGCAAGAGAAAAAGCCATCTTCTGGTTAGGTCAGGATATGACAGATGAGATGCTCGATGTCTTTGTTGATTTATACTCCAAGACAGGCAAGATGAACATCAAGGAAAAGATCATTTTCTCCATGGCTCAAAGTGAAAGCGATAAAGCGATAAAAAAATTGATCGAAATAGCCAAAAAAGAGAAAAACCACGACCTGAAGAAAAAGATCATCTTTTGGTTGGGCCAATCAGAAAACGAAGCAGCGATAAAATATCTCCAAGAGATCATCGAAAAATAAAGCCTGCCTCAAGTCATGGCGAGCGACGAATTCATAATGTCATTTCGAGCGAAGCGAAGCAATCTCATAAGAAAAATAAAGATGAGATTGCGACTTCGCCACTCGTCGCTCGCCATGACTTTTATTATAAAATGATGGAAATAAAGGAGGAGAGAAACAATGAAGAACTCAAATAGACATCGTCTGGCTGCTACACTAATCTTGTCCCTGCTTTGGATTGCTTCATCTGGCTATGGTGAAGAGGCAACCAAAACTCTGAAGGGAGAAGTTTATTACCTGGAGAAGCCGGACCTTTCTTTGTCCAAGAGGTTCGAATGGGCCCAGAAGGAATTTGAGTCTTTAAGAAAAGGAGAATATTACCTGGCCGGCTATTCTTTTGAGAGCAGGAAGGAAGTCAACATCCATGGCCATTGCACTAAGTTAACCGATTCGTATCGAGTCAAACTCAGAGAAGGTGAAATTGTTATAAGCAGAAAAGGAGAAACTGGAAAGCACTTCAGCACTGATGAAGGAACAGAGCAAGTCGGTATCCTCTTTCTCCATAAGGTTTCAAAAAAGACCCCGCTGATAATTGATGCTGATGTAATTGATTTCGACAACACCTATGAATTCAAGGAGACACCTCTCTTCTGGTTAGGAAGTGTAAACACGGATGAGAGCGTGTCTTATCTGGAAGACCTGATCAAAGGCGGAAATCATGACCTTCAGCAAAAAGTAGTCTTCGTATGTAGTCTGCACAATAGTCCAAAAGTCTATGATTTCCTCAAGGGTGTGGCCCTGGGAAATTACAGTCACAAGGCCAGGAAAAACGCTATTTTCTGGTTGGGATCTCTTAAAGATAAAAAGAGTATTGATTATTTAAAAGACATCTCTAAAAGAGTAGAAATCACGAAGCTAAGAAAGCAAGTTGTCTTTGCCTTCCAGATGAGCGATGAGAAAGAAGCTATCGAAGAGCTCATAAGAATAGCTAAGACAGATATGAACCGGGAAGTGAGGAAAAACGCCATTTTCTGGTTGGGGCAGAAGGCATCTAAAGAATGCGTCAAAGCCCTTAAAGAAGTCCTAGAAGAGTCAGAGGATGTGGAGCTGAAAAACAACGCTGTATTTGCCATAAGCCAGCTCCCCGATGATAGGGCTGTTCCGATGCTTATCGACATTGCCAAAACCAATAAAAGCCCATCGGTCAGGAAAAAAGCCATTTTCTGGTTGGGGCAGACTGGAGATAAGAAGGCACTCAAGTTCTTCGAAGAAATACTGTTGAAGAAATAAAATATAGGCAACATAATAAAGGGGACGGTTCAGAAAGAGCCGCCCCTATTTTTTTAACTATTTTCCCCTTTATGTCCCTTTTTTACTATTGTTCATTATAGAACATCATCTGTATAGCTAGCGAACACTTTTTTATTGAGTATTTCTAGACTACCCTTAGTTTCCCCTGGAGAAAAAATTGGCATATTTATTGCAAAAGTCATAGGTGAAATGAGCTTAAGAAAAATGGAGGTCAAAATGAAAGCCCTAAGAAATATATCCATCGTAACCAAGATTCCCTTTATCGTGATCGCCGCGCTCCTGACTTTATTATGGTTCAACATCATGGTTTCTTCATCCCTAGTGGATATTATGAAGGCTGGAAAAAACGCGCCTCTTGAAATTATACTCAGGCGATAGGTGTTAAATTGATGATTAAAGCAACATCATGGCTCTTCCGAGACTACAAGGTGTCTATAATAGATTCCTTACCTCATCAATATAAAGTCGGCCTGCTGGCCTGACTCAATTCCTCTCCTAGGGGGCGGTTCAATAAGAATTGAATCGCCCCCTTTTTTTTCAATATGGGGTCAGACCAAGCTATCTCTTTTAATACTAAAGAGATAGAGTCAGTTTATGCCAATTTTTTGCCCTTAAAGTGCCATTTTTATGGGTAAAATCATCAGTTTAAGCGAGCAAGGGATCCATGTTTTATTTTGCTGTCTTAAAGTGATGATTTTGGCCATAAAAAGGCTGTTCTAAGACTAAAAATCACCCCAAAAAAGCACTCTATTCCTTTAATATCAATAGCTTAGCTTGGTCTGACCCCAATCTTACATTTTTACTTGTTTTTTTAAGGTTGATTCATTAAAATCATTGAAAATCGAATTGGAGATTATCCCTGTAGGGAGTTCTGAAGGGCTTCGATAATGGGACAAAAAAAGCAATGGATGAGGGGAAGCTCTAGGCTCATCGAACAGAAATATAAAAAGGCAGAAAAAATTTTACTGAAGGCCCTAAAAGCAAAAGATGACAACCCTATAGATAGACATTTTACCTATAACCTCCTCATCAAACTCTACATTCAACTGCAGGATGAAAGAAAAGATGCCCTGGAGAAGTGTATCTACTATTGTGAAGAAGACATAAAGCAGCTCCCAGAGTTTCTGGACGCCTGGAAGGAAGAACACGGTGACATGTCTCATCTAAGAATTCCAGCCATAGTTCAGCTGGCGAAAATCCACGAAAAGAATGAAGAATTTCAGAAAGCCATAGATTTATACAGCCTCGGTCTTGAACTTGGATTAGATGATGATAAAAAAGAAGGATTCCAGGGCAAGGTGAATAGATTAAAAAAGAAGTTGAATTGAATCCGGAAGAACCGAGGAAACCGTCCCCTATGCTTTCATAACGCTGGCCAAGAACGGGGGAAGAAAAGCTTTTCGTACAGTGCTAAAGCATAGCGGTCACTCATCCCAGCTATGAAATCGCCTACCCTTTTTTCCAGTGAATCGCCTTCAGGATACAGCTTCGCATAATCCTCTGGATTTTCGAGGAGATATTCATACAAATCAGTCAGTATCTTTTTAGCCTTCTCAATCTCTGGCTTGGAATTAGGGCTGAAATAGACTCTGTCATACAAGAAATCCCGAAGCTCCATAACTGCGTTCAGAATCTCCTTGCTCATCGCTATCTTTTCCAATCCTTCCTTCAAGCTGACTTCCACCACATCCTCTACCATCTTATCTATCCGGGAAGCATGCCATTGGCCAAAAATTTTAATCATTCGCCGGGGAATGTCGCTTTCTTTTATGATTTCTGCTCTTAAAGCATCGTCAATGTCATGATTGACGTAAGCGATGATATCTGAAACTCTGACTACTTGCCCTTCCAGCGTATGGGGCATCTCGTCCTTATTTTCTTCGAGGATCTCTCCCCTTCCCTTGGAATGCTTGTGAATGCCATCACGGACCTCGAAGGTCAAGTTCAATCCTTTCCCTTCATACTCGAGTTTCTCCACTACCCGCAAGCTCTGTTCGTAGTGGGTGAATCCATCTGGAAGAAGCTTGGCCAGAGTTTCCTCTCCAGCATGCCCGAAAGGAGTATGCCCCAAGTCATGACCTAAGGCAATGGCCTCTGTTAGGTCTTCATTCAACCGCAACGCCTTGGCGATAGTCCGGGCTATCTGAGAAACTTCAAGGGTATGGGTCAATCGGGTGCGGTAATGGTCCCCGAAGGGAGCTAAGAACACTTGCGTCTTATGCTTCAGCCTGCGGAAGGATTTGCAGTGGATGATGCGGTCTCTATCTCTCTGGAAGCCTGTGCGTAAAGAATGGGGCTTCTCAGGTCTTTCTCTCTCCTTGCTTTGAGAACTTAGGCAGGCTTTCTCGGCAAGAGTCTGTCTTTCTACTTCCTCAATCTTTTCCCGGATACTCATCGGTTCTTTTTCTTTCTTTTGGGGTCAGACCAAGCTATCTCTTTTAATATTAAGGAGATAGCGCTAATTTGTGCCAATTTTTTACTCTTAAAGTGCCATTTTTATAGGTAAAATCATCAGTTTAAGCGATTTGTGATCTATAAGCCTTATTTTACTATCTTAAAGCTTAAAGTGACGATTTTAACTCCAAAATAGCCACTCTAAGGACAAAAACCGCCTCAAAAAAGAACTTTATTTATTTTATATCAATTATATAGCTTGGTCTGACCCCATTGTTTCCATTGTTTTTGTTTCTAGGCCTTCTTGAAGACGTAATTCAACTGGCCGCTGGGCAGCTTATTGGCGACTGTCTTCATTTCTAAACCCAGTTTTATCTCTTCATCCGGAACATTACTGGCAATTCGGCCGAAAACCTTATAATCTCCATAGTCTAAGACAGCAATGAAGTAAGGCAGGTCATCTTCAAACCCCACCGGAGCATACTTCAACTTGCTGTAAGCCTCGAGCCTTCCCTTACCTGAAACCTCAAACCATTCTATGTTGCTGGAAAAGCATTTATAGCAATCAGCCCGGGGCGGGAAGAAAACCATGCCACAGTCTACACACCGGGTTCCCATGACCTTACCTTCCTCTAAATAATCAATAAAATCATTGACCTTGGTAAGCGAAGTATAACTCACTGTCCCGAATTTCTTAAACCGGTCATCTATCTCTTTTTTCTTGCTCATTCTCTTACCTCCCAAGAATGGTGACAGCTCCGTAAAGACCCACACCGCCGATATTGTGAACCAGCCCAATTTCTGGATCCTTGACCTGCATCTCTCCTGCCTCGCCCCTGAGTTCGAGGACAATGGTTCTGATCTGGGACCCACCTGTGGCTCCGATCGGATGACCTTTGGAGAGCAAGCCGCCATCCATGTTGACCGGGATGCTTCCCTCTTTATAAGTCTCTTTGCTTTTAATGAGGTCCTTTCCTTCTCCTGGTTTAGCAAAACCTAGGTCCTCATAGGCTATTATTTCTGATATAGTAAAGCAGTCATGAACTTCTGCTACATCAATATCTTTCTGGGTCACACCAGCCATTTTATAGGCCTGCTCAGAGGCTTGACGGGCAACGGCCAATCCTGTGAACGAATCCCGGCCAGACATGTTGACACTGGCTGAGGCAGCTCCCAGTCCTAGAATCCAGACTGGTTTTTTGCTCAGAGCCTTGGCTTTATCTTCGCTGGCCACTATCAGGCAGGAACTCCCATCAGCATTGGCGCAGCAATCTCCAACACAAAGAGGACTGGCAACTGGCCCGGACATGAAGTGTTCTGGATCAGAAAACATTTCAACCGCTACGGGCTTACGGAACAGTGCTTTCTCGTTGAGCTGGCCGTAGGTAGCAGACTTCACTCTGACTAGAGCAAGGTCTTCATTGGTGGTTCCGTATTTTTCCATATGAGCCTTGGCGAACATGGCGTAATAAGCCGGCATCATGGTTCCGAACGGACTTTCCCACTGGATATCAGCTCCTCGGCCCATCCTTTCCTGTGATTCAGCCGAGGAAATCTCGGACATTTTTTGAAACCCGAGAACTGCCACTACCTCATGAAGTCCTGATTTGACCAATGAATAGGCCATTCTCAAGCCCATGCTCGTGGAAGAGCACAGACTTTCTAGATAAAAAGTTGGCTGAGGCGTAAGCCCGAGATATTCAGCAAAAACTCCGGAGGGGGAGCGTTGCTTATCGTATTCTGGGGCTGAGCAGATGATAGAAGCATCGATGTCTTGGACAGAGATTTGGGCATCCTGCACGGCTTCCTTGAATCCCTCAAAAGCCAGTTCCCTGATGGAGCCGGGGTAACCGCGGACAAAAGCACTCTGTCCCACACCAATAATCGCAACTTTACCCATTAAGTACCTCCCTAAAATTCGTGGCTTTAGAGCCATCTCGAATTGATTTCTTTAATTTTCCTTCGCTTCTCCATTATACCTGGATATCTATTTATCTGTCGTGGAATGATTCCTATCCCAACAACTCGAACAAATCAAGTTAATCTAACAAAAACGGCTGGCCTGGTTTTTATATATATTGGCCTCCGTCGACCTTGATGACTTCCCCGGTGATGTGCTTGGATTTCTCGCTGCAGAGGAAAGTTACCAGATAGGCAACATCTTCAGGTTTTCCGAGGGCATTAAAAACAGTTTCTGCCTGGGACCTCTGTTTGAAATCATCTGGCATGCTTTTGATCATATCTGTCTCAATCAATCCTGGAGCCACTGCGTTGACGTTCACCAGGAATTTTCCCAGCTCCTTGGCCACGGTTTTGGTTAAGGCTATTGTCCCTGCCTTGGCAGCAGTGTAATTGGATTGTCCGAATCTCCCTCTCATAGCGTTTATGGACGTGATGTTCACGATTTTTCCGGATTGCTGTTCTTTAAAAATCGGGGCTACAGCTCGAATAAAGTTAAAGGTCCCTTTAAGGTCAACATTAATGACTGCATCCCACTGTTCTTCTTTCATTTTCCAGACCACTCCGTCCCAGTTCATGCCAGCATTATTGACAAGAATATCTAAACGGCCAAATTCTTTTATGACTTTCTCCGTCAGCTTCTGCGCAGCCTCAAAATCAGAGACATCCACCTTGTATTTCTGAGCTTTGCGGCCCATAGCTTTAATTTTATCAACAACTGCCTGTGCTTCTTCTTCGTGTTTACGATAGGTTAAGCCCACATCTGCCCCATTCTGGGCCAAATCCAGGGAAATCGCTGTGCCGATGCCCATGCTTCCTCCAGTTATAAGGGCAACTTTTCCCTCTAAATCCATTATTTCCTCCTAAATATCATGTATATTAATTGTCATGGCGAGCCTTTACATCTGTCATGGCGAGCGAAGCGAAGCAATCTCATACAAATAAAAAATCCATTGTATATGAAAGAAAATAAATTGTCATGGCCAGAGTTTAAAAGCTTCATTGCAAGCTTCCGAAGGAAGCGTGGTAATCTCTACCTTTTTTAGGTCATTGCGAACCTTTGGATCTGTCATTACGAGCTATTAGATCTGTCATTGCGAGCGTGTCCGTGACATAAACATCGAGCTTATTTCCGTTTGAAATTGGGCTCTCGTCGTTCGACCGCAGCTGTCAAGCCTTCCAGAGCATCTGGATGCTGGAAAGCTGCGACCAAATGATAATCCAATTCGTACTGAGCCGCTTCATCCAGAGATTTCCCTTCGAGGATATCATCAAAGCCCTTGCTTATCAAACTCTCTGCTATTTTCACCGCCTGGGGAGAGTTATTGGTTACCCGTCGAGCTATTTTCTCCACCAGGATCTTGCTTTCTCCTGTAAAAGGAATTTCCGTTTTTCCCTCGGCATAAGCATAGAGCGTAGGGATAAGATCGCTCTTCAAGAACAAATCCTTAATGATACTCAGCTCGTTTTCTTCTTCAGGAGTAAGTTCTGAAGGCAGCTCTTCGATCTTTAAAGATTCTATTTGCTCAGAAGACAAAGGCTTGCCTCCATTATCAATAATGGCTTCAACTAGAATCTCAGCTGCCTCATCTCGCTCCCGCGCAGGCACCAGAAAATCTACCAGGCCCAGATACTTCGCAATCCTTGGGAACATGGCCCTGACTCCTCCGGCCAGAATATAATAACGGCTAAGAGCTAAAGCTAGCTTAATATCGCCCCTCGCTTTATAAATAACCTGGGGCAGGGTCACCGTTCCTCTCAGCCCGGGATATATGCCCAGCTGGGTTTCAGGAAAGGCAAAGGAAGTCCTGTCAGTCGCAACCACCAGCGAATCCGGGTCCAGAGCAAAGGCCAGGGCAACCTCTGCTCCTCCTCCCAGGGCTGCTCCATCCACGATAGCGATTTTCGGTTTTCCTTGACCTGTCATTTCGTGGAAGAGAACCTCCTGCCATCTCGCCGTGACCTCTTTGATACCCTGATAGTTCGCTTGTATGAGGTGGCTTACGAAATCCTGAACATTAGCACCGGCAATAAAAGTCTTTATAGGAGCTGAATCAAAGATAATAACTTGAACATTTTCATCCTGGTTTGCCCTTTGAAAAGAGGCCTTTAAATCCTCGAACACCTGGTTATCCAGGGCATTGGCGGCTTTGGGATTAGAGATCATTATGCGGGCGACTCTCCCCTTCTCTTCCAGCAAAAAGATGATCGAGCTGATTTTAAGAGGCCAGGGTTCATTCTTTTGGGCCTGAGAAATGAGTAACCTGGGGATCGGAAAATTGATTTCTTGACGGTGAGAAATTTCCATCCTTTCAGTAACGATCCGCAGAGCCTCTGGGATTCCCACCTTATTCATGAGGGCAAAAGGGCCCTCTCTCCAGAGGAAGGCGTTCTGGCAGAGCTTTTCCGCTTCTTCCAGCTCGATGACTCCTGACTCTACAACTTCAGTGGCTGTCATGAACGCCACTGCCAGAAACCTGTTCTTGAGCACTTCAACCAGCATCGAGTCTTCGGGCTCCTTTTTGGCTTCCTCCTCCGATACCCATTTAACCTTGGATTTATCCTCAGCTTTTTCGTACTCCTCTATTAATCTTTTATAGCTTCCCGGTGGAGTGAAGAAATTGTTATAGACTTTGTGCAGAGGGTCATCAGGATTTGATGAATCTGAGAAAGAGTTCATGGCCAAAATCCCGAGAGGAATTCCGTTGTGATCCATTAAGCTCAGAAAACCCATAGGCATGTTGAATGCCTTTTTTCCTGCGGTTTCGACGCTCGGGACATCCGCGCCCTCGTCAACCATCCTGGCGGCCTCTAGGAGTAGAGCAGTAAAAATCACATCAGCCGCTCCTCCCTTCCGGCTGCTGAGGACAGGAGTTACCACTTTGCCTGCTAGTTTCATGTACTTGGCGGCAGTTTCGATGCTTTCTCGGGAGGTGGTTTCTGTTCCTCCATACTCCCCAGCTCGATTCTTATGGGGAAGGTAAAAATAATGCATCCAGACAACTTTATCCGGCCGATTCGTTTCCTGAGCCAGTATGTTTACATCCAATGAGGAAGTGTTCGAAGCTAGGACAACCTGGGGGGCACAGAGCGCATCCAGCTTTCGGAAAATCTTCTTTTTTGTCTCGATTTCCTCGGTGGCGGTTTCAATGACCAGTTTGAGGTTCTTGCCCTGGCAGGCTTCTTGGTAGCTTGTCGTGGCCAGAATTTGCTTTCTTATTTCCTCGACCTGGGAATCCGAAAAGACACCTGCTTTCTGCCCGGCATCGAGTTCACTCTCTATGGTCTTTGAGGCACGTTCAAGGATTTCATCACTAATATCAACTACTCCAACATTGAAGCCACTCTGAGCATAAGCCTGAGCGAGGCTGGCCCCCATTATTCCGGCCCCGACGATCAAGATCTCGATGTCGTCCCAGGAGATATCAGGAGTCTTTTTTACGAGATTATGAACCATATTTCGTATTGCTTTCGATTTATTCTTCGACTGGACGAATAGAAGGATGTTGAAACAAACTTGTTCTTATTCTTTTGGCTTGGGTAAGACTGCCTCCATGAAAGCTTCATCCACGGACTTGCCCTGGGCAATCAACTGCCTGTACTTGATAAAATCTATAACATCCTCACCTGTTATTTTTTTCGTGTTAAAAGCATGGAAACCCAGGAATGCCTCTGTGCTCATGTTCACAGCCAGCCAGTGACGGTTATAGTTTTTGGAAAAATCCCAGAAAAACTTCTTCTTGGCTCTCACGCTATCCAGCGACTTTATGAGACAGCCAGGAAAGAGGTTGGTGAATTTCCAGATAACATCATTGACGGCTTTATCCAGCAGCTCGAAATCGATCTGAGCTGTCTTGAGAAACTCTCGCGCTTTCTTCCCTTCTTCTCCTTTGACGAACTCACCGTAAACAATATC
>WVZL01000018.1 GCA_011772495.1 Candidatus Aminicenantota bacterium
GGCCATGCCGCATATTTCATTATCGATGACCAGTTTTTCCAGACTCTGGCAGCTTTCGAAATCCATCATACCAGGGCCGGAAATAACGTTTACACCTGCCAGGGCAGCTAGAATGGCTCCTATTCCTGTCTCTAATCCGGCTTGATTGTCATTAGTCTTGGAGTCGCTTAATCCCATGTAGGCATGAGTGGGAAGATTAAAATGTTTAGCTATTTGGGAATAAGCTGAATCAATCATCATGGTCTCTATGGCTCCCATGGGTGTAGTGCCTTTCCTCATGTCAAAGCTTGAAGGGGAACCGCCAAAAATCACCGGAGCTCCCTTTTTGGCCAGCTGGCAGATGACAAGGCCGCAGAGGTTTTCAGCCACATGCTGGACCAGAGTTCCCGCAATGGTTACCGGAGAAGTCGCTCCTGTCATTCCCATAGAGATGAGTTCAGAAGGAACTCCTGCTCTAGCTGAATCGATCAAGCTCTGGGCTGTAAGATTGCTCCACTTGAGAGGCGGAGAGGGGCAGGCATCGAAAATGGCTAATGGTTTTTCAGCCAGGTTTTTCTCGCTGCCTCTGATAGCGACCAGCATGTCATACATGGGCTTAAATCCTTCCACTCGAAAGGTCCCGGTGACTGCCGGCTTTGATGAGAACAGCAGTCCGATATACAATCGATAACTGTCGGAAATGATGTCTGGAACATCGCTGCTTATCAAGCCAGTGCTCTGAAAATGGATATGGTCTAGGCATTCGGTGAGCCGGGTGAATTTAACCAGATCTTCTGTGAAAGCCTTCCGCTCTTCTTGAGTCTGGTGGTCGAGGATGGTGACAGCTGCTGAGCCCGGATCAAAATGAACTTCATCATCGCCGACTATATATTCTTTTTTCCCAGTTCGATCGTATAGTTTTATGACCGAGGGAGTCGAAGAAAGAGAAGCCTCGACGATTTGTGGAGTGAGAAACACCCTTTGAGTCGATTCATCAACTTTCATCCCAGCTTCCTTTAGGAGCTCTAAGGCCTCTTGATTTTCGACGAATATCCCTTGTTTTTCGAGGATGATCAAGGTCTCATCGATGATTTTTTGGATAAAATCTGGAGTTAATAATTCTAATTTTGGTCTTTTTGTTGGGATCATGATTCTAACCTTTGCTGTATTTATATTATTTTGTTAGGAGGTTTTTCATGGCTTGAACAGCTATCATAGCGTTCTCTGCGTAGCCATCGGCCCCTATATCATCAGACCATTTCTGGTTAACTGGCGCTCCGCCAACCATGACTTTGTACTGGCCGGATAGGTTTTTCTCCTTCAGTATTTCGATGAGTTTCTTCTGTCCGAGCATGGTTGTAGTCAACAGAGCAGAGAGACAGATACAATCAGCCTTCTCTTCTTCTGCTTTCTCGATGAATTTTTCCAGTTTGACATCAGCTCCGAGGTCAATAACCTCAAAACCGTTGGCTGAAAGCATCGAGGATACGAGATTCTTGCCGATGTCGTGAATATCTCCTTCAACAGTGCCGATGACTATTTTCCCCAGGGATTTGGTTTCGATCTGGGCTTTTTCCATTTCAGGCTGTAAGACATCCATTGCAGCTTTCATACACTCAGCGCTGGTGATCAGCTCAGGGAGAAAATATTCTCCTTTTTCCCATAGATCTCCGACCTTCTGAATTCCAGGGATATATCCCTTTTCCACCACCTCACTGAGATCCAACTTTTTTTCTACTGCCTCTCGAGCCAGGGCTTCAGCTTCATCTTTGTTGCCTTCGATTATGGCCTTTTCCATTCTTGAAAGTAATTCTTGTTCGGTCATTATTGCTCCTTTTGTCTAAATTTTAAAATATTCATTTGGCTGTTTATTCTTGTGGCAATAAGAAGAATAAAGAAATTTATCATATTATCTAAAATTAATAAAATTAAAACATTATATTAAGCTGTGAATCAGGTATTTGCATTAAATAACTTCTTGACCGAAGGAAAAAAATCCATCTCGGTATGGGGGAGAAACAGGGCGCCTGTGTATTCGTTCATATAACTCGGTTCAGCATTCAATTCTAAATAGGTCATTTTATCGGCAACCTGGTTGATGAAATCTCTATTTTTTTCTGTCAGGAGAATGAGATAGGCTCCAAGGAGAGAACTATTTCCAAGATAGTGGAATTTCTGGCGATCAACATCAGGCAGAAGTCCGATGCGAACAGCATTTTCGATGCTTAGGCGCTGACCAAACCCGCCAGCTATGTAAAAGGAATCTATTTTATCGTAATCAAGACCAGAATTCTTCAGCAGGATAGCACAAGCGGAATAAACAGCCCCTTTACTCCTGATCAGGTGAGCGATATCTTTTTCTGTGATGACGAGGTCTTTCCCCCAAAAGCTTTTCTGTGCCTTTTCGACGAGAAAACCTTTTCCCTCTTCAGTATCAAGGACTATCTCTTTTGTTACTGTCTCATCGAACTTGCCGTTCCGGTCAATGTAGCCATGGATGAACAATTCTGCTAAAAGATCAACCAGGCCTGATCCGCATATGCCTTTGGGCTTAGCGTCATCGATGACTTTGTACTCAAGCTGGCCGCTATCATGTATTTTTATCCCTTCGATAGCGCCAGGAGAAGCTGGCATCCCGCATTTGATGCCTCCCCCTTCAAAAGCCGGCCCTGCAGAACAGGCACATGTCAGGAGCCAATCTTTATTGCCCAGCACCAGCTCGCCGTTAGTGCCGACGTCGATGAATAATGAATTCCTGTCAGGGTCACGAAGGATGGGCGTACATAGCAGCCCAGCAGTGATATCTCCTCCTACATAGCTTCCTACAGCCGGGGCACAAGTGATTCTGGCTTCAGGGTTTATGTTTAAGCCAACATCTCTGGTTAAGACGAGTGGAACTTGGTTCAAGGTCGGAACATAGGGCTCTTCTCTGATAAACCTTGGCTCTAGATTCAAAAAGAGATGGATCATCGTCGTATTCCCCGAGAAAGAAGCGTAATAGATCTCGGATGATGAAACTCCCGCTGTAGCCGTTGTTTTTTCTACGAGATGGTTGATCGTTCCGCTGATCAGGTCATGAAGCTCTTGGAGCCTCCCGGGCTTTTGGGAATAGTTGATCCGGGAAATAATATCTTCACCGCATTTGATTTGCTGGTTGAAGCTTGAAGCTGAGCTCAGAATTTCACCACTCTGCAGGTCGACCAAATGCAGAACTACGGTTGAGGTTCCGAGGTCACAAGCAATTCCATAAATTTCTTTTTCCTCAGCTTGTGAGAAAACATCAATGATCGTGGTATGCTCTTTGGAATCAAATATGACAACACTGATTTCTCTTTGGCTTTGGCGTACCGTATAAGCCAGTTTTTTTAAGACAGAATGTTCGCAGTGAAGATGACCTACGCTGATCTTTTTACCAAGCTCACGTTCCAGCCTTTTCAGGTCGCTGGTGTTATCTTCTAAGGACGGAGCGGAGAGCTCCAAATCTATCTTTCTTAAGGGCGGCTCAACTTCATAATACCCGGAAAGTCTGTCTTTCTGAAAAAATCGAGTATCAACGACGCTCTTGATGGAAAGTTCCTGGAATTGAGGAAGCTGTAGAATAAGATCACTCTTGACTGCTGTCTGACAGGCTAGAGCATATCCTTGGGAGACGAGTCGATCGGACAGGGCCGCAGATGACTTCTTCCTGTAGGTGCCGCTCAGGATTCTCACCACGCAGTCCCCGCAGGTTCCCTTGCCACCGCAGGAAGTTCTCAGAGGAAGTCCAGTTTTCTGAACAGCCTCCAGAATGCTTATACCCGAAGCCACCTCAACGCAGGTTTCAAAGGGCAGGAAAGTGACCTTGATGGTTTTCTTGACTCTATCGGCTTTCAAGCTCTTGCTCTCTAGGTTAATTTGACCTTCTTCACAAAGGAGGGGATGTCTGAAGCCTCCTGGCAACCCACGATGACTTCCCATCCAGGAAGATGTTCTTCCAGGTCGCCGCTGATCTGGGAAGCGAAGCCGGGGATCACGATTTTTCTTGTTTTTACCTGCTGCTCGAATTTTATGTCTTTGATAAATTTGGCAACCTTTTCACCCACAAACTTGCCAGCCGCCCAAGCTGTGAGCACGGACTGCCCTTCGGTGTCAGTGACCACAAGATGAGCAGAAAGGCCTGAGTTTTCGATTTCTCCAGAAACTATGAAGTAGGTTAAGGAGAAATTAGTGGTCACAAAAACAGGGGATTCTGGTGTCGGATCTCCGATAGGATAGACCTTGGGATCGACCTGGATCGGCTTTTGAGGATCAGTGTAGATATTCTGCCGGAGGGTAAACAATGCATAGAGCAGGGCTTTGTCATAACGGGGCAAGACGATCACAGAATCATACTTACAGAGGAAAATTGAAGCATTAGCTGCCAATTCAAAATCGTCCTTGATCTGAATACGGGAAAAAAGAGGATACCCAAAAGGCTTGAAATTCTTCTTCAAAGCGCTTCGCCTCAAAATCGTGTTATGTAGCAAATGATGACCGACACCTTTGGATTCTAGATTCAGGAGAAGGTCATTCAACCCAGCACTCCTTGCTTTTTCGGTCTGAGCGGCCAATTCTTCAAAAGACTCAGCTGTCAGGATGAGACTGGCCTGGTTGGTTTTGGCCAGTTCGATATCTGCATCTTCAAGTTCTTTTTGGAGGAAGATCGCTGGGCGGTCATCTTTTAGAAGTCCCAAGGCCTCTTTTAAGGTGGCTCTATCCTGACAATACAGGATGATTCCCTTGGCCGAGTTTTGCTTGACTAGGTTGATGGCGCCCAAGAAATCTTTCTTGTCTTGGGAATCCTGAGTAACGAAGAACAAATCTGTCTTCAGCTCTTCTCCGACCCGCTCCACCTTATGTTTTTCTATCTCTTTTATCTTGGGAAGAAGCTTTTCCTGTCCCTCAGAAGCACGCAATTCGATAGCAATTCCTGTTGGATGATAGAATGTTTTTTCATGGCGGAACATGACCGTCTCGTTTCCGACCTCCAAGGAGCTCTGTCCTCCTATTTTCACCAGTCGAATAGGAGGCTCGCTGGCCGCACCCAAAGTCGCCTTGGCTTCCTCGGAAGCATGAGGACACTCACTGAGCTCGGCTTTCTTTTGGGCCAGTTTCATGGCAAAGGCCATACAGGTCGGAACTCCGCAGTCACCACAGTTGGTCTTGGGCAGCAGTTTAAAGATATCCAATCCTGACAAGGCCATGACTAATTTCCCTTTTTGGGGACGAACATTTCCTTAATCTTTTTCTTGACCGCATCCACTGCCTGCGGATGGTACATAATGAGCAATTCAGCTCCTGCCACTAGAAGGCTCATCGAAGTGGAAATTTCCCAATAGATCCCTCGTGCTTCCAGGTCTCCCCATTCTGGATAATCCTTTTCTGCAGCTCGAGTTTCTTTTACTCGAAAGGTTTCGTATCCAGGATTGATTAGCATGGGGAAGGCCAGCATTTTATCACCAGCCAGGCCATCGTTACGAATCCTCTCCATGATCGAGTAGGTGTATTCTAGACCATACCCAAGAGTTCCGGTCAAAGGGTCCATCACGATTTTTTCGGCAGGAAAATTCATCTCTGTGAGCAAGATGTTGAGCTGTTTGGCGAGGTTGACATCAATGGGGGATTGGGCCACCAGGGTGTGCTTATAGGCGAGGCAGGCCGCAGCAATAGTCTTGTAATTATCTGTCTCCACATAGTTAATCAGACAATTCTCGCCGGCTGAGACTTCGCAGACCTTTTTCATGACTTCATTGTTTTTCTCAAAATGACTGTGTCCGGTGACAATGATGGGGACGCTTACGCTCTCCAGAACATGTTTGACGATTTCTGCGGCTTCCTCCACGCTCCGGTTTCCTTTCTCAGGATGAGTGCCTTCCAGCCGAACGCTGATCAGCTCGGCTCCGTATTCAGCGACGCATTTCTTGGCCATTGCGGCTGGCTGGTCGATGACATCTCGGCAATAGTTTCTCAAAAAATCCGGATATTTGGCTGGAACCTGGTCGAAAACTTCCATGGCCACAACAGGGGAATGGGGATGCTCACCCTCGAAGAAATGAAAAGGGGAACTCGTGCTCCCGCCGATCTTGACTGTGTGGGATCGAGTTCCCCCTTGATCGGGAGTGGCGCCGAGCGTGACTTCCATCACTTTTCCAGCATGAGTTTCTTCAGGGATCTCGAAGGTCATAATTTTCCTTCTTTTTCCAGATTCAGCAGTTTTCTCGTTAATTGACCAACGGCTCTGCGAGCAGTCGTATCAGACGCTATTGTCCAGATCGGCTTCCCGCTCTGGTCCAAAATGAATAATCGCTCATCTTCGGGGATAGAGTAAAGATGTTCCACTCCTTCTTCCTCGATAGCTTTTTTTACAGACGGCGGAATGGAATCAAGAACGCGATTCAAAACCAGGTATTTCTCTCCAACGCGAGTATCCAACTCTTTTAACAGCCGGCTTATTTTGCCTGCGGTTCGGATTCCTCTTAGAGAAGGATCAGAAATTATCAAGAGATAATCAAGGCGATGTGCTGTCCGGCGGCTGAGATGTTCCATTCCGGCTTCATTATCGATCACCACAAACTGATAATTCTTGTGGAGGGTGTTCAAAATCTCTCGCAACAAATTGTTGGCATAACAATAACAGCCAGGCCCTTCGGGCCGGCCCATGGCAATCAGGTCATAGTCAGGAGTCTCAACCAGGCTGGATTGAATCTTGTACTCCAGGAATTGGTTTTTGTTCATCCCTCCAGGAAGGTTGCTGACCGAGGATTTCATCTCTTCTCGAATAGAACCGATGGTCTCTTTAAGTTCCACTCCCAGGACATCATTCAGGTTGACGTTGGAATCAGCATCCACAGCCAGTATGGATTTAGAAACCTGTTCGCTCAACCACCGAATGATCAAAGCCGCCACCGTGGTTTTACCTGTCCCACCTTTACCTGATATGGCGATTGTTTTCATGGTACTAGAACAGAGGTGGCAGGGAAAGGGCAGGATGGTTCTTTTGGGTGATATAGGCGAGCACTTCTTCTTCAGTCGTGGCTACTGTTTCATCGGCGATCATGTCAAAAAAGCCCTCCAGGCCTTCCTGCTCTCCTATTTTGCGGATAAGGGGCTCTAATTCCTCTTTAAGGTCTTTGTTCATCCAGACGATGCGCTTGGCGCCTCCCTCAGCCCTGATAAATTTATTACTCCCGATGTACTGCTTGCTGTGGCCGATGAATCCTGGAGTCTGCACTCCACCTCCGACATTCCCGGCTAGGGTTGAAAATTTCATGCCGCTAGGAGTCATTTCTGTAAAGTCCCGGTAGACAGTCATTATGCCATTGGTAGAAGGCAGCACACAAGAGATGCATTCGAAGCAACCGCAGGAGGTCATCGGATGTTCGATGATACTGTAGGCATTAAAAAACTCGAGTGTTTTATGAGATTGATGGTGTACAAACTCGTTAATATCATGCCATTGGCCCTTCAGTTCATCGATAACCTTTCCTTTGTTCACCGGCTGATTGGGGCCGGTCGGGTTTATCCTATGGGCCGCTTTGCCGTCCAGCCAGTTGTAGGCTCCACACAAGCCTGATCTTTCAGGCGTGATGATGCACACATGATTTGGCGCAAAAGACTGACAAAGCGTACAAGAGTAGAACATGTCCACAGCTTCATCAGTCATGTCTGCCAGACGCGCATCCCGCTGCTGATAGACCTTTCTGGCCGTATCTATGAGATCAAGCACTTCCTTTTCCCGGGTGTAGATGCGGATTTGGACTTTGTCGAAAATCTTTCCGTATTCTCCATGAAGCTTGGCATGAAGGATGGAGCCGAAGTGTTTGAATTTAAATCCCTTTTGTTTCGCCTCTTTGCCGATGCGAAGCCAGTTGATGTCTCGTTGTCCCAGGTGAAAGATGCCATTGGCCCCGTTGATAAAGTCATGGATTTGACGCTCCAGTATGGGTTCAAAATCAGGCTGCATCTCACGGCCAGCCACCTCGATCCAGATAGCAAAAGGAATCGTGCTCCCTTCTTCCACCTCATCGATCTCAGGACCGATGACTTCTATCTTGCCGTCTTCGACTTCATCTAATTCTTTGGTCGTTAAATACTCAAAACCAGGTTTTGTCTGGCCAGCCAGCTCCACATACATCTCATCTTTCCGGACTCTTTCGCCTTGGAAAGCCGGCCCGTAGGATACAGGAACAGGAACCTTGGTGACCGTGATTTTTAAGCCCCTTACCTCGATGGCTTTGGAGACAATCTTTTCGTGTGGAACAGGGGAAACCACATGCTCATAGGTACAGATACCGGTGGGCAATATCTGATCGATATCCGTATCTGCAATCGTGGGAAACCCAAAGTTGATGGCTCCAGCTGCTTGAGCATGCTTTTCATCGTCAACCGGACCCAAAGCCAGGACAAAAGCAAAGACTCTGTTTTTGTTGTACCGCAAGACTCTCTCGTAATCACCGGGTTGAACACCTCCGAAGGAGAGAGCGACTCTGGTGGCAAACCCTAGGGAATGGACAGTGGCGGTAACATCATTGCCGTAAGGAACCAGCCGTGTTTCCCAGCCCATCTGAACGCCTTCTTCTTGGAGCTGCTGCGCCATGGATTTGCCATCTGTTGAGGCGGATATAAAGACATAGAGATTCTTTTCCTGCAGTTCGCGGGCGATTCGAACAGCGATATCGTTGGAGGGACAGTAACCCACACAAGCCGCAAACCCAGGAGCAGTGCCGTCTACAAACTCAATCCCTCTTTCCCGGAGGATGACATCATTGGCTGCGCCCAGCCAGAGGTGCTCGTTGCTCGGGTTCGGTTCTGGAAGATAGGGGAGAGGCTTCTGGGTGTATTTGATCGCTTCTATGATTTCATCAGCGAACAAGGTGGCCATGCCGGCATCAAGAGTATGCCCAAGATAAGGAAGCCAAAGTTTGTTTTCAGGTATAGGCGGGAGCAACTTCTTGGCTTGCCCTAGCAACTCCTTGAGCCCTGCTAGAGTTTCTATATTCAGACCTAGCATTCCGTACGAGATAGGGAGATAGTAGCCTGTATTCGGAAACTCGACCTTTGTCTGCGGACCCTTCTCCTCAATAGCCTGTTTGAGTTCTTTCTCAGCTCGGGCTACCAGCTTATGGGCTCCGCGAATGGCCCTGGTAGCAATGAGTTTTGACATGAATTAAACCTTCTCTGTTCAGGTATCCAATTCCCTTCGCATGGCCATATCGTACAAGACGCGCTTTTTAGCCTTGTGGATACCCAATTTTTCTCGTTTTTTATCAATGTGGTCAATGATGCGGGAAGCCATTTTTCCTGGGTCAGGCTCTGCTGCCCACATTCCTCCAAAAATATCCTCAAACTCCTTGAAGATATGCTGGCAGAACTTCTCGCTCCCGCTCACCGGAAGCCCCACTCCGAATATAGTGAAGACTCCAGAAGCCACAAAATATTGACCGATGGCAATCGCTTTTTCACTCATCCATTCCGGTGCAGCGCCTGCTACCGGAAGCTCGCTGATGTCATTTCCCAAGCCTCCGATCTTAACCATCTCTGAAAGGGCGATCAGGATGCGGCTGTTATCCACGCAGGAACCGGAGTGAAGCACAGGTGGTATTCCTACGGCTTGGCAGACTTCGGCCAGACCTTGCCCAGCGTGTTTTTCAGCAGACTCAGGAACAAGGAATCCCGCCTTGGCGCAGGCAATGGCTGAGCATCCAGTCTGGACAACAAGAATGTTGTTGGCGATGAGTTCCTCTACGAGGTTGACATGGCATTGGTCATGAGTCACTTTCGGGTTGCAGCACCCCACGACACCTGCTACACCCTTGATTCTTCCGTTGATGACATTATCGTTAAGAGGAACATAAGAACCCCGGAAGGCTCCTCCGAGCATGTAGATGATGGCCTCATGAGAGAATCCTGCCACCAGGTCCATTTTCTCTGGGGGGATATCGACCTTTTCCCTACGGGAAAAATTCATGATCGCTTCTCGGACAATGTCTTTGGCGGTCTGTAGACTGTTTTTCTCTGAAAATTCGTAGTTTTTTGCGTTTTCGATCTTAGCCTTGGATGAGGTGGTGATGAGCTTGGTATGATAGCACTTGCTGATCTCTGGAAGAGAGGGCATGATGCACTGGACATCAACGATCATGGCCTCAACCGCTCCTGTGCTTATCGCTAATTCTTGTTGAAGGACATTTCCTGCGATCGGCAGTCCATGACGCAGCAGGATCTCGTTGGCTGTGCAGCAAATCCCGGCTAGATTGATTCCTTTGGCTCCTTGGGATTTGGCCATTTTCAGCAATTCCTTATCCTGAGACGCCAAAACTAGCATCTCTGAAAGCACGGGCTCGTGGCCATGGACAACAATATTCACCTTGTCTTTGGAGAGAACACCCAAGTTCACCTGTCCTCGGAGTGGGGATGGGGTGCCGAAAAGGATGTCCTGTAATTCGGTGGCGATCATGGAGCCGCCCCAACCATCAGCCAGTGCGGTCCGGGCTCCTTGAAGCATGATGTTTCGATGATCCTGGTCAACTCCCATGGCCGTCCGATGCATCATTTCCACGATTTCCCTGTCTATTCCCCGGGGCACAATGTTCAATTCCTGCCATAGGGCTTGCCGTGTTGGAGGTGCTAATCGAGTGAACTGGACTTCACCCTCCTGCTGGCCAAAATTTTCCAAGGCTCTCTCTGCGACTTCAGCTGCGATATCTTCCTTTTTCCTATCTTTGACTTCAATTCCCAGAGCTGTGGCCACCTTCTGAAGCTTGTTCACATCCTTGATGGCATACCCTGAATCCGGAGCTTTGGCAGCCAAGAGCAGGATCTTGGCGACTTCTCGGCCATGGTCGGAATGGGCAGCTGCTCCTCCAGCAATCATCCGGGCAAAATTCCGGGCCACGATCACTTCGGCCGAAGCCCCACAAACACCCTTTTGGGGACTTTTGCCACGTGGATTGATCCGGCAAGGCCCCATATAGCAGAGTTGGCAGCAGAGGCCTTGTTCACCATACCCGCAGCGTGGTTTCTGGGAATCTGAACGGGACCAGACCGTGTCTAGGCCTTGCTGGGCATTCTTTTCGACTAAATGCTGAACTGCAGGATCAATGCTTTTTTCTTTCAATTTTCATATTCCTTAAAAATCTCTTAAATCGGGATATTTTAGCACAATGCGGCGATTAAATCGCTCAAGTTTTTATTAACGCAACAACTCTCTAACATCCGCCAAAACCTGAAAAACTTTTTCTGATAACTCCACCGAAAGTGAACCCGTGCCGCAGCTCGGCGTGAGCAGGCATTTCTTCCAGATTAAGTCCTCATCCACTCCTTTACTGGCCAAATTTTTAATCACGGTATTCAGTTTTTCCACCAAGGCCGCTGGAGTTTCTTGGTCAATTTTTTCTGAAGTGGGGATTATTCCCCAGGCTAAAACTCCTCCCTTTTCCAGGAAGCTCTTGACCTGCTCAGGATAATAGGCAATCGTCTCACCAAACTCATAAGCATCGAAGCTGATGATATCCACTCCTGAGTCGATCAAGATAGTCCACTCTGTGTTACCGCAACAATGAATTCCGGCTAAAGCGCCTTCTTTATGAACTGCCGCGATAACATCTTCCAAATGTTTGACCACATCCGAGCGCTGAACACTGACATAGGTCGAAGAACCAAAGGCGGAAAGAATGGGTTCGTCTATAAAGCATATCTGGTCACACTCCAGGAAACTGAATTTCCGCAAGAGCCAGCGGGCCTTCATCTCTGTTCCCTTGACTATGACATCACGAAACACCTCATTATAGTAAATCGACCTTTTGTTCTCATCGATTCGGCCCAATCCTGTAGTTAGAGGGCCAGTCACTTGGTTTTTAAAATACTGGAGGGAGGAAAGATCCTCTTGTTTTAGCTTTTTCTCCATCTCATAAACACCGCGACTGAATTCAGGTGAGATCTGAAAGTGGTCCAAATTCTCTGCCATGTAGTTTTCATAAAATTTCTCCAGCTCACTGGTGACGTCTCCGCTGGTATCAAAGTACATGCGCTGTTTTTCCTCATCCAAGGCTACACAGGGTAGTCCTTCGCTGTACTGAACTTCCATTCCTTCTCTGAAGTTCGTTCGGGGAAGCTGGGGCCAGATAGGAATCTCTGGAATAGCTTTTAAGACGACCTCACAAGCTAAGGCTGGATCTTCATGAGGCAGGCTTCCGATGGCAGTGGCCAGACATTGAGGTTCAAAAGGCATGATCAACCTCCTGTACAGGATGCATCACTTCTAAAATAACGCAATGGTCATAACCGATATAGTATATTTCCATTAATTTTTTGTATAAAATTGCTAATTTTCTTTCCAATAAACAAGTATTTTATAAAAAATAGCCCGATTAGCCGCTCTGCTGGTCTACTCGGCAGGCTTGATAGATTTCATCGAATTCCTTGCCTAGCCGTTCATCCAGGACTTCAATCATAGGCTGCTGCTTCAGGTCTGCTTCCCGAATGGTTTCATGATAAGAAATCATACCCAGGATTTGCTCTGGAGTGAATTGGCTGCGAATCCAGGCTTCCTGACTTTTTTCCTGGATTTTATTCCCGATGATTCCAAAAGACTCGATTCCTATGTCTTTAGCCAGTTTAATGATGGCTTTCGCTGTAGAGACACTCCTGGAGCCAGGCTCAACCGTGATCAACATCCTATCAATCGCCCGAGAAGTCGCTCTTCCCAGATGCTCTATTCCGGCCTCCATATCCACGATAACGACTTCTTCTCGATTCAGAATAATCTCAGCTAAAAGTGTCCGGAGGAGTACATTTTCAGGACAGGCACATCCCTCTCCTCCTTTTTGCACCCCTCCCATGACCAAGAGTTTTATCCCTTGGAAATCAAGGCCGTATTTGTCGGCAATGTCATTGACTGTAGGATTGAGTTTAAAAAGCTGACCGAACTGTTTTGGTTTGGCTCCTGTTCTTTCCGAAATCAGCTGGTATTGTTCGGAAATGGGGATGATTGAAGAAGCCTTTTCTGGCGGGATCCCGATGGCTGAGGCTAGATTCGCATCAGGATCCGCATCTACGGCCAGCACTTGATATCCATCGTTGTTGAAATAATGGGCCAGGAGACCAGAAGCGGTTGTTTTGCCTGTTCCGCCTTTTCCAGAAACCGCGAATTTCATATTATTTTCCTTTTCAGTATTTGTTAAATTCCAAAGACTCTATGAAATATTTTTGGAACAAAGGATTATTGGCTAAAGAAAGATATTGTATTTTGTTCACCAGAGAGTCAATTTTTTCTCTCTCTGGGAGCGAAAGCAGCAATGCCCTGGCCCCAGCCAGCGAGGCATTTCCGATGAATACACACTTCTCTTCATCGATTTCCGGGAGCAGGCCTATCCTTATGCTGTTCTGGATGTTGAGATAATTCCCGAAAGCACCGGCCACGAAAATCCCGTCCAACTCCTGTTTTTTCAGATGATATTCTTCCAGAATCATCCTGATGCCTGTTTTCACAGCTGCCACAGCCAGCTGAATCTCTCGGACATCCTTTTGGTTTACATGAATATTCTTAGTTAGAGGAATTTCCTTAGTCTCATTAACGATTTTTCCTCGGGGAGATATCTTGCCCTGCTCAAGCCAGAGGGCAATCAAGTCAATGAGTCCTGTTCCACAAATTCCAGTGGCTGGTTTATTCCCGATGGTAGAGATTTCCAGTTCTTTTTTATACTCGACTCTGTAGATTGCACCAGGAGAGGCCAGGATCCCGCAGCTGATGTTCATCCCCTCGAAAGCAGGGCCGGCAGCCGTGGAAGTGACCACAAATCGATCCTTTTTCTTTAATAAGATCTCTCCGTTGGTGCCGATATCTAAGAAGAGATAATTGCCTTTTCGGTTTATCAAATCAGAGGCTATAAGTCCGGCCGAGATATCCCCGCCCACGAAGCTCTTGATGTTGGGAGCGATGTATGCTCTTCCAAAGCTGTTGACCTTAAGCCCTAAATTTTCCATAGAAAGTCCCAGCAGGCGGGTAAAAACCGGGTTAAAAGGAGCTACCGCCAAAGATTTCACAGGTATACCCAGCAGAAGGTGATTCATGGTCGTGTTCCCGGCTACAACGATCTCATAAACATAAGAAGAGTGTATACGGTTTTTCTTCAGTATTTGGCCTATCAACAGGTTTAGGGTTTCCAGGATGGAATCCCTTAATTTGTCCAGGTTCTTGGGATTGGAATAGGCATAACTTATCCTGGATATCACATCTGAGCCGAATTTCATCTGGCTGTTGGCAGCAGTCAAAACATCCAAGCTTTTCCCAGTATTGAGGTCCACTAATTCCACCACCACAGTCGTCGTTCCCAAATCTACAGCCAGACCGTAGCTTTTACTGAGCGTATTTTTTGGTTCGACATTTAATATTTGCTCATCATTATAGACAACAACTGTTATCTGGAATTTGCTCTGCTCGACAGCACCCGGCAATTCTTTCAAAAGACTCAGGGGAAACGCCAATTCCTTATCTCGAAAACGAGAATTGAGTAATTCTGTTATCGCCAAGGGCACAGAAATCTTGGGCTTTTCGAGCTGAAGATGGAACTTCCTGGCAGCTGGGGCTAAGGTTACCGGGATTTGAGCTCCGGTGGTCAAAACAAAAGTTTCCTGGAGGATGGATTCTTCGGGGATCTCGATGCCCAGATCACTCTTGACTCGATACAGACAAGCAAGCCTGTAGTTCTTGGCCAGTCTTTTACTTTCCAGTAAAAATTTCTCTCTTTTTTCCGGAGGAGAAAGCAAGCCCTCTTTGATTTTTATAAAGCACTTTCCGCAGAGACCCCTTTTTTGACAGTATTGATTCAGATTGATCCCAGCCTGTTGAATTCTATCAGCCAGGACTTCACCTTTCCTGGCGGTAATTGTTTTATCATGGGAAAGAATCTTGACTCGGTATTTCATCGGTTTTTCATCATTCCTAAGTTTTTAAAAGCTTTTTTACCAGGATGACTGCTGATGGAGCATCGGCCGCATACCCATCAGCCTTGATCTCATCAGCATAGGATTGAGTTATAGGAGCGCCTCCGATGATGATCTTTGCTCTGGATTTCAGGCCTTCCTCATCAATAGCTATCATCACTTCTCTCATGTAGGACATGGTGGTGGTCAAAAGCGCCGACATTCCCACGATGTCTGGATTTTCTTTTTTGATGATTTCAACGAATCTCTCTTTAGGAACATCAATCCCCAGGTCCACGATCTCGTATCCTTCTCTTTCCAGCATCATGCTCACGATATTCTTACCGATATCATGCAAGTCGCCCTTAACAGTCCCGATCACGATTCTTCCTTTAGTTTTATACCCTGATTCGGCTAAAAGAGGTCTGATGATATCCATTCCTGCTTTCATGGCCCTGGTGGCGATCAAGACTTCTGGAATGAAGATCTCATTCTTCTTGAATCTCTTTCCTATGGACTCCATGCCTTTGATGAGTCCGTTTTCTAAGATCTCTTCTGCCGAGATGTTCTGGGAAATAGCCATTCTTACCGATTCTTTGACTGAGGCGGAATCTCCTTTCTCTACGCTGGCAGCCACTTCCTCTAAAATTTCCACGGTTGTTTCCTCTAAAATCACTTTAGCTTTTTAGTTGGAAAATCTCAAATTCTGTATCAGTATAGCATTAAATTCATTTTTTTTGTATAATTATGCTAAATATTTAGATAGGGCATAAAATATGCAGCTTGAAAAATTCATCACCAAGACCAAATTCAACCTGCTGTCTGAAAAATACCTCACCAAAACAGGGCTGCCAGTCACGTTGATCAACCTGAAAGAAGAAATCATCTACGGACAGAATAAATGCAATCTCTGCCAACAGCTGCTCGATAAGGAAAGCAAGGTATTGAAAAAAAGGTGTCGTTCACAGATGATGAAGGCAGTGGAAGAGGCCTTTCGATGGGGAGAAGGGTACATCACGAATTGTCCTTTAGGATTGATCATGTTTGCAGTGCCGGTGATTTTTAACAAGAAATTGATAGGGGGTTTTTTGAGCGGGTTTGCCGTTTTCCCGGAAATGAAAAAGGATATTTCGGAAGAGATTGGTGAGAATTTGAAAAAATACAGCGATAGCAAAATAAACCTGAGAAACATGAGCCTAAGAGTCATTTCTTTAAAGAAAGCGAGAGAATATGTTGCTTATTTATTAAATCTGACCAGAAGATTTCAGATCAACGACCTGAATTTTCTCTTAGCCAGGAAAGAAAGTCATGTTCAACAGTATAAAATCGCCAATTTTCTAGAATATTTAAAGGAGAGGAGCCCTGATGTCGCCAGGAAAATCCTGGATAAACAGGATGAAATCATCCAGAAAGTCAAGCTCGGCGATAAGACAGGAGCAAGGGAAATCCTCAACGAGTTCTTGGGTTCAATCTTTTTCGAGAGCGGGATGAACTTTGAAATCATCAAGGTCCGCATCATCGAGCTGGTAGTCATCATCTCCAGGGCAGCCATAGAGGCCGGAGTAGAGGCCAAAGAATTGCTGGGACTGAATTATTCGTATCTCACGGAATTGAACAAAGCCACTGATACTGACGAATTATTACATAAATTATCAGAGATCCTAGAGAATTTTATCCATAAGGTTTCCCTAACCAAGGAAAAAAAGAAAAAACTCAAAAGCCTTCAGATGTCTGAGTACATCAACCGGAACTTTACCAACAAAATTACCGCTGAAGAGGTGGCCAGAGCCGGCGGACTGAGCGTGAGCCGAGCCCTGCATCTTTTTAAAGAAGAGACAGGATTATCTCTCTCCAAATATCTAAAAAAGCTACGGATCGATTACGGAAAATATCTCTTGCTGAACACAGATATGAGCTTAGCCGATTTGGCTGCAGAAGCTGGTTTTTTCGACCAGAGCCATTTCACAAAAACATTTAAAAAATTCGAAAAAATGACTCCCTCTGATTTTCGGCGAAAATATAAGGAGCCCAACCTGCTGATATCCCCCTAAAAAAGAGAATCAAAAATTTTTTTCCTTTTTTTCATAATTTGTTGTTTTTTTTACAGAAAGACAAATCAATAAATCCCGAGTCCCTACCGCAATTTTTTTCTGCAATATCTCAAGAAATATTTCTTCCTCGTTTTGACATCATATCTTTTCCTTGCTATAAGTTTGATGCGGATTTAAGAGAATGATGTTTATTCCTTAAAAAAATGTTTATTTTTCTGAATTTTCAAAAGAGGATAGAGAGAAAATGAAAACAAAAATCAAATCCCTATCTTTAACCTTAATTCTGTTTTTTACATCACTCAATACAACTTACTTTTCAGCACAGTCTAAATTACAGCAGGAGGCCACGCCTCCGATATATGAATTTACTATAGAATCTGACTGGTTGACCATGAAAGATGAGGTTCGCCTCTCCGCAACATTTTTCAAACCCGTACCTCGTATGGCGGGAGAGAAGTTCCCTGTTCTGTTCGAGTTTTTGCCCTATCGTAAGGATGATTCGTTCTACCTCCGGGATTATCCTGTCTATTCCTACTTTGTTCGGCGGGGCTTTATCATGGCCAAAGTGGATATTCGAGGAACCGGCTCTTCTGAAGGAATTGTTCCGCCGCGAGAATATTCAGAGCAAGAGCTGGCAGATGCGGTGGAGATTATCGACCAGCTTTCCAAACTTCCTGACTCCAACGGCCGAGTCGGGATGTGGGGTATCTCCTGGGGAGGGTTTAACTCTATCCAAGTGGCGATGCGACAACCACCAGCTCTGAAGGCTATTTTGGCCATCGATGCCTCTGACGATCTGTTCCATGATGATGTCCACTACATCGATGGAGCCTATCACGTAGATGCCTATGAACTGTCCATCGACCATGAAAACGGCCTGCCCCGAACCCCAGACTATATGCTGGATGAAGATTATTTTCAGAACCGATTCAACGCCTACCCCTGGTTCCTGACTTACTTAAAGCAGCAACAAGACGGGGATTTTTGGCGCCGTAATTCTCTACGCTGGAATTATGACCAGATTCGTATCCCGGCCTACATTATCGGCGGACTCCTGGATGGCTATCGAGACAGCGTGCCCCGGATGCTCGAGAACATGAAAATACCGATTAAGGCCGAGATTGGACCCTGGGTTCATGCTTGGCCAGATAATGGAGTCCCAGGGCCCAACTACGAATGGCGGCATGAGGCTGTTCGCTGGTGGGACTACTGGCTGAAGAACAGGGATACAGGAATCTTGGATGATCCTCGTTTTACGGTTTTTATTCGAGAAGGGCACGGCCCTGACCTCAACCTCCAAATGACACCAGGTCATTGGGCTTGTGTGGATTGGCCTATCCCTGGTACATCTTGGATGAAATTCTTCCCCGGAAAAGACCATCAACTCCAGACACAGCCAGGCAAATCCTCAGTGGAAGCTCTGCGTTACATCCCCAGCTACGGCCTAGCCACCGGACTCTGGTGGGGCGAGCCCACAGGCGATTTGCGACCCGACGATGCTGGAAGCCTGGTGTTCGACAGTCCAGTTCTTGAGAAAAGATTCGAGATTGTTGGATTTCCAAAAGTCCACCTTAGGGTGTCGGCCGATGCTCCATTAGCTCATTGGATAGTGCGGCTGGAAGACGTCCAGCCTGACGGCACAGTCTCTTTGGTCACCGGCGCGCTTCTCAATGGTTCCCAGAGGCTTTCCCGACTTGAGCCCGAACCTCTTACGCCAGGTGAAACATATGACCTTGAAATTGAAATGCATTTCACGACCTGGACTTTTAAACCTGGGCACCGCCTGCGCCTGTCTGTTTCCAATGCTCTGTTCCCGATGATCTGGCCCACTCCCTATCCCATGACTACCAAGCTCAAGGTAGAGGACATGAATACCTGTCTGGAACTGCCGGTGATTCCTTCGCAGGAGCCAAAAAAGCCAAAATTCAGACCTCCTGAACCGCGAGAACAGCGTCCTGACGCGCGCTATCTTGGTGGAGAAGACTGGCCCCACGGTGTCTATGAATTTAAAAAAGATATGTGGAATTCTCAGGTGAGCGTTGTCTGGCAGGGAACAAATGACTTTGAGATTCAGGGCCGTCGCTACTTGACTTATGAAAAAAACTTTTTCGAAACGAATGACGAGAATCCTGCCCAATCGAGTTTCCACGGCGAAGCAGGGCACCGCATCGAGCTAAAAGACCGGAAGCTATACTTGAAGACTACGATAGAGCTGCATTCTGACAAAGAGAATTTTAAGGTGACTATTGTTCGAGAGATATTCGAGAACGATGTTCTGGTGCGCAAAAAGGAGTGGAAGGAAACGATCCCCAGGATGTTTAATTAAGTTTTAGCCTCTAGGAGCGCAGACTCAAGGACTTTCCCGACCGCATAAAGTGCATCCAGCTGGAGATGGACATTGGCTGTGCGGTCAAAGAGGAAGGAAACTCGAGCCGGAAACTCCTCATCAGCCAACCATAAAATGATCCTGGCTGGTATTTTCGGAAACACCAGGAATTCATAAGCCATATCTCCACCTTCCACTTTCTTTCCTCCCTGTGCAGTAGAGGCATTCGTAAAACCATCCAGGTCTTGGCTAAAAATTTGCTCCAATTTCCTGGTCGGCATCTCGTGAGGGCCACGGAAAAAAATAGGGCCAGCAGGAAACTGTTTTTCGCTTACCCATTGGCCGGACAGGGGAATATCCTTGGCGCCGATGAGGTAGTTTATGCAGGAAAGCTGTAAATAGAAAGGCAACGGTTCTGGAGAAGGAGCCTGCACGGTTTTTATAATCTGCTTCTCTGGAAAAACGAGATAATCGCCATCCAGAATTTTCAAACTATATCCCTGAATTTTTTCATCATAGCTGGCCAGACTCCTGCGGCTCACCTCCAACGGATCTAGAGAGTTGAGGCTATTCCAGAGTTCTTCAGGAATCACCTTTTCAGCACTCATTGAAGGTATGGTTTCCTGAATTTGAAGATAAAAGGAAAGGAAAAAATAAGAATCCAGGGAATTAGAAGATGGTTCAATTCTATTTTGCTCTGGCTACGTTTTTTGGACCAATTCCTGGCCCTCTTTTATGATTTGAGACATCCGGCGGATATAATCTGGGTTTGTTCCGCAGCATCCGCCGACAAGGTTGGCCCCGTTACTTATGATTTGGGGAATGAAGCGGACATAATCCTCCATGCTTTGAGAATATGAGACTTCACCTTCTGTGGAGAGAGAGGGCTTTCCTGCATTTGCTTGGGCAATAAGGGGAAGGGAAGTGGATTCTCTCATGATTTTTATCAAATCCTTCATCTCTTCGCTGTTCAGGGTACAATTAGAACCGATGACCGGGACCTCGTTCTTCTCCAGTTCTTCGACACAATCGGAAACACTGTTGCCCATGATGGTGAAAAAGCCTCGAGGATGGTGGTTAAAGGTCATGGTGACAAACACGGGCAGAGCAGAAGTTTTTTTAACTCCCCTCAAAGCACACAGAGCTTCTTTTAGATCATACTGGGTTTCGATCAACAAAAAATCCGCCTTCCCGTCAGTCAAGCCCTTGGCCTGCTCAGCATAGGCTTCCTCAAATTCTTCTTCAGTGAATTCACCCTGGGGCTTGAGGAATTTTCCTGTCGGTCCCATACTGCCGGCCACGAATTTTCCCTCAGGCTTGACTTCATTGGCGATTTTAGCGGCGGCGAGATTCAATTCATAGCATTTCTCTTCTAAGCCATGGGAAGCGAGCTTGATCTTGCTTCCTCCGAAACTGTTGGTGAGAACAGCATCCGAACCAGCCTCGAAATAGCTCTGATGGATGCTCTTCACAACCTCAGGCTTTTCGACATTCCATGATTCAGGGCAGGCTCCTTGTGGAAATCCATGCCTTATGAGCTCTGTTCCCATACCACCATCCAACAGAATCACTCTCTCTTGGATCAGGTCGAGAATTGAAGAGGCCATTTTTGTCTCCTTTTAACCATTCTTAGCTTACATAATAACTCTCTAGACCTTCAGTGTCAAAAAGGGTATTTTATATTAAACATCCGCTAGATTGACAGCACAGGATTAGGCATGTATAAAGCAGGTGAAAGATTTAGGAAAGAATGACTTATGAGATGGCCACTCCTTCCTCCAAGAGAGTGGTTAGAAGTTTTATAAAGGAGAATAAGAATGTTTCGACCCTCGAGAGCTTTCTCGCTCCTAACCTGTCTTTTCTTTTTCTGTTTCATTTTTGTCAGCTTTCTCTTCTCTTCAGAAGGGAATAAAATACCGGTCATCAAGGTGAAGGGAAATCATTACCAGGTCGGGTACCAGATCGGAACAAAGATGAAAAAACAACTCAACGGACTTCTTCAACAAAGCAAAGATTATGTAGCTGAAAAAACAGACCTGAAATGGGAGGATATCAGGGCTCAAGCACAGCTATTGTTGGAATATTCTAGAAAGCACCTGCCTGAATACGTGGAAGAGATCAGGGGCGCGGCAGATGCTTCGGGAATCGATCTGGTCGACCTGTTCTCAGAAATGTGCGAAGAAATCTATGCCAAGAACTATTTAAAAGGATGCAGCGATTTGATTGCTTCTGGAGATGTTTCAGAAGATGGATCAGTGATCGCCGCCCATAACAATGATACCTCACCGAGTTTGGAAAAATATGCAGTAGTGGTCCATTATCAAGTCGACGGGGAACCTGAAATTCTAGCTGTAGGCTATGGAGGTCTAGCGATAAGTATTGGCTACAACTCGGCCGGGATCAGTCTCACTGGCAATGAATTGAGCATGAATGACATGAAATTGGGCGTTCCCAGGCTGTTGCTCTGCCGTAAAATCTTGGCTGCCAGGACAATCGCCGAGGCAATCGATGCCTCCATATTCCAACCTAGGGCCTCCAACTATAACATGGTATTGACGGATGAAAACGGAGAGATATACAGCATCGAGGGCTCGGCGACTGATTATGAGGCTCTTTATGCTGAAGATGGCTTCTTGGTGCATACGAATCACTATACCTCACCTCGAATGCGAAAGTACGAGCTTGATCCTTATGACATCACCTCATCTCTTGTCCGCTATAACCGTGCTTACAGATTGATGAAAAACAATAGAGGAAAAATTTCGGTGGAAATGATGAAAAAATTCCTGAAAGATCATGTCAGCCGGCCCAAATCTCTCTGCCGTCACGGTAAGTATGTCAAAACAACTTTCTCGGTCATCATAAACTTGACCGAGAAAGCCATGTATTTGGCCCGAGGAAATCCCTGTGAATCTGAATATTACAAATATGCATTTTGATCAGAAATCATGAAACTTGATATTCGGCTGGGATGAATCGGACTTCAAAAAAGGAGGAATACATGCGCCTGGCAGACAAAGTGGCTCTGATAACTGGGGGAACATCTGGCATAGGAGAGGCTACAGCGCTTCTCTTTTCTAAAGAAGGCGCCAGGATTGCTATCACCGGACGGAATGAATCACGAGGACAAGAGGTTGCAAAAAAAATAAAAGAAGCCAGGGGAGAAGTCATTTTCATGAAGGCTGATGTCAGTAACTCTGCAGAATGTCGTCAGACTGTGGACAAGACTCTACAGACTTTTGGTCGGATAGACATCCTTTTTAACAATGCTGGCGTTTACTTCCATAATACGGTAGTGGATTGTCCAGAGGAGGAATGGGACCTGACTCTGGATATAAACCTCAAAGGAACATACCTGATGTCAAAATTCGCGCTGCCAGCTATGATTGCCCAAGGAAGCGGAGTGATTATCAACAACAGCTCAGGATGGGGATTGGTGGGCGGCAATGAAGCAGCTTCCTATTGTGCTTCCAAAGGAGGTGTCGTGCTCCTGACCAAGGCCATGGCCATCGATCACGGCGCCCAAGGGATTCGTATCAATTGTATCTGTCCAGGTGATGTCGATACTCCCATGCTCACCGAAGATGCTCGCCAGCGGGGCCAACCTTGGAAAGAGTACCTTGTCAATGCTTCCGATAGACCTTTAGGCCGCATCGGGAAGCCAGATGAAATTGCTAATGCAGCTCTCTTCCTGGCCTCAGAGGATTCTTCTTTCATGACTGGGGCGATCCTGGCTGTGGACGGAGGCGGTACGGCAGATTAAAATTCAATTATCGCTAGCAGGGTTATGATATATATTTGCCTTTCACCATTTGTTCGTTTTGATTAAGTGAGGATTAAGCATTTAATGGTCAAGGAGGAGAACCATGCTTGGATTGAAGGATAAACGGGTTTTCATAACAGGTGGAGCCAGGGGCATAGGTGAAGCCACTGCAATTCGCTTCTTGGGAGAGGAAGCTCAAGTTGTTATCCTGGACAAAGATAGAGAGGGATGTCACCGGCTTGCGCAGGCAAGGCCTCAATTGAAAGGCACGATCGAGGCTGATGTTTCAGACCCCAATTCAGTAATCCAGGCTTTTAATAAATCGGATGAGATGCTCGGAGGATTAGATGTCCTCATCAACAATGCTGGAATCAGCATCCGACATCCTTTTTTGGACATTACTGCCAAAGACTGGCTACAAGTCATGGAGGTCAATCTCAACGGAGTGTTTTTTGTTGCCCAGCAGGCAGCGAAACGGATGCTTGATGGAGACGGCGGGGTCATCCTCAACATGGGTTCCACCAATGCTCTAATGGGCTATCCTTATTATTCAGCTTATAATGTCTCCAAAGCCGGAGTCGTCGAGCTGACGCGCTCTATGGCCCTTGAACTCGCTCCCCGGATTCGAGTCAATTCTGTCTGTCCTGGTTATATTCTAACACCCATGCAAAAGGCAGAATACACACCAGAAATGCTGCGTGATTGTGAAAGAAAAGTCCCCTTGGGCAGGTTGGGTCAGCCCGAAGAAGTGGCGGCTCTCTTAGCTTTCCTCGCTTCTGAGGAGGCGAAATTCATCACTGGACAATGTTTTGTGATCGATGGGGGAGAGATCGCAGGGGGATTGGCCAGTCAGAAAGAATCAGATTAAATCCGGCTCCTTTTTTCTTTTGACTTCCAATAGAGGAAAGCCGGGATCCCGATGAGGAGAATAACCAGTCCGACCAGAGATTGCAGGGGCTGAGCGGTTATGGTATTCACAAAAACACCTAGATTGATCAGAACAAAAAGCAAGGGGATAACGGGATAGCCCCAGACTTTGTAGGGCCGTTGGGTTTCAGGGTGCTTATAACGCAGTATGATGACAGCCAGGCCAGTAGCAGCGAAAAATATGACCAGGGCAAAAACCACGTATTCGAAAAGAGCCTGGTAAGTCCCGGAGAGACAGAGCAGGGAAGACCAGACTGCTTGCCAAAAAATGGCTTTAGTCGGAACATGATACCGGGGATGGATGTAGGCCATGCTCTGAAAAAACGACTTGTCCTTAGCCATAGCAAAAAACACTCGGGGCCCATAAAGGACCGTAGCGCTGAGGCAGCCGAAGATAGAGATCATGATGGTCCCGGCAATGAACAAGGTAGCTGTTGGCCCAAATAACTGGGTAGAGGCCAGTTCCCCGATACGCACAATCCCCTTCATCTTATCTACTGGCAAAGCCATGACGTAAACAATATTCGCTAGAATATAGATAAGAGTCACACTCAGTGTTCCCAGGATTAAACCAAGAGGAATATTCCTGGCTGGCTTTTTGACTTCTTCTGCAGCACAGCTCACCGAATAAAAGCCATCATAGGTCCAGAGAACAGCGATAAGAGCCAGACCAAAAAGTCGAAAATCAAAGGCTCCTCCGCTCGTAAATAACTGATCTAAATTCGTAATCCCGGATTTTCTTCCGATGGATAATCCAAGGACAATTAGAACTGCCACTGCCGCAAGCCTTAAGAAAGTAAAGATGTTCTGGACGACAATTCCGCTTTTGATACCGAAATAATTAATTGCCGAAAGGATAATTATGGAAACGACAGCCACCAGCTGACCAGCAGACAGGGAATAATCAAGGCCCAAGACACTCAATTCTAAAAGATAAGTTTGGGTGGATAAAGAGGGAAAAAAATACCCGAAATATTCTCCAAACCCAACAGCTAAAGCTGCGATTCCTCCGCATTCGATCACCCAAAAGAAGCCCCAGCCGTACAAGAAACCGGCCCAGGGCCCATAAGCTTCACGCAAGTATATGTACTGCCCTCCGGCCTGGGGATACATGGCCCCCAATTCGGCAAAGGACAGAGCTCCGCTTAAGGCTATAAAACCCCCTACCAGCCAAACGACAAGAATCATTCCCGGAGTAGGAAGATATCCGGCTATAATGCCTGTGGTCATGAATATTCCTGATCCAACAACTGCACCGATGACCAGGAACGTGGCATCAAGGAGGTTTAGCTTTCTCAGAAGGTGGGGCTTTTCTTGGTTGTTCACTTCTTAAGTTACCTCCTTTGTTTTGAGGTGAGCCGCCTATGAACTTGTTTTTATATCATAGATTTCCTGGGCTTGCTGCGCTGTAGAATAAGGAATTAAAAAGCAGTTTGAAGGTGGCTACGGTTTGTCCTCTTTGTTGAACCCTTATTCCTAGTAGTATAACCTTTCCCTGGCCAAGAGGAACTTCAATCACAGCGGCTTTATTCTTAAGATGTTTTTCTCCGACCATCCAGCCACTTAGAACAATATCTTCCTCTGGAAATTTACCTACCACTCTGGGCTGCCTCTTTTGATCACCAGCAGGCCAGGTTTGGAAAGTTGGGCTGTTGGAAAAAAAGCCTGCGATTTCTTCGGGCATCCCAAAGGCAAGAGGATGATTCTGGTCGAGGCGAACCTTGACCAGAAGCCCAGAGGCAAAAAATTCTTCTGGTTTAAGCGATTCTAGGATATTTTTCACTCCGAGCTTAAACTGCTCGAGGGGAAGATTGCAGGCTGCACCCAGAGTGACTAAAGTGCCTCCAGCCTCGACAAACTTTTTCAGGTTTCGCACTCCTGAAGAGGAAATCCCGCCCGCGTATTTAGGAGGCATGGTGCCCTTCTGACGCCCGTTAATTATAGACTGAGCCCATTGATTTGGCAGGATGATGACATCGAACCGGTCCTGAAGTTGACCAGCTCGGATTTCTGCATTGTGGAGGATTGTGAACAGAAATTCATAGTTTTCAAGGATTAACCTTGTCCAACCCTCATCTATGTTGGCTGTCCAGGGTTGGTAAAGTGCTATTCTGGGCCGTTTGAGCTGAAAAGTTTTAACAGAAGGGCGCTTTTTGATCCTATTCAGCTGCAAAGACAAGTCTTCAGCCAAGCGCTCCATTTTTGGGGCCGAGAATTTGGAGAGGGGGACGACAAGATCTCCAGGGGAATAGCTTTTCCCTCCTTCTTGGAAAGATTCACTGATCCAGAAAACCTGTCCTCCTGCCTCCAAGATACGGTTCAAGGCTATAACACTGTTATTTGTCTGGTAAGGAATAAGAAAACCATAATTTCCAGAACCGGAAACTCTTCCTTTTGTTCGGCTGGCTTTCTGAATTCGCTTCGTTTTCACTTCAAGCCTTGTGTTCATGGTCACTGTCTCTACGCCCATTTGAAGGGGCAATGTCCATCCCAGGACATCGTAGGAGCGAAGAGGGGGGATTGTGAGCTTTTGAGGCTCCACGATGCTCTGCCATAAATCGGGATATTTTCTTAGGTCTGGATAGACCTGGATTTCAAAAAGGGTTTTTAGCAGCCGTCCGAATGGCTGGCTGGTGGGAAGAATATAAGTTCCCTCAGGGTAATCGATCCCGTCGGCTCTAAAAGGCTCTTCAGCTTGGTAGATTTCTAGGTCAAGAGCAATCAGTTTGTCAAGCAAAAAAGCAGTTGCTCCATGATCCCGCTGTTCCTGGGGAATAATCCAGCCATAAGGGGGCTCTTTTTTGTACCTCTCCATGGTTTCCCTGCCCATGGCGTATTTGGCGTACAGGAGCTCTTCTCGATGCTTGGCAGCCAAGTCAAGCACGGCTGTGGAGGAGGTCAGACAGTATTCCACCGCATCGCGCAGGCGCCACCAGCCGCCCTGCCAAGGATTGGTGAAGAAAAGGGAAATCGTGAAATCCCTGTATTCCTTGGGGAAATCTCGAACCGTATAATAGTGCGGGGTGGCATAATGATAAAGGAATGTCTCGGAGAAGGTGGAAATGATGTTGTGAAAATCGCAGACCTGGGTGACGTATCCGGGATACCAGGTATCGTACAAATATCGGGAAATAACACCTTGCTTCCCTTCAGCTTCAAAGGCCATAGCCATGGCCGCTCCGAAGAAATTCTGCCAACGCAAAAGCAAGGGATGTAGGTTAGGGTTAGTGGGCTCACTATCAGGAGGGACGAAAATGAGGGAAGGAAAGGGTGCTCTCTGATGATGGTTATAAAAGATATGGGGGTACCAGTCATGATGGACCACCTGATTGATATTCTTGGTCTCAGGAACACTGAGCATGAAAGAATCACGGTTATTATCGTGACCGATATACTTCTGGTAAAGCCAGGGGAGAGGACTGGTCTCAAAGGGCGTGCTGAGGTGGCTATGGTACCATTCAGCCACCATATCCATCCCATCTGGATTGGGCAAAACGAGCATGGCGATCACTTCTTGCCTTATCCTCTTTGCTTTTTTTGACTCATCTGTAACCAAGTCATAAGTCAGCTGGATGATGTGCTGGGCCGGAGCAACTTCAGTGGCATGCAGCCCTCCATCAATCCAGACGATGGCCTTTCCTGCGGAAGATAATCTCAGCGCTTCATCTTTGGATAACCCTCTAACAAGAGAAAGCCTCTTAGAAATTTCTTTATAATGGGTCAACTCGGCCAGGTTGTCTGCTGAGGAAACTGCTGCCAATATCATGGGTCTTCCTTCAGAAGATTTTCCGTATTCGAAGAGTTTTATTCTTCCTGAGAGTTCCTCCAGCTTTTTCCAGTATTCCACGGCTCGTCCATAACTGAGGAGATGATAATCGGCCCCGACTTTAAACCCAAAAAACTCTTCTGGTGAGGGGAGTTTTTCGGCTAAGCCAGTTAGAGAAAAGCAGAAGATGAAAAAGGAAAAAAGAGTGAAAAAGAAGATTAATTTTTTTATACTGTTTTCATTGTTATTTTCTTTCATCGGCCATCCTTTCCTGTATTTTTAGGTCTATTTGTGTTTATCTGTCTCTGCAGATTTTATGATGATTTCTAGCTCTTTTATTATTCGGGGGTCAAGAGCTTCTGGTACATGTGTTTTTAGAATATTTTTTGCCTTCTCCCGGGCCCAATCTCTGGCTCTATCCTTGCTTTCTTTCCATACCTGGTAAGGACGACGGTCCATCAGGGTAGAACGCCAGAGGTCGCGCAGGTGATCTTTAGTGTGCTTATGAGTGAGGAAAGTCCCCCCTGGTCCAATATCTCGAATGGCCTCCAGAGCTAGAGTATCTTCATTGACCACGATTCCCTCCATCATCTTGGAGACGATATCAAATATTTCACAGTCCATGATCATCTGCTCAAAAGACCAGATGAGGCTTCCGCTCAGGAGCCCTACTCCGAGCAGCATGTCTGACATCACGGCTGAAGCCATGAAGGTGGAAAGGCTGTTCTCGATACCTGCCTGCCAATCAGGCTCTTTTGCTCCGGTGGCAAAGGAGCCCATGGACAGCGGGATATTATAGAAATCAGACAAAACATTTGTCGTTGCCCCGAAAAGGAAATCTTCGGGTCCTCCTCCTGTGTAAGCGCCGGTCCGCAAATCCATAGCTGTCTGAGCAGCAGCGTAGAAGACAGGAGCTCCAGGAAAAGCCAGCTGGATCAAAACTAGGCCGCTTAGGACTTCTGCATTCCCAACGACCAGGTTTCCAGCCAGGGTAGCTGGTGCGGTGGAGGCACAAGAAGCCATGGTCATGAAGCCTACTGGAAGTCCTGCTTCAGCTCCAACCAGAGCTGCTTCAAGACTACCCCCATCGTGAGCAAGAGGAGATACGCTGCATTCCATGAACGAGAGCAACGGACGTTTCCGGAGAGCTTTTTTTCCTCCGGCGATCACTGCTGCCATCTCGACCGCCTTCCGAGCTTCCTGCTCGGAATAGATGCTTTCTGTCTGGGCGTGTTTGGAGGAGTTTTTCCAGATCGCCAGCAGCTCATGAAGGCCCCGGGTTTCAGGCGGACAATCCTGAGCTGAGACCGGCACCCAATTGAAAGCCACTTGCTCCAGAAAGTCTGCCACGCGAGCGATGTCCTCCACATCCTTCAAACAGGAACGCTGCAATTCACCGGTGTGGATGTCTATGGTTTCCACGCCACAGCCATCGGTCCCCAAATAGACATGATTCCCATCCAAGGGTAAATCTTGAGCCGGATTCCTGGCTGCAAGAGTGTAGACAGCCGGTGCTTTGGGGAGGGCTTCCTCCACCAATCCCCCAGGAATCTTCACTTCTGAGGTCTCCCTGTTGACCCCAGCGCCATGGGCCTCCCAGATATCCAAGGCTCTGGAAGAGGGGAATTTCACACCTGGGGATTCAAGGATCTCTAGAGTGGCGGAATGAATTTGGCGAACTTCCTCTGGGCTGAGAATGTCCAGTCTTAAACGGGGATTGGTTATGGATTTAACCTTGCCTTTCATTCCAAATATCTTGGAGAAGATCTATGCAGTGTCTTGGAACTGGTTCAGAATCTTCTGGAATTCCTGATCCGGGATCGAGTTTGCTTTTCTTCCCAGCCTCCCTTGAACCGGAGAAGATAACAGCAGCGAACGGAGGATGGCCTCTCTGGTGGCTTCTGCTCCAGCGCGGATGAGAATTTCCAGGGCAGAATCATCAACCAGAGAAAAATCAAAAACCAGCGGCCCATCGTTCTTCAGGCTCATGGCATTGGCCGTAGAAAAGAGGAAACAGGTCACAGAATCTAAGCAGTTCTTCAAGGTGTTTATTGGCGGCAGGCCGACAACCAGGCTGCTGGTGATTCTTCGAATCTGGAAGGGAACTAAAGGAATGTCGGTGGCCAGGATGAGTATTAATGAACCTTGAGTCTGAGCAGCACTAGGTTTCTCCATTGGATTTTTCATCTGAGATTCAGGTTTATTTCCATGATTCGAGGCTGCTAGAACGCCTAGGGTAAATTCTTTTTCACCCCAAGAAAAAATCCTGGAGCAAGTGCCGATTCCTCCTTTCCAACCAAAGGCCCTCAAACCCAAGCCTATGCCCAAGGAACCTTCCTCAACCTGACTGCCCGAGGAATCATGCAAGAGCTTAACGATCTGCTTTTCATCTATAGAAGATTTGTCCATATCGTTCAACCAGGAATCATCTATTCCCATTACCACCGGAGGCCAGATTTCAACGCGTCGAATAGAAAATCCGTAAGTAAGTATGGCATTATATGCTCTTCCGATGTTATGGGAATTGGAGAGGATAAGAGGAGAATTCAAATAGCAAAAATCATCTTCAACTTCATACCCAGTGATTTCGTTATGGCTTCTGAAATCAAAGAATCCTGCCTGAAGTCTTATTTCTTCCTTCATGTCGCAAGGAATGACTGCTGTCAGCCCTGTTCTGATGGCTATTTTTCTCCCTGATTCGTCTTGAAAATCCTGGTCTAGGGTGAGATGTCCGACCCTGACCCCTCTAACATCAGTCAAGCAATTCTTGGGACCGGGCTGGAATTTCCCCCGCTTGGTTTTTAATAACTCCAGTCTTTGTTTCTTAGTCATGCTGCTTGTTCTTCAGGCTTTCGTATTTTTCGACGATTTTTTTGACCTGATCGAGCGGAATTCCGTAGGCTGTATTCCCATCCCGCCCTACGATTGTACTGGCTGTGGTCAGGGCATTGATGATAGCTTCCTGGGTAGCCTCTATAGTTGCTTTATAAAGGGGAGTGATCCAGAAGTCGTTAAGGGATTGAATCTTTCGGGGGGATCCAGGATGATGCCTAGGGATCTTATTCCCGGTGGAGAAGGCCAGGATGATATCTCCGCTTCCGGTGTTAGAGGTGGCACCGGTCTGGGCCAACCCTAAAGCGACCCTCTTGGAGATCTTTTTTAATTGAAAAGGGAGCAGAGGCGCATCGGTGGCCGCCACGAGGATGATGGATTTTGAATTTCCCTCCTTGTATTCATACCCTTTAATTTCTTTTCCCACTGGAAAACCATTTATTCTTAATAGACTGCGGTCTGATGTATTAGTCATAACAAGCACACCAATGGTATATTTTTTGTCTTTCATCGAGACAACCCGGGAAGAGGTTCCGATACCTCCTTTAAAGTCAAAGGACACCATTCCTGTGCCTCCGCCTACAGATCCCTCTTCGACAATTCCACTCCTGGCCTTATTGATGGCCCTGAAGACATCTTCTTTGGTGATAAGACGTTTTTGAGTATCGCTTAACAAATAATCAAAGCATTCAGCAACTACCGGAGCTAGTGAGGGCCCAGAGTCTTCTTTATGGCTTTTCCTCAAATATTCAACAGCTGCATCATAGACTATTCCTACATTGTTAGTGCCGGTGAGGAAGATCGGGGATTGGAGCCGGCCAGTGTGGGCGACAGGCGCTATTCCTGTCATCTCTCCCCAGCCGTTCAGGTTAAAATAAGATGCGAATAGATTTTCCTCCTGGATGTTCCCCTCTTGGGGAAGAATAGCCGTCACTCCTGTTCTTACCGCTCCTTTACCTTTCCCTTTGATGATGGTTGTATGACCAACTTTGATTCCTGGAACATCGGTTATGGCGTTATAAGGTCCGGGCTCCTTGTCGCCAATCTTTATCCCTAATTCTCGAACTCTCTTTCTTGCCGAAGATGATGGACTGCTCTGAGCCTTTTTCAGGATTTGAGTCGAAGAAGCTTTGGAGGAAAGAAGAGGAATCCCGCCTAAGACGCTCATGATGAAATTACGGCGTTTCATCTTTTTCCTTCTCCGCCAGGACTCAGGCTAAATTTCACAGCTAAATCCTGCCGATTATAAATAAATCACTGTAAGAGTTCAATCGCTGCCATGAACATCTAACAGGACGGCGATCTTTTCTAGCTTGGCGTTTACTTTTTTTAGAGACTTCTCAAGGCTTCTTAAAGAACGAAAAACAGCTTTCTTATTACCAGCTTCAGCAGCCTCAGTCAAAGACGGGAGAAGAAGAACAGCATAGGTGTAGCGACATCCGAAAATGAGGTGCTTAAACCAATTCCTGTTGGGAATTCCTCTAGGATCGATGAAGTCTCTTTCGATCTCTATCAAGAGACGATTGACCTTGCGGACCATTTCAGAAGAGATGTCTTCTGGAATCTCTTTACTCCCTAAGAGATAGGGAGTTGATCGCGAGGCGCTTTCTATCATTTCTCTGATGAGAGAAAATAGATTCTTGGATATCTTCCGGGAGGGATCATGCTGAGCTGCCCAATCCTCGAGATATTTCTCTAATTCTCGGGCATAATTTTCGTAATCCAAAGGAAGAAGAGGACTGCAGGCCAGGTCGATAACCATCCGGGACCAAATCCTGGCTAGAGCTGCCGAGTAAAGCATACCCGGGTCTCCGAAGTGGCTCATCCAGTAGTAATCGTCATACACGGAATGATAGACTCCGTAATCTCCAGAGAACGACATATTCAAGGCTGGAGCGCCGATATGATTGAGAAAAACAGTGTGATCGGTTCCGCTTCCTAGGGGGTCAATCTTCCCGCTTCCTGAAGCCAACACGATGGTTCCTTTTTTCGAGGAGCCTGATTTCCAGCAATCGTAAACAGTTTTTCCAGAAGCTGGGTCTTTCACTTCCTTTAAGGTCTGGATGACCAAAGGAGAAAGACAGGGTACAGCCTGAACACTGAAATCTCTTCCCGAAGCAGAACTATCCACGTTGAGATAGGCCACCAAATTTTTGCGCAGCCATTCTTTATTCTCTTCTCCCCATTCCGTGGAGCCTGTCAAGGTGAATTCTTCTGCGTCCCAGTTTCCAAAATAGATGGTTCTTCTTGGTTTGAGTCCAGCCTTTTTGGCTTCAGCAAAAGCTCTCACCATTTCCATCAGACAAGCTGTTCCGCTGGAGGGATCATGCCCTCCATAAACCCAAGCATCGCGGTGGTTGCCTACGAGAACGATTTCCTCTGGTCTACCTGTTCCCTTGATGCACCCGATGACATTGATGATCTTCTGGATAGGGTTTTTCATTTTCACTCTCAGAAGAACTCTAGCCTGGGAACCACCGAGGCGGTAGGTAACAGGGAGAGCTCCTCTCCACTCTTCAGGTGCCTCCTCACCCCCTATAGATTCAAGTAGAGGGAGAGCATCTTCAGCCGAGAGGGGAACACTCATGATCCTGGGAAGCGCGAAGGCTTCCTCAGCAGGAATCCTTCGACACCCGGCTGTTGAAGGCCAGCCCGGGGTTAGAGGGTCACCAGGATAGATGAAATCGTACGGAATTCCTCCTCTCTGGATATGACTGAGGGGGCCCCACGGGCCATGGGGAAACACTGGTCCTCGGGAAAAGCCATCTTCTTCAGGATCAGAATAGATCAGCAAGCCGGCCAAGCCTCTTTTTTCAGCTGCATAAGCCTTGAATCCTCGATAGCTATAAGGAGCAGAATACCTGACCAAGGCAATTTTTCCTTTCAGGTTTATCCCTTTTTTCTCGAGGAAATCATAATCTTTCGGGTTTCCGCTGTAGGCATAGACCAGGGGAGCAGTGATATCCCCGGAACGAGAATAGGCATTGTAAGGGATTCCCGCATCAGGTCTCGAAGTGTCAGGGTCCTCTTGGAAAGCCTTTTCTTTAAGGTTTAACTTGATTTTACGCGGGGAAACCAGCTCCACCCTGATGTCTTCTGGAAAAGAGAGCAGGACATCATAGGGTGCCAGATAAACCTCATCAAGGCCAAAGCTCTTCCATTCTTTAAGAACGAATTCGGCTAATTCATTATTCCTAGCCGAAGAAGCCACATGAGGCTCAGAGGTGAAAATTCTTAAATATCGATCCATCTTCTCCGGAGATATGATTTTATCAATAAAGGCCTTGTAAGAAGCAGGATCCTCGGAAAAGACTGAAGATTCCTGGAGAGCAGGTAGAGATGACTGGTAAGAAAACAATAAAAGTGAACAGGCCAAGAATAACTTGATTGGTAAAAGGAGATTCTCGGTCTCTTTACAGGCTTTCATGGATTAATTTCCAAAATAAGACAAAATGAATCAAAAGGCAAGACCAAGCTAAAATCATTTCTTATCGAAAACAAAAGATCGTTAATCATTCTGGAGATAAACCTTGACAAAAAAAAATGCGCTTGATAATTTCAGTATACGAAATAATATTCTACATAGCGGGATAAACTTGGCAACACTCGAGGACAAAGACAGGAACTTCATTACCGCTCTGTCACGAGGACTTTGCATTCTGGAAGCTTTTGACGAGGCGAATCCAAAGCTGGGACTGGCTGACTTGTCCAAAAAAACTGGCCTCTCCAAGAGCACTGTTTTCCGTTTGGTCCATACACTCCGCGCTCTCGGTTACATTATTCCTATAGCTGATGAAAATAAATACACTCTTGGACCTAAAGTCTTAGGTCTTGGATTTGCTGTGCTTTCCAGTCTAGGGTTGAGAGAAATTGCCCAACCCTATCTTCTCGAGCTTTCCCGCTTGACGCAAGAGACCGTGAACCTCGCTGTCCTCGATGGATGGAAGCTGATTTACGTGGAAAGGATCAAAACTCAACAGATCGTGAACATCAATCTTCATGTCGGTTCCCGATTAGAGCTCTACAACACAGCCATGGGGCGGGTTTTGGCTGCTTTTCAAAACGAAGCTTGGCTCTCTCAATATCTAAAATATCTCGAACACATTCCTGAGGCTGAATCCTATCGGAAAGCCAAGGGAAGAGAATTAATGAACATCCTGGAAGAAGTAAGAAAAAATGATTTTGCTGTCAACAACGAAGAACTCACTCCCGGACTTCGCTCTGTTGCCGCCCCTGTCAGGGATAGGGCAGGGGAGGTGGCCGGAGCTGTCAACATTGCCGTGAGTTCCAGCAGGTATTCCCTAGAGGAATTAATGGAAAAGCTGATCCCTCCTCTTCAACAAGTGACCCAAGCCATCTCCTCAGCCTTGGGCTATGATGCCCCCACTAGAGAACAGGAATGAATTTTCGCTATCCATACGGTCATGTTCTGTACCGCAATCTCCACCTTTCTTACCCTTTGATCACCCATGGGAAGGGTGCCTATCTCTACGATGAGAAAGGCAAACAATACCTCGATGCCAGCAGTGGAGCGGCAGTTGCCAACATTGGTCATGGCGTCAAAGAAGTGGCTGAGGCCATTTCTTCCCAAGCTAAAAAGGTTGGGTACTTGAGCGGAATGCAGTTCACCCACCAACCAGTCGAAAATCTGGCTGAGCAATTGTCCAAACTTCTTCCTTTGGCTGACGGAAAGGTGTATTTTCTCACCAGCGGATCAGAAGCCATCGAAGCCTCCATAAAATTAGCTAGGCAGTATTGGGTGGAAAGAGGCAAAGAGAAAAAGGTACGCCTCATCTCCCGAGATCCAAGCTATCATGGCAATACACTCGCTGCCCTTTCTGTCTCAGCTCGGGAGCATTATAAAGATATCTTCCGACCTCTGTTACAGGAAAGCACCAAGATTCCAGCTCCTTATTGCTACCGGTGTTTTTGTGAACAAGAATATCCCGATTGCCAATTAAAATGCGCCCACGAGCTGGAAAAATCTATCAAAAAATTAGGAAAGGAAACCGTTTCAGCCTTCGTAACAGAGGTCATAGGCGGAGCTTCCTCAGGAGCTGCTGTCCCGCCGCCTGAATATTTCCCGATCGTCCGTCAAATATGCGATGAGCACGAAGTCCTCCTCATCGTCGATGAAGTCATGACCGGAGCCGGCCGGACAGGTAAATGGCTGGCCTCGCAGTATTTCGATTTTATTCCGGATATCATTGTCATGGGAAAGGGAATCACTGGTGGCTACTTCCCTTTGAGTGCTCTGGCAGTAGAAAAAAACATGGTTGATTATATTTCTAAGAATGACAGGAACTTCTTACATGCCCAGACCTACGCCCATCATCCCGTGGGCTGTGCTGCAGGTTCGGCCACCTTGGATTTCATTGAAAAAAACAAACTCGTGGAAAGAAGTTCACAGACAGGTTTGGCTCTTATGGAAAGCCTTTCTCCGTTTATTTCTCATCCTCAAGTGGGAGACATAAGAGGGAAAGGTTTGCTCCTGGGTGTTGAATTCGTAAAAAATAAAAAATCAAAGGCCCCTTTTCCCCGGAAGAAAAAATATGTGGAGCATCTCATCCTTAAAGCCATGAAGAGAGGATTGATTCTCTGGCCGAATACAGGGCAGGCAGATGGAATCAACGGGGATTTGATCCTGATCGCTCCACCTTTTACCATTACCCAAGCAGAAGTCGAGCGAATATATTCCTATCTTGGGGAAATCTTGGAGGAAATGAAGCAAATCGGATAAAGGAGGACCAATGGGAAAAGAGAAAGGTTTTAAAGTCACCTATACAACTGCAGACCCGGCAGGGCTCGAGGCCTTTCACCAGGCCTATGATAAGGCCATCGAAGACGTCTCCAGCCTGTTCGGAAAATCTTACTCTCATTATATCGCTGGAGAGCAGGTGCAGAGCCAAGAAGTGTTTACAGACCTGAATCCTACCAACCAAGAATTGTTGATCGGGAAGTTTCAAAAAGGCGAGGCTGCTGAATTCAATAGCGCCGTAGAAGCTGCCTTGGCTGTGTTCAAGACCTGGCGTGATCAAAGCTTTCAGCAGCGGTGCAGCATCATGAGAAAAGCAGCCGAGATCATCGGCCAAAGAAAATATGAGTTGGCTGCTATCATGAGTTTAGAGGCTGGCAAAAACCGGCTGGAGGCCATGGGAGATGTAGAGGAATCGGCTGACCTTATCCGTTACTACTGCTCGCAGATGGAAGAAGCCGAGGGCTTTGTACGGACTATGGGCAAACTCAGCCCCAACGAAAAGGCTATGGGTGTTTTAAGACCCTACGGAGTCTGGGTCGTCATCTCCCCCTTTAATTTTCCTTTGGCTCTGGCCACAGGGATGAGCGCTGGAGTCCTGATCGCTGGAAACACAGCTGTCTTTAAACCTTCTTCCGATACTCCCTTGATAGGCCTCAAGCTGTATGAAATCTATAAAGAGGCCGGAATCCCGGATGGAGTATTCAACTTCATCACTGGCCCGGGTGGCAATTTTGAAGAAACCATATTCAAGAACAATAAAATCTCTGGATTGGTCTTCACTGGTTCTTCTGAGGTGGGGATGAGCCTTTATAAGGGATTCAGTCAAGACTATCCTCGTCCCTGTATCCTGGAGATGGGAAGCAAAAACCCTGCCATCGTCACCCAAAACGCTGACCTGGACATGGCTGCTGAAGGAGTGATGAAATCAGCCTTTGGATTGGGAGGTCAGAAATGCAGCGCCTGCTCGAGAGTCTATGTCCATAAAAAAATCGAAGATTTCTTCCTGGAGAAACTCCTGGAAAAAACCAGCCAGATCGAAATCGGAGACCCGGCAAAGCGAAACGTATATCTCGGTCCCTTGATCAACCAGAGAGCCTTAGAAAAATTCAAAACCTGGGCAGGTATTTGTCGCCAGGAAGGAAAAATCCTCGTTGGAGGCAAAGTGCTTACTGAGGGCTCTTTGGCCAAGGGTTATTTTGTCGAACCCACTATAGTTACCGGCCTGCCTAAAGGTCATAAGATTTTTCAGGAAGAACTTTTTCTACCCTTGTTGGTCGAAGCTCCGGTGGATTCTCTAGAGGAAGCGGTGGAGGAATGCAACAAGGTTGATTACGGCTTGACGGCTGGAATTTTCAGTTCTGATCAGAAAGAAATCGAGTATTTCTTCAAAGAAACAGAATCAGGTGTTCTTTACGCCAACCGGCGCTCAGGAGCGACGACAGGTGCCTGGCCTGGTGTTCAGCCTTTTTGCGGCTGGAAAAAGTCAGGCTCAACAGGAAAAGGAGGTTGTGGCCCTTATTATGTGGCCCAGTTTATGAGAGAACAAAGCCGCACAGTGATGGAATAATTAGGAGAAAATCATATGGAACACAATAACGAAAGCGTTGTCATTCTGAGTGCTGTGAGGACACCAGTAGGTAAATTTGGGGGATCCTTCAAGGACATCAGCGCTGTGAGTTTGGGAGTCATCGCTGCTCAAGAGGCTCTAACAAGAGCTGGCGTGGAGCCGGCTCAAATTGATGAAGTTATTTTTGGCCAAGCCCGCCAAGCCGGGAACAGGCCTAATCCAGCCCGCCAAATTCTCTACAAAACCGGAATTCCTCAGGAAAAAACAGCCTACACGGTCAATAAGGCCTGCGCCTCGGGTTTAAAAGCCATAAGCCTGGGCTTTCAATCCCTCCTGTCAGGAGAAAACAAGATTGTCTTGGTTGGTGGAATAGAGAACATGTCTCAAATTCCCTATTTCCTCGATGGAGCCAGATGGGGCTACCGCTTAGGAGACAGCGTTCTGGTGGATGGGATGTATCGAGATGGATTGTTTTGTCCTCTGGCTGGAATGATAATGGGAGAAACGGCTGAGCTCTTGGCAGAAAAATATAAGATCTCACGCCAAGAGCAGGATGAATTTGCCTTCCAGAGCCAAATGAAGGTTAAGAAAGCCATGCAGGAGGATAGATTCAAGGACGAAATCATTGCCGTCAAAATCACGGACCGAAAAGGAAGAGAAACGCTGGTCACCACTGATGAGCATCCCAGGACAGATACAACCTTGGAGAAATTGGCTCAGCTCTCACCGGTTTTTAAAGAGGGAGGAACAGTTACCGCTGGAAATTCCTCGGGTCTTACTGACGGAGCTGCAGCCCTGGTTGTGACAACTCAGACCCAGGCTAAAGAACTAGGATTAAACCCGCTGGCTGAAATACTGGGCGCAGCCACAGCCGGTGTTGATCCCAAGGAAATGGGGTTGGGACCTGTTCCTTCGACTCGTAAATTATTAAAAATGATTAACTTAAGCCTTGGTGATCTTGACCTCATCGAGATTAACGAGGCTTTTGCTGCTCAAGTCATAGCTGTGGAACGGGAGCTAGAATGGGACCGAAAAAGAAGGAATATAAAAGGAGGAGCTATCGCTTTAGGGCATCCTATCGGCTGCACAGGGGCAAAAATTACCGTGACCTTGCTCTACAGTCTCCTCCAGGAAAAGAAAGAGCTTGGCCTGGCAACACTATGCGTGAGTGGAGGGCAGGGAATGTCCCTCGTGTTGAAAAAAACATAGGAAGGTTGCTTTAGATATATTTTCCGGAATTCTTGATAATTATGAGAAGAGGTCATCCCGATGAAGAATAAAATTTTGACTATGAAGGAAGCAGTGGAACAATATGTGCAAGATGGAGACGCGATTGTCATCGAGGGATTTACCCATCTTATATGTTTTGCTGCCGGACATGAGATCATTCGCCAAAAGAAAAAAGACCTGGTGGCCTGTCGTTTGACACCAGATTTGATCTATGATCAGTTGATAGCTGCTGGCTGCGTAAGAAAGGTCGTTTTCAGTTGGGCTGGAAACCCAGGAATAGGGCCTCTCTATGGCCTGAGAAGAGCGGTAGAAAATGACTATCCTAGAAAAGTAGAGATCGAGGAGTATACACATTTTGGCATGGTAGCGAGGTTTATAGCTGGGGCCTCTAAGCTTCCTTTCATGCATCTTAGGACTTTTTCCGGCAGTTCGCTCCTGCAGAAGAATAAAAACATTAAAACAATAAAGTGCCCTTATACAGATGAAGTCTTAACCACTGTGCCTGCCTTAAATCCTGAAGTGGCCATCATTCATGTTCAAAGAGCAGATGCTTTGGGCAATGCTCAAATTTGGGGATTGATGGGCGTTCAGAGAGAAGCTGCTTTTGCTTCCCAGCGGATCATAATCGTCGCCGAGGAATTAGTCGAGAAGGAGGTCATCCGCTCCGACCCGAACCGCACCCTTATTCCAGGCATGATAGTCAATGCGGTTGTGGTAGAGCCTTTTGGTGCCCATCCGAGTTATGCTCAAGGATACTACGATCGCGATAATCAATTTTATGTGGATTGGTACCAGGTCTCAAAGAACCGAGAATCGATGGAAAGGTATATTTCGGACTGGATCTTTGGCGTTTCTGGTCGTCGAGAATACCAAGAAAAACTTGGCCTCGATACCATCAAGAAACTTAACGCCAAAGAGCAATTCTCTGTACCGGTAAATTATGGATTCTGATAATTTTTTATGGGAGAAAATCACTCATGATGGGATCCTACACTTCTTCTGAACTCATGGTCGCCAGAGCTTCAAGAGAGCTCAAGGATGGCGAGGTTGTTTTTGTGGGCATAGGTCTTCCTAACCTTGCCTGCAACCTTGCCCGGCGTCTTCAAGCCCCGAATCTTGTCCTGATATACGAGTCCGGTGCAGTCGGGGCTGTTCCCTCTCGTTTGCCTCTTTCCATCGGCGACCCCTGCCTGGTTACAGATTCTATATCAGTCTGTTCCATGGTTGAAGTCTTCAATTATTATCTTCAAGGAGGACTGATCGATGTCGGCTTTCTGGGAGGGGCTCAAGTTGATAGATTCGGTAATATAAATTCCACGGTTATAGGCGATTATAATCACCCAAAAGTCAGACTCCCTGGAAGCGGCGGCGCTTGTGAAATATCTACTCATGCCAAGAAAATTATTATCATCTTGAAACAGAATAAAAAGACTTTTCCTGAAAAAATTGATTTTGTCACCAGCCCTGGGTTTATCAATGAACAAAACCAGAGGAATAAATATAAAATGCAGGGGAGAGGACCTGATCTTGTAATCACTGATTTTGGCGTCTACAGGTTCTCTTCAGAAAACTATACGATGTTTCTTTCCGAGATACATCCGGGTATTTCCGTAGAAGATGTTAAGGAAAATGTTTCTTGGCATATCGACATAAGCCCTGCTCTGGTATCTACAAATCCTCCTACAAAAGAAGAATTAAAAATAATCAGCGAACTCGATCCTGAACGCATCCATCTTCGCTAGCTTTTCTTTCTTTTTTCTTTTTCATTGATATTTTCCTAAACTTATTTACATATTTTTTTCCTTCATAATGATATATTTTATTTATTTTCAATTAGTTATATTACTGTCGGCTTGCCGACATTTAGCTTTTTTTTGTTTATATTTTCATTTTCATTCATCTCTTTTTCATACATATGATAATATTTTTTATTTTTCTTCTTTTACTATTATGATTGTTTTATATTTATTTTATTTTTCTCTTGCATTTTATTTTTTTATTTTATATGGTACTCCCGAGCTCTTTTAGTAGAGGCAAAATTTTGATCATCGCTATTGCAAATCAAAAGGGAGGAGTAGGGAAGACCACTACGGCTCTGAATATATCCTCGGCCTTTGCTATTCTCGGAAATAGTGCTCTTTTAATAGACACTGATCCTCAAGCCCATTCTACGATTTCTTCTGTCCATGATCTGTCCCAATCAGAAAAATCTCTTTATGATGTCTTGATAGACAATAATGTTAAAATCGAAGACATTATTATCCAATCCACTGTTCCTGGTCTAGACATTGCTATATCAAAAATTGCTATGGCCAAGCTAGAGCCAGCTCTATTGGGTCAAATCGACGGACATTTTAGATTAAAAGATAATATTGAAAACATAAAGAAGAAATATGACTATATTATCATTGATACTCCGCCAACCTTAGGATTAATAACTCTTAACGCTTTGGTTGCCTCAACTCATATTCTCATACCTATTCAATCATCGTATCTTTGCCTTGAGGGAACAGACGACCTTCTAGAAACGATCGAAAAGGTGAGAAGGATCGCAAACCCAAAGCTTCAAATCATCGGCGTTCTCGTCACTCTTCACGACAGGAGAACCAACATTTCTAAAGATGCTGTTGAAAGGATAAGAAAAGTTTTTGGTAGAAAAATTTTCAAAACAATGGTCACTAAAAGCGTTAAGCTTGAAGAAAGTCCTGCCTACAAAGAATCTATATTTACCTATTCGCCTCGATCGACTGGAGCTTTACAGTATAAAAAATTAGTAGAGGAGATTATCAGACGTGGAAAAATCAAGGATAGCTAAATCAAAAAGGACTGGCTTGCCTGAATCTTTAAATATGCGCCATGATAAGCATTTTGTAGAACTTATTTCTACTCGCAGTTATGGCCCTGTTACCAGGATGATTCCTACAGAAAACATAGATCCTAATCCTCGACAAGCGAGAAGCGAATTGGGAAACATGGATGATTTAATGGCTTCCATAAAATCTAAAGGGATCTTAGAACCCATTCTTGTTAGACCTCGAGAAGACAGGTACGAAATTATAGCCGGAGAAAGGCGTTTTGTTGCAGCCAAAAGAGTTGGATTAAAGGAAATTCCTTGTATTGAGATGCAAGTAGAGGATAATGAAGCGATGGAATTGGCTCTAATTGAAAATTTACAGAGAAAGGATTTAGACGCTTTTGAAGAGGCGCATGGACTCAAAGCGCTCATAGATATTTATGGATATACACATGAACAAATTTCAAAGAAAATCGGAAAAGCAAGATCAACCATAACAGAAGTCATAAACTTGAGCAAAATACCGAAAGAAATAATGGAACTTTGTAAAAAGTACAATATAGACAGAAAAAGCACTTTAATAGAAATCGCTAAACTAAAGAACAAAGAGGATATGAAGTATCTCATAAATGAGATCGTCAGTAGAGGTCTCAAAAGAATTGATACAAGAGAATTATCAAAGAAAATAAAGGGTAAAAAGATAGCGCGACCACAATATTTTGTCTATAATTATGCACCCAAAGATAAAAAATATCGTCTAAAAGTGGAATTCAAGAAGGAAAACGTTACCAAGGAAGAGATCATTGATATTCTAGAAAGGATTATAAATAAGCTTAAATACGGTCAATAAACGATAAACATTTTTTATGAAGAAAGTAAAATTTTTATAATTTATTTATTTTCAAATATTTGTGTATTTTTTAATAATAAATTAATAAAATTTATTAGTTGACATAATATACCTTATCCGACACAATTAGTTTTTTTTTATTCTTTATTCCTCATATTAAACACAAAAATTTTTTAATAAAATCACCCGATATTTTTAATAAGTAACAAAATATAGGCAACAGAGACATTATTTTTTAAAAATAATAGATTTTTCCGATGAAAAATAAAATTTTCTATAATAAATGAGCGTTGTATTGTGTTATTCTTTTTCACTATGGTTTAAGTCAGATGGATCAAGTTTTTATTCTCAAGCTTATCCTTTCATTCTTAATCGGAGGGGCTTGGGTAACAACAGCTATTCACCTTGCCGATAAGTTCGGGACAAAAGTAGGTGGTATCATAACCGGCCTTCCTTCTACGGCCCTTCTTTCCCTTTTTTTTATAGCGTGGACCCAATCTCCGGCAGTCTCTGCCGAAGCAACAACGATCATCCCGATCATCGGTGCTGTCAACTCCCTATTTTTGCTGGTCTATATTTCTATGGTCAGAAAAAATTTTTGGATGGCTTTGGGCAGCTCGTTCCTCGTGTGGGGTGGACTTTCTCTCACCCTCGTTCTTCTGGATTTTAACGCTTTTTCGCTTTCTATCCTCATCTACGCTGTTGTAGCTTTTCTGTCGTTTTTGCATATCGAAAAGGGAATCAAGGTTAAATCAAAGCAGCTTAGCGCTGTAAAAAACACGCTGAGAACCCTGGTGTTTCGAGGATTATTCAGCGGAGGCATCATCGTTTTAGCTGTCATAATGGGGAAAATCGGAGGCCCGCTGCTAGGAGGCATGTTCGCCATGTTTCCCGCCATGTTTACAGGAACACTGCTAATCACATATTTTTCTCATGGGTCCTTGTTTTCTTCGGCAATGATGAAAGTAGCCCTACTCAGCGCTTCCAGTGTCGTTCTGTATGCCATTCTTGTCCGCTTCACTTATGTTCGCTTCGGACTATTTCTGGGTACTCTAATATCCATCGTTGTATCATTCACCTATGCTTTCATTATACATACCGTTTTGGTCAAAAGAATCTCTTGATGTCATTTTTGCTTTTTCACCAGTGAATATCGGATGTCCAAAAGCGAACGATTTTTCATAACGATCACCAAAAACGATGCAGGTCTTCTCCTTCGAATTGGAATGCTTCTTCTTCACGCTTCAGGACGAATTTCTGGAGTTCATCAGTCGATGCCGTGAGAACGATCCAAAGGATAGTGAAAAATTTAGCAGACCTTGAAAACGTAAAAAAGTTTATGGAAATTGATATGAAGAATTAGAGGGAAAGAAATGGCAATTGGAGAAACATTAAACGCCTTTATTCATAGCTGCCAGGAATTCTTCATTCGTCTTTGTCTTTGATAATTTCTCGATAAGTAATTCCATGGCTTCGACTTCGCTCAGCTGACTTAAAACTTTTCTCAAAACCCATATCCTGTTCAATTCTTTCTCATCGATAAGAAGTTCTTCTTTTCTGGTTCCAGATGTAGTTATATCAATAGCAGGGAAAAGTCTTTTATTCACGAGCCTTCGGTCCAAGTTGATTTCTAGATTACCTGTCCCTTTAAACTCTTCGAAGATGACGTCATCCATCCGGCTCCCGGTATCAACAAGAGCTGTAGCAAGAATAGTCAAGCTTCCACCTTCTTCAATTTTCCTCGCTGAACCAAAAAACTTCTTGGGCTTGTTCAAAGCATTGGCGTCAATTCCTCCAGAAAGAACTTTTCCAGAGGGAGGAATGATTGCATTGTGAGCTCGAGCTAATCTGGTTATACTGTCCAATAGAATTGTAACATCTTTTTTGATTTCCACTAGCCTTTTCGCTTTTTCCAGTACAATATTGGCGACTTGTGCATTCCTGGCAGGAGGCTCGTCAAAAGTCGAGGCTACGACTTCCGCATTGACACTTCTTTGGAAATCAGTCACTTCTTCAGGTCTTTCGGCGACTAACAGAACGATCAGGAATATCTCAGGATGATTCATTTCAATAGACTTGGCAATGGTTTTCAAAAGGGTGGTCTTTCCTGCCCGAGGTGGAGAAACGATTAGTCCTCTCTGGCCTTTGCCGATGGGTGTTAATAATTCCATTACCCTGGCATTCAGGTTTTTCGGTTTTCCGTCCTGCAGCTTTATTTTCTCGAAGGGATACAGCGGAGTGAGGCTGTCAAAATGGATATTTCTCCGTTGATCCATGATGACATCTGGATGAGTGAAATTAATAGCTTCGATCTTGATGAGAGCAAAATATTTCTCTCCATCCTTGGGGGGGCGGACGATTCCAGATACGGTATCTCCAGTACGAAGTCGGAATTTTCTGATCTGAGAAGGCGATACATAGATGTCATCCTGACTGGGCAGATAACTAAATTCTGGAGCTCTGAGGAATCCGAACCCATCATCAAGACACTCCAGGACGCCTTCAGAAAAAAGCAACCCGTTTTTCTTGGCTTGAGCCTCTAGGATCCTGAAAATAAGGTTATGCTTGTTAGAATCTTTAATCTCATCTTTGGAAACGCCAGATTCATCCGCAATTTTCAACAGGTCGGGCATTTTTCTTTCTTCAAGTTCAACTAAATTGTACTCTTTCATTTTTACCTCTCTGTATTGGTTTTAATGGAATGAATATCTTTATAAATATATTATTATCAATGAGTTATAGATGGTTCCTCGGGTCCCTCTCCCCCGTTCTTCTTCTCTGAAATCTCCGAGGAAACGACAATTTTATCCTTTTGTTTCTTCGGGGTGGAAGGAAATTTGCCTTTCAAGGCAATTTTTAATACTTCGTCCATATTCTCAACGAGATGAATCGTCATGTCTTCTTTTATTTTCTTAGGCATATCCTTTAGATCCGGTTGATTATCTAAAGGAAGAATTGATTCTTTTATCCCTGCTCGATGGGCTGCTAATAATTTCTCTTTAATGCCTCCTACAGAAAGGACCTTGCCCTTCAAGGTGATTTCCCCGCTCATGGCCACATTTTTGTTCACCGGGATTCCGCTGAGAAGAGAAATAATAGAAGTCGCAATCGTTATCCCTGCCGAAGGTCCTTCTTTAGGGGTTGCCCCCTCAGGGACATGGATATGGATATCGAAGTTTTTATGCAAGTCTTTGGAGATTCCAAGTTCGTAAATTTTTCCCTTGACATAACTGAAGGCAGCCTGAGCAGACTCCTGCATGATTTCCCCGAGATGGCCGGTCAATGTGAAATTACCTTTTCCATGGACCTTGGTCACTTCGAAAGTTAAAAGCTCGCCTCCGAATTCTGTCCAGGCCATGCCTATAGCTGCTCCAATCTCATCTCTTTTGTCCACTTCTGCTCTTCGATACTTGGGAATGCCGAGGTATTTTTCTAAATTCTTTGAGGTAACTTTATCTACATAACTCTTACCTTTATTCACGACACTCTTTACGACTTTGCGGCAGATAGAGGTTATTTCTCTCTCTATGTTTCTTACGCCTGCTTCTCGAGTGTATTCTTGAATAAGTTTAACAAAGGCCTTGTTTTCGACCTTGAGATTATGTCCCTTTAATCCATGGGCCTTCATTTGCTTGGGTAACAAGAACTTTTTAGCAATCTGGAGTTTCTCATCTTCTGTATAGCCAGGAAGGCGAATGACTTCCATCCGGTCGATCAAGGGTCTGGGGACAGGTTCAAGCATATTCGCGGTGACGATGAACATCACCTGAGAGAGGTCGAAGTCAGTATCGATGTAATGATCAAGAAAAGTGCTGTTTTGTTCAGGGTCTAAAACCTCCATCAAGGCTGCTGCCGGGTCTCCTCTAAAGTCCATACTCATTTTGTCAACTTCATCCAGCAGGAACACTGGGTTCTTCGTCCCAGCTCTTTTGACCATCTGAATGATTCTACCTGGATAAGCTCCTATGTAAGTTCTCCGGTGTCCTCTAATTTCTGCCTCATCTCTGACTCCTCCCAGAGAAAGGCGCACAAAATTCCTTCCTGTAGCCCTGGCAATAGAACGTCCCAGGGAACTCTTCCCTACTCCTGGAGGTCCGATAAAGCCCAGGATGACTCCTTTAGGATTCTTAACCAGCTGCCGTATAGAAAGATACTCCAGTATTCTTTCTTTGACTTTTTCCAGCCCATAGTGGTCTTCGTCCAGAATTCTCTCTGCCTCTTTGAGGTCTCTCTTTTCTCTTGACTTTTTGTTCCAAGGCAAGGCAATAAGCCAATCCAAATAGTTACGGCAGACCGTGGCTTCGGCAGACATCGGAGGCATGGACTCTAGTCTTTCTATTTCTTTATTCGCTTTATCTTCGGCGTCCTTTGGCATTTTAGCCTTAGTGACTTTCTCTCTTAGCTCTTCTATTTCGCTAGGCTGCTCCTCTTTTTTATAACTCACCCCAGGAGGAAGGACTTTTGTGCCAGATTCGCCAAAAGGAAATTTGGCGCGACTTGACTTGCGACCGTCCCTTCTCAATTTTGAATGAATCTTCAAGATCTCATTCTCGAGAACAAAATTAAGCCGGCGCATTCTCTCCAAGCTGTTCACAGTTTCCAGCAAGTTCTGCTTTTCTTCCAGAGGTAAATAAAGATGCGAAGCAATGATATCAGCGATTCTGTTAGGAGTATTATCCCTCAAAGCAGGGATGATGGATTCAAAACTCGTATTTTGACTGAGTTTTAAATAATCTTCAAAAAGAGTCAGCACTCTTTTCAGTAAATCTCTTATTTCTGTGTCATCGACCTCGATTTCTTTCAACTCTTTAGCCAGAACTTGATAAAAGGGATAGCTGCTGAGAAACTCTATAATCCGAGCTCTTCTTTTGCCTTCGACAACAATCTTGATGTTCTTGTTAGTCGTTTTCACTGCTCTGATGACTTTGGCGATAACACCGATAGAATAGATATCCCTTTGACTGGGATTATCCAGAGAGGCATCCATCTGAGTAGACAGGAAAACCATCTTGTTCTTTTCCATGGCCTTTTCCAACGCTTGAACTGAGGAAGGCCGTCCGATGATGAAAGGAACTAGAGTGGAAGGAAAAACGACCAGTTCCCTCAAAGGAATCAAAGGAATGCTCTTTATCACTTCAGGATAGTCACGAGGATCGTCCATGATTACGCTCCTACTGCTCTTTTTAAGGTGTCAAAACTTAATTCTTTGTCTTTGACCATAGTCTTTGTGATTTTGATATTGGCCGACTTCTTGGAGGAAGGCAAATGAAACATAATATCCAGCATCAAATCTTCAATGATGGTTCTCAGGCCTCTTGCTCCTAGTTTTTTCTCGATAGATTTCTTGGCAATTGCCATGAGAGCATCGCGGGTGAATTCCAGTTCGACACCTTCCATTTTAAAAAGTTTCTGGAATTGTTTAACGATTGCGTTCTTCGGCTTGGTGAGAATATCTATTAAATCTTTTTCGTTCAAGTCAGAAAAAGTCGCCACCACAGGAATTCGGCCTACCAGTTCTGGAATCAGACCATACTTTATCAGGTCCTGAGGCATCAAATGATCTTCTATGATATTCAAAGACTCTATTTTTTTTCTCTGCTGGTCGGATTTAAAACCCACCGCCGATTTTCCGATTCTAGAGGCCGTGATTTGATCAAGGCCGGTAAAAGCGCCTCCGCAAATAAATAGAATGTTATTCGTATCGACCGGAATGAATTCCTGATAAGGATGCTTTCGCCCTCCTTGAGGAGGAATATTGGTAACAGTCCCTTCGATTATCTTCAACAATGCCTGCTGGACTCCTTCTCCAGAAACATCTCGAGTGATAGACGGAGAGCCGCTTTTTCGACTGATTTTATCAATTTCGTCAATGTAAATTATTCCTTTTTGAGTCTTGTCTATATTTCCTTTAGCTGTCTGGAATAATTTAAGGACTACATTCTCCACGTCTTCTCCGACATAGCCAGCCTCAGTCAAAGAGGTGGCATCAGCGATGGCAAAAGGAACGCTCAGTATTTTGGCCAGCGTTTCAGCCATTAAAGTCTTTCCAGTTCCAGTGGGGCCTATGAGAAGGATATTGCTCTTGGAGAGTTCCACATCGTCGATTCTCTGATGAACATGAATGCGTTTATAGTGATTGTAGACTGCCACCGAAACTTTCTTCTTTGCTTTTTCTTGGCCAATTATGTATTCATCCAGAGCGCTTTTAATCTGCAAAGGAGTGGGAAAATCGACTTGATGCTTGCGATCATCTTCTTTTAACTTATCGGAAAGGATTATGGAGTGAGCCACTTCCACACAATTTTCACAAATATATACGCTGTCTGGGCCGGCGATCAATTTTTTAACCTGTGATTGACTGCGGCTGCAGAAAGAGCATTTGACACTGGAGCGAAAACTCTGTTGGTATCGGTCATCCATGGTTATTACTCACAAAAATTATTATGGGAATGAAATATTATTGAATTACTTTTCTGATTGTGCTCGTGTAGTAATGATCATGTCTATGATTTTATATTCTCTAGCCTGTTCAGGAGTCATGATGAAGTCCCGGTCGATATCAGCCTGGATCTTATCTCGCGGCTGGTTTGTATGTTTAATCAAAATATCATTTATGTTTTCTCTTATTCTCATGATTTCTTTGGCCTGAATGGCCACGTCGGCAGCCTGACCGTGGAATCCGCCAAATGGTTGGTGAAGAATAATCCGAGAATTGGGAAGAGAATACCGTTTGCCTGATGTCCCAGCAGCTAAGAGAACAGCTGCCATACTTGCCGCCTGTCCCACACAGATCGTGGAAACATCAGATTTGACCAGTTGCATGGTATCGTAGATGGCCAAGCCAGCAGTGATGCTTCCTCCAGGAGAGTTGATGTAAAGAGATATCTCCTTGTCCGGATTTTCAGCTTCTAGGTATAACATTTGGGCTATGATTAAATTGGCAATGCTATCATTTATTTCAGAACCGATGAAGATGATATTGTCTTTAAGAAGACGAGAATAAATATCATAAGCTCGTTCTGTTTTTCCATCTTGTTCGACAATAAAGGGAATTAATGTCATAGGAGGTCTAGTTAATTTATTATAGCTTGTTTCACCAAAAAGTCAACCGTCTTTTTAAGCAAGATTGCATTCTTCAGCTCTTCTCTCCTCCCTTCTTTGTTCAGATTATCTATAACTTGGGCCAAGGGAACACGGTTAGCCTTGGCAATGGCCTTTATTTCTTGGTCCTCTTCGTCCTCTGAAACATCAAAGCCTTCTTTTTCAGCTATCTTCCTGAGAACAAGATGATTCTTCAGGTTCTTCTCTGCCTGTTTTCTCCCTTCGTTCTTCAAGGCTTCAATTTTATCTTTATTGAGTTCTTGGCGCGGAATTTGAGCCAGACGCTGTTTCAACAAGGAGATATTCTCCTCCTCGACCAATGTCTCGGGAAGTTCTATATCTATTTTGTCGGATACTTTAGCAATAATATGTTCTGCCATCTCCCTTTTAGAGGACTCGTCTTTAGAGGCCAGAATTTCTTTTTTTATCATTTCCTTCAAATCAGCCAGGTCTTTATATTCTCCCAGCACTTTGGCAAAATCATCGTTCACTGGGGGGAGCTTTTTTTCCTTGATAGAAATAAGCTTCAAATTGTACTCAATCCTTCTGCCGGCCAGTTTATGGTTTTGATGGTTAGCATCGTAAGAGATGACAAATTGTCTCTCTTCATTCACCTTTAATCCCTTTAAGTTCTCATTCAGGAGTTTCTCATTATCAGGATGCCCGGCCAGAATAAGAACTTTTTCAGTCGGTTGCAATTTATTTGATTTCATATCTTTCCCTTTGATTTCAACGAGAGCGTAATCTCCATCCACCACTCCCCTCCCCTCAATCGGGACATATTCGGCAGCCCTTTGCTGGAGCTCTTGGAGAGAACGGTCAACATCTTCTTCGGTCACCGAGACCTCGTTCTTGGTGACGCTAATTCTTTTATAATCAGGAAGTTCAAATTCTGGCAGAATCTCGAAGGATGTTCTCAGAAATAAAGGATGACCTTCCTCAAACTTAAGGTCTTCGATGACCGGAGTGCTTATCGGATTCAGGCCGAGATCCTTAAGCTCTTTTCCCAAGGCTTTAGGGATCAAGGAATCTAGGAGTGATTTTCTGATATCAAAGAAAAACATGCGCTTCACCATATCTTTGGGAGCTTTTCCTGGTCGAAAGCCTTGGATCTTGG
>WVZL01000009.1:0-2614 GCA_011772495.1 Candidatus Aminicenantota bacterium
ATTTATGCAGGTTCAATTATAGGTATGATTCGATTGATAAGAGGAGCCACAGAATTCGTCGCAAGATAAGTTCTATAGAGAGCTAGTTGGGCGTACCAGATATTTTCTTTTATTTTCAGTGATTTACCTTGTTTTGTTTTTTCAATCCTAATACCTTAATTTCAGCATAATTCAATAATTTTTGTTAATTATTTGTGACATGAGGAGGAGTTCTACGCTCTCTCATTTGAATCAAGTTTTCTTTTGTGATATGAGTTAAATTGTCACAGCAGAGGGGCAAAATGCATCCAGCAAGGAGGATTAAAATGACAAAACGAGATATTGTTTCTATTTCACTCAAAATATTGGGGGTATTTTCCGTTATTTATGCGGTAAGGCAAATTTCTCGCATTGCATATGCGATTAGTATCGTAATTGCACAGTCAGAACGAGGTTTATCCTCTGTCGGGTTTTTATTTGGGACTATTCCATCAATCATTTTACCTCTTGTCGTGGCATATATCTTGTTGAGATGGGGAGATTTAATTGCTAAAAGACTTGAACGAGAAGATAGCAAAATTCCTACTTTAGGTGAAAATGGGTGGGAGAAACCCGTTTTTATACTATCCTTAAGAATTGTTGGAGTTGTTTGCCTGATCAGGAGTATTCCAGATCTGTTTAATCTTCTAATTCGATTTGCATCTGAAGGGGGAATATACATATCCATCTCCCCTGAAATTTGGGGAGGTCTTTTTAGCTCTATTGTGCTCTTAATTATTGGTTTATACCTGATTTCAGGTGGGAAAAGATTTGTCAAGTTCGTATTAAAGGAAGCAAAGATAACATAAAGTACAGCTAACAGCGGATAAGATTGAAAATCATCATCAGAGGCGACCAGGAAAGATTTCTTTAAAATCATGGTAACTCGAGACTTATTTTATCCACAAAATGTTATCTTTGGAGTAATTGAGTTTTGAGGCAAGCGGAAGTCAAATCCTCTAAAGCCCTGGCTTCAGTCCAAGAAAATTAAATCGAAAGGGGAAATCGCTTCTAGAGATGAAGGGGATTGACCGAGAACGATTTATTTAGAATTTCATATCTCCAGAATAGGCGATAGCTAAATAGAAAATAAATATAAACTAGAAAAGGAGAATCCGAGAGCTTAATTTATTTAGTAATAAATTAAGCAAATTATTTGAGGTAAAATAAAGGAGGAAAAATGGCCGAAAAAAAAGGAATTGGCAATATCCATACTCATCAAATAAATGAGTATTGCCTACCAAGATGTATAAAAAGACAGCAGGCTGGATTACCTGTTTGGTTCTTAAAAAGCGGTATACCGGATTTAATTGGGGGAAGACAAGGCCGGGAATTTCTGAACTTGATGCGATTGGAGAAAATTAGTGATGTCGCAGAAAAGCTAAAGGTTCATATGGATAAGGCTGAAGATTCACAGAGTGGATTTAAAAAAATTGATTATTCTGTTGTATTGCTTCTTGATTTCAAATTTGTGTCTAAAAAAGCAATTATTGAGTATGACTATATAAAAATAATGAAGGATACTGCTGAAGCATGTGCCCAATATCCATTCCGTTTCTTTCCTTTTTTCTGTTACGATCCAAGAAGAAAAAACGTATACAAATTATTAAAGGATGCCTATGAAAGTTATGGTTATGTGGGTATAAAGATTTATCCAGCGACAGGATTCGACCCAAGACCACACAAAGATGAATGTATGGAGTCAATAAATAATAATGGCGGCATCAAGGAAAATCTTGAAAGTTTATATAAATTTGCCAGCAGAAATACTCTGCCGATCATTACTCATTGTGGCCCGGGCGGTTCATACAAATGTTCAGTTGATATAAAGAAAAAATTTAAAGACATTTGGAGATATACAGAACCTTCAAATTTTCTTGAAATTGCATATGATTATGGCCTTCGCATTTGCTTTGCCCATATGGGGGGAAAGACTGATCATCGGTTAGAAAAAGAGTTGGCCACCCAATGGCATAACCAGATTGTCAATTTGATTGGACTCGCAGATAGCTGGAGCTCAAAAGGAAGATTTTTCGCAGACCAGTCCTATGGAATTAGTCATGTTATAAATAAAAAGAAGAAATTGAAGGAGCATATTGATCGGACACGAAAGTATTTAGAGGATAAGGGCATAGGAAAATATATTCTCTTCGGCACAGATTGGCCACTTGGATTGTATAAATTTACTGAGAAAAAATATATAAATAGCTACCGAGATAAGAATGGATTAACACAGGAGCAGCAGGAGAAATATTTTTCGGATAATATCGCAAGATTTCTTTTTGGCGAATCTAAAAAGATCCCTCAGAATTATGTAGATTTTACTAAAGAACAATGCGCCATAGAGAACCGGCCTTTCAGAATTCCAGAGTGGGTAAAAGAAGTAAACGGGGAGTATTTTCTAAGATAATTATATTTTTTGATAAACCGGGCAAGTATTGTCTTGAAATACTGTATGTTGCATTGAAACCCAGGCCTTCTGAAATCCAATTTTAGCGCGATACAATTCTTTATCGCCTCTGTTTTCTCTTGAGTGTAATCTCTAAATTCCTATTTCTGGAATTCTAGATTAAACAGTATTCCTCTATTTTCTGTC
>WVZL01000009.1:2638-135889 GCA_011772495.1 Candidatus Aminicenantota bacterium
CTATGTTATAAAAAAGCACTGGACGTGGAAAATATAACAGCAAGCACACAAAATGCAATTCTCCCCACCTGAGTTTAGGTACCTGGTTTCATATGAATAGAATAAAAAATCATTTAAAAGACTATTTAATCTAAAGGAAAATAAATGGACATTTTTGACAAATGCAACACAGACGGCGGATATTTTGGATATTTCCGTTCTCGGGATGACCACTTTTTCAGTCGTCCGATTCTAGACTCTTTACCTGGCAGAACCATGGTTTTTAACGGGAAAGAGTGCATCCAGTGGTCTATCAATAATTATTTGGGCCTGGCAGAGAACGAAGAGATAAAAGCCGTGGCTGTGGAAATGGCAAAGAAATACAAAACCAGCGCTCCGATGGGATCCCGCATGATGACTGGCAATACTCAGAGACATATTGAATTGGAAAAAGCCTTAGCTGATTTTTTGGAAAAAGAAGCTGCTATCTTGTTCAATTATGGCTATTTGGGAGTCATAGGAACTCTCCAAGCTCTGGTCGATTCCAATGATACCATTTTGATCGATAAACTTGTTCATGCCTCTATGCTTGATGGTATGATCCTTTCCCAAGGGAAATTTCGTGTATTCAGACATAACGACATGAACAGCCTGGAAAGTCATCTAAAGCGGGTCAATAGAGACAGAAAAGGAGGAGTTCTGATAGTCACTGAAGGTGTGTTTGGTATGCAGGGAGACCTCGCCGACCTGCCGGGTATTTGTGCCCTCAAAGAAAAATATGATGCCAGGCTTTATGTCGATGATGCCCACGGATTCGGAGTCATGGGTGAAAAAGGACAGGGGGTTGGGTCTTTTTATGGTGTCCATAACAAGATCGATATCTATTTCGGCACTTTTGCCAAAGCCTTTGCCGCTATCGGAGGCGTGTCAGCCTCGGACAAGAAAGTCTGTGAGTGGATTCTCTATAATGCCAGAACCCAGGTTTTTGCCAAGAGTCTTCCTCTGGTCTATGTTGAAGTCCTTCTAAAAACCTTGGAAATCATCAGGAATGATACCGAAAGAAGAAAAAAGATGTGGGCAAATTCAAAAAAACTAAAAGCCGGGCTTCGTGACCTAGGATATCATGTGGGCGATGTCTTGTCTCCCATAACCCCTGTCTATGTGCCCATTGGGGATGTTCAGTTGGGTATGCAGATCATAACCAAGATGAGAGAGCTCGGAGTTTTCATCACCGGGGTCATCTACCCTGTCATTCCTAAAGGACTAGTCTTGTTCAGGATGATTCCGACAGCTTCACATACAGACGAAGATATTCAGACTACCGTTAACGCTTTCCGCAAGGTGAGAGATGAGCTGAATCTCAACTTGGATACAGGAATATCTGCCTTTTCTGGATGAACTAGCTAAATATAGACTATTAAAATTTCATATCTCCTGGTTATCTTAGATAAAACATGGATAATAAAAAAGTTCTCGTCACCGGAGCTTCAAAAGGGATTGGCAAGGCCATCGCCAAGGCCCTGTTAAATCTTGGTTATACTGTTATCGGCACCTCTCGAGATCCCGAGAATATTACAGATAAGGTTAAAGGTTTAGAATATGTCAGACTGGACCTGAATGATGAGCAATCCATCGAAGAATGCACAGAAAAGATCGGAAGTGTTGATATTTTAATTAACAATGTTGGGCAGAGCCAAATAGGACCAGCCGAGGAATTATCTTTAGAAAAAATAAAAAAAATGTTCCAAACCAATCTCTTGGGCATGATAAAGCTCACTCAAGGTTTTTTACCTGAGATGAGGAAGAAAAGAAGAGGTTTGATAATCAATATTGGCTCTCTGGTTGGCAGGTTTGCCGTTCCTTTTCAATCCATTCATGCGGCTTCAAAATCTGCTTTGGCAGCCTTCAGTTGGTCCCTGAGGAATGAAGTCATGAGCTATGGTGTGAAAGTTGTTGTCATCGAGCCCAATGACATAAACACAACTATTGAGCCCGAAATGACTGTAAACGACAATTCGGAATATAAAAAGAATGTCTTAAGATCTAAAGAAGCTAGGGACAAAAAAATGGCTGATGCCCCTGGCCCAGAAGTTGTAGCTAACAAAGTGATTAAGATTTTAAAAAAGAAAAATCCCAGGCCATTTTATACTGCAGGGGGCATGGGACCATTTCTTGTTTTTTGTAAACGATTATTACCAGATAGAGTGGTAGAGAGGCTAATAAGAAAGAATTACAAAATCAACGAGTAAATAATATCTCCTTGGCTTCTTTTAAATTCCTTAAACAGCTTACATAGGTTTGTCTCCTGATTTCCAATATCTAAAATCCTGCGGTGAATGACACCAAAGGCATATTGATAAGGTTGACAAATGCACTAGGGCCTGTAATATTTAAACTAATCAAAAGCAAAAGGAGAGTCGCATGAGATATTATTCTCATAAATATCATCGATTGAAGCCTAGATTGATTAATAAGTTCACGCAAGTAAATCTCCTGTTCATGCTCTTGTGGTTATTTGGATGCTCACATCTAGGACTCATTACCTATTATGATCTTACGACATACAAGAACCTTACAAGTTTAAAACCCCAAGTGCTCTCCTTGTATGAAACTTTTACCAAAGAGCCGGTTGATACAATGCGTATTGCTGATACCCGATTGAAGCTAGCCCAGATCTATGAGTATGAAAAAGGAAAAGGGGTGAGGAATAGAGAAACCTACACCCAAATTAAAATCATCCAAAATATGTTTGAAAGACATGTTGAAGACCGGATGAAAGGCGGCAAATGGAATAAGACGCATTTGAATAACGTGAAACAGAACATTACAGAAGCCTTTGACATAGCCATATCAACCGAAGCCAGAAAGAACAGAATGAAATAGGAGGAACGACATGAGTTCAAAATGGGAAGATTTCATCGACAATTTGAAAGATGAATCCGGCAAACTTGCCAAAGATGAGCTTAAAGATTTAGTAAAGAACACAAAAGAAGATTCAGAGCAGTTCATAAAGAGACAGGGCGAGAAACTTGAGCTCTACCTCAATCAACTTGCTAGCCGCGAAATAACAAAGGAACAGTTTGAAGGTTATATCCTGGATATCAAGGATTTAACAGAGTTGAAAGCAATTGAAATGTTGGCTGATGCCAAAGCAAGGGCTCAAAGGCTTGTTAACGGAATAATAGACCTCATCATCAATGGATTAGTTTTTCTTCTCTAATTAAGATTAAAATAGGTTTTATCTCTCAATTTTTTATTAGGGGGGGCTTATTCCCTATGGAATTTGACATAAACAAATTAAATGATTATATTTAAATAGAGAACACAAGTATTTAAGAATTAAGCTAGCAAAGGGAAATAATAGTAAGAATTTCTTAACAAACTTTTAGCAAAACTTTAACTACTTTTTAACACCTTTCGTTCTTTTAAAGTTTAAATTAGAGATAAAAGCCTTTTTAGATAAAAAAGAAAGAATTAAACCTAGAGGAAGATAAATGATTCAAGGATAGAAATAAATTACTATCTTCATCGGCAGCTGAGAAAAAATGAGTAAAATTTTTTATACACTTAGCGGAGAGGGCCGTGGCCACGCTGCCCGTGTAAGGGCAGTTATAGAAGAATTGCGCAAGAATCATGAAGTTACAATTTATACATCTGCCTATGCTTATCAACTCTTGACCCCAGTTTACAGACATACTGAAGTTGAAGTCCGCTATATCCCTTGTCTCCATTTCCATTATGGCACCCAAAAAAAACTAAATTATTGGAAAACTGGCTGGCATGGATTGCGATTCATTACTCATCTTCCCCATCTTGTCCATAAACTTCAGGAAGATATCGAAACAGAAATGCCTGATTTGATTATCACTGATTATGAACCAGCGCTACCTCGAGCTGCCCGTCGATGTGGCGTTCCTTTTATCAGCCTCAATCATCAGCATTTTCTCTTGACCTATGATTTGAATTCGCTGCCTCGCCACTTAAAGCGCCATGTCGGCTTAATGGCAATGGTGGTTCGCTCTTATTATAGTGGCCAGGCGGAGACTATTGTTTCCTCGTTTTATTTTCCTCCGCTTAAGCCTGAGTGTAAGAATGTTACACAAATTGGCGTGCTTCTTTGCCCAGAAATTGTTCAAGCGACTACTGAACAAGGACGTCATATAGTAGCCTATCTGAGACGTTTCGCTTCTTTATCTGTTCTCAATGCCTTTGAGAAATGCGGCTGTGAGATACATATCTACGGTCTCGGCGCCCAACCCTCGCGTGGTTCTCTTCGTTTCTTCGGTGCTGACAAATTTCGGTTTGTGGAAGACCTGGCAACTAGTCGAGCGCTCATTAGTACTGCTGGTAATCAACTTGTCGGAGAAGCGATTTTCTTAGGAAAACCAGTGCTTGCCATGCCCGAATGTGGCAATTTTGAACAAAAAATCAATGCGTACTTCCTAGAGAAATTGAATGCTGGAGTAGCAGTAGAAATGGAACATTTAACAACAGCGCATATCCTGAAATTTCTCGAAAGCCTCGATAAATTCTGTCCCAAAATCGACCGTAGACGATTGTATGGTAATCCAATGGCTCTAGGGATAATAAATCGGTACCTTTCAGAATCCTCCCCTGAGGATGACTCGATGATTCCAATTCGAGGTAAAGGTGAGGTCGCATTATAAAATGTATCCTCTCGTTTTTGTATATGCTAGGCCACAATCAAAGGCGCCAAACTGATCTTACCAAGTTTTTTCTCCTATATCGTTACATCATGTTCTACTCTAGAAGTAGTATGTTTAATAAGTGTGATTGATTTTTGTATCTATTCCATTCTAGAATTTTTTTAACGCATAGAGACGATTGAATAAATGAAGGAAAAAAAAATATTTTTTACTTAGATTTGGATCAATTATGAGAAAAAAGATATTAAGGATATCATGGATAGTTGGTATTCTTATTTTTGTCTTTCTAATATATAAAATTGGCCTTGACCGAATATGGGAATATATCAAAAAATTGTCTTGGCAGAAATTTTTAATTTTGTTCTTTCTCCGTTTTCTATACTATGTATTCCGTACAATGAGCTGGAAAATTATTTTTGAAAAGTATGAAAGAAGACTGCCTTTCGTTCATTTATTGGCTGCAAGAATAGCAGGCGATGCTATTAGCTATCTTACTCCGTCTGCACAATTGGGAGGGGAACCTATCCGGGCCATGATGGTGCGTAGCTCAAACAAAAGAAAAAGCCTAGCATCTGTTATTGTCGATAAGACAATAGAAGTGTTAGTTATGATTTTTTTCATAATTATTGCGGTTTCCATTGCTGTTACACGAATTCCCATGCCTGAAGAATATAAATTTATTTTTATTGCATTCGTGGTTGGTGCTATCGCCTTCGCTCTCTTTCTCTTATTTAAACAAAGAGAAGGATTCTTTGTCTGGATTATTAATGCGCTGAGAAAAATAAAAATTAAGTTTAAATTTATTGAGAGAAATATGGACAAAATAAGAGAAATTGATCTCCATATTTCAAGCTTTTACAAAAATCATAGAAACATATTTTTAATTGTTTTTCTTTTACATTCCTTGATATTTATATTCTGGACCGGTGAAATATATTTTGCCTTATTATTCATAGGCGCCCCAGGGACGACTTATTTAAACAGTTTTTTAATCTTGACGCTGGGCGGTATCATTATACTTTTGCCTACAGTTCCAGCTGTACTAGGCATATATGAAATGACTTACGTGACCATATTTATTTTGCTTGGCCTTGGAGCAGATGCTGGCATAACGTTGACTTTAATAAGGAGAATATTGCTTTTGACATGGGCAGGGATAGGCTTGTTGGCAATTTTCAAGCAGCAGGTAAGACACAAGTCATAGGGATGAATCCTATTTTGCCTAGTCTATGAAAATTCATTATTAGATATAAGAGGTAAACTGGTAGTTTATATAAAACAAGCTTTATCAAGGGATTGTCGCCATTTATTTGTTGTTTTTACCAGATTTGGGTAAAATTTTTGACATTCTGCAATTGCGTTTAAGGCACCTGTAAGACGATGAGAATTCTGGTAGGATTTATAAAAAAATTCTTCATTGTTAAATATTTTTTCAGCAGTGACAAGATACTTTCTAACTGCTAATTCTACATCTTTCTTTCTATATCCATTTGCATTTCTACTACTTCGTGTTAGACAATACAATCCGTCTAAATCGACACAAAAGGTAATATCTTTCTCCCATAATCCGTTTTCATGTTGCAATCGAAGTGTATGATCTACAATTTTTTCAGGATATGGCCACATTCTTTTTACAAATTCATAAACATAATACATATGGAAAGCACCTGCCATTTCTTGTTTTCTAGGCAATCTGACAAGTTTTAGTTTATGAATTAATCCTCTAAGATAGAATCCAGAATTGGAGTCTGCTTGATTATCTAACCAATCAAAATACCAATCATAAAATTCCTGCGTTCCTTCCCCTGTCATTAATAATGAAGCAGGAATGCCAGAGATTATATGAGAGGTTGCCCAAATAAAAGACCAATTTGGACGTTTGATCCATTTTTCCATTGCCCTTTTTGATTTCAGAATTTTGTCTTTCCAGTTAAGAGGATATGCGGGTTTTCTATCAATTAAATATAACGCAGCTATTGCATAGGCGGTCGTATGCTCTTTATAATGCATTGTAAAGGTTCTTTTGTACCAACCAGTCTTTGGGTCTTGAAATTGATTTATAACCTTTGCCCACTGATCTTTTTCCTCTTCCGTTAAATCAAGTTTGCCTGTATTATATAAGGAAATTAAAACATCCGTTGTCCCATAGAAACTTGTAGGACCTCTTTTCGTAAAACTATATTCCCCAATTCCATTTCCTGAGCGGAATTGCTCGATCCATTTTGGAAATAATTCGTTCTCAAATTTCGTGAAATCAAACACTAGTTATTCTCAGTCCTTTTTTGAGGTAGTCATTCATTTTGTTTCTTTGTTTTCAACACTTTTTCTTGATTAGCATAGTGAACACCTCAATCATGTACACTGACCTCCGATATTCCTATTCCTATTTTGAATTAGGGCCACTTTTTCGTCAACTATAATCATTGAATTGGTTCATATTTGTACATTATCTCCAATTAATTTGCCCATTTTCTTGCTACCATTAGAAACATGCTTATTCTCGGCATTCATAAAAATCTCTTCTTTATGAAAACTAATAATTATTAAAATGTGCTTTTCTAAGCTGCAACGCTTCTCTCAAACTCCTTCATGATTTTTGTTGGCAAGCCAATTCGAAATACTGTATTTGAAGAGAAAGTTAGGGTCAGGTCTTAATATTCAACATAGATATATTGACCGATTGTTCCTTTTTTATCCGCAAGATAACTGGGGATAGGAATGTCGAAAGTTTAGACCTTACCCCTTTTGTTTTATAATTAATCTTTACAAGCCTGCAAGAGATATGTTTAGATTGGATTTTCTTATTAGAAATACGACTCTATCACGAGACAATGAAAAATATATTGATCACAGGAGGATGTGGATTTCTGGGCCAGCATCTCATCCATGAGCTTCTCCAAGACAATACCCATAGAATAAAAGTGCTTGACCTTAAAGACAATGAGCATAGGGTGTACGATCATAAAGATAAAGTTGAATACGTGCTCGGGAAGGATATTGTTGATTTCAATGGAATTAGAGATGAATTTCAGAATATAGAGGTGGTATTTCATCTGGCGGGTTTTATTTCATTCTGGAAGAGACACAAAAAAAAACTCTTTGCAGTCAATGAGCTGGGGACGAGGAATGTGCTTCAAGCCTGCCTGGCTAACGATGTCCAACAGGTTATTTATGTGAGCTCAATCGCCGCGCTTGGTTTTAATGACAAAAAATACGAGCCGGTCAATGAGGAATTCGAATTTAACTGGGAAAGAGCCAAAAGTAAACCTTACATGATATCAAAACATAAAGGAGAATTATCTGCTCTTGAATATGCAGCCAAAGGTCTGAATTGCATCATCGCCAATCCAGGATCGATGTATGGCCCAGGCGATGTTACAAATTCTTCAAGGTTGATTAAGGCGATCAAAGACGGAAAAGTCCCGTTTAACATGCCCGGAGGGAATAATATACTCGATGTCAGAGATGTAGCCAAAGGTCTCGTGAAAATAATGGAAAACGGGAAAAGGGGGGAAAGATATCTTCTGTCTGGGTACAACTATTCATTTAGAGAAATTAATAGTGTTATTGCTGACTGTGCAGGGGTTCAGCCTCCGAAAATGACTATAGCGAAGATATTCCACCAACCTTTGTATAAGCTATTCTTGATGATCGAAAAATTATCCAGAAAACCGCTCAGAATAAATTCTGATACCATAGATTCATCATTCGTGTTTCGATATTTTGATAATTCAAAAGCCAGGAAAGAACTCAATTGGAAGCCTGCAATCCCTTACCGCCAAACAATAAGAGACACCATCGATTGGCTCAGTGAAAATCAACTCATTTGAAAATGGCCAAAGTCTTTGTAACAGGGGCCACTGGAATGGTGGGGGCCAATCTCGTGAGGCGCCTGGTCCAGAATAAGGATGAGGTCACTATTCTGGTGAGAAAAACCTCGTCTCATCCTTTTCTTGATGGTTTAAAGGTCAAAAGAGCTTATGGAGATTTGGGCGATTTTGATTCTGTAAAGAGGGGAATGAAAGGCAGCGATTATGTTTATCACCTGGCCGGGTATATTTCTTATAACAAAAAAGACAGAAAGAAGCTGTTCGATATCAATACCTCCGGCACTCGGAAGGTCATGAAAGCAGCCTTAGATTTGAAGATAAAGAAGGTTGTTCATTGTAGCTCCACTGCAGCCCTAGGAATAGGCGATTCTAAGGGGGATATCCTGACCGAGGAAAGTGAGTTCAGTCCAAGGTTCAAGAAGATCGGGTATATGTATTCCAAGAAATTGGCCGAAGATGAGGTCCTAAAAGCCCACCAAGAAGGATTGAATGTCTGCCTGGTCAATCCAACCTCGATAATGGGGGCAGGTGATGAGAAGATGAACTCCGGAGCCCTATTCAAGAATATCAAGGATAACAGGCTAAAAGCCGCCACACCGGGGGGAAACAGCATAGTTGCTGTATCTGATGTTGTCGAAGGGCTTATGCTAGCGATGGAGAAGGGAAGAAGCGGCCGTAGGTATATCCTTAATTCCCAGAATATCGAGTATATTGATTTATTTAACATTATCGCCAAAGTAATTAATTCCAATAAGATAAAGCGCAAGATTCCGAAAATAGCCTATTTCCCTCTTGTTTTCGTGGCCATGTTGCTCGAAAAAATAGACAAAAAGGCAAAATTAACCCCTGAAGTGCTGTTTTTCTCGTTCAGATTCAGGTATTTTGACTCGTCAAGAGCAAAAAAAGAGCTGGGCTGGATTCCAGAACAGGATTTAGAGGTGACAGTCAGAGAAGCAGCAGACTATTATAAAAAGAGGGGAATGATTTAAAATGGGCTCTGAACTAGCACTGTGACTGTTCATCCCCCTGTAAAGGCTCAGCATTCCGCCAGATAATCAAGGCAAATTTCACCCCCCGATTCATCGTAAAAGGCGATTGACCTATTTTTGGTTAAATTGATACATTTTATGAGCAGCATAAGTGTAAATAATTATAAAAAAATAACATATATCTATAATATAATGAGCCAGTAGGGGAAATAGCTAACTCCTTTCCCCATGAGGAGGCATCATGGAAGAAAGAAGTAAACGCCGAAGATTCCCGATCGTTGATCGGTCACTCCAGTATAAATTCCTGGCCTTTGTTCTCGTTTATGGGTTGACCACCATAATTATCCTGGCAATTTCTTTGTTTTTGCCAGACGTTATCAATATGAACGATGAAGATCTGAGCATGGAGTTGCGGGGAGCTGCAGCCGAGAGAATCCTTACTCTTCATATGCGGGTTTGGCCTGGCGTTATAGCGGTGGTGTGTATTTTTGGACTTCACTCCTTCCGGACTTTTCACCGAGTGATAGGGCCGCTTTACCGTTTTCGCTGGGCTTTTGAAAAGATAGGCAAAGGAGACCTGAATTTCCGGGTGAAGCTGAGAACAAAGGATTATCTCGAAAAGGAAGAGGAGCTGTTCAACGAGATGTTGGATGTGATGGCTGGAAAATGGAAGGAGATACAGTCTGCCAGCGAGCAAGCGCTTAAATCATTAGACAGCTTAGAAAAATCGATGAGCGAGACACGTGGTCGAGTGCAGGTACCTCAGCAATTCCTGAAAACTCACCGCAAGCATCTGGAAACTCTGCGATCCGAGAGTCAGTACTTTCGACTGGAGATCGAAGAGAATAAGGTCCAGAGTACTAAGGATTCAGACTCCTGAATGAGGGTTTGCATGATGAAATTAGGGAATGGAGTTCTTTTTATTTCATTAGGGGTATGCTAAGATTCAAATGAAGATAACCTGGCCTTCGAGACATTGGGCAGTTCAAAGAAGCCCTAGCTTTTCAAGGAAGTTACTCCTGGTTGGGCAAAGATGTATGTCAGTAGCGATTCCGAGCCGTAGAGATGAGTTTCTCTCCGAAGAATCCCTTCACACCATGAGAGAGAGCAAAAAAATTTAATTACTATTAGAGCTGCATGAGAAAATACGTCATTAAAATTTCAGTCAGAAAGAAGCAGGAGCTGCACTGGCTGTCTGATTCAGTTTTTTTCAGTAACCGGAAGGGAGATTTCTTACAGAAAGCCTTTACGCTGGTCGAGTTACTTCTTGTGATAGGCATTATCGCTGCGCTTTTCGGCATTGGAATACCCGTTTACTTGAATCAACTCACCCGAGCAAAAAACACCAAGGCCATTTCAGATATCTATTCTATGTCCCAGCAGATAGAGGAATTTAACATGACTAACGGAGATTATCCGCAAAACCTGGCCGCTATTGGAAGAGAGAAAATTACTGACCCCTGGGGAAATCCATATGCGTATTTAAAGATGTATTTTGCATCGGAAAAAAAGGGGGGAGGAGCTCCAGGTGACGCTAGGAAAGACCGGTTTCTGGTTCCTTTAAATAATGACTATGACCTTTACAGTAAAGGGAAAGATGGGAAAAGTGCACCAGCCCTTACAGCAAAAGTCAGCTGGGATGACGTGGTGCGCGCCAATAACGGGGCTTTTATCGGCGAGGCCAGGAAATACTGATCCAGGTTTTTGAGCATGAAAATTGAAGTGACCTTTCTGCGCAGTAAAGTCGCCCGTCGCATTTTTTTCCTGTTCGTGGCCTGCACCCTTATTCCTATCGCAGCCCTGGCCATCTTGTCCTTTGGACTGGTGACAAAACAGCTCATTAACAAGAGCCAGGAGCAGCTGAGAGAGGAGAGTAAGAACATAGGTCAGAGTATTGTGAGGGACTTGCAGTCGATTCAGGTCGAGATGGAAATGATCGCCTCCAACTTGAGTGCCAGCTCCACTCAGACCCTCAGCATACCCTCCCAAGAATTCGATGCACACTTAAAAGAGAGGTTCACAGGTTTAATATTGATCACTGAAGATGACCAGCACAGAGTTCTCTTTGGCCTTATTCCAGATGCGCCAAGACTTGGCCAGGATGATAGGCAAGATATTCTATTAGGGAAACCGGGTCTATTTACGAGAGTCGATCCAGAGGAGGGAGTTCGTATATTCATGTGCATAGCAACTTATTCTGACCTTCCAAACAAGGAAATCCTTTTGGCTGAAATTGATCTAGATCATTTTTGGGCTCCTAGGGAGAAAGACAAATTGCAGAAGGAGACAGAGCTGAGCGTGCTCGATTCATCGAATAACCCTCTCTATTCAACGCTTGATTTTCCTGCAACATTTCCTGCACAGGCAGTGATGAGTATGAAAAATGCCCACTCTGCTCAATTCGAGTGGGTGTATGAGAAAAAGAGATATTTGGCTAGCTTCTTCACGGTTTTCCTGCCAGGTCAATTTGTTTCTGATGAATGGGCAGTAGTGCTTAGCATGCCGAAATCCTCGGTGCTTCGGGTCAATTACATTTTCGCGTGGGTTTTCCCTCTCGTCATTCTGGTGTCTCTTTGGGTCGTATCACTCTTGAGCGTAAACCAAATCCGAAGGAGTTTGGTTCCTCTCGAAAAGCTAAAGGAAGGAACAAAACGCATTGCGAGAAGAGAATTCGATAGCCGGGTAAGAGTAACGAGTCGGGATGAGTTTGAAGAAGTTGCTGAGTCGTTCAATACCATGGCCAGTCAATTGGGCAGGCAATTTAAAACCCTGACTACCATAGCTGAGATTGATCGGGCTATCCTTTCCTCCTTGGATAAAGCGAGAATTGTAGACACAGTGCTGGCGCGGATGCGCGAGGTTTTCCCCTGTGACAGTGTCAGCGTGACCCTGTTCGAATCCAACGGCGCAGGAACAGCTCAGACCTATGTCGAAGACTGCAAATCTGATAAAAGAAAACAAAAGAAAACGATCGAACTCAGGCCCGAGGATATAGAAGAACTCAATGATAATCCAGATCTCATCTTAATCGAAATGGATGGAGAACCGCCCAGCTATCTCGTTCCAATGACCAAGCTCGGCATCAGACTGGCCTTAGTCCTTCCCATTTTTTTACGGCAAGAATTATCAGGGATCATTGCCCTCGGCTATCTTAAGCCGCCTAAACTCGAACAGGAAGACTTGGATCAAGCCCGACAGCTGGCTGACCAGGTGGCCGTGGCTTTTTCGAACGCCCGCTTGATCGAAGAATTGGCCCAGCTCAATTGGGGAACGCTTAGAGCCTTAGCGCGGGCCATCGATGCGAAATCTCACTGGACGGCTGGCCATTCTGAGCGGAGTACGAAACTCGCCTTGCAAATCGGTCGGGTCGTAGGGCTTAACAGGGATGAATTGGACGATTTGCACCGGGCAGGGTTGCTCCATGATATCGGGAAGCTCGGTATTCCTCTGGATGTACTCGATAAAAACGGGAAATTGACTGCTGAAGAAAGAAATTTCATGGACAAACACCCCAGCATGGGAGCCCGGATCCTGGAGCCCATCGATGCCTATGCCGAGGTTATACCAATAGTGTTACAGCATCACGAAAGTTTTGACGGCACGGGTTATCCGGATGGCCTGAGTGGAGAAGACATTAGTTTAGGAGCCCGAATTTTTGCAGTGGCCGACCGCTTTGAAGCCTTAACTTCAGATCGCCCCTACCGGAAAGCACTCAACCTGAAACGTACGATCAAGTACATCAAAGACCGTGCTGGTACCGAGTTTGATCCGAAGATCGTGAATGCTTTCCTGAAAGTCATGGCTCAGGAGGAGAAAAAGCAGGAGGGATACAGATGAAAGGAAAAGTGTTTTTAGTCGGGTTCATCATTCTTGCTTTGCTGGGTGGAAATAGCTGCAAGAAGGAGCTTATCGTTCCAAATGAGCTGTTAGGAGTGTGGGAGACATCAGAGCCGAAATACGAAGGGTGCTATTTCGAGATAACCAGTGAGGATATTATTTTTAAAGATATAGAGGAAGATATAAACTTTTATAAGATTACGGAAATAGAAACCGAGCAGAATCTGGATGAAGATTTTATCACCTACGTAATAAAATATGCAGACCTAGAAGGGTTGCCTTTTGAGTTGTCTGTACAATATTTTCCAAAAGAAGAAGGCACGATCAGATTCAAGCATCAAAACCATTTCTTCTGGGTAAAAAGAGAAGCCGATTCATATTGAAACCTCAATATTTTATGGCCAGAAGACTTCTGGCCATTCCCTGCTGATTGAGAATTCATTCCTATGATTCAAATGGCTTCATTATCCAGGAGTCTCTGTCCTCAGCTTTTTGACATGAGACTATCTCTATGATAAAAGTGAGCAGAAAAATAGAGAGAGATGAAATCAGGTTTGGGAAAATTGAGGAAAGGCCATTATAGCCAGCATTTCAGAAAGATAAAAAGACAAGTTTCTCTGCTTTAAAGATAGATACCAGTATATTCTGTAAAGGAGAAGAGCATGTTAAAAACAGGACCGAAAATCTTCATTCTTTTCCTTATATTTATTTCATTTCCTGCAACCTACTCAGGTGATCTTGAGCCCAAGTCACAGCTGACTCGAGCCAATCAGATCACTGAAGCCCTAAGTCTGTTTCCTTTATATTTTATCGAGAACAAGGGTCAAGTGAATGAGTGCGTAAAATACCATCTAAAGATGCGCAAAGGCAATGTGTATTTTACTCCTGAAGAAATCGTGTATCAGTTCATTCAGCGAGAAAGCGAGAAGGCGCCAGATAAAGAAGATTTAATGTGGGCAGGTAAAGAAAGCGCTGCCGAAATCATAGTCGAGAATATCAGGATGGAATTCATGGGGGCAAATAAAAGGGTGAAAGTGAAAGGGCTGGAAGAGAGTGAGGGAAAAGTGAGTTATTTTTGGGGAAAAGACCCGAAAAAATGGGTAATTGGTGCCCCGGCATATAAAAAGGTGCTCTACCAAGAGCTTTATCCTCATACAGACCTGCTTGTCTACGGAAGAGGAGGAAACATAAAAAAAGAATATCGAGTTAGAGCAGGGGGAGATGTTGAAGAGATTAGAGTGAGATACGAGGGTATTGAGCAGCTCAGGGTGAATGAGAAAGGGCAGTTAGAGATTTTAACAGGAGAAGGGCTCTTAAAGGAAGAGGCGCCCCTGAGCTACCAGCTGATCGATGGAAAGAGAGTCGAAGTTAAGTCCGAATATATAGTAGATGATGATTGCACTTTGAAATTCAAGATTGCGGAATACCGAAAAGACAAGGAATTGATCATTGACCCCAGGTTAGATTACTCCACTTATCTAGGAGGAAGCGATAGAGATACAGGCCTATCAGTAGCTGTTGATGAAGATGGCAATGCCTATGTTACAGGATGGACGAGTTCCAGTGATTTTCCTGTCACTGGAGGGGCTTATGACGCGAGTTTTAATGGCATCTGGTATGATGTGTTCGTATCCAGGCTCAATTCCACAGGCTCAGGTTTTGTCTACTCCACTTATCTTGGGGGAAGCGGCGATGAGACAGCTTACGGGATAGTCATCGATGGAAGCCGAAACGCCTACGTCACCGGGTATACGAATTCCAGCGACTTTCCGACTACAGCCGGGGCTTATGATACATCTCATAACGGGGCTGAGGATGTTTTTGCGGTTAAACTCAATTCCACAGGAACTGGCTTAATCTATTCGACTTATATAGGAGGAATTGCTGATCCTTTCGGTGATGATATTGGCACTAAAATTGTCGTTGATGAAAATGGCTATGCTTACCTTACTGGAGTGACTGAGTGTCCCACTTTTCCTACGACCTCTGGCGCCTATGATACTAGTTTCAATGGTCCCGGTGATGCATTCGTAACCAAGCTCAATGTTTCTGGTACAAACATTGTATATTCTACTTTCTTGGGTGGTAGTGACCGCGACTGGGGGTATGGAATTTCAGTTGAAGGGGGCGGCGATGCATTTGTGGCTGGGAGAACCCTGTCCTCTGATTTTCCGATGACCTCTGGTGCCTACGATACAAGCTATAATGGAGATTACGATGTCTTCGTTACTAGGATTAATGCTGCAGGCTCAGACCTTGTTTATTCCACCTATTTAGGAGGAAGCGATCTGGACCGTCTCACCTGGGAAAGCATAACAGTTGATGAGGATGGAAATGCTTATGTTACCGGGCAAACCAGGTCCACCGATTTTCCCACCACTGTTGGCGCATACGACAGAGTTTACAACGGAGATGGAGATGTATTTGTTACTAAGCTCAATCCTGAAGGCTCAGGATTAACGTATTCTACCTATCTAGGAGGAAGTTCCTCGGACTGGGGATTTGCCATAATAATCGATGAGGAGGGTACTGCCTTTATTACGGGATTTACTGAATCCAATGATTTTCCGAATACTCCCTGCGCTATTGATAGGGTCTTTAATGGGGATTATGATGTTTTTGTCACCAAACTCAATTCAGCAGGCTCTGGTCTTTCCTTTTCCTCCTTCTTAGGAGGAACTGGCGGTGACCATGGACGGGGAATACAAATAGATGAGGACGGAAGGGTCTATGTCGCTGGATTCACTGATTCAGATAATTTTCCAACAACCCCTGGTGCATATGACAGAAATATAAGCGGGCCGGATGATGCTTTTGTCACCACTATCTTTTGGCATCAACCTCCCGTGAATCTTGCTCTTTCAAGAGAGATAAACAGAAGCCTTTTCGTGAAAGAGGCATTTCACACCATCAGTTGGGAAGCGAATCCATTGAACGAAAACATAGAAATTTTGTACTACAGAATCTACCGAAAATTAGCCGGAGAAGGGGATGAGAGCTATCAATGGATCGACACTGTCTCGAGTGATACCTTTGAATATGTGGATGGATATCTGGATGTCAATGTGAGTTATGTTTATGCGGTTACCTCTGTCAGCTCATGTCTGTGGAATAGCGATTACTCTGAGCCTGTTGGAAACTGATCAGGAACAGAATAGCATTGTGAGAGTTAAGAGTTAATCGAGTAAAAAGAAAACATGTTAATAAGGACTGGCAGTGAGAAAAGAATATAGGAGGAAGGTATGAAGACAATAAAGATATTCACTATAGTGTTAATGGCTTTAGCGAGCTTATCGATTTATTCCTTTGGACTGGGCTTTAGAATCGGTGGCTCAGTGAATTATTACTCTGTTGAAGATCCTATCTTTAAAGATACCTACGGAGAAGGCAATCTTATGTACGGTATTTCCTTCAGTTTTGAGGCCATAAAAAAGTTCGAGCTCAGGGCAGAAGCCAATTATTTTCGAGAGCAGGGCAAGATGACCTTGACCGAAGAAGAAATTACCTTTACTCTCAGACCCGTTATTCTGGGCTTGAGAATTAAGTTAGTAGATGTCAAGATGGTGAGCGTCTATCTAGGAGGGGGAGCAGGCTATTATTCTTACATAGAAAATCTCCCTGATCGCTTTGAAGATATTGAAGAATCAACCATAGGTTATCATGCTGAGGCAGGAGTCTATGTGAATGTCGTTCCCAAGTTTTTTCTTGATTTTAGCGTGAGATACACCATTGCCAATGCTGAGCCCTTTGATGAAACCATCAAGCTAGGAGGAATCAGAGCCGGTATTGGCTTTGGGCTGAGCTTTTAAACTATTCGAAAGAATTTCAAGGTGAAATAAGCAAATAATTTCCAACAAAAAAATTTTTTTTAAAAAATTAACGGTTTTATTTGACATCAAATTTTTCCTGTGATATTAGATTTTTGCACCAGAGAGGAGAGGGTTCGATTAGAGTGCTTCTCACCTTCAAAGATTGGCAGGGAAGATAAAAAATCACCCCCCGAATCATCTCAAAAGGCGATTGACCCGTCTTTGTTCGTCTTGATATAGTTGTTGCAAATTTAAGCTGAGAAAACAATAAATGAGGAGGAAATCCCAAATTTGCTTAAAATTAAACTCCTATCCCTTATGGTGTAGGAAAATTTTATACAGGAGGGGAAGATGACCAAACTTAATCAACGTCATCTGGATCAAGCCGAGAAACGGGAAACCACGGCTATATTCAAAGGAATCAGTGTCGTAGGAGACGTGAAAGGCTCTCACAACCTTTATCTGAATGGCGAATTCGAAGGGAAGATGGACCTTACAGCTTTACTGCTGGTCGGAAAGACTGGAAAGCTCAAGGGTCAGGTTAAGGCAGAATGCGTGATTATCGAAGGCGAGGCCGAGGGGAAAGTCATGGCTAAAGAGAAGGTGGAGTTACGTGACACAGGCAAGTATAAAGGGGAAATCGTTGCGCCCTCAGTCATGATTTCTGACAAGGCCTTCTTTGATGGCAATGTGAAGATGACCAAAGAAGCTGTTGAGAAGCCAGAAATGTCCTTGATAGAGAAATCTGCAGGTGTTACAGAGGAAGGAGTCGATTAAACCGAGTAAAAGTGAATTAATCTCCGACGAGTCTAGGTGGAACTTTCATTTGGTTAATTTCCAGAGGGGAAGTTCACTCTTTCCGAGCGCAGGTTCATGACCTCAGCGAAGTCATCCTAGATTTTGATTGATTAAGAATAAATATTACCTCCATTTTAAAGCCGAAATAAATTCTACATTTTTCTCTTTGCTTTCATAAAGGTAAAAACCTTAAATTCCGAGTGTAAAGGTTTTTATCAAATCATTAACTTTTTCCCATTTGTAATGCCATCTAACTTATATTACTTCAATGATTTACCTTTTAGGCAGGTCCTGGCACGGATTATGCAAACATTACTCCCTAGCCAAAAGTGGTATATCGGAAATGCTTCTGGTGTTGTTGTTATCTTTGATCGATCAGGGAGGTCATGATGAAAAAAACTTTTTATCAAAAGCCAAATCTCTTGTCTTTGCTATTTTTGGTGGCTCTGCTCCTGATATCTTCGCAGTGCGGCAGGCCATCTCCTTTCCTAGAGGAAACGGCTCATTTAGATTTCAGCCATCCTGTTTTCTCAGAAGCTCTGTCAGAAGTCGTTACTGATGATATGTCCCTGGAGCAGAAGCTGGAGAGGCTTTTTTACTTCACCAGAGATACTATTGAATTCATACCTGATGCCAGCCTTACCGCCTCTGAAGCCTTAGAAAAAAGAAAAGCGATCTGTTACACCAAAGCCATGGTCTATGTGGCCTTCTGCCGCCGGTTAGGAGTTCCAGCCCAACTGGCCCTCATAAGATTCTTAGCTAAAGGTGATTCAGACTCGAAACCCGTTTATCATGGAATTGCCAAGATCTTTTTCAAAGGGAAATGGATTTACATTGATACTGTTTCCAACAGACAGTCCTGGGGCCTTTGGAAGTTTGAGGACGCTGATACATTTGAAACGCCGAGGTTTTCTCTGGAAAGAGATGTGATCGTAAACTCAAAATACATTTCTGATGTATCTCTTGAGGATTTTGAAACCAATGATGTGCCAGAACCCTGGCTGGAATCACTACAGGAGCATAAAGAAACAGGAAAGTGGTGAATGATGGCGAGGAGAAATATAAGCGATAATTGATTTGTTAAGATAATTTTCGGAAAAAAATAAAGAAATAGCCTTTTTAATTCCCCTGGCAATTGCATCTAAAAGCGTTAGCGAATTATCGAACTAGGACAGAGGTTCTTGTTTGACAGCGCTTTTTTTCTTGTGTTATAAGGTTGAAAGCAGTATCAAGGAAGAATTAGATTATCAGGAAAAACAGATTGAAGTTAAAAGAATGAAATCCTAATTCCGAAAAGGAGAGGTTAAATGATCTGGTGGATTTTAGTTTTGGCGCTGATAACATTTTTTTCCTATCTAGCTGATGTGGATGCCCTTCGCTTTGTGCAAGAAGTAAGGGTTCCGTACTTGAATGCTTCCCTTTTAAGCGTTTGGCTTCTTTTTTGCATGATTGGAGCCCTGGCAAGATTGTTGCATAAGGTCAAAGAGGGAGAAAAGGAAACCCTGGCTCAGAAGATAATGGAACTCGAAAGGAAAGTGAAAGACCTCGAAGAAGAAGAAAAATAATTAAACCATAAAGGCTCTTCGGGGTCCTCCTCTTAATGTAAGCTTTTCTTTATTCAAGCCTCTTCCCAAAACCATTAATCTTGTTTTAGATGAAGAGAAAGGCAAGCATTTTTATCTTGGTCCTTTAGATTATTGGGGTGATTTTATGAAATACTCCTTAAAGTTAACTTCAGGCATTAAGACGCCAGAGGGAAAAATTGAGGAAAGCAGCAAAACTCACCCATAAGATGTAGGGAAGAAGCAGGTATCCGGCTGGTTTTGAAACCTTGAAGAATTTTATAATAGTCACTAGAATCGCCAACCAAAGAATGACGATCTCTATGAAAGCCCATAATGGAGATTTGAGTCCGAAGAATAGGATTGACCAGAAGGTATTCAAGATGAGCTGAGCAGTGAAAAAAAGGAGAGCGATTTTTACCTCTCTGTCCTTATGTTTTTTCTGCCAAACCAGGAAGAGAGATATCCCCATCAGCAGGAACAGGGTAATCCAGACAGGTGAGAAGATAAAGTTGGGGGGAGTGAAGGCTGGTTTGGTAAGAGTCTTGTACCATGTCCGGATTGCAGGAGTCGTGAATAGGGAGCCGATGAATCCTGCCAGCTGACAAATTATGATACTCCCTGCCAGTTTAAGAATATCTTTGAAGATCATTTTGATTCTCCTTTAAATAAGATTGGCGAGAATTCAGCTAGAGAATGTGAGACTACAATAAACAAACACCTGCTGAATGGCAATAGTATTTTCCATCCCCTAATATTTTTGACATCGGGTTTTTCCTGTGTTATAAGACTTTTTCGATAACTTCCTTCAAAGGAGAAAAATGCAAACCACCAGAAGAAATGCAAAGGTCGGGATCAAGGCTTTCCGAGCGGCTCTGGTTCTTGGATTGGCCTTCAGTCTTGTTGGCCCGCTATTTTCTAAAACGATCACTATTATCCATTCCAACGATATTCATGGAATTTATAAGCCTTATAAGATTAAAGTCGAAGAAAGAGAGAGACTGATCGGCGGAATGGAGGCGGTCAGTCATTACTTAAACATGATTAGAGCTGAGGAGAATAATGTCTTCTTGATCGATCTAGGCGATATTTTGACTGGAACGCTGGCTGCGGATATTGAGTATAAAGGCTTGCCTGGTGGAGCCATGATAGAGTTTTTAAACAGGCTCGATTACGATGTTTGGTGCTACGGGAATCATGAATTTGATAAGGGGCAGCCCCTTGTATTGAAGCTTGTTAAATCAGCCAAGTTTCCGACAGTCATGTCCAATATTGTCTATGAAAAAAGCGGCCAGCTTTTCTCTCCGAATCCCTATCACATCTTTGATCTGGCAGGATTGAAAATAGGAGTCATAGCTGTGATGGAGGAGAATTTCTTGCAGGAAGTCTATAAAGATAAAGTCAGAGGGCTGAAGGTATTGCCGATCGTTCCTGTTTTGAATTCTTATGTCACCCAGTTAGACGAGAAGACAGATTTGATCGTGGTGCTCAATCACGCCCCTTTTGACCAGGGAGTAAGGATAGCCAGGAATGTCAAAGGAATTGACATCGTATTGGTATCGGCTGAGGATGGAAGATTCAAGGACGTGGATGGAGTTCTGGTCAAGTCTACTTTTGGCCATCAGAGAACTCTAGGCTATCTGAAGGTGAATGTTGAAGAGGATAAAATTATCGACTATGAAGAGAAATTGATTTGGCTCTGGGCAGATAAAGACATGAAACCATCGCCTCAGATCACATCTCTGGTCAAGGAAGTTGAGGCCTCAATCAAATCTGAATATGCTAGAGTCGTTGGCGAAGCCAAGTTCGATCAAACGCATAAAGGTTATCCCCAAAAAAACGAGACAGGTGAGAGTCCTCTAGGGAATTGGATAACAGATGTGATGAGGTGGAAAACAGGAGCTCAAATCGGGCTGCACAACAGTGGAGGGATTAGAGCTGAAATTTTTAAAGGACCGATAACTAGAGCCAATGTATTCGATGTGTCTCCTTTTCGTAACACCTTGGTGGTATTTAAGCTTACTGGCCAACAGATTAAAGATATCTTGGAACTGGATGTGGAACGAGGCCAGGATAGGTTCCAGGTTTCTGGGTTTAGATACAGACATTACCGCAAGAACGCCAGGCCTCCTGGAGAGAGAGTCAATTATGTAGAAGTCGATGGAGAGATTGTAGTGAACAAGGGAAAAGTTCTATATCCGAAGAAAGTCTACACAACTGTCAGCAATGATTATCTGGTGGGGCAGGCAGAAGGTAAGTATTTTAGCTTCCCCGTGACTTGCCAAGAAAATACTGGTCTGATTCTTGAGCAGGTGATGGTAGAATGGCTTCTTGAACATAAAGTCCTGGATTACAAGGTCGAAGGGAGAATCGTAGAACTTAAATAGCCCTTTTAGTCAGAATCTAAACCTGAATCCTGCTTTTACTGAAAAACCAGAAAGGTCAATTTCTGCTTTACGAATATTCCTGTAATTAGGATTATCTGGTTCTTCCTCAAAGAAGTATACACGAGGGTAAGACTCCGCGTTATCGGAGTACTCGTAATACCACATTGTGTATTCTCCACCCCATTCAAAGGGACCAAGTATGCCGGTCCCTGCCCTTTTAAAATCTCCGGATAAATCTTTTAACTTGGCATACCGGCCGCAGCCCTCGATCACGAAGGCTATCTTAGGAGAGAAGGCAAATTCAAACCCCAGGCTGCCTTGGAAACCTAAGGTTCCTTTGTTCGTCTTCCATGTATCTGTAAATTCACCAAAGATATCAGAAACTTCCCTCTCCCAAGACATTTGTCCGATGTAATACCCAGCCCCTGCACTCAAGATGAGGTTTACCCCAGAGCCAAGAGGGGGAGTGAAATAGACTCCCAGGGTAATAGGAATAGCACTTATTCTTGGAGTAGCGGAAATCTCTTCAGTGCCGAAAAACGTGGATACTTTGACATTGCTTTCTTTTGAGACTTGCATGTAGCCCGCCCCCAGGGCTATTCCCAGCTCAGGGATAGGGTAGACGATGATCTCTCCAGAAAAATCGTACCCCCAATGAAGGAGTTGGTATTCTCCTTCTGCTCCACCCTCTACTCCAAACCATGCTTCTTCAAAATAATCATTCCAGCCTTGGAAGCTTGCGTTCAGGTCGCCGACAGAGAGATAGCCCATGCCACCGGATAGCTTCAAGCCAAAACTGACTCCAGGTCCGGGAGGCGTTCCAATAGTCGGCAGACGTGAGGGTTCCTCGGTCTCGACCAACGGGGATACTGGACTCATCCTAGCCGGCACTTCCTCGATCATTTCCTCCTCTACGATCTCCACTGCGATGGAATGAATGTACCCAGTGACAATATATCCCTTCTCATCAGGAGGGAGGCTCACTCTAAACCAGCCGTCGACCTGCTCTTCTGACTCCAGAATAGTTCCTAAGGGAACAGTTCCGATGACCATACTCCCCATATCAGGCTTTAGCCGAACAATTGCATTATCGACGACAATCTTCACATTCAACTTCTCAGCTTGACTCACCTCTGGTAAAAGAAGGAGTATGATCAAACAGGTGAAAAAGACAAATCCTTTTTTTGTTTTTCTCATTGCCTTCTCTTTCCTCGTTATTTTGTCGCTTCTTTTATAACTTAAAATCTAGATTTTTACAATAAAGCTCAAATCACAAAATCAGGTTCATTTTGCCACTCTTTTCGCAAGAAATGGAACAGACCTTGATAACTTTTATAATTTTAATTTTTCTGTATAATAAAAAATCAGCCTTCTCAAGGAAGACCAAAAGCAAAAATGGAGGATTATATGAGAGAGAAAAAGCGTAACTTCTCCAAATATTTGGCTCTGTTGATATTTTTAGGTGGTGTCCTGGCGGCATTCCTGTATGCTCAAGATATCAAGGCAAAACTTCTGGACATGACCTATCCTTATGGTGAAAACACCATCTACTGGCCAACAGCCAAGCCTTTTAAGCTGGACAAACTGAACTGGGGCATGACTGAGGCAGGATTCTGGTATGCTTCCAACGAGTTCAGCGCCTCAGAACACGGAGGCACTCATGTTGATGCTCCTGTTCATTTCGCTCAAAACGGAAGGACTATTGACCAGGTTCCCCTTGAGGGATGGATCGGTTCTGCAGCCAAGATTGATGTCACTGCCGAGTGCGAGAAGGACAGGGATTATCTCCTTTCGGTCGAAGATATTAAGAACTGGGAGAAAAAATACGGAAAGATTCCTGACGGTGCGTGGGTCATCATGTACACGGGTATTGATACCCAGCATTACCCGGATAAGAAAAAAGTCCTGGGGACGGATAAGAAAGGCGAAGAAGCCCTTCCCGAACTCAGTTTCCCTGGATTTTCGCCTGAGGCAGTTGAATTTCTGGTAAAAAAGAGGGACATTACTGGGATAGCCATCGACACCCCGAGCATAGATTACGGGAAATCAAAAGACTTTAGGGTGCATCAGATTCTCTGTGCCGCTGATAAATTGGCTCTGGAAAACATCGCCAATTTAGACAAACTTCCTTCTTCTGGAGCCACGCTCTATGTCATCCCGATGCCGATCAAAGATGGAACTGGAGCGCCGGCTCGAGTGTTCACCTTTCTCCGTTGATTCTATAAGATCAAAAGCTTAAGGCATGCCCTCAAGATTAAGGAGAAAGTTTATTTAAATTTACTCAGGCAAAGATTAGGTATAAAAAAAGATGATTGAATCCTTTTTCTAGCATGAACGTCTGTAAGAGTGTGCTAACATTATCTTATACTTCTAAAAGGAGGAGATTATAATGGAAAAACGTCCTTTTTATATCGTGGACGTGTTTGCTGAGGAAAAATTTGCCGGGAACCAATTGGCGGTCTTCAGGAACCCGGAGGGACTTTCTGATTCTGGGATGCAGCGGATCGCCAAGGAAATGAACTACTCAGAGACCACTTTTATCTTATCCGAGGAAGAGAAAGATAGGGGATATGATGTCCGCATTTTTACACCAGAAAAAGAACTTCCCTTTGCTGGTCATCCTACTTTGGGAACCGCTTACGTGATCCAGCAGGAAATCATCAGGAAACCTGTCGAGATGGTCAACTTGAACCTCAAGATTGGACAGATTCCGGTGACTTTCAATTATAGCCAAGGTCAACCTGATATCTTATGGATGAAACAGAAACACCCGGTCTTCGGTCAGATTCTAGACAAGAAAGCTGTCTCTTCTGCTCTTGGCATTGAGGAGAGAGACATGGATGAGAGGTTTCCTGTAGAAGAGGTCTCTACAGGTGTTTTCTCCATCATAGCTCCTTTGAAGACTTTGGAGGCCGTGAAGCGGACAGACATAAAAAAAGATGCCTACTTCGCTTTGATTGAGAGCACAGAAGCCAAAGCCATACTTATTTTTTGCCCTGAAACCTACAAGAGAGAGAATGATTTGAATGTCCGGTTTTTTGCCGAGGCCTTGGGCGTGATAGAGGATCCAGCTACAGGAAGTGCCAACGGCTGCCTGGCTGGGTATTTAGTGAAGAACCGCTATTTTGGGCAAGACCGGATCGACCTGCGGGCAGAACAGGGTTATGAAATCGGAAGACCCTCACTGCTGTACTTAAAAGCAGGGGATAAAGAAGGAAAAATCGAGGTTTTGGTAGGGGGAAAGGTATTTATGGTTGCCAGAGGGGAATTTATTTAGGGAGTTGGTGTCCTTTCCCCCTTTGTTTCTTTTCCGACCAGCTTCCCTTCATTACGCCTTCTAACCTTTTTTCTGATTGTATTCCTAATTATGACCCTACAGCCGGAACGAGTTCATGCCAGGATTTGACGATATACGTATCGAGTGTGGTTCCGGTGTAAACTTTATGTTTGCCCAGAGCCTCATCATAATGAAGCTCGGCAGCAGAGTTAATGTCCACGTATTTTCCGCTAATAGCACCGTAGAAATCAGCGTCGCTGTTATAATTCACAGCGGCCCTTGGCGTATAAACCGAACCATAGAAGGTAGTGGTGGCGTTCCAATCCAGACTACCGTTAAAGCTGTCTGTTCCTAAGAATAATAATTTCGTAGGGTCCATGGTGAGATTATTTACCTGGGTGTTACTGTGCTGGGTAAAAGTACCACCCAGATAAACGGTGACACTTGCACCCTCTGCAATTTCTATCTGGGAAAAACTGTTCATGGAAAAATCCCCGGTTACGTAGAGGGTAACATCAGCCGTGATCGTCACTTTAGAGCTATTTTCCAGCCTGAAGGAAGTGAATTCGCCGCTTTCGCTGATGACATCTTGAAGTCCAGGACCCAGGAAATATTCGCCCATGAAACTCAGACTCTCCTCTGGAGGAGCAACCGATGGCAAGGGCTGTGGCTTGGTCATGGCCAGTTTATCTCCAGAATGAACTGATCCAGGTTGGGTGATGATTATGTCCTCGGGCATGGATTCATACCCAGTAGTAGCATTGCCGTAGACTCTTGCATTATTAGCCAAGAAGATGCATCCCAGGTGAGTGGCGTTAGTCCCGATATCCCCGTTGGTGCCCGGGTTTTGAGGATCGTAGTCCGCAATAGTGGAATTGTAGCTATCTGTCTGAGCTTTAGAGTTAATGTTTATGCCTTCATCCCCGAAAATTCCATAACCAAAGAGGTAATGGGAGCCATCGCCCCTCCAGAGCTCCACCCTGGCCGTTCTGTTTACTGTCAGAGAGCCAATATAAGGAACTTGACCGGTGGATTCTACTACGGGTGTGTCGCCCTCAGGATCAATAACCCGAATGTCGATGCTGCCCATGGTTTCTCCATCAGAGGTTAAAAAAGACCCAATATTCATGCTCCGCAAGGAGCTGGTCCCACTCCAGCTGTATATATCACCGCTGTTCAGTTCCCAGATGGCTCTTTCCACGCCTGCCTCAGCCATGGAGAGAGCTGCAAAGGCTTTGTAAGATTTTTCGGCTGAGCGTCGCTCGTTGGAAACCTGGAACAAAAAGGGTATTGCCAGAAGAAGCATGAAGGTCAGGAAGAGAACGCCGATCACCAGGACGGCACCGCGCTCTTCCTTTCTCTTATTGATGTTATTAAAAATTTTCCCCTTCACTTTACTCACCTCCGTGTTGATATTCATCTTATCTTTTTCCCTATACACTAATTTAGTCGCTAAATTTTGATCCCCTTCCATGATGAAATTCATCACCCCCAAAGGCTAGCCACGGCCTCTGTGTACCTCAGGGTAGCCTGGGGTGAAAACGAGGAAAAAAAGGGCTTGAGATGCATGAAGGGGGGGCTTTCTCACCCCAAATGGTTAACCGAATTCCTGTAAAAAAGGGAAAAAGAGTACTCTAGAGAGGGGATTTTACCCTAATCGAAAGGCTTGATTTGGGTTGAGTTTGGGGTCAGACTCCCTCCTCCTGGGCGGCTTTTTGATTTCTTATACATTCAGGAGTAAGGTTTATATCTTGTCTTCCTGGTTTACTTGAATTAATAAATATTTACTCCCTTATCTTGATACTGCGAAAGAGGGAAGGGAGATTAAAGTTTCATGAGAGGGAAAGGACCTGATGGCTGGCCGTGGTGAATTTATCTAGCAGGTTGAAATCCTTCCCCTCTTGGTTTATTAAGATCCTACTGGGGGAAACGTCTCATGCCAGGATTTAACGATAAAAGTAGAACCTAGGCTGCCGGTAGCAATCTTGAGATCGCCTAAGGACTCATCATAGTGAAATGAGGCTTGAGAGCCGAAATCCACAAATTTTCCCACGATAGAGCCGTAAAATTCAGCACTGCTGTCGTAAACCACGTTTGCCCTAGGGGTGTAAATAGCGCCCCAAAAAGCGGTATTCGAATTCCATAAGATGTCTCCGTTGAAAGTATCTGTACCTAAAAACACTAGACTGGTGGGGTCCATGGAAAGATTGTTTATCTCGCTGTAGCTATCCTGAACAAAGCTCCCTCCAAGATAAACAGTGACCTTAACACCATCTGCGATCTCAAGTGCAGTGTTGCTCGTCATGGCAAATTCCCCAGTTATATAAAGAGTGACGTTAGATGTGATGGTCACCTGAGCGCCGCTCTGGAGCAGGAAGGAGGTGTAGACGCCGCTTTCGCTGATGATGTCCTGATTTCCGCTAGCCAAAGTATATTCACCCCTGTAGGGAAGGTCCTCAGGAGGAACAATGGAGGGCATTGGCTGCGGCTTGGATAAGGCCTGCTTTTCTCCAGTAATATAAGAAACAGGTTTGGTTATGATAATATCCTCTGGAATGCTTTGCACGCCTGTGGTAGCATTGCCGGATACATTTGCATTGGCGGCTAAATAAATGCATCCAAGATGAGTGGCATTAGTCCCTATATCCCCCTCTAATTGGGCGTTCGAGTTTAGGTTTATACCCTCATCGCCGAAAACTCCATAATCAAATAAGTGATAAGAACCATCGCCTTTCCAGAGTTCCACCCTGGTTGATCTGTCCACCGTGTGAGAACCAATGTAGGGGATTTTTCCTGTGGATTGCACCACTGGAGTATCTCCCTCTGGATTTTCGACTCGTATCTCGACGCTTCCCATTGTCTCTCCATCTGAAGTCTGAAAAGATTCAATATTGAAGATCCGCTGGGAGGTGTCTCCACTCCAGCTGTATATATCACCACTATTAAGCTCCCAGATTGCTCTCTCTGCACCAGCTTCAGCCATAGAGAGAGCTGCAAAGGCTTTATAGGATTTTTCAGAGAGCCGTTGGTCATTAGAAATCTGGAGCAAGAAGGGCATAGCGAGAAGGAGTAAGAAAGTCAGGAAGAGAATGCCGATCACCAGGACAGAACCATGCTCTTCCTTTCTTTGGTTAGAATTTTTAAAGATTTTTCCCTTCACTTTTTTCACCCCCTGGTTAAAATTCATTTAAAAATCCCTTTTTTATCTTTTTCCCTATCCATTAATTTAGTCGTGGCATTTGTTCACCTTACGCGATGAAATTCATCACCCCCAAAGTCTAACCATAATCCAGATATAACTCTGAAGAACCCAGGGATGGGTATGAAAAAAAAAGGGATAAAGATTAAAAAAAGGGGAGATTTCTAACCCTAAAGGATTAGCCGAATCCCTATAAAAAAGGGAAAAAGAGTACTCTAAAGGGGGGATTTATCCTAATCGAAAGGCTCGATTAAGGTTGAGTTTGGGGCCAGACTCCCTCCTCCCGGGCGTCTTCTTGGAATTAAATTCGCTCAAGCATGTTCTGGCTTAATTTTTTACCCGATTCCATCCTTGCCGACCTCTCTCAGAAGAAGTTCCCAATCCTGGTGATCTTTGGCAAATACTCCACAATTTCCCAGCTTTACTTTCTTCAATCCCAATTCTTTAACTCTATGGTATACTCTCATCATATCTGATCGGGAAGGGGATTTCTGGTTTTTCATTTTATGGGCTGGGAAGAAGGCTAAAATAGTCAGGGGAATACCAGGGTCCACATCCAGAAGCAGTCGGGCAATTTTTTCTATCTGGTCATCTTCCACCATTTGCGGAATGAAGAGAGTCAGGACTTCCAGGACAAAGTCTCTTTTTATGATCTTAGAGGGAGCCTTGAGTATCCAGTCGTTGGTTGTCCCACAGAGTTTTTTATAGATATCTTCGTCATAAGCTTTGATATCCAGCCAGTAAGAATCAACACCTGAATCCTTGAACCTATCTAAATTCTGGGGCGTCAGGCCGTAGCCGTTGGTCTCGAGCAGGACCCACATGTTCTGACAGTTCTTCTTTATCTCTTCAGCCGCCTGACAGTAAAATTCGGCGCAGCACGAAATATCCCCACCAGTAAAAGCCATGATATTCCTGGCCGGCCCGAATCCCTGGGGACTGAGCATTATATCCTTGGCTTCTAAGACTGCTGGACACAGCCAGCCTTTTTCCCCATAAAGCACACAACTGCCGCAGCTTCGACACAGGTCAGTGCCGTGCCACATGGTGGCTGACTCTCTTTTTTCCCAGACAGTGACCTTTTTTTCATAATCCTTGGCGATTTGACCGATTTCTGCAGCCGATACCCATGTTCCAGCGGCTTTTTGCGAGAAGTCCGAGGAGTGGCACTTTAGACAGTGATGGTTGCACCCTGATTGGTAGATGGAAAAATAGTGCTCTGGTCGTGAAAGATGAGCGGATTTGATCAAGCGATACCAGTCGTTTCCTTCCTGTTTGAGGGTGACATCGCAGGCTTTTTTCTGGGTCTTGTTGGCTCGAGTCGAGCAGCTTCCGGGCTTGAAACCCTGATCTACGAGCTGGCATTTCATGGGCTTAGGTTTAGAATCTCCCCGCGATGGAATGACCGCAGAATTGGCATCTTCCTTTCTTCAGATGAATTTCCTTGGTCTCCAATCCCTCTCTCTCGATAAGAGGCTCACCACAACCGGGGCAGTAGGTGTTTTCGGCCTGACTCCCCCAAACATTCCCCATGTAAACATAATCGAGTCCCTGTTTCATGCCCATCTCTCTTGTTTTTTCTAATGTTTTTATGGGAGTAGGTTCCACATGAGAAAGCCTGAGATGAGGAAAAAACCTGGTGACATGCCAGGGAGTGTCCTTTCCCAATTCCTCGCTTATCCAGCAAGCCATCTGCTTCAGGTCTTCTTCTTTATCGTTCATTCTGGGGATAAGGTTGGTCACGATTTCCACATGCATCTTCCATTTTTTCTTGGCTCTTTGAATGACTTCTAAAATCCCCGAAAAATCATCGATATGAGCGATATTCTGGTAAGAATCCTTTGAAAATCCTTTTAAATCGACCCTAAAAACATCAAGATAAGGACCGATAAGATCCAGAGCCTCCAGAGTCATATAACCGTTGGTTACGTAATTCGTGTAGAGGTCATTCTTTTTTGCCAGTTTAGCCCCTTCCAGAGTGTACTCAAACCAGAGGGTTGGTTCATTATAGGTCCAAGAAATTCCCAAGCATTCGCTTTTCTTGGCTGTCTGGATCAATTCTTGAGGAGGGATGATTCTGGCACCTTTTATCTCCAGGTTGATCTCAGAATGGGCAATGTCCCAGTTCTGGCATCCAGGACAGCGGAAATTGCAGCCCAGGCTTCCCAGGGAAAACCAGGCTGAACCCGGGAAAAAATGGTACACTGGTTTTTTTTCGATGGGTGAAATCATCATGGTGGAAACTAAACCATAGATTAAGGAGTGAAGTTTTCCCAGGTGATTCACTCTGGTCCGGCAATGGCCTCTTCCCCTGTCCTTGATGACACATCTCCTCTGGCAGATATGGCATTGGACTGTCTTGTTTGAGAGTTTTTCATAGAGAAGGGCTTCGATCATGACTCAGAGTTTTTCATTTCTATAGTTTCATTCCGGCCTTTTCTAGCCTTACGATTGTCGTCTGGTAGGGATCGCACTGCTCTTCCTCAACATAATCCTGATAACCTGTGGATTTCAGTTTGGCGAGCATCATTGTTCTTTCCTCTCCGGGCATTAATCTTGGATCGGTCATGGCGGCCACATGGAAATTTATTCCTGCCTTTTTCAAATATTCTACCGCCTTAAAGGGGAGCTCATAGAACTCGCCTTGGCCGCCGGTCCTCTTTTCGAATCCTTCCGGACTTCCTGCTTTGAGAGAAATCCGTATATGGATGTTTTTGTATGTTTTCAATTTATCCACATAACCAAGATCTCCTCCCAAGAGAATTCCGTTTGTTTCTAGGATGAATAAGAAAGAAGTTTCTTGGATTTCATCCAAGACGGATAAGAGGTGCTCTGCACAAAGGGTGGGCTCTCCTCCAGAAACCCTGATTTTTTTAATTCCTGCCTGACGAGCATTTTGTTGTAAACTGCGGCAGGCCTGTTGTGGAGAGAAGAATTTCCCTGCCTGAGAAGGGAAATCTCTGGAGAGATCAACCCAGCAGAATACACATTTGAGACAGCACCCGATCGTATATCCCGTGGAGATCCCTCCATAAACACCAGTGCAATAAAAATCAGTGTATTTTCTGGAATCCCCTTTGGCTACGATTTCCTCTGTTTGACGGGCTAATTCAAGGGGATCGAAGGGCTTGCTCTCCGGGGTCCAAAAAGAAGGATATTCTTCCACCAATTTAAAATAGTATCTTTCTCCCTTGTTGTCAAAGAAAGTCGAGCTTGGATTCTGTTGACTCCGATTTTTACCTCTGTTATAAGCAAGTTGTATGTATTCATTCCTGAATATTTTTTTCTTCGTCTTTCATTCTGCCTTGATGGTGTTCATCATCTTTGGATGGATGTGGAAGAAGACAAGAGTGGCCAACCTGGTGGTGGTGCTCTTAACGACTTTTTCCTGGTTCATTCTGGGAATATGGTATGGTTTTGGCTTCTGCCCCAGCACGGAATGGCATTGGCAGGTGAGGATAGAACTGGGCTATTATGATATGCCGAATTCCTATACTAAATTTCTAGTAGACAGTTTAACCGGATTGGATGTGAGTCAGAAGCTGGTGGATGTTTTTGCGGTTCTTTTTTTGGTTATGGCCTTGATGGCTTCGGTTTTTACGAATACCAGAGACTGGAGGAAAAAGTGGACAAAGAGGTGAATTTATTTTATATATGGGAAATCTATAATATAGAGATAGAGCTACTTACGGCTATTTATCTTAAGATCGATCAGTAGACCATTCGATCTTGAGGCCAGAGAGATGAATCCCGAAGAAAAGAATCTTTTGCTTGCAGCTCAGAAAGTGTTAGCCGAAAATTGGAGAGAAAAATACACCATTCCTTCTTCAAAGCTGTATCCTCACCAGTGGAGCTGGGATTCTGCCTTTATTTCCATCGGTTATTCCCGTTATGACCAGGATAAAGCTCGTAAAGAACTTCTTTCGATGTTTGAAGGACAATGGTCAAACGGTATGCTTCCTCATATCATATTCAGAGCGGGAAACAGCTATTTTCCAGGTCCTGAATACTGGCAAACAGAGCTCTCGGACTATAGGCCAGGATTGAAGACATCAGGCCTTACCCAACCTCCGGTGCATGCGCTCGCCACCTGGGAAATCTATAAAAATTCCTCTGACCAGAAAGAAGCTATAGGATTCTTGGAAGACATGTTTCCTAAGATGCTGAATTTCCACCGGTATTTATTGAATGATCGAGACCGTGAAAATTCTGGGCTGGCAACTATTTTCCATCCCTGGGAATCCGGTTTGGATAATTCACTCAGGTGGGATGAGCCTTTAGCCCGAATCAAAGTCAAGGATCTGCCGCCCTATGAGAGAGAGGATACCAAGAAGGTCAAGTCAGATCAGAGGCCTAAGGATGATGACTATGACCGGTATGTTTATCTTATTGAGATTATGAAGAAATACAATTATGATGAAGACAGGGTATACGATGAGATCCCTTTTAAAATCAAAGACGTAGTTTTCAATTCTATTCTATACCAGTCCAACAAGGCGATGCTTAAGATGGCGGATATTCTCGGTGAAGAAAAGAAGGGAATTGAAACCTGGATACAGAGAACCAAGGAAAGCTATATTCAATATTTCTGTCCTGAGTTGAATGATAATATGCTGCTTTATGATTATGACCTGATCGCTGAAAAAAACATAATGGAGAGAACTGCAGCTTCTTTAATGGCCCTCTGCACAGACCTTTTGAGCGGGGAGCAGGCCAAGTCGCTCTCCTCCTGGATGAAACATTCTCATATGTGCAAGGAAAATTGTACCCATGATCATCCTGTTTTTACTTCCATTTCTGTAGATGACCTGATGTTCAATCCTCTCAATTATTGGCGAGGCCCAGTCTGGATTAACATCAATTGGATGCTTTACGCAGGGCTGAAGAATTATGGTTTTCATGAAGATGCCCGGAATCTAAAAAAATCAATGATCGACTTGATCGCCGAGCATGGATTTTACGAATATTACAATCCGTTATCAGGAGAGGGGCTCGGAGCAGACAATTTTTCCTGGACAGCAGCCTTATTCATCGACCTCATGTTGGAAGAAGACGATTGATCCCTAAAGACAACAAGTCCTGACAAGGGAGGATTTTGGCACCATAATATCGGTGTTTAATTACAGTATTTATTCATGCATGGTTTGGCATATTTGCTTACTTAATAAATAACTTATTGAAATTAAACAAATTGAGAACATTTAAATATTTTTGTTTTAATTGGTACAGATTTTGCTCCTGAAGGAGAATCAATAAGTCCTACGGGTAGAATTTAAAAACAAAGGATTGAGAAATGAAAATCATCATCGGTTCTGATCATGCAGGGTTCAAACTCAAAGCGAAGATTAAAAAATATCTGAAAATGAAGAAAATTGAATACCTAGACTTGGGAACCGACTCCTTGGAGTCAGTAGATTATCCTGATTATGCCCTAAAAGTCGCCAAGCAAGTTGCCGGGAACAAAGACAGCAGAGGAATCCTGGTGTGTGGTACAGGAACCGGAATGACCATTGCCGCCAACAAAGTCAAGGGGATAAGAGCGGTAGCCGCTTATGACGTTTATTCTGCCAAAATGTCAAGAATAGACAACGATACCAATGTCCTGGGATTGAGAGGGCGGTATTTTCCCTATGAAAAAGTGAAGAAAATAATAAATGTCTGGCTGAATACTCCCTTCAGCGGTAAACAAAGGCATAAAAGGCGCCTGAAGAAAATTTCAGGCTTGGAGAAGAAAATATGAAGAAAATCATAATCCCAGCCGTTATAGCCAAAATACAGTCTGAATTAGATGATATCTTTTCCAGGATAAAAGATTCAGCCCGACTGCTCCAGCTCGATGTGATGGACAATAAATTTGTTCCCAATGCTTCCCTTAACTTTGATTTCCGTCTTCCCCAGGGAAAATACCGATACGAGGCCCATTTGATGATCGAAAACCCGGAAGAGTGGGTTAACGAGTATTGGAAAAAAGTCGATACCATCATAGCCCATTTCGAAACGGTGAAGAATCCTGAGAGGATTATTGAATCAATAAAGAAAAAAGAAAGGAGAGCAGCCTTTGCCTTGAACCCAGAAACGGATGTCGGAGAGATCAGGGATTATTTGAGCCAGATTGATCAGGTATTAGTCATGACTGTCAATCCGGGTTTTTATGGGAGCCCATTTTTGCCCGAAACCATGGATAAGATAAGGATACTGAGGGAATCAGAGCCAGACTTGGATATAGAGGTTGACGGAGGAATAACTGCAGATACAATCGAAGAGGTCAACAAAGCTGGAGCGAACATGTTTGTTTCTGGTTCTTATCTCATCAAGTCAGAGAATATTCGAGAAAGAATAGAAATACTAGAAAGCAAGGTCATTGCCGTCTAAATTTCCCTCTAGGGGAGTTGGCATAAATCATCTTAACAGGATGGGACGAGTTACAATAAATGAATAGTAAAAAAAATGAATTCTTAACTTTGGGTGTTGACCTCGGTGGAACCAAAGTGGAATCAGCGCTTATTAATGCCAAAGGCAGCATCCTGGTGTCGCATCGCCATCCTACCGATCCAGAAAAAGGAGCTGAAAGAATCATCGATGATGTGGTCGCCTGCGTGACCGAGTGCCTGGCTAAAGGAAAAAAGAAAGCCCAGGCCCTTGGGATTGGGATCGCTGCTCAAGTCAGTCTGACAGGAGTTGTCCGTACCTCTCCCAATTTGGGCTGGAAGAATGTGCCGCTCAAGACTAAACTTGAAGAAAAACTGAAGCTTCCCGTGGTTGTCACCAATGATGTCCGCGCTGCAGCTTGGGGAGAATGGCAGTTCGGCGCAGGAAAAGGGATTGATGATTTAGTAGTTCTCTTCGTGGGCACTGGAGTCGGCGGCAGCGTGGTCAGCAGCGGTCGCATGCTCGAGGGATGTAACAACTCGGCTGGAGAGCTCGGGCATACCACGCTTATCGTGGAGGGGCGGAAATGTCACTGCCCCAACAAGGGCTGCTTGGAAGCTTATGCAGGGGGCTGGGCCATTGCAGAACGCGCTCAAGAGGCTGTCCATGATAATCCTGTGACCGGAGAGAACCTGATTTCCCTGGCTGGAAGCATAGAGAAAATCACAGCTTCGTCGGTCACTCAAGCTTATCATGAAGGAGACCAGCTGGCTTTTCAACTGGTAAGAGAAACAGCGCAATACCTCTCGGCTGGCATTGTAAGCATCATAAATGCCTTTAATCCCTGCTTGCTGGTGCTCGGAGGTGGAGTCATTGAGGGACTTCCGGAACTCATAAAGACTGTGGAAACCTCGGTCAAGAAAAGGGCGCTCAAACCTTCTGTCGAAAAATTTAAAGTCGTAAAAGCTGCCCTAGGGGACAAGGCTGGCATCGTAGGAGCAGCAGCCTTAGCCCGAGCTCAGGTAAAGAAACAATTTGTGAAGTTGAATACACACAAAACTCAGAAGAGTTCAGAAAAATCGTTCCGAAGGAGCACTCATAAAAAATATAGAAAAAGACGATCAGAGGAAGGCAAAAAATGAATCCGCTTAAAGAATTGCAGCAATACGGTCAGTCATTCTGGCTGGATTATATCCGAAGAAGTCTGATCATCGGTGGGGAGCTAGAGCGCCTGGTCAAAGAAGATGGCTTAAGAGGTGTTACTAGCAATCCTACAATCTTCCAGAAAGCTATTGCTGGAAGCTCTGATTACGATGACATCCTGAAAGATATTATTGAGGCCGACCCTCAGATGAAGGATCAGACTCTGTATGAGAAATTGGCTATCGAAGATATCCAATTGGCAGCAGATGTTCTGCGAGGAGTTTATGATGAAACAGATGGTGCTGACGGTTTTGTCTGCCTGGAGTTGTCTCCAAGTCTTGCTCACGAAACAAAGGGAAGCATTGAAGAGGCTCGCCGGATATGGAAAGAGGTGCAGCGTCCCAACCTCATGGTTAAGGTTCCGGCCACTCCAGAAGGAATACCAGTCATAGAGAGTCTTATCGCTGAGGGGATCAATGTTAACATCACTCTCATGTTCTCGCTTGCTCACTACGAGGCTGTGGCTCAGGGCTACTTGAGAGGGCTGGAAAGGTGTTCGGATCCTCACCGAGTTTCCTCTGTTGCTTCTTTCTTTGTGAGCCGCGTTGATAAGATTGTCGATAAAGCTTTAGAAGAAGTCGGGACTCCAGAAGCCCTGGACCTCAGAGGAAAAACCGCCATTGCCAATGCTAAGATTGTCTACAAAAGGTTTAAAGAATTATTTAGAGGCGAGAAGTGGGAAAAGATGAAGAGGAGAGGCGCCAGGGTCCAGCGCCCCCTTTGGGCAAGTACGAGCACCAAAAATCCTGCCTATCCTGATATTCTCTATGTAGAGGAGCTCATCGGAGCCGATACGATTAACACCATGCCCACGGCGACTCTGAACGCTTTTCGCGACCACGGCCAGCTGCGCTCCGCAATCGAAGAGGGCGTGGAAGAGGCTGAAGCATCTCTTCGCCGTTTGGCTTCACTCGGTGTGGATCTGGAGGTTATCACCGAGAAGCTCCAGGAAGAAGGAGTTGACTCCTTTGCTGAATCTTTTGATTCACTCCTGGAGACTTTGAAGCATAAGCGCCAGACTATAATCCATGCTCTAAAGGACCATCAAACTCTTTTCCTCGGAGAATATAAGAACAAGGTTGAGCAGAGATTAAAAACGTGGAAAAAACAGAGCTTCTCCCGAAGATTATGGGCTAAAGACCCAACGCTCTGGTTTCCTGAACCCAAACCCGAAATAACAGACCGACTGGGTTGGTTGGAACTTCCAGAAGCGATGCAGGAGAGGTTGGGAGACTTCATTTCTTTGGCTAATCAAGTGAAGGGTGAGAGCGTCTCCCAGGTTGTCCTCCTTGGAATGGGAGGGTCGAGTTTAGCTCCGGATGTTTTTCAAAAGACATTCGGTCAGGCGGAAGGTTATCCAGAACTCGTCGTTCTGGACAGCACGCATCCTTCGGCCGTGAAGTCTGTAGAAGATAAATTAGATTTGAACCGGACTCTCTTCGTTGTATCCAGCAAATCAGGGACGACTTTAGAAACCCTGTCCCTGTTTCGGTATTTCTGGAAACAGATGGGCCAGATATCCGAAAAACCTGGGCCTCATTTCGTGGCCATCACAGATCCCTCTACTCCTTTGATGAAGTTGGGCCTGGACAGAGGTTTTCGGCGTGTTTTCCAGGCAAATCCTGATGTGGGAGGACGTTACTCTGCCTTCACAGATTTCGGGCTGGTGCCAGCAGCGCTCATCGGGATGGATATCCATCGGTTGCTCGACATGGGCTGGATAGCAGCTGAGAACTGCTCGTTCTGTCTTGCCGAAAACAAAGCTGCTGGACTGGTTTTAGGAGCAGCCCTGGGCGAGCTGGCAAGGATGCGGGACAAGCTGACTTTTGTTACCTCGCCAGCTCTCAGTAGTTTTCCTGATTGGGTGGAGCAGCTTATCGCCGAGAGTACTGGAAAAAATGGAAAAGGCCTGGTGCCGGTGGCGAACGAGCCCTTTTCCCCGCTTGATGAATACAGCCAAGACCGGCTATTCGTGTTTCTGTGCCTAGAAGGGGATGAAAATGAAGAACTTGAAAAGCGGATGAAGGCACTCCGAGAGGCAGGTCATCCTGTCGTGAGGCATGATCTTGTCGAGAAATTCGATCTGGGTAAAGAAATTTTCGGCTGGGAGATCGCCGTGGCTTCAGCTGGCTCTACAATCGGCATCCATCCTTTCAACCAGCCAGATGTTCAATTAGCCAAGGATTTTACCCGGAGGGCCATGGAAGAAGTTGGCAGGAATGGGGGAAAGGATATCAATGAAGTGGAAGCATTTTCCATCAATGAACCTGATATTCTGGCTAAGGCCTTGAAAGACTGGATTAGCCAGGCACAACCTGGAGATTACGTAGCTCTTCAAGCTTTCCTCTCTCCAACGCAAGAAACAACAACGGCCCTTCAAAATATTCGGCTTGAGATTTTAAAGCGGACACGATTGGCAACCACGATGGGCTATGGTCCGCGTTTCCTGCATTCCACTGGGCAGTTGCATAAGGGCGGGCCAAACAGCGGACTCTTTCTCCAGATCGTTGATGAGCCCAAGATTGAGCTGCCTGTTCCTGAAACAGATTTTAGCTTCAAGAGACTGATCAGAGCTCAATCCTTCGGGGATTACCTGGCGCTCAAACAGAGAGGTCGTCGGATTCTCCGGGTGGACATGAAGGCTGAGATCGGGAGAGGCTTCGAAATCTTGGAAGATTTGTTACAGAATCAAACCTAAGAAAGGCTTATAAAGCTTATAAAATAGAATTAAAGAAGGAGGGATTCAAGATGGAACTAGGGATAATCGGGCTGGGGCGTATGGGCGCTAACATGGCTGAACGTCTCTTGAAAGGCGGGCACCGTATCATTGGCTATGCTCGGAGTTCAGAAAGTGTAGAGCGTGTGGTTCAAAAAGGCGCTGATGGTGCGCATTCTTTAAAGGAACTTGTTTCCAAATTATCTCCACCTCGAGTTATCTGGCTGATGATTCCTGCCGGAAAGCCGGTGGACATGACTATCGAAGCTTTAATCTCTCCTTTGGATAAAGATGATGTGATTATCGACGGTGGAAACTCCTTCTACAAGGACACTATGCGTCGAGCTGTGAGTCTCAAGGAGAAGAGGATCCATTATGTCGATGCTGGTACGAGCGGTGGCATCTGGGGGCTTTCTGAAGGCTACAGTCTCATGGTCGGGGGTGAGAAAGAGGTTGTTGAAAACCTTCGCCCACTCTTTGAGACTTTAGCGCCTGCTCCGGATAGAGGATGGAATCATGTGGGCCCCAGCGGAGCTGGCCATTTTGTGAAGATGATTCATAACGGAATCGAATACGGCTTGATGCAAGCTTATGCCGAAGGTTTTGCTCTTTTGAAGAAGAAAGAAGAGTTTAAACTCGATCTTCATCAAATCGCTGAGGTCTGGCGTTATGGCAGTGTGATTCGTTCCTGGCTTCTTGATCTTGCCTCTGATGTCCTGAAGGAAAATCCTGATCTCGAAGGAATAGAGCCTTATGTTTTCGAATCTGGAGAAGGTCGCTGGACTGTTTTCGAGGCTATTGAACAGAGTTTAGCTGTTCCAGTGATCACTTTATCACTTTTACAGCGTTTTCTCTCCCGGGAAGAAGAAGAGTTTTCCAATAAGTTGCTGGCTATGCTAAGGAAAAAATTTGGTGGACATGATATCAAGGAGAAATCATGATGGAGCCCCCCGTGGACCGGCATCTTTTCGTGATTCTGGGAGGCACGGGAAATCTGACATACTTGAAGCTTCTTCCCGCACTCTACCGATTGCTCACTCAAAAAAATCTTAAGGATTACTGTCAAGTTCTGGGAGTAGGTACAAAAGAGTTGGGTGACCAGGGTTTCAGAAATAGAGCGCGAGAAGCTCTCCAGGAGGCAGGGTTTTCCTCGGAGGAGGTTGGTATTTGGTGCGATTCCTGTCTTCACTACCAATCCTTAGGAAAAACTTCTGAAGACTATTCTGACCTGGCCTCACGAGTCGAATCTCTGGAGGCCGAACATGATATTCCAGGCAACAGGGTGTTTTATCTTGCCCTGCCGCCCTCCATCTTTCCCACGGCGATTCAGAGAATCGGAGAATCTGGTCTTAATAAAAGTTCGGGCTGGGTTCGGATCGTGATCGAAAAACCCTTTGGCAGGGACCTCGCCTCTGCCCAAGAATTGAATCGTTTGTTACATCGCAATTTTGATGAATCACAGATCTATCGCATCGATCATTATCTGGGTAAAGAAACTGTCCAGAACCTCCTGATCTTCCGGTTTGCCAATACGATTTTCGAATCTCTGTGGAATAGAGAACGCATCGAGAGTGTACAGATCACGGTGGCCGAAAGTATCGGAATCGGAGAGCGGGCCCGTTATTACGAACAAGCAGGGGCTCTGCGTGATATTGTTCAGAACCACCTGGTTCAACTTCTCTGCTTAGTGGCTATGGAGCCTCCAGCAGTCTTTGAGGCAGATTTTATCCGAGACGAGAAGGTCAAGGTTCTCCGTTCCATTGCCGGGATCCGCCTTAAAGAGGTTGTTTTTGGGCAGTATGCTAAAGGCAAGATCAAAAATAAAGAATTTCAAGGCTACAGGGAAGAAAAAGGAGTTGCGCGGGATTCATCTACCGAGACTTATGTTGCTTTGAAGGTGGACATTGACAACTGGCGCTGGAAGGGTATTCCCTTTTATCTTCGGACCGGCAAGCGCCTTCCCCGTCGCCTCACCCAAATTGCTGTTAACTTTCGCCATCCTCCTGTTTTTATCTTTAGTTCCCATACCTCCAGTGAAATCCCTTCAGACCGGCTACTGATAACTCTTCAGCCCGACGAAGGATTTCATTTGTACTTTGATGTGAAAGAACCTGGAGAACCTTTAAAACTGAAGAAAGAAAGCCTTCATTTCCATTATAAAGATGCCTTTGGTCCTTTGCCTGCTGCCTACGAGACCTTGATTCTAGATATTCTGCAAGGAGAACAGACCCTCTTCGTGCGAGCTGATGAAGCGGAAGCTTCCTGGGAACTCTTCACTCCTCTTCTGGAAAGGGATTTTCCTGTGTATTCCTATCCGGTCGGAACTTGGGGGCCGAAGGAGGCTGATCAACTCATCGAGCAAGAGAAAACGACATGGAAGAACCCCTGAAACCCGAGGTCAATATTTTTCCTAACCTAGAGAAAGCGAGTCGCTCTCTAGCTGAGAAGATATCAGGAGAAGCCAAGGAGGCTTTAGAGAAGCAGGTTCGATTTGCCTGGGCCCTTTCTGGAGGGAGCACTCCCCGACAACTTTATACGCACATAGCCAACGAATACAAGAATAAAATTGAGTGGTCAGCAGTACACCTCTTCTGGGGAGATGAGCGCTGGGTGCCTGAAAACCATCCTGACAGCAATTTTGCCATGGCCTATGAGACTATGATCTCGAAAGTTCCGCTTCCTCCTCCAAACATAAACCGGGTAATTTCCGAAATACAAACTCCTGAAAGAGCTGCTGAATCTTATGAAAAGGTTTTGAGAGAGTTTTTTAATGATTCAGACGAAGAGACTTTCCCAACTTTTGATGTGATGCTTCTGGGAGTGGGAGAAGATGGCCACACAGCTTCGCTGTTCTCAGGGAGTTCTGCTCTTGAGGAAAAGAGACATTGGGTTGTCGCCGTCGATGCTCCTCCATCCTGTTCACCGAAGAAGAGGATTACCCTGACCCTGCCTTTGATCAATCGATCCCGAGCTGTCTTTTTTCTTGTATCCGGGTCCGAGAAAAGCCGGGTGCTTAGGTCGATTTTAGAAGAGCCATATAAGGCAAGGCGGAATTACCCGGCTGCCATGGTCAAGGCCCGCAAGAAGCTCGCTTGGTATGTTGATGAAGATGCTTACCATGGATGACGTTCTTTCTCGCCTTTTTCTCTCCTTAGAAAAGGCAGCGATTGGCTTTGACGAAAGGCAATTTTTATTTATAAGTTGGGTGAAGCAGAGCTAAAGTCAAGAACAGGAAGTAACAGAAAAGCCGAGACAATTTTTTTTTGGAGCCTTTATTTATGTATTTTCTTTTTTTTTCATAGACTTAAGGATAAATTTGAGCTTCATAGGCAGAAAACTGGGTCATATTTTCCCAAATTGACAATTATTGTTGTAAAAATAACAATGTTTGTCATTTTTTCAGGTTTCAATTTTCCTTTTGAAATCTTATCTTGAGTATTTACAATAAGTTACAAAGAAAACAATTTGGCACCATATTTGCATTAATATATAGCGGCTAGCTCCTAATGGAGTTGGTGATCCTTCATAGTTCCTCCTTTTTGCAAGGGGGATAGGACAAACGTCCTATCCCCCTTACTTATTTCTGGCCAATTTTTACTTCTCTTTTTTCAGTGTAATTTTCCTTTTGTGGATAAAACCTAAAGAAAAATGCATTCTAAGAGGGAGATTGTTTGGATTCCCTGCCCAAGACCAGAAGAAAAATAAACACTGATAAAAATAAAAATAAGAATACAAAAGCTTTCAAGGCCTAATCCCTAGAGTTGACTTTGGATTTTTGGCTTGCTATAAGTGGGAAAGGAATTGTCTGGAGGGAAGAAATGGAAATTAAATTCAGCAGCCCTGCTTTTGAAGAGGGAGGCCTGATACCGGAGAAGCACACTTGCGATGGAATGGATGCTTCGCCGGCCTTAAGTTGGGATTCTGGCCCTGAAGGGACAAAGACTTTTGCTCTGATCTGTGATGATCCGGATGCTCCGATGGGAACTTGGGTTCACTGGATTCTCTTTAATATTCCTGCAGGTGTCGGTGAGCTTCCGGAAAGTATACCGCCAGAGCGGGAGCTGGAAAGCGGAGCCAAGCAAGGGATGAATGATTTTCATAAAATTGGCTATGGCGGGCCGTGTCCTCCTGGTGGAACCCACCGCTACTTTTTTAAGATCTATGCCCTGGATACAGAAGTTGATTTAGAGGCTGGAGCTACGAAATCAGATTTGCTAGAGGCAATGGAAGGACACATTCTGGCTGAAGGCCAATTAATGGGAAAATACAGCCGCTGATTTAAGGCTTATTCGATTCTATTCTAAAGGAAAGATCGAAAATTTCTCTACGTAGATTTGCTATCACCGATAAAATGTTGGTCAGTAGACGTTTGCTCTCCTTAGATGCTTTCCGCGGACTAACGATTGCAGGCATGATTCTGGTGAACAATCCCGGCAACGGGGAGTATGTCTATGCTCCCCTGCGCCATGCTGAGTGGCACGGCTGGACTTTGACCGATCTGGTTTTCCCTTTTTTCTTATTCATCGTCGGAGCATCTCTTAGCTTTTCCCTATCAAGAAGGATGTCCCAAGGGGCGGAAAGATCCAGCCTTTATTTTAAAATCATGAAGAGAAGCCTGATTCTCTTTGCCTTGGGAATATTTCTCGCCCTGATTCCCCGCTTCGATTTGGCCACGCTCAGAATACCGGGTGTTCTCCAGCGCATCGCCCTCTGTTATTTTTTTTCTTCGCTGCTCTTCCTTAAGACAGGGACGAAGGGCAGGGCTCTCATCTCTTTTTCTTTCCTTGCTCTCTACTGGCTAATCATGAAACTGGTCCCCGTTCCAGGATACGGAGCTGGAATTCTGGATTATGAGGGAAACCTCTGTTCCTTCATCGATACCAAACTTCTGGCTGGCCACTTGTTAAAACCTGATTTTGATCCTGAAGGGATCCTGAGTACTCTGCCTGCAATTTCCACAGCTCTGCTAGGTACTTTGGGCGGCGATTGGCTAAGGTCATCTCGAAAGACATTTACCAAAACGTTCGGGCTTTTGGGGGGAGGAGTTATCCTGGTCCTTTCAGGGCTTTTTCTTCATCCTTATTTTCCCATCAATAAACAGCTCTGGACGAGCACTTTTGTTCTCTTTACAGCCGGGGCAGCTTTGCTCTTCCTGGGAGTTTGTTATGGCCTCCTGGAAGGTCTGAAGTTGAGGAAGGGGGCGACTCCATTTCTTGTTTATGGCACCAATGCCATCTTTGTCTATGTGGGTTCGTCTTTGATGGCTAAATTGATCAGGGTAACTAAAATCTCGGGAGGAAGTGATGCCTTGTCCTTAAACACCTACATCCATGCTCATCTGCTGGCTCCCTGGGCAGGTCCTTACCTGGGGTCTTTGATCTATCCTCTGTTGCTCCTTCTTTTATGGTTGGGCATCATGTATCCCCTATACAAAAGAAAAATATTCATTAAAATTTAAGGCAGCCCAATGATAGAAATAAAGAAAAAAAAGAATATCAAAACTTTATATTTCACAGCCCCTGTTTGCGTGTTCATCATGATCGGCTTGATTTTTATGTCCTTCTGCAGGAGAGAAACTGTCGAGATTCCGAAAGAGCAAACCATGGTGAAACTCGGAGTCGAGGTTTTCCTGGAAAACCATCTTGACTTGGTCAAAGGGAAGAAGGTGGGCTTGGTCACAAATCCAACAGGTGTGGACAGTCACCTCCAGAACATCATCGATCTTTTTTATGATAATCCAGACATCGATCTGAAGGCTCTGTATGGGCCTGAGCACGGGGTTAGAGGAAATTTCCAGGCCGGAGAATATGTGCCTTTTTACATTGATAAGAGATACGATATACCCGAATATAATATTCCGGTGTTCAGTCTTTACGGGCAATCCAAAAAACCAGAAAAGGGCATGCTGGAAACGATCGATGAGTACATGCGTTCCTTTGATGCCATTGAAGAGGGAAAAATTCCTGAAAGCTCGATGGTGGAGAGTATCGAGGTGATGATTTTTGACATCCAGGATGTGGGGACGAGAATTTATACCTATATCGGGACCATGGCCTACTGTATGCAGACTTGTGCTGAAGTCGGGATCGATTTTATCGTTCTGGATAGGCCAAATCCCATTAATGGTGTCGATTTAGAAGGTCCGATACTCGAGTATCCCGAATACAGTCATTTTATGGGCTTGTATCCCTACCCTGTTAGACATGGAATGACTGTGGGAGAACTGGCTCGATTATTCAATGATAAATATTTGGAAAAAAAGGCTGATCTAACCGTCATTCCTATGCAGGGCTGGAAAAGGGAGATGTGGTATGACGAAACCAATCTTCCCTGGGTCATCCCTTCACCTAACATGCCGACTTTGGACACCGCGACTGTTTATCCAGCGCAAGTTTTTTTGGAGGGAACAAACATATCTGAAGGAAGAGGAACCACCAAGCCTTTTGAGGTTTTCGGCGCTCCCTGGATCGATGGATATGAATTGACGAGCAAGCTCGATGAGTTGGGTCTTCCTGGGATTAAGTTCAGGGAAGCTTGGTTTACCCCGACTTTTTCAAAGTACAAGGGAGAGTTATGCGGAGGCGCTCAGATCCATGTCGTTGATAGGGGAGCGTACAGATCCTTTGAGACTTCGCTTCAAATCATAAAGACAACCATGGACATGTATCCTGACCAATTCGAGTTTCATAAGGATTATTTTGACACAATCATGGGGACGCCAAAAGTGAGAGAATCTCTGGAAAAGGGACTAGAGGTCAGAGAGATAGTAAGAGCCTACGATAAAGAGTTGAATATTTTTTCCGAACAAAGAAAACCCTATCTGCTCTATTAAGTCGGTGTTCATCTCCTTAACTGCACCAGTTCTTCTTTGGATGAGATTGTTTTGAAGGTCTTCTATAGAGAGTTAAGGGTGTCGGAGCCTTGGATCCTGGTTTATATATTCAGGCGAAGTCCTAGGGCCCAGGACCTCTCGGTAAAAAAGGAATACTCAGAGACAAATCCTAGATGCTGGCTGAAAGGGATGTTGAGCCCCAAGAACATGCTGAAAAGTCCCTTGCCCTTGGCATCCATTCTCCTCTTATCGGCCAGCGTAAAATCTCCAGAAATTCCACTGAACTTGAATCCCAGGTAGCCAGCAAATCGAAAGACTCTGACTCCAAAGTCGATGGCACCTTGAAATTCAGTTAGTCCCAATTTCTGGTAAGAATCGTGACCGATGGATTGAAGACGGGAGACTTGAAAATCCAGACCAATCCCTACCCTTATGTTTATCGAGCTCCCATCTTCTTCCTCGATATCCACTTCACCCAGCATCGNNAAAAAGTCGCCCTTAATATTTCCCTTTTGACTTTTTCTTCGAGGCCGTTGATCGTGAAGTAGCGAGAGAGATTTTCGTAGGAGAAAGTCAAGGCAGCATGTCCTTCAGATGGAACATCGGCTCCGCATCCAACCTCCTGGCCCAGGAGCAAAAAAGGAAAGACCAATATACAGATGATGATTCCTGTACATTTTTTCATGGTTTTCCTTTTCATGAGTCACAGAATAGACTTTTCATCTCTCTGTGTCTATAAACGAAAAAAAGAGTCAAAAGGTTTATGCTGATGAGGGAATAAAAAATCTCAGACATAGGTCTTATCATTGAGGCCCATATCGTATAAAATCGGTTTAGAAGCATTTCTCTTTACAGCAATACGGAGGAGAAAGGAATGAAATTATATCTCGTCCAGCATGGGGAAGCCAAGTCCAAGGAAGAAGATCCTTCTCGGCCTCTTTCGGAAAAAGGAAGAGAAGATGTCAGGAAGGTCGTGACTTTTGTGGCTATGCAGAAACAGGTTCAAGTGGCAAGTATTCTGCATAGTGGGAAGGCGAGAGCCCAACAAACAGCTCATATTCTGGCGGAATACTTGAATCCGCCCGAAGGCATTAAGATGACTGAAGGATTAAAACCTTTAGCCGCTCCTTCAATCTGGTCAGAGCGCTTAGCGAAAACCGAAGAAGATTTGATGCTAGTTGGCCATTTGCCCCATCTGAGTAAACTTTCAGCTCTTCTTCTCTGTCAGGATGAAGAGAAAGGAGTCATTCAATTCCATAGAGCAGGAATCGTCTGCCTAGAGAGGGACGAATTGGGCCTTTGGTCCGTCAATTGGATGATTACCCCTGACCTACTTGAGTCAACTTAGGAAAATCCCTTTAGATGCTACACACGAAGAAAATCTTTTTCTATGGATCGGGGAAACCTTTTTAAGCGAGAATACGTATTTTCTTATGAATGATAAGATGAAAAGGAGGATTCTATGCGTTTAAGAATTTTACTAGTTGGAGTGGTGTTTCTATCTGCTACCTTTTCCTTTTCCTATCAAGAAGTCAAAGAGTTGAATTTGACGGCAGCAGGGATCAAGGCACTCGAGATTAAATGTGGAGCTGGCTCTTTGGAAGTTGTCGGCAGAGAAGGCCTGGGAGAGATTCAAGTCACTGCTGAAATCGTGGTGAAAGGAGCCAGTGAAAAGAAGGCAGAGAGGTTTGTTCAGGAAAGGATGAAGCTCTCTCTGGAAAAAATAGGAGGCAAGGCGGTTCTGGTGAGCAAGTTCAAACAACCGCAGCCTGTTCTGTTCTCCTTTAAGGAGAAAGCGATTAACCTGACCGTGAATGTCCCGAAAAAAATGCCTTTAAGGATCGATGACGGCTCTGGATGGCTAAAGGTTGGACACATAGAAGGCAACATTGTCATAGATGATGGCTCGGGTTCGGTGAAGATCGAAGATATTATCGGAAAAGTTGAGATTGATGATGGCTCTGGAAGCATTCAGGCTGAGAAGATTGAGGGAGACATGGAGATCGATGATGGTTCAGGCGAGGTGGAAATGAAAAATGTTGCTGGCGATGTCTGGATCGATGACGGTTCAGGGAACATCGAGGTGAGAAGTATATTGGGCAGCGTTTCGATCGTGGATGGCTCAGGTTCTATTTATGTAGAAGATGTCCAAGGAGATGTAGAAGTCAGCGATGGCTCAGGTTCGATCAATGTCAATGGGGTGGAAAGGGATGTCATTATCAAGAGAGCAGGCAGTGGCAGTGTAAACATAAGGAATGTCAAAGGAAAAATCTCTAAATAAAGAAGAGATTAAACGGATTTTCCAGTTGTGTATCTTTATGAGGGAGTGTCTCTCTCAAATCTCTATGACTAGGATTGGGGGATAAGTCCCAAACCTGTTTTAAAGAGGTGCTCAATCCTTTACCGGAAACCTAGATCCAAGTCCAATTTTAAAAAACCTGTCTGTTGAAAAGGACTCCCCGTTTTTCGTAAAATATGTGTTTCCTCCTGAGTTGTTTTCCAGGAAGGGCAAAAGAACCTATGTCGAAAAATAGTTTTTCTTATGCCTTGGCTAATCCTCTATCAGTTATGCTGGACAAGCCAGCCGAGGATTTTCAAAGAGCTGATTTTTTTAAAATCATCGAACAAAAACAAATCGAACGTCTTACCTTTCATTACACAGCTCTTGACGGAAAACTCAAGGAGCTAAAATTACCGGTTTCAAACCAGGATCAGGCAGATCTCATCCTGGCAGAGGGTGAGCGGGTGGATGGTTCTTCCCTGTTTAAAGGTATGGTGGATAGTGCTTTGTCCGATCTTTACGTTGTGCCGGTGTATAAAACGGCTTTCTTGAATCCTTTTGACAGCCGCAGTTTGGATTTCATCTGCCGCTATTTAACCCGAGATGGGAAGCGGGCACCCTTTGCGGTGGACAATATTTTAGCCAAGGCCTGTGATATTTTCCTTGAGAATACAGATTTTGAATTTCACTGTTTGGGAGAGCTCGAGTTTTTTCTGATCAGCGAAAAAGAGCTGGACATTTTCCCTCTTGGAAAGCGGGGATATCATGAATCGAGTCCATTTGTAAAAAGTGGAAACATTCTCAATGAGATGATCCGTTTCCTCGCTCAAATGACCGGGGCAGTAAAATATGCTCACAGCGAGAATGGTTCGATAGACTGCCTGCAGAGCGAACTGGAAGAGATCAGAGGAAAGCGCGCCGAGCAGCTCGAAGTGGAATTCCAGTCTAAACCCGTAGCTGAGATGGCCGATCATTTAGTGCTGGGGCGCTGGCTAATTCGCAACGTGGCCTATCAGCATAGCTGCGTAGCCACTTTTTTGCCCAAGATTGAGGAAGGAGTACCAGGGAACGGTATGCATTTTCACTTAGAGCTGAAGAAAAATGGCCAAAGTCATATGCTGAGCTCAGATGGGAAATTATCAGAGTTTGCACTACATCTCATAGGAGGATTATGTGAGTATGCGGATTCCTTGACAGCCTTTGGGAACACTGTTTCTTCTTCTTACTTGCGGCTGGTGCCTGACCAGGAAGCTCCAACCCGGATTTTCTGGAGCAACCTGAATCGCGATGCCTTGATTCGAGTGCCTCTAGGTTGGTCATTTGGGCCTAATTTAGCCAGAATACTCAATCCCCAGGCTAAAGATGAGGGTGGGAAGACCGAAAGCCGCCAGACAGTTGAACTGCGCTCTCCGGACGGGAGTGCTCTTATCCATCTTTTGCTTGCTGGATTGGTCATGGCAGCTGAATGGGGATTTAAGGATGATCGTTCTTTAGCAGTCGCCAAAAAGCTTTATACCAAGAGAGAGGCGATCAAGAATAAGAAACATCTTGATGCTTTTCCCCGCTTGCCCGCTAGCTGTGTTGAGTCCAGTCGAATTCTGTTAAAGAAAAGAGACCTGTACGAACGAGGAGGAATTTTTCCTGCTGGTATTATCGAGTATGTAGCCAAAATTCTGAAAGCGGAAGATGATGAAAGAATAAGCCAGAAGCTACAGGAGCTGCCCGATGAGAAGCGGCTTAAGGAAGCGCGAAACATCATGCATCGATATTTACACATCCATTAAGCGCAGCGGAAAAAACACCGGGCAAGTCAAGGAAACCCTGGGGAGCTAGCTGGTCAAGCTCTTCTTTTATCCTACCTCACGATCGATTTTTTTCAGCAATTTCAGCAGGAAAAATCCAGAGATGATTCCTCCCAGGAGGAAGAGCATTCCCTCTGTCCAGTGCATAAAGATCAATTTTCCGATGCCCTGCAGAAAGAACAGGATGACCAGAATAGAAAGAAACCAGCCCAAAAAAGGATGAAAACCTAAGGATTTTAATTTTCCTTTATCCTCAGCGGCCACTGACCAGAAGCCGCCAGGCCTCACTTTTTCATAGAATGCCTTCAATTTTTCTTTCCGGTCAGGAGGAGTAAGCAGAGTGACGGTGATCCAGGCTGAAGTCGTAAAGAGAACAATGCAGATGATGTTGACTCCCCAGGGGGATGTCTGAAAGCCAAGCTGCTGAAAGAAAGTTTGTACTGCTAAGAAAAGGGGAGAATTCGGGAATATTTTCAGGTAGATGGCCATAGACCCAGAGGCAAGGATGGCTGAAATCTCTGACCAGGCGTTGATTCTCCACCAGTACCATCTGAGTAACAAAACCAGACCTATTCCCCCAGACAACTCCATGATCAGGGCCCACCCCATCTTGACGCTACCGATAAGGTAAGAGAAAGCAGCCCCTGAAAGGGCAACGACAATGATTGCCATCCTGGAAATAGCCACATAATGTTTATCCGAGGCCTTCTTTTTAAGGAAGGGCTTATAGAAATCGTTCACTAGGTAAGAGGCGGAGAGAGTCAAGATAGAGTCTATGGTCGACATGTAGGCTGCTAGAAAAGAAGCGATCATGAGTCCCTTTATTCCTGAGGGGAGAAGACCTATCATTCTTGGGTAGGCTGATTCGACGTTTCCCGCAGCAGAGGACAGTAGCTCTGGGTAGAGAATTATCGCTGCCAGAGCAGTGATTATCCAGGGCCAGGGCCTGATGACATAATGAGCGATGTTGAACCAGAGAGTTCCCAGAACAGAATGCTTTGGGTTTCGAGCCGCTAGCATTCTCTGAACGACCCAGCCTCCTCCACCCGGCTCTGCTCCAGGGTAGTAAACAGCCCACCACTGGACAAACAGAGCGACTATGAAGGCTAGCGGGATGGATTCCTTGAAGGAGGGAAGGGTAGAAAGATAGTCTATTCCTGTTTGGGAAGAAAGGGATCTCAGAGAATTCATGAATGAGCTTATCCCGCCGACTTTTTCTACGGAGACTAAAGAAAGAACGATTGCTCCGACCACAGCCATGCAAAATTGCAGGATGTCTGTGGTGACTACACCCCAGAGTCCAGAGAGGGTTGTATAGATGATAGTTATAAGGAGGCAGATAATGAGAGCGTGGACCTCGCTGATCTGAAAGACGATCCGGAAAACCTGGACCATGGCCAGGGTAATCCAGCCGAAGAAGATAGAGCTCACAGGAATTCCGAGATAGAGAGCTTTGAAGCCCCTTAAGAACTTCGCAGAAGAACCAGAATAACGAATATCTATAAACTCGACCTCGGTGAGGACTTCGGCTCTTCTCCAGAGATGAGAGAAGAAGAAAACGGTGAGAGTGCCGCCAAAGAGAAAATTCCACCAGAACCAGTTTCCAGAAATTCCATCCTTGATGACTATTCCGGTTACGGCTAAAGGAGTATCCGCTGCAAAACTGGTGGCCACCATGGAAGTGCCGATGATCCACCAGGGTAGGTTTCGGCCGCTAATGAAGAAATCTGAGAGGCTCCTTCCTGCTTTTTTAGAAAAATAGATGCCTATGCCTATGGCCAGGATCAAGTACCAGACAATGAATAACCAATCTACAGGAGAAAGACTCATAGCTTGGTTCTTCTGAACCGTTCAAAACCTGAGACGCTGACAAATTCGAGTTTTTCTTCTTTTTCTAATTTATCGAAGAGAAGGTTTAAACCAAGATTGTCACTGGCAATATGGCCGGCGATGACAATGTTCAGGTTGGCCTTCTTGGCATTCTTGAGATGCTCTTCGCTTATATGCATATAGACTAGGGTGCTGACTCCGCTGGTGGCATATTTTTCGAAGATATCCTTCGAACCTTCTGTTCCTCCGGTCATGTCGATAAAGATTTTTCCACACTTGTTGTCCTCTGATCCATTCACGATCTTGGGTGGCACGTTGAGTTTAGCCATTCTTTTATACTCAGGGATATTTTTCAAGATCTTCATCAGATCCTTCAATTTGTAAGGCTTTTTTTTCTCGAAATTTCTTTTCAGATAATTGGTCACGCAGTTATCGGCAGGGGTATGGATGCACATCATGGGAATTCCCAGGACTTTGGCCACATCCACGGCCCGATTATGGTTTACGGGCATGAGTCTTCGCTCGATTTCACTGATTCTTTTTTCCATGAGTTGCTCGGCCACACTTATCGTAATTCCGTAATTCGCCAATAAATCAGCCTGCAGTTTCATGACATCATAGAGCCGAGCCAGAGCATAGCCTTCTGGATGATGAGAGATGATCAAGTCTATTTTTTGGTTCGAATCTTTATTCAATAGATAGGTCAAAAGGATTTCCCCAACCTCCATATCGATGCCGACAATAATTTTTTTGATCTCCTTATTCAGGTCTCCGTGGAGAACCCTGGTGTCGGAAAAGGGATTAAAAAACCTATCTTTGTCAAAGAATTCAGCTTCTTCACCTTTAAGCTTTTTGTAGGCTTCTTTTTCCTCCTTCAGAATCTTGGTGATCTCTTCTTTTCTTCTCAGATCACTCTGGATGCCTATCTCCACAACTTTTTTATACAGCTTTTCTAGTTTCATTTCTTATGCTCCTTTCTTGTCGGAAGATATCTCGTATTCAATTATTCTTCTTTAAGGGTTGCCTTGGTTTCTATATCTTATTAAAACAAATTTAAAAATAAAAGAGGCATCAGGTTCCATTTTTGTCGTTTCTCTTGTCTGAGGGTTTAGAAAACATCCAGGAGCTTCAGGGCCATGATAAAGATGGCGATAATGAGAATCATCCGAATGATTCCTTCTCCCTTTTTAACTGACACCTTGGCTGCCCACCACCCACCGAGCCCGGTTCCGGCTCCTAGGGCCAATCCTAATTTCAAGTCCACGTTGTGGGTGAAGAAAAAAACAAGCAAGGCCGGGATGGTATAGATCAATATGATAAAGACCTTGTGCATATTCACCCGGACCAGGTCAAGCTTCAGCAAATGGTAGAGCGAAGCCATGAACAGGAATCCCACGCCTACTTGGATGAAACCTCCGTAGAATCCGATGAAAAACATGGCTGGATAGATGAGCCAGGTGCTCTGCTGTCCGGACACGCCTTCGAGTTTCCTTTGATTCGACTTAGGGATAAACATGGAGATGATGACTCCGATCAAGATGTAGGCTAGAATTTTCTGGAAAAGCTCATTGCTGATGGTTGTGGAAATAAAAGCTCCGGCTACGGCCCCAGGCAAGGTGAAGGCAGCCAGCTTTAAGCTGAGCTTGAATTTTTGACTTTTTTCCTGGCGGAAGGATAGGGTGGCAGAAAGGCACTGAATCACGATCGCGATGCGGTTGGTTCCGTTCGCTAAAGATCCTTCCAATCCTAAAAATATGAGGATAGGGAGCGTTATAGCCGAACCCCCGCCCGCCATGACATTGATAAAGCCTGCCAGGGACCCGATTCCGAACAGGAGGAGTATTTTGAGCAGCTCAGTCATTTCTATTGCCCGAAAAAAAGGAGTCAGGATATTTTACCATTCACAGGCAAAGATGCAAAAAAATTTATGGTGAGACAAGCGTGGTTCATTTCGATTCGGGAGAAGGTTTTATAAATTTAGAATTTTAGCTCTTTATCACAAAAAGAAGCTGTATTATGATAAAATGCAAAAAATTTATCTAAATACAGGAGGTCATTCGAATGCAAAGACTACATGTTGGAATCACTAAAAATCCCAGGAAGAGGCTGGCTTTTCTTTGCTTGGCCGTATTCCTTCAATCTCTATTTTTTACCGCCTGCGTGACTCAGGACCTGGAATCCAAAGTGGATGAGTATATCCATGCTCATCTGAAATTGCATAAATTCAGCGGCTCGATCTTGATTGCCCAGAAAGGAAAGATACTAATGAGCAAAGGCTATGGGATGGCCAATTATGAGCTCGGTGTTCCCAATACACCCCAGACGAAATTCCTGCTGGGTTCCATCACCAAGCAATTTACTTCGATGGCCGTAATGCAGCTTCAGGAGAAAGGGTTGCTGAGTGTCGAAGACTCTCTGAAGAAATATATCCCCGATTATCCCAATGGCGATAAGATCACTATCCACCACCTTTTAACTCATACCTCTGGAATACCCAATTTCACGAGTTTTCCTGAATACACCAAGACGATGATGTTGGCTTCTCCGGTGGAAGAAACAATCGAGAGGTTCAAGAATAAGAAGTTGGAATTCACTCCAGGAGAAAAATTCAGCTACAGCAATTCAGGATATATTCTATTGGGTTATATCATCGAAAAGGTTTCCCAGAAATCATACGAAGCCTATCTGGAAGAAAATATTTTACAGCCCCTTGGCCTGGAGGATACCGGGTATGGCCATCATGAACCTATTTTTGAGAACCGGGCTGCAGGTTATTCTTGGGATAAAGATCACCAGGTGAATGCAAGTTATCTTGATATGTCTATTCCCCATGGCGCGGGCGCTCTATACTCCACGGTCGAAGATTTATACCTTTGGGACCGGGCTCTTTACACGGAAAAGCTGGTGAGCAAGAGTTCATTGGATAAGATTTTTTCTCCTTTCAAGGATAATTACGGATATGGATGGGGAATAAGTGAATTATTCGGCCATAAACGCATCAGCCATGGAGGCGGAATCAACGGCTTCACCACGAATATCTCAAGATATCCTGATGATGATGTCTGCATCATTGTGTTAAGCAATTTTGACTATTCATCAACCGTGAGAATCAGCCGGGATCTAGCTGCCATAGTGTTCGGTGAAAAGTACGAATTTCCGAAGGAGAGGAAAGAGGTCAAAGTTGATCCCAAAATCTATAATGCATATGTAGGTCAGTATGAACTTGAGCCCGGTTTCATCATTACTATAACTAAAGAGAATGAACGACTCTTTGCTCAAGCGACTGGGCAGCCTAAAGCCGAAATTTACCCTGAATCAGAGATAAAGTTTTTCCTGAAAGTGGTTGATGCTCAGATGACTTTTGTAAAGGATGATAAAGGTGAAGTCACTCAACTGGTTCTCCACCAGGGGGGCCAGGATCAGCCGGCGAAGAAGATTAAATGAGATAGCCAGGATTTCCCGAACTCATCAAGAAGAAACTGGTTGTCCAGGTACCTTCAGGAAGAATAGCAACTCCTGCAGAGATTGTTCAGACCGTTGTTGACTTGCCGGAGAACGAATGCTTATCAGGCTAAGTGGTCGATGTGAATGTCCGCCGGTACATGGACTAAAACTTGAAGCTGAATCCAAACCTGTACTTAGGTTCCATTCCGCTCTCTAAGGGGTGGATGATCTCGGTAAAAAGAAACAAGAAATTGGTTCCCACGGTTAAATACGGGTACTGATATCCCTCATTCCTGGAGAACTGGATTCCGCCGCCTCCGTATAGAGTGAAGATGAGTATTTTACGGGGGATTAAATACACTGCGCCAGTCTGTAATTCAAGGTCAGTTATTGAGCTGCGGTAATGCAGGTTTGTGGCGGCGTAGAGGTTGTCGAAGAGCCGATGTTTGTAGCCGATGCTTACCGGGTTAATAAAAAAGGAGAAAGTCAGGAAATGTCCTGGAGCACAAGGCCTTCTCTCCCTGGCAATACCATTGGCTGCGAAGAGCGGGATGATCAGAGCAACCATAAGTCCAATGAAGAGTGTCTTTTTCATTTGTTCCTCCATTTCTGTTCATGCTTTCTCTTTAGGGTTTAAGCAAAAAGCATGCCAAATGTTTTTCCTCTGAACTTGCCCGTTTTTTGCCCTAAAAAGTGGACAGTTGTAGAGAAAATTGAAGCATATCGACATCAGAGAGTTCTTGGATATTTCCTTTCTTGGCGTTCCCAACCACTTGAAAATTTCCCTTGCTGTGTTAAGCTATCGGAATTTCATCCAAACCTTGTCTTTATTGATGAATTTAATTATCTTTTAGAGAATGCTCGAACCGATTGTTGAAGTTGAAGGATTAACCAAGGTCTTCAAGTCATTAAAGGCCGTGAATAAGGTGTCATTCTCTATATATTCAGGGGAAATACTCGGACTTCTGGGACCTAACGGTGCCGGGAAGACAACGATTATGCATATGCTCTTGGGCCTGACCACTCCTAACGAAGGAGAAGTGAAGATTTTTGGGCGGCCCTTGGCGAAGCATCGGAAAGAAATCATTCAAGAGGCGAATTTTTCATCCAACTATGTTTCCATGCCTAACTCCTTAACAGTCAAGGAATGCTTGAAAGTATTTGCCAGGCTTTACCAAGTTAAAAACAAAGAGCAGAAGATAACAGAGCTGCTCAAGATTTTTGAAATAGATGATATTCGGAACAAATTGGTGAGGCACCTTTCTTCTGGGCAGCAAACGAGGCTTAATCTGGCTAAATCTCTTATCAACGACCCCAAGATTCTCTTTCTTGATGAGCCTACCGCGAGTCTGGACCCTGATATAGCTGACAAGACAAGAAGGTTGTTACAGCTGATCAAGAAGAAGAGCAATATTTCAATTCTCTACACTTCTCACAACATGAAAGAAATGGAGGAGATGTCAGACAGAATTATCTTTCTCCATAAAGGCAATATTATCGCCGAGGGAAGACCTGCGGATGTCATTAAGCGCTTCAAAAGGAAAGATCTTGAGGAGGTATTTTTAAAAGTGGCCAGGGAGGAGAGATATTGAGGTTGAACAGGATCGTGGCCCTGTTCTTCAGGCATGTGTATCTCTACCGGAGGAGTATTCCCAGGATCATGGAAGTCCTTTACTGGCCTGTTCTGGATCTTGTTGTATGGGGTTTCATCACCGTTTATTTAGCCCAATTTCGACAGAACTTGCCAAAATTTATACCTTTTTTCCTCGGCGCCCTGATTCTCTGGGATATTCTTTTCCGAGCCCAACAAGGGATATCGGTTTCCTTTCTCGAGGACGTCTGGTCCAGAAACTTCCTGAATCTCTTTGCCAGCCCTTTAGGGCCTGCAGAATACATTTTCTCTCTTATGCTGGTGGGTTTCACCAAGCTTATCGTTACTGCTTCAATAATGGCTGCGCTAGCCTGGTTCTTGTACTCTTTCAATATCTTCCTGGTAGGCATCTCTCTTATCCCCTTTGTCCTCAACCTTATTGTCATGGGCTGGTCTATAGGAATCATTACTACGGCGCTCATCCTGAGATTCGGACAGGAAGCAGAGGTTCTTGCCTGGGCGCTGGGATTTTTATTCATGCCTGTATCGGCTGTCTTCTATCCGGTAGCCGTGCTTCCTCCTTTTCTCCAGGCTATTGCGCAATACATCCCAGCTTCCTACGTGTTTGAAGGAATGAGGAGTGTCATTTCCAAGGGAGGTTTTCCCCTTGATGAGCTCCTCTGGTCGCTGGGTCTTAACATTATTTATATTGTCTTATCTTTCCTCTTCTTCTATTGGAACTTTAGAGTTGTCAAGAAGAAAGGACTGTTGGTGAGGATTGGTGAGTAGAGAGACTCATCGTATTTGACATTGAAATTTCCCCATGATATAAGCCATTCGAAAATAAAGAAGCGAAAGCGTATTCAAAAAAACCCGAGACATTGAAAAATATACAAATCTTCAATCTTTAAGGAGACCGTTGATGGATTTCCGCGAGCTTTCTTTCCCGGGCGCGCCTTTGATTAAAACTCCTCCTCCAGGCCCCAAATCAAAAGAGCATCTTGATTACCAATCTTTCCATGAGGGCTCTGCTGTTTCTTATCCTAGAGCCATGCCCATGGCTCTCAGTCGAGCCAAGGGAGCCACTGTGGAAGACGTGGACGGCAATTTATACATCGATTTTTTCGGTGGAGCTGGAGTGATGAATGTCGGACATTCTAATCCAGAAGTCATAGAGGCAGCCACAAGCCAGCTCACCAATCTTACCCATTCTCTCGATGTCCCCAATCCTGCGCGTAGAGCATTGGTGGAGACTCTTTTATCCCTTTTGCCTGATTCTCTTAATAAGGTCTTTTTTGGCGGACCCACGGGCTCAGATGCCGTGGAAGCAGCAATAAAACTTGCCAGGTATAATAGCCAGTTTTATCCCCTAATTGCATTCGAGGGAGGCTATCATGGTATGAGTGCCGGAGCTCTCTCGCTCTCCAGTGGTTTGGGCTTTAAAGAGGATTTCCTGCCCCTTCTTCCTGAGGTTCACTTCGTTCCCTACGCCTACTGTTATCGCTGTCTTTTCAGGAAAAAACCTGACTCCTGCGAGCTTGATTGCGCGAAATACCTAGAGCACATCCTCGAAGACCCTCATTCTGGAGTGGGAAAACCCGCAGCGCTCATAGTTGAGGCTATTCAAGGAGAAGGAGGCTCGATCGTTCCTCCAGATCAATTTATCCCTAAAGTAAGAGAAATCTGCAGTAAACATGGAATTATTCTGATCGTGGACGAGATCCAAACAGGATTCTGCCGTACTGGCAAGATGTTTGCCTTTGAACACACTGGCATCTTGCCTGATATCGTGACCATGAGTAAGGCCTTGGGAGGCATAGGTTTTCCGATTTCCTGTGTAGCCTACAAAGAGGAGCTCGATACCTGGCCACCGGGCAAACATATCGGCACTTTCCGTGGCCATGTGGTGGCTTATGCTGCGGGAAGGGTGGCCTTGAATTTCATGGTTGAGAATAAACTGGTTGAACACGCTTCTCATCTGGGGCGTTCCATGCTTTCTTGGCTTAATGAGATCGAGAAGGATTCCAAGATTGTGGGAGAAGCCCGCGGAAAAGGTCTCATGTTGGGCATAGAGCTTGTCAAGGATAAGGAATCGAAAGAACCAGCTCCAGAGTTAGCCAAGAGAGTGAGGGCTTCTTGCCACAGCCACGGCCTCTTGATCGAGATTGGAGGGCACTTCTCCAACGTAGCTAGATTCCTTCCTCCTCTTATCCTTACAGAAGAATTAGCGCTCAAAGGCATAGAAATATTCGAGGATGCGATCAGAGAGGCAGAGAAGTCGATGAAGGTTTGAGAATTATACCCTTGCTCTCAATAGCTCTCTTTTTCTGTGTCTCCTAAATGGAGAGAGCTCTTGAACTTATGAGGCTTAAGAGCTTGGTTCTCCCTTCAAGTGTTTATCCAGAAATTCCAAGATAGCTTGGTAGCCTTTGATTCGATTTTCTTTTTTGGCAAAGCCGTGACCTTCATCATCAAAGACGATGTATTCGACTGGAATCCCCTTTTTCTTGACTGCTTCCACGATTTCATCAGATTCAACCTTAAGCACTCGAGGGTCGTTAGCGCCCTGGAGAACCATCAGAGGCTTAGAAATATTTTCGTAGTGGAAGATGGGTGATATCCTACGCAGATACTCTAAGTCAGTTTCAGGATTTCCCATCTCTTCATACAGAGCTTCTTTAAAGGATTCCCACCAGGGTGGTATGCTCTGAAGTGTCCGAACCCAATTGGAAATTCCGAACAGATCTACGCCGACGGCAAAGGCCTCAGGCCTGAAAGTTAGGGCTGCCAGGACCATGTATCCTCCGTAGCTGCCCCCGATGATTCCGATCCTATTCTCATCCACATCGCCTGTAGAGATGAGGAATTTCTTGGCCTCCACGCAGTCATCCAGGTCAACTTCGCCGTGCTTTTTATCGTCCATCTTGTAGAATGTCTTGCCGTAACCTGTACTTCCTCGATTATTCACATCGATGACCACATATCCATGGTTGACAAGATACTGAGTGAGCGCACGGTATCCTATTCTGGCCTGTCCGCCAGGCCCGCCGTGGACTAACACCAAGGCCGGCGCCTTTTCTCCAGGTTTAATGTGTTGAGGCTTATAGTAAACCGCAGGGATTTCTAGATCATCAAAAGATTTGTAACGTACGACTTGAGCATCGATTAGGTCAAGAGCATCGATCTCAGGATTCAGCGTATCTGTCAGTTTCGTGTATTCTTGAGTTTCAAAATTGTAGACATACAAATTATTGGGCGCTCTTGAACCGTTGAAATAAAAAGTCATTAGATTTTCGCTCTTGGAAATGTTTACTGAGGTGATATTCCCGCCCGGCAATTCAGGAAGACGGACGAGTTGATTTCTCTCGGTATCGTAAACCTTAATGACTGTTCGAGCATCTTCGTTTATTCCTACCACACGGTATTTTCCATGGCGGGAAAAATAAGAGTACCAGATGTCCCAATCCGCTTCTTCGATCTTTTCAGATTGACCTGTTTCGATATCATATCGCTTCAAATAGGCAAATTCGCTCCCTTCATCAGTCAGAAAGTAAAGGCCTTTCGAATCCGGGCTGAATGTCTGAGGATTGAAAACTACATCTCCCTCATGAGGTGATAGATGCTTCAATTCTTCTGCGTTTCGGTCATAAAGGAACATGTCTGAATTGCTGGTAGTGATGGCTTTGACAAAGGCAAAATACCGTTTATCTCTGGAGATAGATCCGAGCTCATATCCTGCATCGTTCTGGTAGACCATTTTGGGAGTGAAGGTTTCGATGTCCATTTCATAGATATCCATGAACCGTGGATTCCTTTTGTTTGAACCATAGAAAAAGCTCTTTTCATCGAAACTCCAGCCATAAAACACTGCTCGTGCCTTCTCGTCTGGAGTCAGATCTTTGATGTCCCCCTCTTCTTCGCGGAGATAGATGTGGTAAATCTCGTTTCCACCTTTATCGCTCATGTAGAGCATTCGATTATCTTTTGGGAAAAAAGAAAGAGCGTAAATCGTGTCATCTTCTGATTTAGTAATTTGAGTCGGTTCTCCACCTTCCACTGGTACCGTATAGGCGTTGTAAATACCTGTTTCATCGCTGGAGAAGAGAATGTGTTTTTCATCTGGAGAAAATGAACTTCCGAAGATAGAGACAGTGTCCATGAACTGCTCGATCGTGTACTGCTTCACTTCTCGATAATCGCTTTTCTGGCAGGCAAAAGAGACCAATAAAATGACTAGACTTATTAAGACAGACTTTTTAGACATAATCGTTCCTCCTCTCATGGAATATCGGAAAACAAGCTTATAACACAGAAGAAATATGAAGTCAAAAGAATGAAACAGGGTGATAAAAAGATTAAAGAAATTATAATCCTCGAAGTATATTCCCCTTCAAAGAGAGAGAGAAAGCGAGAAATGGTAGACAGCTATCTTTTTAGATAGAAAACTATCGGCTGTTATCGAATTCGAAATTCGTTAAATCTCTTTGCTGGCTCAGCCCTTCTTCTCTTTTATCCTCTCTAAGGCCTGTTTGGCAGCTTCGCGAACACCATAGTACTCATCTTCCAGAGCTTCAGTAAGAGGTTCTACGGCTTTGATATCCTCCATCACGCCCAGAGCGAAGGCTGCATCTCGGCGAACCCAATAATCTCGGTCCTCTCTCAAAGCTTGGATCAGAGGTTCGACGACTCTCTCATCCTTCAGCATTCCCAGAGCCTTCACGGCTTCCTCTCGAACATCCTTAATTTCATCTTGAAGAAGCCGAATGAGGGGTTTGAGGGCCCTATCATCCCTTATCTCCCCTAGAACTCTGGCTGCATTTCCTCGCACCATCCAATCTTCATCTTCCAAAGCTTCGATAAGAGGTTTGACAGCCCTGGAGTCCTTTATTTCTCCGAGGGCTTTAGCTGCTTCCTCTCGGACATCATCGTCTCTATCTTGGAGAGCTTGGATCAGCGGCCTGACAGCTTTTTCACTTCTTATCTCGCCCAGAGCCCAAGCCGCGTTTATGCGAACACTTTTATCCTCATTCTTCAGAGCTTGGACTAGGGCTTTCACTGCGCTTTCATCTTTTATCTCTCCCAGGGCCCAAGCCGCATTCTTGCGAACAACGGGATCTTTGTCCTTCAAGGCTAGGATTACCGATTTAACCGCTTTGGCGTTTTTCATTTCACCCAGGGCCCAAGCGGCGTTCTTGCGAACGAATGGATCCTTTTTCTTTAAAGCCTCAGTCAGGGGTGCAATTGCACTATCATCTTTTATCTCGCCTAGAGCCCTGGCGGCCGAGATTCTGACATGCCAATCATCATCTTCTAAGGCCTGGGTGACAAGAGGTTCTAGAGCCCTGGCATCTTTTATCTTTCCTAAGGCCAAGGCTGCATTCGCTCTAACACCATAATCTTCATCCTGGAGAGACTCGACGAGGTATTTGGCTGCTTTTTTGTCTTTCATTTCTAAGAGAGCCCAGGCCGCGTTCTTACGAACAAATTCATCTTCATCCTTCAAAGCATGAACGATGAACTCTACAGCTCTTTTCTCTTTTATGTCTCGCAAAGCTCTTGCAGCCGAGATTCTGACATGCCATACGTTATCTTTTAAGGCCTGCTTGAGGAGAGGTTCGGTGGCCCCGGGATCTTTTATCTTGCCCAGAGCTACTGCTGCTTCCCGGCGGACACCTTCATCTTGGTCTTTCAAAACTTCAGTTAGTGGCTCAACCGCTCTAGCATTTTTAATCTCACCAAGAGCAAGGGCTGCACTTCGTCGCACACCATAATCTTCATCCTTCAGAGCTTCAGTCAGGGGAGTAACAGCCCTGGGGTTTTTTGTCTTGCCCAATGCAAAAGCAGCGTGCTTTCGTACCACTTCGTCTTCATCATTCAAAACCTGGATAAGAGATTTAACCACTTTTAAGTTTTTTATCTCACCCAGAGCTAAGGCTGCACTTCGTCGCACACCAGCATCCTCATCATTCAAAGCTTGGGCTAAAGGCTTAACCACTTTATCGCTTCTTATTTCTCCCAAGGCAAAAGCTGCATCTCGGCGAATGATAGCATCTTTCTCTTGCTTTAAGATTTTGGCCAAGCCTTTGATGTCCTTTTTATCTTTGAGCTCTGCAATATCAGGTTTAGATACTCCGAACAATTCCATTACCTAGCTCCTCTTAGCATGATATTTTAGCATTGGAGGGAGATGGATTCGTGTTTCGAAACAAAGTTTTTCTCTGTCCTCGGTCATTTCAGCCCTTTTTTTAAGTTTGCCTCCACTGCCCCATCTAGAAAAGCTTATAGCACAGGAGAAATCTGATGTCAAAAGGTAAAAAACGAGATTTGCCTTTCAGGGCTTCATTTATTAAAATAAATCCGCTTCCTTAAGTCCAGGACAGCCAGTGTATTCAGAAGTTAAGTTTTTTTTCCTTGCTGGGAAGAAAAAACACTTCAAGTTTGAGGCATTTTTTAACGATAATAGATAATAATCATATCTTGTCCAAAAGGTGATAAAATGGCGAAAAAAATAGCGAAAACAGAGGATAAAATAAGGAAAGAGTACATTAAAGAACATCTCCATAAAGAACCAAAAGACCTTAGATTCTGTGTTCTCGGATCTGGACATGGCGGATTAGCTATGGCCGGCCATCTGGGTATCAAAGGATTCAGGGTTAACCTTTATAACAGAGGAATGGAAAAAATCCTTGCTGTTAAAAATAGAAAAGGAATCAAGGTCGAAGGAGAGGTCAAGGGATTCGGAACGGTAGAGGTTGCTTCTGATAAGATAGCAGAATGCCTGGATGGAGTCGATATTCTCATGGTGGCTGTTCCTGCCAATGGGCATCGTTTCATCGCTCAGGCTTGTGCTCCTTATCTCAAGGAAAATCAGGTGGTCATCCTCAATCCTGGCCGGACTGGAGGCGCGTTAGAATTCTACTATGTCCTCAAGCAAGCAGGGCTAAAAAAATTACCTTTTATTGCCGAAACACAAACGTTTATTTATGCTTCAAGAGCTTTGGGGCCTGCCCAGGCCAGAATCTTTTCCATCAAGAACGCTGTCCCTCTGGCAACTATTCCCGCCTACTGGATTCCTGGGATTGTTAGAATCATAAACCGAGCTTTCCCCCAGTTTGTTCCAGGAGACAACATTTTTAAGACCAGCTTTGACAACATCGGGGCTGTGTTTCATCCTGCTCTTACTGTGCTCAACGCTGCTTGGATTGAAGGCACGCACGGAGATTTTGAGTACTACATCGAAGGAGCCAGCGTTTCTGTTTCTAGAGTACTTGAGACATTGGATAAAGAAAGGCTCGACGTGGCCGCAGCTCTAGGATTCAAGGCGATGAGTGCTAGGAACTGGCTTTATACGGCTTACAGTGCTACAGGAGAAAATCTGTATGAAGCTATTCAGGATAATCCAGGCTATCTAGGAATCAAAGCTCCGGACAGGCTTCATCATCGCTATATCGATGAGGATGTTCCCATGAGTCTTGTTCCTCTTGCCTCCATCGGAGAGATGCTGAAGGTAGCGACTCCCACCATTAAATTCATCATCCACATGGCCTCATTGATGAGAGGCATAGATTTTTGGGAAGTAGGCCGGACAGTTGAAAAATTAGGAATTAAAGGCTTGTCTATCAAAGAGATTCGCCTCCTGGCGGTGACCGGAGAAATCTAAGGTGGCTGCCTCCCTGCCCAAAAAAATTCTAGGAGCTTCAGTAGGACATTGCGTTCATTTGGCTGGAATCCTGAATTTCTTGAAATTGGCTGAGCGTTCCGGCTATGAAACGCTGACCTTGGGTCCTTCGGTTTCCTTAGAGAGGCTAGCTGAAGGAATAAAGACCCACAACCCAGACATCGTAGCGATCAGTTATCGGTTGACTCCAGAAGTACTGGATAAATTGTTATCCTCTTTGGAGGCAGTTATTGAGAAGAACAGGTGGCAGGATAAGACTTTCGTGTTTGGCGGAACACCACCGGCAGCCGAAGTCGCAGCCAAGAGCGGCCTTTTTGAGGCTGTTTTCAGCGGGCTAGAACCCAGAGAGAAAATAGTTGCCTTCCTTAAAGGGAAGATTGAGGAGGCCCGGCCAAAGGAGATTCCGCCCCAAAATCTTGTTGACCGAATCCAATACAAGGCTCCGTATCCACTCCTTCGCCACCATTTTGGGCTCCCCACACTGAAAGAGACAGTCAAGGGAGCCAAGGAATTAGCCCTTTCTGAAGCGATAGACGTCATTTCTATCGGACCTGACCAGAATGCTCAAGAAAGCTTTTTCCGGCCCGAGGAAATGAAGAAAGGACAGGATGGAGCTGGCGGAGTCCCTTTGAGAAAATCTGAAGACCTTGGAGCCATTCATGATGCCACCCGCTGCGGCAATTATCCGCTTCTTCGTTGTTACTCTGGGACAAGAGACCTGATCAAGTGGGCCGAGATGTCTTTGAAAACGATAAATATTGCTTGGGGAGCGATTCCTCTCTTCTGGTACAACCATCTGGATGGCCGCTCAGAGCGATCGCCTTCAGAGTCTATTGCCGAAAACCAGGAAGCTATGAGGTGGTATGCCGAGCATAAAATTCCTCTGGAAGCCAATGAAGCTCACCACTGGAGCCTGCGGGAGGCTCCTGATACCATAGCTGTGGCGGCAGCCTTTCTGGCGGCCTACAACGCCAAAAAAGCGGGAATAACTCACTATGTTTCCCAATACATGTTCAATTCCCCGAGCCGCACGTCACCTCTAATGGACCTAGCAAAGATGATGGCCAAGATAGAGCTCATCGAATCACTGCACGATCAAGCTTTTGTGACCATTCGACAGACAAGAACCGGCTTAGCCAGTCTATCGCCAGACCCAGATGTGGCTAAGGGAGAGCTCTCTTCTTCTTCGTTGTTTCAACTGGCCTTAGAGCCGAAAATCGTGCATGTTGTTGGTTTTTGTGAAGGAGATCATGCTGCTCTTCCTTCTGAAATCATCGAGAGCGCCAAAATCATCCAAGGTGTTATCAAAAATTGCACCCTCGGCACTCCTCGATTATTGGAGGATTCTCGTCTGATAAAGAGAAAGGAAGAACTTGTCGCCGAAGCAAAATATCTTCTTCAGTCTATAAAAGAATTAGCCTCTGAAGAAGTCGAAGACCCCTGGACTGATTCCCACAATCTTGCTCAAGCTGTTAAGATAGGGCTGCTGGACGCGCCCCATCTTTGCGGAAATCCTTATGCAGCCGGTAAGGTCACCACTCAACTCAAAGACGGCACTAGCGTAGCGGTCGATCCTGAGTCGGGGAAAACTTTAAGCGAAAAAGAACGAATCTCCAGTCTCTTAGGCTCTTCAGATTAAAAAGCTTTCCCTAAAATCGCTTCTATTTGCTTGTTCGTAGCTAGACCGAGGTCTGTACAACCTTTTACTTCCCTGCACTCACTACCAGGAATTTTTTCCTTTAGAGTCCAGAACTTAAAGGTTCTTTGGCTTACTGTATCTTTATTTCTTTAGTTCTAGAAGCTCTTCGAGGATTTCGACAGAATCCTTGACAAATTTTGTGCAACAGGAGTTGAATACATCGGCTTCCTTGGCTTTCTCATAGTCTTCTAAATTGCTGAGGTTGTAGCCGATGAGCTCGGTACATCTTAAAGAGCCGTGCCTGGATTTGAATCTTGCTGCGAATTCCTGGGATAGCGCATAGGTTTTTTCTTTGGCCTCTATGTCTTCATCTTTGACCATTCCATGTTTTAATCCGATAACCATCAAAGCGCCGGTCATGGCTCCGCATAACTCATCCAGGTGAGCGATTCCTCCTCCGAAAGAGGTGGCAATCTTCAAGGCCATCTCGCGCTCAAGGCCAAGCTCTGGCGCAAAGACAGAGAACACTGATTGGGCACAGTTGAAATTTCCGCTGAAAGAGCGGAGGGCCTCTTCTGCTTTATTCATGAATCTCCTTTCAAGATTAAATGAATAGGAAAAATATCATGGTGTGTTGAATCTCTTAGAAATTTATTAGGTCTGCAACCTATTCTTTTTTTCCTCCTCAAGTTTTTTTAAAAATCTCAGAGTCTCCCTTGTAGGAAAGAGTCGGTAGTCTTTTTCTAGCAACTCAGAAGCTTTTTCATAGTTCTCTATTAACATATAAAATATGGCAGAATGAAACAGGACTAAATGATTTTCGGGAAATAGATCCAACATTTCTGTGACTATCTTCTCTCCATCTGAGATTTTATCCTGAAAAGCAAGGAAATTGGCATAAGTGAAATAGTAATGTTGAGATTGATGCCTTCGTATTTCCCTTAATTTATTGAAGTATTTTTCTGCCTTTTCGAAATCTTTTTTAAAAGTATAATACTGAGCCAGATCTTCATAGATCTTCGATTCATACTTCTTGTAGAAAGGATGCTCTTTTTGAGAAAAAATATGATTAAATACATTCATTGCCTTATTTTCGTCAAGAGGAAGATAAGTGACTCCTATGTTGAATCGGGCGATCAAGTCTTCTCGTTCGATATTCTTGAAACTGAGCCAGAAATCAGTCTCATTATTCCCGAAGACTTTATTTTTTGGATAGATCTCTCCAGCGTAAAGAGCACATAACAGGGCAACAACAGCGATTGGAATAGCTTTAATCTTTATTTTTTTAAAGAGTATAAAGACCAGATAAGACAGAAAAAGAGCTGAGGGAAGATAAAGAAAACGCCAAGCAATGAAGGTGACTGTGGAAGAGAAGAAAATGATGACTACAGAAGGCAGGAGGAGGAGATAAAAGGAAAAAAGGGCGAGACCGTTCTGGGGATTTTTTAATTTTTTTATCAAGATCAGTATCGCAGAGGCAAAGAATAGAAGAGTCGATATCCCTCCCAGGATTTGATAAAAAGTATTTTGAAAAACCTGGTAGGAATCTATAGTGAAGCTTAGATTAAAAGGCAATACAAGTCTGAAAAAATAAAACCCGATTGTGGAAAGAAAATCGATGAATGTCCTTCCAGAATAAACAATAGCTCTTGAGCCTAGAGCAAGACTTCTCAAAATCAACCAGACAAGAAAGCTCAGAACATAAGGAGTGGTTAGAATAACAGTATCTTTGAATTTGGGTTCTCTCAGATAAATAATGAAAAAATAGATCACGATTAAAAAGATATTGCTTTCTTTAGAAAGTAGCGAGAAAAAGTATAGACAAGAGGAAAGGGCTAATAGAACATAGTTTTTTCTTTTTAAAAATTTAATGAAAAACAACACAGATAGTGAGGCAAAAAGAAAGGAGAGTAAATCTGTTCTTCCCGAAATCCAGGAGACATTTTCAAAATGAAAAGGAAATAAAGAAAACAGCAGAGAACTTAAGAATGAGGCCATTCTACTAAAACCTATATTGAGAAGAAGGAAATACAAGATTATGGTATTGATCATGTGGAGGAGAATATTTGTGAGATGGAATCCGGCTGGATTAAAACCCCAAATCTTTAGGTCAAGCCAGTAGGAAAGAGAAGAAAAAGGTCGGTAAAACTGCCTCGAGCGGTCCAGGCGGATACTGTTCTCGTCCATACCTGAAAGTCCACCGAAGGGAGTGACCAAGAGATTCTGGAGGAAATGAGGCGCCAGTATGTAGGGATTGTCGCTGATGAAGTATTTATCATCCCAGAGGAAGTCTCCGTCCATGGAGGGGAGAAAAACAGCGAGATTAACAGTGATTAGCACCAAAAGAATAACAAAGTTTAGTCTTTGTGGCTGTTTCAATTTTTCTTCACTGTTTCATTTACTCTAATTAATTTGCTCTAAATTTACAAGAAGTGCTTTAATAATTTGACTCTTTTCTGAATAATTGATATTCTTTTGCCAAATTAGCGAGGAAATTTTGGCCTATATGAAATGCCCTCGGTGTGATATGGGTTATCCTGCTGACAGCATTTTTTGCAACGAGACAGAGGCAAGGAGTTACCTTTTAGGCTTAAATTTCAAAACCTTCCTGAGGAAAATGGGTTTTAAATAATGATCGGCAAGCCTATATTAAAAAAGCTTATTCTCTCCTTTATCACCCTTTTAATTTTTGGAATCGGATTCCCTCAAAATCATAACATTAGAACAGTGGATCTCAAGATAGCGGTCGATGAAGAATACAGAAGCAATAAAATGTGGCGTTTGCAGATCAAGCGCTTAATCATCGATTCTTCCCAAGAGTTTGAAACAAGATTCGGTATCAGGTTTAGAATCAGGAGTTTTGTGTTCTGGTTTTCGGACAACTCCCGTAGCTCTTTGTTAGGGTTGCTGAATGATTTGAGAAGAAAAATCCCCCAGGGCGCCTGCGATGTTGTGTTGGGATTTACATCTCAACCTCATATGGACCAAGACCTATCTGGGGCAGCTGCCTATCTTAATGGTTATATAGTGGTTAAAGAGCTCGGAACAGAATTAGCCATGATAAGAATATTGAAACATGAATTCTGCCATCTCTTCGGAGCCATCGACCTCAAAGAGATAGGTTCGATCATGGAATGCGAAAATCCAGGGAGGGAATTTGATGAATTTACTACCCGAATTATCCGATTGAATAAGTACAGAAATTTTAATCCTTCTCTTTTCCCCTTATCTGAAGACAAATGGGAAGAAGCCATCTTTCTTTATGACCAGAGAAAGAAATTGAATCGAGCCGAGCTCGAGAATCACATCTTATTGGCTCTTATTCACTTGGAAAAGAAAGACTACAATTTGGTGATCAAAGAATGCAAACAAGCCATGAAGATTGAACCTGATTATCCAGAGATTCATAATATCATGGGTATTGCCTACCGAAGGAAAGGGCAGGTTGAGCGGGCCATAAAGGAGTATAAGAAAGCTCTTCGCTCTCAAGCAGACATTCCTGAAATTCATTTCAACTTGGGGATTGCCTACATGAAAAAAGGGATGATCGATGAAGCGATGCAGGAGTATCATAAATCCATTGAGCTCAATCCTTATTATGCTAAGGCCTATTCCAACCTCGGCTACATTTATCTTCAAAGGGAAATGATTGATCAAGCTATTCGTGAGTGTCAGAGAGCGTTGGGCATTTTTCCTCGGCTGGCTGAGGCACTCTCTACTCTGGGTGGAGCCCTTATCCTTAAAGACAAGTTTGCGGAGGCAGAGGCGGTTTCCCGGATGGCTTTAGAGATTAATCCGAAGCTTTCAGACGCCCACAATAATATGGGAAATATCTATATGATTAAGAAAAAGACCGACCTGGCCATCCAGGAGTATCTCCGAGCTTTAGAAATAAGGCCTGAATTTCCGGAAGCACATTATAATCTTGGCCGAGCTTATTTAGTTAAAGGAAACCTCAACCTTGCGATCAAGGAGTCTAAAGAAGCGATTCGGTTAAGGCCAAAATATCATAAAGCCTATACCAACCTGGCTTCTGCTTATCTGGAAAAGGGAATGGTCCAAGAAACCATTAAAGAATGCCATAAAGCCCTGGAGATCAAACCTGACTATGCGAGTGCTTATGCTAATCTGGGCTACGCTTATTTTAGAAAAGAAATGCTTGAAGAATCCGAGGCTGCCTGTCAGAAGGCTCTGGCCTTGGAGCCAGATCATGCGGAAGCGCACAATCTTTTAGGCATCTTGCTTAATGGGAAAGAGAAAAACAAAGAAGCGGAATGGGAATTCCTGCAAGCCTTGAAATATAAATCGGATTACTTGGAAGCTCACTTTAATCTAGCCAATCTATATTTTATGCGGAATCGACTTTCTGAGGCCGGCTCTCAATACAAGAAGGTTATCGAAATAAATCCAGATTTTGCGGATGGACATAACAATTTGGGAGTAGTGTATTTTTATTTGGAGAAATACGCCTTGGCCTGGGAACATCTGAAAAAAGCGGAGGAGCTAGGATTGGAAGTCCATCCTGATTTCAAGAAAAAATTACAAAAAAAACTAGGAAATACCTACTAGCTTTAGTTTAGACATCCTTTAGTCAGGATCTATTTATTTTCTAGAGAAAGGGGAGGAGTCCAATAGGGGACGGTTCTATTTTCTATTCTTATCTATGTCTCATGGTACTAGGCTTTCTATTTTAAAAATAGAACCGTCCCCATCTCTATTTATTGAAGAATCTTTAATAATTTTCTCTTGATTATGATATCCTGTTTAATCTATGAAAGTAGAAAGAATGACTTCGCTGGATGCTCTGGAGAGAGCGCAAGAAGAATGGGATGATTTTTTATTTTCCTCAGAACATAAGTGCATTTTTTTAACCAATGAGTGGTTTGTTTCCTGGTGGAAGAGCTTCTCCGAGGATAATTCTTTTGAAATACTCATATTCACCGACGAGAATAAAGATATCGCTGGTATTGCTCCTTTCATGATCAAAGACAAGAACATAAGATTCATCGCTAATCAAGAAGTCAGTGACTATTGTGATTTTATTACCAAGAAAGAGAAAAGAAGCGAATTCTATGAAAATCTGTTGGGATATTTAAAGACGAATTATTCACAGATGGAAGGAGTAGAGCTCATCAATGTCCACCAATCATCGCCTACCTTAAGCTTTCTCCCTGAATTGGCTAATAGCCATGGATTTTCTTGCGCCTGCCAAGAGATAGAGGTGGCTCCTGTTCTGAGCCTTCCTGCTTCTTATGAAAGCTATTTGGACCTGCTGGGCAAGAAGAACCGCCATGAGCTAAGGCGTAAATTGAAAAGAATAGAATCCTTAGACAAGATAAGAGTTCTCAAAGTCACCGATCCTCAAGAATTAAGAATTCATACAGAAGCCTTTATCAAGCTTCATCAGAATAGTACTTCCTCCAAAGAAAAATTCTGGCAGAAGGAAGGAATGACCGGTTTTTTCCGAGAATTGATCTACCGCTTCTCCCTTAAAGGTTGGATTGAACTCCGCGTATTGCTTTATGGGAAGAAAGCTATTGCTGCCCTCTTGAATTTTTCTTTTTTTGACAGCCTTTATTTTTATAATTCTACCTTTGATAAAGAATATGCTTGGTACAGTCCAGGTCTGTTTCTTTTTCATCAATCTCTGAGGGAGGCTATCCAGGAGCAAAAGAAACAAGCTGATTTTTTAAGAGGAGACGAGAAATATAAATACAGTCTCGGAGCCCAGGATAATAAAATATTTCAAATATTTTTGAGAGCGAATCGAAGATGAATATATGTGCGATTAGTTTTCACTGCTGTCCTTTTTCCCTCTTAGGAGGAGATGGGACGGGCGGGATGAACGTCTACCTGCGAGAAATGAGCGCAGCCATGACGAATTTTCCTGAAGTCAAAATGGATATCTTTACCCGTGTCCAAAACCCGAAAATAAAAGGAATCAGAGATATTTCTCCCAAGGTTCGAGTCATCCATTTAAAAGGAGGCCCTGAACATCCGGTGGACCGGAAAACTCTGTGCGATTTCCTCCCTGAATTTTCCAGAAATCTAGAGGAATTTATTATACCCTACCAGCGCTCCTATGATCTTGTTTACAGTCATTACTGGCTTTCCGGGCTTGTAGGAGAAGAAATAAGAAATAATTTCAGTATTCCCCTCATCCATATCTTTCATACTTTAGCCTTTTCAAAGCAGAGAGCAGCTAAAGAAAATTATGAGGAACACCGGAACAGGCTCGGGGCGGAGGAACATCTGGCTCATGTTTCAGAAGCTATAATTTCGTCTTCAGAGCATGAAAAACAGAGCTTGATCAAGGAGTACGGGATTCCTTCTTCAAAGCTAAGAGTCATCTATCCTGGAGTAAATAAGGGGCTTTTCTATCCTCTTGGCCAGGAAGATGTCCGGCGGGAACTAGGGTTTAGAGAAGAGGATAAAATCGTCTTGTATGTCGGTCGAATCGAGCCGGTAAAAGGGCTCCTTTCCCTAATTGAAGCCCTGGAGTCGTTAAGAAAAAAGGCTCCTTTCTTAAGCAGTCAGCTCAAATTGATAGTGGTGGGAGGAGGAACAAAATCTTCAGATCATCCGAAAAATAAAGAAATCAACCGGATTCAAAAAGCAATTGCAGAGAAAAATTTATGGAATGACGTTTTTTTCCTGGGCTCCAAGAGACAAAATCAGCTTAAAAAATATTATTCAGCCGCAGATGTTCTGGTGATGCCTTCATTGTATGAATCTTTTGGCTTGGTCGTGGTTGAAGCTCTTGCCTGTGGAACCCCAGTCATCGCCTCCCGAATCGGTGAGATGATGAATATCATCAAAGAGGGCAAGAATGGTTCTTATTTTAATGTGGATGACCCTTCATCGTTATCATTAAGTTTAAATCATTTTTTCTCGCAAAAAAGCAGTCTATGGAGGGCAGAAAAAATAAGGCAAGATATTATCAGCAGATTTTTATGGGAAACGACCGCCAAGGAGACCTATGGTATTTTCAAGGCCATAGTCGGTCGGTCGACTACCAGAAGATCTCAACCCGATAAAAGCCCTCGCCCAGCGTGAATTTTTCCCCCTCTGCCATATCTTTAGCCCGCTGGCACAGCCATTTCTCCATCTCTGCAGAAAAGGATTCTTTTATCTGGCTCTTGTGGCTGCGCAAGGCCTTGAGTTTTATCTCGTAGGTGTCTGTTATGTCAGAGCGGAAATTGATGTCTTCTGAAGCCCAGAGCCAAACCTCTTTGACTCTATGGGGCCTGAGTCCTTCTTCCCGAAGATCTGGATAGGCCCAAACATCTCGGGCATAAGGAAAGACAGCATCCAATACGACTTGACCCACGATTCGGTGGTCTCTGTGCCAGAGGTAGCGGCGATAAGGATCAGAAGTGACTACGATTTCTGGTTTGAACATCCTTATTTGCCTGACAATATCTTTCCTGAATTCTGGAGTATCTTCGATGCTCTGGTCAGGATAGCCAAGAAAGATGACTTCCTGTACACCTAAAATCTCGGCCGCCTTGAGTTGTTCTTTTTCCCGAATTTTGCTCAGCTCCTCAGGTTTAAGGTCCGGATCATCAGTACCTTTATCTCCATTGGAACAGACGACGTAAACTACTGTCTTTCCCTCTCGAACCCATTTAACCACGGTTCCGGCCACACCGAATTCGGCATCATCGGGATGGGGAGTGATGACCAGTACATCTGCCTTTTTTTTCATCATCAGACTGCCTTTTTATTAAAAATTTCAAATAAAAATTGTATATCATATTTCACTTTGCTACAATTGATTTCCAATTTTAACAGCCATGTCTTGCAACTCTTTAGTTATCCAGAAAGGTTGCACATCAGATTTTGATTTTTTTCGGTTGTATGAAGAAGAGAAGAATTCTTTACCTGACAATGGAAATCAAACTCCCTAAGGCTTTAAAAAGAAAATTTTTATAAAGAGTCTGGTAGAGACACTAGAATAAAAAGGAGGACAATTCCCGATGAATAAAATCGAGGCTTTGAAAAAGATCGCTACTCGGCTGCGTATTCATTCATTGAAGATGACAACCCGAGCCGGGTCTGGTCATCCGACGACCTGTTTATCCATGGCGGATTTGACGTCCTGCTTGTTTTTTGAGGTCATGAGGTATAACACCAAAGATCCCCATGACTGGGCCAATGATGAATTCGTTCTGTCCAAAGGTCATGCTGCTCCGATTCTATGGGCGGCTTATGCAGAGGCAGGAATTATTCCCCTGGATGAGTTGATGAACCTGAGAAAGATTACTAGTGTTCTGGAGGGACATCCGACACCGAGGATGGAGTGGGTAAAGGCCGCCACTGGTTCCTTAGGACAGGGCCTTTCGGTCGGGAATGGCTTGGCCCTAGCGATGAAGTTGGGGAGATCTCAGGGAAGAGTGTTCGTCTTGATGGGTGATGGAGAAAGCGCTGAAGGAGCAGTCTGGGAAGCGGCCAATCATGCTGTGAAATACAAACTCGATAATCTCTATGCCATTGTTGATATAAACCGCCTTGGTCAATCAGAGCCTACCATGCACGGGCATGACATTAAGGCCTATGAAAAGAAATTCAAAGCCTTTGGCTGGAACACCTTTAGAATAAACGGACATCGGGTAGAGGAAATTCTGGAAGCTTTCAAGAAAAGAAGAGAAAAAGAGCGGCCGACAGCTATCCTCGCCAAAACGATCAAGGGCAAAGGAGTCTCGTTTGTTGAAAATATAAATGGCTGGCATGGTAAGCCTTTGAGTGAAGAAGACTGTGAAAAAGCCCTGAAAGAGCTCGGGCCCATGCCTGAAATCAACGCCAAGAAATTTGTTAAACAGCCGAAGAAAACCAGTAAGCCTAGGCTTTTTAAAAGATATGGCTTTGAAAGAAATATCTACAAGGGAGCAACGGCGACCCGGTCAGCCTACGGCGATGCTCTTTTGAGCCTCGGCAAAATCAACAAGGCAGTTGTCGCTCTTGACGGAGATGTGAAAAATTCGACTTATCATGATAAATTTTTCGAGCAATTCCCGGAGAGGTCCTACCAGAACTATATCGCGGAACAAGGCATGGTGGGAATGGCTATGGGGTTTGCAGCCAAAGGATATATCCCCTTTGCCGCAACTTTTGCCGCCTTCCTCTGTCGAGCTCACGACCACATCAGGATGGCCGCTTATTCTTTTTCCAACGTTAAATTTGTTGGATCTCATGTCGGGGTAAGTATCGGAGCAGATGGGCCCTCCCAGATGGGGCTCGAAGATTTAGCTATTTTCAGACCGATTCCGGATTGTGTGGTTTTATACCCCAGCGACGCTTATTCAGCCGAGGGATGTGTTGAGTCTATGGCTAAATCCGAAGGAATGGGTTATTTACGAACAACCAGGCCTAAAACTCCCTTGCTTTACAGCCGTCGAGATAAATTTCCCGTAGGGGGATCAAAGGTTCTGAAGAAGAGCGAGAAGGATAAAGCAACCGTAGTCGCAGCCGGAATAACGGTTCATGAAGCCCTGAAGGCCTATGAGGAGCTGAAAAAAGAGAAGATATATGTCCGGGTGATAGATGCTTATTCTATTCAGCCCATCGATAGGAAGACCATATTGAAAGCAGCCCGCGAAACTGGGAATAAGATGGTGGTCGTTGAAGACCATTTCCAGAACGGAGGTCTAGGGGATGCCGTCTGCATGGCCTTGGCGGGAGAGGCTAAGATTGTTCATCTCTGTATAAAAGAATTACCCCGTTCGGGAACTCCTGAGGAGCTGTTGGATAAATACGGAATAAGCGCCAAACATATCAAAAAAGCTGTGAAGAAGTTAACAGGAAGATAGATCGGCATGCGGTTCGATCATACCAGAGGCCATCTCTTGCTTTTTACTCGGTAAGATTGCCGCCCTTCGCTCACTATGATAATTAGAAGTGCTTTTAATTTCGTGAGCAAGCACTCCAGTCCCATTACTGGAACACCCAACAAAAATCTAATCAGAGCCGCCTTCATCCTTTTTATCTTTTTATCTTTTTTGGGCTTATTTGCTAGAAATTTAAGACAGCCGCCTAATGATTTTCCTTCCTCATCAGAGTATCCCCAAGACTCTGGTGTTGTTTTGGCAGTTTATGATGGCGACACGATCAAAGTCAGATTCAAAAGCGGTCTCCAGAAAAAAGTGAGGCTCATAGGGATCGACGCTCCAGAGATAGATGATGAGAGAGAGGAGGTCCAATTCAGGGGCTACATGGCCAAGCGATTTGTTTTTTTCCATCTCTACCGAGAAGTAGTCAAGCTTTCCTACGATTGGCAGCTTGAGGATGAATACAGCAGGCTCCTAGCCTATATCTGGACAAAGGAAGGACTGTTTAATGATTTTATCCTCCGGGAGGGATTCGCCTCTGCTTTCTTAAAATTTCCCTTTAAGAAAGACTATCAGAAGAGATTCCAGGAATCAGAAGAGTTAGCCCGAGAAAACAGAAGGGGGTTCTGGAGAACAGGAAATTTTCCACAAGTACCTCCCAAAGAGGCCAGGGATTATCTGGGTCAGCTCGTCTCGGTTCGATTCCAATGCACAAGCCTGGAGAACAAGAGACAATTTTTATTCTTGAATTCTTCTCAAAAGAAATTTGCGGCTTTGATTCCTGAGAAAAGCCTGTTTCTTTTTCCAGATTGGAAGACTTACTTACACAGAAATATGATAGTAACGGGTTTTTTAGAGGAATACCGGAGTCAGCCTCAGATCATGGTCTTTCTTCCCTTTCAAGTCAAAATCATCAATAATAAGAAACCTGGTAGAGTAGAGGTTTGAAGTGGAAAACGGGAATCTTCTTTTTTATGTTTTCATCATTTACACCTCAGCCAAAATACTCGGAGAAATATGCGTTAGGCTCAGGATTCCAGCCATCATCGGAGAGCTTGCAGCAGGGATCTTGCTGGGAAGTTATGTTCTAGGAATCATTGATACCTCCAACCTGACCTTGATGTCCTTGGCTGAAATCGGAGTCATTTTCCTCATGTTTCATGTGGGGTTGGAAATCCGAGTGAAGGATCTTTTTGCAGTGGGCAGGACTGCTGTTCTGGTTGGAGCGCTGGGAATTGTGTTCCCCTTAATCATGGGCTTTCTCACCATGTTTCTGATCGGCTACCAGGTTGTGGAGAGCCTGTTTATTACCACTGCGATCCTGGCTACCAGCGTAGGAATAACAGTCAAAGTCTTGCAGGATATGGGCCTCATTCGACACAAAGTGGCTTATATAGTCCTGGGCGCTGCTGTTCTGGATGATATCTTGGCCTTGATTGTTCTGGCCGTAGTCAAGGGTTTGGCCAGGGGCGAATTTCAAGCCCTGGAATTCTCTTTGCTCGTTATCGAATCCCTCGCTTTTGTTGGATTTCTGACTATTTGGGGACCCAGACTAGCCCGCCGGACTCGTTCCTGGGTAGAGAAACTGAATATTCCAGAAGGACCCTTCGTTCTCTCTGTTATCCTTTGTTTGGGATTGGCAGAGCTGGCCGATGTGATCGGGTTGGCAGCCATTATCGGCTCCTTCATGGCTGGGGTCGTGATTGATGAATTAGCGGGTGTCTATGACCTGGAAAACAAGGTCAAGTACGTTAACGAATTCCTCCTCCCGTTCTTTTTCGTGATGATGGGAGCTCATCTAGATCCCAGAGCCTTGTTCAAGCCAGACTTGGCTGTCCTTATTCTTCTGGTCAGCCTCGTCGCTGTCCTGAGTAAAATCATGGGCTCGGCTTTGGCCTGCTGGAAGGAGAGCTGGAAAACTAGAATTCAGATAGGAGTAAGCATGGTACCGCGGGGAGAGGTGGGGATCATTGTAGGACTGGTTGGTCTTTCCCTGCAAACTATTACTCGAGAGATTTATACCATTGTCTTAGGAATGTCTATTGTCACCACCTTGATTGCTCCTCCTCTGATTTTTTGGGCTTTCAGAAAGGACAAAACCCTCTCTCACAAAATAAAGACACAAGTATCGAAAATTAAGACTGAAGACTGAAATAAGATAAAAAAAATAAAAAAAATGGGGACAAAAAATGGGGACCAAAAAATGGGGACGGTTCTATTTTTTCTCAACAGCCACCAGTAAAAAAAATGGGGACGGTTCTGTTTTTTCTCAACAGCCACCAGTGGAAACTGAGAGTACAGAGAAAAAATAGAACCGTCCCCTATAAATCCCCTATAAAAGACCGATTTGACATTAAAATCTTCTTAGTTTATAAAACCTGTGTTTTTCCGATGAATAAGGGGAAAAAATCCTTCCGATCAAGGAGGTCCTATGAGAATATTTAAAGGGTTTATCATCTTCCTTCTTCTTTTCGCTTTTCTCGGGGCTCTACAGAGTTTTCAAGCCTGGAGCTATCCTCGTTCAGAGAAGAAGGCAGACAACGACAAATATGATCAGAGCCTTTATCAGGCAATGAAGTGGCGCTGCATCGGTCCGTTTCGTGGAGGTCGAGTCACGGCTGTCGCCGGCATTCCCAACCATCCTTACATCTATTATTTTGGCGCTACCGGAGGTGGAGTCTGGAAGACAGACGATGGAGGGCTCAGTTGGAATTGTGTCTCTGATGGATTTTTCAAGACTGGCTCAGTGGGAGCAATTGCGGTGGCTGAGTCGGATCCTAACGTTGTTTATGTCGGAATGGGAGAGTCACCAATGCGAGGCAATGTCTCCCATGGTGATGGCATTTACAAATCAGTGGACGCTGGCAAAACTTGGCAGCATACGGGACTGGCCGATACGAGCCAAATCTCAAGAGTGCGCATCCACCCCCTAGATCATGACCTGGTCTATGTGGCAGCCTTGGGCCATGTTTACGGGCCCAATGAAGAGAGGGGAGTTTTTCGGACACGGGATGGGGGGGAAACCTGGGAGAAAATCCTCAATCGCGATAAAAAAACAGGAGCCATTGACCTCATCCTTGACCCTTCGAACCCGAGAATCATTTATGCGGCTCTTTGGGAATTTTTCCGCACACCCTACAGCCTCAGCAGCGGTGGGCCGGGAAGTGGTCTGTTTAGGTCCACTGATAGTGGCGATACCTGGACAGAGATTTCGCATAACAAAGGACTTCCCCAGGGAATTCTGGGGAAGATCGGAGTCACAGTGTCTCCTGCCAAGCCTGAGCGTGTCTGGGCTATCATAGAGGCCGAAGATGGGGGTGTTTTCCGCTCCGAAGACTCTGGGAATACATGGCGGAGAGTCAATTCTGAGCGCCGGCTTCGACAGCGGGCTTTTTATTACACGCGTATTTATGCTGATACCAAAGACTTTGAAACAGTCTATGTTCTCAACACGCGATTGTACCGCTCAATTGACGGCGGCCAGACCTACACCTCTATACGAGTTCCCCATGGGGATAATCACGACCTCTGGATCGATCCGGGAAATCCTGAGCGGATGATAAACTCCAACGATGGAGGAGCGAATGTCACTTATAACGGGGGAATTTCTTGGACAAGACAGGACAATCAACCCACGGCTCAGTTTTACCACGTGACAACCGACAATCAGTTTCCCTATTGGGTCTACGGAGCCCAGCAGGACAACTCCACTGTTCGAATCGCCAGTCGGACCGCTGGATTCGGAATTGATAAACCGGATTGGTATCCTGTTGGTGGAGGTGAAAGTGGTCATATCGCTCCCCGCCATGATGATCCTGGCATCGTCTATGCGGGTAGTTACGGGGGTTTTATTACTCGTTGGGATTATAAAACGCGTCAGGAACAAATCATAACTGCTTGGCCTGAGAATCCCATGGGATGGGGGACAGCAGAGCTAAAATACCGCTATCAGTGGACCGCACCTATCGTGGTTTCCAGGTTTGATTCCAATGTCCTTTATCATGCTGCCCAAGTTCTGTTTAAGACAACCAATGAAGGCCAGAGCTGGGAAATCATTAGCCCTGACCTGACTACTAACGACAAAGAGAAGCAGCAATCATCCGGAGGGCCTATCACCAAGGATAATACTAGCGTCGAGTACTATTGCACGATTTTTGCTCTAGCAGAGTCATTCCAGGACGCGGATACTCTCTGGGTAGGAACAGACGATGGGCTGGTGCACATCACTGCGGATGCGGGGAAAAGCTGGGAGAATATTACTCCCAAGCAATTACCGAAATGGAGCCTGATCAGCATGATCGAACTTTCGACCTTTGATCCGGCCACTGCCTATATAGCTGTCGACCGCCACGAGCTGGATGATTTCAGACCCTATATCTACAAGACCATCGATTACGGTAAAACCTGGAGAAAGATTGTTGACGGCCTCCCTCAGTACACTTTTGTGCGGGTGGTTCGGGAAGACCCTAAACGAAAAGGGCTCCTCTACGCTGGAACAGAGACAGGGGTTTTTGTCTCTTTTGATGATGGCGTTAACTGGCAGTCATTGCAGCTTAATCTTCCAGTAGTGCCCATCCATGATTTAGTTGTCAAAGAGGATGATCTGGTCGTGGCCACACACGGGCGTTCTTTCTGGATTCTCGATGACCTGACGCCTCTCCATCAGATTACAGATGAAGTGAGTCAGGTAGATTTCTATCTTTTCAAGCCCCGCCAGGCTTACCGGATGGGAGGATGGGGATGGTCAGTGCCCAATGTCGGACAAAATCCACCCCGCGGTTCAATCATCTATTATTACTTCAAGGAAAAACCTAACTCAGAGGTCACGCTCGAGTTCTTGGATGTTGAGGGAAACCTGATCAGAAAATTCTCGAGTAAAGCTGAAGAAAAAGAGGAAGAGGACTCATCAAGAAGGTTTTTTGGCCGGAGAGGGCCTCAACACATTCCCGCGGACAAAGGGATGAATCTTTTTGTCTGGAATATGCGCTATTCCGATGCAGTGCGAGTTCCCAAGTCTGTCTTATGGGGCGGGATGCTCAGCGGCCCCATCGCTGTGCCAGGGAAATATCGAGTGAAGCTCAAGGTGGGTGAAGAATCGATGACTCAGGAATGGGAATGGAAGAAAGACCCTAGGCTTAAGACTACCCAGGAAGATTTTCAGGAGCAGTTTGATTTTTTGATCAAAATCCGCGATAAGGTCACAGAAGTCAACCAGGCGATTGTTGGACTTCGCGATGTCAGAAAGCAGGTTGATGATCTTTTGAAGCGGCTTAAAGGTCAGGAGAAGGCCGAAGAGATTAGAGAATCTGCCCGGGCAATCAAAGAGAAGCTTGAAGCAGTTGAAGATGAGCTCATCCAGTCGAAGTCTCAAAGCAATCAAGACCCTCTCAATTATCCTATCAAGCTGGATAACAAGATTGCAGCCTTAGCAGGCGTGGTGGCGAGCGCAGACGCACGGCCGACAGACCAATCTTACACACTGTTCGAGGAACTTTCGGCCAAAGCGGATTATCAGCTTGGAATGTTGAAAAAGATCATGGAAGTTGATATCCTGGGATTCAATAAATTAGTTAAAGATTCTGGCATCCCGGTTATCATTAATAAAAGTGACTGAGTCATTGGTCTGTAGAATTCAATTCCTCTCTAGATTCTAAGAAGCTAATAATAGAGGAGGATAAAAATCACTACAGCCAGGCTAATTCACTATAGAAGGTTATGAGCAATGTATAAGAAAATTACTCCCAAGATTAGGAAAGAAATAGAAGAGATTGTCGGCCGACGAAACATGATTTTCGAGTCAGATATGATACAGGACTACAGCCATGATGAATTTTCTCTTCCTGAGATCGCCAGAGAGCCAGAGATAGTGGTCAAGCCGAACCAGGCTGCGGAGGTGGCGGCGGTTCTGAGACTGGCTAATGAAAAAAGGATTCCTGTTACAGCTCGCGGGGGAGCCACTGGACTATGCGGGGGATGTGTTCCCTCCGAGGGAGGGATAGTCCTTTCCCTGGAAAACATGAATCGCATCCTGGAGATAGATGAGCCCAATCAGATGGGCGTGGTGGAGGCCGGAGTTCGTTTAATGGATTTTTATAGGGCTGTCGAGGAGGCAGGGCTCTTTTTTCCTCCCCATCCTGGGGATGAAAGCGCGATGATCGGAGGCGTGATCGCCACTAATGCCGGGGGCAGCCGGGCTGTGAAGTATGGTGTTATCCGGAATTATGTGAAAGGTCTGGAGGTTGTGCTTGCTTCTGGAGATCTGATTTCTCTTGGCGGCAAGATCATGAAGAGCAGCACCGGCTACAACTTGATGAATCTCATCATCGGTTCAGAAGGAACCCTCTGCGTCGTGACCAAGGCTATAATCAGCCTCCTGCCTCAACCGCCTCTAGCCAGGTCTCTTATCATCCCGTATGATGAACTTGAAAACGCTATTGACTCTGTTCCTCTCATGGCGAAAGAAAAAATACTACCCATGGCTGTAGAGTTCATACCGAGAGAGGTCATTCTGATCACAGAGAAGCATCTTAAGAAGAAATGGCCCTGCAGCGAGGGAAAAACATATCTCTTGATCATTCTGGATGCTTCCAGTGAGGAAGAGATGGATAGGTTATCAGAGACGATTGCCGAGGCCTGTATGGGCAGGGGAGCTATCGATGTTTATGTGGCCGATACCCCAAAAAAGCAAGAGGAAGTATTGGAAATCAGGAGCATGATCTACGAAGCCATAAAAGCTCACACCATCGAAGTTTTAGATATCACTGTGCCCAGGGCAGAGATTCCTAATCATGTAAAAAAGATTAACGAGGTCTCTCGCAAGTTTGACATCTGGCTACCCACTTTTGGTCATGCGGCAGACGGGAATGTTCATACTCATATCATGAAAGCCAGGTTCGAGAATGGAGAAATTTCTCCAGTTCCCGAAGCTGAGTGGAGGGAAAAGTTCGAGTACGTCCAGCGTGCCTTATACGATGATTGCAAGAAAAGAGGAGGGATCATTTCAGGTGAACATGGTATTGGATTAGTCAAGAAGCGCTTCCTCTCTTTTATCCTTGATAAGAAACAGATAGAAATCATGCGGGATTTGAAAAAAGTGTTTGATCCTCAGAACATCCTGAATCCAGGCAAAATATTCGAATGAAGATACTCGTTATCGGAGGCACCCGTTTTTTGGGCTATCACATTGCCCGAAAGCTCATTGAGAAAGGCCATGATGTGGTTCTTTTCAACAGAGGGTTAAGTTCTCATGACTTAGGCCCGCACGTCAAGCTGATTCGAGGGGACAGGTATGATTATCAAGCCTTCGTCGAAAAAATGCGTGGGAAAAAATTCGAAGTTGTTGTCGATGTGATTGCTTACCGAGCAGAAGACAGCCTGGCAGCGATAAAAGCCTTTCAAACCTCTGTTGGCCACTTTTTCCATATCAGCACTGCGGCAGTCTATATTGTCACCCGGGATTATCCCTCTCCTCTTAAAGAGGAAGATTTTGATCGCGAACTCTACCCGCGACCAAAAAAGAATAGCGGGTGGTGGGAATATGGCTATCAGAAGAGGAAATGTGAGGAGGTTTTACGAGGAGCTCATCGAAAGCAGGATTTTCCTGTAACCATGCTCCGCTTGCCGATTGTGATGGGGGAGAAGGATTATACTCTTCGTGCCTATTCTTATTTCATCCGCCTTCAGGATTCAAAGCCGCTCATTCTCCCAGATGGAGGGATGAATGCCTTCACTCACGTTTATCAAGGCGATATTGCAAAGACAATAGCTTCAAACCTTCTGAATCGATCCTCTTTTGGTCAAGCCTACAACCTGGCTCAAGAGGAAATCGTGGCTTTAAAAGATTTCGTGTTGAAGGCCGCTGAGATATTGAAGAAAAAAGTGGAAATAGTTGACATCCCCTCCAAGGTTTTAGAAAATATTGCCATCGGAACTTCGTTTTCACCGTTTTCTATGCGCAGGCCCTTCATTCTCCAGACACAAAAAGCAAAAGAAGAGTTGAATTTTTCCTCCACACCCTTTAATGTCTGGCTGAGAAAGACGGTTGACTGGTTTGTCAAAGATTATAAAGGAGATCCCCCTAAAAATTATCGCTTAAGAGAGAAGGAACTAGAAATCATTCGAAAATTCAAAAAAGCAATAAAATCAATTCATTGAGGAGATTTTTTAGAAAGCAAGAATCAAACAGGAAGGCAGAAAGAATCGATAATATGACTATCATGAGGAGAAAATCATGGCTGATCTAACGACTTCTTACATGGGGCTGAGGCTGAGGAATCCAGTTATCGTTGCCAGCAGCGGTTTGACCAAATCTGTAAAAGGAATCTCTCGCTGTGCTGAAATGGGAGCAGGAGCTGTGGTTATGAAATCCATTTTTGAGGAGCAATATTGGGGAGAAGTCGCTCCATCCGAGAAGCTCCTCAGCTATTATCCCGAAGCTCTGGATTATCTCAGAAAAGGCAGTTTATTAGGATATGCACCTCAGGAAAAGTGCAGTATCATTGAAGAAGCGAAAAGAAAAGTGAATATTCCTGTCATAGCCAGCATAAACTGCCAATCTCCAGAATTGTGGCCTGACTTCGCCCGGCAGTTTCAAGAAGCGGGAGCAGATGGATTGGAGCTGAATATATATTTCCTTCCTTTTGACATCAAGACTCCAGGGACAGAGTATGAAAAATATCACCTCGAGATCCTGGAAAAGGTCAAAAAAGCTGTCTCGATTCCGGTGGCAGTAAAGTTGACCTCACAGCTGACTTCCGTTCCTTTCCTTGCTCATAGACTAGCCAAGTCAGGCTGCGATGCACTGGTCCTGTTTAACTGGTTCCTGCAACCGGATGTGAAGGTAGAGAGCCTCCAGACAAAAAACATCATCGGGAAAGGGAGTTTTCACCAATCCTTGAGATGGGTTGCTCTTTTGGCCGGAAGAATCGACTGCGATATTGCTTCTTCCGGCGGCGTGGAGAAGGCTGAAGACGTTATAAAACAAATTCTCGTCGGGGCAGCAGGGGTTCAAGTCTGTTCCCTTCTTTATCGAAAGGGTGTTGAAACATTGAAGGATCTTTTAAGTAATCTCGAGACCTGGATGGATTCTCATGGTTACCGTTCCATTGGTGATTTTAGAGGAGAGCTTTCCTTCAAGAAGCAAGAACTGGTCTTCAAAGAGCCTGAAGAGGCCAAGGCCTATTTTCGCCATCAATACATGAAGATTTTTTCAGGTCAAGAATAGAAAGATTCATGATTATTTTTAAATAATTATATGAAAGGGGAAAAATGAAAAGAATTTCAGAAATCTTTGTGGTCCTGGAAAATAGACCTGGTACTCTGGGGGAGCTGTGTGCTCATCTAGCAGAGAATAAGATCAATATCGAAGCTATCGGAGTCTTTCAGGACACGGCAAAACTCTTTGTCAAGAATCTGAACAAGGCAGTGAAAGTGCTGACCAGATTGGAATACGAAACAGAAGTCAGGGATGTGCTGTTGATCGAACTCGAAAATAGACCCGGGGCTTTAGCTGATGTGACCTCCAAACTCGGAAATAAAGGAATTAATGTTGAATACTGTTACGCGACTATGACTAAGAAGGGAAACAAGGCCTCCGTTATTCTTGACGTAAACGACATTGAGAGAGCGCTTAAGATTTTAAAAGCCTGAAAGTCGAGCCTCCAAGCCTCCATTTCTAAGTTTTTTTAAAATCAAGACCAGGTTCCAACTTCTCAAACTCATGTCTACAAAAATCAGGTGTGAAAGAATAACTTTTCTGATGGAAATCGAGAGATAACTGAACCTACAAGACAGAATGGATTTTTTATCCAAAGTTGTCTAAAATACAAAATCCGACTTTTAAACAAAATTAAGCTTCAGATTCGGGTCGACCTTTTGGCCCCTAAAGGGCAATGAGCTGCCAAGGAGTTATCTTCGATCATTAAGGAGTGACACATGGTTGAGAAAGAAAAGAAAAAAAATATATTACTGACTTTTCCGCGCACATTCTGGGTGGCTAACTTGATGGAGCTTTTCGAACGCGGCGCCTATTACGGGTTGAACGCAGTTTTGGCTGTTTATTTAGCCGATGTCCTTCATTTCGAGAAGCAGGCGATCGGACTGCTGCAGGGCTTTGTTTATGCCCTGACCTATATCCTGCCGATTGCGGGTGGCGCTTTGGCTGACCGTCTCGGCTACCGGAAGATGTTGCTAACCGCGTTTTCTCTGTTAACTATAGGTTACTTTGCTGCTGGTAATTTTACCTCGTACGGGTTGGTCTTTCTTTTTCTGCTCATCATGGCCACTGGAAGCGGGCTGTTCAAGCCGATCATAACCGGAACCGTCGCCCGGACCACGACCAAGGAGAACAGCGGCTTTGGCTTTGGCGTTTACTATTGGAGTATTAACCTGGGAGCATTCCTTGCTCCTTTTTTTGTCAGCTGGATTAAAGGATTCGACTGGCGCTATGTTTTCTTCGCTTCGGCTACCTGGTGCTTTCTGATGCTTCTGCCCACAGCTTTTCTGTATAAAGATCCGGAAAGACCCGAGAGCACAAAGCCCATTCGGCAGGTGTTAAAAGAGGCTGCTCTGGTCTTGAGCAACTCCCGTTTCATGCTGTTGATTATCGTTTATTCCTGCTTCTGGATTCTCTATTTTCAGATGTTTGGCTCTGTTCTCTGGTATCTGCGTGATTTTATTTACCGGGCGCCGGTAGACCGATTCATGCAGAAAATTCCTTTCCTGAAGCCATTCAAGTTCGATGCTGAGTTCGTTACAATCATCAATGCCGGGACTATCGTCCTGCTCGTTGTCCTAGTTAGTCGGATTGTCAAGAACCTGAAAGCTTTTCCTGTCATGGCCGCTGGTATCGTCATCGGATCAGGAGGTTTTTTGATTCTGGCTTTGACCAATAGCGCCTGGATGTTCATCTTAGGGATTGCTGTTTTCTCGATCGGAGAGATGACCGCCCACCCCAAATACTACAGTTATATCGGCCTCGTAGCTCCAACGGAGCAAAAGGCAGTTTATATGGGCTATGCTTTCCTTTACGGTGTTTTCGGAAGCTTGATCGGCAGTAACCTGGGAGCTGTCCTCTACGAGAATATCCTCAAGCCCGTTGCTCCTTCCAGGGAGGCAGTGGAAACAGGCGTTCCTCTGGCTGCTGTTGCCGTTAACCAAGTGAAATTTTTCTGGCTGATCTTTGCTGTACTGGGCATTTTCTGCCTGGCAGGAATGCTCCTTTATAATAAGTTTTTTTCGGAAGACACTCCTGAGACGAGCCGCCGAGCCTGGAAGATCATGCTTGGAATTTATGCTCTTATTGCCGCGGTCGGGGTCTATTTCTTCATTTTTTCCCTCTTCCTCACCCCGCAGATACAATGGAAAACATTTGTTCAGGCTTTGATCATGCTGACTCTGGGAGGTGGGGGATCAGCCCTGAGTTTAAAAAAAGAAGCTTCTCAGGCAGCTAAATAATTCTGCTTAAGGAGTTAAGTCGACTTCCTTAATTGAAGTTAAACTAAGAGCAGGGCTGCACCTAAAAAGGAAGAAAGGAGAGAAAAATGAAGTCTCTTACAGAGCATTTGTTTTTCAACACTGAAAAAAGGCGTGAGTTTATCAATATCACTTCTCAAGTCGATGAGCTGGTCAGGAAAAGCGGAGTGCAAGAAGGCCTTTGCCTCGTGAATGCCATGCATATCACAGCCAGTGTTTTTATAAATGATAATGAGAGTGGTTTGCATCAGGATTTTGAAAAGTGGCTTGAAAATCTTGCTCCTCATGAACCTTTATCGAATTATAGACATAACCTCACTGGAGAAGACAATGCAGATGCTCACCTGAAAAGAACCATCATGGGGAGAGAAGTGGTTGTTGCTATTACCCAGGGTAAGCTGGATTTTGGTCCCTGGGAACAGATTTTCTACGGAGAGTTTGACGGACGGAGAAGGAAGAGAGTCTTAGTCAAAATCATCGGAGAATAGAAGAAAAAGGGACGGTTCTATTTTTTCTCAATTTTCTCACTCTCCCCTGTTAATTATTGAGAGAAAATAGAACCGTCCCCGATTTTTTTTACAAAAATAAAATCGTCTCCTGCTATTTGTAGGTGTCCCTCTTTTTTTTAGTTCGATTTTGTCTATTTCTCTGGATAAAGGAGAGCATTCAGCAGGAACTTGTAAGTTCCATGGGATTGGGCCCGGTGCTGGCAGCGAATCCCGATAAGGATGATGTGTCCCTTCTTGTATTTAGCATCCACGACTGCGGCTTTCCGAGCAATGACATTTTCTCCCAAGAGCCAGCCGCTCAAAAGGATATTCTCTTCTTGGAAGCTGGCCACGACTTTCCTATCCCATTCTCCAGAAGGAATCCACGTATCTAGAGCCAGACTCCTGGAAAACATGACCCCAGCCTCTTCAGGCATCCCGTAACCTATAGGGGATTTATTATCCACGTTTACTCTTAAAATGGAAGTGGGGCAGAAAAATTTGGAGCGGTCGACTCTTTCCAGGGCATTCCTGGCAGGAACCTTAAATTCTTTGAAGATCAACCGGCAGGCATTATTGAGGGTAACTAGAATTCCGCCCTTCTCGACAAAAGTCTTTAAAGCTTCTACTCCTTCTTTCCCTATACCACCTTCATATTCAGGAGGCAAAGGAGTAAAGTAACGGGCCCAGCGGGAGGTTGGACTGGGCTTTCCTGTTTTGATGATCTCCGGGCTTTCATCTGCGAAGACTATGACATCATATTTGGCTTTCAAATCAACTTTCTTTTTTTTCGTGTCCTTGAAATCCTTATTGTGAAGAGTCGTGTAGGGGACTCCTAGATCATCGAAAACATACCTTGTCCAGCCTTCATCCATGCTAGATCTCCAGGATTGATAGAGCCCGATTCGGTTGTTTTTCAGAGGCGCTTTGGGGATGTCAGTGGCGTTTTCAGGCTCATACACAGGGAGATGCCATTTCTTGACGAGAGAAGGGAGAGCTGCTTGGACCTGGGGAGTGTTCTTGATTATGAAGCTTCCTGGGTTGACCTTGAATCCCTCTGCCTTTATCTTTTCCTCGGCACGATAGATTTCAGCTTTATCTTTGAGGAGAGAAAATATAGCAGCATAAGAGCCGTTGATTCGGGAGTCAAGAAGAATATAATCGGAAGATACTTGAGGTGCGGACAGCGAAGGATAAGGGACTTTTTCCAGTTTCTCGAGCTTGGCCTGGAAAGGAGATTCGATCCGGTCGCATTCTACCCCCATCTGAAGAGGAAGAGTCCAGCCAGCATTGTCGTAGGGAGGAATAGGAGGGCCGCCCTCGTATTGGCGGAGATCAGGATATTTTTGTTTCTCCAGGAGGGCTACGGCGTAAGGTTTGTAAGGCTGAGAAGCCTTGACCACAAAGGAACCTACTGGATAAAGCTTTCCGTCAGCAAGAAAGTCTTCCTGGGCTTGATGAATTTCCACTCCGCCAAGCATGAGGATATCAAGCATCCTCAGAGCAGTAGGATAATCTAGCTGGTTGCTGGGGATGACAAATGCAAAAGGATCACCTTTTTCTCTGTTTTCGATGGAATTCTTGTACATCCGATAGAAATTGAACAGGAAATCTTCTTTATGGAGATAAGCTGTTTTTATCAAGCTAAAGGTAAGAACGAGCTCATAATCCACCAGATCCCTTAATCTCCACCATCCTCCAGGCCAGGGTTCAGGGAATTTCATTCTTTTCTCATAATAGGATTGTGGAATTTCGGTGGGCTCGATATAGATGGGAGTCGCCACTTTCACTGAGGCCATTTCGCTGAGAAGGCCCACCACGTTGTGAAGCCATGAGGTGTCGTCGCAAGCTCCGATCCACCAGCCGGTGAAGCTTCGACCATGGACAACGCCTTTATACCCGAGTTTTTCTAAATCGTAGGCCATGTTGACTCCACATAGATTGACAGAGCGCCAGAGAAGGGCTTGGACATTGGGAACAGGAGGGTCCATAAAGGGAGGGATGAAGAGACGAGCTCCTGTTCGGCCCATCTGATGCTCATCGATATGAATCTGGGGAAGCCAGTCGTGATAAAGAACTTTGGTCACAGCCTTGGATTCAGGGAGGTTGAACATAAACCAGTCGCGGTTATTGTCATGGCCAGCATAGTGGTGATAGAGCCAGGGCATATTGCCTCCTTCGTACTTGGTGCCGACATATTTCCGGTACCAATCGGTAACCATCTGTTGGCCGTCTGGATTGATAGTGGGAGCGAGCAGGACAATAACCTCTTTTAAAACTTTATCAGCCTCAAAAGGAGTATCATCCGTGACCAGCTTATGAGCGAGTTCCAGGGCCATTTGAGACGCGGCAATCTCTGAAGCATGGATGTTGCAGGTTATTAGAACAATCACCTTTCCCTCTTTAGCTAATTTCTTAGCTTCTTCAGGAGATAGTGTTCGGGGATCTCGGAGCTTTTTTACGATTTCTCGGTAAGTATCCAATTCAGCCATATTCTCCTTTGACGTGATAACAGCCATGATCATCGGTTTATCTAGAGTAGATGTTCCGATATTAAGGACTTTGAGCTTTTCTGATTCTCGCTCGAGCTTTTCAAAATAAGCTTTGATTTGGTTGTAGTCAGCCAGCTTACGGTCAGCGCCCACCTTAAAGCCAAGAAAGTCGTCTGGTGAGGTCTGAGCGCTTAGAGCAAAAGGCAAAATGAATAAAACAAGAAGACTTGTGCATGCTCTTAATGATTTTTTTTCTCCTCTCATTTTTTCCTCCTGTTTTTAAATAGACTCATTTCTATCACTTGGAATTTCCCCTGTCAAGAAAAAATGCCATCAAGGACACAGGTGTTTGAATTAGAGAGGTAAGCGAGCAGGTGAAAGCTTAGAAAGAAGACTCCAAGGAAGGTTTTAAAAACGTTTTGGAGTTTGAGATTTAAGGCAGAATTTTTATCTTCGGGAGCCTCGCAAGAGGAATAGACGGAGAAGCTGCATGAGGGCCATGGCTGTGGCAGCGACATAAGTCAAGGCAGCTGCGGAGAGGACTCTTCGAGCACCGGCGAGTTCATCTTGTTTCAAGTAGTTTCCGTCTCTAAGAAGGTCGAGGGCTCGGCGAGAAGCATTGAACTCTACTGGGAGAGTCAAGACACTGAAGGCTACAGCTCCAGCAAAAAGGAGGATGCCTATGTCCATCAGGATACTGGGTCCTTGACGACTGAAGATGAAGCCGATTAAAAAGATGGGGAAAGCCAGCGAAGATCCAAAGCTGGCCACAGGGTAGATGGTATTTCTTATTTGAAGAGGGAAGTAGCCGGCATGATGCTGGAGGGCATGTCCTGTTTCATGAGCGGCTATGCCCAGGGCAGCGATGGAAGGGCTTTTATAAACGCCCTCTGAGAGACGGAGAACTCTTTTCCGAGGGTCGTAATGATCGGAAAGCTGACCCGGGACTCTCTCGACTTTTACATCTGTTGCTCCCTTGGCATTCAGGATTCGCTGGGCGACTTCAGAAGCTGAGATTCGGGAAGAGGCATATTTGGAACTGAAATGCTTGTACGTGCTGCGAACTTTTTGTTGAGCATACAGAGCGAGAATAAGGGGTGGAATAAGAAGAACAAAAGTATAATCCCAAAAAAACATGGTTCATTACTCCTCAAGATTATAATACCAACAAATTTTTATGGCTGTCAATTATCTCTTCCTAATCCCTTGAGATCATCGAGAATTAATTTTTCGATGAAAAGGAATTCCAAAAAGAGTATAATAAAATCTGGCCGTGCTAGATGGGGAGCTAGCGGTGCCCTGTAGCCTACAATCCGCTATAGTGGGATCGAATCCCTTGCCGAGGCTGGTTTTTTTCTGGCCTGTGTTCTTGCAAGTGGTGTTGAAGGTTAGGGCCCTGTGCAAAGAGCGCCCTGTGAACCCCGTCAGGACCGGGAGGTAGCAGCGGCAGCAGGGAAGCTTCTTGTGCTGCAGATCAGCCTTGCCTGAGCTAACTACAAGGATAACGCAGGGAAAAGACAGTCGGAGCGAGGTGCACGGCCTGAATTTTTAACACTAACAGCTTAAGATTCGGTGAGCCTCTCTTATTCTTTTCCGGACCGCTACTCCATAAAGGCAAGCCTTCTCGCAGGCACCGCAGTCCCGGCAGGAAAACGCCGTCTGCTCAGGTTTTAATTTCGAATAGGCTTTCTTGGCTAGAGCCCTCTTATCATAGCCTTCATAATAAGCGAGATAGCGGAGAATTTCTGTCGTTTTGACAAAATAGGGGCAGGATTCCTGACAAAGACCGCACATATGACAGAAATCTACAGAATTTTCAGCTACATAGCGAAAGAGATTTTTACTCTCTTCTGCAGAGAGAGAGAGGCCTACCACACCCAAGTCTTCTTCCATTTCTTCATAAGTCAGCATTTCTATGACTGCTGAACTTATATTCTTATTCTCTAAAGCCCATTTCAACATGGCTTGAAAGAGGGACGTGTTACCAGTCTTGTATTTGGCCAGGTTCTGTCTTCTTCCTCCGACTTTGAGCGTTTTCATGGCAATGATACCCACATCTTTTGAGTGGGCCAAGGAAATGAGATGTCGGATTCCGCTTTCTCCTAGATAATCGTCATAGGTCTTGATTTCTTTTTCTGTATCTTGGATATCGAAAACGTTATAGCCAAGCTGAATCATATCATAATAACCACATTCAACCGCTTTTTTTACGACTCGATGGTGATTCGTATGACAAGAGAGACCCCGGAATCTGTATTTTCCTTGTTTCTTCAATTTCTCGAAGGCTCCGATGACTCTCTCGTCAGTGAGATTCTCTTCATTCCTGGCACCATGAATGAGAAGCACATCGATATAATCTGTGTCGAGCCTTCGAAGGCTTCCGTTGACGGAATCGATTATGGATTCTTCGTTCCAGTTCCTCCGAAGATGGAATTTAGTTCCGACCTGGACCTTCTCTCTCCCGATGTTTTTACACAACTTGCCTATCATGCGTTCACTGTTTCCATTCATGTAGGTACACGAAGTATCGATGTAGTTGACTCCCCTTTCTATGATCTGGCGAAGAAGAGCTTCTTCCGGAACAGGACTTCCCCCCAGAGAGATTTCAGAGACAAAGAGGTTTGTTTTTCCCAAACGACGATAGAACATCTCGCCTTTTTTGAGGCGATTATTTTCTTCGTCTCCCAAGAAGGGATTGGCTGAAGCTAGCGTTGCTGAAGAAGTCATGAAGACAAGGTTTTTCAGGAAGGCACGACGGCTAGGGCAAACACTGAAAGTTTTATTACTCATAAAGGGGATCCATTTTAGAGTAGTTTTGTCTTTTTTAGTATCTTTTCCATCTCCATTTTTCCCTTTTCATCAAGGGGAAGAAGGGGGGAGCGAGGCAGCCCTCCGAAATAACCCAGCAGGTCAAGACTATGTTTGATCCCAGGAATGCCAAAAGTTTCAATGATGGCTTTGTTGAGAGGAGCCAATCTCGGCTGGAGTTCTAAAGCCTGTTCTCTTTTTCCCTCCAGGAATAAATTGTAAAGCTGAACGCATTCGGCAGGCGCAAGATCTGCCAGAGCAAGAATTCCGCCCCTGGCCCCAAGCTGGAGGCCTGGGAAAAAGACACTCGCGGCACCAGTGAGAAAGCTGAAGTTGGAGGCGAGGTGAGGTCTCACCTCTTCCAAGAAATCTAAATTTCCCGAACTTTCTTTGATCCCGACAATATTGGAGTGCTTAGAGAGCTCAAAAAGAAGGTTGCTCTCTATGGATATTCCGGTGTTACGGGGGATGTTGTAGATGATTATCGGAGTTTTGGATTGGTCAGCGATTGATAAATAATAGTTTTTTAAAGCTTCTCGGTTCATGAAAGACTTGAAATAATAAGGCGTTCTTACCAAAGCGGCATCAATACCCAGTTCTGCCATCCTGTTCGTAAAATCGAGGGTGATTTTAGCGGATTCTCGAGCTGTTCCGACGATGATTTTCTTCCCTTGAGCAGCACTCTCTCTAGCAGCCATGACCATTTTCTCTGATTCTTCATCAGTGAGAAAGACACTCTCTCCAGTCGAGCCCAGAACCACGTATCCGGATAGGCCGAATCGATTATATTTTTGGATGTTTTCCTTGAGTTTTTCAGGCGAAATCTTATCATCAAGAAAAGGAGTGGTAAGGGCAGGAAAAACTCCTTTGAAACTTCTACTCATCCTAGAGTCACCTCTTACTCTAACCTCGCCAGGTTCTGATATATAAATTCAATCATAAACTTTGAGGATGGAGATACTTCGAAAAGACAGAGTCATTACTCTTCGATTTCTCTCATTTGTTCTTCACTCAGACCAAAATAGTGGCCGATTTCATGATGGACGACTTCTCTCACTTTCTTTTTTATCTGTTCCTCGGTTGAGCATATAGCTTCGATAGGATTTTGATAGATAACGATGACATCAGGAGGAATATTTCCGTAATAAGGACCTCGGTGTTTCAAAGGGACACCATGATAGTGGCCCAGGATTGAGCTTAAGCGCGGGCTGCCGGTCCGATTATAAGTATCTCTTGAAGGTTGACTTTCCACAATAACAGCCAGGTTGTCTAGATATTTCTTGAACTTAGGTGGAAGTTCGGCCAGGGCTTGTTCTACCAGTTTTTCGAATTCTTCTTTCCTCATAGGATATTCCCAGGCTCGGCTCTTATTTCTCTATTCCTTCTCTAGCCCTCACTCCCTTCTTAGAATAGTGTTTTTTCTCTTTCATCTCAGTGACCAAATCGGCTCTTCTCAAGAATGATGAGGGCGCGTATCGTCCAGTTAGAATGATTTCTACGCTTTCGGGTTTCTGGTCGATAAAGGACAGAACCTCTTTTTCAGTTAAGAGGTTAAAATAAACAGCCACGTTGATTTCATCCAAGATAATGATTCTGTATTTTAAAGAAAGCATGGCCTCGAGGCATTTCTTCAAGCCTCTTTTGGCTTTTTTGATGTCCTCTTCATCTGGGTCTTTAGTCACATGGATGAAACCCTTGCGGCCGAATTGCTCGATGGTGATGTAGGGTGCCAGGTTTTTAACCGCGAAAAGCTCTCCATACATTTGTCCTTTGAGGAATTGTCCGATGTATACTCTCTGCTTATGTCCCGCTGCCCGCACAGCAAGTCCTAAGGCGGCTGTGGTTTTTCCCTTTCCGCTTCCTGTATAAACTTGGATGTAGCCCTTAAATTTGGCTTTCGGGCTTTTCATAGATTCTCTATTCTCCGGAGCCATCTTTCTTAAACTTTTGTCCTTCCTAACTATATTTTAATCCCCTCAGGGAGTCAACAGAAAACAGCCGACCCCTAGTTTGACCGCTAATTTTAAAATCGAGAGACTTATGCTATAATCAGCGCCATGTTAGATTTGAAATTTGTCCTGGAGAACCTGGATTTGGTGGTAAAAAAAACCAAAAGCAGGGGGATAAGAATTAAACTCGACGAACTGGCAAAGCTTGTTCAAGAAAAGAATAAGCTTTTAAAAAAAGTCGAAGATCTTCGTTATGAACAGAACAAAGCCTCTAAACTCATCGGCCAGATGAAAAAAGAAAAGAAAGATTTCTCTTCTATCATTTCCGAGATGAAAAAAGTCTCAGAGGAGATTAAGAATCTGGAAGAGAAGTTGAGAGATATGGAAAAGAAAATGAGGGCAGTTTTGCTTGTGATTCCCAACTTTCCTCATGAATCTGTCCCCGAGGGAAAATGTCCTGATGACAATCTTGAGATGCGACAATTTAGCAAGCCGCCCAAATTTTCTTTTCCCCTCAAGTCTCATTGGGAAATTGGTAAGAAGCTCGGAATTCTGGATTTCGAAAGAGCAGCCAAATTGGCAGGCTCCAGGTTCGCTGTTTATTTCGGGGCCGGGGCTTGGATGGAAAGGGCCTTGATCAACTTTATGCTTGATATCCATACTAAGGAAAAAGGCTATAAAGAGGTTATTCCTCCCTTCATAGCCAATGAGAGCAATTTACTCGGGACCGGAAACCTGCCCAAGTTCGAGAATGACCTGTTTAAACTCAAAGGCTATTCTTGGTATTTGATTCCCACAGCAGAAGTTCCCTTGACGAACCTCTATCGAGAAGAAATTCTAGAGGCTGAGATTCTTCCCCAGAAATTTGTAGCCTATACTCCCTGCTTCAGACGGGAAGCCGGCTCTTACGGGAAAGATATAAGAGGGCTGATCCGCCAGCATCAGTTTAACAAAGTGGAATTGGTGACCTTTTCTTTGCCAGAAAGATCATACCAAGAGTTAGAGACCATGACTTCGGATGCTGAAGAGATTTTGAAACGATTGAATTTACATTATCGAATGGTGACTCTATGCACAGCGGATTTGGGGTTTGCCGGTGCCAAGACCTATGACCTGGAGCTCTGGATGCCCTACCAGAAAAGATACCTAGAAATCTCATCCTGTACCAATTGTGAGGATTTCCAGGCTCGAAGAGCTAACATACGATTTCGCCGTGAACCGAAATCGAAACTAGAGTTTATCCATACGTTGAACGGTTCTGGATTAGCTTTGGGAAGGACTGTAGCTGCGATCCTGGAAAGCTGTCAACAGGAAGACGGCACGGTCGTTATTCCAGAAGCCTTAAGGCCTTACATGGACGGCTTGGAAAGAATTCCCTGAAAACTCGCTCAATTGACTTGCTCGCCTTTGTTTTTACGGATAAAATAGCTCCTTGGAGGGATGGCCGAGTGGTTTAAGGCGGCGGTCTTGAAAATCGCTTCCCGAGCAATCGGGACGGGGGTTCGAATCCCTCTCCCTCCGTTTTCAGCTTAGAAAGCAAACAGACGTCAGCGATAGATGACTCTGATCCAAAAATCCGGGTATGGCGTCTTATTCCCAGCAACTGTGATTAAGGATTTTGAATATTTTTTGAAAAATGATAGAATGGCTTTAGCCGCCAAGGAAACACGGAGAGGTGCTGGAGTGGCTGAACAGGGTCGCCTGCTAAGCGATTGTCCCGATTAATGTCGGGACCGTGGGTTCGAATCCCACCCTCTCCGCCATTTTTTCCTCCTTTCATTCCAGTTGTTGACTGAAATGCAGCAAGGTATTTACGATTTCCTCGTGGCTGAGAGAGGTGACATCTTGAGGGGAATCGACTATCCGGAAGTTAAAGAAGGGGCAGTTCCCATCATACCAGTGCTCGGCGAATTCCCTTCCGAGGGTTTTCCTCTTTTCTTCTTCTTTTTCATCGAGAAGAGAACCAAGGCCTTTAAGGTTGACTCCTTTTCTGGGATCAACTCCAAGGATGTACCGGTTGTTCCCAAAGTTAGTCATGAGCAGCGTGAATCCTTCCCCGAGAGGAGAATTCTCTCGGTCTCGCCGGGCCCATTCCTTGGAGAGGAAACTTCGTGGATTTTTGATGATAAGCCCGTCAACTTTTTTCTTTCCCTGTCCTGAAGTCAAAGGCAAATAGAGACTTACTCTATGTCCGCGATGAAGGTCTGAGAGGTAATTGAAATAATCACCATCGGTTTTTCTCATGGCCTTTTCATACCTATCGATCCCTGAGAAAAGGACTCTGTTCTGGAAAAAGTCATACCCTTCATCTGATTTGGAATACAGAAAATTCATGAATGTTAATCCTTCCTTCATGCGTTCTAGATTTGCTTCTTCTTCATCTTTTCTGATCCAAGTAAAGAGGGCTCTAAGAATAGAGTAGGGGGTAGAGGATAGGTCAATTTCCTCTGGCAAGGAAGCAGAATCGACCATCTTGGTGTAGGCAGCTATCTTTTCCAGGGAAGAGTCAAGTTTCCCTTTCACTATGAGTTTTAGGGCGAGAAAGGCAGAGGAGACAGCATCAAAATCAGGAAAGCGGTGGGTGATGATACGGAGTTTTTTGGCTTCTCCTTCTTGGGAGGAGATCTCTTCTTTTTTGATGTGGTCGAGGACAAGATCAGGATATTTGGCGATTAAAGAGGCGGTGCATTCGGGTTCGGCCTGGGGATGGTGATGGTCGATAACACCAGGCACTGTTTTCATTCCCACATCTAGAGCCAAGGTATTCTGCTCGGGATTTAAATTTTCTCCGTATTTAACAAATTGATACACGACATCCATTTTCTATTCTATGCCTGATGTTTTATTTTTTCTCTTTGTTCCAAGAATTTAATAATTTTTGCACTTCCAGAGGGAACAGGATAACGACGTATTGCCCTGAGTGTGACCCAGCGCTGTCTGGTGTTGAAGCGAGGTTCGCTTTTTAAGCGGCATTCATAGGCGTAGAGGTCAACCTGGAACTGAGTATAAGCATGGTGGACTTTGGTGAGGAATTTCTTCTCTGCTACCTCTGCAGAGAGTTCTTCTTTTATTTCTCTATCCAAAGCCTGTTCCAGGCTTTCGCCGGTTGCTCTTTTTCCGCCAGGGAATTCCCAGAGTTCTGCCAACAGGCCAGAAGAAGGTCTTTTTTGAATCAAGATTTGGCTGTTCTTCCGTATGATTCCGACCACAGCTTCGATCTTTTTATAATTCCTCTTCTTCGGAGGAGGGATGACCTCCTGCTCGCCTGTCTGATAGGCCTGGCAAAATTCGGTGACTGGGCAGAGAAGACAGCGAGGATTCTTTGGCCTGCAGACAAGAGCTCCGAGCTCCATCAGGGCTTGATTGAAATGACACGATTTTTTCAGAGGAAGCTGAGTCTGGAGAAAGGGGAGTAGAGCCTTGTCGTCTGGGGAGGCTTTCTGTCGAATCCTTCTTAGTCTGATAATAACCCGGCGCACATTGGCATCCACAACTGGATAAGTTTTATCGAAAGCGAAGCTCATGATAGCCGCTGTCGTGTAAGGGCCGAAGCCGGGCAACTTCTTCAATTCATCATAATCTGATGGAATTTTCCCTTCGAATTTATCTTTCATTATTCTCGAAGCTTTATGAAGGTTTCTAGCTCTTTGATAATAGCCCAATCCCTGCCAGGCCTTAAGGACCCTCTGGAGAGGAGCCCGGCTTAGTGATTCCATATCTGGAAACAGTTTCTCCCATTTCCTGTAATAAGGCAGAACTGCCTGAACAGTGGTCTGTTGGAGCATGATTTCAGAAATCCAGATCTTATAGGGATCCTGTGTCTCGCGCCAGGGAAGTTTCCGGTGATGATCCCGAAACCAGTGGAGTAATCTTATTCGAAATTCGTTTATTCTTTGATTTTGGCTTGACATCTCCAAGAGGACATACTTCTATACCACGATTTTGTCCTTTTGGCAAAAAACAGAATAGGAACTAGACGTTATGTCGGGTAGCGTTTCTTAAGGTTGAATATCTAAATCAGGATCAGCTGTCAATCTCTTTCCATTGTATATGACTTCAACTGAATATTTGAACTTTATTAATTTCTTTTTCAGCTTCGCTTCTTGTGTAGCAACTTCTCCTTCTGTTGCATCTGTCTCATACTTTTTTTTGGCTTTTTTGGCTGCTCTTTTTGCCTTTAATTTTTTTTCCTTTAAGGGCTTCTTGTCGCCGAAATCAACGCTGAATTCATAATCGCTTATCTATATTTTCAATCAAAATTTCGATGGGAATAGTTTCATCAGCAAGGGCAATGAGTTTCTTTGATAAAAAAGAAATTCAATTAGCTCGATGAGTATTCAGACTTTACCTCAGGAAACGAGAAATATCTTAAAAAGAATTTAGGGAAAAATAAATTTGTCAGTCAAATAACCTTCTCATTTGATTAACTTTTTGATAAAATCTCAGGCTAGTTTTATTAATACCTGCGGAAGATTGTTGCGCTCAATGACAGACAAATTAAGAGTCAAGAATGATATGGCCGAGGTGGACAGAATCAGAGTTTTTTTGAAGGAAAACCTCAAGGAATCGAATCTCTCGGATAAAGATTTTTATAGAATTGAAGTCTCCATTCTGGAAATCGTATTGAATATCATCCGGTACGCCTATCCCGATGAGGAAGGGGATATTTTAATCAGCACCTGGCAGAAAGAGGGTAAGGTATTCTTCGAAATCAGAGACAACGGCATTCCCTTTGATCCCAGAAGCGCAGAGCTCCCTGATATAAAAGAGCTCATCAGGAATGAGAAAGTGGGAGGATTAGGAATCTTCCTTTCCCGCAAGCTGATGGACGGTTTTGAGTATAAAAGGGAAAGTGATCAGAATATTTTAACTATGTATAAAAAAATCGAAGAGGCTAAGGCCTCGGATTCTTCAGTATAAAACTTTATCCTCCCCGACTTTCTTGATCCGATCATCGAGCCATTTGAGTATAAGGTCTCTGCGAACCAGGATAGCTTCGATTTCTTTATCGGTCAGATATTCCCCGACTACATCCTTTATAATCTCAAAATTCAGAACCTTCAATTTCTCTACAAAAACACGAGGAAGCTCCTTCATGAGCTTGGGTCCTTCTTTGTGTTTTTCATCGTAGAGGAGTTTATCGGTGAATTTTTTTGAGGTTCGGAATGAACGGGAGTGATCGATGAGGATAAGACGCCAATCCTTGGTGATGAGTATATTCCCCTGGTGCCTGTCTTCATTGGCGATCAAATTATCAAAGGCGCGGTGCAAATAGGTGGCCCTGTTGAAATAGAAGACTTTGTAGGACGGAACCTTAATATTTTCCCTTGCTTTCTTTCTCAGGTCCATCTCTGCTGTCACCCAGATTTGGCAGGAGCCTCGATTTCCCTGAAACCTTCTTTCGGCGGTAGGTGGAACCATGTTCAATCCTAAATACTTATCCAATCTGTAAGCTGCGATTTCCCATCTCCAGTTTTCAATATACCCCTTCATCCGGCCTTCTGCATCTTTCCATAAGGCGTCATTTTTGATTCCGTCTTTTTCTAAAGTCAATCTCCAGGGCTGAGTCACGGCTTCTCGACCACCCAACTGCACTTTGCCCACGACTTCTGCATTTTGAAGGAAATCTTCCCATTTAGCTCTTTCTGCTATTTCTTCTGGTGTGAACTGGGCTATAGATACGAAACTGAATCCTAAGATAGTTATCAAAGCAAAACATATGATGAGTCTTTTTTTCATCTTTTATCCTCCTTTTCCAGCGAGATTTCTCATGAATCTATTTGAAATAAAGAATAATGCCAGCTTTAATACAAGACCTTTCCTTCGCCTTTTTCTTTTATCATTTCCTCGATTTCTTTCAAAAGCAGCTCTTTTCGAATAAGGATGGCCTTGATTTCTTTGTCTTTCAGATAGGGTCCTACAGCATTTTTTATTAACTCATAATTTAGCGCCTTCACTTTTTCCACAAATTCCCGAGGAAGGACTCTGAAAAGCTTGGCGCCCTTTAGGCCATCCTTTCCGAACATGAGTTGCTGAGTGAATTTCTTAGAGGAACGAAAGGAGCGAGAATGGTCGATAAGAATCGTACGCCAATCTTTGGTGTAGCGAATATTCTCCTGAGTTCGGTCTTCGTTGGCGATCAAGCTATCAAAAGCTCTGGTTAGGTATTTCATTTTGCTCCAATTGTCTATTTTAGAAGGAGGGATGTCAATTTTTTGCTCCATCCTATCGAGGTCACTCATTTCCAGCGCGACCCATAACTGGAGAGAGCCTTTTTTTCCCTTGAATTCTCTTTCGACCGTGGGGGGAATCAGATTTAATCCTAGTAGCTTGTCCATCTCATAAGCGGCAATTTCATACTGCCATCCTTCCAGAAATCCGTACATCCTGCCGCTCGGATTTTTCCAGGCACCCGATGCTTCTCTATCTCCTTTTTTCAAGAAAAGCCTTTTAGGTTTAGTAACACCTTCTCCTATGTCCCTGTCTTCAACAATTTCTGCGGTCTTGAGGAATTCTTCCCATACCTGCCTCTGGGTAATCTCTGGCGGAGTGAATTGCGCATTGACCGCAAAGCTTTGAGCAATGAATAGGAACAGAATTAAGGCCATAAAAAATTTTCGCTTCATTTTCTCATCTCCCTCTCAAAGCTTTCCCGCCAAATTTTCTAATACTATAAATCTATTTTTTTTGAAAATCAAATAAAGTTATGTTTTATTCTCCAGGGGAAAGAACTCTTTTTTCTGACAGTTTTTTATGCTCTCTGAAAATAAGAATTCCGAGGAATATCCAAATCACCACTAGCACGACATTGGAAACGGCAAATTTTTCAACATTAAAAGCGAGAAAAGTAACACCCAAAAAAACAGTAAAAGCTGATAATACGTCGCCGGAGCGGTGGAAAAAGGTTTTTGTCACCGCTTGGGCTTTGTATTTCTCTTCTCTTGAAGTTATGAGAAATAGGGAGTGCCGGGTTGTGTTCATAAGAGAATAATCTGTACCATTTTCCAAAGCTTTAACCCATTTTACCAATACGAGAAATGCGCCAAAGCTTATAAAGAAATATCCTCCCAGGGCAAGTGCAGGGAGGAAGAAAATCGCTACCCTAACCCCAAACCACCTGAAAATTCGTGACACGATAAACAGCTGGACGAACATAGCGAAGAGATTCTGGATATTATAGAAACCAGCAAAGAATTTAGTCAAAAATTGTCCCTCATCTAATGCTCCCGCTGTTCCTGATTCTATGGCCTTAACTGCAGCATCTTTGGCTACCGTATCCAGCATATACACCCCGTTGGTGTTGATGAAATTCATCATCAGCACAAAAAAAGCAATGTATAGAAGATACCGCGTTTTAAAAACTAGGCGAAATGCTCCTCCCTTTTCAAGAGGCTTCTCCTGTTCTTTTTCCCCAAATGCTTTTTTCTGGTCGGCCTTAACTGTTTTTGCTTCGACTCTTTTTATTTCTCTTTGATGAATAATCCATGTCAATAAAATACAAATTCCCAGGATTCCTCCTGCCACCAACATCAATTGAAATTCCCCTATAGGTACCACAAGCCGATCTGTAATTTTTCCTCCTGCATAACCTCCAAAGGTAGCTCCGAAAGCAATTAGAGGGAACAGACGCTTTCCTTCTTCCTCGGTGTACAAGTCGTTGGCAAAACCCCAGAATTGAGCAACAACAATCAAGTTAAATATGCCTACCCAAATAAAAAAGATGATGCCCATAGCTCCGGGTCCAACACCTACTAGATATAAAACATAAAAGAGTCCTAAGTTGGAAATGAAAAAGAGTGTTACCCAGGTGATCAATTTTTGGCGTGGGAATTTGGAAGCAATGCTGCTGAATATTTTAACAACAAAAATTAGCATAACTGCTATAGCCGCAGAAAGATAACTTTTGATTTCAGGAGGCCACTGCTCCAACATTAAAGCATCTCTTACTGGTTTTATGATGTAGTAAGCCATAAAAAGTAAATATACATTAAACATTAAAAGAAAAGCGGTAAGAGCTTCGCCCGGATAGACGACTGTAAACAGCCTTAGAATTTTATAGAAAATTCCAGCGGATTCTTTTTGGCTTTTCATTATTTCTTCATTTTCTGGAACTTGCATTGAATCTCCTCCTTTTGCTCTTCCCAGATACCTTACTCATAGAAGTTGCTTTGTTTTAGCCTCGAATTAGCATTATTAAAAAGCTATAGATTGACAAGGATAGGCACTTTCCACTTGGAGATGACATTTTTTTAGATGCAATATATTTGAATCTAAATTGAATGTCAACACTATTCAGGTCGTCTCTCATTCTTATGTTCTCTTAAGGAGAAAATTTTCCACTGTTTCTGTGAAAAACTCTGTTGAAAAATATGTCTTTTAAATTTCTAACAGACTGATTTAATTATAATTATGGGATAATGCACAATTTATGGTCAGGTTCATTTTAGGATGATAGACGTTGATCAGAAGAGAGCAGAATGCGTTTATCTTATATATCGCCTCATGATGGTTCAGGAGAAGAGCACAGCTTCTTCTCCTTTTTCGGCAATTAATTTTTTTATCTTTTCGATGATGATTTTTTTACGTTCGAGTAGAGCACTGATTTCGGCATCATTGAGATAGAGGCTGAGCTTGGTTTTGATGATCTCATCATCTAATTTCAGGAGATTTTGATAAAGTTTTTTCGAGCAGCGCGTGATATGACATTCAGGGATGAGTTCTGGATAAGGATCAAAAGCTTCAGAAAAATCTACCCTCCAGATTTTCCAATTCTCTTTGCGTATGATCAAAATATCAGGCAAATCTCTTTCCGCACAATAAGAATTAGAGTAGGTCAGATTCTCAAAAACTGTCAATTCTTCTAGAGAATCTTTAAAACGCTCCGAGTCTGGAGGCTCAATATTATTATTTCTACGAGCTTCTTCGGTTATTGCTTTTTCGATAAGAAGCGCAAGGGATCCTTTCCTTCCCTCGACTTCTCTTTCTACGGTAGGAGGGACGATATTGAGGTCAAGGAATTTATTTAGCTCGTAAGCTGCAAGATCATATTTATAGCTGTCTGGAATAGGGTGGGGTCGAGTGCGGTTAGTGACCCTGAAGAATCCTCTCCGCTCGACCTTCCCATCGGTCAGACATAATAACCAAGCCTCTGTTCTTCTGCCAACTCTTTGTTTACCTGGGCAAACTTGGGCCTTTTTTAAATAATCCTCTATTTCTTTTTGTTCCATTTTTATTTCAGGCGTGGTTTGGGAAAAAGAAAAATCCCAATATCCAAGAAAGAAATAAAGAAAACACATTGTCGCTAAAGTAATTTTATATTTCATAGGCTCCCCCTAAAAAGAAGTTCATTTTCAGAGAGTAATTCATTATCAAAATTATGGAAAAATTCTATCGTCCGAGCTTTGTTTTTTGGCAGTCATTTCTTGGCGCTGTCTTTTATATTTAGAATATTCTTATATTCAAACGAAGTTGCCTATTTTTTCCTTAGCTTTGGCGGCCAGACATCGAATTCTCCGCTGTTGATGATCAAGGCGCTGAGATTGCCGCCGTAAGCATCTCCAATACCAGTATCGATGATCCATATTCTTCCATTGAAACGTCTCATATCATCCATGTTTGTAATTTTCCGAGGAGTATGGGCTATGATCATGTTTTTAGCCTTGAGGTTGGTGAGGATTTTATCCACAGTTTCTGTAAAATCAGCGCCCCTTAGGGCCAAATCTCGGTACCATAAAGGTCCAGAAGGTTCATACACAATTCTGCGAACTCTTGATTGGAGGGGAGTCGAAAAGACGATTGCCTGTCGAAAGGCATCAAGCTCCCTACGCGCTAGATTATTGATATCTTTCAGATTCCAAGTTGAGAATTCTTCACTGATCCCGCCATGGACGAAAATCATATCATTAATCTTAATCACTACATTTCTATCAAGGAGCCATTTTCCGTATGTCTTGTTGAAATTATATGTATATTGTTTTCGTGCCGGATGATTTCTTCTTTGTCGGGCGTCATCTCTAATTTCCCTCCAATAAACCAATAAATCTTTGCTAGACAAGGAACCTGAACCCGAACTCTGGAGAGCTTTTTTTTGTTCCTTCTTGGCGAAGTCTTTTTCTTTTCTCTGCTTGTATTTATCTGGAAGAAAAGAAATGAATTGCTCCACCGTGACATAGCCCTGATAATCAAAGGCGATACCGGAGATATTCATCTCTTCATGATTGCCCAGCAATACATGAACTTTGCCTCCAACTTCTTCTGCTTCGTTCTCCAAGCGCATCAACAGCTCAAAGATTTCTCTCGCCTCGGGACCCCTGTCCATGATGTCTCCGATCTGTACCAGATGAGTTTTTCCGCCATTCCAGCGGAGTTCTCTATCAATTATTTTTGTTCCCCTTAGTATTCTTATAAAATTTTTATAATCGCCGTGCAAATCTCCCACGGCAACAATTTTTTCAATACCTGTCCATTCACACTGTATGCTAGCAGCCTGGAGATAAATGGAAAAGAAAGAGACCAAAAGTGCAAAAATGAGCGTCGGCCTAAGTTTTTTCCATAGGTAGTGAAGGTAGCTATTTTTCATGATTTATCTTGATTCCCATCTAAGATGGTGTACTTTTAGGCAAAATTTTATTCATCACTCTTTATAATAAACGATTAAGGAGGGTTGTCAATAGTCAGGGCTGAATGTAACGCGAAGAATATATTTTTGCTGGTTGAAACTTGAATATTCTCTCTCGGATTGTTATTTTCTTACCACTACTACCAAGAACAATTGGTGAGATTCATATTATTACGTGCTATTTTAGATTGACTTTGAATAGGACTTTTGATAAAAGCTAGGAAGGTGGGCAGAGGAGACCTAGAGAGAATAGGAATAGGATGAGATTCCAGATGATTGTTGAGATTACGGAGTAGAAATAGACAAAAAATAAGATTTTTTAAAAGAAAGGGAAAAGATGGAAATAAGTGCAAGAGAAAAAAGCGATGTTATCATTTTTGACATTGAGGGAGAAATAAGAAGATCGGATGTGTCAGATGTGACCCTTCACCAGCTGGTCAAAGATCAGTTGGATACTGGAAAAAGAAACATTCTCCTCAATTTTAAAAATGTTGAATTCATCGATAGCTTCGGTGTGGGAGAAATTCTAGCCAGCTATATTTCTACTCATAATTTAGGGGGGAAGCTGAAGATCGCCAAAATCTCCAAGAAGCTTTATCTCATTTTCCAGGTTACAATGCTGACCAAAGTCCTTGAAATATTCGAAGATGAAGAGGTAGCCTTGGAGAGTTTTATTAAAGATTAGCCCTCGTCACAAGTTCTCTTGTTGAGTCGTTAAATGGCCAAAAATCGCCTCTACAGAGCTCTATCGCGCATCGTAGATATCAGGCCAGGCGAAGAAATCATCGTTTTCCTCCTCTTTCTTTATTTCTTCCTAATCATGGCTCCCTTCTACGTCATTAAGCCCGTTCGAAATGCAGAGTATTTGGAAGATGTTGGATCGCTGGGACTCCCCATAGCCTATCTTTTGACAGCCGTAATTATGGGATTTTTTATTCATTTTTATTCCAAGCTTCAAGTCAGGGTTCATAGAAGAATTCTAATAATCTCCAGCCTGACTTTTTTCATCGTGACCTGTCTTCTTTCGAGAGAATTTTTCATCAAAGAGTACGCTTGGATGCCCTATGCTTTCTGGGTATGGGCAAATATTTATGTCGTTGTTGTCGTAACCCAGTTCTGGCTATTAGTGAATGACTTTTTTAATCCCAGAGAAGCAAAAAGGTTAATTGGCTTCTTTGGCAGCGGAGGGCTTTTAGGAGGTGTTTTAGGAGGATTATTAACCGGTTTATTAGCTAGAGCTATTCCTGATCATCTGCTTCTTATTCCTGCTGGAATCCTTATCCTCAGTGGATTTGTTGTCAATTATATATTCATCTGGCAGAGAAAAACTAGCCTTCCTCCTGATAAAGCAGATATTAAAGAAAAAGAAAAAGAGCGAAAACCAGCTAAAGTGGGTTTCTTAGATAGCTTTAATACCGTTAGAAAAGACAGATTCTTAATACAACTGTCTGCGGTCGTGATTCTCACTTTTATGGTGGCTACATTTGTTGATTACCAGTCGAACACTGTTGTCAAAAGCGTACTGGAGAGGAAGAGCGATATGGCTGAGTTTTTTGGATATTTTAATGCCGGGTTGCTAGTGCTTCCTTTTTTTCTTCAACTCTTGATGACCAGCAATCTTATTAAACGCTACGGCATTCGTATTACGCTTCTGCTTTTTCCTTTTATTTTGTTCCTCTGCACTCTGGGAATTGCCATTTGGCCTGGTCTTTTATTTGCGGTTGTCATCAAAGGTAGCGACAAAAGCCTGTCTTTTTCCCTAAACCAGTCGGTGCGGGAGCTTCTCTATATTCCCATCTCTCCAGAGCTGAAGACCAAAGCCAAATTATTCATCGACATGTTTCTCAACAGGTTTGCCAAAGGGATCGGTGCCTTGATACTCCTTATATTTTTCTTTTATCCTCCTCCTGAGTTCTGGATACGCAGAGTACAAATCGTGAGTATTATTTCTTTTGTATTTATTGTCGCTTGGATTTTCTTTAATCTCAAAGTCAGCAAAGAATACACCGATACGATCAAGCAGAAATTGGAGATGAAGTGGGATCGAGCAGATAGATTAGTGGCTGACCAAGTGGATGTTGATTATACGAAATTGGTTTTCGATACCATTGAAAGCAGGAATCGGAGTTCAGTCTTGTATGCTATGCATCTTTTCGATTTAATAAAGCAGGATAAACTCACTCCTGAAGTCCAGAAATTAATTTCTTATAAATCGGATGAAGTCATGGTTTCTTCGTTGGGGGGACTTTTCGAGTCGGGCGAAGCACTTTTATCTCCTGAAATTGAAGAATCTATAGGTGAAGAAACCTTAGAAAAGGACATCAAGGAGATCATGTCTCTGGACGTTTATCAAGAAGTGATGAAGGGCTATGTAGAGAAAGTGTTGGTCGATAAAAGCCGTGAGGGTGAAACTGCAAAGATGGAATTAGCCAAGGCCATGGGATTAATGGAAGTCCAGTCTCCTCTAGTCCAGAAACTTGATGAACTCTTGCTGGATGAGTCGCCTGAAGTGAGCAGGTATGCCATGGAGAGTGCAGCCAGGATGAAGAAGAGAGAGTACGTCCCACTCTTGGTTAAGAAGCTTTCTAGTCCAGTAACCAGAGAAGATGCCAGTATCGCCCTTGAAAAATTCGGCTCGAGAGTAACTGGCACTCTGGCCGATTATCTGGGAGATCCTGAAGAGGAGCTTGAACTGCGCAAAGAAGTAGCGTCAATCTTAGCCCGCATCAGTACCCAAGAGGCAGCAGATTTCTTGTCTTGGGAAATGGAAGAAGCAGGGGGAGAAATGGATGATGAGCTCATTGATGCTATGGATAGGATTCGTTCCGAAAACTCAGATGTTCAATTTTCAGAAGATGTTATGAATAAAAAAATTGCTGAAGAAGTTAAGAAATATTACCAAATCCTTGTTGATTTCTGCGATCTGAAACCAGAGGCCAAAGAGGAGCAGATGAAAAAAGGTTTACCCAAGGATCTGTCTGTAGTCTTGATGAATGTGTTCAAGTTATTGGGACTGATATATCCCCGCGAAGATATTGCCAGAGCTTTTCAGAATATAAGAACCGGAACAAAAGATTCAGTCGCTTACGCTGTCGAGCTTCTGGATAATACTTTGCAGAAAGAGCTCAAAGATATCCTCTTTCCGATTATCGAGGACCTCTCCTTAGAGGAAAGAATGAAAAGGTGTCGAAATCTTCTAAGAAATTTTCCTAATCTTTAAGAGAGATTATGGCTAAGAGTCCAGTTCAAAAATTTTTATCAAAGTTTTTTGATGTCAGGTCTGGAGAAACCTCGACTGCGTTACTCATGTTTTTTTATTTCTTCCTCATTACCTCATCTGCCTATGTCATTAAACCTGTCAAGATCTCTCTTTATCTAGAATGGCTAAAGCCCAAGAACCTTCCTTATGCCTATCTTCTGACAGCTCTTGTCATCGGTTTTTTTGTCACTTTAAATTCCAAATTATTGCAGGCCATGAAAAGACAGCTCTACATATCTCTTAGCTTGGTCTTCTTCATCCTGAATCTATTCATTTTCTGGTTGCTCTTCAAGCAACAATGGGCCTGGGTTTCTATGGTTTACTGGGTCTGGTCAGACATATTCATGATCACATCGGTCACCCAGTTCTGGATTCTGATCAATGATATTTATAATCCTCGTCAAGTCAAAAGATTGGTCGGCTTCTTGGTAAGCGGGGGACTATTGGGTGGAATCGAAGGGTCACTGCTGGCTGCCTTTCTGGCTAGGAGCATCGGAACCGAAAAACTGCTTTTGATTTGTCCGCTTATGCTTTTCCTCTGTCTGGTAATCGTCAATTTTGTGAGTAGGCTCCAAAAAGTAGAAAGTGGCGAGGGAACTGAAGCCTTAAAAAAGCTGAAGAAACCGAAAATCACCTACAGCAAAAGCTTTCAACTATTGAGAAAGAATCGGCATCTGATGCTCTTGTGCGGGATTGTGGTGGCTGGGATTGTGGTGACGACTCTGGTGGATTTCCAGTTTAACCTTATCATTGAAAGCCAGTACGAGGATCAGAATACCAGGACCGCTTTTCTAGGGACTTTCTTCACCATACTGCTTATATTCTCGTATCTGCTTCATGTCTTTTCCACTAACCGTATCTTGAAGAATTTTGGAATCCGAACTGCTCTCCTGATTACTCCTTTCTTCTTGTTGATAGGTTCAATGGCCATTTTCTTGTTTCCTCTGGGGTATATGATTTATTGGGCTGCTCTTATCAAAGGGACGGATAAAAGCCTTGCTCATTCACTCAGCCAATCTGTACGGGAGCTGCTGTACATCCCTATCAATCCTGAGATTAAGTATAAGGCAAAGGTTTTCATTGATATGTTCGTGAACAAGTTTGCTAAAGGGTTCGGAGCGCTTCTCATCCTCCTGTTTTTTTCTGTTTTGCAATTCACGATCAAACAGATGAGCTTTATCGCTATCGTTTTTATATTTGTCTGGATAGTTCTCAATCTCCTGATCACCAGAGAGTATGTGAATATCGTGAAACGAAACTTGGAGATAAAATGGCAGGATGCGGATAAATTCATAAGAGAAAAAATAGATATTGATATGACAAAGTTGGTTTTCGATACTCTCCAGAGCAAAAAGAGAAGCTCGGTCTTGTATGCGATGAATCTCTTTGACTTGCTTAAGAAAGAAAAATTGAGCCCAGAGCTCAAGAAGATAATCTCTTATAAATCTGATGAGGTCTTGGCGAGTTCTATGGATTCACTTCTTGAATTAGATGGAGAGACTTTGCTGCCAGAAGCCGATGATTCACTCGAAGATGAAGCTCTTGATGCACAGGTGAAAGAAATCATGTCTCTCGACGTTTACCAGCAGCTGATGAACGAACACATTGATAAAGTGATAAGCGAGGAGAGCCAAGAGGCTGAAATTTCTAAGATGGAGGCAGCTAAGGTCCTGGGAATGATGGAACCTTCTTCATCTGTTATTCATAGCCTCAGTCAGCTGCTTAAGGATGAATCACCTGAGGTTATTCGGTATGCGGTGGAGAGTGCTGGAAATCTAAAGAGTCGGGAGTTTGTTCCGCTTCTCGTTCAGCATCTAAGCCAGCCGAGGACAGAAAGAATCGCTAGCAAAGCTCTGGTTGAATATGGCTCCAAAATCACGGGAACCTTAAAGGATTATTTAGGCGATCCCGATGAGGATCTAAGATTGCGAAAAGCAATCCCGGATATTATATTCCAGATTGGCACTCAGAGAGCAGCAAATTTATTGACCTTAGAGTTGCGAAAGAAAAGCCGAGATGTCGAAACTGAAATCATCGAAGCTCTGTATAAGATGAAATCAAAAAAACCCCAACTTCGATTTCAGAGAAAAATAATATTATCGGAGGTCATCTCGGTAATAAAGAAAAGTTATCTGATTTTGATTGAAATGCATGATTTGATGTCTGATGAGAAAAAAGTTTATCTGGCTAAAGACTTGGAGAATAATTTGGCTCGGTCTCTCAAACATATTTTTGAATTATTGAGCTTAATCTATCCGCATGATGATATCATTCGAGCCTATCAAAATATTTGTTCCGGAACGAAAGAGTCCTTAGACTATTCAATCGAGCTTCTTGATAACATCTTAAAGAGAGAAATAAAGGAAGCCCTGCTGCCTCTTATTGATGATGTCCCTTTTGAAGATAAAGCGCGAAGATGTAGCAAGATGCTAAAGACTTTGGAAAAAGCGGAATTGGCTTGAAATCTTCTCCCCTTTGGGATTATAATCAACATGATTGAGACTATAATCAGCCTTATTTAGAAAAATGCCTAATCTTTTTGTATACCCGAAAAAGGGAGATTTTTTCCGTTTTCCTCTCAGAAAAGAGAAGATTTCTATCGGAAGATCCCCCGATAATGACATTACCGTCCCGGATCCATTTTGTTCAGGCCAGCACGGATTCATTTATCCCAAGAATGGGGAATATGTGGTTCGGGATAATCAAAGTAAGAACGGAATTTTCCTGAATGGCAAGAAAATTCAAGCTGAGATCGAGCTTCAAAAAGGCGATGAAATCCTTATTGGTTCTACCAGGATAGTCTTCGATAAGGAAATATCCACAAATGTTGAACTTACGGATGATCCGTCTACCTCTTCAAACGTAAATACCATTATGCATCTTGAAGATATTTTGAAAAAGCCTGATATCAGCACGACCATCAAAGCTACAGCCAAGTCTCTAGATTTGGAAAAGATTAAATCAGAGCATAAATCTCTTTCGGTGATCAGCGAAGTGAGCAAAGCACTCGTTCTTCATATGCCTTTAAATGAACTTTTAGATCGAGTCATGGATCTTATCAGCGAGAATCTTCCCATGGACAGAGGGATTCTCATGTTAAAAGAAGGCAATCCAGCACAGCTCATACCTAAAGTGGTCCGTATCAATAACAAGCGTCTGGCGAATCAGAGGATTCAAGTGAGCCAAAGCATAATCAATATGGTTGTCAATAAGAATTCTTCAGTCTTAACCTCTGATGCCCAAGCTGACACTCGTTTTAAGGCTAAAGAGAGCATCATTGAATCCAATATCCGTTCAGCGATGTGTGTTCCACTGTATAATAATAAAGAAATCATCGGGATCATCTATTCAGATCGAATATCTTTGCTTAATCAATTTAATGAGGAAGATCTAAAGCTGTTGACTCTCTTATCCAACGTAGCTGCGGTCAGGATAGAGAATGCCAAGCTCTATGAGCAAGTCATCGAGAAGGAAAGGATGGAAAAGGAGATCGGGCTGGCAGCACAGATTCAAAAGGATTTTCTTCCTAAAGAAAATCCTGAATCCGAACATTTCGATATTGCGGGCACTAATATCCCTTGTTATCAAGTGGGTGGGGATTATTATGATTTTATCAATATTGATTCTAATCGGATGGGAATAGTCATCGCTGATGTTTCGGGCAAAGGAGTGAGTGCCTCCCTCAACATGGCTTCTTTAAGAGCTCATCTTCATTCCGAAGCTCACTCGGGTTACGACATACAGAAAATGGCAGCCAAGCTGAATGATTTCATCCATCAAAGCACGGCTCCGAATATTTTCATAACTTTTTTCTACTGCGAGTTGGATAAAAAGAGCAACGAGTTAAAATATGTCAATGCCGGACATAATCCTCCTCTTATCCTCGATAAAAAAGGAAATGCTCGTCGTCTAGAGAGCAGTGGTCTCTGCTTGGGTATGTTCCCTTCTACTGCTTACGAAGTCAAAAAAGTCAAATTAGGCGTAGGAGATACGGCTCTCCTTTTCACCGATGGAATCCCGGACAGCCGGAACAAAGATAATGAGGATTTCACTGAAGAGAAACTCATAAAGCTCTTAAAGAAAAATTCTAAGCTGTCTGCTCAGAAGCTTCTGGATAAGATTTGTAAAGAACTCGATTCCTTCACCGCTGGGGCTGATCAGATGGATGATATGACTATCGTCATCATCAAAAGAACTTCCTAGTTCCCCCCTCTGGTCATTTTTATCTTGTCCTTCTTTTCCTCTCTGTTGGTGGAACCGTCTATAGTTCATGGGAACCTGATTACAGGGTCAAACCTGAATAGAAGAGATCTTGTTATCTTTTCTTCAATAATTGATCTAATCTGGCCCGAAATTGAAGGGCAGGGGCCCAATCAGGAGCGAGCTCTAAGACCTCTTGATTGAGCTGTAGAGCTTCCTCTAATTTTCCTTTTTTTGCCAGTAAAATGGCTTTATTGTGGAGAGCAAGTCGGTTCTTCGGGTTGAGCTTTAAGGCTTGCTCAAAATGAGTCTCTGCTTCCTCCAGGCGACCGAGGGCAACATAGGCCCCTCCCAGATTGCAATGAACTCCATCAGAGTTGGGCTCAATTTCTGCTGCCTTTTTGTACCAGTTGAGAGCTTCGGTCCAGTCTCGACGTTGAACAGCGTGATTTCCCAGATTAACACAAGAGAGGAAGTCACCAGGATTAAACCTGAGAGCTTGGTGGTAATGCTCAACAGCTTTCTCATTCTGTCCTTGACCTTCATACAGCACAGCGAGGTTGTAGTGGACAAAGTCCAGTCGGGGCTTATAGCCAGTGAGATGCGGCGCCAGGAAAGCCAGAACCAGGATAACAGATAGTATTCCGGCCTGTAAAAAGTGCCTTTTTTTCCAGGTTTCATAGGTTTCAACGAAAGGAATAGCTGCTAAAAGGATTAAGGCAGGTACAGCAGGCAGTCGGTAGCGGGAAAAAAGAAAAAATATCACGGTTGTCACCATCCAGGCGAGAAAAAAAAGCAGAATTGGAAAAAAGGCCCGCAGGCGACCTTTGATAAGCCATAATCCGATAATAGCCAGAATAAATACGCAGCCAAACTCGATCAAAGGCACGTGCAGAATCCAGGAAGTTTGCTTGATGTAGTAGTAATCGACAGCATCTGGCCATTCATACCAACTCCAGAACATCAGGAATTTTTTTAGCTGTAGCTTCACGAAGTCCAGGGGATGTTTTTTTGCCCAGGAGAGAGATTTTTTGAACCAGAAATTCGAAACTTCAAGAGGAGTTAGGGACCTTCCCGTTGCTTGCTCTGCTATCCTGGTCGGCTCGGTTCGCTCGTAGTGAGGAATATGCTTGCCTGGAACAATCGACTGATAGGTGCCATTTGCATGAGGATTATTACCTATGTAGAAATTAGGTCCACCCTGGAAGGTAGTGGGCAAGAACTGGCCTCCAACCCACCAGTTCCGGAAGGCGACTGGAGTGAGGATGATAACGACTCCCAAGACCAGAGTTCCGCTTCTCTGCAGGAGAAGATGCATTTTCTCGCCTGGGCTGTAAGTGAGAAGGAATAAGATAGGTACAACCAGCAAAGTATTCTCTCGCAACAGAGCGAGCACTCCGCAGATCATCCCAACTAAAAGCCAGATTCGAATTTTTTGGCTTTCTCGCGCTTCTACCAGCACCCACAATAGAAAGTAGACTATAGTTACCGCCAGCGATTCCTTAATAATCTGAACATCGTGGAAGATAAAAACTCCGTAGGCTGCTGCCAGGGCTGCCGCAGCGAGCCCGACTTTCGGGCTGGCAAGCTTTCTTCCTGCCCTGTAAAGAGCATAGCATCCTCCTACAGCCAGGAATATCTGCAGGAGATATACCACATCGAGGTTGCGGCCGAAAATCTTGTAGATGGAAGCTAGAAAGTAAGGGTATAGGGGAGGCTGAAAAAAGATCTCTGTGCCCAGCCAATTGCCTCCCGCGATTTCCTGGGCCCAGCGGTCATACTCATGACTGTCCATAATCAATTGGGCGATGAAGGGGTCATCCCTTACTGCCAGCCAGTGCCCCAAGCGTAGTATCAAAGCCAGACCGAGAATAAGAATGAGCCATAATTTCTGCTTGTTTATCGTTTTCTTGGCCTTTTTTCTGCTCATGAACAGACTCTTTATCATAATGCTCTGTTTAGTTCCTGGTTAGGGGTTTAACCAGAATTTTTATCATTTTTAAGGCTTCACCTGGATTTCATAAAAAATACTGGAACCATTAACTTCGGTGATTATGGGCTTGATGTCCAGATGGGAAGCCAGGGAAGCAAAATCATCGGGGCCTACAGTTGTGGCCTTGAAGCCGTCTTTGCAGATAATAGTGCCATGGCCAGTGGCCTCCTCATCAATCTCTCCGATGAGGTTATGTTCAGATTGAATCCGGAACCAGGCGAGCCGATCCTTCCAGAAGTTTTCTGAATAGCTGGAAAAAAAGACCGTACCTCCCGAACATGTAACTCGTATCGCTTCGTCAATCAATCTACGCTGATCGACTCCAAAAGCCGAGATGCCGTTTTGAATGCAGAATACCAGGTCAAACAGCCGATCGCCAAATCCAAGTTTTACAGCATCCATAGCGAAAAGGTAGCAGGCGGTAGCATGACCCAGTCTTTGCTCTGCTAAGAGCAGACTGGAGCAGGAAGTATCGATGCCTACCACGGTTTTTGCTTTGGCCAACAACTTCTCGAGGACTCTGCCGTAGCCACAGCCGAGCTCCAGGACCATGTCAGAAGGTTTTATCTTTTCTAGAATGAAATCTATCTCAGCTTCGAGATATTGTTTTGCCCGGGGAGGTGCGATTTCGTAGCACAGCTTTAGCTTTTCGGCTGATAATTTCTGCGAATAATATGTATTAACAGAATTCATAATCTCTTATAAAGGTTCTATCACATTTTCTTGTTTTGAACCTAGCTTTGTTTTATTATATTATCCTTTTCTTGAATTAGCCACCAATGCATAGGCAGTAAAATGAAAGAACAACCTGTAAAGCTCTATCCTATTCTTGGATGTTGTGGTCTCGACTGCGGCCTGTGTCCGAGATATTATACTGTCGGCCCTTCGAGATGTCCTGGGTGCTGTGGCCCGGATTTCTTCAATAAACACCCTTCCTGCTCCTACATTACCTGTTGTGTGAAGAAGAAAAACCTTGAGGTTTGCGCCCAATGCGATGAATTTCCCTGCTCAAAATTCGAATCTCTCGGGATTGATGGAGGAGAATACGACTCTTTTGCGACTTATCGGAAGGTCTATCCCAATATGACTTTTATAAAGGAATACGGCCTTAAAAAATTCATACAGCAACAAAACAAAAGGATTAAGCTCCTCAAAACGATGCTAAAGAGCTTTAATGAGGGAAGGTCAAAGAGTTTTTATTGCCTGGCCGCAAGTTTGCTATCTGTAGAAGCTTTAGAGACCTCTTTAGAAAAGGTTAAAAAGAGCCTGAGAGATCGCAAAATCAGGTCAGGCAATCTTAAGACTCGGGCGCAAATTCTTAGGGCATTTTTTGAAGAATATGCGACTTCGGAAGGAGTTGAATTGAAATTAAGGAAGAAGGAACAGAAAAATGGCAGAAAGTAAAGACTTGGTCGCCTACTGTGGGCTTTATTGTGGAGATTGTCCAGGGTACAAGGGAGAAATTGCAGACTTAGCCCAAGATTTAAGGAAGAAATTAAAGCAGGAGAAATTTGATAGAGCTGCCGAGTGGCTTTCAGAAGTCGTCAAGCCATTCAAGAAATACCAAGACTTTGATGAAGTCCTGGGAGCAATGGTCACATTGCGCTGTAGAACTCAATGTCGGCAAGAGAGTGCCACGACCTATTGTGAAGTCCGAAAGTGCTGTCAAAAGAAGAATTTCGCCGGTTGTTGGGAGTGCGAGGAAATTGAGACTTGCCAAAAATTCGATTTCTTAAAGCCAGTTCACGATGATGCTCCTCTGAAGAATCTTCGCAAGATAAAAAGACAGGGCATTGATAAATTCATCGCAGGAAAAAGGTACTGGTAATTCTTAATAGCTTCAGGATTCAGAAGTCGTACTTTAGTTTTGCGAAGAGTAGGGACGGTTCTTTTTTTTATTCTTACATAGAGTCTCAAGCTGCTGGGCTTTCTATTTTAAAAATAGAACCGTCCCCATCTCATGTCCCCATCTCATGGTGACGCAGGGGCGTCTATTTCTTTTCCGTCAGGATTTGGACTATCTCGAGCTCGTCGGTATCGAACCAGATTTTATGGCAGGAGAGGCATTTGTCCACCGGAATGATGTACTGGTAGGTGTAGGGACGAGGTAGCATTCGAGAACCACAATTCGGGCAAAAAATCCGGGAAGATCTTCTGGCAATCGCTTTGGCGGTTAGGAAAGGATTTTGCATGAACCTGTGTTCGAAATCCTTGGCTTTCTTGATGATGTGATCAGAGAAGGCAACTTCCTTCCTGGTAATGATGCGTTCCATCACCCCTGCATCGACCAGCTTTCCCCGGCAGCGACGACAAGTTTTGAGGGCCACACCTTCGTAAAAATCTTCACCTAGAGTAAGACGACAGCGGGGGCAGCGGTTTTGTCTAGCAGGATCGATGGGCTTTTTCTGGGCTAGATTGCGGAGCGCCGTACGGATTTGAGGGAATTCTCTAGCTGGCGCTTCAATCCTCTCCTGGAGGTTCTTTATCCATATCATGGGAGTAAAAATCCGAAGAAAAAGGAGCTCTTCTATCGAATAGGGTCCCTGCCAGGTGCCTTTAGGGTCCCTGATGGACCAAATCTTAGCCGCCTGCGGGGATGGATCTCCGGATGGCTGGGCTGAGGGTGTCCTTCCTTGTCTGGCTTCTTCTGGGGAGTACAAAGTGGTCCTGGCTTTTTCTCGAGCCCTTCTGATTCTCCATACGTCCTCGATGATTTGGACTGGTTTCGTTTTTGTCATATCGGCTAGAAGACGGATTCTTTTCATCAGGGGAGGATGGGAATTGAAAAGCCTGCCCAGAAAACCTTCTCTGATAGCGGTCGATTCAGGCGGTACGATAAACAGAGGGCTGTACGTTAGATTAAAATCTCCCACAAAGGAATTTTTCAGGTGAGCTTTATAGATCGCGCGGGCAAGAGCTCTGGGGTTTCTGGACAGCTCTACAGCGGCTGCATCGGCCAGGATCTCTCTTTCCCTGCTAATAAGCATGCTTAAGAGATGCATGATTATCGATGAAAAGGTGGCGGCAAAATAGAGAAGGGGAGGGCCTCCTGTCCTTGCCTCAGGGTCATAAGCACCTCCAGGCGGGCTATCATCTGGTTCCAATGCCTCTCTCAAACGTTCGAACATGTTGGCCAGCGAGCAAACGAGAGTGATATAAAAAGCATCTCCACGGATAATATGGGCCAGTTCATGAGCGATCACAGTCTGAAGCTCGTCTCTCGTGTATTCCCCGAGCAAACCCTCGGTGACTAGGATCATCGGTGTTTTATCAGAACCCACCAGAGCCAAAGAATTGACGGCGAACTGAGGGATGATATAAGGAGTCACTTTGGGCAATCCGCTGGCAATCCGGATCTCTTCCACTGTGTTGACGAATCGTTTATGGTAGCGGTCAGAAGAGTCTGGCGGAGAGGCACCTAGTCGTTTAAGGATGAATCTCGCTCCGAACTTCCTGGCATCATAGAAGTGGAAAAAGGCAATGAAGATTGAAAGACCAGCATTGATCAGGATGAAATTCGTAAAGAAGTTTCCTGACGGAAACAATCTAGCGGATAAAAAGAACGTGATACTGATTATGAAGACAGCACTGACGAGACCGATGGCCAAGAAATAGAAGGCAAACAACACAATGAGGAGAAAAAGGCTTTTTTTCCATTGTTGCCGTTGGATGTCATAAAAATCTCGAGCGAAATTCTTGGCCATCTTGAGTTAAAGGAGAAGGAGAAAATCTTAATATTTTTTCCCTTCTTATGGTATATAAAAAGACTCTGGACTTCAAGCTGACATCGAGACAGGCGAGAGCGGAGTTTGACATTATAATCGGCGCCTGACTTGATTATAATGTTTCATATCATAAGATATTGAGAGGTGAGAATATGAGGCCGATAAAGATATTTAGAGGGATATTGATATTCCTTATTGTCAGTCAGGTCGTCTTGGCCAAGATTCCAAAGCCTGAAGAAGCCTTAGGGTTTAAGGTGGGTGCAGACAGGAAAGTCGCGGATATGCATCAAATCGTCGATTATTTCCGAAAGCTTGCTGAAGCGAGCGACAGAATCCTGTTAGAAGAAGTCGGCAAAACCACACAAGGGAATCCTTTTGTAGTGGCCATCATAACTTCCGCGGAGAATCACAGAAATCTTGAAAAATTCCGCCAGTATCAGCTGTCACTGGCTGATCCTCGAAAAATTTCGGAAAGGGAGGCTGAAAGAATCATTGCCGAGGGCAAAGCTGTGGTGATGGTCAATTGTTCCATTCATGCCACTGAGATTGGCGCCTCTCAGATGTCCATGGAGCTTGCATATGACCTGGCGACGAAAAATGACAAAAATACTCATGAAATCTTGAATAACGTCATCTTGTTGCTGGTGCCCATGCATAATCCGGACGGAATCCAGATGGTTGTGGATTGGTATAAGAAGTATCTGGGAACCAAGTATGAAGGGAGCCGCATGCCCTGGCTTTATCATGAGTACGTGGGTCATGATAATAATCGGGACTGGTATATGTTTACTCAGGTCGAATCTCAGCTTACGATCCAGATCCACAATGCCTGGCATCCCCAGATCATTCTTGATATGCACCAGATGGGAAGCAAAGGGGCCAGGATTTTTGTCCCCCCCTACGTCGACCCCTTTGAGCCTAATGTGGATCCCATCCTGCGGCAGCAAGTGGCTATGATGGGAGCTTTTATCGCCTCTAAAATGACGGCTGATGGAAAAGCTGGGGTGATGCACAGCATCTGGTTCGATGCCTGGACGCCGGCCCGGGCTTACCATCATTATCATGGAGGCATCAGGATCCTGACCGAGCTGGCCAGTGTGAAAATCGCCACCCCGATCACCATCAAATTTGAAGAACTGGAAGATTTTGTTAAGAAGCCATCGGTTAAAATGCCGCTGCCCTGGAAAGGAGGCCAATGGAGGCTGAGGGATATTGTGGAATATGATTATTCTGCAGCAGAAGCTGTGTTAACCAATGCAGCTAGGCTTAGAGAGAATTGGCTTCAGAACTTTTACCGGATACATAGAAAAGCTGTCACCAGGACAGAGCCTCCTTTTGCTTTTCTCGTCCCTGCTAAACAGCGGGATTTATCCACGGCGGTAAAAATGATGAAGGTGCTGAGGATGGGAGGGGTTGAGATTCATCGAGCCCAGGAATCCTTTTGGGCAGATGGATATCAATACCCAGAAGGAACCTATATTGTTTATACGGCCCAACCATACGGGGGATTTGCCAAGGCTTTACTCGAGAGTCAGGATTACCCTGATATCCGGGAGTATCCAGGAGGTCCCCTCAAAACTCCGTATGATGTGGTGGCTCATACTCTGCCGCTCCTGATGGGGGTTGATGTTGCTCGAGTTGAGAAGCCTTTTGAGGCTAAAGTTGAATTGCCGGATAAAATAAAAAAGCCTGAGGGAAAAATAGAGGCAGCGGACAATGTTTTCGGTTACGTCTGGGGACATGCGACGAATGATGAATTGGTCGTATTGAATAGATTAATAGAAAAGGGATACAGAGTCTTCTGGGGTGCAGAACAGTTTGAAGCTGATGGGAATTCCTATCCTCAGGGAACGATGATAATTCAGGAAAAGAACGGCTTGCTAGGTGACCTTCAATCCATCGTCAAAGACCTTCACGTCCGATTTCAGGGCATTAAGACTAAGCCCAATATAAAAGCCCTTCAGTTGAAAAAAGTGAGGCTCGGGTTGTACAAAAGTTGGACAGCTTCTATGGATGAAGGTTGGACGAGATGGATCCTGGAACAGTATGAGTTCCCCTTTCAAAGCATTTACAATAAAGATATAAGGCGCGGAAACCTCAACCAGGATTTTGACGTCATCATCTTTCCTGATCTGAAAGAAGACGTCATTATGAACGGGATTTCTGAAGAGCGCATTCCTCCTGAATACTCCGGAGGCATCGGTGAAATCGGGGAGAGGAATATTAAGGAATTCATCCAGGCAGGCGGAACGCTCATTACTTTGAACTCGGCTACTGAGTTTGCCCTGAAGCGGTTGTATTTAACCATAGAAAACAGGGTGGCGGATGTAGACAGGAAGGACTTTTTTGTGCCCGGTTCAATACTTAAGGTTTTGAATGATACTTCACATCCCATCGCCTATGGATATGATAGAGATGGAGCTGTTTTCTTCCGGAGAAGCCCTGTTCTTGAAGTCAAAGAAGGAAAGAGCGTGTTGAAATATCCTGTCCATAATCCCCTATTGAGCGGTTGGGTAACTGGTGAAGATCATTTATACGATAAAAGCGCTCTTGCGGATGTTCCTTATGGCAAGGGCAAAATCATTCTCATCGGATTTCCTGTTCTCTACAGGGGACAAGCGCATGCCACTTTCAAGTATCTTTTCAATTCCATCTATTATGGTGTTGCTCAGTTAGGTGAGATATAGGCTTATTTTATTTTTTATCAATCAGATAGCGCAGTTTGATTCCGATTACTAAAAAAATGTGTCATTTTTGTACATTTTATTGATTTTTTTCCTTGACACTCCTGTATTCAAATGATATACAGTCAAAGCATTTTTGTTGTCATAGAAAAAGATAGAATTTAGGGAAAATCAAAAGCTAGAGGGAAAATTTTCCCTCAAGAGAGGAGGAGCTTCAATCCAAAAGATTCACCTGCATTTAAATCATCACCCTATTTAAGGACAGGTGGATTCTGGAATTTCTGGCGCTCATAGAGTGTTAGAGTAAGATAAGATAGTTCCATCATGGAGGGCATCATGTCACTGCGTCGTTTATGTTTCCTTATTTTGTTTACATTTTTGTTGGCTATGCTGGCCTGGATTCCCACCAACTCACAGGTTGCGGAAAGAAACGTGAACATGGTTGAAGGGCAGACCTTGCCTGGAGGCGATCCTTGGCTGCAACGGCAAAACGAACCATCCATGGCTGTCTCCACCCGCAATCCGTTTCATCTCCTTGCCGGAGCCAATGACTACCGGACGGTTGAAATGCCAATCCCAGGAGAGGAATTACCCGGGCTCCCCGAAGGCGTTGCTGCCGGAGATGCCTGGCTGGGCGTGTTCAAATCCTTTGATGGCGGCGAGTCCTGGATGAGCACCCTTCTTCCTGGATATCCACAAGACATTTCAGACGAAGGAATGAGTTCTCCACTCTATGGATTCCAGGCAGCTGCCGATCCAACCGTACGCGCAGGTGCCAACGGACTTTTTTATTACAGCGGAATCGCCTTTAACCGAGAGGAACATGGCAGAAGCGTGGTTTTTGTGGCTCGCTACATCGATAACAACGACATCGAAGATCCTGATCCCTTAAATGATCCAATAGAGTTCATAGATACTAAAATCATTGATGAGGGAACGAGCGGACAGTTTGCTGATAAGCCTTGGGTTGCGGTTGACAAACCAGGGAACAACGGAACAGTGCTGGTTAGTGGACAAGAGATTCCTCGGCATAACGTCTATATTGTTTACAGCCTCTTTCTGGGCGATCTAGCCCAAGATGTTCATAATAAGATACTTTTCGCCAGATCCACTGACTGCGGTAACACTTGGGAGCACCCCATCAAGCTGAGCGAAAGCCAGCGTATCAATCAGGGGACGACACTCGCTGTTGACCCGAGTAACGGTAACATTTACGTTGCCTGGCGAAGGTTTGCTTCCGAGGGCGAGTCTGACGCTATCATGTTCTGTAAATCAACAGATGGCGGTCAGAAGTTCTCTAAGGCTACTGTGGCAGCTGAGATCAATCCCTTTGATCAGGGTACGACCACAACTTCCTTTCGAACTAATGCCTACCCGACTATAGCCGTGGATAAAAGCAGCAATGTCTATTTGGCCTGGTCAGAACGGGACGCTAGTCTAAAAGAAAATGCAGGCGCAGATGCTCGTATCGTTATCATTACTGGTAAACATGGTAAGAACTGGTCCGGTCAAAAGCTAGTCGATGACTATAATGGCCGTGGTCATCAGATCATGCCCTCATTAACGTTTGCCGCAGGCAAATTGATGATGGCCTGGTATGATTTTCGGGAAGATGTGGCCGGAAATTCGTGTCCTCATTGGGAAGATTATATCAGCGATGATCATTACCCTCCCTGTNNACCGTGGATGTTCGGGTTGCAGAGGCCAGCGCGGGAATGAATCCTGGTTTCAACGACTCTATCCAGGTTTCTCGATACTATTGGATCATGGAAAATGATGGAACGTGTCACCAGGCCCAGTTTAATCCTCCCAACTACCCTCTTTTCAAACAGGGAACAGTGCCCTTCATCGGAGACTATATCGATATTTGCCCTTCGCCTATGTTTTTATTCAAGGCCGGAGAATGGCGGTTCAACACAGAGTTAGGGGACCCGTCCATTTTTCACGTTACCTGGACCGATAACCGCGATGTGCGTCCACCTATTTACGGCGACTGGACGATTTATAATCCACCGAATTCTTCTCAACCCGAGCAATTTCCAACTCCAGGAATATGTTCAAGTCCGGATAGAACCGGGATGCGAAATCAGAATGTTTACACCTCTCGCATTATCCCAGGAATAGAGGTTGGTTCCTTTGGAAACACTAAATCTCTAGATATTCAACGGGCCTTTGTCATCTGCGTGAAAAACATAAACGAAGTTGTTAAATACTTTAAGTTAATCATTCTCGAGCAACCTCAATATGGCCAGGCATCATTTTATCAATCTGGTGAAGTCGTTGATTCATTGCCGGTCAATATTGCACCCCATTCATCCATCTCAAGGCCAGTATTCGTCCAGTCCTCTGATCAAGATGAATCTATAATAATCGAGGTTAAAGAAACCGATGAATACGGAGAAATTATAGATAATGGTCTTCAAAGCTTTNNGTTGATTCATTGCCGGTCAATATTGCACCCCATTCTTCCATCTCAAGGCCGGTATTTGTCCAATCCTCTGATCCAGAGGAATCGGTGAGAATCGAGGTCATAGAACTCGATGAACAAGGAAATGAAAAGCCAGGTGGTTTTCAAAGCTTTATTGTTCTAAATCCTGACCCCACAAATCCAGTCGTCGATCCAGGTGATGAGACCCACGATCCGGTTGTTGATAGTACTCCGATCGAGGTCAATCTTGTCAATGCCAACTTGGTCAATGCCAACCTCGTCAATGAAAACATCCCCAATGCTAACCTTGTCAATGCCAACCTTGTCAATTTCAACTTTACTAATGTCAATCTTGTCAATGCCAACTTGGTCAATGCCAACCTTATCTATCCCAGTATATACGACAGTGTGAACCTCGTGAATGCCAACCTTGTCAATTCCAGCGTCTCAGACCCAGAGGTAGTCACCGATGTTCAATGGACGGTCAAAAACGATGGCAACACAACGTCTTCTTATACTTTTAGGAGTGTTGCTCCAGAATCGCTGCCAGAGGGTCTTTACGCCCAACTTATCATTTACCGAGCCCATACGACGCCTGGGACAGATGGCGTGAACTGTGCCTTGAAAGAGGTTCCTCACCATGCGGTCCTGGTTAACCTCGTCAACCCTTCTATCATCGATCTCAATGTTGAGGATGTAAACCTCGTCAATCCCGACCTCGGGAATTCTGCTATAGAGAACGCGACCTTTGCCTTGCCGCCAAAAGAAGAGGCGATCATTACCCTCCGGATCATTAGTAATTCTGGTTCTGGTCTTAGTGCTGCGGAAGCTATGAGGGCTGCCCAACAGTTTACACAGAGTGTTGGTGTCGGAGTCACCTCCCATGCTCCCAACACAGCTACAGGTGCAATTGCAGTTTCGACAACTGAATTGAAAGTCTTCACCCTATCTCTGCCTGAGGGACTGGTAGGGGTGTCATACCCACCAGATCCGGAAAAACCCGAGGCCTATATAAAGGCCTTTGGGGGGATAGGACCATATACTTGGGATTATAGTGGAGCTTGGCCACCCGGCTTGACTTTTGAACCCATCGATGACCCCGATCCATGGGGAAACTCAGATACTGTAAAAATCTATGGTGTCCCCACTGCTGAAGGTGAATACTCCTTTGAAGTCCAAGTATGGGATTCGAGCACACCAGACCAGCAATATGCTACTCAGCCGCTAATGATTACAATCCTGCCCTCTGGTATTTTTATCTCTGGCACAGTGTCTTTTGAAGGCAGTGGTTTGGAGGGAGTTACGATGGAAGCGCAAGGAACATCCGGAGATCCCATGACAACGACTACGGATGGAGATGGCAAATACGAGTTTAAAGTTGACCTTGGCTGGACAGGGACAGTGACTCCGTCAAAGGATGATTACCTTTTCTATCCTCCCAGTCGAGAATACAGCAGTGTAAGTGCTAACCAGACGGGGGAGGATTATGCAGCTTACAAAGAAGAATGGGTTAAAAGATACAATAATGATTCCGTAAATGGCGATGAGGAGGCGTCTGCTATTGCTGCAGACAATGGCAAAGTATACGTGACCGGTTACAGTACAGGAAAAACAACAGGAGAAGATTATGCCACAGTCATGTACGACAGTTCTGGGAATGAGGAATGGATTACAAGGTATGATGGTCCTTCGCATGAAGGTGATTTTGCTACTTCTATGATTGCATATAATGACAATGTTTATGTGACCGGTTATAGCTATCGAGGGATTCCTGTAAAACACGCTGACTACTACACTGTAAAGTATGACAGCTCTGGAGATGTGGTTTGGGAGGAAAAGTATGATAGTCGCAGAAATGGGAATGATGTGGCCACCGCTATTGCCATTCATTCATCAGGTGTCTGTGTGACTGGCAGGAGTGAGGAGAGTTTGGGAAGCGACGAAAAAGACCATGATTTTTACACAGCCATGTATGATATCAGTAACGGAAAGCAGATCTGGGACAATAGATATGATGGTCCTGCAGACGGTGCTGATGAAGCGACAGCCATTGCTGTAGATTCGTCTGGAAATATCTATGTGACCGGCCGAAGTGAAGGAGTCGGAACGGGCTTCGATTATTGCACGGTGATGTATGATAGTGATGGGACTGAGCAGTGGGTTGCAACATATAATGGTCCAGCAAGTGGCGATGATGAAGCGACAGCTATTGCCGTTGATTTGGCTGGAAATATCTATGTGACCGGCAAGAGCCAGGGAAGCGGAACAGGCTTCGATTATTGCACAGTGATGTATGATAGCACTGGGACCGAAAGGTGGGCAGTACGATACAATGGTCCTGGTGACGCCGAGGATGTGGCCACAGCGATTGCTGTAAATTCATCAGGTGTCTATGTGACCGGCCGAAGTAAAGGAAGCGGAACAGGCTTTGACTATTGCACAATTATGTATGACCTCGGCGAAAACGGTGGGATTGAGCAGTGGGTTGAGAGATATAATTACGATGATTCTATTAACGGCCATGATGAAGCTGTTGCCATGGTCATTGATGCGACAGGAGTTTATGTGACTGGCAGAAGTGAGGGAGATGGTACAAGCTATGATTATGCCACCGCCAAATATGACTTTGATGGAAGTGTGATCTTAGTGGCCAGGTATGAAAGTTCTGGCGATGATGAGGCCACAGCCATTGCCGTTGAATCAAGAAATATTTACATAACAGGAATTAGCCCAGGCAGCGGAACGGCTAAAGATTACGTCACAGTCAAATATAGACATTAATCTCAACTAAGAATTCAATTTAAAAGTATTTTTTTAGTTTCCATACCCTCTAGGTGGTCTGCTTTTTCCGGTTTATCAGAGAGCAGCAAGGTGGCGACGGGTATCCTCAACCAGAGGATCTCTTTCGCCTTTATCTTTGATAGACAGGAATTTTTGGTAGGATTCAGCAGCGGCAGGGCTGCCCAGCTCTTCCTGAGCCCTCCCTAGATAATAGTATAAGGGAGGGAGATACCTGTAAGAGGGGACATCGTCGAAGAATATCGAAAGAACTTCCCCTCGTCGTTTTAAGCATAACTCAAACTCCGAATAAGCTTCGGTAAAGGCCTCTGCCTTCAGGTACACGCGACCCAAAGCATAATGTCCGAGCCACAAGTCAACTAGTGCTTGTGCTTCCTGGAAAAGCCCGATGGCTCCAGGGAAATCACCTTTTCCCATTCGCATTTCACCCTCGATCAACTTGGCATAAGCCTGATCTTCTGGTGGAAGCTGCTTACTAAGTTCATCAGCTATGGCTTGAGCTTTATTTTCCTGACCTGTTTGGAGGTAAATCTGGGCGGCTGTGAATTGCACGCCCGCTTTTTTAGAGGCAGCCAGTGCTCGATCAACTGCTTTAAGGGAAAGGGCCTTTTTTCCTTGGAGAAAATGTGTATCCGCCAGAATTGCCAATTTATCAGCAGCCCAGTCTTTCCTGTCCTTTTCAAGATCCGCAGCGATTCCTTTATCGAGAATTTTTTTGGCTTCGGTTAACCTTCCTTCATAGACAGCAATGTCAGCCAATCCAGTGAGGGCGATAGAAGCTCCCCAGTTGCTTAGCGATTCTAAGTGCTTATAGGTTTCAGTTGCTTTTTCCGGTTGGCCTTGGGCCAGTTCAATAAGAGCAAGATTCACATAGATTTCCTCGAATTCAGGGTTGAGTTCGAGCACTTTTTGTGCTTCCTGCTTCGCCGCCTCGAAATTTCCGGACATCATGCAGTACCAGGTTAAATTGAATCGGGGAGTGATGTTTTTGGGATAGAGTTCTGCAGCCTGACGGCCAGCTTCTACGGCGTGAGAAATTTCACGGTTGAGATAATAAGCGACAGAGAGGTTTGAATGTCCTGCGTAATCGGCTGGAAATTTTTCTACCAGAGCAGTTAATTCTTCGATGGCTTTTTTACAATTTCGCTTCAGCAAATAGTAGAGGCTTCGGGTTCGATATTTTTCCCGTTCAGTCATCCGGTCGATCTTGGCCATAGCCATTTGGAAAAACTCTTCTGCTTTTTGGAGCTCTCCGCGGTTATAATGAATTACTGCTAAACCAGAGTAAGCCCGACCCAAATCTGGATCTTCATCGATGGCCCGCTGATACTCTTGGGCAGCTTCCTCCAGCTTGCCTAGAGCCTTAAGTTCCTGGGCATGGGCATAGGCGTTCATAGCGTCCAGCGAGGAAGTGGTGAATGTTTCTTCTGATAGCGCCTGGGCTGAATCTGGGGGAAGACCCCCCAGTTTAGATCGCACCTGGGTAGCAAGGCTGTCAGCTGCCCTAAGCACCTCGGCCTTTGTTTCTATCTTTTTTGAGGCTTCCGTCAGTTTCTCAGAACTTACAGGATCCAGCGCCCAAATCTTCAAAGCATATCCAGTCTCGCTTGATTCAATCATTCCACCTAGGACCACATTGATTCCTTCGCTGCGACTGACAAGTTGAGCTAACCGGGTATCAAGTTGCCTGTCGGCTTCAGGATCCAGGCTATTGGCCAACCTCCGGGCTTTCGGACGGTCGTATATATTTATGAAGGAAGCCCCTTCCAGGCTTATACTCAACGCTTGTTCGAGAGCCCCATCAAAAACAGAGTCGCCTGTTTGATTCTGGAAGTCAGCAACGAGTACTGATACAGGCTCAGGACCAATTTCAGAAGGACTCACTTGGCCTCGCCGTGTAAACTGCCAGATACCTATCATCAATGCAGCTATGAACAGTATAATCGCAGCCATCGCAGGAAATCCACGGTAGAGTAAGCGGGCCCCAAGGGCGGCTTCCCTTTGCGCCTTCTGAATATCGATGACCAGTTCTGTAACACTCTGGTACCGCTTTTTGGGATCCTTGGCTAAAGCTTTGCGCAGGATGTGGCTCAAGGTTGCAATGACCTTTTTCGGCCTTATCTTGATAGAAGTAGGAGCATCTCGGAGGATGGCGCTCAATGTTTCTACAGCAGTTGCTCGCGAAAATGGATGTTTCCCAGATGCCATCTCATGGAGTATGATTCCTAAGGAAAAAATATCACTCTTTCCATCGACTGCATGTCCCCGGGCCTGTTCTGGAGACATGTAGCACAAGGTCCCCATGATAGTGCCCTCCTCTGTAACCGGAGTTTGAGTCAGGGTCTTTGTTAAATCATCCCCGGTGGGCAAGACCCTCTTGGCCAGACCAAAATCCATGACCTTGACATGACCTTGAGGAGTCAGCATGATATTGGCTGGCTTCAAATCCCGATGGACAATTCCTTTTTCATGGGCCTTCTCTAGGGCTTCCCCGATTTCTAAAGCCACGCGAAGGGATTCTCTGAAGGGGAGAGGTTCTTCTTCCATCTTGTCCATCAAAGTTTTGCCTTCTACATATTCCATAACTATATAAGCATTCCCGTTTATCCGGCCGGTCTCGTAAATTTTACAGATAAAAGGATGATCCAAGGCAGCAGCAGCTTTAGCTTCCCTTATGAATCGCTCTTGTGCCTTGGGATCTTCTTGCATTTCTTCTGGCAGGATTTTTATGGCGACTTTTCGGTCGAGGACAGTGTCTTGAGCTAGATAAACCTCACCCATGCCCCCTTTCCCGATCAGACTGAGGACTTGGTAATGTTTGATCTTATCAACAGAGAGAGGCATTTTTTTCCTAGATGAATTCTTTGAGATCCATGTCTTTCAAGAAAAATCCAAGGCTCATTTGGAAAGCAAATATACCCTTTAGCTTTGGTTTAATTATCCAAGGCATAAATGTATTATCTCTTGTTGCTTTTGGGAATTTATAGCATAGTAAAAATTTGAAGTCAAATATTTAAAAATTTTTCTTATAGTGGTGTTTTTGCCCCTAAAAAGAGCGGTTTAAGGCCAAAAAATAGGTCTATTTAAGGATTATCTTATTCAAAATAAATAAGATAGCTTGGTCTGACCCCTATATCAGATCATGAGGTTGCCGCCGTTGATATCGATGGAAGCCCCAGTGATGTAGGAAGCCCGGTCTGAGCACAGGAAGACGACCAGGTCTCCTATTTCTTCAGGAAGACCCAATCTCTGAATCGGGAAGGAATTGAGGAAAGCTTTCAGCTCAGCTTTCTTGGTCGTTTTCCTTACCATTTGGGTGTCGATAAGTCCAGGGCACACAGCGTTGACTGTGATCCCGAAAGAAGCCAATTCTTTAGCAGCTGCCCTGGTTAATCCTAGGAGTCCAGCTTTGGAGGCTGTGTAGTGAGCGCCACCTAAGGTGCTCACGCTCCTTCCAGCCGAAGAAGAGATGTTGATGATGCGGCCGTGGCCATTCTTTTTCATGACCGGAAGCAAAGCTTTGATCAAGAGGAAGGGACCGGTCAGGTTCACCCTCAGTGTTTTCTCCCATTCCTCGAGAGGCAGGTGTTGAAACCTGGTGCGCAACATGATTCCGGCATTGTTAACCAGGATGTCGACTTTTTTGAATTTCTCAAGAGACTTTTTGACTAAAAAATTAACTGCTCTCTCCCTTGATATATCGGCCTGGATAGCCAGAGAATTCTTGCCTTTTTTAGCCAGGTCTTCTGCTGTTTTCTTGGCCTTAGAGATATCAAGGTCAGCAATGATGATTTCTGCTCCCGCTTCAGCCAGCCGTTCAGCGATTCCTCTTCCTATACCTCGGCCTCCTCCAGTTATGATGGCGACTTTTCCCTGGAGTTCATTTTCTGGAGAATTCATCGTATTCTCTCCTCCGTAAAGTTATTGATCCTAGTTATATTAGAATATACTTTTGTTTTCAGCGGAGATTTTCTCCTTTTACACAGGATTTTCGTTCAGAGTGAGAACGCTTATAACACAGGAAAAACCTGATGTCAAAAACAAAACTTGCTTGCTTTCTGGCTGGAGATAGCATAAATAAAACCTTCTGTATACAAAAATATTGCTTTCTTTGATATCTGAGCTAAGTCAATATTAGTCCTATGCCCAGGCTCTTGAGCGTTTTTATTACCATCTTTGCCTATACGCTTCTTTCCACTGGCTTTATCCTGATGAAGAAAGGAATCGGCTGGATCGGGTTTAAAGGGAAAAAGGACAAGACATTCTACAGGAATCTCCTCCTGTGGGTCATCGGGTTTATCCTGATAAACGTCTACATTGTTCCCAACACCATTGCTTTGAGATACTTGACTCCCCATCTCGTCTCCTCCATGGCAGGATGGGGAATCATTGTCCTAATATTTTTCTCCCATCTTATACTTAAGGAAAAGCTCTTTCGTTCTGATTACTTCTATACGGTACTCATAGTCGTTTCCATCGTCTTTCTTCATTTCTTCGAACACCAAGAAAGCGAAGAAAAAGTCATCATATCAATGCTGGTAGCTTTATCTGCTCTCCCGCTTTTGCTGCTCTTGCCAGCACTGCTGAGATTTGTTTCGAGAAGGGTAAAGACGATTCTCATAGCAACTCTTTCAGGTATTTCGGCAGGATTGATCATTGTGATGTTGAAAGTCCTGGTCACTTTTTCAGGATTTGCAGTTCCTTCCTATTTCTCCTCGCCTTATTTCTACTGGTATCTATGCTTTTCTCTGTTGGCCTTCATAACCCTGCAGGTGGCCTATAAATTGGGTCAGATGATGACTGTCGGACCCATTCAGTACTCGGCGGCAATCATCTATCCTGTGCTGTGTTCTTTTTTGGTCTTCGGAAGGCAAATCAATCTGGTCCAAATCATGGCCATTTCAGCCATTATTTTTTCAGTGGTGGCCATTCTAAGGAAGCACTGAGCCTCGATTTTCCCCTGGAATCATGAAGCTCTGATGGATTGTTTCTCGTTTCAGGTTTTTTATTCTTTTTCTTCTTGTTTTTTATTACCTTTATTTTCTTTTTTCTCTTCAGATTTCTCTGCTGGCTGCCAATCCTTTGGGTCTTTCGGAAATTCTTCAAGGAATTCAGAATTGACCTGGAAGAGATAGTCGAGCTTTGCGTTTTTCACGACCACTTTTTTCGCCTCTTTATCTTCGGAACCGACAAGTATGGCTATTTCCTTTGTTTTTTCCGGATCATCGTCTTCTTTAGTCCAGATTTTAATTTCCGCTTGGGGATTATCCAGACCGAAGTCTTTCAAATTGAGGGGAGGGTCGATGAACTCCTCTGCTTCCAAGCTTTCCATCTTGCGGATGAACTTCGTGATTTTTTCTCCGTCAGCGGCTTCTTTCTCCGGAGTTTCGAAGCGCCATTTGTCCTCTTCATCTTTTAATACCCCAAGCTCGAGCCTTTCTTTTTTCAGATAGACCCGATGGGCTTCCCAGCTGTAAAAATCGGCTACCTCTTTTTCTCTGAGTTCATCTGTTTCCTTCTCCAGGTTAGAAAGAATGGTGTCTTCAGCAGAGATGATTTTAGAGGAGAGAGAAGTCGTAGCATAAATTTTATCCTCGTTCTTCTGAAGGATGAAACTTACTTCTTGGTTAGCCAAAGGCATTCCTAGAATGATCTCATACTCTGGTTCATCCAGCTTATACTCTTTTAATTCTTCCTCACTTTTTTCTTCTGAGATGAATTCCTTGGCTTTCAGGTTAGAAAGAGAATCGAGGATGTCGTCAATTTTGCTCTTCTCGGCTAAAGCCTTGATTGGTTTTTCAAAGTGCCATTCATCTTCTTTTTTTGTAACTTCCCAACTTTTCTGCTTGGCACGAAGCTTGATGTTTCTAACTTCATCTCTCACGAACCTAAAAACATCCTTCTGACGGAAATCAAAGACTTTTTTCTCCATCAGGCTTTTCAAATGACCGGGAATGAGCACAATCCTTGACTCGTCTTCCCTCTTGGCAAAAAAAGTGCTGTCCAGAGGATTTTCCATGCCGATCAGGATTTTTAAGGGTTCGCTTTTATCCTTATACCAGAGAGTGATTTCCTGCTGAGGAATATTGTATTTCGATAGGTCTTCAGGTTCTTCCTCGACCACCCGCTCCAGTCGAAGCTCAGAAAAATCTTCAGCTAAACGGTTAACTTCATACTTATCTGCCTTGGCTTCTATGGGTACGGTGATGAGCCATTCTCCTTCTTCGTCCTTGAGGAAGGTGATGATTCCATCTTCTTTCTTGAAGGTAATTTTTTGAACATCATCTGAAGAGAGTCCGACTAGTTTTTCCTCTTCGTCGCTTTTATCTTTTGTCATATAATCAAGGAGAAAGACCACAACAAGAAGGAACAGAAAGACAGCGAAGAGGATGAGGGTTGTCCTGAATTTCATTTTGATTTTCTCCTTACCCAGACTGAGATTCCGGTGATGAGAACAATAAGCGGCAGGATGATGACAGAAGTAAAGAAGATCATCCTTCCCTGGGAGGGAGTGAGCTGTATGGTACGGGGCGATGACGTTCTAGGCTGGATGGAAATCAGGTCAGCCTCTTCGGTCAGCCAATTCACAGTGTTGAGGAAGAAATTCCCGTTCCCGGATAGGTTGTAATAGCCATTGGTGGCGAAATCTGAATCGCCGAACACAGCCAGGCGTCCCTCTTTTTTTACCTCCGCCAATTCTTCCTCTTCTGCCTTTTCTGGTTCAGTTTTCGCTACTTCCTCGGTTGTCTCTTCCTCTTTTTTCTCTTCCTCGACTTTTAGGGTGGCTACG
>WVZL01000024.1 GCA_011772495.1 Candidatus Aminicenantota bacterium
CCGCCTCCACCTCCTCCACCGCCGCCTCCTCCAGCTAAGAAAAAATCTTCCTCCAGAGTCAAAACTCGCATCAAACCCGTCAGAGCCCAAAAACCCATCGAACCCGGCAAACTCGTCGCCCCAGTGGAAATCCCTGATGAAATCGCCGAAGAAGAAATCGCCGATATCGGTATCGAAGGCGGAGTCGAAGGCGGAGTCGAGGGCGGCGTCGTAGGCGGAGTCCTCGGCGGTGTCGTCGGCGGTGTGCTCGGCGGCGTGGTCGGTGAAGTCGAAGCCCCAGTAAGAGCCGTGGGAGAGATCAAACCCCCCAGATTGATCAGAAGAGTTGACCCCCTCTACCCAGAAATCGCCCGCCAAGCAAGAGTCGAGGGAATCGTGATCGTCGAAGCCACTACCGATATCTATGGACGCGTCCAGAGACTTAAAGTGCTCCGCTCCATCCCTCTTCTCGACCAGGCAGCCATCGATGCTGTCCGACAGTGGCAATACGAACCCATGATCATCAACGGAAGACCCAGGGGAGTCATCTTCACGGTTACGGTTACGTTTAAATTAAAATAGACATCGAATGCGAGCTGCGCACTTTGAGGTTGAAGTAAAACCGAACTTAATTGCACAACCTCAACACTCGTGTCAAGGACTAAGGTGAAATAGCCTTCAACTCTTCTTTCTCATCTGAAGCGCCGTTTCTAAAAAGAATATCAAGAGAGAATTCTGGATTCTTTAATCCCACACAGGTCCAGAAATTCTGAATAGATATCCTCGAATCTTTTTTTTGAGATTCACAGGGACTGAGTTTTAAATATAGACTTCAGGTCTCTTTAAAATGATTGGAAGTTATAGGAAGGCTCAGATTGATTCCATCAAGCGTAATAGCCTGTTTTATTGTTGGTAGTCTTTCTTTACTGCTTCTAGCAACAGATTATAAAATTCAGGAAAAGCTGCAGTCACTCGGTGCCAGTTAGGAATCAGGAGAGTTTCGAAGGGGTTCTTCCAGAAAGCCTCGCCAGCTATCCTAATGGCTTCAGTAAAGGATTCCACACATACAGCTTCATCATGGCGATCAAAAAACAAATTATTGATGGCTGCATCATTCTCGTAGCGGGTGATGGTTTCATGAGAAGCCTTGGCATAGATATTCCTCAAAGTTTTAAAGAATCCTTCGGAAAATTGGACCCCTTCTCCACCCAGCGTTCTAAAAATGGATTTCGCTATATCCACCGCCATTTTCATGAGACCCTTCTCAGCATCATCTGGAACTAGCTCTTGATGTTTGTGTTCATAGGAATCAGCAATATCAACTTGGCAGATCCTGTTTAAGGCCATATTTCGGTAAACCTCAGCCAAGGTTCCCACTTCTAGGCCCCAATCACTGGGAATCCTCATGGTCATGGCCAAATCCTTTCTCAAGGAGATTTCTCCTGAAAGAGCATAGCGGAAGCTGTCCATATAGACCAAGAAAGGCAAATATCCCAGCATTTTTTCTAAGGCCCGAATAAAAGGAGTAAAGAACAACCGAGTGACCCTCCCATGCATTCTATCTGTGATCCGGCTGTAGAAACCTTTACAAAATTCGTACTCGGAATGAGGGTTGGCTACAGGATAACAAAGGCGAGCGAGGAGGGAACGATCATAGTCGATAATATCACAATCCTGAAGCGCAATGACTCTGGCTTTTCCCTTGGCCAAAACGTACCCCAGAGCAATCCAGGCAGCCCGTCCTTTTCCTGCTTGCCCTGGAGATAACTCGTTTTTCTCTAACACCTGGTAAAGCTTTCTCATTTTGGGGCCATCATTCCAAATGATGATGACTTTTCTATAGGAAGAAAAATATTTTTTGACTTTTTTGAATTGTTCAGGACTGGCTCTATCCAAACAGACCACTATCTGGCTGATATATTTTGCCTTTTTTAATTCATCGATGATGCCTTGGAGGGCTCCACTCGCATATTCCCGATAGAGGGAGGGTAAGACCAAGGCTATAGGTCTTATTTTTGAGAATTCTTTGAGTTCTTCTTCCAATCTCTTAAGATTAAGTTTTCCCAATTTATGAAAAGTAGTGATGACTCCATTCTGGAAAAAATCAGACATCTCTTCCTCCCTATAAAGGCGGTTTTAAGCCAAATATCAAACCTGAAGATACGATCGAAGTGGGAATAGGATAAAAAAAAAAAAATTTTGTGTCAACCACTTGATTTTTGTGAAGGATGGGTTATACTTCCAATCTTAATTAAAATTATTTCAAGAGGCCGCGTGCGAACCCTAACTCAAAGTGACTAGTTTATTAAAAAAGGATTTTCACTTTCTCCGCCCCGGCCATACTTTCTCCCCTGACCTTCCTCCTCGAGGAATTTCCCCTTTTTCAGAGCAAACAAAACACTTAAAAGGATGAATTAGCCCCGGTGGAAAAGAAGCTTTCTCTAACTCCCAAGATAATAAAGGATATCAAAAGAATAAAAAAAGCAGATATATTGGTTGGAATACCCAGCTATAATTCTGAAGCCACGATCAGCCATGTCATAAAAGCTGTGAGGCTGGGTCTGACCAAATACTTTCCCAAGTATAAAAGCGTCATCATCAATTCAGACTGTGGCTCCTCAGATAATACGCGTAAAATTGCCAGGAATAATCTTCAAGACTACAAAGACCTGGAATCGATACTGATTGCCCATGAAATGCACCCTTTCTCCCGGAGTCTGCACACTCCCATTTCAGAAATGGTGACCAGCTTTCGGGGAGCTCCAGGAAAAGGAAAAGCTTTCCGGAGAATATTCGAGATCGCCAATGAGTTAAGAGTAAGGGTCGTTGTGGTCGTAGATTCTGACCTACGTTCCATCACTCCTGAATGGATACAACTACTGGGTGGCCCAATTATTTTTCAAGGCTATGATTATGTGGCCCCGCTCTACACCCGCCATAAATACGACGGAACAATCACTAATTCTATCATTTACCCCTTGACCCGAGCCCTCTACGGGAAAAAAATTCGTCAGCCTATCGGTGGAGAGTTTGGATTTTCAGCCAATGTTCTCAAGGATTATCTGAAAAAAGAAATCTGGGATACTGATGTGGCTTACTACGGCATAGATATCTGGATGACCACCATGGCTTTGGCTAATGGCTTCAACATCTGCCAATCTTTTTTGGGAGCTAAGATCCACAATCCAAAATCGGTTAGTACCTTAGCTCCTATGTTTAAGCAAGTCATCGGAACCATATTTTCTCTGGCAGAAGAGTATTCCGAAACCTGGAAAACGATCAAAAAGAGTGAAGAGCTTCCCACCTTTGGATTTCAATCCCAAGTTATTCCGGAAGAAGTCGAGCAAGATTTCAACGACCTTTACCAGAGTTTTCACAGAGGATTCAAAAAATTCGATTGCATCTGGCAAGAGATATTAAAAAATAACAACCGTGCAGAACTGTCAAGAATTGTTCTTCTTCAAAAGAAGGATCTCAGCTTTCCTGCCCATCTTTGGGTAAAAATTCTCTATGACTATCTCTGTTTCTATCACCGATTCAAAAACGTATTCATAGAGATGAGCCTCCCCTTAGTCCTCGAATCCATGATTCCCCTCTATTTCGGATTCATCGCTTCCTACGTGAAAAAAACCATGAAATTGAGCAATCAGCAAGCCGAAGAAGAGATTGAAAAGCTCTGTTTGGAATTCGAAAAATCAAAACCCTACTTGATCGAGAACTGGGATAAAAAAGAGTAAGGCTCCTCGGTGTCTCTCCTCGATTGGACCATCATTATCTTGTATGCTGGAGGGCTCATCGTCCTCGGCTGGTGGCTTGGCCTCAGGCAGAGATCTACAGAAGATTACTATCTGGCAGGAAGAAGACTTCCCTGGCTTCCCATCGGCTTCTCCACCATGGCAACCCAACTGGGAGCCATATCTTTCATCTCTGCACCTGCCTTTGTCGCCTTAAGGCCCAAAGGAGGGATGATATGGCTGGGCTATGAACTTGCCCTTCCTCTGGCCATAGCTGTCCTCATGGCCTTTCTCTTCCCTGTTTTCCATTCCCTCCGCATAATAAGTGTCTACGAATACCTGGAGAGGCGTTATGACGTCAAGACAAGAGTACTGATGAGCCTGGTTTTTCAAATCAGCCGCGGTCTAGCCACTGGTGTTACCGTGTATGCTGCGGCCATCGTTCTTTCTGTTGTGCTCAATATTCCGCTCTGGATAACCATCCTGCTTATCGGAGCCGTGGCTATGATCTACGAGCTTTTCGGGGGCATTCATGTCGACATTCTCTCAGATACGATTCAAATGATTGTCATACTGGCCGGAATAATCATCATCGGAGTCGTCGGTCTGCATCTTGTTGGAGGATGGAAAGCTCTGGCTCAATTTTTAGACCCCGCTCGATTTCAAGCCGTGGACTTTTCTGCTCATGGCTTGGGAGACAGTAAAGATTTTGGATTCTGGCCTTTACTCCTAGGGGGTTTTTTTCTCTACGCCTCCTATTACGGCTGCGACCAAAGTCAAGTCCAGAGAGAGCTTTCAGCCAGGAATCTCAAGGAATGCAAGTTAAGCCTGCTCTTCAACGGTTTCTTCCGCTTCCCTGTAGTCCTCGCCTACTGCACAGCAGGGTTGATTCTAGGTACCTATGTCGCCCAGAATTCTGAATTTTTAAGTAAGCTCCCCCAAGGGAATTATGATTATCTTCTTCCGGTATTTGTTATGGAAACACTGCCAGCAGGAGTAGTGGGGTTGATCTTCATCGCTATAATGGCTGCGGCCATGTCTTCGTTGGATTCGTCCATAAACTCCTTGAGTGCAGCTTCTACGGAAGATATCTATAAAAAATTGAAGAAGAAAAAACTCGAACCCCATCAAGAGATGAGATTATCCAAGCAATTCACGCTCTTTTGGGGAGTGTTTTGTATCGGCTTTGCTTTTTTAGTGGGAGATATTTCCCCAACCATCATTGAATCCATAAACAAGATTGGCTCAGCTTTTTATGGCCCTGTCTTTGCAGTTTTTTTGGCTGGGGTCATTTATTCAAAGGCTAAACCAGGCCCAGCAATCAGCGGCTTGATCGCAGGGGTTTTGATAAATCTTTTTCTCTGGCTATTCGTTCCTTCAGTATCGTGGTTGTGGTGGAATGCCATCGGGTTTTTGCTGGCGGCTCTGGTCATATTCGTAGGGAGTAACTACATCAGCCAGGCTCCCAAAAGCACTTTTAAAATCAAGATCCCTCGAGAAAAAAAGATTTGGAAAGTCTCCTATGCAGCCCTGATTATCTATGTTGTGGGACTTATTCTCTTCCTGATTTATCTCCCTAAGATTTTTTAAAAATCTTTTGGGATTTTCTTAAAGTTATCTCAATATTTATTGAATAAGTTTGAAATTGACAGCCAGCAATGTACTCAAAGGAGCATTAACAATTATTGATTTTCACCCTTTTTAGGAAGAACCAGCCCATGATCAAGAGGAAAAAGTCCAGGCAAAGTGACAGGCAGTTTCCCCCGGAGTTCTATGTCTCCGAAAAGAGCTTTAACCGCGGTTTTTTGAGCCTGAGGCGATTCTTGGAAAGCACAGAGATAGGCATTAACTTCAGGAAAATGACGAATAAAATAGGGACTGCCGAAGGAAACGACAATAACCGGAGGAGAACCTTTAACTGTTTCCTGAACAGCCTGGATGTGTCTTGGCTCGAGGTCCACTGTTCCTTTCCAAGCTCTTCTTCTCGAGAAAAGGGCAATAATTATTAGATCTGCTTCTCGAGCCTTCTCCAGCCCCTCTCGGATATAATCTTCCCCTGTATAACAGTCAGCATAGAAACTCATGATTTCGGGGTATCTTTCCTCTATTCCACTAATGAAGACCCTTCCGGCAAAGAACTCTCCTGGGTCACTGCTCAAAGAAAACACAGCTAGCTTCGGGGGAGTTTCCGGAAGGGGGAGGATATTTTTTTCGTTCTTAACCAGAGTCATAGAATTCTCGAACAATCTCATCGCCTCAACGGAATGCTCAGGGGAGGATATAACCTTTTTTAGAACCCCTGCTTCCACAAGCTTGTTTTTATGGAGGCCAAGCATAGCCTTGACTTCGAGAATCCTCTTTACAGAAGCGTCAATCCTTGCTTCTTGAATCACACCTGAAGAGACAGCCTGAATTAGTGCTTCTATAACTTGTTCAACCTCAGGAGGAATGAGGACCATGTCCACTCCAGCCTGCACAGCCTTTTTGGCTGATTCTTCGGGGCTGTAGAGGTTCGTGACCCCTCCCATATCCATGGCATCGGTGACGATCAAACCTTTGAAGCCGAATTCATTCCTCAGGAGTTCAGTAATGATTTGAGGGGAGAGAGTAGCGGGAAGATTGGGTGTAGAATCTAGAGAAGGAAAGTAAATATGGGTGGTCATGATGGCTTGGACACCTGCTTCCACAGCCTTTTTAAACGGATAGAGTTCTACCTGGTCCAGACGTTTTCGATCAGCTTTAACAGTGGGTAGTTCAAGATGGGAATCGAGCTCAGTATCCCCATGGCCTGGAAAATGCTTAGCTGTGGCGATGAGCCCGTATTCCTGGCATCCCTTTATGAAAGCCTTTGCCAGGCGGCTGACTCGTTCCGGATCTTCACCAAAAGAACGGACATTGATGATAGGATTCTCTGGATTGATGTTCACATCGACTACCGGTGCATAGGTCATGTGGATTCCCATGGCTCTTCCTTCCAGGGCAGTGATTCTTCCCATTGAATAGGCTGCTTCTTCGGAACCGATAGCGCCGATGGCCATCAAAGGGGGAAAGAGAGTGGCTCCCTCAATCTGATTCGCTGCTCCCCTCTCAAAGTCTGAAGCTATCAGGAGAGGGATTTTAGACTTATTCTGGAAAGTATTCGTTAAATAAGCGGTTTCTAAAACGTCTCCTCCGAAAAGAATCAAACCACCGATCTTGCGTTCCATGATCAAGGATTCGATCTGTTTGACATATTCACTGTCTATATTCACAAAGTAGCCAGAATAGCGGCAAGTGACCATCTGTCCAATCTTTTCTTCCAGAGTCATGGTCGCCATCGTGTTCTTCACCCAGGCTGATTCTTCATGACCAAAATATAAGCGGCGCTGGTCAGTGTTGGCATAAGAAGAGAAAGCAATGTGTGATACGAGAATCATGATGATATGGACGCTCGAAGCTTTGTTTCTTTTCATGGTGAATTTTTCCTTAGGATTATTTTATCAGGTACCGGATGATGAAGAGAAAAGAAAATAAGTAAATGATCCAGTGGACTTCTCTTCCTTTTCCAGTGACAAGCTTTAAGAGAGAATAAGAGATGAAGCCGAAGGCAATTCCTTCGGTTATGCTGACAGTCAAAGGCATGACGATAATGGTTAAAAAGGCTGGAATAGCTTCCGTAATGTCTTCCCACTTGATGAAAGTCACACACCTCATCATCAAATATCCAACGATAATCAACGGAGGCGCCACAACCGGATGGAGGACTAATCCATTATGAATATATTCTCCGCCTATCATCTCGGCTAAAGGACTGAAGAAAAGAGCTATGATAAAGAGGGAAGAAGTAAAAATGTTGGCTAATCCTGTTCTTGCTCCTTGAGCTATTCCCGTAGCGCTTTCGATGTAGCTGGTTACAGTCGAGGTTCCGAGGAGCGCGCCTCCCACCGTTCCTATGGCATCGGAGAACATAGCTTGATTGGCTCGAGGCAGCCTTCCTTTTTTAATGAAGCCGGCAGGCTCACTCACCCCGATCAAAGTTCCCATAGTATCGAAGAGATCAAGGAAAAAGAAAATGAAAATGACCGTGAACAGGCCCGTCTGAAAGGCGCCCAAAATATCTAACTTGAATAGAGTCGGCAAAACGCTGGGAGGAGAAGAGACTAAACCGTGGTATTTGACCACACCCAAAGGGATTCCCAGTAGTGCTGTGCCTAAGATTCCGATAAGAATGGCGCCAGGGACTTTAAAAGCCATAAGCACAGCAGTAAGTATCACTCCGAACAGAACTAAAACAACCGGACGGCTAGTCAAGTCTCCCAAGCCCACTAAGACCCCTGGAGTATCCACCACCAGACCTCCGTATTCCAGCCCGATCAGAGCGATGAGGAGCCCGATACCTACAGCAATGGCATGCTTCAGTGAATCCGGAACAGAAGCCACCAGACTTTCCCAGACACCGATTATAGAAAGGATTATGAATATCGCCCCGGAAATAAAAACAGCACCCAGAGCTACCTGCCAGCTATATCCCATGGTTCCGCAGACAATGACCGCAAAAAAGATGTTATGTCCCATGGCTGGGGCTAAAGCAATAGGATACTTGGCCAAAAGTCCCATCAGAAGGGTCGCTAAGGCACTGGAAACACAGGTGGCAAACATGACCGCGCCCTTATCCATCCCCGTGCTAGAGAGGATAGCAGGTTGGACAAAGATGATATAAGACATGGTCATGAACGTGGTCAGACCGCCCACCAATTCTATTCGAATATTTGTTTTGTTCTCTTTGAGTCGAAAAGAACGATCTAAGAAACCCATGTCTCTTACCTTTATTTTTCGAATTGAATCAGGCTGAGTATCTCCACGTCAGGATGAGCTTTCTTGATACATTCGACTCCCTTAAGAAAGCAAAGCTCTACCACAGCTACAAATCCAACAACTTCTCCATCCAATTTTTTAACTAGGTCGATGGCGCTGATGGAGGAAGAACCTGTGGCGATAAGGTCGTCCACTATAAGAACTTTCTGGGAAGTACGGATACTGTCGATGTGCATCTCAAAATATTCAAGGGCATACTCATTCGGGGCTCGTACACAGACTGTCTGGCGAGGGAGCTTTCCCTTTTTTCTGATGATGGACAATCCCAGTCCCAACTTATGAGCCACAGGAGCTGCAAAAAGAAACCCTCTTGACTCGATACCAGCCACCACCTCAGGTTTTTTTTCTTTAGACCAAGAAACAATTTTGTCTATCACATGATTAAAACAAGCCGCATCCTGTACCAGAGGAGTGATATCTTTAAACCCAATCCCAGGCTTGGGAAAATCCTTCACCTCACATATTTTTTCTTTGGCTTTGGTGATCATTTTCAAATTCTCAAGAATTAATTCGTCTTCATTTAAAAATAAAAGCCAACTGATGTCAATTGACTTACATAGCAAAGGTTATTCGGCGGGCTTTGTGTAGATGGTATGGGTAGGAAAAGGGATGCCAATCTTGGCTTTATTCAAAGCCTTATAAATCTCATCTGTCATTCTTAGCTTGGTCGAATAAGCTTGGGTGTACTCCTTGACCCAGGCCCTGGCTATAAAGTCCAGAGAAAAATCTGACATTTTCTTGAACTCCACAACAGGCTCAGGGTCTTCTAAAACCTCGCCTATCTTTTTCAGGGCCTTTACAACCACTTGTCTCACCTTCTCAGGTTCAGCACCATACACGACTCCAAATTCCACGTTAACCCGTATGGAAAAATCAGGCTGAGTGAAATTTTTGATCTTCGCATTGGCCAGAGCTCCATTGGGAATATGTATGATTTCGTTGTCGTAGGTCTTCAATTTGGTGCTTCTCAAGCCGATGTCCAGAATGACTCCCATTTCCCCGCTCTCAAGCTCGACTTTGTCTCCCACTTTGAAAGTTTTATCTAAAACAAGCTGGAGGCCACCTAGGATATTGGCTAACGAGTCCTTGACAGCCAGGCCGATGGCCAGGCCAGCAATTCCAGCCGTGGCCAACAGAGGACTTATATTTATGTTCCAGGCACTAAAAATAAACACAACCGCTAGAATGATAATCACTGCCTTTACGATCTTCTGGAGCAAGGGAATGATCCTTTCATCAGTGGTCGTTTTAGTCTTGTGTCTCCATTCTTCTGCCCAGTGTTTGAAGAAATTATTGACAATTCTTATCAGAAGCAGAGAAACGATAATGACCAAAAGAGTGTTTAGGAGGTTATTGTAGATTGTTGTTGTCAATTCAAAGTACTGGAGTCCGTATTTAATACCCAGCACCAATACGATATAAAAAACAATGGAAGAGGTGCTTTTAATGATTAAATCGTCAATTTTAGTCTCTGTTTTTTTGGTAAGAGGTTTCAAGACTTTTCTAAAGATAAACTTTAATAAATAGGCAATAATCAAGGTGACGATCAAAATAAAAAGGAATTTTAAATAAACATTTCCGAAGATGAATTCTAAGATTTGGTTCACTATATTCATTTTATAACTCTCCTCAATGACTTTCTAAAGCCTAGATATTTATACTAAAACCGCCTTTTTAATGCAATGAAGAATGAGTAAAGGGTCACCTATTAATGCAAGTGAGAGGGGCAGGTCCTGGCCTTCAACCTTTTCCTCAGTCTCTGAGTAGAGGTTGTTTGAGCCCGCTTCCCTTGCTATGATTTTTTCGCGACAGACATATTGAGAAGAGACTGAGGACTATGAGAAACATAGACTGGAGCCTCTGCTTGGTGGCAGATGTTGAAGCCACAGCAGGAAAACATATCATTTCTTCCATAAAGGAAGCCCTCGAAGGTGGGGTCAGCCTTGTCCAGCTCAGGGCAAAAAAAATAAAAACCAATGAATTCCTTGAACTGAGCCTAAAAGCTCGTGAGACTACAAAGAAAAAAAGCATCCCTTTAATGATTAATGATAGAGTAGACATCGCCCTTTCCTGTAATGCTGATGGAGTTCATCTAGGTCAGGATGACTTGCCTGTTTTTTATGCCCGAAAGATTTTGGGGAGGAAAAAATTGATCGGAGTTTCAGTAAACACCGAGAAAGAAGCCAAGAAGCTGAAAAAAGAGGAGCCGATTATTTGGGAGTAGGTCCAATATTTTTCACTCAGACTAAACCAGATATAAAACCTCCCCTCGGTGTGGAGGGACTTCGCGAGATCAGGAAGAGAGTGCGCATACCCATCTTGGCTATCGGAGGAATAAACACAGAGAATGCTAGAGAAATGATTGAGGCCGGTGCAGATGGAGTAGCTGTCGTTTCTGCTATTCTAGCCACAGAAAATATCATCAAGGCCGCCAGAGAACTGGCTCAGGCAATACGCCAGCGAGGTTAGGATTTAGCCAGGAGGTGTTCAAAAGCGAAACAACAGGGGAAATCTTTAACAACTAAAAGTTAACGATAGATCTTTATTTCTCTCTCGTCTTTTTCACTTATCTTTAAAATGACTCGAAGGCCATCTATCTTGAATTTTATTTTCTCTGCCCATTCCACCACGACAACACCCTGCCCCAGATAATCTTCCCAGCCCAGATCAAGAATTTCTGCGTTTTTCTCTAGGCGGTATAGATCTATATGGTACACAGGAAACTTGGCTTGATAGATGTTTACCAAGGTAAAAGAAGGAGAACAGACTTGATGGATATCTTTCAACCCTAAACCTGAAGCTATGCCCTTGGCAAAGACAGTCTTCCCCGAGCCCAACTCGCCTTCTAACAGAACAACCTCGTGACCCTTGAAGTCATGGGCCAGCTTTTTAGCCAAAAGAAAAGTTTCCTTCTCAGAATGGCTTGTGTAGAGCTCTGCTTTTTTTAATCTTCTGCCAGTTATCATCTCCATTCAAGTCCCTTAATAACTCTTCTTGACCCTGAATTTATTATTATTAAAGCTCCTTGGGCCTCTAATTCTCAAGTTTCTGACTCCAGCTGTTTTATTGTTCGAGGGAGAAAATTGATGATATTGCCCGCAGTCAAGGATTTTTCTCCCAACTTTTCAGCCCCTACGTCTCCGCTTAAACCGTGAACGTAGACAGCAGCCAGGATTGCCTCCAGTAAGTTTTTCTCTTGGACAATCATCGAGGCAATCATGCCACTCAAAACATCTCCTGAGCCTGCTGTGGCCATCCCTGGATTTCCGGTGGGATTGATAAATACCTTGCCTTCTGGATTAGAAATAAGGGTCTTGTAACTCTTGAGCACCAGGTAGACACCGTGTTTCTCTGAAAATTCAGGCACTAGCTCCAATTTACGCTCCAGCACATCTCGGGTAGAAACGCGAAGAAGGCGTGCGAATTCTCCTGGATGGGGAGTTATAATGATTGGTTTTCGTAAAGACTTCAAGATTTCGGGCTTAGAAGCAAGAATATTCAGGGCGTCAGCATCAATCACGGTGGGGAGCTTAAGTTGGGGAAGCAAAGACAGAACAAACTCAGCGGTGGACCTGTGAGTAGAGATACCAGGCCCGATAAGAAGAGCATCTTTATCCCTAAGAAGAGCGATTGTTTTCTCTAAAGCCTCCACAGATATCGTTCCTTCAGCTGTTTCAGACAGTGGTTCGGTCATCAATTCCACCACCGGACGAGCCACTATGGGAAGGCAGCTCTGAGGAGTGCCTATGGTCACCAAGCCAGCCCCCATTTTTAAAGCAGCTTTTCCAGCCATCACAGCGGCCCCTGTTTTCCCAAAAGAGCCCGAGACGATAAAGAGGTGACCGTAAGTTCCTTTATGCGTGTCCTTCATTCTTTTCTTAAAATAGGGAAGAATGTCTTTCTTTTCTACTAGCTCCAGTCTCAGCTTATCATCCTCGAATAAGAACCGAGGCACACTTATCTCTGCTATGACTAGCTCCCCTACCCGATCTTCAGCCGGAGGAAAAACATGGGCAATCTTGGGGGCGGCAAGAGTGACTGTTAAGTCTGCTTTCACACAGGGTCCGATGATTTGATAAGTATCGGAAGAAAGACCCGAAGGAATATCAACCGCGATGGTATAAGCTTTCGATTTATTCATATCTTCTATGACCTTGGCATAAAGGCCTTTAACAGGCTTAGTAAGACCCGTCCCAAAAATAGCATCTACCAGAAGCGTAGCTTTAGAAACTTCCGTTTTGTGTTTGTCCCAAACCTTGGCAGAGGTAATTTTTAGAATCTCGATTCCGATTCTCTGGGCTATTCTTAAATTCAGGGCTGCATCTCCTTTGACTTCTTGTTCTGTCCCTAAAAGCAAAACTAGAGGCTGACAGTCCTGATTAAAGAGATGTCTGGCCACGACCAGACCATCTCCGCCGTTATTGCCTCTGCCGGTTACAATGACAATTCTTTCTCTTTGCGGCTCTGGGAATTTGCTCTTTAAAGCCTTCACGATTTGAATTCCAGCATTTTCCATTAAGACAGGCCCTAAAATGCCAATCTCTTTGATAGTCTGGCGGTCAATATTTTTCATCTGTTCTGCATTCAAGACTTTCATGGCCACTCCTTTGACCAGAATTTTACCATATTGGGGTCAGACATCAAAAACATTTAAAACTTATCTATAAATCAATCATTGGCCAGAACTCATTCATTTCTCCTTTGCTTATTACAGAAGCTAGCAAAGTTAAGATGCACACCTAGCTCTACAATATGAAAATGTTGAAAGTTAAGACCTGACCCCAGAAGCTAAAAGTCATTGACAAACAGATGATCATTTATTATTTAATAATGAATCTTATGATCTGTGCTGTCTTTATATTGGGAGGATATATTGTTGGATCCATTTCCCCCTCGTTCATCCTGGGTAAAATCCTGAAAAACATAGACATCCGCCAACACGGCACAGGCAATGCAGGAACTCTCAACACCTTCAAAGTTCTGGGTTGGGGACCAGGTGTAATTACGGCTTTGTTCGACCTCCTCAAGGGCCTGCTCTCGATGTTCATAGCCCATTCCTTAGGAGCTTCCCCTCTATGTGCCCATTTGGTTGGTCTGGCCACCATCTTGGGCCACACTTTTCCCTTCTATCTCAAATTTCGAGGAGGACAGGGAGTGGCCACAGCTACGGCCATCATGATTTATTATCTTGTCTTCTTTTTTACTAAGGGAGATCTTCCAATAGAAATTCTCATTCCTCTAGCTTTTGCTGTTGGTTCTTTCGCTTATATATCAAAAAAAGAAGAGATCGTGGGAATGGTGATTCTTCCCCTCCTGGCCATCTTTATCTTTGTTTTCGCTCCTCTTCAAACTCACCATTTTTATATACTCTCGATTTTCGTCTACATCCTCATGATCAACATCTTGAATGTTTATCAGGGACAATTCCTGAAACCCTCTTCTGAGGAGATAAAAAAGGAAATCAACTGGCGTCTGTATTTAAGGCCCTTTGCCTTCCTCTTAGTAATTTATTATATGGTTACCAGCAAAAGAGAAGCTCTGGTCTTGGTCGGAAGCATTGCGCTTTTTTTTCTGCTTCTTGATCTTATCCGGTTATTCTCCAAAAGAGTGAATATCTTTTTCTTCAAAACCATTAAAAACTTTTACAAAGCTAAGGAATACAAGGCATTCTCCTCCATAACCCTCTTTCTTTTTGCTAGCTTCCTGACTATTCTTCTCTTCAATAAGAACCTTGCCATTCTAGCTGTCTCCTTCTTGATATTCGGTGATTTCTTCAGCAAGTTCTTCGGCCTTCATTTCGGCCGCACTAAGATCTTTGAAAAATCCTTAGAAGGAAGTCTGGCTCATTTCACTGCCTGTATGATTTCTGGCTACATCATGCTCCATTTTATATCTGTTCCTCTCCATATCTATTTAGCCGGAGCTTTGGTCGCCTCTGTTTCAGAAGCTCTCCCTATAGGCATCAACGATAACTTCAGTGTGGGACTGCTGAGTGCTTCGAGCATGTATGTCTTCTATCTTTTTTAAATTAAGTCCTTGATAGCAACCTGTGGATTCAGTCACTGATTTGCAGAATTCCTGAATTCATTGATTTATACCTTTTTTTATGCTAATAGAGAAGGAAAAAATGAGAGGAGGTTACCATGGCATATAAAATAGGAATAAACGGATTTGGCCGCATCGGTAGGAACATCTTTCGCGCGGCTTTCGAAGACCCGGACTTCGAGTTTGTGGCCGTCAATGATATCACTGACGCTAAAACTTTAGCTCATCTGCTGAAATACGATTCCGTCCTCGGAATCTTAGATGCAGATATTAGAGCTTCTGATAACACTATAGTCGTAAATAATAAAGAAATAAAAGTCTTATCAGAAAGAAACCCGGCCGATATTTCCTGGAAAGACATGGGAATTTCAGTGGTTATCGAAGCCACGGGCCTGTTCCGTAAAAGACCAGATGCTATCAAGCATATCGAGGTTGGGGGGGCAGAAAAAGTCATTATCACCGCTCCGGCTACAGAACCGGATATCACTCTTGTGCTTGGAGTTAACGAAGATGATTATGATTCAGAAAAACACCATATTATCTCTAATGCTTCTTGCACGACCAATTGCTTGGCTCCAGTGGCTAAAGTTTTACATGAAGATTTTGGAATCGAAAAGGCCTTCATGACCACCATTCATGCCTACACTAGCGACCAGAGGCTGCTGGATGCTCCTCATAAGGATCTGAGAAGAGCCAGAGCTGCTGCTGTTTCTCAAATCCCCACCACCACCGGAGCCGCCAAGGCAGTAGGCATTGTAATGCCCGAGCTTAACGGAAAAATAGATGGTATTGCCATAAGAGTCCCCATCTCCAACGTGTCCGTGGTGGATTTAGTAGCTTTATTGAAAAAGAACGTTAGCGAGAAAGAGGTCAACGAAGCCTTCAGGAAGGCCTCTGAAGGGAAACTGAAAGGAATCCTCCAATACACGGAGGAACCCCTTGTTTCCGTTGATTTTCTGGCCAATCCCCACTCATCGATCATGGATGGCCTGTTCACTCGGATGGTCGACAATAATCTGGTGAAGATCCTTGCCTGGTATGATAATGAATGGGGCTATTCCTGCCGTGTTAAGGATTTGATCAAATACATCTACCAATAAAATGGCAAAATTGAGATTAAAAGACTTAGATTTGCAGGGAAAAAGAGTCTTTCTCCGAGTCGACTTCAATGTTCCCTTGGAGGAAGAATTAGAAATCAGAGACGACACCAGAATAAAAGCCGCTCTTCCCACCCTAAACTATCTTCTCGAACAAAAAACAAAATTGACTATCTCGTCTCACTTGGGGCGTCCTGGAGGTCAATATGACCCCAAGCTCAGCTTAAAACCTGTGGCCGAGAGGCTCTCAGATTATATCTCTCCAGAAGTCCTCTTAGCCCCAGATGTCATAGGTGACCAAGTCACCAAGCTAAAGAAAGCCCTCAAGGAAAGCCAAGTCCTTCTTCTTGAAAACCTCAGGTTTAATCCCGGTGAAAAAGCCAACGACCTTTCCTTCGCTCAAGAGTTGGCCCAAGATATCGATTATTACGTGAATGATGCCTTCGGGGCCTGTCATCGAGCCCATGCCTCTGTAGTGGGGATTACTGAGTATGTTGAAAAATCAGCTGCAGGATTCTTGGTTGAGAAAGAAGTAGAATACTTGGGCAAAGCCGTTCATTCTCCTCAAAAACCTTATGTCGCTATTCTTGGAGGAGCCAAGGTTTCAGATAAAATCCCTGTCATCGAGAATCTCCTGAATAAAGCGGATGACATTCTTATCGGTGGAGCCATGGCCTATACTTTTTTCAAAGCCATGGGGAATGAGGTCGGCCGCTCTCGGGTTGAAGAAGATAAAATCGCCCTAGCCTTGAGCCTCTTGGAAAAAGCTCAAGCCCAAGGAATTAAGATTTATCTCCCTGAAGACCATGTCGTCTCCACTGCTATCGATAATGAAGCTGAAGCTAAAACTGTCGATTCCTTCCCTTTTTCCGCAGGTTTAATGGGACTTGACATCGGCGCCAAAACCATCCAAAAGTACCAGGAAATCATAGCCAAGGCTCAAACGATTTTCTGGAACGGCCCCCTGGGCGTTTTCGAGATCGAACAATTCTCTCTAGGAACAATGAAAATTGCCGCCGCTGTTGCTGCCTCCCCAGCTCTTTCCATAATCGGAGGAGGAGATTCTGTAGCCGCTGTCTACAAAGCGGGGGTAAGTGACAAGATATCCCACATTTCCACGGGTGGAGGTGCTTCCCTGGAATATTTAGCCAAGGAAACCCTGCCGGGACTCGAAGCTTTAACGGAGAAATAAAATGGCCATCACTAACGAAAAAGCCTTCATTGCTGGCAACTGGAAAATGCATAAAAACATCGACGAAGCTGTCGAATTGGTCTCATCTCTTAAGCAAGCAGAGGAAGAATTATCAGAAGCCGTGGTGGTTGTAATCCCTCCTTTTACAGCCTTGAGACAAATTAAAAAGATACTTGAAGGAAGTTCCCTCAAGCTTGGAGCTCAAAATCTTTTCTGGGAAGAAAAAGGAGCCTTTACAGGAGAGATCTCTCCCCCCATGCTCAAGGATGCAGGATGCGAATACGCGGTCATCGGACACTCAGAAAGACGCCAGTATTTCGGCGATACGGATAAGACCGTTAACAAAAAGATCAAGGCCGCCTTAGCTCAAGCATTGGTGCCAATCGTCTGCATAGGAGAATCTCTGGAAGAGAGAGAAAGCGAACAAACCATAAATAAGGTGGAGACCCAGCTCAGAGCTGGCTTAGAAGGACTGGGAGAAGAAGACATGAGCCAGGTTATAATCGCTTATGAGCCCATCTGGGCCATCGGAACAGGCTTGACAGCGACTCCGGCTCAAGCTGAGGAAGTCCACAGCTTCATCAGGGATAAACTGGAAGAAAATTATGGAAACGAAATCGGCTCCTGTGTTATAATTCTCTACGGCGGTTCCGTTAAACCAGACAACACGTACTCATTGCTCAAAGAGAAAAACATCAACGGAGCATTGGTTGGTGGAGCTTCTTTAGAGGCAGATTCGTTCCTCCAGATCGCCAAACAAGGAATAAAAGCGTATAAGGAAAAAACATGACATCCTTAATCACTACAATTCATATCATCACCTGTTTTGTCCTCGTCGTGGCTGTTCTTCTCCAATCAGGCAAGTCCGCGGACCTGGCAGGAGCATTCGGAGGTGCTGGCAGTCAGACAGTGTTCGGGCCCCGCGGGGCAGCAACTATTCTTTCTAAAGTGACTACAGTTTGTGCCATCCTTTTCATGCTCACGTCTATGGGGCTCTGGATTCTTTCAGCCAAAGGAACAAGGTCTGTCATCAAAGGAGAAGAAGAAGGAAAGGAAACAGCTCCTGTGACAGAAACCGTGAAAGAACCAACAGAAACAAAGGCTCAAGAACCCGTTGAAAAACAACAACAGCAGGAAAAAAAAGGTAAAGAAGAAGGAAAAGAAGAACCAAAGGGCGAATATCCCTCTCCATGATATGAGGCAAGCTTCCTGAGGTTGCCTCCCAGGCTTTGATGCCGAAGTGGTGGAATTGGTAGACACGCTAGCTTGAGGGGCTAGTTCCTGATATTCGGGAGTAGGGGTTCGAGTCCCCTCTTCGGCATTACATTCTCTTTTAAGCGTCACCTTTCCCAGAAACGCAGCTGGGCGGCAGTATCTGAGCCTTTGGGAGTTCTCCAATCAGCACTGGAACTGGGGTCGGATAAAAATATATAGCTTCTTTGCCCGTCTAGCTCATTTCAATTTCAAAGGCTCAAGACCGTACTGATAGAAATATTTCTCAACTTCTTCCAAAACAGAATCAGAGGGTTTTGATACATCCCTGGCTAGGGGAAGGAGTTCTGCAGAATTTCCCATAGCCAAATAAGAAACGTTCAACCCATTCATGACTTGCTCGACACTCTTCCCGTCATCTCTCTTCTCCATCCTATTCACCAATCCGATTGCTGCCATCACCTCAATATTCGATTCTTGCAAGTGCTTTATAGTATCGATCAAAGAACTTCCTGTTGTTGTTACATCCTCGATAACAATCACTTTATCTCCTTCTTCAGCAGGTCCTATAAAATATTTGTCCTTCGGATCTCCGTGCTCTTTTGGTTTTCCTCTTCCGATAACCAAAGCCTGATTTTCATTGTTATCCAATTTACCTTTCTTATAATTCAAAACCACGGCCAGTTTCGTAGCCCCCTCAGGCACACCATAAAAATAATCGGCTGAAATCCCTTTTTCAGCCGAAAAAGCAAGAACAAAATCAGTGAGTTGATCTATCAATCCAACTCGGTTTAAAAGATCCCTGCAATTCGCATACCAAGGAGACACTCTCCCTGACTTCAAGGTTATTGGCTCTTCAAAAAAACCAATGACATTATTTTGCACAAGGAAATTATTATATTCAAGCTGATCAAATCCTCTCATCAAGAACGCCCTCCTTCCCTCTTGGCATTATGAATCTCCAGTTTCTTGCTGTGTTTCATTAGATTGTTTTTCTATCGTAGACTCAAATATTTTCTTATCATCGTGAATCAGGAACCAGATGTTATCTGTTCTATTCCCTTAGGAAGTGAACCTAAGAATTCTTCTCTCTCATTTGAAGAAATTTTATCGCTCCTGATCGAATAAGATTTTCGACAGTATCTGCATCTTACTGTTCCCTTGTCGTCATAAAATTTAGGAGGCACATCCTCGTTGATGACCCTGGTCACACAGTTCATATTCCTGCATAGAAGATAGACAAATTTATCAACGATTTTTCCTTTTTTAATATGATTAATAGTTGCTTCTGGAGATATTAAAGTTATCCTCTTTAACTCTCTCTCGCTGAGCCCAGGCAAATCAGTTTTTAAAAAAGATTTTCCAGCCTTAGGAAGGTGGGCAGGAATTGAGCTGCAGCCTCTCTTTGTCAAATCTAATCCAGCAGCTATTTCTTGCTCAGTTCCCGGCTCCAAATGATCGACCACAGTCCCCTCAGCAATATTATCAATGAATCTTCTCTCTTCTTTGACCTTTTCCTTTATTGTTCTCTTTAATCTGTTATGGCCACGTTCAAGAAGCGGGTTTAATTTCCCGCTGAATGGAATGCTTTCTGTTTCTTTCAACATCTCATACAATAATGCTTTTCTAAGAAAAATTCCGTTTTCCGCTTGGGGAAAAAACGCTTGGGAATCATCAAAATACACTTCATAGCTAATCTCTGAAATTTCGCTGTTTACAGGAAGAGGATGCATCAATTTCACCTCGGACTTCTTGATTTTCTCCAAGTCTATCCTGTACTTTCCTATCATTTTCATCACATCCTCTTGAGTGATATCGCCCATTCGTTCTAATTGCGGCCTTGTCATGTAATAAAATTGGGCTTTAGATATGACATCCTCGACGCGCTTTTCCCTCATCACCGTGACTCCTTTGGAAGCAAGAAGCTCGACCAGATCTTCAGGCATTCCCAGAAAATCTTCAGCCGCCCACCTTATGGTGATATCTTTGAAATTAGACAGGGCAAGGCTTAAAGACCTTATTGTTCTTCCATGAGACAAGTCCCCTCCAAAACCAATGCTTATTCCATCCAGGTTTTCGTTGTTTAAGAGATAGAGGGTAAAGACATCTAGCAGCGATTGAGTGGGATGCTCATTTTCCCCATCACCTCCATTGATGACAGGAATGGAGGCCACATCAGCTGCCCACTGCAATGAGCCTCCAAGCGGATGTCTCATCACAATCACATCAAAATGATTCGCCTCCATCATCATGACTGTGTCTCTTATAGTTTCCTTTTTCATCACTGAGGTGCTCTCTATACCAGAGAACCCGTCGCTGCTGCCACCCAACTGACGCATGGCTGTAATAAAACTTGTCTTGGTCCTGGTGCTCGGCTCATAAAACATATAGGCCATAGCCTTATTCTTCAGTTCATCCGACAAGCCATCTCGTTGCTTATTTTTTTCTAACCCATGCATCTTCTTAGCCTGTTGACATAGATAAATTATCTCTTCTCTGCCGAAATCAGTTATGGAGATCATGTCTCTTTTCTTGAAGCTAATTTCCATTTTGGTCCTCTAAAAATTAATCTTATTCATTCCGGTTTTTCACGCGAATTTAAAATGATGGAATCATAAGTATTTCTAACTCAGGCAAAAATGAATGTCAAATATGAAAAAAGCAAGAAGAAGATGTTTCACAATGGTCGCGGGTAAGTGAATAAGATATGCACTCTTTTATTTAAAAAATTCCTTTTATTTCGTCAGGTTGGTTCCACTCATGCCCATAATAGCAGAATTTGCAGAAAATTACGGAATAACATAGAATAAATAATAGGACAGGATGTTCAAGAACAAGAAAATCTTTATTCCCGCCATAGCTCTTCTCATGCTTCTTGCTTTCTTCATCTACTGGTTTTTCTTTAAGATCCCTACCGAAAAAAAATTTCAGGCGAAAGGATTAACCAAAACACTTCAATCCCTATTAGCGCCACTCAGTATTGAAGAGATGAACATCGTTCTCTTCACTATTGATACCCTCAGAGCAGACCACTTGGAGTGCTATGGATATACCAGGGTAAAAACTCCGCATATCAATCGACTTGCCAACGAAGGAATTCTCTTTCAATATCATATCGCGCAAACTCCCTTGACTCTTCCTTCTCACTCCTCCATTTTGACTGGAACCTATCCTCTCTTCCACGGCATTAGAGACAATGGCGGGTTTTATCTTGATGAAAATCAAATCACCTTGGCTGAAGAGCTAAAAAATAAGGGATATTCCACTTCAGCTTTTGTGGCTGCCTTTGTCCTCGATTCCCGCTGGGGCCTTGATCAAGGCTTTGACTATTACTATGACAATTTCGACCTCACCAAATATAAAAAAGTAAGCTTGGACGCTGTGCAACGAAGAGGAGATGAGGTTCTGGCTGAAGCCTATAAATGGCTGGAAGAAAATTCTCACACAAAATTTTTCTCTTGGATCCATCTCTACGACCCTCATACTCCCTATGAACCTCCTGAACCCTATCTGAACCAATATAATGACTACCGTTATGGCCTTTACGATGGTGAGATTGCCTATGTCGATCAATTGATAGGGGAATTCCTGAGTTTCATGGAAGAGAAGAACTTGCTGGAGAAGACGCTGATAATTTTTACCTCTGATCACGGAGAAAGCTTGGGGGAACATAAAGAAAGTGCCCATGGTTTCTTTATCTATGACGCTGCCGTAAGAGTCCCTCTTATCATTCGTTTCCCAGAGAAAAAACTGTCTCCCCTTTTAGTCGGGAACCGAGTGAGAGGTATAGATATCATGCCGACAATCCTGAACCTTGTTGGGCAAGAAATTCCGGTGAGTGTCCAGGGAGAAAGCCTTTTGCCCCTCATTCTTGGAAAAGAGAACATTGAGGAACCCGGTGCCTACAGCGAAACTTATTGGCCCAATTACCATTATGGCTGGAGCGAGCTAAAATCATTAAGCAAGGATAGGTATAAGTTTATAGATGCGCCCAAACCCGAACTTTACGACCTCTTTGAAGATCCTGGTGAGAAAAATAACTTGGTCAACAAGAAGGCTTCTCTCGGGCACCAAATGAAAAGAGAATTGGACGAATTGATCGAAAAATACTCAGCAGAGGGGATCGAGGAAAAAGGACCACAAACCTTGGATAATGATTCATTGGTCAAACTCCAGGCTCTTGGGTACATCGGCTCTTTCCGCTCTTCTTCGAAGAAAAGAGGGGAAAAATTAGCTGACCCCAAAGATAAGATCGAACTTTATAACGAAATTAAATTGGCGCAGTTTTTAGTCGCTCGCGAAGAGATGGACGAGGCTGAGAATAAGATCAAGGATGTCTTGAACAAGGACCCTTCAGTGCTGGAGGCTCGTTATATCCTGGGTAACATTTATGCTAAAAAGAATGAATATGATAAAGCCATAGAAGAGTTTAAAAAAGCGTTAGCTGTAGAACCTGAATACAATGAAGCCATCTTCGGCATAGCCACAGCTTACATGAGGCAAGGGAAAATCGAAGAAGCCATTATCGGATTTAAGCGGATCATGGAGCTCGACCCCAAAGACACCAAACCCCTTTTGCACTTGGCAGATATTTATTTAGATAAAGGAGAATTGGATGAGGCTATGAGGTATTTGAAATCTGGCATTGAAATCATTCCTGAATCTCCGATTTTCCTTAGCAAATTGGGTGCGATCTACCTTAAGAAAACAATGTACAACAAAGCTGAAACAGAAATAAAACGAGCCCTGAGCATCGAAAGAAGCATCCCGCTCAGCAATGCGCACTTCAACCTAGCTCTCATTCATGAAGCGCGGGGTAATTATGAGCAGGCAATTCTTGAATATGAAAAAGAGCAGGAAATTAGTCCTTACAACCATAAGCCAGATTTCAATTTGGGCCTCTTGTTTTCCCGAAGGAAAGACTTCGACCGAGCCTATAAGGAATTCAAAAGCTGTATTGAAAAAAAAGAAGACTATGCTGATGCCTATATCTTTTTGGCCAAGACTTATATGGACAGTCAAAGGGACTTGAACGAAGCAGCTGAACTGGCCTTAAAAGGACTCAGTTTAGAGCCAGAAAAGAGATCAATGATCCTGGGCCACTTTGTCCTGGCCGACATTTATAACCGCCTGGGTAACTACAGCCAATTCCAACACCATATCGACCAAGCCAGACGACTACAAAATACACTCTCTGATTAACGACAGAAAAACCTATTTAATTTTCCAAACCTCGATGCCTGTTTTTGTATCCTGGACAAGAGTTCCCCTTTCGTGCCTAACAAGCTTGAGCGTGATCCAGATGTCCCCGATCGCCCCGAGTGTATTTATGATCAAACAAAATAGGGAGAAGACCTTAAGGATTCCCAAGGCAAAAAAGATTCCGAACATCAGGTTGAGAATAAACAAAGGAGTAAGAGCAACAGCTATGAAAATTCCATTAGGAATTTTCTCCCTAAAAGTCACATAGATAAGGGGTGGCTTAAACCCAAAGAGAGGTTTGTATCCGAACAATTTAGCCGCTGCGCCGTGCATGCTCTCATGAAGAATGATTATGCAAACCACAGCTGCGGCTAGCCATCCCAAGAGCTCAGGTTTTAGAGTAAAATCTACGGGAAGAAAAATTGCATTCAAAAGGCCGATGATAAAACCGATGATGATGGCATATCCAGCTGCTTTCCGGCGAGAAATGGTGTATTCAGCGACTTTAATCACTAAAGATCTCCGGTCAGAATAATCCTCAAGGCCTAACGACTATCTTATAACCAAACTTTTTCAAGGAGTAAAGAGCTAATATAGACACCTTTAAGATTATATTGTCAAAAAAAGAAAATGGAGACGGTTCTTTTTTTTCTAAACAAAAAATAGAACCATCCCCGATCTGACCTCCTCCAAGAAATCATGATTGTATTCCAGCTATAACTATGAATTTACCTTTTAAACGATGTATGCTAGGATTATCCTTCTTCGATATTTTATGAAACTTAATTCATCTCTAATTGAGGCAACCTTTTCAGATCATTGTCGTATTGAATTATAGAGAAATCAAAGATTCTTTAAAAAAAGGAGGTTACTGCATGAAGAGGCGTAATTTTATGAAAGTCATGGGATTGACAACCTTTGCTTTTGGGATCGGAGCCCCCTCTCTTGCCAAGGCCCCCACGCTAAAATCAAGAATGCTCTATGATAAAGAACCGCCTATTTGGGGTTCTCCCTATTATGGAGATACTCAATCCACCTTAGACCTTCGTGAAGCGACATACGAACAAATTCAAAGAGAACTTGCCCATTTTCATATGAGCGAAAAACCAAGAGATATTTACTTGTTTGAAGTGGGCAGCTGAAAATTTCTCATGTCTGCCGATCATTTCTATCAATTCTTTGAATCACCAAATTGATGTTTAATCCATTCAATCATTAAGGAGGGATAATGAAAGATTTAACCGGTTTAGCTTTAGATGCGGCCTCCAGTCAAGGTGCTGAATACGCTGATATCAGAATCGTTCGCTACAATTATCAGAACGTCTTTGCTCGAGATGAAATCATCAGATCGATCAGCGAATCAGAGAGTTTCGGCTTCGGCATCCGGACTTACTATAAAGGCGGCTGGGGATTTGCCAGCAGCAATGTCGTAACAAAAGAAGAAATCAAGAAAATTGCAGCTCTGTCTGTTCAAATTGCCAAAGCCAGTGCAGCCAGCGTGAAGAAGATAGTTCCTCCAGCTCCTGTTAAGTCCTACGTTGATAGCTGGAAAACCTCATATAAGAAAAATCCTTTTCAGGTTCCGATCGATAAAAAAGTAGAAGTCCTCTTATCAACCAATCAAGAAATGCTAAAAGTGCAGAATGTCATCAGGGCCGTATCAGACCTGGGTTTTGAATCAGAACATAAATACTTTGCCAGTACGGTTGGCTCTTACATCGAACAGGAAGTCATGAGATCAAACGCTTCCGCCACAGCTATCGCCAGAAAAAATGGAGAGGTAAAAACTCGGACTTATCAGGTTGCACCCTTGAATATTGGCTATGAACATATTGAAGCCGTAGATATGCCGGGTCATGCTAAAAGAATTGCAGAGGAAGCTGTAGAACACTGTATGGCTGCTAAAGGTCCTGTCGGCAATAAAGATCTCGTCCTTTCACCTTCTCATTTAGCTTTGACTATTCATGAGTCCGTAGGTCATCCCACAGAATTGGATCGCGCTTTAGGATTCGAGGCAGATTTCGCTGGAACAAGTTTTGCCACTCCAGATAAGCTCAACAAATTAAAATACGGCTCTGAGATCGTGAACTTCATCTGCAACAGGAATAAACCCCATAGTCGCTCGACTGTGGGCTATGACGACGAAGGGGTAAAAACTGGGAAGTATTATCTCATTAAAGACGGAATCTTTGTAGGCTACAGCACGACCAGAGAATTCGCGCCGATGATCGGAGAAAAGGAAAGCCGGGGCTGTGCCTATGCCGATTCTTGGTCGAATCCCCCTATTCTGAGAATGGCGAACACCAGTCTAGAACCCGGCAAAAAAGGATCTCCGACTCCTGACGAATTGATCGCTGATACCAAAGACGGGATCTTAATCGATGGGATGGGGAGCTTCAGCATTGACCATCAGAGAAATAATTTCCAATTCGGAGGGGACGCCTTTTGGGAGATTAAGAACGGGAAAAAGACAAGAATGTTGAAAGAAGTCACCTACCAGGCTCTCACCACTGAATTCTGGAATTCCTGTGATGCGATTTGTAGTCCAGAATTTTGGAAACAGCAAGGAGTAAGAACTTGTGGAAAAGGCCAACCCATGCAGAGAGGACAGATGAGCCACGGGAGTGCCTGGGCCAGATTTAGGAACATCAGTGTGGGAGGTGCGCAACAATGATTTTAAGTAAAGAAGAAACAAAGAAAATTCTAGAAAGAGTGCTGAAATTATGTAAGGCAGACTCGGCTCGGGTATCTCTCTCAGGAGAAGAAGAGAAACTCGTAAGATATGCTAATAATATGGTATTCACGAATCTATCGAAATCCACCATGAATCTAGGCATATCAGTAGCATTCGAAAACAAAAAGGGGAATTCTTCGACCAATCAATTTGATGAGGATTCTTTAAAAAAATGCGTTCAAAGAGCCGAGCAGATCGCTAAATATGCGCCTCCAGATCCCGAGTTCCTCCCGCCTCTAGAGCCTCAGCAGTATAAAGAAATTAAAGCCTTCATTAAGGACACGGCTGAAATCAGCCCCGAAGAGAAAACCAAGAAAGTCATGGATATCATCAAGCATGGCCAGAAAAAAGAGATGAATCTATTCGGGACGTTTTCCAATTCGGCTGCCTTTTTTGCCATCGCCAACTCGAAAGGTCTTTTTGGTTATCATAAGTACACCTCAGCCAACTGCACAACCACGGCCCGGACAAAGGATGGAACAGGTTCTTCTAGAGCTACCAAGGACAATAGAGACATCAAGAAATTAGATACTTTTGGAGTGGGAAAAGAAGCCATAGAAAAAGCTTTAAAATCTAGGAATCCCAAGGAAATAGAGCCTGGTGATTACACAGTTGTCTTTGAACCTGAAGCCTTAGCGGATCTGGTACTCTTCATGTATTTTTTCATAGATGCCAGAGCAGCCGATGAAGGAAGAAGCTTTATGTCTACCAAGGATGGTAAAAGCAAACTGGGAACTAAGGTCTTTGGAGAAAACGTAACCGTGAAGTCCATCCCCGATCATCCTGATTTGCTATCCTTTCCTTTTGATAACGAAGGGATTCCCTCTCGAGAGATAACCTGGCTTGATAAAGGTGTGGTCAAGAACCTATACTATTCAAGATATTGGGCCAAGAAAAAGGGGAAGAAGCCGAGCTCATTCAGCGGTGGAATCGTTATGGAGGGTGGTCAAGCGACCATGGAACAGCTTATTAAATCAGTCAAGAAGGGAATCTATGTTCCTCGATTGTGGTATATCAGAGACGTCAACCCGATGACTCTTCTCTTAACCGGTTTAACTCGAGACGGAGTCTTCCTGATCGAGGATGGTCGATTGAAACATCCTTTGTTGAACCTGAGATTTAATGAGAGTCTGGAGACAGTTTTAAACAGCATCACCATGCTGACCAAACCTGAAATCGCGATTGGCAGTGAGTTTGGCTGGCCGATGTTGATTCCTGGGGCTAAAGTGGAAAATTTCACTTTCTCGAGTATCGCTCCCTCTGTTTAACCTGAAGACCAAAGTCAGACATCAAACAGCTAAGCTTGTATTTCATTCCTGTCACAGATTGGTGCGTCAATCTGCTGTCCCAGACTCCTAAGACAATGCTCCTGAAGCTGTACAATTTTTCTACTTGCTTAATGACAAAGCATTAATTAGTATTAAGCTAAAACTAGAAATTATGACCATCAAAATCTTTGTCACGGGTGGGACTTTCGATAAAGAGTACAACGAACTCGAAGGGAAACTCTATTTTAAAGAAACTCATTTACCTGAAATGATAGATTTGGCTCGCTGTATACTCAAAATTGACATCAGGACTTTAATGATGATTGACAGTTTAGATATGACTGATGATGATAGAAATGTTATTCTTGAAGAATGCCAAAATACAAAAGAAGATAGAATACTGATCACTCACGGCACAGATACTATGGTAGAAACCGCCAGAGTTCTCGGCCACTCTATAAAAGACAAAACCATCGTTCTAACTGGGGCAATGATACCATACAAATTTGGCAGTTCTGATGGACTATTCAATCTAGGAAGCTCTTTGGCTTTTGTCCAAACTTTACCCCCGGGGGTTTATATCTCCATGAATGGAAAATATTTTCATTGGGATAATGTAAAAAAAAATAAACAGACAGGTATGTTTGAAGAAATAGAGTAAAAGGCCCACCCTTATTTCAGCACTTCTGCTCTGATCAAATTGGTGGTTCCTGGCACTCCGACCGGGGCTCCGGCTGTGATGACCACCCGCTGTCCCTTCTTCACTAGTCCGGATTTCAAGGCGGCTTGGAAGGCTCTATCAACAATCTCATCAGTGTCTTTTATACTTTCTCCCAGAACCGGCTTTACACCCCAGATAAGCGCCAGGCTTCGGTAGGTTTTCTCTAGAGGCGTTGGTGCCAAGATGGGCTGCTGAGGACGGTATTTGGCCACGAGCCGAGCTGTGCTCCCAAACTGGGTGAAAGTGATAATGGAAGCAGCATTTAGACCTTCTGCCAGCTTACAAGCGGCTTGACCTACAGCTTCAGGGATGGATTTTTTGCTTTCCTGTTCAACACGTTGAATCCACTCATTAAAAGGAAAGCCTGATTCGGCATCTGAAGCAACCTTGGCCATCATGGAGACAGCTTCCACCGGATATTTCCCAATAGCTGTCTCTTCCGAGAGCATAATGGCATCTGTGCCATCTAGAACAGCGTTAGCGACATCGGCTACCTCAGCCCGAGTAGGTCGTGGATTATCAACCATAGAGCGCAGCATTTGAGTTGCGGTAATAACTGGTTTACTCGCAAGGTTCGACTTTTGGATCAACGATTTCTGAACCAGGGGCACTTTCTCTAGAGGAGTCTCTATCCCCAGATCCCCTCTGGCCACCATGATCCCATCCACAAGAGGCATGATTTCATCAATATTTGCCAATGCTTCATGCTTCTCAATCTTGGCGATCACCGGGATAGTGCTTCCCTTTTTTTCCATGAACTTCTTGGCTTCCCTAACATCCGAGGCGCTCCTAACAAAGGACAGGGCAATATAATCGACACCTTGATCGATACCGAAAGCGAGGTCCTTTTTGTCTTTTTCAGTCAGGCTGGGGGCCTTGATGGAGCTAGTTGGCAAATTGATCCCTTTGAATGAACTGAGCGGGCCGCCGATGACAACTTGACATTTGATGTCTTGCTCTGTTGTTTCCAGGACTTCAAGCTCTAAGACACCATCACTCAACAACAAAGAGTCTCCAGGTTGAACATCCTTAGGAAGATCAGGGTAGTTCACCGCAACTTCATCTTCGTTGCCGGGGACCTCTCGGTTCGTCAAAATGAATCGGGCACCGGATCTTAGGATAATTTGACCAGGCTCGATTTTACCGATTCTAATCTTGGGGCCTGCCAGGTCCTGGAGGATAGCGATAGGAAAGCTCAACTTGGCTGCAAGGCGCCTGATAGTGGCGATAACCTCTTGGTGTTCAGACTGGGTTCCGTGAGAGAAATTCAACCTGGCGACATTCAGGCCTGCATTGATGAGTTGCTCTAGCTTTTCTGGAGACCGCGAAGCAGGACCAATAGTGCCGACGATCTTTGTTCTTGGCAAAGAATTTTCCTTTCAACCCACCATCACCAATCTCAAGTCCATGACATTGGTAAAAGTAGGCCCGGTTATGATCAAATCATCAAGCGGCTGAAAAAAATGATAGGAATCATTCTCCCTGAGGTAAGCCTCGGCATTCAATTCTAATGCTTTAGCGCGGCTCAATGTCGTACCATCGGCGATGGCTCCAGCTGCATCAGTGGGACCATCTGTTCCATCGGTGCCGCCGCTTAGAATGACAACTTCATCCCACCCGTCGATCTCAATCGCTGCCGCCAGCGCGAATTCTTGATTTCGACCTCCGAGGCCTTTCCCTCGGATAGTAACAGTAGTCTCTCCACCAGAAATGACACAGGCAGGCTTTTGGAGAGGATTCCCGGTGTTCAGGATTTCCTTAGCGACAGCAGCATGAAGCTTGGCCACATCCTTGGTCTCACCCTCGATGAGAGTGGAAAGGATAAGGCTGTTATATTTCAGTTCTTCGGCTTTTTTCTGAGCCGCTTTCACGGCCAGGATGTTGCTTCCGATGATGACATTCTGTGTTTGCCTAAAGGCAGGATCATCAGGTTTTGGTGTATCTTCTTGGCGAGCTTGAGCTCCTTCCTCTAAGAATTTGAGCACTGCAGGAGAGATTTTATCCTTAAGGTCATATTTCTCCAGGATATGCAGGCAATCGCCAAAAGTGCTTTCATCAGGAACCGTGGGTCCTGAAGCAATGCTGTCCAGGCTATCGCCGATGACATCAGAGAGGATCAAAGAAATCAGAGCTGACGGATAAGCCAGCTTCGTCAGCCGTCCACCCTTTACCCGGGAAACATGTTTACGCAAGGCATTAATCTCATGGATGGTGGCGCCAACTTCAAGAAGGCGTTTGGTCATTTGTTGTTTATCTTCCAAGGTCAAACCTTCGACCGGGTAGGGCAAAAGAGCTGATCCACCTCCAGAAATCAAGAACAATACCAGGTCCTTCTCTCCAGTTTGGCTCAATAATTCTATAATCTTTTTGGTTCCAGACAATCCTGCCTCGTCGGGGACTGGATGGCCAGCCTCATTGACCTGGATGATGTTTAGGGGAAGAGTATGCCCATACTTGACATTGATGAATCCTGATTTTATTCGCTCTCCCAGAAGCTCTTCAATGGGTTGAGCCATGGCTGCCGAGGCCTTTCCCGCGCCGATGACATAGATCCCCTCATAACTCGATAGATCATAATCTCGTTTCCCCACACTAAGCTTATCATTCTGGAGCTTGACATGTCGCTTTAAGGCAACACTAGGATCAACTGCTCTTAGCCCTGCCTGAAAGATGGCCAGGGCATCCTCTCTTAATTTTTCCGGTTTCATGGTCGTTTAAACCTGTTTATTTTTCATGATATTTATGCGGGACTTCTTCTCAAAGAGCTTATAGCACACGAAAAATAGGAAGTCAAAAATGCAACCGCTCCCCTTTGACAATCATTTTTTTTATGATATATAAGTCCTAAGTTTTTGGAAATGATATCCAGATGAAAAAGAGTAAAGCAAGGAAAATAGAATAATGCTCAAGGTTTGGGTTGCTATTCTCAATTTTCTCTCCGCTACAGAGTTTAAGATTGCTGACAAGCTGGGGGAAGCAGTGGCTATTATCAGCCACTTTTCGTTCTTTTGGATATTGCCTGTTTTGCTCCTTTATTTACCTTTAAAAATTTTTGCAGTGATCGGTGTGGTCTTTGCTCTATTCTATATTTTTGTTCTAGCCGGAGATATTTTCCTATCTGTTTTCGGCCATGAGAAACTGGAGAAAAAGCGCGGTATGGTGGATATTACTAATGTTCATGAGATGAAAGCAGAAATAATCGGGGCCCTTGTTAAATACATAGGGGCTATCATAAGCTTTGCTACCATATTTAATGGACTTCAGAAAATCTTTAACGGAGGCGCTTTTAACATCTCTCATCCCTCCCCATTTCCCTACTTTGATCTTCTGTATTTCAGCCTGGTCACCATCACCACCGTGGGGTACGGCGATATACAACCAACTCTCTGGATTTCAAAATCATTCATCATCTTCGAAATCGTGTTCGGCCTAGGATTCGTGCTCCTCCTCTTTACTATGCTTATCTCTCTGTATATTGATATTCAGCGGAAAAAGAAATATAAATAACATAGCTATACTTTGGAAGAGGATGTAAACATGGTCCTTTTTAGAAAAAAGAAAGAGTCTGGCGATATAAGTAGGATTATTCAACTCACCATCATTGAAGGCAACAACGACACCGGGGACCCACCCGGAAAAGTTTTCAACCTTCAATCTGGCAACAATTTCATAGGCCGAGATCCTCTTTGTGAAATCGTCCTCAACTCAGGAACTGTTTCCCGGAGGCACGCCAACCTAAAGGTGAGTTATGACAAGCAGAAGTTTTTAATGATCGACCTGGGGAGTTTTAACGGCGTGATAATTATGCCCTCAACAGTTATAAAAAAAGGGAAGAAATCTATTAATTCAGGAGATGAGGTCCAAATCGGTGAGATCCTTCTCAAATTACTAGCCCTGGACCAAGACGAGCAGCTCCAGACCATGGGCGTGGATGTCCAAGATATATTGAAACAAACCAAGGAGAAAGCGCCAGGATCAAAATAATTCTCACTAAAATCCTGATAAGTATCCTCTTCAGGTTCAGTATTAGAATAATACCTAAAGGAAAAACCAAGAAATAATAAAACATCAGCTCAAGGAGGCTATCATGAAATTTCAAAAAGTTCTGACCAGTCTAGCCGTATTAATACTGTTGAGCATTCTCTCATCCGCGGCTCCAATCCCGCTTAGTCAATCATCAGATCCCTTCGACGTTGTCATCCTCAATGGTCGCATCGTGGATGGCACTGGTAATCCCTGGTTCTACGGGGATATTGCTATCCGCGAAGATCGTATAGAGCGAATCACTCCAGCCGGACAGCTTAAAAAGGCGCCAGCCCGCTTGCGGATAGACGTCCAGGGCCTGGTTGCGGCTCCAGGCTTCATCGATATCCAGAGCCATTCCCGAGGGGATTTCCTCATTGGAGACGGACAGGTCATCAGTAACGTCACTCAGGGTATCACCACAGAAATATTGGGTGAGGGCTGGACTAACGCTCCCGCGAATGAACTGACTCTAGCCAGGGAAGGTAGCGTCGATCCAGAAGCTCGAAGGATAACCAGGGAGTTTACCGGGCCGCGAGGCTTCAACAATTGGCTGGAAGCCATGCAAAAGCACGGAACTTCACCGAACTTCGGTTCCTTCCTAGGGGCCACGACGGTTCGCATGTATGTCAAAGGAGAGGCTCCAGGCTTTCCTACAGCAAAAGAATTGGCAGTCATGCGCCAGCTTGTTCGTAACGCCATGGAAGATGGAGCCTTTGGCCTGGCGACCGCTTTGATCTATCCTCCCGGGAATTTCGCCAGCACAGAAGAGCTGATGGAGATGGCCAAAGTGATGAAGCCTTATGGCGGTGTCTATATCACCCACCTCCGCTCCGAAGCTGATAATTTTCTTAAGGGAATCGATGAAGCCGTCGAGATCGGACGGAAGGCTGGAGTGCCTGTCGAGGTCTATCATCTCAAAGCAGGAGGGCGACGTAATTGGCACAAGATGCCCCTGGCTATCGCACGCCTAAATGCTGCTCGAGCTGAAGGGCTGGACATCGGGGCTGACATGTATCCGTACATTGCTGGGGCCACAGGACTTGTAGCCTGCATGCCGCCCTGGGCTTCTGCCGATGGAAAGCTTATGGAAAATCTCGCTGATCCTGCAATGCGGCAGAAGATCCATGATGAAATCCTGAATCAGAAAACAGAATGGGAAAACCTCGGATACTTGGCCACTCCTGATGGCGTTCTAGTCCTAGGTCTTGAAAAGCCAGAAAATAGGCAGCATATCGGCAAAAGGCTCTCCGAGATCGCTGCCGCGCAGGGTAAAGACTGGGTGGATGCAGCCATTGACCTGATCCTCTCTGAGCGTCAAGGCATCGGCACTATTTATTTCATGATGACTGAAGAAAACCTTAAGCTTCAAATGCGCCAGCCTTGGATCAAATTTGGAACAGATGCCGGCGGAGCTGATCCTGACAACCCGAAGAGGCTTGTCCATCCACGCTCTTACGGTACTTTTCCTCGTATCCTCGGGAAATATGTACGGGAAGAGCGGGTGATGACGTTAGAAGAAGCAGTCAGGAAAATGACCTCAGCTGTTGCCAATCGGCTGTGCATCCGTGATCGCGGTCAGTTACGGGAGGGCTTTTACGCGGATGTGGTTATCTTTGATCCGAACACAATAAGCGACCGCGCGACCTTTGAACATCCCCATCAACTTTCTGTCGGAATTCACTATGTCTTCGTCAACGGCACGGCTGTCATCAAGAATGGAAAACATACTGGGGCCCTCCCCGGGCGGATTGTCCGTGGGCCTGGCTATGTTAAGCGTTAAAAACCCGGAAAAGATAAAATACTAACTGTCACCATAAAGTCTTATTTTTAATTTATATAAAGCTTAAGGTTCAATTCACTTCTGGTACATCACCTTTCCGCCGACTATGGTGTAGAGAACTTCAGTTTTCAGGATTTCATCGTCAGGAATAGTCATGATGTCTTGGGAAAGAATGGTGATATCAGCCAGCTTTCCTGGCGTCAGCGATCCTTTAATATCCTCTTCAAAAGCAGCGTAGGCACAATCCAGAGTGTAGGAGCGCAGCGCTTCTTCCCTGCTCATCCTCTGATCAGAGTAAAAGACAGTTCCATCCTTCAACTTGCGGGTAACCGTTGCATAAAAGCAGGCGATGGGATCGATATTCTCGACCGGGACATCTGTCCCATTGCAGATGATAGCTCCTGATTTCATGAGTTTCTGCCATACATAAGCTCCTTCTTCGGCTCTCTTCTCTCCCAGCCGCTTGATCACCCATGGTCCATCAGAAGTGCAGTGGATTCCCTGCATCGAGGCAATCACGCCCAATTGTCCGAACCGTGGAATATCAACTGGGTGGAGATGCTGCGAGTGTTCGATACGCCAGCGGAGGTCTAGTTTGTCCGGGTGAGCTTTAAACGCTTCCTCAAAAATGTCAAGGGTTTCTCGATTGGCCCGATCTCCGATAGCATGAATACAGATTTGGAAGCCGTTTTCTATGGCAATCTGAGCAGCTTCTGTAATCTCCTCGATGGGAGAAGTGTTCAGTCCAACACTGCTGGGCAGATCTTCATATGGCTCCAATAACCAGGCCCCGTGTGACCCTAGGGCCCCATCAAGAGTGCGCTTAATGGCTCGGACAGTCAAATGATTCTCTCCCAGGCCGATGATTTTGTATTCAGCAAGTCGCTCTCTCAGATTCTCGTTACTGTCTCTCACCATGACATAGAGTCGAACTCTCAGTTCACCTTCTTGCGCTAATTCTTTGAATAAATCAATGGTTTCGAGAGAAGAACCAGCATCATGAAAGCTGGTGACACCCTTGGATAAACATTCCTGCACAGCAAGCTCGATTACCTTCCGTTTCTCAGCTTCCATTGCTTCAGCTATTTGCTCCTCTAGATAGGGAGTCATCGGTTTATGCAACAGCCCTCCGGCTGTCTCCCTGAAGGTACTGATCGGTATACTCAGTAACCGTTGTGCTGTCTCGCGGAAGGCGCCGATTGGATTGCCTTTAGAGTCTCTGACGATTTCACCTCCTGGAGGATTCTGGGTTCTCCTGGTGATTCCTGCCAGCTCCATGGCCTTAGCGTTGGCAAAAGAAGCATGACCACTGGCATGGCTTAATAAAACCGGATTATCAGGAGATACTTTGCTCAGTGAATCATGCGAAGGAAGTCCATCTACATTCGGCACAGGTTTTTTATCCCATTTTTCCTGATGCCAGCCTCTGCCCAGGATCCATTCTCCGGGCTTGGCTTTTTTCACCGCTCCTTCCACCATGGCCACAATCTCGTCCCAGTTCTTGACCTTCATCAAATCTAGCCTTAGCTTAGATTCTCCGAGGCTGGTGAAATGGCCATGAGCATCGATAAAACCCGGTATAGCCAATTTTCCTTCCAGGTCTATCACTTTGGTTGCCTGGTCAATATAAGGCTTGATCTGTCGATTACTCCCTACAGCAACAATCTTGTCTCCCCGAACGGCTAAAGATTGAGCCTCTGGTTTGGCTTCATCAACTGTGACTATTTTTCCATTCTTTAACACCAAATCGGCTGGCTCTTTTTTCTGGACACAACCTGAAAATGAAATGATGACCGAAACAATCAATACGCGAAATAAAAGCTTTGAGGATTGGCTATTAAACATGACCGTATTCCTCCTTTTCATGAATTCAAGAAAAAAACATATAACACGGGTAACATTTAATGTCAAAATAGGCTCGTAATTCATACAGATTGAGTTTGATGAGTCTATTGTTTAATCTGTAGGGATAATAATAAGTTAGGTGGAAATCACTAAGTATTTTGCCTTAAAGGCAGTCAATTGATCAATTCGCTGCGGATAATTTCCCTCGTTATCGAATTGAAGGGTTGATAGTTATTTAATTATCTTCTAACCAATGTTGCCACCAGGAAGCCCATTATAAAGCCCACTAGCAGGAGGAAGGATATGAAAATGATTTGGGACATAATGATCTTCCAGAAGAGCACTTGCAGGGCAACCATCTCGGTGTTTTGAAGAATAACAATTACCGTCAAAACAACTAAGATTAAGATTATTATCGTCTTTGGCTTCATCATACCTCCTTGATCATCAAGCTCTTTACTTCTGAAAATATCGCTAGATCCTTATCACAACCATTTCTTTTTTCTGAAGAAAAAGATCATGAAAATCGCAACTATGACAATCACTAGCCATACTATAAAATATGCCCACCTCCATTCAAGCTCTGGCATGAATTTGAAATTCATTCCATAAATTCCAGCGATAAAAGTTAAGGGGATGAATATGGTGGCGATTATTGTCAGCACTTTCATGATTTCGTTCATTCGATTACTGATACTGGAGAGATATGTATCGTGCATCCCGGAGAGCATGTCTCGGAAAGTCTCCACTGTGTCTATGACCTGGATAGTATGATCATAGACGTCACGAAGAAATACATAGGTTGCTTTCTGAAACAAAGAAGATTCTCCCCTTTCAATTCCATTAATAACCTCCCTTAAAGGCCAAACAGATTTGCGCAAGAATATCATTTCTCTTTTCATCTTATGAATTGCCTGTAGAGTCTCAGGCCTGGGGTCAGAAATCAATCTCTCTTCCATTTCCTGTATCTTCTCGCCGAATTTTTCCAGGATTAGGAAATAATTATCCACGATTGTATCCAGCAGAGCATAAGCTAAATAATCAGCTCCCGTCTTCCGGATAAGACCTTTTTTATTCCTGATTCTCTCTCTTATAGGCTCAAAAATATCCCCTTCTCTTTCCTGAAAGGAGATAACGAAATTTTTGCCGAGAATCAAACTGATCTGCTCCCCCTTAACCTCATGTGCTTCTTCATCAAAATATAGCATTCTTAGAACGACATAGACATAATGCCCGAAATCCTCTATCTTTGGCCGCTGCTCTGTATTCACGATGTCTTCTATGATCAGAGGGTGTAAATCAAAATTTTTTCCGATTTTCTCGATTATATCGACTTCATGAATTCCATCTATGTTTATCCAAGTCACAGTCGGAGAGTCCTTAAAAGTAAAACATTCTTCTACCGTTTTTGCTTCTTTTTCTTGGCATTGAGTTTCATCAAAGTCAATTATTGAAATTTTAACTTTCTCTTCCTTTCTCTCGCCCACATAGACAGGAGTCCCTGGAGGAAGCCCGACTTTGTCTATTCTTTTTCGATTGAATTTAAACATTTTCTTCCCTCCGTTCTCATTCAAATGAGAAGCAATCTTAAAATTTCCTTGATGAGTTTGATCGTTGTCGCTTTTTCTTTTTTAACTGCTCATCTGCTAATGTAGTTGGAACTTTTAAAAGCTCTTTCAGGACATCATGAGGACCGTAGACCACGAGTCGGTCGTCTGCTTCAATCCTGACTTCGGCTTTTGGTATAGGGATCCAGCTATTTCCTCTTTCTATGCCCAAAACCAGAGCACCCTTCTCGTTTAATCTGGAATCAGCCAATGTGCTTCCGATTAGAGGCGAACTTTCGCTTATGATTTTTCTGACCATTCCGTATCCTTCAAGAAAATGAAGAAGGTCTTCAGTAGCAGCTTCATCAAAAGTAGGCGATCTTATGAGCTTCTTTTCGATGAAGTTTTCCCATTTTTTCAGAAATTTCTTATATGTTGCGAGCTTATATATCAGGAAGATGCCCACAATGAGAACTAAGACGTTGATGGGAAGTTGATATCCCTGGCTGGTGGCTAAAGAGGATGTTGCGGTAACAATGACTGTAACGATTCCTGCATTTCCCATGATCATGAGCCAGGTGACAATCTTGCGCCGGACGGGGTGGTTTATGACTAATTCTGCTTCTTTGGTCGTAAATCCAGTGCCTGAAAATGCTGACAGCGCCTGAAATCTTGCCTTTTTCTTTTCCAATCCTGTCATCATTAGAGCTATACCCGCAGCTCTTACAAAAAGGAAAGATATTAAAATTGCAAGTAGAGTTGGAAAAAGAAAATACAAGCTACTCATTTTAGGTGCCTCCTCAATTATAAGGCCAAAACGAAACCTGGTATTAAAATACCATAGAAATCCAATCTAGCCAATAAATTTCCTTTTTCTACAAGAACTTTCAAGGAGAAATATCTCCATTGAGTTACTCTAATAATTCTGGTATAGTATGTCCCACACGATTGCTCTCCGATATTTGAAATATTAAAGAATAATCATGTCTCCCTACAGGTCTCAAAAAAATTACCAATACTTGGTATTTACAGATTTGGATGGGACTCTCCTCGACCATGAGACTTATTCCTTCGAACCAGCTCTTTCTGCTCTGAATGCCTTTAAGGAGAGAAATATCCCCATCATTATATGCACCAGCAAAACGAGAGCTGAAATCGAAATTGTTCGAACTGAACTCCATAACACCTATCCTTTCATTTCTGAGAATGGGGGAGCCATATTTATTCCTAAGAATTATTTTTCAGATGTGTTTCCTTTCACCAAGGAAGAATCTGACTATTTTGTAATCGAACTCGGTACTCCCTATTCCAAACTGAGAGAAGTTTTTGAACAAATAAAAAATCTTAATCCTGGAAAGATTAAAGGATTTGGTGACTTCACTCCACAGGAAGTCGCCGAACTTTGTGGATTCTCAGTGCAGAAAGCCAGCCTGGCCAAGAAAAGAGAGTACGATGAACCTTTCATTCTTGAAAACGATACTGATCTAAAAAAAATTCAAGAGATAGCTGAGGAGGCTAGCCTTCAAATTACTCGAGGGGGACGATTTTATCATCTTCTAGGAAATAATGACAAAGGAAAAGCCATCCTGCTTCTTAAAAATATATATAAAGAGAAATCCGAGCATCTCAAGTCCATTGCCCTGGGGGATAGTCTCAATGACTTCCCCATGCTCGAGGTCGTGGATTATCCGATCCTCGTCCAAAAACCTGATGAAAGCTATGATCCCTCAATAAAGCTCAAAAATCTCATTCTTGCCTCTGGCAAGGGACCTTCTGGGTGGAGTAAGGCAGTATTCAAATTATTGAATAAATCATTATAATATCTCTAGAAGGTAAAAGGAGGACGCTATGGCCGATTTTTATCAGACGGGTGTCGTGGCGACTTTCCATCGTTTAGGAAAAGCAGACCTGAATCGCATGGAAAGCGAATTGACTGAATTCAACCTCCATCGACCTATTGCTTTAGTCCTTCCTTCAACCTACTCTGAACTTGAAGCCCCAGCTCTAAAGCAGATTGCAGAAGAGATCAAGCAAGTTCCTTACGTCAACGAGATCGTGGTGACTATGGGCAGGACAAACCAGGAACAATTTCTCAAAGCCAAAGAATTCTTCTCGTCCTTACCACAAAGAACTCGCCTCATCTGGAACACTGGTCCGAACATTGAAAAGCTCTACCAACTTTTAGAAGAAAGCGGTCTTCATGTAGGTGAAGACGGCAAAGGCCGCTCGTGCTGGACAGCTTATGGATATATTCTCTCTAGAGAAGAAAGTAAAGTCATAGCTCTTCATGATTGCGATATTGTTAACTATTCACGAGAACTCCTGGGCAGACTCTGTTATCCTGTTGCCTCTCCCAACATCGATTATGACTTCTGTAAAGGTTATTATGCCCGAGTCACTGACCGCATGCACGGACGGGTAACCCGTATTTTTGTCACTCCTGTTATCAGAAGTCTACAAAAGCTATTCGGGTATCTGCCCCTCCTCGTTTATTTGGATAGCTTTCGCTATCCATTAGCCGGAGAATTCTCCATGAGCACAGACCTGGCCCGAATCAACCGCATCCCTGGTGATTGGGGCATTGAGGTAGAAACCCTGGCCGAAGTGTACCGCAATTGTGCTCTTAAAAGAATATGCCAGGTGGAACTCTGCGAAACCTATGAGCATAAGCATCAGCCGCTCTCCGCAGAGGATCCAAGGACGGGCTTGATGAAGATGTCTGTCGATATCGCCAAGGCCATATTCAGGAATCTCGCCATCGAAGGGGCAGACCTCAGCGAAAGCCTAATTAATACTTTAATGGTGACATATCTCCGCACCGCTCAGGATACAATCAAGCGCTACCACGATGATGCGGCTATTAATGGACTCTTCTTTGACCGCCACCAGGAGACCAAGATGGTTGAAGCTTTCACTCAAGCTATAAAGATTTCTGGAAAAGAATTCAATGAAGATCCTCTTTATACTCCTCTTATTCCCAACTGGAACCGGGTTACGGCGGCTATACCGGATTTCTTAGAACAGTTGAATGGAATAGTTGAGGAAGAAAACAGCTGATCAAGATTTAGAGGGTGTTGACTATAGCCTTAACAATCTCTTCAATAACTGAATCTGGAACTCCATCAGGAGCATCAGACTGGAATCTCATATCACACTGATCGTTCACATAGTCTGCTATGACAAAATTCTGATCTGACCTGCCCCCCTGATCTTGGTCCAGGTGATATGTT
>WVZL01000013.1 GCA_011772495.1 Candidatus Aminicenantota bacterium
TTTAGGCGCTTTACGGTGTTTTTATACCAGGCAAGGGGAAGGCGGTCGTAGTTCAAGGGGGCTGGTTTAGGGTGAGCTGGATCTTTAACGAGGAGCTTTTCTGATTTTTGGCTGGGAGACGGAAATGATGGGGAGGATAGGACAGGTTTTGACGCACCTAAGCCGAGGCCGGAGAGGCCTAATCCAATGCCTTTCATAAAATTTCTGCGGGAAATTCGCATAAATCCCTCCTTATTGAAAGAAAAAAGTTATTCGTGAAGATTGAATACAATCAAGGCATAATAAAAGATCGTACCTCGCTATGGTTATTCCTCCAGTTCTATCCTCTCAGATAGAGCCCCATAGCTAGAATAGTTATAGCTGATGAACAATCGTCTCAAGGCGATTCCAGATCGTTTAAGCCAAACATTTCCTATCTTAGTTTTTCTTTTTCCTTTTAGTATAGGAGCTACTAATCCTCCCATTGACACAATGCCACGGGCCAAGCCCCCTACAATACCGATATAGCCTCCTGGAATATCTTCTTCTTTTGAATTCCTGATGGAGACAGCGACATTGATCCACTTAATGTCCAACCCATTCTTAGGGTCCTTTGTTACCTTGGTCTCGGTTGTCACATACATCCTCAGATGCTTGGCCAGTTCCTTGATTTCAGATTGTTTGGATGAGGGCGGAATTTGAAAATTTCTTAGGAAAAGTCTTTTCGCTATTTCTTTTTTCTCGAATTTGGCAGGAGGAAATTCCGGGATTGGAGGACATTCATCTGGATTAAAGGTTACCGTTAGATCAACGTAAGGCGTGTCAGAAGTTGGCAGATAGATAATGTTCCCGGTTCTTACATAAAAAATTACGTAGCTTTTCTCCTGGGCTGGGATTCCAGATGTTATCCGGTCTGGTGCCCAACCGTAGCCTGTTGTTCTTTGATATATTTCGGGCAATGGCCAGCGTGCGTTTGCCCTGAATGCCGGGCAAGAATGTTTCTCGCGATACAAATGATAGCGAGGTGAGAAATCAATCGAAGAGTTGTTCTCCACTTTGACCATGAACATCAAGACGCGCTCAGGTGGCTCGGTCGGTCCAAAGTTATGGAGACCCACCGTATATTGAGGCAGCACACTGAACTTTAAATTGGTGAATACCAATTTTTGCATTTCTATTTTAGGTTTGACCTGTAATTTCTGCTTTTTCTGTTGGGTGACCTGACATTGCAATAAATTGGGGATTAGAAAGATGAAAATAAGGGTCATCACAAGAGAGATATAGCGAAGCCTCATGCCCTTTTCCTTTCAGTCATTTTGTTTGTGTTATTCAATATCATTAATACAATTTTTTTGCAAAAACAAAATCAATAACTGGGTCTGGCTCCAACTTTTACTATTACGACGGGAACGTGTTTATTAAATATAGGAAGAGATAGGAAAATAAAGAATATTCCAAAAATTTTAGATGTCTGACTATTATTCTTTATAGGACGAAAAGCAAAGATTGATATATATTGATATATGAGATATTCTTACATAGAAAAAAAGGGGAGGGAGAGAGAAAATGAAGGGAAAAAGAAGAATTCCTGGTATTGCCGCTCTATTATCCTTTCTCACCCCTGGTCTTGGACAGCTCTATAACGGCCAGATAGTAAAAGGAATTTGTTTTTTCGTGGCATCTTTTTTAATTCCAATCCTTCTGCTTCTAGCTGGGTTGCAGTTTCAATTCTATGGTCTGGTGGCTATTCTGATATTTGTTGTTTGCTTATGGTTGTTCATTATCCTAGAGGCTTTCTTTACATCCAGAAGAAAAAAAGAAATCGTCCTCAAAGGATACAACAAATGGTACGTCTATCTCCTTATTATCCTTTTGATACTAGGAACTTATATGATCCCCAAAGGTTTCATTGCGAATATTTCGGGTAAAGTTTTAAGGTACCGTGCCTTCAAATTGCCGACAAGGAGTATGGACCCGACCTTAACTGTCGGTGATCGTTTGATAGCGGATTCTAGATATTATAAAAAAAACGAACTGCAAAGGGGGGATGTAGTCATAGTCCAGCCTCCCCAAAACCCTGCTAAGCTTTTTATTAAAAGAGTTATTGTCTTTGAAGGCGAAAAAATCGAAATTAAAAATAAGCAGGTTTATGTAAATGATGAGGCCATTGCAGAGAGTTATAAAGTTCATAATGATATCAATTCTGATGTGGCTACCAGGGATAATTTTGGACCAGCGCTTGTTCCCTCTGACCACTGTTTTGTTTTAGGAGATAACCGTGACCAGAGCATGGACAGCCGATACTGGGGTTCCGTACCTCTTCTCAATATAAAAGGAAAACCTCTTTACCTCTATTGGGCGAAAGACAAAAAGCGAATTGGAACCAGGATACAATAATAACGATTAATATCTGGCTTCATATGCTATCAGAAAAAGAACAAAGGAATTGAGAGGAGGCCATGTATTGCAGAGGTTGAGGATATGAGGGAGCGGCTGTTTAAGTAAGGAGAACCAAAATGTGGGAATTGTTACTTGAATTATTAGACGTTTTAGGGCTTATTGATTATAAGAAGAAAAAGAAGAAAAAAGAAAAGTCGATACCGCTCGAAACAAATGATTCACCTCATAAACAGGATACCTCTGGGGAAGTTAAAGGGCCTGGCGATTCCTTTTGTGCTGGGTGCCATCGTCCACTTGAAATAGGTGCTATTTATGAACGCGAGAAGGCCTGGTGTACGGACTGCTACAAGACCTATGTCTTAAAATTAAAAGAGTAAAAGGAGTAAAAGGGGTCGGACCAAGCTAATTTATTTAATTTTAACCATTTAGGTTCAATATTGCCGCCAATTTTAGCCTTAGAGGTGCATTTTTGGGGTCAAAAATGAGCCTCTAAGGAAGCAAGGTGAGTTGACTAGGTCTATAGGGAGGTTTTAGGGAAGAATACAGAAGGAAGAGCTTGGAGAGCCAGAAAATGCTTAAAGTGCGCTTTTTGCCTACAAAAAAGGCGGTTTAAGGGGATAAAATAGGTCAAATTTGGACCCATATCATTAAAAATTAACTAGATAGCCTGGCCCGACCCCAAATTCAAATTCATTTTATTGTTTACATTATTCTTTTCCTTTTATTATAATGGGACGCGCAAAAAGCAAAAAGGAACAAACAGAAGGTCATCCCAAAGGGCATAAACATATTTCCATGAAATGTGTTTTCCTTTTTGAGTGATAAAATCTTTTAAGGAGGGTTTTTATGTTAAAAGTCGGGACAATCTTACTGGCGATCGGCCTGATTTTTGCGGGTGTATATGGGCTTCTGCTGGTCTTTTCACCCGCTACACTCTTGAGCAGCACCCTGGAAGCCCGTGGAGAGACTTATGAAGCTGTGAAGGCTACGGAATCAGGGAAAGCTTTCATTATGCAGACCAGACATTTGGGAGTGCTTGGCTTCTGTACTGTGATTGCCATGTTCTTTGTTCTTTTTACCACCTTCAATAAAGGGGTCCAATGGGCCTGGTGGGCGTTTCTCCTGGTCGGAGGAATCGCTTGGATCTTTGGCTTGGTACTCCAGATACTAGAAGGAGACATGTTGAACATGATTCTCCATATTATCGGGGTAGTCCTTTTGGCTTTCGGCCTCTTACTTCCGATGAGGGAAATCTTCGCGAAAAAAGCATAGTTGTAGATTTATTAGGCCGCAAGGCTGCGGTCCCTCAGTCGAATCCTGCAAGCCCTACCACTACACCTCTAGTCTAAGTAGCGGGATCAGGACTTTTTTTGAATATCCCTGGGAGAAATAAAATTGTTGCCTGATAATTATAAGAATGGAATAAGTACAGGCTGGTTAAGAAGGAAAGACTGAGGAAAGCAACCTTTAATCCCTTTTAAGAGTCATTTTACATATAATCAGGGAAAGTGTCTTTAAGGAGCCTCGACATGAAGAGAATAAGAGGCGCTGTTTTTGTCTGTGTTGTGATGGGTTTCTGCACGAGCTTCATCTTAACGCAGGATGTCAAAAGTAGTAATCCCAGTTTTGATTTCTCGGGGGTAGAAGAATTCTGGAAGATCGTGGAAATTCTGAAAGCAGACAAAGAACCTTCCGAGCAAAACTGGCAGGTGATGTTCGAAACACCTGGGTATGCGGAACTTATCCGGAGAGAATTCAAACCGGATTACTTCAAGCACGCCATGCGGGCTGTGTACATGCCATCTCAGAAATCGCTGGCTGAAGAGTTAATTCAAAGAGATAAAAAAAAGGGCGGCTTCTTCGCTTGGTATACACCCTTGGTTATCGAGGGATTCAGGAATGCTGATAGACACCGAGATTGGATTCGATCAAGGATCAAGGAGCTTAGGTCCTATCCTTATCTTAAGAAGGCGGCTGAGGAGGCATTGAGATTCCTGCCTGAGGAGCAGACAGAGGACTATCCAGCTGTTGCGTTTATTATTTTCCATGATTCCCGGGGCTACACTCCGCTGATTATTGGTCTATCGGAAAAAGAGGATCTCAGCCCCGCTCAATCGGACTGTCTTCATCGTCAGGGCCGCGATAAACATTGGCCATTCGTGCTTCATCTGGCTCATGAAGCCTTTCACCTGTATCGCGATAAGAAGCAGGAATTTGATTTTCCAGAAAGTAACAGCCCTGATTACCCCATCGTCTGGATTCTCGATCAGATCGAGAATGAAGGAATCGGAGACTTGATTAACCGCGAGCAGCTTTATTACGATGATGGCTGCTTTGTTGAAACGGATAGGGCAGAGATGTATCGTAAGGAACAGGAAGCGCAGCCGTCAATCATACGCATTATGGATGCCATTTTAAAAGAAATGGCTGTTAAGTCTTCCCTAATCGGACACCTGGGGAGACAACTGCGAAGTTTTATTCCCCAATCCGGACACCCGACCGGCTTTTTCATGGCCAATGTCATCGTCAGACAATATGGTAAGGAGGCACTGGCTAAGATTGTGCGGAATCCTTTTAAGTTTTTCTGTCTCTACAATGAAGCAGCGAGAAAAGACAAGCAAGCGCCAGTCTTGTCAGACCAGGCAGTTGATTTCATAAAAAGGCTGGAAAGCAAATACGCAATGAAATAAATATAAATGGGTCAGGTCTCCAGATTCAAGATTACGCCGGGCCAGTGTTTATTAAACATTGGTTGTGGAGATTTGATCCCTAAGACTACTATTGAGATTTTGTCAGAGTCACCAGAAATCTAATGGAGCAGAATTGCAGCGCTGCGAAAAATCTTGGCTCTTAAATTTTAGAGGAAAATCAATTGGATTGTGAGGTCATAAAATTAAAGATTCATTCATCAATATTTAAAAACAATCGAGCCGGCGCTGTATCCTCCAGCGATGGCTGTTAAGCCAACGTGATCACCACGATTGATCTTGATTTCGTCGACTTGGCCCCGGATTATCATATCCAGACTTATGGCCACCGAAGCTCCAGAAGTGTTCCCGATTTTGCGGATCACCCGACAGACTTTTTCTTTGGGAACCCCTAATTTAGTAATCAGGCCATCAGCAATTCTCAAATTTGCCTGATGAGGTATGATCACATCCAAATCCTCAAGCTCATATGGACTTTGTTCTAAAGCCTTGAGCAGGGCCTCGGCCATCCCGTTTACCGCCCTCTTTAAGACATGCGGCCCTCCCGGCATGTGGATTGTGTCCCGAGGTAAATACGTTTTCCCCTGCTTTTCTATCCGTTTTCCAGGATGCACGGCGTCTGCATTTTTCAGGCTAATGTGGTCAGAAAAATCAGAAGCTAAATAAGGGGGGCTACAAATCCCTGCCTCTTCGCTGGCTTGGAGCACAGCCGCGCCAGCTCCATCACCAAAAAGGACTGCGGTACTGGGATCACCGTAATTAACCACCCGAGAGAGAGTTTCTGCAGAAACCACTAAGATATTCGAATAAATCTCAGATTTGATCAGAGCATAAGCCATGGAAAGGGCATACACAAAACCCGCACAGGCCGTGTTCAGTGGAAATCCTCCCACTTTATCGGCTCCGATCAAATGGCCAATCGAGCAGGCCAAGTTGGGGATGTCCCGTGTTGGTGTAAAGCTGGAAACGATAATGAAATGGATGTCGCTGGCCCTCATTCCCGCAGCATCAAGCGCTCGCTGGCAAGCCTGGGCAGCCATCAGCTCTGTGTCTTCATCTTCTACAAAACATCTTGTGCTTATGCCGGTTACTTTCTCAACCCACTCTGGGAAAGGCATACCGGCTCGATCAGGGTCAAAATTACTTACCATTTTTTCAATCTGCTCGTTGGACACCTGCTGCTTGGGCAAATACGATCCTGTTCCCAAAATCCTTGCGTATTTAGCCATTTTATGTCTCCTCCTCAGACGCTAAGTTTCATGATAGCTGGAACGGTTCTCTGGAATGTCTGATTGTTGATAGATTACCCATGACAGATAAAAAAATCAATTCTGAATAATAGAGAAAGGGGTCAGGTCTTCAGATTCAAGTTTGCAGTAGGATAGGATTTTTTAAAATGTTGATTCTTGAGAGCTAATCCATCTCCCAAGAATGAGGTTAAATAGTTAATTTCAGGCCATTTTGTTCAATGGCTCTTTAATCCAGTTAGATATTTTTGTTTCGAGCCAGCGTTCGTGGTCCCCATACGACTGTAACTATAATGACTGAGAATACAGTGAGCAGGCCGATGATACGCGGATCGTAATGTGAACCGTAGTTCGGGAAGAGTTGCCAACTGACATTCACCATGGCGTGACACAGAGCCGCGGCAAATACGCTCTTGCCCGTGTTGTTATAGAGCCAGACAAGAAGGACCCGTAGCGCCACCAAGTTGAGACATTGCCAGGCGATCCAGGTTGCAGACCGATCAGCCTGCGCAAGCGGTATGACGTGCCACACAGCACCTATCAATCCCAAGAGAATGCTGGCTTGGAGCGCATTCCACCGATCCTGCATCGGATCAATAGCGTATCCCGACCACCCCAGCTCTTCACCCAGAGCGCCGACAAAGAACGCCAGGAACATGAGCAGTGCTGCTATTCTAGGGAATTGCGGGGTTGGAAGCGGTAACCTCACCAAGCGCATCAGTCCATAGGCTAAGATCGCAATGCCAGGCATCAGGAGGATGGTGGGTACGTACCAGACCTTCGATCTGATTCGCCTGTAGTCAAACGATCTCTTGAGCAGCTCGATCACGCCGGCGATCCTGTTCTCTCTGTAAACGAGAATCGAAGCCGCTATCAGGGGGCAGAAGGACATGAGCGAACTCACGGGGAGTCCAGGTAACAGCTGTATTCGAGTGACGGCGCCGATAACCCAGAGTGGGATGGAAAGAGCAAAAACCAACAAGAAAAAATTCAGAGGTGACCTTCTTTCTGTGGCGAACTAGGTGTTCATGTGTGACTTCCTCTCTTATTGCCTGACGGCCTCAAGCTCAGAAGGCCTTCCCTCGGAAATGGATCCTGTAGTAAAGCCCCGAGCTGCCTAACCATTCTCTTATTGCCTGCTATGTTTCGAAGAAAACATAGCTTATATCCCGTCTAAAACTTACTGATCCATACACAATACGTTGAAAATGCAGTAATATCGTATCAATATCCATTTTATATTGCTATCAAAATATCTGAGAATTGAGTCAACCAGGAAAACTGAGTGAACTGCATCTTAATATGTCGCCTAATGCAATATTTCACACCATCCTTTAGATCACTATGAGACATTTCTACCTGTCTACTCGTTTCTTGTATTGAATGACAAAAAGATCTCTATATCGCTTTTGCATGATGATCAGGATTTTGATCTTCTTACAAAGCACTTGGGATTACAGGCAGTAAAATTTTAATACGGCGTGAGATAATTTATTTGGCGCCGTTATGTTTAATGGCCCTTTAATTCAGCCAGCCTTTCCTGAGCAACCTCTTCTCTAGTAACGCTTCCTTTATTGGCTGGCGTCAAGCAGGTCTGAAAATGTTTGATGATACTTATGGATTAACTCGCTATACCTGGCTTTATGCCAAAAATCATCTGCTGAAAACAAAACTATATGGATCCTCTTCCGCACTTTTAATCTTAAGTGTCTTAGAATTTTGATAAAAGGTAGCAAGTCCCTCTGTTGTTGGATCATTCGAAAGTAAAATAGCTAGTCTGTCCAATTCTGCCAGTTCCTCTTTTGATAATTCTGCGTAATTTTTTAATGTAAATTCATACGAAGTTCGTGGTGAAAGATCACTGCCTATATCATGATTTAACAGGCTATAAAAATCCCATAACATCGATTTCTTTATGTGTGTTCGCCCGTCATGTGGATATTCTTGATACTGATCAGGGTTGAAGTCCTCTGAACTCCGCATTTTCATCCAGGCTTCATAAGCGAATTCATAATACTCTTTTGGTAAGTGAAAACTAACATCCAGACCACTGGATGCTTTCAGAAAAGTATTATTGGCATCAAGGAGCGCCATCTCTTCTCATTTTTATCCCAATATTCACATATCCAATGCTCAATGTGCTTATCGGCTTCAATTTGTCCCCTCATTGTTATTGCATTCATGGTGTCCTTCCACGCTGCAGGATCTTCTTCCATCAGCTCTCTTTCTACACCTTTTCCTCTCGATACATTTTCCCAGAATCTGATGATATGTTCTACGTTTCCCATTGTATTTTTAAAATATCCTGCTCGATATCTTGCGGGAATGTTCCTGTAACGGAGTAGCCCCGCGAGAAAACGTGATTCCACAGAACATGATCCGATGATTCTTTTCTCGACTGGTCTGTATTCATACACATTGTATGGCTCTATCTCCTTTAAGGCTTTTAGAAGGTCAGTCATTACAGGGGGCCATCCTCTTGGCATTTTTTCCCATTTGTTGCTAGGAACATTGTGATAAGGTAAGAGGTTATGATGCACAATTTGTTGTTTTACAATTTCACAGATACCCGTAACATCGCTTGGAAGCTCATCCAGCATCCAACCATATTCTTTCGGATCAGTGTATCTACTGTGTGACAAATAATGTGTTTGGTTTCCTGCATTTGAACATGATAATTCAAATATTAGAATTAGCGTCATCAACAATAAAGATATCTTTTTCATCCTTGTCTCCTTGGGAAAGAAGTATTTTGCTTTATGTTTATCATGCCGAAAAAGAAATAGTCAATAAAGGAAGATTTCAATAAAGGAAGATCAATATGGCGCCTAATGTAATATTTAGCGATATGCCCCACCTTGGTAGCAGACCATGGCCCGACATTGGTCTGGAATATTCTATTTATCAAATTGGCGATGGATGTAGGAATAGATGTAGGAAGATGCAGAAATAGATTGATTAAGTTTTGATTTTGAAGGATTTTTTCATATTATTAGAATATTCTAATCAATTGATTTGATAAGAATGAATTAGACAGGGAGAGAAATAATCATGGCCATTAAACCTTTTCCAAGGAATTCCTGTCTAACAAATTGAAATAAGGTACTGAATTGAATGGATGAAAAAGAGATCATTCGGCGGTGCCAGGAGAACGATTTGAGTGCCTACAAAATGATTTACGATCGCTACGAACAGCCTCTCCTCCATACTGCTCTGAGGATATTGGGTCAACAGCAGGATGCAGAAGATGCGGTTCAAACGACATTCCTGAAGCTGTATCGAGGAATCCATAATTACAGGCTTGATTCCCAATTCAGCACCTATCTCTTTCGCATTATGATAAATCACTGTTACGACGTGCTCAGAAAAAAGAGAAGAGCAAGAATACAGACGCTTGAAGATGCACATTTGGGCCAAGAGTCGAAGAATGATATCAGGTTGTATTTGCAGAAGGCGATCTCAAACCTTCCTGAAAAAATGAAAGCCAGCTTTGTTTTGTATGCTGTGGAAGGGTTTAAACTGAGGGAGATAGCTGAGATCATGGAGGTCAGCCTGGGAACTGTGAAGACCAATATTTTCCAGGCGAGGTTGCGTCTTCGCTCTGAGTTATCTGAGCATCAGATCAAGGAGTGACCATGAGTTGCAATAAATTTAAAAAATATGAACTGGGAAAAATCGACGAACGAGAGTACAAAGATCATTTGAAGAGCTGTACCATCTGTCAGGAAGAAATTAAGCAGGATGACTGGTTGATGTCCCTGGCAAAATCACTCAAGCAGCCTGTGGAAGCACCCTATCTGTGGGGCAGGATCGAAAGCACATTGAAAGAGGAAGAAAAGGCCAGGGAAGCCCCGCCTGTTAAAGGTTATCGATGGAGGCTTTTTCCAGCTTTCAGCGCGGCTGTCCTGTTCCTCATGATCATCAGCGTGGGGCTTTATTTTCTGCTCAGCCAGAAGACAGGAGAACCGGGATTATTAGCTGAAAAAGCCCTTACAAAGGTGGAGAAGAAGGAAAACGAATATATGGAGGCCATAGTCGAATTGGAGGAGCAGGTTCTTCCCAAGATGGCCAGTCTGAACCTGGAATTGATGCTTCTCTACAGGGACAGGCTGGAGACGATCGATGATCAGATCATTCGCTGCAGGGAGGCGCTTGGTGAAAACCCAGCCAACGCTCATATCCGGCGCTACCTGCTGGCAGCCTTGCAGGATAAGAGGGAGACCCTCAGTGAAATATTGGAGCTAGCCAACGAATCTTAGAATAAAGATGAGATAAAAGGAGTCAATCATGAAAAAAACAAAATTCTTTTCTTTGGTCATAGTGCTTGGGCTGTTCATCTTTTTCATCCAGTATGATGGGGCAGCCAAGGCATGGGGAATTCCTGAATCAGATTCAAGAGAATTTGCTAAAAGCGTCACTTCAGCACCTGGCAAGACTTTATATGTTGACGGAACACAGGCCGATATCAGGATCACCGGCACTGATCAAAACCAGATTTCAGTTCAAGCTGTGGTTGAGGTGGGAGATTCGAGTGAGGAGTTTTTACAGCAATTCCTGGCCGATACAAGTTTAGTCCTGGAACCATACGGAGATGGATTCAGGCTTAAGCTGAGAACTCCCCGAGATCAGCGCCTGGATTTTGAAAGGTACCGCAGAGAGGTTTCCGGTTCCAGGAAGAGAATACCCCGAAGAAAACTCAGGTTTTCGCTGTCAGCAGAAATCCAGATCACGGTGCCATCCGAGCAGTCCCTCACCGTTAGTAACAGATATGGCGATATCCATATCAAGGGTGTAGGAGGAACTTTCTATATTGACAATAGTTCAGGTGAAGTGGAAATAAATCGCTGCCGTGGTGAATTGGACTTACGAAACAGCTATGCAGAGGTGAGTGTGGTCGATTTTACAGGCCCCGTCTTCATCAATAATTCCAGTGGAGCTATCAACTTGAGAAACATCGCGGGGAAGACAGAAGTTCATAATAGCTATAAGCCAATAAATTTCGATGGAATAGGAAGCTCTTTGATCATTAAATCCAATAGCAGCGAGGTCATCGGAAGGATCGTTAAGGGAGATTGCCAGGTTACTACTTCTTACAGAAAGGTCGATATCAGTGGCGTTGAGGGAAGGCTGGAAATCGAGGCTCCGAGCAGTTCTGTATCAGTCAGAGCCATAAGAAAGGAGGCCGTGATAAAGAACAGCTACAATCCAGTCAAGGTTGAGGATGTTGGAAGTTTTTTGAGAGTCCACGGTCAGTCTAGTATGGTGACCGCTATGGATATCTCAAAAGATGTTTACATTCGATCCTCTTATAAGGAAATCAGTGTAGGTGGAATAGGAGGTTCACTTGAAATTGATGGGAGTTCATCATCCGTAACTGCTCGTGATGTAAAAGGCAATGCAACTATCCGTTCATCTTATAGAGACATCCTGGTGGAGAGAGTTGATGGCTGGGTAGACATCGATGGCAACTCGTGTCCGGTTACGGTGAGCGATATCAAGCAGCAGGTCGATATAACCTCCTCCTATAAGCTTATCCAGGTAAAGCGTGTTGGGGGCGGTTTAAGAGTCGATGGAGGTTCCTGCAGTGTGACGGCTGATGATATCGGAGGGGACGTAGATATCGTAAACTCCTACAAATATGTCATCTTAAAGCAGACCTCTGGATCGATCGTGGTCCGGGGAAGCAGCAGTCCGATAGAGGTATCGAGAATCAAAAGATTGCCTGCCGATGGTAAGATCGAGCTCACCACAACCTACAAGCAGATCCAACTTGCCCTTCCTGAGGATGCCGATGTCACGCTAACAGCCACTACTCGATACGGAAGAATTCAATCAGATTTTCCTGTTTACCTTGATAGCGAAGATAACAAGAAGATCCAGATTAAGCTGGGAAAAGGCAATACAATAGTCAGGCTCGAAACCAGCGGCAATATCATCTTAAAAAAAGAATAAGAGAGTAAGGGGTCAGACCAAGCTAAATTATTTATATTCTATAATTTAGATAAAATATTCCTGTCAATTTTGGTCTTAAAAGAGCATTTTTGGGGTAAAAATTGAGCTTTTAAGACAAATTAGATAATAAGATAAGCTCAAGGAGCTAATATTATAGAAAAAGAAATATTTAGGTTTTGAGAAATCAAAGGTTGCTTAAACAGCCATTTTTGCCAACAAAAAAGACAGTTTAAGGGCATAAAATAGGCCTAATTTGGATCTATCTCGTTAAAAAAAAACCAGATAGCTTGGTCTGACCCCATTATTTTATTGAACGGGGCCGAGGTAGCGGTCGAGCCAGGCCAGGATTTCCTTGATGAATTCGTTTCTGGGAGGGATATGATCAGTCTCGTACAACTTCAGTTCCTTGTGCTCATCCGGAATTCCTAAAAGGTCAAACATAGGCTTTATGGATGTCTCATAAGGGGAAAGCGTGTCGTATCTACCGTTTAACATCAAAGTTGGTTTTTTTACTCGGGTCACATAATTAATGTCATTTGCTTCAGGACGTCCACGTCCCTCGAGGCCTCCTGCCAATAAAATGCTTGCTTGGAGACGTTCCTCCACTGCCGGGATGATTGCTCCGAGCCAGCCTCCCCAACTCATACCATAATAAGCAAGCTTATCGCTATCGATATCCTGACGAGTCTCGAGATAGTCAACGCATCTTTTGAAATCTTTCACCAATTGAATCAGGTATTCAGTGAATAAATGGGAATTATCTCCGCCATGGATTGGAGCCAAAGCAACATCTCCACGTTCGAATGTCCCTTTATAGACAGGATAAAGAACAGCCCGGCCATTTTTCACCAAAAAGGAAAGGAAAATCGGAAATTCATAATAGTTTTCAAGTCCTTCACTCGATGTGGTCCATACAGAAGCTGAGCCGGGGAAATAAATGACTGTCTGATAGGGGGGCGTTGTATTTTTAGGAAGAAAAAGATGGGCGATGATCCGCTCGCCGCCATAGGCGGCATCAAAGGTTATCTTCTCTTGAATCCAATCTTCAGCGCTCTCATCCCTCGATTCCACACGTGCATCTAGATCAGTCTTATCGTAAGAGAACTGCTCTTTGTATATCTGAAAAATAGAATCCTGAACCGGCTTCTCTTTGTAAAAATCTTTAGTTTCACCAAATTTTGCCATTTGAAACGCTGATTCGGGAATTTTCTCAGGATCAGGATAGAGAACACACCGGAATCCATTTTTAGAAGATCGATCAAAGGGAGGAGCTTGACTCCAAGCGCCAAACATATAGGTGTTATCGTTCCAGGCGCCACCCGAGATTAATCTTCCGTTCTGGGTTTCGTTAAAGCACCATTCTCTCACATTCCCTGCCATGTCATAGGCTCCGTAGGAGGTTATGCCTGGAAGACTCCCCACCGCGACAGGACCCTTGCCCTGAAAATTACTGAAGGGAGTAAAAATTGCGTTACCTCCAAGTTGGGGCCATTGAATCATAGGAGTATATTCACCCCTGGCAATATCCCAATGATATACTGTGGGCAGAGTTTTCCCCGAAAACTCTGCATAGGCTGCTGCCTCGTACCAGCTGATTCCTGAAACCGGATAATCACCCTGTCCCTCGGGGTAACCTCCCGCCTGCCATGTGGGAGGACCTGGTCTATCTGTTTGATCCACAAATGCGGCCATGGCTTCTTCCCAGGTCAGGACCCTTCCATCCTTGATAAATTCATGTTTCCAGTATTCCCGTTTTTGGTATCCCCCAGAGTCTATGAATTCCTTGTATTGCTTGTTCGTAACTTCATACTTGTCTATATAGAAATCATCCAATTCCCCGAGACTCGTTTTCGCGCCTGGTACTCGCACCATGCCCTCTGGGATGTTTCCTTTCTCATTTAACACTCTCACAAGGTCATACGGAATTAATAGGTCTTTTCCTCCACCTATATTCCAAGTGGAAGATGCAGCCAAGACTGTTTCATAGCCTTCCTTTTCTATTTTCCACCTGAAGATTCCGATTGGCATTCTGATGTTTTCGAGAGGCGAGATACCTAGAAATTTCCATTCACTACCTGGAGCCTTGTATTCTTTCATATATATACCTGCACCTGAGGGCTCTGTTTTGATGTTTATGTTCAAGGAACATTTTGAGAAGAGCTCGACAAGCTGGGGATTATTAGGAATGTACTCTAATGCCATTTCTGCAAGTTTGTAAGGCTCAGTGAAATCCCGCCAATTTGCTTCAATAAGCCGTTCGATCTCGGGAAGAGCCTCTTCTTTCGCCCATCGGATTTTAGCCTGGCGGTTGAAGAACCAGACAGAAGCCAAGGCAATGATAACGACCACACAAATAGTTGGGATGGCGACACGTGGCCTGAGTAGGCGGCGAAGGAAGGTTCGCAGGTTAAATGCTCCCAATTCCTCTGCTCGTAGAACATTCTGATATTTCCTCAGATCCTTTAACATTTCTGATGCTGATGAATAGCGGGATTCGGGATTTTTTTTCAAAGCACGGTTTATGATTTGCTGGAATTCAGCAGGAATGCCGGGTTTAATCGCCTTTAGAGGCTTGGGTTCCTCATGCACAACAGAGTAAAGAATCGATGACTCTCGTTCTCCTCTAAACGGTAGCTGTCCGGAAAGCATCTCATACATGAGCACACCCAAAGACCAGATATCTGAGCGGTGATCTACCTCTTCAGTTCGCGCCTGTTCAGGAGACATGTAGGCCACAGTTCCCAGAGTTGTTCCTTCTCTAGTAAGCTGCGTGGTTCCTTTGACCTTGGCCAGACCGAAGTCCATGACCTTGGCCTGGCCTTTGTCTGAGATCATGATGTTGCCGCTCTTGATGTCCCGATGGACAATCCCTTTCTTGTGGGCTTCCTCAAGTCCCTCAGCCACCTGAATGGCGATATGCAGGGCTTCTTCTGTTCCCAGTGGACCTTGTTCTATCCGCTCCTTCAAACTCTGCCCTTTGACGTATTCCATGGCGATGAATGATTTTCCCTTCTCTTCATCGATTTCATGGATCGTACAGATATTGGGATGGGACAGGCCTCCTGCAGCTTGAGCCTCGAGCACAAAGCGTTCTTTCGCCTCTTCGTCCCGGATCAATTCTGGAGGAAGGAACTTGAGGGCAACGCTTCGTTTAAGTCTTGTGTCCTCAGCCTTATAGACAATCCCCATTCCCCCCTTGCCCAAGACCTCAATGATCTTATACTTATCGGCAAGTGTAGTCCCGGGAGGTATTTCCTGCATGGGTCTCAGGAGGGTCATAGTACGTGAGACGAAAATTTCCTCGGACGAATGAATCGGCGTTCCGCATTTGCTGCAGAAACGAGAGTCATCGGAGATTTCATTTTCACATTTTGGACATTTCATAGCTTATATTTCCCTTCACATAATTAGCAAAAGATTATCAATTAATAGCACAAGAGTCAAATGTGGTCTAGATGTCTTTACAAGCGTTTATAATAAGAATGTCATTGCGAGGCGTAGATAGAATTGTCATTGCGTGGCCCACAAGAATTGTCATTGCGAGCCCTGAAAGGCGAAGCAATCTTATATATATTTTTAAAAAAACACTTGACAAATACAAGTTTTATTATTAAATTACTTTATATAATAAAGTACTTTGAATTGAAGGAGAAAACATGAACGAAGTCAAAGCCAACGAGGAGATAAGATTCATCAAGGAAATGATCGAAAGGACAAGAGAGATCACTGCCGGTTCCTGGATGTTCTTACTGGTCTGGGGAATTTTGGCCATTCTGGTGTGATCGGCATGTATGTTCTTGTCTTTTTCGAGAAATACCCCTGGATCTGGCTCAGCTGGGTTGTTTTCGTGACCGTTGGAGTCATCTTCACCATAGTATATGGAGCGAAGTTAGGACGACGAGCAGGAGTGAAATCTTATGCTCATCAAATGACAGCTCATCTCAGCGTTGCCTGTGGAATGGGTTTTATCCTGGTAGGATTTATTTTTCCTCTCCTGAAATTGTATAACTGGGACCTGATCGCTGTGTTCATCTCTCTGATTGCTGGAATTTTTATCTTTACCCAGGGCGGAATATATGATTGGAACCTGTTGAAATGGTGCGGTCTGATTTGGTGGGCTGGAGCGCTGGGGATGGTTTTCGTTCACGAGAACTACCGGGCTCTTTTTTTCATTCCTCTGATACTTGTCGGGTACATCATGCCCGCGCTTGTTCTCCGCTCCATGTATCGGAAACAGAGTGAAAAAAATGCCTCCTGAGAAGCTAGCTCAACTTGACCCCGTCATCCACTCGCGAACCCGGCTGGGGGTGCTGTCCATCCTGGTTTCTGTGAAAGAGGCGAGTTTCAATTATTTGAAAGAGACGATTGGAACCACTGATGGGAATCTCAGCGTGAGCTTATCGAGGCTGGAGGAGGCAGGATACATATCCATCAAGAAGGCGTTTAAGGGGAAGAAACCTTTGACAACCTGTAGAATCAGTGAGAAGGGTAAGAAAGCTTTCTCAGAATATATTAAAGCTCTCGAAACCTATACCGGTTTTAAGAAGTGAGATAAAGGGGGTTCCCTGAAAGCAATGAATATGAATATAGAGATCAAGTCTGTAAAGATTCAACTGCCCCGCTAAACCAGATACGGAATAAACATTTTGGTTGCTTTCATATATTCTGCATAGGCGTCGCCGAATTTCTGGATGTTTTCCCTCTCTTCAACCTTGCCGGTAGCAACTATAGAAACTGTCGCCACCAATACCAGCACAGTCGCAAGCAGTGACACCTGTTTAAAGAATATGCCCCAGGCCAGGAACAACACGGAGCTGTAGAGAGGATGGCGGATATACTTGTAGGCGCCTGTTGTCACCAAGTTCTTGGTGTTCTCGATATCACCTTCTGGTTGACCAATCGCGCGCAGAAGGTAGAATCCATGTATGACCAGGAAAAAGGATACAGTTAAAAACACCCACGCGACGATTTTCAGCGGAGCCAAAGGATTTTGGAACCAGTATCTCACGTTTATCAATAACAAAATCAGGGTGGACTCGAAGGCAAAGAACCGATAGAAACCATGGGACCGCCAATTCCGCAAGGACGGCCATGAAATCCAGAGAATCCCCGCAGAGCCTACTAAAAAAATGATGATTTTCCACATTTTGGATGTTGATTTTCTTAGGCATGGTATGTCTGGAGAATGTTAATGTCAAGTTGAATGATAGAGAAAGGAGTCAGCCCTCAACTTTCAACAATAATAAAAAATTGGGGCCTGGCATTCAAGTATTTCAACAAAAGAGGGGTCCAGCCTCAGCATTTAGGATTTCAGAGAGACAGGGCTTTTAAAATAGATAATTCATTACCATTTCTGTTGACAATGACAGAGAAAGCTTATAAATAGATACTTAAAAATTCAGGAGAGGATAAGAAAATGATAGGCCAATTCGTAGATTTGTTTGATCAGAGAAAATATGGATTTAATTACCTCGCCGCCATAGGGTTTTTTCTCGGGGGAGTAGCTGGATGGTTTCTCTGGTTCTTGAGTAATGTTGTCTTAGATCGCGGCGTTCAATTTGGTTTTTCAATCGGATCATTCGGCCAGATTATTCTTATCAATCTGGTCTTTGCCTTCGTCTTTGTTGGACTCTGTCATATAATCAAAAGGGATATCTTCCTGCCTTTCGCAGCCGGCTTAGCCCAAATCATCCTGGGAATTCTATACAGAAGCATTGGATTATATGGGGCGCAAGTTTTTAATTTTCATTCGATCATGATGAATTTCATTTGGAGCTTTTTCATGGCGGGGAGCCTCATCTTGTTCTTCAGATCTATAGGCATGAAGCCACTCTCGTTTCTGCTCGGATTTGTTGTCGGCAGCATATTGGGGGATTTTTTCCAGCTAGTGTTTTTCTCTCCTCCTATGGGTTTCTTTATAAGAATGTTATTGATTCAGGTAGCCGAAGCCCTGATCACAGGTTTTCTTTTCTACAAGGGATTATCAATTCATCTTAAAAAAAGAGAAATTCCTCTCAAGGCTGCATATTCCGTTGTTACCACTCAGGACCTGGCTGTAAAATATTTCGGCAACGAGGCGGGAATGACTGGTGCAGGTGTTGTCGCTGTTGGGAAGTTTCGAAAGGTGGCTATCAATCCTTTCAAAGTTCGTGGAAAGTACAGAGGAAAGGGGAGTATGCGGGTAGACGAGCAGGGAGTAAAGCTATTCGGTCGTCATGTTTTCTCCTTGGCGGCTCGGTTCGGAATAGGTGCAGTCATATTCTTTGGTTCCTTGATCATAACGACAGCCCTAACTGGAGGCGCGGCCTATTTTGCCCCTGGACTCATTCCGCTCTACTTTCTGATGGAATACGGAATACTGAAGAGAGAAAACATTTCCATCCCCTTTTCAGCACTCAAGAGCTATGTGGTTGACCCTAAAGACAATCTCATTGCTATTTCGTTCGAGGGGAGCACCTGGTGCACTCCGGCGGTATTGAATACTGAGAACTGGCGGAATATTCTTAGGGCTCTGCGGGAGAAGGCTCCACAACTTGATTCCAATCCCAAAATAACGTTGGATTAAAGACGGCGCTCCAGAAAAGGAAAGTAGAAAGGGGGCAGGTCACCTTTATCTCCTTTTAATAATTACTTTATGGAAAGAATCCCTTTGACTTGCCTCTTTATGAGTATTTATCTGGACATCCATACGAGTTTGATATGCTTTTGATTCTTTTAAATCCACCCAAATCGGAGGAGGGTTTTGTTTGCCTTCCAGGCGAAAAGTCCCCCAATTCCAATCAAAACGATGGTTAAGATTGAACTGAACCCTCCATAAACTTGCAGTCCTAAGATAATGGCAGTAATCACTAAAAACAGACAAAATGTTGCTAGTCTCTTACGCTGCACCCGGTAAGGTTTCAGCTGTGCAGAGAAGCCTTCTGGCACTACATCTGCCGGTCCTATCTGTGACATAAAGGATTCAATTTTAGGCTGAAGGTTGAAGTGGACATAAGACAATAATCCCATCATCGTAAAGAGGATGAGCGTTTTAGCCAGCACAACCCAGCTTGTCCAGAGGGCATCAATACCCAAGGGGCCAAAAATGATCAGCAACACACCAGAAATTAAGACAGTCAACTGGAAAACATAACACCTGCTCGCACCATGGCGGATTATATTCTCCTGGTACCGATCCGCGTAATAGTTAAATGAAGGACCCAATAGAGCTCGTTCATTAACAACAATAAGATTAAAAAGAGGTGTTGACATGAATACAAAACCCATCACATGAAGAAATATCAAGACATTGTAAAAGATTTCCATAATGAACTCCCTTTTTAGTTCTTATGATTGGAGATAGAAATCCTTATTGCTGGAATTGATTAACCATTAATTCTTCATCCCAAGATTGAACAATTCTGTGGTTTGAGGAATACTGCCGCCATTCATCGTAGGAAACAAGCGGCATGGTCCTTTCAATCAGGTTAACGGTTGTATTCAGAACTCCCGGGATCTTGTTTATTACGTCGGCCAAATACTTTTTTAATGCCTCCTCCTTTTCAGCAAGAATAGAAAACTGGATACAATCTCCAAAGAGGTGACAAGTATAAGCAACGTAGGCCATTTTTAGATCATCCGGAAGAGCGGCGGTTGCGATATTTTGATATACATCTTTGAGGTTTTTCGGAAAGACCTTCAAGGTGATGGTGTATCTTTTCATATTCTTTGTATCTCTGGGAAGCGGATAAAATACAGGCTTAATCATATTTATTACCCAAGTACTTGTTATATGCTCTATTTTGCTTAAATGGTCAGCAATAAAGTCTCCTAGAACATCTGGATCAAGCGTATGGATAAAAAGGCTTACATCTTCATGCTTGGCTCTCTTGGATAGGTAGAGCAGCCGTCCCTTTCCCTCAATTCCTTTCTGTAATTCGTCTTTTTGAGACATTATATAATCACAGAACTTTTCCTTGTGCTCCTGGGATTTTAGCCTGATTATGGTTATCATTTTAGACCTCCTTTTTTCTATTATTCTGAATCTCCGTAATACTTAGAACAGTTTTGTTATCTTTTGAAACAGTTGTCGCAGTTGTAGAAATATAGATTTCTTTCTTGCTGTAGCGCTATAAATTTTCCCGCTCCTGGACTTTAATCTTTACTGATTTTATGAAATCAATAATTACTATTGATATAATGCGAATAATCTAATAAATCTGTTCATATCTGTCAAGTTTTTTATAAGAAATCTGATTTATACAGAAATCAACTTTATTGCCCTTAGAATCCATGATATTTGCAATTTAATATCTAGAGTAAAAAGGAAGGGATCAGGTCTCCAGGTTCAAGACTGCGGAGAGCTGGCGCTTATCAAGGATAGGAAGAAATAGGAAATGAAGTAAACCTTAAGAAATTTGAATGTTTGATTCCGTTATTCCATATACGGGCGGGCATTTACGTCTTCGCCCCGCTTTTTTGCTTGCTTGGCCCAACCGCGGTTGTTGAGCCATATAAAAAAGGATCCAAGGAAAGATAGGGGACCATGTGAGAAGGATTCTGGGATGACACTCAATGTTTCATCGGCCGAGGGAGAGCCTTTCGAAAGGGAATCAGCCATCCGGACTAGCGCTTCCTTCACTTTCTTAGCCATAGAGCCTATATCATCCAGTGTTTTCCCTTGTCTCCCTTGGAGCGCCTCACCAGCGCGGATGGCCAGACTGCCGCCCCATAGGAATCCCATGTCTTTGGCAAATCTACGGTAGATTCGAAGGACCGTTTCAGGGTGGTGTTCTTCTGGAAAGGCACAGTTGACAATAACGGAAAAAAGCTTTCCGTCGTGTCTTTTTTGTGTTGTCGATTGTTCTCTCTGGTGAGCAGCCAACAGTTCCATGGCCTTTATGACAATGTAAGGTTGACAGTCATCGTATAGGGGTGCAGCGAGAATGATCATGTCCGCCGCTTCAACTGCTTTGAGGAATTCATCGATTTTTTCTGGAGATTTCAAGATATGCCCAATCCATAGAGAGGCAAGAGGCTCGAGACCTTTCTGCTTCAATAGGTTCAGAACATACGAGCCTACGGCAGTGGAGGTGCTTCTCTTCCCCCTGGGGCTCCCCACTAGCAATTGCACGCGTTTTGGATGAGTCATTTTCTCACTCCCATTTCGACGACTATTTTCTTGATGCTTTCTCGAATCTTCTCGTCATCATCCTTATCCAGGAATACTTCTGCTTTCTGTTTTGGGGTGTGCCAGTTCAGACTATGGCGCTTGATCAAGGTCTTGAAAATCTCTTCTTCTTCACTATCTTTTTTTTCCCTACCGACAGCGATTCCAAGAACGGAGGGGTAATGGTCATACCTTTTTCTATGTCGGTAGCTGTCTTTGATCTTGATGAAGTCTGGGTGCAGCAGCCCGAGCATTCTCTCGATGGCTTTCTTCAGCTCCGAAGAGTATCCACCCCAGGTGAGGGGAGTTAAAAAGACCAGTAGGTTGCTGTGGATAGCCTTTTTATTGATTTCTCTCCCCTGGTCATCCTGAAAGCAGATTCCGGGTGTCGTGTCCCAGCATTTGAAACAACCGATGCAGGTCCCAACTTTTAATCGGTGGAGGATCAGAGATTCACACTCCCACCCGGCTTTAGAAAGTTCGTCTTCTAGAATCTCCTGGATAGCCGCCAAATGTGTCTGGTGCTCCAGGCTGCCGTTAAGAATCAAGGCCTTCATGGTGTTTATACTCCAAAGGTTAAAATGTTAATGAGGCATGATAAGTCAAATGAAATGACATTTCAACTGTTTTAAGTGTGGCGCCTGATAATTAATTTAATGCAATTCTTTTTATTAGAATCGAGGCAGGATTGTGATTATAGCTCAGGCCTCATGGTTTTCCCATTTACGCTTGAATCTCTCGATGAACTTCTTGAAGCGGGGTTGGCCGTGGATGTTTTCGAGGATGGGATCTCGCTCAGCAAAAATGAAAAGTCCATTCTAACTCTATTATCAATATTCTCTAACTATTTTATTGCTTCTTCCTTGAGCCCCAGTATTGAATGGAATGGGGCCCTAAATCCAGAAAAGATATGGTCTATTTTTGCCAATTTGATCATATCCGAAGTAAGAGTATGAAGCGCTCGGTCTTTATCTCCTTTTGAAACACACTTGATGAGGAGATAGAGCGTTACATAAACATTTTCTGATTTGACCTTATCAACTCGACCCATTGTTTCCAATGCTTCTTTATTTTCATGTTTCCATACAAGCGCTTAATGATATCTCCTGATATGAATAAAGAGATAATTACAATTCACAACAAGGGATTCAAATTTTGAGATTGATTTTTGAAATAGAGCCCACACCAGTCGCTTTCAACCCCTCTGCTTGCCCACGGAAAATTTCAAGAGGATCGTGCCCTATTTTGATAATTTTATGACTCAGATATATAATGTAAAGAGTAATCAAAAATGAAAAAAATTTCTCTACGCATGACGTATTTGAAAAAATTTCTTAATTTCTTGAAGCATCATATTCATCATATCATTTTCGTGATTTCGATACTTTCTCTGGCGTCGCTGATAGCATGGTGGTCGGTTTTTATCTATAATTCTATTCAGCAAAAACAAAAACATCAGTTTGAAAAGCTATTATCAGATATGAATTTTTTGGCTCTGAAGCTAAAATCAGATTCCCTTTCACTTCAGGAGCCAGGAATTCTTGTGGCCGATAGCCGTTTTGAAATCATAAAATGTGCTGAATCAGCCAAGAAGCTATCTGTTTCGCTGGAACCCTTTGATTCTGGGCTATGCCTGCAACCGCGCTCCCATGTTCTACAACAAATTAAAGAAAAATCTGGGCGGCTGAACTTCATGCTTGTTGGGGAATCAAGCCTCATGATTCTGATCGTGCTTATAAGCATTTTTTTCCTGTACAGATTTATACGTCTGGAAAGGCGATCCACCCATGAAATCAGGGAATTCTGGGAACGGACAGCACATGAAATCAAGACACCTATTACTGGACTAAAGGCCTTTTTGCAGAACCTCAAAAGTCATTCAAAAGAACTGGGAGAAATGGCTCCTTACGTGGATATTGCCTTGAAACAGGTTGGTAGGCAGGAGAAGCTGGCGGAAAATATCCTTTTCGGCTATCGTCTTCGCTCTGCACGCACCTCACTGAAGATATCTAAAATAAACCTTAATGCATTTATAACAGAATATTTTCAGGAGGCATTGCATTTGGCCAGGGCTGCGGTCAATATAAACTTTGATCAGAAGCATTCGAGCGCAGTAAGAGGGGAGCCAAATGCTCTTAAAACTATCCTTGATAACATCACAGATAATGCAATCAAATACTGTTCTCCAGAAGTGGCTTTAACTGTGGACATGTCTAAGACAAGAAAAAATGTAGTCTTGACTATTGCAGATAACGGTCCGGGTTTCAAACCGACGCAGGCAGAGAACCTTTTCCAGGCCTATAAACATCTCGACCGAGAATTACCTCCGGGACAACACGGTGCTGGTATAGGTTTGTTTATTTCCCGTCAATTGGCTCGAGCTATGGGCGGTGATCTCTGGGCTGAGAGTGAAGGGGAAAGCAAAGGAGCCCGGTTTCGACTTAGGCTCAGCCTTTCTTAGGATAATGAAGTATAAAATAGCCATCGTTGAGGACGACGATTTGATCAGAAATATGATCATCTTCAACCTGGAGAAAAATGGCTATCAGGCTAAAGGATTTTCATCAGCCGAAGCCTTCCTGCGTAATAGTGAAAGTAAAATATTTGATCTGGTCATTCTCGACATCGTTCTACCTAACATTTCCGGAGAGGGACTCATGCGAGAACTCCGAAAGATTGGTGATGATACACCTGTCCTCATGCTCACCGTGAAAAGTGATATGGCTACAAGGCTTCGTGCTCTAAATACCGGAGCCGACGATTATATGGTCAAGCCTTTCAACATGAGTGAACTCATAGCAAGAACCCAGGCCCTTATCAGGCGGAGTCTGGGAAAACGGCGCATCCCGTCCAGCCGGATCCTTATTATCAATGGCCATAGGATAAACACTTCAAATCGAGAATGTGAAAGCAACCAGGGCAAGACAATCCTTTCCGAGAAAGAAATCAAACTGCTGGAGTATTTGTCAAGTCACCCTCGAGAGCCACTATCTCGGGCTGATATTCTCGAGGAAGTCTGGGGCATGAATGTGGCTCCCACGCCACGCACCGTAGACAATTTCATTCTGAAATTCCGGAAGCTATTCGAAGATGACCCAGAAAATCCCCGGCATTTTCTTTCTGTAAGGAACAAGGGTTATCGCTTCGAGAGATGAATCTCTGTTCCATTCTCACCTAACATCCAGGGACTTATGTCATCGAAATGTCATGTTCTATTGAATACATTTCATATATCTCTTATAAGTATTGTTTATTATTATTTTTCTGGAGGCTTATAGAATGAGTTCAAGTTCAGTTGTAAGAATGCTTTTGTCTATTTCTATTCTGGCTTTCTTGGTCTGGTCTACAGCGATCCCGGCATTACCTAGCACTTCAGATGATAAACAGACTCAATCATCGGAATCGGAAGCTAAAAAACTCAAGGATACAGAGAAGAAAACAGAAAAGGAGGTTGAAGATCTGGTTCTTCATAACGAGATCATCGTGACCGCCACTCGGACTGAAACGACTGTTTTCGACTCTCCAAAACCGGTGAGCGTTGTCAACCAAAAAAAGATCGAGGAAAGATCTCCCAATAATATTTCTGAACTTATGCCTGAAATACCAGGGACGGATATGGTGGGAGTTGGTGCCAACCAATCCCGCCCCGTTATCAGAGGATTGTACGGACAGCGCATCCTCCTTCTCTCAGATGGAGACCGCCTGAGTAATTCTCGGCGAACGCAGGCATTTGGTGAGATACCAGCCCTTACAGAAGTCTATGGAATGGAGAGGGTCGAGATTGTCCGGGGTCCAGCTTCTGTACTTTACGGGTCAGAAGCGATCGGCGGCGTGATTAATATCATAAACATGATTCCCGATTATCCCCAAAAAGGGACAAATATTTCAGGTCATCTTGGCTATCGTTATAGCTCGGCCTCTGAACAGCATAAAGGGTTTGCTAGCGTAGGCGGGAATATTGGAAAAATCGGCTTTATGCTAAGTGGATCTTACCGAAATGCTAAAAATTATCTCGCTCCAGCAGGATCTTTCGGCAACATCACTTTAGCCCAGGATACACCTGTCCACGACACCGGTGTTCAGGATAACAGTTTCTCATTTTTCTTAGGCATGCGTGTTACTGAGAAAGACGATATTTCCTTTAAATATGAACAATATGATGCCCGGGATTTTGGCTATGGATATGTTGAGCCCGGGGCCTATTCACCGGGTGACCCGTTAATTCAGCTTTTTTATCCTCGTCAAAAATTTCAGAAATTCACCCTTGGCTATGAGAACAGAGCGCTATCTTTCCTCTTGGCTGACGGGATCAGTCTGAAATTTTATTACTTAAACAATGTGCGTGATTTTAACACGAACATCAATATCAATTTCTCTCCTGCTGCCGGTATGAATATCCAGTCCAGCAGCTACACGAATGTTGACACTTTCGGCACACGCTTTGAACTGACTAAAGTACTATTCCAAAAACATGTCCTCACTTATGGAATAGACTTCTTCCATGATAATTCTGAAAATACTGACATTAATACCACCAAAGTTTTCGGATTTGGGCCCCCTGCAATATCAGTCAATAACATTCCAAATGTTCCCTACGCTTCTTTCCGAAGCTTCGGCATTTTTATCCAAGATCAGTTCTCTCTATTCCCGAGATCGAAGCTTATACTGGGATTGCGATATCAAAATGTGCTTGCCCAGACTAAGAAAACTCCCAATATTGATGATCCCCTGGTAGACAGCTCAGAAAGTACTGTCGTGGGTTCTGCTAATTTCACTTACGATTTGCTGGACAGTTTAAAACTGGTGCTGTCCCTGGGTCGTGGGTTTCGGTCTCCAAACCTTCCCGAGCGATTTTTTCAGGGACTTATTCCTGATGGTCGAGGCTTTCAATTGCGAAATTCTGAACTCAAACCTGAAACCAGTCTAAATTTTGACATCGGTTTAAGATTTCGTTACGAAAATCTCTATCTGGAATCCACTTTATTCCGAAACATGATTTATGATGGCATTCAGATAATTGGAACAGGAACGGCTTTCGATCGTATTCCGGAGTATCAAAACATCAACATCGACAAACTACAAATTCAGGGGTTAGAAGCCTTAGGCCATTACTATTTCGATTTTGGCTTGTCACTGATGGCGAATTACAGTTATATCGATTCGAAAAACCTTACAAATCCAGAACTCATGAACGCTGACACCTATGGCTCAAGACTAAACTTTTCGGTCCGGTATAACTTTCCCCGCGATCTATTCTGGGTAGAATATCATATTCGCCATCAGGGGGACCGCAAGGACATTGATCTGGGCAATAATCCTATCGGCTCGATCATTCCGGGATTTACCGTTCATTCCCTGCGAACCGGCATCACGCTTTTTGAAAACAGTCCTTTTCCTCAGCAAATCGGAATTATTGTGGGCAACATTACCAATGCTCTTTATTCTGAATTTTCCAATGCCAGCTTCTTCCGTCCCGCACCCAGGCGCCATGTTGTTTTGACCTGGAATGTGAGCTTCTGAACTTCCAGATAGCTTGCCCGTGTTAATGATAATCATGAAATTCTGATAAGAAAAAATCTAGATCTTCATAAGACAGCGTGAAATAATTTATTTCGCGCCATGCTTTGGTTTTGCTATTCTGGGCCAGATCATCATTTATCAGATTTCAATCACACTACGGGGGTAGGTATATTTGAATAAGAATCCTTTCCTATTACGGCACTTATAGCCCATCTAATCATTGTAATTAAATAATCTAAACTCTCCTTACGAGGAGAAAATGCAGAAGCGGATGAAATACTCGTTTAAGTTTTTTGTTGAAATCTATAACCAAATCCAAATAATAGTGAAGTGTACAGATACAAGAACATTCCTTGATCCTTCACAGGAATTGATTGAAAGGAGAGGATTAATTACCCGGGAAAGCGGCGATGGTATCAGCCAAAAAAGGATAAAAGACCATGGAGATGAAAAGAAGAGATTTCTTAAAAATGGCTGCAATTGCGGCGGCAGGCTCAACATATCTGGCTGGATATGCTGCCCAGGAGCCAGAAGAAAGATTTGATCCCTTAAACGAAAAGGGGATACATCCTGTTCTGGGAAAAGACCATCCCTATATCTTCATCGACTCCTGCATGCAGATCTGGCCTGATGCACAGTTTCATAAAGCCCACCGGCATGGAGTCACATCCTATGCTGTCACAGCCTGGGATCCCCATGATACACTTGCCGAGGCGCTCGAATCACTCATGTTCTGGCATCTCATTGCCCGTAAATATCCTGACCTGTCGATCGCTTTCGCAGTCGAAGACATAAAAAATGCCAAGAAGAACAAAAAAGCCACTCTTCTTCTGGTTTCCCAGTGTGGAGATTTTATTGATACCAAGCTGCATCGTATAGAGGCCTTTTACCGGCTCGGTCTGCGCATGCTGATTCCGGCTTACAGCCTGTCTAACCGAATCTGCGGGGGGTGTCTGGATCGTACGGATCAGGGTCTTACATCTTTCGGTCAATTGGTGGTGGACGAATGCAACAGGATAGGACTTTTACTGGACTGCTCCCACCTCGGTAAGCGTTCCAGCCTGGAGATCATAGAGCGCAGTCAGCTGCCGGCGGTTTTCAGTCATTCCTGCACGAAAGCGCTGGCTGATAATCCCCGAAACATCGATGATGTGCAGATCAAGGCCTGCGCGAAAAAAAATGGCGTCATAGGACTTTCTCCTTGGGGCCCGATGACGCTAAAAACAGGTAAAACCCAGCGGCCGACCATAGATGATTTTATCGACCATATCGACTATGTTGCACAGCTTCTCGGCTCAACCGCTAACATAGGAGTCGGAACGGATATGAGTCTCGGGACTTATCCAGATCATGTGTATAACCCATGGGGTGAGCCTGCCTATAAGGACGTCACAGGCACGTATAATAAATATATAACCTCAAACGTACGCTCGCCTAGGCGCATGGTCGATGGTTTCAGTAACTACGCAGAAGTTCTGAATTTTATCGAAAAGCTAGAAAAGCGCGGTTACAGCGAAAACGATATACTTAAGATTCTGGGTGGGAATTACATTCGAGTGTTCAGTCAAGTGTGGAAATAAAAACACCTATCGCTGTCGTCTCAATTGAATAAAGAATCCTTCTTTTTGAACTAATTTCTATAGAAGAAGCATTCATGGATGACGCTAGTTAATGAATTTAACGCTATTTTCCTCTTAAAGTAATGAAAATAAATTGCATTCGAAAAATAAGACGGAAAATAAGTTGGATTCTATTTTCTTAATTTATTTATCTGTTCTTTAATATATTGATCATTTGGTCTCAACTTCAAGGCCCTCTTATAGTTCTGCAGCGCTGCCCCTTTTTTTTCAATAGCATAGTAGGCATCCCCCAGACCTTTGAAGGCACCGAAGATCTTATCATTCGTTCCCGTGATCAACTCAAACAATTTAATGGCACATTCGTACCTTTTGTTTTCCATCAACTCATTACCCGCTTGAACAAAATGAGGCGAGAGACCTGAAAATGATTCTGAATGTCTACTCGCAAAGTAGTCTATGATATCCACAGCATCTTCGAACTTCTTATTTTCCTGGTCATAATCTTGTGGACGATAGATGAATATATCTCTTTTTTCATTCAAAATAGTGGAATTTATACTCATCGAATCACCGATAATTATTGGGTTGGGAACTTCCTGGGCAATTGAATGGCAAGCATTCCCAGCTAGAATTAGCGCTATGACCGCAAATCGTCCAACTTTGAAAAGCACATTTTGTACGTTTTCGGCTCTCATAAGATTTGCTCCTTTCTCTTTAATTTTTAGTTTATCTATACAAAGAAAAACAAGTTTTAATTCGAATGATCCTCCTTCCTCATCAAACTTTCGGTACGAAAGAAGGCAACCTTTAGTTTCCACTTCATTATGTATTTTTTAATTCAATAATATAGACGCGTGTTAGATTGGATAGGTTCCGCATGAATCCCGAATAAACTCTTTTGTAAAGTTGATATAGGGAAAAATTATTTCTGTTCAGATGCGTACATAAGTTGTTCGAGGATGGACATGTATATTAACTAAGCATTCGGAAATCCCAGGAGATCATGTTGGTATATTTCTTGCTTTAAATCTGGATATTGAGGGTAGTAATTATTAGGAAAATCAGAAATTAAAATGGAGCAATAAATATTAAAGGGATAATATCGGTTAATTTGTGAATGTTCATTGAATAAATATTTCTTAAAAGGAGAAAATTATGAGAGAATTCGAAAAAAAACAATCAAGTCGAAGAGATTTTTTAACTAAAGCCGTACCTGTTTGTGCAGTATCATGTCTTGCTGCAAATACGATTCTTGTAAGCTCTCCATGGATTGGCAAATCATTTTTAGAACAGGAAGAGCATAAATTTGATAAGGAAATACCAGGGCTTAAAATGACATATCGTAAAATGGCTGCTATGCGAAACCGGAGTTTCATCAGGTTTGCCAGATTTTTACAAGAAGAAATCGGTGAGGAACGAGTGATAGAACTTATCAAGAAACAAACAGAGCAAAGGTTAAAAGAGCAGGCAAAAAGAGATCTCGAAAGGCTTGGAAAATCAGATTTCAAATCTTACATAAGTATTTTTAGAGACCCGGGGATGCTGGCAAGTTTAGCCATGGAGATTATAGAGGATACGGATACGGTCTTTGAAATTAGGGTAACCGACTGTCTTGCTGCTGAATCTTTTCTACCCTACAAAGCTGGAGATATAGGTTATGCAGCAGTCTGTTGGGGCGATTATAATTGGGCTTCGGATTTTAATCCCAAAATTAAATTGATTCGGGACAAAACACTGATGCAGGGTCATGATTGCTGCAACCATAAGTA
>WVZL01000033.1 GCA_011772495.1 Candidatus Aminicenantota bacterium
GTAAAGATTTGAAACGCAAATCGATAGAGGCACAGGCTGGGAAAACGATCTAATTCAGTTAGAAATCGCTCAATCTGGTTTTTCCTTTGACATATCTTCCCGTCCTGCTAAAATGGGTTTAGTCGACAAAGCCAAACCATCCGTGAGGGTGGGACGGAAAGCCACGGGTCTTTGAGTTTGAGATAGACTCTGAGAGTGGCTATTCTGCGAGTTGGCTAGGTTTTTACCGGGTCGTTCATAGAACCGCCTTAGCAAACTGATAGATAGATTTTAAAGACAGCCGGGTTGCCGAAGTGAATGGGTGACTCGGCTTTTTTGTTAGGGGAAAGGAGGGCGAAAAATGGATCAAATAGTCGTAGCTATAGGAATTACGGGCTTCAGAATTACACCTCTGGAGGCAGGGATCATAATGTCTCGATCTTCCTTCCAATCTTAACCTTGAACGTAGCCATGGTATCATCAGAGCTTCCTCCCTTAATAGCCATCCGAGCCATAAAAAGAACGTCCCCGGAAAGGCCCTAAAGATAGCGATTAATAAAACTTGATTGGGAAGGGGGTGATAAAGTCAAAACATCATGCAGGCTAGGGAGTTAAGATGCCTACTCCCTAGCCTTCTTTGTGGATCTCCCGTACACAAACAGGAAAAAGGAGAAGGAGGATTTTCAAATGAAAAAGATAATTGCAACATTGGTGATGGTGTCATTTCTTCTCATGAGTTGCGCCCACACCTCTCAGCCCTATAAGGTACCAGCCAACGATGAGATTAAGAGATTGGAATCGACAGAGGAGGGAACCCCGGATACAGAGCTTGATAAAGCAAAACCGAAAAAGAAGTCCCGTTGGGACTTAGGGTTAGGCCCACTCGGCGGTCTTCTGATGATTTTGGCCCTATTGGCCATACCAGTAGCCGCTATCTACGGCATGCAGCGATCCTTGGATCGAATGTGGGATTGAAATGCCCGGCTCTTGTTTTCAGATGAGGCGTACCAATAGGATCATACAAGGAGTAGGAGGAAGGATGGGATGAAGACAAATTGGAAACTGATAATAGCATGCGTAATGGCAGTTTTTGGTATAAACGGATCAGCTATGTACTTATCGGCTGGTGAGATACGCAAAGCAACGGCCCTGCTTTTTTTCTTTATGCGGCAAGAATACAAGATGAAGTAGATACCCCGCCTTAACCGGCTATTCTTCCGGGTAGGGCCGGCGGTTACCCAGCCAGCCC
>WVZL01000021.1 GCA_011772495.1 Candidatus Aminicenantota bacterium
CCCCAATGAATCCATGGAGGCGGAAGGCCTGGACAAGGTCTCTCTGGATAGCCCGGGCTTCTCTCTCGTAAGGAGTGGGGAGGAAGGTGCGAGCGAGAATCCATCCCAAGACAACAAGAAGCAGGATTGAGCCGGCCACGATGACCGGTTTTCTCAGCCAGAAAACTTGAGAAAAGGGCTTTCTCTGTTCCTCTTCTATCCTTTGCTTCAAGCGGGAGCGCAGATCTTCTTGGCGGAAGCTTTGCAGGGCATCTTCCTTTTCTCTCTGGATCACCTCTTCGAGTTCGAAGATTTCTTTTTCATTCGAATCTTTTTTCATTCTTTTCTCCCTTCATCTGATTCATGATAACCTGTCGAGCCCGGGTCAATCTTGAGGGCACAGTCCCCTCTTTGATTTTCAAGACTTCGGCGATCTCCTGGTAGGAAAGCCCGCCATATTCCTTAAAGATAAAGACATCTCTCAGCTTCTTGGGCAGTTTCTGGATGGATACTTTTAGAGCTCGAAGCTGTTCCTGAAAGATCAATTGCGACTCTGGAGTCCTGAGCTCTTTAGGTTCCTGCTCAAGCTCAAGAGAGGAGAGCCGATGGCGACGATGCTTCCTTATGAAGTCCAGACAGGTGTTTCTGGCTATCCTGAAAAGCCAGAACTTTGCAAGCGACAAGTCTTTCACCGTGTCGATATTCCTGTAAACCTTCAGATAGACCTCTTGAGTCAGGTCTTGGGCGTCGGCTTTATTCCTGGAAAATCCCAGGCATATCAAGAACACTTTTTCCTGCCAAGCCATCAATTGCTCGAAGACTCTGGATCTTTCTTCTGTTTTTTCTTTCACGGTAACGTCTTGAACAAAAGATAATAAATGAGGGTCGTTCCTTATCATATCAATTCTGGCTTGAAATTCCACTTGAGTTCTTCATCCTTCATGTCTAAAAGACGACTGGCAGCCCTCGATAATCCATAAAAAGGGGAAAAAGCTAAAAAGAATATCCTGAAATTCTTTGACCTCTGGAAAGACGCTGACCCTGGGATTGCGGACGTTGAGGATGTTAAGAAGAGGCTGACCGAGTTGAGGACCTGTAACCAGCATAAGCCTTCAGTTTGACACTTCCATCATTTATTGATATTCTTTTGCCGCCCCAGGGAAGAGGGATAGGCGTGGCTGTTAAATGTCCTAAGTGTCAGTCAGACAATGCTGAAAGCGCCAGTTTTTGTGCTGATTGTGGCACTCAATTAATTCCCTCAGAAGAAATCTCCGCACCCACCGAGACTCTGGTGGCAGCCAAGAAAGAATTAACCACCGGCTCTACCTTTGCTGGACGGTATCTGATTATTGAGGAGCTGGGTAAGGGCGGTATGGGAGAAGTCTATAAGGTAAGGGATAATAAATTAAATGAAGAAATGGCCTTAAAAGTATTAAAACCCGAAATAGCTGCTGATAAGGGAACAATAGAACGTTTCAAGAATGAACTGAAGTTTGCCCGTAAGATTGCTCACAGAAATGTCTGCAAGATGTATGACCTCAATGAAGAGAAAGAAACCCCATACATCACTATGGAGTATGTTAAAGGTGAGGATTTGAAGAGCTTTATCAGAAGGAAAGGAAAGTTAACAGAAGAGGAAGCGATTGCCATAGCTAAGCAGGTTTGTGAAGGGTTGGCAGAAGCTCACCGGTTGGGGGTTGTGCATCGGGATCTAAAGCCTCAAAACATCATGATGGACGAAAAGAGTAACGCAAAGGTCATGGACTTTGGCATAGCCCGCTCTGTTGAAGCCCCTGGAGTCACGCAGTCAGGGGTGATGATAGGAACACCTGATTACATGTCTCCTGAGCAGGTGGAAGGGGAAGAAACGGATCAACGTTCGGATATCTATTCTCTAGGAGTGATTCTCTATGAGATGGTGACTGGGCAGGTGCCTTTTGTAGGGGACACGGCTTTGAGCGTTGCTATGAAACATAAGTTGGAAGAGCCTTCAGATCCGAGGAAACTCAATGATTTCGTGACTGAGGATCTGAGTCGTGTCATCCTCTGGTGTTTAAAAAAGGATAAAATGTCGAGGTACCAAGCGGCCGAAGAACTCCTTTCCGAGCTCACAAAGATAGAAAAAAGTATTCCCATCAAAGAAGGAATCCAGACAAGGGGGGAGCCCCGATCAGAAACAATGCCCATGTCAGAGGAACAGAATTCTATCGCGGTGCTTCCGTTTACAAACATGAGCGCCGACCCTAAACAGGAATATTTTTGCGATGGCATGGCCGAAGAGGTCATCAATTCATTGACCAAGATCAAAGACCTGAGGGTGGTTGCCCGGACTTCTGCATTTGCATTCAAGGGGAAGAATTTAGATGTCCGCGAGATCGGCAAAAAACTAAACGTTGGCAAAGTCCTGGAGGGGAGCGTGCGAATTGCCGGAAACCGGATTCGTATCACGGCTCAACTTATCAATGTGGCTGATGGGTATCATATATGGTCGGAGCGGTATGATCGCGAGCTGAAGGATGTTTTTGCGATCCAGGATGATGTCACCCTCGCGATCGTGGACAATCTGAAACTCAAGCTTGTAAGTCAAGAAAAGGCGTCTGTTCTGAAACGCGGCACAGATGATGTGGAAGCATACAATTTGTATTTGAAGGGAAGCCATTATTTTCATATCTACGGAGGCAAAGGATTTGATGAGGCCATCGATTATTACCAGCAAGCACTGCAGAAAGACCCGATATATTCAATGGCTTATTACGGGCTGAGCGAAGTCTTCATAGCCAAATCTTTCTGGGGAAATATTCCTCCCAGAGAGGCCATACCCAAGGCGAAAGCCTACGCGAAAAAAGCTCTGGAGATAGATAACACCAATGGTGAAGCCCATGGCGCATTGGGTTTTATACATACCATTCACGACTGGGACTGGGATGCAGCTGAGCGGGAACTCAAACAAGCCCTCGAGTTAAACCCAAACTCTGCAATGAATCGAATGTATTATTCCTGGTTATTATCCAATTCAGAGAAGCATGAGGAGGCCATAGTCGAGGCGATGCGTGCCCAGGAGCTGGATCCGATCTCGAGCTTCATCAATGCATTTGTAGGCCTTGCGTTTTTCTTCCCCAGTCAGTTCGACAGAGCGGCTGAAGAGTTGCAGAAGGTGATAAAGATGAATCTAGATTCTTACCAGGCACGCTATCATCTGGGGATGGTCTATTCTGCTCAATCAAATATGGAGGGCGCTATCGCGGAATATGAGAAAGCCGTTGAGTACTCAGATGCAGTTCCTTTTATAGAGATGCTTCTTGCCATCGCTTATTATGAATCTGGAAGGAAGAGCGAAGCGGAAAAGCTATTTAAAAGATTAAAGCAGAAAGCCAAGCATGAATATGTCCCCCCAACCAGTTTCTGGCTCATGAATCTAGTCCTTGGAAAACTAGGAGAAGCGAAACAGTGGCTTAAAAGAGCCGGAGAAGAGCATGACAGTTATTTGTGTTGGTTTAGAATTACGCCCAGGGAATTCTATCTGCATCCCGGCCAATCAAAGATTAAGGCATTGCTAAAAAAAACAGCTGTCAAAATGATGGTTAGAAAGGCTATCTCTCGCTACAGGATTGTAGAGAAGAACAGTAACAGTTAGACGGCATCTGATCAGCCCTTATGATTGATCGGCAGGCAAAGCCATCGAGCATTACTAGAAGTTCCTCGACCTCTGGAAAGACGCTAATCCTTCTCGTTAAGTTAGCTTAATTTACCCCCAAGTGTAATCCCAAGTGTACGCCAGGGGACATCGACTGTTTTGTAAACGGACATTATTTTCCCTCACTTCCCCAAGAATTTCCAGAGCTTCACCCTGGATGATTCAAATGGCATATTTATTGCTTTGCTATTAAAAGAACGAATAGTCATGTTAAAAAATTATCTAAAAATTGCCCTGAGGAATATCAAAAAGCACAAAGGTTATTCCTTTATCAATATCGCTGGCCTCGCCGTGGGCATGACCTGCTGCCTTCTTATCCTGTTATGGGTTCATGATGAGCTGAGCTATGACAGGTACCATGAAAAGGCTGACCGTATATACCGGATAACGTTTGCCGAGGAGATCGGCGGGGCGTATGACCATTATGCTGTCCCCCCCTTTGCCGCTGCTCCGGTTTTTGAAGCTGAAGTGCCCGAGATCGTCGCCTACACAAGACTCTGGCAGCGAACTGGCCTCATCACCTACAACGATAAAAAATTTGACGAACAAGGAATCTTCTATGTTGATAAAGACTTTTTCAAAATCTTTACCCACCAATTTATCGAGGGCGAACCAGCCACAGCCCTTGCAGCTCCGGGCTCAGTCGTTCTGACCCATTCTATGGCCAAAAAAATATTCGGTGAGGAAAGCTCCTTGGGGAAAACCGTTAATCTCACCGTGGATGGCGATCTCAAAGTTACAGGAGTGGTCGAAGATGTCCCCCGCAATTCTCATTTTCGATTCAATTACCTGGTTTCCATGGACACTCTCCAAGGGAGAAGAGCCGAGCTTCTGGACTATTGGCTGGCCATAATAGGGTGGTCATACATCCTGCTCGATGAGAGAGCCGATTCCAAGGTGGTAGAGAAAAAATTAGCGCCCATCGTGGATAAGCACGCAGGTGCAGAAGCCCAACAGTATGGGACAAAAATGTTCTACTTCCTCCAGCCGCTGACTGACATCCATTTAAAATCTCATCTCCAAGATGAAATCGAAGGGAATGGAGATATCCGCTACGTTTATGTCTTCTCCATCATTGCTGTGTTCATTCTCTTGATTGCCTGTATCAATTTCATGAACTTGTCCACCGCCCGTTCAGCCAACCGAGGTAAGGAAGTCGGGCTGAGGAAAATTCTGGGTGCGTACAAAAAACGTCTGGTTGTTCAGTTTATCACAGAATCAGCCGGCTTTTCGTTCTTGGCTTTAGTCTTGGCCGTTAACTTGGTCTGGATTCTGCTCCCGGCCTTCAACAATCTAACTGGAAAAGAAATCACCATAACCTCTCTTATCACCTGGATTGTGGTCTTGGGTATGTTTGGGCTGGTAGCATTTACAGGGATAGCGGCAGGAAGCTATCCAGCTTTCTACCTTTCTTCCTTCCAGCCCATTGACACTTTAAGAAAAAAAATGCAAAGAGGCTCCCAGAGATCTATCATTCGAACCTTCCTCGTTATTTTTCAATTCACGATTTCCATTATCCTTATCGCAAGTACGTTTATCGTATTAAAACAATTGAGCTTCATGAAGAATCAAAAATTGGGATTCAAAAAGGAGCAGACCCTTGCTGTTCGGATCAAAGGCCAGGGATTCCCTATGAACCAGGGTGAAGCCTTTAAGAATGAATTGAAAAGGAACGTCAACATCATAGAGGCTTCTTATGCAAATGGTTTCCCTGGAAGAATAGGGATGATCTTGACCATGTTTTTGGAAGGACAACCAGACAATGTATCCCACACTTTTGATTTTATTTTTTCCGATTACGATTTTCTGAAAACGTACGAGATTGATCTCGTCAAAGGACGGGATTTCTCGCGTGAGTTCGGAGTGGATAGGGAAGGCGCCTATCTGATCAATGAAACCGCAGCCGCAAAGCTTGGCTGGGGAGAAGAAACCGTGGGAAAGAAAATCGGTTATTCCAGAGAACTCATGCGCCCGATTGTAGGAATCGTCAAGGATTTTCATTACAAGTCGCTTAAACAGGTCATCGGTCCCCTGGCGATCTATCTGACACCCAGATACGATGCTTACTTGTCCCTCAAAATGAACACGGATGATGTCTCGGCAACTCTATCTTATATTGAGAAGACCTGGAATGCTTTTGAGAAGGAGAGAAGTTTTGAGTACTTTTTCGTGGATGAGAATTTCGATTCCTTGTATCATTCAGAGGAGCAATTGAGTCAAGTCATCACCTACTTTGCATTGGTGGCGATATTTGTGGCCTGTCTCGGCCTTTTTGGCCTGGCCTCTTACACAGCAGAACAGAGCACTAAAGAGATCGGTATAAGAAAAGTGCTGGGGGCGTCGGTCGGGTCCATCGTGCTCCAGCTTTCCCGGAATTTCCTGAAGTGGGTTCTGGTGGCCAACGTGATCGCCTGGCCGGTGACATATATTGTCATGAAGAATTATTGGCTTTCCAATTTTCCATTCCGAATTCAATTCAGCCTCCTGATGTTTATCGTGGCCGGCATGATTGCCCTTGCTATCGCCCTCCTAACTGTCAGCTACCAGTCCATAAAAGCAGCAGTCGCCAACCCAGCCGACTCGCTGCGGTATGAATGATCATAGACCCCAATGTTGAAAAATTATTTAAAAATTATATTAAGAAACCTGAAAGAGCAAAAAGGCTATTCCTTTATCAACATCGCCAGCCTAACCATCGGCCTTTCCTGTTGCCTGTTGATACTGCTATATATCAGGTATGAATTCAGCTATGACAAATACCATAATGATGCCCAGAATATTTATCGGGTCGTAAGAGAATATCAAGGGGAGCCCACCTGGTTCAACTCATCCGAGCACCCCCTGGCTGCATCACTCAAAGAAGATTTTCCTGAAGTTGTCAAGGCGACCAGAGTCAAAAAAAATGATGAAGTCGGAGTCGTCGAATATGCTTCCAAACGTTTTAATGAAGCAGGGATATACTTTGTTGACCAGGATTTTTTAGAGATCTTCACCTTTCCGCTCCTTTCAGGAGATGTGCATAGCGCCCTGAAAGAGCCCTTTTCTGTTCTTATCACCCAGGAAATGGCTGATAAATATTTAGGGAACGAAGAGCCGGTTGGGAAAATCCTTCGAATCAAAGAGTGGTACGGAGAAAAAAAGTATGACTACACAATAAGAGGTGTCCTGAAAAATATTCCCCAGAATTCTCATTTCAGGTTTGATTTCCTCGTGTCCTACAATACGCTGTACACCCTGAAGAGAGGGGGGAAAGAATCGGTTGAAACGTGGGTCTATTATGAACCCAAAACATATATCAAGCTGGCCTCTCCTGCAGACCCGATAGAGCTGGAAGCAAAATTTCCGGCCTTCTTGAGAAAATACAAGGGCGAAGAGTCGGCCTCTGAAACAATACACCTCCAGCGCCTGACAGATATTCACCTGGGTGGGAACCTGTTGTTTGAGCTAGAAACGAACAGTGACATGAAGTATATCTATTTGTTTTCAGCCATTGCCTTTTTTATCATTGTCATCGCCTGCTTGAATTACGTAAACCTTTCTGTTGCCCGGTCAGCGAAACGGGCGGTTGAAGTCGGGATGAGAAAAGTGGTGGGAGCCGTAAAAGCTCAACTTGTCAGGCAGTTTATGGTCGAATCGATAGCTTTTTCCATATTTGCTCTCATGATTTCTTTTTTATTGGTCGATCTCGTATTGTCGGCGTTCAGTTCTTTGATCGAAAGGAATCTGACCTTAAGTTTAACCCAGGACCTGGATATGGTTTTGGTTTTTCTAGGCATCGCCATCTTTATCGGAATTCTTTCCGGGAGTTATCCGGCTTTTTTTATCTCCTCATTTCATCCCATCCAGATCATCAAGGGGACATTGAGAATCGGTTCCAAAAGTTCGGCTGTTTTCAGGAATTCTCTGGTCATAGTCCAGTTTGCTGTTTCGATCATACTGATTGTCTGCACCTTCGTGATCCACAACCAGCTCAACTACATAAGAAATAGAAATCTAGGCTTTGATAAGGAACAGATCATCACCGTCTACACCATGGATAGAAATCTGGAAGGAAACCCAGAGCCACTGAAGAAGGAGCTGTTGAAGAATCCAGAAATATTGGGAGTCTCTGCTTCATTAGACTTGCCCATAACAGTACGCAGGACTTCTACTGTTGAATGGGACGAACAGGGGGAGAGAAGGGAATCTGGATTATATTTTACCTTCGTTGATTATGATTATTTTAAGGTCTATGATATGGAGATCGTAAAAGGGAGGCTGTTCTCAGAGGATTTCCTCACGGACAAAGAACAAGCCGTTGTCATAAATGAAACAGCAGCCAGAAACCTGGGCTGGGAGGAGCCCGTAGGAAGGCGAATTTACAGTCAGGGAAGAGAGTTCACTGTCATAGGCATGATAAAGGATTTTCATTTTCAATCCCTTCACAGGAGAATCGACCCCTTGGTTTTCCTGTTTTATGAAGGTAGGGGTATCGATTACTTTTCCATCAAGGTCAGTCCCTCGAACATTCCAAGCACCATAGGTTTCATCGAAGAAAAATGGAGGAAGTTTTCTCCCGAATTTCCTTTTCAGTATGCTTTCTTGGATAAAAGGGTGGACAACATATATAAAGCTGAGCAGAAATTGGGGCAGAGTTTCAAAATTTTCACTTTTATCGCCCTCTCTATTGCCTGTATGGGCTTGATCGGCCTGGCGTCTTTTGTCTCGGAACAGAAGAGAAAAGAGATCGGTATCCGAAAAATTCTTGGCGCCGATATCCGGAGCATCATTACCCTTCTGGCAAGAGAATATGTGAAATGCATCGCCGTAGCAGCCCTGATCGCCTGGCCGATTGGCTATTTTGCCATGAGCAGATGGCTCCAGAACTTCGCTTATCGAATAAGCATCGGAATCGAGGTTTTCATCCTGTCAGGCCTAGTGGCTTTTGTTTTTGCGCTGCTCACTGTCAGCTATCAATCCATAAAGGCAGCTATCGCCAATCCAGCCGACTCGCTACGGTATGAATGATTTTCACCTTCATCTTTTTGATATGGTGTCCCCGGTATGATTAGGCATAGAAGGCCTTTTTTGCCTCTGAAAAAGCGTGTTTAAGCTGTAATTTTAAAAGAACGCACAGTCATGTTAATAAATTATCTAAAAATCACCCTCAGAAACATCAAAAAACACAAAGGCTATTCTTTTATCAATATCGCTGGCCTTGCACTCGGTATGGCGTGTTGTATCGCGATAGCCTCATATCTCCAGTTCGAGCTTTCTTTTGACAGATTTCATGAAAACGGAAACCGTATTTATCGATTGGTAGAAAGGCAATTTTTTGAAGGACAGGATGAGAATAATCTCGGACAGTCTACGCCCTGGATGGGAGAGACTTTTGTGGAATATCCGGAAGTCGCCATGGCCGTCAATTTCGTCAACATGGGGACCGTCTGGACCAAGCACATAGATGAGATGGTTGAAATTCCTCGAGCTCTGATCGCCGATCCTGATGTTTTTGAGGTTTTCTCCTTTAAACTGCTGCGTGGCGATCCTCAGACTGCGCTTTTGGAGCCGAACACAGTAGTCATAACAGAGGATACAGCTCGGCGTATATTCAAGGAGGCCGATCCTGTCGGACAAATCTTTCAGGGCCCGGAGTCCAAGGTTTATACAATCACAGGTGTTGTCGACAACGTGCCAGAAAACTCTCATATTCAGTTCGATATGTTGGTGTCTATCATGGAGATGAGGAGTCAGCCTGTCGAGTGGGACAACTATGACCACTACTCACCCACCTATGTTCTGCTCAAGCAAAATGTGGATCCTAAAGCATTGGAGAGTAAACTTCCGGCACATACTAGGAAATATTTCAGGATGAATGCAGATCATGTGTCACTATCCCTTCAGCCCTTGAGAGACATCCATCTTCATTCAAAGCACATCATGTGGGAAATCAACTGGCAAAAAGGCGACATAATGTATATCTATTTCTTTTCCATCATTATGATTTTTATCCTACTGATCGCCTGCATCAATTTCGTCAATCTTTCCACAGCCCGCTCTGTCAGCCGTGCTCGAGAAGTAGGGGTCCGCAAAGTTATCGGAGCAAATAAATTGCAGCTAGTTCGGCATTTCATGGGTGAATCCCTATTTCTTTCTATTTGTGCCCTTTTTCTGGCGATAGCCATTGTTGAAACGATCAAACCTGTGCTTGAAAACATCTTGGGCGCCCACATGTCCTTCGATTATTTGAATAATTGGACATTTGCAGTGGGGGGACTTTGTTTTCTGGTCTGCGCAGGCATATTAGCCGGTATCTATCCTGCTTTCGTCCTTTCTTCTTTTCGACCCGCAGCCGTCCTCAAAGGTTCCTTCTCCCCAGAAAATAAATCTGACACGCTGAGAAAGGTCCTTGTTATGGTGCAATTCACTGTTTCCATCATGCTGATCTTTTGCACAACTGTGGTTTCCAAACAGTTTGTGTTCATGAGGAATAATGACACAGGCTTTGACAAAGCCCAGGTTGTAGTTTTGCCCATAACAGAGCAGATGCAGCAGCATTTAGACGCCATCAAAGAGGACCTTTCGAAGCATTCAGGAATAAAAGGAGTCACTGCATCGACGCGCAAGTTGGGAAATCCGCTGTGGAGAAATCAGATATTCTTTGAAGGCAAGAATCCAGAAGAAAAGTGGATTTCTCCATACATGACAGTAGATTATGAATTCTTATCTTTTTACGGGATTGCGTTGCTGGAAGGCAGAGATTTTTCTCCAGACTATGCCGACGATAGCGGCAGCCGGTCTTATATCATTAATGAAACCCTAGCCAAGCAAATAGGATGGAAGAATCCCATCGGGAAAAAGTTCAAAATTGGTGATTTCGACTGGGGGACAGTGGTCGGAGTCATGAAGGATTTTAATTTTCGATCACTGCATCATGAAATCGAGCCGCTCGCTTTTTGCATTTATCGACCTTGGCTGTTCCACATGTCTGTCAGAATCAGAACTGAAGAGATGAACCGGACATTGGGATACCTTGAAGAAAAACTCCAACCATACAGAGGCGAACAGCCGTTCCTTTATTCATTTCTGGATGAAGATTTTGCGCGGCTTTATCAAAACGAGGAGAAAAGCAGACGTCTCTTCGGAATTTTCACTCTGTTAGCAATTTTCATTTCGTGCCTGGGTCTCCTTGCACTGGCATCCTTCACCGCCCAACAAAAGACCAAAGAAATCGGTATTCGCAAGATTCTGGGATCGTCGGTCGTGGATATTATGGTTATGCTATCCTGGAGGTTCACCAAATGGGTAATATTGGCCAACATCATAGCTCTGCCTGTAGCCTGGTATGTGATGAACAGATGGCTCCAGAACTTCGCTTATCGAACCAGCATCGGAATCGAGATTTTTGTCCTATCAGGTTTACTGGCTCTTGTCTTTGCCCTCCTCACTGTCAGCTACCAGTCCATAAAAGCAGCTGTCGCCAATCCCGCCGACTCACTGCGGTACGAATGATTTTCCCCTTCATCTCTTTGATATGGTGTCTATGGTGGGAATAAGGCTTAGAAGGCCTTTTTTGCCCCTAAAAAAGCATGTTTAAGCTAAAATTTTAGGGCAAAAAAAGAGATTATTTATTTTAAATCAATAAGTTAGCTTGGCCCGACCCCAAGTATAAATGACTTCCAGCCAAAAAATTGGTAAAATCCTGAATTGGCAAATCCAGTAAAAAGGAAACCCTTTTAAATCTAAGGAGGAAGAGATGAAAAAACACAATTCGATATTTTTTATCAGTATTTTAGCACTATTCTACATTCTCAGTGTTTCGGCGCAGACAGAAATACCGACTGAAGAAGAATTTTTCGAAATCATAAAAACTCAGGGAATCGCCAGAGCGGTCGAAGTTTACCGGACTGTTAAAAAGGATCATCCCGAGGCCATCATCTTCAGGGAAAGGCCCCTGAATAGCTTAGGATATCAGTATCTATATTCAGGAAAAATCGAAGATGCTCTGGGGATCTTCAAGCTTAACATCGAGGCCTATCCAGAGGCTTTCAATACTTACGATAGCTATGCTGAAGCCTGTATGATGAAGGGGGATATGGAATTAGCCATAGAAAATTACAAGAAGTCAGTCGAGCTCAATCCGGAAAACCTGGTAGGAGCCAGATACGTAACGATACTGAAGAATTATACGAAACAGGAATACATGATTCCCATGCGGGATGGAGTCAAGCTGTACACGCAGGTTTATGCGCCCAAGGATACCAGCCGCACCTATCCCCTTATGTTTTCAAGAACGCCATATTCTGTCGGCAGGTACGGACCCACCAATTACAGAAACAGGTTGGGACCCAGTGAACTTTTTACAAAGGAAGGCTTTATATTCGTCTACCAGGACGTCCGCGGCAAATTCAAATCTGAGGGTGATTTTATCGTTATGAGGCCTTACCTGCCTGCCAAACTCGGTCCTCAGGATACAGACGAAAGCAGCGATGTCCACGATACCATCGAATGGTTGCTGAAGAATGTTCCGAATCATAATGGCCGCGTGGGAATGTGGGGCGGCTCTTACGGCGGGTGGCAGACGGTCCTGGGGATGATGGAAGCTCATCCGGCGTTAAAAGCGTCTTCCCCCCAGGCTTCTCCTGCGGATATGTGGATGGGTGACGATTTCCATCATAACGGTGCTTTCCGGCTCATGTATACTTTTGATTGGTTGGTGAATTCGGCCTGGCCCAGGACAGGCCCGACAACCGTGCGTCCTCCCCGGTTCCAGTACCAAACACCAGATGGCTACAAGTTCTTCATGGACCTGGGACCGATTTCGAATATCAACAAGAAATATTTAAAAAATCGTGTCCCCACCTGGAATGAATACATGGAGCACGGAGATTACGATGAATACTGGCAGAAGCAGAACCTGCTTCAGCATCTGGAGAACATCACCCATCCTATACTGAATGTGGCGGGATGGTTTGACGCTGAAGATTTTTACGGTCCGATGGGTATTTACGCTACGATAGAAAAGAAAAACACTCCTAACCAGAACATCCTCGTGGTGGGGCCCTGGCGGCATGGAGGATGGGGCTTCATGGATGGAGATGAGCTGGGAGACATCAAGTTCGATCAAAAGACAGGCATGTATTACAGAGAGAAGGTTGAATTCCCGTTCTTCATGTATCACTTGAAAGGGGAAGGAGAACTCAATCTGCCTGAGGCCTTGGTTTTTGAAACAGGGGCGAATCGATGGGGATCGTATGACCAGTGGCCGCCTAAAGGAATAACCGAAAAGCGTATCTATCTTCAAGCGGAAGGGAAGCTTTCTTTTGTGCCTCCATCAGAAACTTCAGAGCAGGCCTTCGATGCCTATACCAGCGATCCGAGCAAACCGGTGCCCTGGTGCACTCGGATTCAGACCCGCCAGGGTCATCTGTGGATGATCGATGATCAGAGGTTTGCGGCGCGAAGACCGGATGTTCTGGTCTATGAATCCGAGGTCCTGAAAGAGGATATAACCATTGCCGGCCCCATCATAGCCAACCTCTATGTGTCCACAACCGGAACCGATGCGGATTGGA
>WVZL01000037.1 GCA_011772495.1 Candidatus Aminicenantota bacterium
CGGAGGTCCTACTACTGGTTTGGTGTCAGAAGATACCTGAGTAAGAATATGAGCCAAGGTCTGAGATTCCCCTTGAAATATTTGTTCTTAATAACAGTCCTGATCGCCGAAAATTTAACTTTAGTCAGTAAAATCTCGATGGGTTTAAAACGCCTCTACCTGAGAGTATTCTCTCTGATATTTTCAAGATCAGCCATAGAAGCCAAAGAATCATGAAAGTCGGTTTAATTTCGAGCGTGTTTCCTCCCACCATAAGCGGCCCGGCCAAGCACGCTTTTGATCAGGCCAAAGCTTTGGAGGCCAGGAAGGTGGAAACGTTTGTCATAACTTTTGGAGATAAAAACCGAGTAAGAGAGTATGAAGGAATTAAGGTCTATTACCTAAGGAAATACGATTGGCGGATAAGGTTTCTATCCCTTTTGGTTAAGTATTTTAATGCTTACCTGAGAATAAAAAAGGTTTTCAAAAAAGAGTGTCCCGACATTGTTCATCATATTTCTGGCGGGGATTATTTAAGCCTCGTTTCAGGAATAATTGCCAAGAGAAATAAGATCCCCAGCCTTGTAAAATTCGCTGGAGATCTTTCCTGGGAGAAGGTCGTCGCGAATCTAAAAAAATTACCGAAATACGAAGAGATTTCTATGTATAACAGGAAGGCAAGATTATTAAAGAGACTCCAGAGATACATTCTGAACAATTTCGATAGAATCATCGCCACTTCCGAGTTTCAGCTGAAATCACTCCTGGAATCCTTTCAAATTCCTGAAGAAAAGATAGTCAAACAGCCGAACTTTATTAATCTTGAAAATTATCTCCAACAAGCAGCCGAGAAAAAGGCAGATAGGAAGATACAGATACTCAACGTATGTAGATTTGCGAAATGGAAAAGAATAGACCTGTGCATTCAGGTTTTTGCAAAGCTCAATTCCCGGAACTTGGAGCTGAAGATAATAGGAGGCGGGGATCCTTCCTTGGAGAGGGAATTGAAAAGTCTTTGTCAAGACTTAGAGGTTGAAGAAAAAGTCATGTTTGAGGGAGAAGTTAATCCCGTTGAGATCAGCAGATATTTCAAAGAGGGGGATATATTCTTTTCCACCACAGCCTATGAACCTTTCGGGATTGTTTTTATAGAAGCCATGGCCGCTGGATTGCCGATCGTGGCCCCGAAGATTGGCGGAATTCCGGATATTGTCCAGGATGGAACAGGTTTTCTCGTTGAGCCTGATGATACAGATTCCATGGTCCAGAAGCTGGAGCTTTTGGTTAAAGACAAGGCTTTACGAAACTCGCTGGGCAATAATGGCGTTAAGAGATCCAAGGATTTTGACTTATCCACCAGGATAGATTCCATCTTAAGTATGTATGGCAGTCTATTATCAAAATAGAAGAAAAATTCATATTCCCGATGATGAAGCCAATCCCTATTAAAGGCAAGATAAACGCCGCCTTAAGAAAGGCGACAAAAATTAAGGAACATATTCTTGGTGGGGGCTTCGATTTATCTAATCCCGAAGCCGTACAAATCGAACCAACGATTCGTTGTAACTTTAACTGCCTAATGTGCGATTCTGGAATAAAAAATAGGAATGAAAAAAAGGATATGAATTTCGAGGACTTTAAACAGATAATAGAACAGTTTACTTGCCTTAAAGAAATCAATATGACCGGATTTGGAGAACCTCTACTGAATAAAGACATTTTTAAAATGATCAGCTACGCAAAATCAAAAAAAATACGGGTGTATTTCGCGACCAATGCCATGCTTATCGATAAGAAATGCGCAGAGAACATCCTAGCCTGCGGATTAGACTATCTCATCTTTTCTGTAGACTCGGGGATACCCGATGTATTTGAAGGCATAAGAAAGGGTGCAAATTTTAAAAAGATTTTGGAAAATATAAAAGACTTTATGGCCATGCGTCAGCAATTTAGATCGAATATTGAGGTTGAGATTTATTCGGTATTGACCTTTCCTCATTTAAAAGAGTTGAAAAAGCTTGTTGATCTTGCAGAAAAACTCAAAATAAAGAAATTAAATGTCAGAGCCATTTTTGACCATACGGGAAAAAGTAAAGAATATCCTAGAGAAGCATTATATTATCCTTCAAATGTAAAGGATTCAGAGAATCATCTCCAAGAAGCTAAGAAATACGCAGAAGAAAGAGACATAGAGTTAGTCCACTCCCCCCTGAGACCAATAGAATATCAATGCAGGATGCCTTCTACAAGACCTTATATTACAGTCGAAGGAAATGTAACGCCTTGCTGTTTACAAGGCGTGGATCCCCGAAACATTAACTTTGGAAATATTTTAGAAGAAGGCTTTAAAAAGATATGGAACAATAAAAAATACAGAGATTTCAGAAAGGAACTGCTATCACCTAAACCACCTTCGATATGTATTTCATGTCCTAGATTGAAGGGAATGGCTTGAGCGAGAAAATGAAGATCCTTATCCTCACGCCTCACTATCCTCCCTTGATCGGGGGGGCTGAAGTCTTTTCTAAAGCCCTGGCCAATTATCTGGCGGAAAAAGGGGAGGAGGTTCACGTAGTTACTGGAAGGATCAATCGCACTCTTCTGGACGGAAGTGATCACCAAGGAATCGAATTTCACCGGGCCTCCTTGATTTCGTTGCAGAACCTGGTTAACAACAACCATCTCTATCTTCCTACTGGTCTTCCTTTGATGCTGCTGAAATCTATGGCCTTGATTAATAGAAAACATATAGACATTATCCATACAGTTGGAGTCTATGCTTCTATTATGGGAGCTTTCCTATCAAAGACCACCAATAGGCCTTATGTATCAACTATTCAGGGATGGAAACTTTCCAAATATGCGGCCAGAAACGAAAATTTCCTGGTGCAGGGGTTGGTTAGATACGCGATATCTCATAGCACAATGGTGCATTGTATAAGCAGTTATCTCGAAAAGTCTGCCAGAAAGTTGGGGGCGAAAAAAACACTAATTGTTCCTAATGGGGTTTACCTAAACAGGTCAAGAAACCTAGACAACAGGAAGCTGAAGAAGAAATTAGGAATTGGGGAATACAGGATCATTCTTACAGCTGGCAGGTTAATAAAAACAAAAGGCATTGAGTATTTAATTGAAGCCCTGCCCAAGGTCTTAGAACGACAGAACAACACTAAACTAATCATTATCGGCGACGGCCCTGAAAAACCAAGACTACTCTCACTTAGTGATGAATTAGGACTCAGGCATGAGGTTCTTTTCTTAGGGAGTATTCCTCAGGATGAAGTCTTTTCTTATATGAACGCTTCGGATGTTTTTGTCGGCCCCTCTCTTTTCGAAGGTCTGGGAAATGTTTTCATTGAAGCCATGGCTTGTGGAACCCCTGTAATCGGGACGAGTGTGGGCGGGATTAGGGAGATTATTGAGAATGAAGTCAATGGCCTTCTCGTTCCTCCAGGCGACAGTCGCGCTATTGCCAAGGCGATTTCCAGGGTACTCAGTAATGAAGACCTAGCCACTAGCCTGTCTCGAAATGGTCGCAAGATTGTTGAAGAAAAATTTGATTGGGACAAAATATGTGAAACGATTTATCGAGAATATCCCCTGCAGTTATCAAAGACAGCATAACTGAAAGAAAACAGCGAGATGGCAAGCGTATTCCAGGACTTGATTAATTTTTACAGTTACAAAAAGAAAGGAGTTTCTCCCTATGCAGCACTTTTATCAGAAAAAGAACATGTCCTTGATATAGGTTGCGGGGAGGGAGAGTTTGAGAAGCAATTTACGAATTTTTATGGTCTTGATATTTCACAGGAGAACATAAAAAAGGCTTTGCCCGAAGGCAAAGGAAGATTGATTCAGGGAGATGCTGCTCATCTCCCGATAAAAAATGAAAGTTTTGATGGTGTCATCTTGAATAATGTTCTTGAACACTTATATCCAGAACAGGCTCTACTTTCATTGAGAGAAGTAGACAGGATATTGAAAAAAGGGGGCGACTTTTTGTTGGCCACTCAGTTGGAGAGGAAAGGGAATTTCGACACTTTTACCCATAAAAGACCTTATCCGCCAAACTCAATAAAAAAGCTTCTTGATCCAGATAATTTTGAACCAACAATTAATGGATGGAAAATTAGAAAGCTATATTTCAAAGGCCGTTACCATAGAAACAGAGTCCTGAGAGGGTTTTTCAAAGTTGTCGGGCAATTCGGCATTTTTGCCCAAGATTATGTGATGCTTATTCATAAAGAAAATTAGGCGCCAGAAAAAAATGGATATGTTCAGCCTGGATAAACCAATCATCGGTGATCTGGCCAGAGTCCATCTGATAAAGAGGATCTTTGAGATTGCCAATGAGGATAGGTGCAGGATTCTCGATGTGGGATGCGGAGAAGGACAACTCTGGCTTCCTTTCTTGGATCGGGTCGATCATCTTGAAATCTCTGGCATTGACAGAGACCAGGAAAAGATTGAAGAAGGAAAAAGGGAACTTAAAAAGATAAACCTCGTTTGCGGAAATATTTATGAATTAAGCAGCTTTTTTCCTGAAAAACATTTCAACATCGTTGTTTCTACCCAGGTATTCTCTTATCTCAGAAGCTTGAAGAAAGCTCTGGATGAAATTCAAAGATTACTGGTCGAAAACGGGAAGCTTCTCTTTACTGTTGGCTGCACGAAGTACAGGAAATCGTGGAAGGATCAATTCAGACGGAGAATTGCGGGATGGTTTCTGGAAAAGCACTACTTTCGGGAATATGACGAGAAGGAGTTAGAAGACATTCTCCTGAAGAGTGGTTTTCAGGTGGAAGACACAAGATTTTACACCATACATCCTTTGAAAGAAATCCATAATAGAGTCGTTGCTGAGTCCAATAAGAATAGATTCCTGAGGTTGTGGAAACAGATGGAGGACCTGTTGGTTCAAGATGATGGCTTTAAGAAACAAGGCCGACCTTACTGTCTCAGTCTTTTTATGGAATGCAGGAAAGTTCAATCATGAAGCTATCTTCCTCTAACAACAGCCAGAGCCGCCGGAAAAGGGAAGCCCTATCTTCATCTGTTTGTTATGTGTTCCCTCAATATGATGCCCATGATCATCAACATTTTATCCATATTGCCCGATTGCTGGAAGAAATAGGCAAACATACAAAAGTCTATGCCATTATCGAAAGGTGCTCCAGCCCGCCAATTATCCAGCATGCGGCGCAGGTGTACTGTCAAATATATGGCCGGAGAAATAAGCTTTTTCGTGCCTTCGAGCTTGTCCGGATGGCTTCTAAGATATATCAAAAGGGTTGCCGTAAATTCTTCATCAGAATTTCTACCTTTGCTGGCATTACCCTGGGCCTATTGAGCAAAATAATCGGGATCAAAATTTATTTCTGGCACAGCGGTCAAGCTAAGAATGTCGTTCCTCCCTGGGGAAAAAGTATGGCTAATATTCTGAATAGATGGAATTGGGAGCTGCGTGAATTTGCCGTTTATCTTGCCTCTAAGTTCGCTGACTATTTTGTGACTGGCCCGGAATCTATGGGGTCGTATTACATAAAAAATTATAAGGTCAATCCTAAAAAACTCATCATTCTCTATAATGATATAGATATTAAACGGCTGGAAGAAATAAAAGGGCGCTTTACAAAAGCCACTCTAAGAGAACAACTTGGTTTACCCCCAAATAAGTTGATAGCTCTCTTTGTGGGCAGGGTATCACCGCTGAAGGGAGGGTCCTACCTTTTGCCTCTAGCTAAAAAATTATTCCAGGAAGTCAACAACACCGTAATAGTCGTCGTCGGCGAGGTTTTTCTAGAGGGATTCCTTCAGGAGGCGCAAGCACAGGATTTGAAAGGAAGATTCTTGGTGAAGGGGAGTGTTCCGAATCAGGAAGTCATTAAATATTACTTAGCCTCAGATTTATTTATCATGCCCTCGAACGAGCAAGGTTTTCCCCGCGTATTGCTGGAAGCTATGGCCGCAGGGCTTCCTGTAGTGGCTTTTGATGTCGGTGGCGTGAGGGATATTATCAGCAAACAGCAGCTTGAATATTTGGTTCCAGGGGGGAGCATACAATCCTTCGTAGAAAGAACCTTGAAACTCTTGCGTAATGGAAAGGAAAGAAAGGTGCTTTCTCAAGCTGGTTTAGAACAGGTTGAGAAATTTTCTACTGAGAAAGTAGCCAAAATGTTCCTGGATAGGATTGTAACCAGCTAGGAATTCTTTCTGTCGGGAAATTTGGAGATGAAGGTGTCCTCCGTACCCAAGATTTTCATCGTAGATATTCACCGGTATTCGTTTCCTCTGGATGAGACTACGAGGAAGAAATATTCTCTTTTTGGCAAAGTTACCGAGAACTATACTCTTGGTTTTTCTAAAGATTGGGGATTGAAAAGGAAAAACGAATTTGGTCAATTTTATCTCGTTCCCCATCATTTACCAAGACTCCTACGTCAGACTTTATTCATGGTCTCCATAGTCATTATTGGCCTTTATCTGGCGCTCATCAGGGATGTTAAGATTATGCTCTCTACGACTCCCATTGAAGGTTTCTCGCTGGCTTTAGTCAAACTATTCCTTAGGTTCTTAGGCAGAAAAATCGTGATTATCATTCAGGCTCAGGGAGATTGGGAAGAGGTGCCATTTTTAGTGGGCTCATTTCCTAGATATGGGAAACAGTTTTTAATCTCAATCAGTGATTTCGCCATAAAGGAAGCTGACTTAGTTCGGGCTGTATCTCGATCAACCAGGCAGATGTTGGAGGCTAGAACAGATAAACCGTGTATCGTTTATCACACTTTTACTGATGTTGAAGCTTTTAAAAACAGCGCTGCCTCGACACCTGCTAATGAATCCAAGCAAGTCCTGTATGCTGGAGCGCTGACTTATCTCAAGGGAGTTCATGTTTTATTAGAAGCTATGAAGGGGGTCATGTTTCTGGAGAAAGATGCTGAATTGATAATCGCGGGAGAAGGAGAATACAGGCAAAAACTCGAAGAAATTGCAGCTCAACTTCGAATAAAGGAAAAGGTGAAATTTGTGGGCTGGCTTTCTCAATCCCGGTTATCTGAATTAATCAGACAATGCTTTGTTTTCGTTTTGCCTTCTTTCTCAGAAGGATTAGGCCGCGTTATCATTGAAGCCCTGATTTCAGGGAAGCCAGTGATCGCTTCGAATATCGGAGGATTACCCGAGATCATAAGGGATGGCGAATACGGTTTCCTGGTCCAACCTGATGACCCTCAGGAGTTAAGCCAGAAAATCCTCTATCTGTTAAGAAATCCTGATCAGGCGAGGAAGATGGGAAGAGAAGGAAAGGAATTCGCAGAGCAAAATTTTTCAAACGAAAATTATGCTAAACACTACCAAAAGATGATAGACCTTTCGTTAGAGTTATTGAATAAACGATCAGACTCCTACCGGAAGACAGGTGAGAAGAATCTATGAGACAGCAAAGCGATAGGCTCTTGAACAGACATTAATCTTATCCGCACTATGAAAATGAACATCATCTATCCTTATACGAACCTGGATTTTCCTTCCCAGAAGGCCAGTTTGATCCAGAGCATTCATACCTGTCATGCTCTAGCAGAAACTCAGAAAGCAACAGTCCATTTTATCCTTAAGAACCCAAAAAGATGGAGCGCTCAAGATATTTTAGGATATTTTGGCCTGGGAGAGCACCCTGATCTTTTTATTCATTCTGTGGTCATTCCATACAACAGTCTTCCATTATTAGGAAGATGCCTGGCGATCTTATTCAAGTTTAATTTATATTCTAAGATTTTAAGTTTAATCAGAACGCATCCAAATTCAGTAGTTTACGCCAGGGACATAAATATTTTAAGCCTGCTCATTAGAATTAAAAAACTCTTCGGTATTAAGAAACTCATCTATGAGGCCCATAGTGTGCAATCCTTATTCTTAAAGAACTGGCATACCTGGTGCAGTGATACCAAGCCTTTCCCAAAATGGAAGAGTAAATGGTATGCCTCAAAAGAAAACAGAGTCTTGAAGGGGGTAGATTCTATCGTAGCAGTTACTCAGGGACTAAAGGAAACGCTCAAAAAAGAATCCGGGATAATAGAAAACAGGATCTCTGTTGTTCCTGACTCAACCAGGCTTTATCCGTTGGAAACCGCATCTCCTCCTGAGTTGGATTCAAAAAAGGTTGTTTGCTATATCGGACAGCTCAGTCCAAGCCGAGGGGTTGAGGTGCTGATCAAAGCCATGAAATATTTAGATAGTGATTCAGAACTGCAGATAATCGGAGGGAGCGATGAGGGAAAAGACTTGGAAAGGCTTAAGAATTTAGCCAAAGAGGTAAACTTGACCGATAGAATAATTTTTACTGGTTATGTACAGCCATCTCGAGTGGCTCCTTACTTGCTGAAGTCTGATGTCTTAGTTTTGCCTCTCCTAGCCCATCCTCATTCCACCCATTTTGCCTCGTCTCTCAAGCAGTTTGAATACATGGCTTCGAAAAGACCCATCATTGCCACAGACCTTCCTTCTACGAGGGAAATACTGAGAGATAAGCAGAATGCAATCCTGGTGAAGCCCAATGATCCTGAAGCCCTTGCCTCAGGGATTAAACTGGTTTTAGAGAATAAGGAATTGGCAGAGCAGATAGCTGAAAATGCTTATAAAGAAGTCTGCGCGGAATATACCTGGCAGAAGAGGGCAGAGAAGATACTCGCAATCCTATGACCATCTTTAGAAAAGCAAAATCATTATCGAAGATCATCAAAGAGGATGTGGGATATCTCTACAAATACCCGTCCGTTTCCTTAAAGACAATGGATTATGAAGACTATTGGAAGGAAATGCAGGATATAGGAATCAAGGAACGAACACGCATATTTTCGAAATTGGTTAAACCAGGCAGCAGCGTTTTAGATATCGGTTGTGGAACAGGAACAAATCTGGAATATCTTGTCAAGAACAATGAGATAACGGCTGAAGGAATCGATATTTCCTCGACCGCTGTTCAAGGTGCTAAGAAACGGGGAATCAAAGCTTGGGTCGCAGATGTCACCAAAGGTGAATTTCATCTGGACAAAAAATACGACTATATCATCGTCTCAGAATTGTTAGAACACATCTCTAAACCAGAAGAATTGTTATTGAAGATAAAGAATAGGTTTAAATTAAAGTTAATAATATCATTACCCAATATAGGTTTATACAGACACAGGATGCGCCTTTTCTGGGGCCGTTTTCCAATCCAATGGGCTTTTCATCCAGGGGAACACTTGAGGTTTTGGACCTTAAAGGATTTCAATTGGTGGGCCCAAAATCAAGGATACCGGGTAGAAAAAAGTTATCCCTGTACTGGATTTCCTGTTTTGTATAAGCGCTTTCCCTCCCTTTTTGCCAGTATGGTTGTTTATGTTCTGAACAGGGGATAACGAGATAAAAAAAGAGAATCATGGGGATAAATAACAATAAGCCGATGGAGGCCAAGAGAGAATTCATGACCAGCCTTTTCTGGGCTTCCTCATCGAGTGGTCTAGCAAAATTAATCGACCTTATCACCCTGGTAGCGCTGGCTAGACTCTTAGATCCTTTCACGTTTGGTTTGGTAGCCATCGCTGTCCTGGTCATGAATACTTTGGGTTTATTTTCCAACCTTGGACTGGGCGCTGCCCTCATCCAGAAGGACAAAATTACTGATGATGAAAATAATACGGTTTTTCTGACAACTCCGATGCTGAATGTCCTTATTTATGTAATCGCGTTCCTCTTAGCACATCCTGCAGCAAGGTTTTTTGGCACTCCTGAAGTCGCAAACATAATCAAAGTTCTCGCTCTCATTCTGGTAATACAGTCTTTAAGCACTGTTCCTTCTGCTTTGCTCCAGAAGAAGCTGAACTATAAGAAATTACTCCTCTCCGAGATGACCGCATCTATTGTCTATTTCATGGTTTCGGTGGGGCTGGCTCTTAATGGAATGGGCGTCTGGAGTCTTGTGTTCGGACAACTGGCGAGATATTTCGCCGCTGGAATAGTCCTCTGGGCAGTGTGCGGATGGAGGCCGAAATGGAATTTCCGCTGGGGGTCTTTTAGAAGCCTTTTTAGTTTTGGCAAACACATAGTTTTTTTAGGTGTGATCTCCTTCGTTCTCAAGAATCTTGATAATGCCGTCATAGCAAAATTCTTAAGCGCAGGTGATTTGGGTTTATACACCATAGCCTATACCATCGGGAATATTCTTCCCCAGTTTATCAAGATGACTGTTGGAAGGGTGGCTTTTCCTGTTTATTCCAAGTGGGATGAAGACTACCCGGATTTCAGAAGAAGGTTTTTAATAATCAATAAAGTCAATCTCATCTTCTGCAGTTGGGCAACTCTCCTGTTGATAACAATCTCTGGTCCTTTTGTATCGCTTTTCCTAGGGGGAAAATGGGTCGCTTCTGTAGTCATGATCCAAATTCTGGCCTTGTTTGGGTTTCAGAGGGCTGTAGCTTCTGTTTGTGCGCCAGCCCTCAATGCCATGAATGTCCCCCAGGCCCAGAGAGAACCAATGATTCTTAATTCTGTAATCTTTGTGCCTCTTGTTATCCCTGCAGCCAAATATATCGGAGTTGTTGGAGTTGCCGCCCTGGCAACCATAAGCATCATTCCTGGTTTTATCTGGATTATTCTCAGGACTTTCAGGTTATTGAAGATTCAGAATGAATTGTGGAACTTTTTTAGGCCTCTATCCATAGCTGGGTTAAGTTTGGGTGCCTGGGCTCTCCTGGAGCCGGTTATCTCCAATCTCGGCTTATTGAGTTTGATCATAAGCTTCTTCCTCATCTCGATTGTTTTCTGGGGAATAATGTGGGCTTTTGAAAAGAAATTATTCAGCCAACTCTATCAATTGAAAGAAGTCGTGAGGAGTGCGGCATGAAGATATGCTATTTTGGCTCCTTCCAAGAGAATTATCAAAGAAACCTGATAATCAGGAAAGGATTGGCTGAAAACAATGTAGAAGTCTTGGAATGCAATGTTCCGTTTGGACTGGAATTAAGGTTCTGGCAGAGATACTCCAGGCTGATTTCTAAGCATAAGAACTTGAATAAAGATTATGATTTTCTTCTTGTTGCTGAAATGAATCATAAAAATATTCCCTTAGCTTATTTAATCTCAAGATTATACAGGAAGCCTCTTATTTTTGATCCCTTCATATCAATCTATGACAGCAATGTCATGGATAGGAAAAGAGTAAAGCCCCGCACCTTTGCTGCTCTGAAGTGTTTGTTATGGGATAAGATATCAATGAAATTGGCTGATTTAGTCTTAGCTGATACATACCAACATCTTAGTTATTTCAATGAGAAACTTAAAATCTCCGAGGATCGAATGGGAGTCCTTTATGTGGGCAGCGATGATGACTACTTCAATTCTAACTCCAGCGACACTCAGCCAAGAAATGGCTTCTCTGTATTCTTCTACGGGTCATTTGTTCCCCTGCAGGGGATAGAATACATCGTGAAAGCTGCCTCTCTTTTAAGCAAAGAAGATATTCAATTCAAAATATTAGGAAAGGGGCAGACATACCAAGAGATACGAGCTCTGGAAAAAAGACTTCAGCCCGCGAATATCAGATTTATTGCTCCGGTTCCTCTGGAGGAATTACCTCTTCATATTGATAAATCAGATATCAGCTTAGGAATCTTCGGAAATACTGAAAAGACGCAACGTGTTATCCCGACAAAAGTATACAATTCTCTGGCCATGGGTAAGCCTGTTATCACCGGAGATACGCCTGCCATTCGAGAGGTCTTCTCAGATGGGAAAAACATCCTACTGTGCAAATGTGCAAATGAAGAAAGCCTAGCTGAAGCCATAATGCAGCTGAAGAAAAATCAAGAGCTGAGGCGGAAAATTGCGGCGGGCGGCCATGAGTTAGTATCTGAAAAGTTTACTCAAAAAGCCATAGGCTGGAGATTGATTGAAATCTTGGAGGAATTTCAGAGTAAATGAGGATTTTACTCATCAAACCGTTTTCTTGGTATAGCGCTAAAGGGTTAGGCTTTCCCCTGAGCCTTGGCTACCTGGCGAGTTCACTATTGGCAACTGGGGAGGAAGTTTGGACATTAGACCTCCAGATTGCAGCGAAGGAGGAATATGATCAAACTCTTTTAAGAAGCTTGTCTGAATTTGTACCCGAAATCGTGGGGATAACCTGCAATTCCCATGAGAGATATTACTCCTTTGATCTAGCCAGAAAAGTCAAGGCGTGGAAGGATGTCCCAGTCGTCATGGGCGGTCCCCATGTTACTTTTACTGCAGAAGAAACTTTGAACTCTATAAAAGAGATCGATTTTATTGTTCTTCATGAGGGAGAAGATACTCTATTAGAACTCATCAAGGCCTTAAAGAATGGGCAGTCTTTAAAAAAGGTGAAAGGATTAGCCTATAGGGAGAATGGAGAAATTAGCAGGACTCCTTTAAGAGGTTTTATTGAAGATTTAGATAGATTGCCGTTTCCGGCTAGAGAACTCTTCGATGTCGACAAGTATGACCTTTATCTGCCTATCTATGAAAGACCGAAGGCCATGCATCTTATAACATCCAGAGGATGTCCTTATTCTTGTGGATTTTGTTCGGCGAAGGAGATGTCAGGAAGAACAGTGAGGTATGCGTCTCCTGAAAGAGTCATAGCTGAGATGGAATTAATAAAGATTTCTTATCCCCAGTACAATTGGCTCTTCTTCTATGATGATCATTTTACTCTAAAAAAGCCTAGAGTGATCAAATTGTGTGAAGAAATAATCAGGAATAAGTTAGATTTCAATTGGGGATGTTATGGGAGAGTTGATTCCATTGATGAGGAGATTGTTGAAGCTATGAAACAAGCAGGATGCAGAATGATATCTTTCGGAGTGGAATCCGGCAGCGATATCGTACTCAGTTTAATGCAAAAGAGAATCACAGCCAAGATGATAGAAAGAGCCCTGAATATTGTAAAGAAAAAAGGGTTGGTTGCCCGAGCTTCTTTCATATTCGGATATCCAGGAGAGCGGTTAAGAGATTTTTTATCCACTATTAAACTCTGTTCTAAACTGGGTCTGGACAAAGATGAGATCATCTGGAACTTTAATCCTGTCATATACCCCTTAACTCAATTATCTGAAGACCTAAAGAAGACGGGATACTTTCCAGACCGGTTTAACTGGTGTGAGAAATTGAACATTCCCAATTACAAGGATGTCCCTCTGTATGTGAACAGATGGTCTAAATTGAAAGAACTCATGGGCAGAGCCTATAAGAGATTTTTTGTGGAGTACAAACATACGCCTTTGTATAAATCCGTTCCCCAGTATATTTTAGAGAGAATTTCAAAAAGTGTTTAACATGGATATCCCTTTAACAGAAAGCAGAATCCAGAAGCTTCTTAATAACAGATGGTTTTTTATCTTTCTGGTCGTCATAGCTGGATACTTTCTCGGTAATTTTTTCTTTGGTTTGACTCTCTATAAACAATACTTATGGCTTTTCTTGGGTATCTTCTTCATCATTGTTTTTGCAATCGGGACTCCCATCCTCCTGCTGTTGCTCTTGTTGTTGTCCATTTTCAGCCGAGGGGTTTTTAACATTATGGGAGATATCACCCTCTTCGATATCTCGTTGATAATTCTGTCAGGAAGCATAATCATCAGGAAAATCAGCATTAAGAAGAGTTTTAAATTCAGGAAAGAAGGTAAAGTATTTGTCGTATTTATGTCTATCATTATTTTTTCAGAAGCCCTGGGATTTATCCGTTTTCCAGGAATATTCATCTCCGCTTCCTTTAAACCCTTTTTGCAGTTAATCGAATACCTGTTGGTTTTTATGTGTGCTGTTTATTTGATTAGAACTCCAAAAGACATCAAGAAATACGTGGGCTTTGAAGTCTTCTGCGGGCTTCTACTGGCAGTCGTTACTCTGTATGAGGCTAATTTTGGGATATTCACTTTTAGAGATCAGCCGATATTTTTAAATACCTATTATCCATTTCTAGGAGAGCTCAAGATAAATCCATCTTTGATGCTGTTATTCATCCCAACCTTTTGGCTTGTAGTTTTCTTGGCGAGGAAAAAGCTTTATTTATTCGGCTTAATTCCATTCCTTGTCTATATTTTTATTTTATCCGCCTCTCGGTCTTTATATCTAGGCATTTTAGGGGGCGTTATCGGATTGTTATACTTGAAGAACATATCCAGAGTAGCACTCGTATTGATAATTTGTATTGTGGTTGGTGCTTTTAACATAAGCTTTGTAAAACCCAAGGTCAGCGAGGTATACGAGAGTTTCGAAGGCTATTTTAGCGATCCTTATACATTTCCGTATTCTATTAAAAAGACCAGTACGGCAGGGAGATTTGTTCTGATTAAAACAGCTCTTCTATTGACTTTAAGACACCCTTTTTGGGGATATGGAATAAACGGATTTGGCATGGAGCTTTATAGCAGATCTGATTTGAAAGACTCTTCTGGAAATAATGTGTTCTTGGACTGGTTCGGTACTCCGTTAACACCTTTCAGCGACACCCACAATCAATACCTTCAGATCCTAGCAGATCACGGGATATTGGCTTTGGTTATTTTCTTTTATTTAATAATCAAGATGCTAAAAATTTCCTTGAATAATTATAAGAAAGCCAATGATCGCTTCCTCAAAGACGTCTCCAGAGCCTTATTTATATCTCTGGTCTCCTTGCTTTTTGCCTTTTTAGGAGTTGTACTGCTCGAGACCGACAATAACATTACGCCCATGATATTCTGGTTCAACCTAGGGCTTATTTATTCCATAAAAAGACTAGTTATAAACAATAAAGGTAAAAATAATAACCGAATGAACCATGACTTTCTAAAAGAAAGAGAGAATGAAAAAGTATAAGATCTTAAGAATAGTCACGAATTCAACCATAGAACCTGGCGGAGCTGCTAATCATGTGTATTATTTAACAACAAAGATAGACCCAGAAAGATATTTAACAACAGTGGCCTGCGGGGGAGGGCAAGATCTGATTTCAAAGCTCAATCGGGCAAAAATTGAGGTGAAGGTCATTCCGACAATGATAAGGAAACCTTCTTTTGGACACGATTTCTTAACGGTTCTTCATCTCTACAGAATAATTCGAAATGATTCTTTCGATATCATTGCTACCCACGGCTCAAAAGCTGGTTTTTTGGGAAGAGTTGCCGCCTTCTTGGCCAGAGCGCCGATAATCGTTTTTACGGCTCATGGATTCATTTTCAACGAGTCCATAAATAGACTAAGAAAGAAGCTATTTATTTGGATGGAATGGCTAGGATCAAAGCTCGCGCATAGGATCATTACTGTTTCTAATTATGACCGAGAAAGTGCGGTTCTCAATAGAGTAAGTGAAGAAGACAAATTAAAGACTATTTATAACGGAATAGACATTGATGATTTTAATGAGAAAGAAGGAAATTATACAAAAAAAGCCTTGGGTCTTAAAGATAATAATATGGTTATAGGTTCAGTGGCTAACTTCTTCCCTAATAAAGGACTTCATTATTTGATCAAAGGAATATCCGAATTGGCAAAGAGACATCCGAATTTGGTTCTTTTCCTGGTAGGGGATGGCCCGCTGAGGAATGAACTGATTGCAGAAACCAAGGAATTGAATATAACCGACAAGGTCTTCTTCTTGGGTCATGTAAACAATATTCCACAAGTCCTGAAGCTTTTTGATATTTTCGTCCTGCCCTCCCTTAAGGAAGGATTCCCGTGGGCAATTTTAGAAGCCATGGCTGCCAAAAAAGCGATTGTGGCTACCGAAGTGGGTGGCGTTCCAGAAATGATTAAGGATGGGGAATCTGGCGTGCTTGTTAAACCTGGCGATATTGATTCCTTGGTAAAAAAGACCCGTGCCTTATTGATAGATTCCCGTTTAAGAGAAAAATTAGGTGAGGCTGCCCAGAAAAGGGTAGCCCAAAAATTTACCTTAAAGAAAATGATTGAAGAGACCGAATCCTTTTACGAAGAGCTTATTCAAGAAAGAATAACGAAGGTATTGCTCTAATGAATAGAAAAAACGTTGTAGAGACGAAGTGTTATTCACCCAGTTCGGTGGTAGCCTTCGAGAAAAATTTCCAGAAGATTGAAATCCCGAAAGCATCTTTTCTCAAGAGACCCTTTGATTTTATGCTTTCCCTCATGGGCTTAATTATTTCAACGCCTTTGTGGATTCTGATACCTGCCTCGATCTGGTTAGAATCTCGAAGACCGATATTTTACTATCAAAGCAGAGTGGGAAAGAGAGGGAAAGTGTTTAGAGTCAGAAAATTCCGCTCGATGATAAAAGATGCTGAAAAGCACTCCGGTGCTGTCTGGGCAGAGGAGAATGATTCGAGGGTTACAAGAGTTGGCAGGATCCTCAGGGCAACTGCAATGGACGAGCTTCCCCAATTGCTGAGTATACTGAAAGGAGATATGAGCTTTGTCGGGCCCCGGCCCGAAAGGCCCGAATTGGTTACTCAATTTAGCGAGGAAATACCAAATTATGATCTTCGGCATCTTGTGAAACCCGGACTAACAGGAATGGCGCAGATTTTTGGTCAGTATGATACACCTCCCAAGCATAAATTGAAGTATGATCTCCTCTATGTGAAGAAACATAATATTTGGCTTGATTTGAAGCTTATATTGCTTTCTTTCTGGATCACTTTTAAAGGAAAATGGGAAAGCAGAGAGAAAAAAATTTGAGATTGAGAGACCAGATTGAAACTGATAGAATAAAAAAATTGAAAACGGAGTTGGCTTATGCGTGATGTGCTAATCATCGGCGGAGGACCCAGCGGGCTGAACGCAGCTAGAAAGTTAGCCCAGGGAGGGTTGGATGTCGTTGTTTTAGAGAGAAAGAATCAAATTGGCACGAACGTTGTCTGCACAGGCATAGTCGGAGAAGAAGCGTTTCGTGAATTCGAGCTCCCGGAAGATTCAATATGCAAGGATATTCAAGAGGTAAAACTCATTTCTCCTCGCTCTACTGAAATCACCTATCAGCATCCGTTTTCCTTTGCTCATGTTGTGAATAGGGAAGCGTTTGATAAGAATCTTGCTGTGGCGGCTCGATCGAAAGGCGTAGAAATTAACCTCGATAATTATGTTTTGGATATATCAGTAAGGCCTAGTTCTGTTGATGTCTTGGCCAAGATTGAATCCAAATATTTAAAAAAATATTCAGCCAGGATGGCGATCATAGCCACCGGGATTGATTTCAGTTTAAGCAAGAAACTTGGATTAGGATACCCAAAAAATTTCATACATGGGATTCAAGCTGAGTTTGAATGCGGCGATTGGGACTTGACGACTATTCTGGTTGGGAATGAAACAGCTCCCGGAGCTTTCGCCTGGGTTGTCCCTACAGATAATAAAACAGTTAGAGTAGGATTAATGACCGAGAAAAAACCCCTACTCTGCTTTCAGAACATAATGAAAAAACTCAATCTAACTTTAGAACAGAATATAAGAGGAAGCGAGATTCAATTCAGAGCTATCACCCAAGGATTAGTGTCAAGGACCTATGGAGAGAGAGTGCTGGCAGTAGGGGAGGCCGCGGGTCAGGTCAAAACAACATCCGGGGGAGGCATCTATTTTGGTCTGCTTTGTTCAGACATTGCCTCTCGAGTGGTGCTTAAGAGATTCGATGAAGGATGCTTTTCAGCTCTTGTCCTGGCAGAATATGAGAAGTTATGGAAAAAAGCCATCCAGAAGGAAATATTGATTGGATATTATGCTAGAAAAATTTGCGGAAAATTAACAGATACCCAAATAGAAAGACTATTCCGGATAGCTCAAACAGACGGAATTATTCCTCTGGTTCGAGAAAAAGGGAATTTTGATTGGCACAGTGAGCTGATCCTGGCTTTGATAAAAAAAGTGCCTCTATTGTCCAATTTAATCCACCTAACATAAAATACCGCTTTTTATCTTTTTTCAATCCTTACATCAGGAGACTCTTAAAATGCTAAAAAATATTAAATTAGAAATTTATCAATTCCTTGTTTAAGGGGGAAAAAATGGAATACGAAGAGAAAGAAAGGCATATTGACTTATCAGAGTACTGGCAGAGAATCGTTAAAAGAAAATGGGTGATCATTTCCCTGACCACAGTCATCGTTTTAATCGTTGGAGTATTTTCTTTCACGAGTACACCTCTTTATAGAGCAAGAACCACAGTTCTCATTAAGGAAACCAGCTCAAGAATGTTGAGCATTCAGGAGATGTTTTCTAATTATCCAGTCCAGAGGTACGATTTCATGAATCAAAACTTGAACACCCAATTAAAGATACTTACCAGTCGGTCTCTAGCGGAAAGAGTTGCCAGGAAGATGAATCTCAGTGCCCGCCCAGAGATTCAAGCGCTGGGAAAATCAAAAACGAACCCCATCCAAGCTTTTAAAAACTTCTTTTCTTTTAGATGGCTTTTTGGAGCGTTTGCTCCCCAAAAGAAGAAGGAAGACATGGATTCACAGCCGATATTGAGACAGGACCCAGATACTCTGCTGGCTCCAATTATTCTTGGAGGAATAAGCGTTAGTCCAATAAGAGACACGCGGGTGGTTGAGTTAAGCTACACTTCTTCTCATCCAGTACTTGCTGCTGACATCGTGAACGCTTTAGCCGAAGAGTTCATAAGTTATTCTGTTGAGATCCGGTACGAAGCCACTCAGGAGGCTTCTGAGTTCTTGAACGAGCAGATTGCCCAGTTAAGAGAAGAATTGGCCTCGAAAGAGAGTGAGCTTCAAAGGTATGGGCAGGAGAAAGAGCTTTACTTCTTGAGTGATAGAGAAAGCACCGTGCTCAATAAGTTTTCTGATCTGAATACAGCTTTTACTCAGGCTCAAATCGAACGCATCAATGCTGAATCTGCTTACAGAGAATTAAAAAGCTTAAATATTGCTTCTCTCCCTCAATTTGTCAACAATGCTCTGATCCAGAATCTCAAAACGCAGTACACGAATATAAAGAATGAGTACGAAGAAAAGAGTAAAATATTCAAACCCAATTATCCAGAGATGATAACCCTTAAAGCCAAGCTAGACAGCATGAGGGATGAGCTCAAGAGCGAGATTGAGAAGGCTGTGGGTGCAGCTGAGACTGAATACCGCTCGACATTAAAAAAGCAGTGGTCGCTGAAAAGCCTTCTCGATTCCCAGCGAAAAGATGTCGCCAGGATGAACAGCAATGCCATCCTGTACAACAGCTTGAAAATTGAGGTCGAAAATAAGAGAATGCTTTTGAACTCCCTGGTAGCCAAGCAGAATGAAACCCTGGTTTCAGCGAGGTTAGGAGGATTGAGAACGAGTGATATCAAGATCCTGGACAAGGCCTTGGTCCCCAGGGCGCCTTTTTCTCCGAATACCAAAAGAAACATTCTATTAGCCCTCTTTTTTGGACTTTTTATGGGAATAGGATTGGCTTTCGGCTTAGAATACCTGGACAACTCAGTCAAAGGACCTGAAGATGTGGAGAAACTGGTTGGTCTTCCTTCTTTGGGAGTGATTCCCTATCTTTCCCCTGATGGCACTGGTGAGAGAAGAAGATACGGCTATTCAAGATCAAGAAATTCTTATTCCGATGGCAAAGAAGCATCTGTACTCAATAAAGCAAAAGGTATTGAGCTCATCAATAAACTCTATCCTCAGTTTTACATATCAGAGGATTACAGGACAGTCAGGACTTCGATAATGCTCTCTTCGGCCAGCAACCCTCCACAAGCCATCACTTTTTCAAGTTCCTTGCCCCAGGAAGGAAAAACAGCCACGGTAGCCAACTTAGCCGTGGCTTTTGCCCAACTGAAGAAGGACGTTCTGGTCTTAGACGCAGATTTAAGAAAGCCCCGACTCCATCGCATATTCAAGATAGGAAATCATAAAGGGCTGAGCAGTTACTTGACCGGGCGGTCATCCTTTAAAGAGGTGGTCCAGAAGACAACTGTAGATAATGTCTGGCTTATTCCCAGCGGGCCACTTCCTCCCAATCCAGCTGAGCTTTTGGATTCTGAGCCAATGAAGGAACTGATAGAAGAAGCAAAAAGCAGGTGGGATTTTGTCCTCATTGATACTCCTCCTGTGCTGGCTGTCATCGACCCGGTAATCACCAGCTCCCTTTCTGATGGGACGGTCTTCGTTGTTAAAGCAGGGGAGACTTCACGAAAGCCTTTCTTGAAGGCAGTTGAAGAGTTTGAGAAAGCAAAGTCCAGAATCATTGGTGTTTTGTTTAACGAGATAAAGATCAAGAAAGAGGGGTATCACTCCTCTTATTATCGTCATTATTACAGACAGCAGTATTATGGTGATGACCAAGGCCAGGATTAAGTGATGATCGATCTTCATTGTCATATTCTTCCAGGCTTGGATGATGGTTCAGAAGGTCTGGAAGAGTCTATAGAGATGGCCAGAGCTGCCGAGCATGACGGCATAGAAAAGATCGTAGCCACGCCTCATCTTTTCCGGGATAATCTCACCTACGAGGATTTAAGCGTTATCGAAGAAAAGAAAGACGAGCTTAACCAGGCTTTGGGGGCCGAAAATATCAACGTCGAGATCTTCGCTGGGGCAGAAGTGAATATTTCCCACCATCTCCTCGAGGAGATAAGAGAAAACCGCAGCTATCTGACTCTTCACCAGAGCTCGTATATGTTCGTCGAGTTTCCCCCTGACCATGTCTTTTCTGGAGTCAAGGAACTCTTCTTTGAATTGATGAGCGAAGGGATCACTCCCATCATCGCCCATCCGGAGAGGAACTCTGTTTTTATCCACCATCCTGGTTCATTATACGAATTGCTTCAGATGGGAGCCCTAGCACAAGCGAACAGCGGGAGCTTCTTACGAAGATACGGAAGTACAGTCGAAAGCGCAGTCCTTCGTTTACTGCAGCTCAACCTGATTCATTTCATCGGCAGCGATGGTCATAACAGTCGTTCTAAGGCGCCTCGGCTTTCGGAAGCCGTAAGAATTGCTGCCTCCTTGATCGGAGAGGAGAGAGCCAAAGCATTGGTCACAGAAAACCCACAGGCTGTTCTAGATGATCAGCAGATACCTGACTATCCCGAACCAATTCATCCTGAAGAAAAAGAAAGAAAGCTGAGAGTAAAACTGCCAGGCTTTCTGGGGAGAAACAAGAAATAAGCTTATGAAGGAATACAAAGTCCCGTTAAGTCATGACCCGAGACGTAGGAATCCGGCTTACGAGGAAGGGGCAGGCCAGAAGTTCATTGAATGGGGTATCATAGCCCTCATTATCTTCAGTCCCCTTCCTGCTGCCTCGGTTTACGAATGGTCGGTATTGGTCATTCAGCTCGTAGTCGTGGCGATGATGATCGCTTACTTCATGATGAAAGAGAAGCCCGAAGAGAACGCGGCTCTTTCCTATGCTGCGAGATGGCCAAAATATATTTTTATTGGGGTTTTCGCCCTTGTTTTCATCCAGCTTGTTCCTCTGCCCAAGTATTTAGTCCAGTTCCTTGCTCCCAACACGTTTTCGTTCAAAGCTGATTTTTCTGCTGCGGGTTCGGAAATAAAATTCATGACGCTCTCGTTGATCCCCTCTCGTACTCTACAGGAAGGTCTTGAGCTTCTGACATATTTCTTCCTCGCTTTTCTCATTTTCAAAGTCATCACCAGGCGGGAGCAGATCATGAGGCTATTTTCAGTCTTGGTCATCATGGGCATTTTCGAGGCTCTTTACGGCCTTTTTGAGCTCTACCGAAAGGAGCCGAGAATTCTGTTCTACAAGAAAATTCATGATCTAGATTCCGTCACTGGAACCTTTGTCAACAGAAACCACTTCTCAGGCTATCTGGAGATGATCATTCCTCTAGCCATCGGATTAATGATCGCCCGGGCAGATTTGTTTTCTGTGACCGGGAAGAGATGGCGGGAGAAAATCCTTCAGTTGTCCAGAAAGGGAGTTTCCATCAATTTAATTCTTAGTGTCTCCATTGTCATCATGTCCCTGGCGATTCTTCTTTCCAAATCCCGTTCAGGGATCTTTATCCTGGTTCTTACTTTTATCCTCTTCTTTGAATTGACGGTTCTGTACTTTGGCCGAGCCAAGGAACAGCAAAGATGGACCAGAAATTTCCTTATCGTGACTTTTCTGCTGATCACTTTCATTTCTCTTTATATTGGTATCGAATCCACTATCGAAAGATTCTCCATGAATGAGCTGCTCCAGGAAGGAAGGCCTCTTTATTGGAGCAATGTCAGGGCGATGATTAGAGAATTCACAATTTTTGGAATAGGATTGGGAACTTTTGCCTCTGTCTATCCTTCTTTCGAGGCTGGGGTAGCTCTCGATTACGGCCGCCTCTCCCACGCTCATAACGATTATCTTGAGTATCTAGCCGAGCTGGGTCTGATAGGTGGGATTTTGCTGATCGGAGGCATATTTTTCATGGTCATCAATTCTTTTCTTGTTTGGCGGGAAAGAAGACATCCTAAAGTGAAGGGATTGGCCATGGGAGGAATCATTGCGGTAGTTGCCATTTTGATACATAGCCTTACTGACTTCAACCTGCATATCCCGGCGAACATGTTGCTGTTCACGGTGGTCCTTTCTTTGACCATAGTGACTGCCTTTCATCAAAAATCGGGAAAATAAAAATTTTGCTTCCATAAAAATGGACTGAGAAGATGGAAAGTGTTAAGAAAGGTCTTTTCATAGCCTTGCTCATCATCATCGGTGCCTTAGAAGCCGCCCTTTACTGGAACACCCATCTCTATTATCAGGCCAAAGAAAAGATTGAGAACTCGCATGAAAAGATAGAAGTCCTGGAGAAGGCGAATCTTTTCTATCCCTTTAATGACCTTGTTTATTATGAGCTGGGGAAAGCCTATTTTAATTTAGGTGTCGAGAACATAGGCCGGACAGATATCCGGGATGCTTACCTTCGAGAATCTACCGAAAATTTTACTCGTTCCCTAGCGATCAACCCAGCTTCGCCCTTCAGCCATTTCAATTTTGCTCAGTCTCTGCTCTACCAGACTTATGCCGCTCCCTCTTCTGACTTAAAATATTTCGAAGAATACAAAAAAGCTGCATTCCTCACCGGTCATCACAGCCAGATATTCTATGAAGTGGGGAAGATATTGTTTTCTCGTTGGGAATGGCTGTCTCCGGAAGAGAGAGAATTTACTCTAGAGATCACAAAGAAAATATTAAACAGAAAATGGCGAGAGACATTCCGCACCCTCCTGCCTATCTGGGAGATGAATGTCAAAGATTACGAGGTGATGGAGAAGGTCCTTCCCGAAGATCCAGGAGCATACCGGTGGTATGCTCGATTTCTAGGAGAGAAATCCCTCTCATCTGACGTAAGACAGCAGAAGCTGGCTCTGGCTGAGTTCCTCGAGTTCGAAAAAGCAAAAAATACACATACCCTGGGAGTAAACAAATGGAGGTATTATCAGATTCAAGAGGCCTGCAATCATTTCAAGTCTGCCTTGAGCCTCTTGAAAGGAATAAATTTTTACCAGGATCTCGTAGGCCAAGAGCTGATCGAACCCTCAGAGTTCGATGAGCTGCAGAAATCCGTCTATTTGAATCTTTTAAAGTGCCGGGTAGACGGAGAAACAAGCCTTGATGAGATTGAGGAATTCCTTCAGAGCTATCTTTCTCTGGAAAACAAGCTGGTCAGTGTGGAGGAGCTCGAAACTTATCTTATAGACAGGGGATTGATCGAAAAGAGATTGGAGGGAAGCTTTGAGGATTTAAAACGTCTATACTTCCAGATTCTTTTTGCTTCGAGACAGAGCCGTTACCGAGAAATCATGAGAGTAGGGAATCTTTTACAGCAGAGTCTCGTTGTCGTTCCTGAAGACCAGAGGGAGGACTATAGGAGAATCTTGAAATTGATCGGAGATGCATACCTGAAATCCGATTACTTGTATGATGCAGAGAAATTCTACCAAAAAGCCTATGAGATAGAGCCTTCTAACCTGGAGACCCTCTTCAAGATGCGCCGCATTTATGAACGGTTAAACGAGGTGAGAAAGGTTCAAGCGATGAACTGGAGGATAAGAAATCTTCTTCCGCAACGGGAAATCCTTGTCAGAGGCATTGCCATAGAAAAAGGAAAGAGACATTCGCGTCGGCTGGTGTTTGATGAAAGAAAGATCATGTTAGTACTGCAGTTCAGACGATCCAGAGAGGGAGAAACCCCGTTGATTTCAGTGTATTTCAACGAGCGAATCGTCTGGGAAGACTATCTGAGGGATAATTTTATCTCTATCCCGTTGGATACACAGATTGGGGAGAATGTTCTGGTGATTAGCCCGGTGAACAGGGGAGTAGGCCTTTTAAAAATACAATATCGTTAGCTGCTTTTCTTCAATTCTCCTGATTTAGACCCGACTTTACAGAATCTAAAATAAGGGTGAGGTTTTTGGCCTTTTTTTCACCCTGCAAGGGGATAAAAAAATCACCTCAAATGGCTATTTACATGCATTTCAATCTTACTGATAATTAAAATGGCCGACAACTGCGCCGTCTATCGAAAAGTAGCATTATTCATGAATAATGCTCTTTAGAGTCATAAGAAATGTAGATGGATAACTTCAGATTATTTACTACCATAAGGGGTCCGAAAGCTAAATTCGTTGCAGTTCCCCTTGTTTTTTTCTTCCTGATCTTTTACTGCCCTCACTTCTTGCCAGCTCAAGCCGTCGGGCAGGGAAGCTTGACCGGATTGATTTACGATGAAGATGGAGTCACCCCTGTCCAAGGGGCAGTTGTTAAGATAAGGAACGTAGTGGATGGGACGGTCTACCAAAGCAGCGCTTCAAACAGCCAAGGAGCTTTTAAGATTGAAGGGATCAATGAGGGTCTCTACTCAGCTGGCATTTCAACAGCCACCGGAGATTTTAATTTTGAGAACCTCATAGGAATAAAAGCGGACGAGCCGGCCAAAATATCATTCTCCTTGGTTTCTACTGGAACGCAAGACACTTCTCTTCCCGGAGAAACAAGCAACCCCGATCCTAAAGAACGCACTTCTTCTCCTGCTGAGGGAGGATCCGAGGTGCCTGCCCCTGCGCGAGGCGTTTTCATCGGCAGGGTAGTAAATTTCAGTCCAGAAACACAAGAAGCTGCTATCCTCATCGAAGAAGGGAGTTTAAAAGTAGGCGATGAGATTATTTTTAAAGGGACAGAGACTGATTTTTCTCAAAAAGTAGAATCTCTGTCATTAGAATTCACCCCTGTTAAAGAAGCTTCTGTCGGACAGACTCCTGGGGTTGTAGCAGTCCAGCTAGTGGAAGTTGGAGATTTTGTGTATTTAAAGAAAAGAAGGGTGCTTTTCTTCTTTCTCTCTCCCATAGGTGTGGCCACGGTCCTAGCAGCTTCGAGTGGGATTGTGTACGGGATTGTAAAACTGACTGAGGAAGAAGAAGAAGTATCGGCTTTTAAAAAGTAGTCAAAATATCTCTCCTTCATTTTCTTTCTTTAAATCATTTGCTTCAGCTTCTCTAATCCATTTCCTAGTATCTGTATTATAGCTTTAAATTTTTTTCTAATGAAAAAAACCCATCCCCTTGTTTCTGTCATTATGCCTTGTTACAATGAAGAAAAATATATCGCTGATTCCCTGCAAAGCTTACTGGATGATTTTTGCCTGAAGAATTGTGAGATAATCGTTGTGGATGGGATGAGCGAAGATGGGACTCAAGATATCGTCAATTCCTTGATAAAAAAGAGGTTTCCGATAAAGCTTTTTAAGAACGAGAAGAAACTCCAGGTTCATGGGCTTAATCTTGCCTTATCCAAGGCAAAAGGAAAGATCATTATCAGAGCAGACGCCCATTGTCTTTATCCGCCCGGGTATGTAAAAAAATGTGTTGATTTATTGATGACAGAGAAGGCCCTGAATGTGGGAGGGGTGATGATGCCCCAAGGAGAAACGACAGTCCAGAAAGCTATAGCTTTTGCTCTGAAGCATCCAATGGGAGTTGGAGATGCAAAATGGCATTTGGGGAATTATAGCGGCTACGTGGATACTGTCTATTTGGGAACATTCAGGAAAGGACTTTTCAAAGATATCGGTCTCTATGATCTGAAATCCAGCCCGAATGAAGATGCAGAGCTGAATCTCAGGATTCTGAAGGCGGGAGGAAAGGTTTATCTAGAAAGCTCTCTAGAAGTCATCTATTTTCCGAGGGAGTCTTTAAAAGAACTGGCCATCCAGTACTTCAAGTACGGCCGAGGCAGGTGCTACACCACTCTGAAACACAGAAAAATAACCTCTTTTAGACAGATTGCCCCGATTTTGCTCGTTTTGGCCTTCTTTTTATCAATTGTTTTAAGCTTTTTCCAGCCTTTGATTCTTTTGTTTCCTCTTATTTATCTTGGGGTGGTGTTTTTGACTGCTCTTTTGAGCTGGCCGAAACAATCTATTCCTTTTAAACAAAGATTTCTAACAGGCCTGGCTTTTTTGATCATGCATACTTGCTGGGGAGTCGGATTTTTATCGCGTTTGCTATTCCGTAAGTAATTTATCCATCATAGTCCTAAAATTGTCTTTTTAGGCTGATTGTTTAAAATAAAGAGTTGAGATTATTGTTGCGAGGGGCGAAGCAAGGTGGTAATCTTAGAGAATAAGAAACTGAAACTAAAGTTCGGAAACTGCTTTTCTAGAAGCATTCCTGTACTTTTGGCCGCTTTTTTTCTGCTCTTTTTTTCCTCAGAAACCAGGAATTATTCCCGCCAAGAAGCGCTTAAAGTCTTAGACACACTCCACAGGATCCAGGCTGCTCAGCTCAGAGAATATAAAGGTCCTCTCCGGCGTATTGTCATTACCGAGAGCGAGCTCAACTCTTACATCGCTTACCGTATCGAAGCAGAAAAAGAAGAAATCATGAAGGAGCTTCACCTCAAATTGTTCGAGGAAAACAAGATTGAAGGGAAGATGTTCATCGATTTAACCGGACAGGACATCCCCAAGGTGTTACAGCCTCAGATGACTTTCTACTTTGCGGGAAAGCTTCAGGTAGAGGAGGGCAAAGTCAGGCTCAATATCAAAAAGCTGTTTCTCGAGGAACAGTCTATCCCAGTTCTAGTTCTAGATCTGATCATTTATATCTCATCTAAGATCGATGGCAGTAAAGCCACCAGCATTCATGACTGGTATGAGCTGCCTTATGGGATAAAAGATTTTAAGACTCAGCCTGGCAAGGCTGTCATCTATTATTGAATCTTAGGGGATTGCTTCGGAGCCGCGCTCCTCACAATGACAATGACTTAATCTTTCTTTATGAGCCTTAATCATGATAAGGGTAATCAGCGGTATCTATAAGGGAAAGCGGCTGAATAAGGTCAGAAGCTCTCTGGTGCGGCCGATTCCTGATAAGCTCAAGGAGACCCTTTTTAATATCATTCAGGAAGAGGTTAAAGGGAGTGTTTTCCTGGATGGGTTTGCTGGCACGGGTTCGGTGGGAATCGAAGCCTTAAGCCGTGGAGCAGAGAAGGTTATCTTTATAGATGAGTATTTTCCAGCCATAAAAGTCATCAAGACAAACTTGAAGAAATGCGGGGTGGAGAATCGAGTTCAGGTCATCCATCAAGAATTCAACCGGGGCGTCATTCAATTAGCCAAGGAAAATATGAAATTTAATATGATTTTTCTCGATCCCCCTTACAAACTCATGGAAAAAAGGAATCCTCTTAAAGTCATAATGAAACGAGAAGTTCTCAAGCCTGGTGGAAAAATCATCCTCCGCCATTATTACAAGACAAAATTTGAGGCGAAATATTATGAAGTCCTGAGACAAATCACGATCGGAGACGATACCCTTTCTTTTTATCAATAAGGAGAAACTGATCAATCATCTTCTTTACTATGCTACTCAGGTTAACTAAAATCTCAATCTAGAGCCTATTTTATTATGGGTCAAGAATGAAAAAACCCATCTCTAAAGAAAGTTCCGTCCTGCAGAGTTCACCCCTGTTTGAGGAAGAGGACATATTCGCCGATTTAGCCGAGAAGAAGGGGACGTCTCTCTTCTTGGGGAAATACTCACTGAATGAAGTGTTCGCGGTTTTAAGAAAGAGAAGCTTTCTCAGCGATGCTCGCAAGAGGAAACTCTGGCCCCTCGTGTTTGAAATGGACTCCTCAGAGTTTCCCCTCCAGAGATTTCAGATCTTTTATAAGGAGAAAAAACCCGATAATGCGATTGTCGATCTTAAAATAAAAGAAGGAACGTTTCAGCCGAAAAAAGACTTGGTCATAAGCGCGTTTCTTAAGCAAAGCAAATTCTTGATCTTGGATTGGCTGACTCTCCAGAATCCTCTCCAGGATTTTACTCCCGAGAGGCCACCCCTCCCTGGCCAGAAGTATCCGGGTTTAAGCCTGGGAAAAAAAGTCATAGATATTTTTATCTATCTAGCCCGGCTGACAAGGAATGATGGGCTCCTTGCTTATCCTGCCTATTTCCATAATGCGCTCTTGTTTCTCCGGTATTTCAATTTCTTGAACCCGGAGAAGGAGGCAGAGGTTATCACCATCAGAAAGTCTTTTCCTGAGGTGACATTTAAGCAATTGGCCTGGATTGTTCATCTGGGTTGTTTGAAAGATCAAGATGACAAAATCTATGCGTGGGAGGCAGAGGAACAAGTCTATCCGATTAACAGAACCTTGAGAAGCTATTTGGATTCTAAAGATTACAAAAAGAGAGTCAAGGAAGCACAGAAAGATATTCATTTCAGGATAGATTGGGAATGCTTTGAGAGAAAGTCAAAACAAAAAGACTAGTTAGGAGATTGGGGTCAGGTCTGAAAGTTAAGACCTGGCCCCTTTGTCTTTCATTGCCTAGAGGTCGCTCATCTGGTATAATTGTTCCTGGATTGAGGAGAGAAGACAAATGAAGAAAGGTATTCATCCTGATTATGTAGAGAGCACGGTGATCTGTGCCTGCGGAAACACTTTTACCACCCGCGCCACTAAGAAAGAGATTCGGGTAGAAATCTGTTCCCAGTGCCATCCGTTTTACACTGGAAAACAGAAATTCGTCGATAGCGCTGGGCGAGTGGAGAAATTCAAGAAAAAATATGGTGACCTCAAGAAATAACCAAGATGTTCCAAGAATTAAAAAATATCGAGGAGAAGTACCGTCAACTCACCCTTTCTTTATCTAATCCAGCCTTAATTTCTGACCCTCAAAAAATCAAAGAGATCTCCAAAGAAAGGGCTAGCCTTGAGCCGCTCATCAAGACATATGAAGATTACCAGAAAGTCAAAAAGGATATCAAAGAAGCAGAAGAGATTTTAGCTTCTCCGGATTCTGAATCGGAATTAAAAAAGCTAGCTGAGACGGAGCTTAAAGAGCTTCTCCAAAAGGAAGAAGAGCTCGAGCAGGAGATCAAGATTTTGCTCCTTCCTAAAGACCCCAACGATGAGAGGGATGTGTTTTTAGAAATCAGAGCTGGAGCTGGTGGTGATGAGGCTTCTCTTTTCGCTCAGGAACTCTTCCGGATGTACTCGCGTTTTGCCGAGAAAAAAGGCTGGAAAGTTGAAATCATGAATACCAGCATCTCTCCTATAGGCGGCTTTAAGGAAATCATTTTTGATGTGAAAGGCAATAAAGTCTACAGTCTTCTCAAATATGAGAGTGGAGTTCACCGAGTCCAGAGAGTGCCTCAGACCGAAGCCTCTGGTCGAATCCATACGTCCACGGTAACTGTGGCTGTGCTGCCCGAGGCTGATGAGGTGGATATAAAGATTGATCCCAAAGACTTGAAGATCGAGGCTTTCGGCGCTTCGGGGCCAGGAGGACAGAGTGTCAACCGCAACTATACGGCCATTCGAGTCACCCATGAGCCTTCTGGTTTAGTCGTTAACTGTCAGGATGAAAAATCTCAGCACCGCAACAAAGAAAGAGCTCTTCGGATACTTCGTTCGCGCCTGCTGGCTATAGCTCAGAGAGAACAGCAAGCTCAGATCGCTCAAAGCCGAAAGTCTCAGGTGGGGACAGGAGAGCGAAGCGAGAAAATAAGAACCTATAATTTTCCCCAAACCAGGGTCACCGATCACCGCTTGAATTTGACTCTCCATCAACTGGAGAATATCCTTGATGGAGAATTGGATGAGCTCATCGAGGCCTTGACCCTTCAACATCAGACGCAGCAACTGGAAGAGAAGTCAACTTCAGTCGCCTGATAAGAGTTTTCATTGGCTACCATTCAAGAATTATTCCAGAAAGGTAAATCCCTGTTGAGGGATTGTCCTGATCCTTCTCTGGAAGCCAAGATTCTACTTTTGAGTGCAGCTTCAATAGGGGAGGAGCAATTCTTCTCCTCGCCAGACCTGCGGTTATCCAGAAAGCAAGAGAGAGATTATTTTCAGTTGGTCGCCAGGCGCTTGGCTGGGCTTCCCATAGCCTATTTGAGTGAAACCAAAGAATTCTGGTCTATCCCTTTCAGGGTCCTTCCCGGCGTTTTGATTCCCCGGCCCGAAACAGAGTTGATCGTAGAAAAGGTCCTGGAATTTTCTTCACAGAATCATGAGACCATCGTGGATGTCGGAACCGGCTGTGGAAACATCGCTGTCTCGCTCGCCAAAGAATTGCCTGAGGCTCGTATCATTGCTACCGATACATCTGCCAAGGCGTTGAAAGTGGCTCGACTGAATGCTTCTGAGCAGAAGGTCGATCATATCCTTTTTACTCGGGGAAATTTATTTGCTCCGTTGAAAAAGCTGAATTTAAAGAGAAAATGCGATTTCATAGTCTCCAATCCTCCTTATGTTTCCGAAAACGAATGGGCAGAGCTTCCACAGGAAATAAAGGGTTACGAACCGAAAAAAGCTCTGGTGGCTGGCTATACAGGATTGGAAATGCTCCAGAAAATCATAAAGGATTCGCGGTCTTTTCTAAAGTCGGAAGGATACCTTATTCTTGAAATCGGAGAAAACCAGAGGAAAGAAGTCAATTCTTTCTTTAACTCAGGGTGGAAGAGAGTCGCCTTTTCAAAAGACCTCAGCGGAATACCCAGGGTGGTCACCGCGCAGAAAATCTAATGGGACCTTTCTTCCTTTATCTGCTGGAACAGCTCGAACGAAGGGAGAATCTTGGTCGTTTCGAACCGGATTTTCTCCCATTTATCCAGGTTTAGAGAACAAAAAAGGTCTACCACATGGGGATCAAACTGGCTGTTGGAATTGCCAGTGATCTCTTCCTTAGCTTTCCCGAAACTCTTTTCTTTGCGGTAAGGGCGGTGGGAGGTAATCGCATCCAGAGTATCGGCCACTGCGAAAATTCTGGCTTCGAGGGGGATATCCTCTTTTTTTAGGCCTTTTGGGTAGCCAGTGCCGTCATACCTTTCGTGGTGATAAAGGATGATATTTCCTGCTTCTTTCAGGAGTTTTATCTCTTTTATCAAACCGAATCCAAGTGCTGGATGGAGCCTGATTTTTTCCCACTCACCGGCTGAGAGCTCGCTGGGTTTCAGGAGGATTGAGTCAGGGATGGCGATTTTTCCGATATCATGAAGCAAAGCCCCTCGTCTTATGTTCTCGAGAGTCGTCATGTTCTTGACACCTGACATCTCAGCCAGCACCTCACTGTATTTAGCAACTGTTTTGGAGTGCCCCAAGGTTTCCACGTCTCTCAAGTCCAGGGCGGTCATCAAATTTTCTATGGTCGTATTGTATATATTTTCCAGTTCAAGAGCTTTTCGGATATTCTCTGAGCGGTCGGAGCTGATATTCTTAAGGCTCTGTAAATAAGATTCGTTTTCCCTTATGAGATCTCTTTTGTTGATCTCGTTCCTGATAGCGGAATAGATACCCGGCAGATTATCCGGGTCGGCAATGTGATCAACAAGGCCTTGATTGATGAGGGAGATAGCCAATTCAGGACTATCGGATTCGAAGAGAATGATGAGAGAGAGCTGGGGGGCGATTTTCTTGATATCCTGAAGGATTTTGAGATGGCGGCTTTCAAGAGGACTGAGACCCGCTACAACCAGGGCAAATTCCTTCTGCTTGTGGAGGCGATTGATGGCTTCAGAAAAGGAAGGACTGATGTCGATGCTGAAGGCCAGTTTGGACAGGAATCGAGCTAAATATGCCCTCCTTTTGTTGTTTTCCTCGATGATTAACACTTTTTCTGAGGTCATTCCTGAACTCCTTTCTTAAGGAGCATTTTGGCTTAGAACTCTATATACCTTTTTTAGTCGAAACATTCAAGTTTATAAAAATATAAGGGGACAGCTTGCTGTCCCTTTTTTTTTACAAACTTTTAACAAACTCTTGACAATCCTATAACAACTTTCCTCCCTGTTAAGATTATTTTGGTCATGGATGAATAAGATGGGAGGATCAAGATGAAAAAAGAATTTTCTTTGGTTATGGTGTTCTTTTTATTTTTGGCTTCATCGAACCTAATGGCAAAGGAACAGCGTGGCATGATACTTATCACTCAGAAGACAGAGAATCAGGAAAAGAGTGGAGAGCTCATGACTGTAAAGCAAAATGCCCTTCTTCCATTTGATGAGATTAGAGCAGTTCCTATCGAGGATGTTAAAGAAATCCCCAATAATTTAAAATCACAGAATAAGACAGGATTCGTAAGTGGTCTAGTATCGTACGCCTTCCTGTGGATTTGGACTAACTCACAAATTTTCTGAGCTAATTTGCATCTTATAAAATCTTTAAGAGTCATAGAGCCTTTTTCCCTGCTTTAAAGGATAGCAGTATCTTACGAAACATTGATTCATTTCCTGGGATAAAACAGCTAAAGAGATAAAAGCATAAACCTGACTCCTGTCTTTTTTTCATAGGATCCGTATCATAGAAGTTAGAAAGGGCTGCCTTCTATTACCCCCCCATTGAATTAATTTTAGGATGTGATATATTCAAAAAGGAGGAAACCATGGTCACAGAGACTAAGCCTGAATACAAAGAAATAAAAGCGCCTCGCGGACTTCAGTTGCAAACCAAAGGTTGGTCTCAAGAGGGAGCACTGCGAATGCTGATGAACAACCTTGACCCAGAGGTGGGAGAGAAGCCAGCCGAACTCATCGTGTACGGAGGAACAGGCAAGGCTGCCAGAAACTGGAATTGTTTTTGGGCCATAGTGGAGAGCTTGAAAAAGCTCGAGAATGATGAAACTCTGGTCGTTCAATCTGGGAAACCGGTTGGTGTTTTCAGGACCCACGCCTTTGCCCCTCGAGTTTTGATCGCCAATGCTTTAATTGTTCCCAAGTGGGCTACCTGGGATGAATTCCGCCGCTTAGAGGCGAAAGGCTTAACCATGTTCGGGCAGATGACAGCCGGAAGTTGGATATACATCGGAACCCAGGGGATCCTCCAAGGAACTTATGAGACCCTGGCCGCAGCAGCTCGCAAGCACTTTGGCGATACCTTGAAGGGAAAGTTGGTCCTGACTGCAGGTCTGGGAGGCATGGGTGGAGCTCAGCCTTTGGCCGTCACCATGAATGAAGGTGTAGCCCTGGTCGTTGAGGTTGATAAGAAGAGGATACAGAGACGGTTGGACACAGCTTATGTCGACACCATGGTTGAAAACTTAGATGAAGCCTTAAAGCTCACTCTCGAGGCTAAGGACAAGGGAAAAGCCCTTTCAGTGGCCCTGCTCGGCAATGCCGCTGATGTTCTGCCTGAATTTGTCAAACGAGGCGTGACTCCTGATGTTCTGACCGACCAGACTTCAGCCCATGATGAGCTTAACGGCTATGTTCCTCATGGTTTTCCCTACGAGGAAGCTTTAAAAATGAGGAAAGAAAGACCGGAGGAATACATAAAGAAAGCCTACGAGTCCATGGCGGTCCATGTTGAGGCCATGCTCGAGCTGCAGAAAAGAGGAGCTAAGGCTTTTGATTACGGGAATAACATTCGGGGTCAAGCCCAGAAAGCAGGAGTGAAAAATGCCTTTGATATCCCGGGCTTTGTTCAAGAGTACATCCGGCCTCTTTTCTGTTACGGGAAAGGGCCCTTTCGTTGGGCAGCTCTTTCCGGAAATCCCGAGGACATCTATGCCACCGATGAAGCTGTGCTCCAGGAATTTCCCGAGGACAAGACCCTGGAGAGATGGATACGAAAAGCTCAAGAACAAGTTAAATTCCAGGGGCTTCCTTCCCGCATCTGCTGGCTGGGCTATGGGGAGAGAGCTCGTTTTGGGGCCCTGATCAATCATCTAGTGAAAAAAGGAAAAATCACGGCTCCGATAGTTATCGGTCGTGACCATCTGGACACAGGCTCTGTGGCCTCACCCAATAGAGAGACAGAAGGCATGAAGGATGGCTCTGACGCGATTGCGGATTGGCCCATCCTCAATGCCCTCCTGAATGCCGTCTCTGGCGCTTCTTGGGTATCTGTCCACCATGGAGGAGGAGTGGGAATCGGGCTCTCCATCCATGCGGGAATGGTCATTGTTGCTGATGGTAAGGATTCCACTGAGAAGAGACTGGAAACGGTCCTCACTGTGGATCCGGGGCTAGGTGTGGCGCGTCATGCTGATGCCGGTTATGAAGAAGCCATCAAGTTTGCCAAAGAAAAGAAGATTGATGTACCGATGTTAAAGTCTTAAAGAGTCTAGAGCCCAGTTATTGAAGTCTTAAAAAATTGACTGTCTTTGCCTTTCTCCCCGATGAAATGGATGTCACACTTTGTGTCTTTCCTAACGCCTTCTAATTACCTGTAAAAGAATAAGATAGAAGGATCATTTCCAAAAAAGTGTGACCGTCTTTTTCCTTCCTTAATTTCCCTTCCATCCCTTCACATCTTTATTTCCTTAGGTTTCAATAAGTTATAGCTACTCTTCTGCACTCTTTTCATTGGTATAAAAATTGCTATATTCATAGTCGAAAAACACGGGTAAAGAATTCAATGGAGGTTAAGATGAAATTTTTTAAACGCGAGAGTCTTAGGAAAATTTTCGTCGTTTCTTCCGTTCTGCTGTTATTGTTAGTCATCATTGCGCCTCCGGGATTGGAAGCGCGAAGAAGAGCAGAATGCAGGAGAGCCTATATCAAATGTGGAACCAACGCTGTCTTGCTTACGATTGCTAATCCAACACTCGGGATAGCCTGGGCTGCGGGTTGCATTGTCGGCTATGTTTGGTGCTTAGAGTTCTTTGGCTAAAGAGGTGAATATGTTCAAAACTCGCGCCAATCTAAGAGTTATTACTGTTTTTGTCATTTCCTTTATGGTTGTGTTGATTATCGGGATCGGAGAATTAATGGGTTCAGTTAGTGCAAGGAGATGCCATAGAGCTTACACCAAGTGCATGTGGCGTTACGGAGGTTACCTGCCTCCACCTCATAACCTGCATGCCTTATATTATTGTGGGACTGGACTGGCTTTCTGTCTTCTCTATATGTAGAAACAAGAAATGCCAGGAGTTAATCGGTTTTCCTGCCCCTGAAGAATTATAGGGGGCGAGAAAACTCCCCAAAAACGGAGAGGAACATGAGACAGGGCAAATTTCTTCTTTTGATTTTATTAATAGTCACCATCCTTCCTTTTCTTTCTCTCAGGGGGGAGGAGTTAAAGATTATCTCTTTAAAGGAAGCATTGTCTATTGGGAGCTTAGATGATGATGATCTATACATGTGGGTGGGAGTCACTTCGGATTCGAAAGGGAATATTTATTTAACAGATGCGATGGACTGTTCGATAAAAAAATTCAATGATCGAGGGCACTTGGTCAAGAAAGCCGGGAGGAAAGGTCAAGGACCCGGAGAATTTCTTGCTGTCCGGCTCATCAAGTATTTTAATGGTCTTCTGTATGTTACAGACCAAAAAAGACCAGGAATACAGGTCTTTGATGAAGATTTAAATTACCAGCAGCTTATTCCGTTCAGCAAGCAAATTTGGGATTTAAAGATTCTCTCCGAGAAGAAAATATTCATCTCGACTCCCTTTATCGCCAGTCCGGAGAAGATTATGGTTATCGATTTTGAGGGAAATTCAAAGATGGATACGAGCTCTTTTGATGGAGTGCAGGACTTCTGGCTGAACTTCAGGAAATTTGAGGTGGACAATCAGGGAAATTTGTATGTTGTTTTCACCTTCGAGGATAGGATCGAAAAATTCAACCAGAATTTGGAGAAAATATGGTCAAAAAGCCTTTTGGGAAAGAGAAAGGCAAAACGAAAGAAAGCAGAATTCATATTCGGCCCCTCTCAATTGCCAACAGAAACTGTATACAAAGACATTGCCCTCGATAGCTCGGGCCACCTCTTTATATTAGGCGGGAATACCTCAACAGATCCTGGCCAAGACGTCTATGTCCTGGATAAAGACGGGAATTATCTGCTCAATTTCATCCTGCCCGAGTCCAGCCACTGTATTCATCTGGACAACCGCAATTTCCTTTATTCCAGAGCTGAACAGGGGATGACCCTAAAGAAGTACCGCCTTGAATACATTTCTGAATAAAGGTCTTCTTGGTATTCCATGACATCATGAGCAAAGGATAGAGACTATATTCAACAGAAGGTCACTGCGAGGCACGAAGAGTCGAGGCCATCCTATGAAGTAAAATTGTCTTTACAAACGAAAATAATTGTCGTTGCGAGGCGTGAAGCGACGCAGCAATCCTTATGATAAGAAAATGCAAGAACACTTAGTCATCAGGTTAAACAACAAGTATGAAAAAAAATATCATATTAAGATTCGACCAATCTTCATTTTGGTAATAGTATTGACCTCCTGTATGTCTTTGAATATAAAGACAAGCTCAGAGGAGCTGCGGCCTGAGGAGGGTTTTGCTGGAACCAAAAAATTCATTGTGCTGCTTATCGATGGCCAAAGTCTTTTTTGCCCCTTATGTTTGGAGATCTTTCGAAAATTTTGTGACTTGCTACGTTCTTCTGGCCTGGATGAACATGCTATGGGTGTTCTGGTCTACCAGGTATCAGATGATAACGAAGATAGGCCGGGGTTCGAAAGGGTCATCGAAGGGCGGTTGAGAGGCTTGATTATCAGCAGCAATATTCGCTTCCCGTTCTTTTATGATGAGTTTCATATTTTTGAAGGAATGGAGCTAGAGGGGGCGACTGTAATTTTATTCGATCGTTCGAGAAAATTATTAAAAAAATACGCTTTGCCTCTGACGCGTGAGCAAATAGAGGAAGTTCTTTCGTTTTAAAAGATGAGTATTGTCTGCAGGCGAAGATGGAGATAAGCTGAATGNNGCCATAATTTTTGTTTTTAATCTATTCGAGCTGAAGGCCAAAAAGAAGCAAATCGGAACAATCCGTGCCCAATGGTCGTCCAAATTCAACCTGACCATCAGAATGAACTGGATAGTCTGGGCTGCTGTTGTGGGCTACCTTTCGTGGAGCCTGTTCCTGATAATTTTTAAACCGTTCAGTAAAAACGAGTATGTTTTCCTCTTCATATTTGCCCTCTTTTTAAGTTTCTATCCGAGATGGATCACAGCTATCGGTTCCAGGGGAATCATTTCCGGAATGGAAGTGTTCCTCTGGGAAGATCTTAGGGAATGGCAAATATTAAGCAGAGGAAAATCACAATATCTGGAAGTGAAACGGGAATCGCGCTCCACGCCACCAGGAATAAAAACGAAAAGGATTCACCTTCCTGCCAACAAAGACATAACCCTGCCTTCTCTTCACAACTCCCCTATGAATGATTGATCCCTGCGGGAACTATTCCCTTGAATACCAGGTGTTTCTGTATTATTTTCTTTTCTGGAGGAAGGAAGGTGTTGCATGAAAACATCAATAATTTTTATTTTAGTCTTGGTGTTGGTTCCTCCGGCCCTGCCACAGGATAAGACAAGTTCAGTAAACCTGGAAGACCTGACCTGGCTCGAGGCAGAAGAAGCCTTAAAGCGCTTTGAGGTTGTGCTCATCGCTCTGGGGGCCAGAACCAAAGAGCATGGTCTCCATCTCCGGCTCAAGAATGACTATATTATGGCTGAGTACCTCAGGCAGAGGGTGATGAAGGAGGTTCCAGTGGTTGTATTGCCAACTCTGCAGTACGGTTATTATCCTGCCTTTTTGGAATATCCTGGTTCTGTATCTCTGAGGGCTGAGACCTTTAAGAAAGTTATCGTCGATATCTGCCAATCGATGAATGGTTATGGAGTCTGGAAATTTTATATTCTCAATACCGGCGTATCGACTCTCCGTCCTTTGAAAGAGGCCAGCGAGGAGCTGAGCAAGAAGGGAATGGTGATGAAGTATTTAAACATACTAGAGGTAGATAAAAAGCTTCCTCCTGGGTTACTCCAACAGGAAGGGGGCACCCATGCTGATGAGGGAGAAACCTCCATGATGCTCTACCTGGCTCCGGAAACCGTGGACATGAGCAGTGCGGTCAAGGATTTTGATTCCAGGCCGCATCGGAGAGGATTGACTCGTGATCCAGAAGGACAGGGGCATTACAGCCCCACCGGGATTTGGGGTGACCCGACTCTAGCCACCAGGGAAAAGGGAAAAATCATCGTGGAAACTGCCATTAGAGAAATCGTCAAACAGATAAAAGAGCTCAATGCTCTCGAACTGGAATAATCGTCATTCAGACAAAGAAAATAGACTTCAGCAATATGCTCAGGGATTGAGTTCATGAAGATAGGTATCAAAGTTGTATTTCGGCCGATATCCAAGATACTTTTCTGCTTTTTTGATAACATAAACTCGGTCGATGCTCTGGGGGAGCTCCCATCCTTTCTGAGTAAACAGCTTGTCGATTGAGGGAAAGTGACGCCGGATTACGCTTGGGGCGTCATGAAGGAGCTCTGGCGTCTCATCTTCGGAAAAAGGCGAGCGAGCAGACACATTAAAAACATCATAGCCTTCTATATCAACTTCCAGGGCCAGAATATGGGCAGCTGCAGCATCCCTCACGTCGACCCCTCGATATAACCTGTAAAGGGCCCTGAGATATTCAGGCTCAGGGAAGAATCGGGAGACACGGAGGCTTAGGCAAGTCAATCCGTGAGTCTCTGACATGAGTCGGCACATGTTCTCAGCAGCAATCTTGGTGACGTCATAGATATCACGCGGCTTTGGCCTGAGCTCCTCGGTGACCCAAACCGCCTTTTTAGAGGGGACCATGGAATATCCGTACAGAGAAGTAGTGCTGGTATAGATAAAACGACGGATCCTGTTCTTTATGGAAGCCTCTAAGAGTATTTGTGTCCCTTTGATGTTGGTATCGATGAAAGCTTCAGGGGGATATTCCTTTATATGAGGAGCGTGTAAGGAGGCTGTATGAACTACGATATCTATCCCTTTTACGACGGAGAAAGTGAAGTCGCGATCACTCAAATTGCCGACTTGCGCTGTGTGCTCGGCGGGAGTTAAATCCACTCCAACCACAGAATGGTCCGAGGAGAGCATTCCTGCAATGACCGAGCCGATTTGGCCTGATGCGCCAGTCACCAAGATCCGCATCTTTCACTCATCAGCAAAGTCCGATTTTCCATTTTATAACTCAAAATATGATTTTACAATGAGATCTCTCTGGCCAAGGCAATAAAGAATTATTAAACCCAGAAGTGAAAAAGCAAAAAAGGTAGGAATCTCTTTTAATCTTTTGACATCAGATTTTTCTTGTGCTATATGTTTCGCAACTTGAAATGGTAAAGAATCCTGGTTTCGATAACGAAAAATATTTAAAAGAACAGACAGCTGCCATCCTGGAAAGAGTTGAGCTGTTCAACAACAAGCTTTATCTCGAGTTTGGAGGGAAACTTCTCTTTGATTATCATGCTGCGAGAGTGCTCCCCGGATACGACCCGAATGTCAAGATGAGGCTCCTCCAAAAACTGAAAGAAAAGGCCGAGATTCTTCTCTGCATTTACGCCAAGGATATCGAGAGAAAGAAATTGAGAGCAGATTTTGGCATTACCTATGATGTCGATGCCTTGAAGCTGATCGATGATGTAAGAAGCTGGGGGCTTGAAATCCTGGGAGTGGTGATCACTCGCTTCGATGATCAGCCGGCTGCGAAAATATTCAAGAATAAACTGGAGCGGCGTGGAATTAAGGTTTACACCCACTCCTATACCAAGGGTTATCCTACAGATATTGATTTGATCATCAGTGATGAAGGTTGTGGAGCTAACCAATACATACCCACTCAAAGGCCCTTGGTCATAGTGACCGGCCCTGGTCCTGGGAGCGGTAAGTTGGCCACCTGTCTTTCCCAGATGTATCATGATTATAAGAAGGGAATTAGGTCCGGTTATGCAAAATTTGAAACCTTTCCGATCTGGAATTATCCCTTAAAACATCCTGTTAACGTGGCTTACGAAGCCGCCACAGCAGACATCGGGGATTTTAACCTTGTAGACCCTTTTCATCTAGAAACTTACAATAAAACTTCAGTCAATTACAACCGTGATGTGGAGGTTTTTCCCGTGCTCGAGCGCATACTAGAAAGACTCACCGGAGCTGAATCTGTGTACAAGTCTCCCACGGATATGGGGGTGAACCGGGCGAGTTCTGGAATTGTGGATGATAAGGTGGTCCGAGAAGCTGCCAAGCAAGAAGTGATACGCAGGTATTTTCGGTACAGCTGTGAGTATGCCATGGGTTTTGTGGAGAAAGATACTGTCCAAAGAGCCGAACTTCTCATGAAAGAGCTTAACCTTCGACCTGAGGATAGGAATGTCGTGGAGCCAGCAAGACAGGCTGCCGAAGATGCCAAGAAGAAGAAAAAAGGGCACAAAGGGATTTTTTGCGGCGCTGCGCTGGAGCTTCACGATGGCTCGATTATTACTGGAAGTAATTCTTCTCTTATGCATGCTGCTTCGAGCCTCGTTATAAAGACCATAAAAAAATTAGCCGCCATTCCAGACAAAACTCATTTATTATCGCCGGCTATAATTGAATCCATAGGCAATCTTAAAGAAGACATCTTGCAATCAGCGTCTGTAAGCCTCGACCTGGAAGAAACTTTAATCAGCTTGAGCATAAGTGCCACTACCAACCCAACTGTTCAATCGGCAGTGGTGGAACTGAAAGAACTCCGAGGCTGTGAAGTCCATATGACGCACATTCCCACTCCTGGTGATGAGGTTGGTTTAAAAAAATTAGGGGTCAATCTGACCAGTGAACCCAATTTTTCCACCAAAAATCTTTTCACTGTCTAAAGATTACACAAAAAATGAGAAAGAAGTTTTTTCATCGACAACGCTATCAAGAATGAAGCAAGCCTGAAGCAAAGATGCTAAGGAAATCAGCCGATAAAGAGACCTTACTCGACGATTTTTTGCCAGAGTATGAATTCAGAGGAATTCAGTCGATTGTGATTAAGGCTTCGCCCCAGCGGATCTTCCGCGCGATTTGGGAAGTTACCTTTGAGGATATGCCCTTGGCTAGGTTTTTAGGTGAGCTGCGTTATTTGCTGGGTCGCCTTGTCGGAAAAAAAAAGGACAAGACAAAAAGCAGTCAGCCTTTTCTGGAGCTCGTTCTTCAAAGCGGTAATATCCAGCTGGCTGAGGACAAGGACAAAGAAGGCGTTATCGGAGCCATCGGCAAGCTTCATCAAGTGACTGATCAAGAATTTGTGCCTTTAAAAGATGCAGAGGAGTTTTTAAGATTCGACAAGCCGGAATACCAAAAGCTTGCCCAGAGTTTCCGTATATCTGGAGGCGACGAGGAAATTGGCCATACAATCAGGTTCGAGCACCGAACGCACGCCTTAAGTCCTCTCCTCTAAGAAGAAGTTTGCCGTCTACTGGCTGTTTATCAAGCCCAGCAGTGCATTCATGCTGCGTCTGTTGCTTCGAGCCATAAAGCGGCGAGCTGAAGCAGTTAATGGCTAGTAAGAGATTGCTTCGGCTCTGCGAGCCCAGCAATGACATTCAATCCCAAACCTCGCCATGACATTTTATTCACGAATCTCACTTAACGTTTTGATTTCGTTCTTCACATTGCATTAAAAAGTGCTGGTGAATCGTTGGCCCCGTACAAAAAGATTTGTTATTTAAAGCGAGCCCTGTCTGCAAATTATTGCTTTTGGTTACTATTTAGGCTATAAAAATTGTACATAAGTTGTATATGTCCCTCTATTTCAGGGGACGGAGATAAGTATGGTTAAGGTGAGATTCGCTCCCAGCCCGACAGGATTTCTGCACCTCGGGAGTGCCCGGACTGCACTTTTCAACTGGCTTCATGCCCGGCATACCGGAGGCCAATTTCTGCTTAGGATAGAAGACACGGATAAGGTAAGATCTGATAAAAAATTCCTCGATGAAATCCTCGAAGATTTGAAATGGCTGGGTATGGATTGGGATGAAGAGCCGATATACCAGAGCCAGCGCTTCGATACCTATCGAGAAAAAGCAGAGGAAGTTCTTTCCAAAGAGAAAGCTTATAGAGAAGGAGATGCCATCATCTTCAAAGTGGAAAAAGGCCGGAATATAGAATTTGAGGACATCATACACGGCAATATAACGACCAATACCGATACGATCAAGGACCAGGTCATGATCAAGTCTGATGGGTCGCCCACTTATAACTTCTCCTGTGTCTTGGATGATATTTCTCTGGAAATAACTCATGTTTTAAGAGGCGATGACCATATTTCCAACACGCCAAAGCAGATACTTTTTTACGAGGCTCTGGGATATACCCCACCAAAATTCGGGCACATGCCGCTTATATTGGGGCCTGATGGAGCCAAGCTTTCCAAAAGGCACGGGGGTGTTTCAGTGGAAGAGTACAAGAGAGAAGGTTTCTTACCCGAGGCACTCGCCAATTACCTCATCCTTTTAGGGTGGTTTCCGGGTGAAGACCAGGAGATCTTATCGCTCGAGGAGGCAGTGAAGCTGTTCGATATAAACGATATGAGTGATGTCCAAGCCAAGTTCGATATTCAAAAACTCAGGTGGCTGAACGGAGAGTACATCATGAAGGAGAAGAACGAAGATCTCCTCCCACTTCTCAAAAAACAACTCAGTGCTACTAAGATCGATACCTCCAAATTCGCTGATGAATATCTCACCAAGCTTATAGACTTGTATAAAATAAGGATGAAGACACTGAGTGAATTCGCGGGATTGACAGAATGTTTTTTCCAAGACGATTTTAAGATGGATGAAGAGGGCAAGAAGAAATATCTTGATAAGGAAGAAAATGTAGAAAACATAAGGATTTTTGCAAACCGTTTGGAGGGGCTAGAAGATTTTTCCCATGAGAAAATAGAAAAAATCTGCCGTGACATTGCTGAGGAGAGAAGTCTCAAGGCAGCCGAGATCATCCATCCCACCCGCCTGGCCATTAGCGGGAAAACAAAAGGGGCTGGTCTTTTTGAGATGATGGAACTTCTCGGTAAAGAAAAGGTTTTAGAACGCATGAGAGGCATTCAGACATGAGTACCCCTAAAATGAAACCAAATTTTATCAAAGATATCATTGATGATGATATGAAGACCGATAAGTATGGAGGGCGTGTTCACACAAGGTTTCCACCCGAACCAAACGGATATCTTCATATCGGACACGCCAAGTCGATCTGCCTGAATTTCGGCCTGGCCAAAGAATATAATGGGCTCTGCAATCTGCGTTTTGATGATACAAACCCAGAGACAGAAGAGATGGAGTACGTAGAATCCATAAAGGATGACGTGAGATGGCTTGGGTTCGATTGGGAAGACCGGCTCTATCATGCCTCGGACTATTTTGAGCAGCTCTACGAGTATGCAGTTCAGCTCGTCAAGAAGGGAAAAGCGTATGTCTGCGACTTGAGTATGGACCAGATCAGAGAGTATCGGGGAACTTTGACCGAGCCAGGCAAAGAAAGCCCGTACCGGAATCGGTCGATCGAAGAAAGCCTGGATCTCCTTGAGCGCATGAAAGCCGGAGAGTTTGAAGAAGGTGCGCGCGTGCTGCGCGCTAAGATCGATATGGCCCATCCCAATGTCTTGATGCGCGACCCGACCCTCTATCGGATTCGCAAAAAGGATCATTACCGAACAGGTGGTGAATGGTGCATCTATCCTACCTATGATTTTACTCATTGCCTCTCGGATTCGATCGAAGGGATTACCCATTCCATCTGCACCCTGGAGTTCGAAAATAATCGTCCCCTGTATGATTGGATTCTGGATGAGCTAGGAGTCCACCATCCGCAGCAGATTGAATTCGCCCGCCTCAATCTCAGCCATACGATCATGAGCAAGCGGAGGCTTCTGGAGCTGGTAGAAGAAGGCCTTGTGAGCGGATGGGATGACCCGCGCATGCCTACCTTATCAGGATTGAGAAGGCGCGGGTATACGCCCGAGTCTATCCGGAATTTCTGTGATGAGATCGGAGTGGCCAAGGCCAACAGTATCGTTGATATCGTCATGCTGGAAAACAGTATTCGTGAGGAATTGAACAAGACCACTCCCCGGGTGATGGCTGTCTTGCGCCCGCTTAAAGTGGTTATCATCAACTATCCGGAGGATAAGGAAGAAGAGCTGGAGGCTGTCAATAATCCAGAGGACCCGAGCATGGGAACCAGAAAAGTCCCGTTTTCGCGTGTCCTCTACATCGAACAGGATGACTTTCGTGAGGAGCCGCCCAAGAAATTTTTCCGCTTGGCCCCCGGGCGGGAAGTGCGCTTACGCTATGCCTATTTTGTTAAGTGTGTTGATGTGATCAAGGACGAGAAGACAGGAGAAATCCTCGAACTGCACTGCACTTATGATCCGGCCACGCGGGGTGGAGATGCACCTGACGGACGTAAAGTCAAGAGCACGATGCACTGGGTTTCGGCCAAAGAAGCGGTTGAGGCTGAGGTGCGTTTATATGATTATCTCTTCACCAAACGGGATGCCAGCGAGGTGGAGGAAGGAAAGGATTTCAAATCGAACTTAAACCCGAATTCCCTGGCAACGCTGACCTCCTGCATGCTAGAACCAAGCCTTAAAGACGCGAAACCAGGAAGTCGCTTTCAGTTTGAAAGGCTGGGCTATTTTTGTGTGGATACAGTTGATTCCACTCCTGATAAGCTCGTTTTTAATCGCACGGTGACCCTTCGTGACCCCTGGGAGAAGATCCGGAAGCAGATAGAAAGGGAAAAATAAGGAATAAAAGGATATCGAGTTTCTCGAGCTTTTCGCGCACCGGTTTTTAACACAATTCTTAGGCTAAAGCAATGATGATATGATACCCGGAAATAAAGAGAGACATGCGTTATAGCCCTAGGGTTTCCGGTAGAAAGAAAAAATCCATTGGAAAAATAGGGTTGGTCAGCTGTCTAGTCATCGCTGCTGTATTATTCCTGTCCAGCTTATTTGATGCCCAAAGCCCTGGTTACGATAAGTTCATATTCCTCGATTTTGAAGAGCTGCCTTTTGCTTCAGATATGGGCAAGTTTACAGCAACTTTCGGAGCTGTGTTTTCTGATATCAACAACGATGGATGGGACGATCTGATAGTGAGCAATCACGGCTGGATGAGCCCTTCGGTCTACCTGAATCATTTTGGCCAGTTCGTGGACTATTCTCATGTCCTTCCTGTGGTATGGGAAAAGCTGGATAGACATGGCATCACGGTCGTGGATATTGATAACGATAGAGATAAGGATGTCTTGATCGCAGCCGGCGGTGCTGAAGGCCGAGGCCCCGGCGCAAAAAACCACCTCTATTTGAATCTCCTCACCGAGACTGGTCAGTTCGATTTTAGAGATATTACCGAGAGCACGAACCTAGAGTTGAGATCTATGCGGTCGCGGTCTTTTCTTCCTCTGGCCAGCCGAGACGGCAGGAGAGTCGATTTTTACCTGACCGCTCTGGTGCTTCCGGATACGACTAATATATATCTTAGGAACAAGAGCAGTCCCAGTCGTGTGGAGTTTGTTCCTGATGCTAGCTTTAATCTGAATGAAAGCTGGAAATCACATGGAAGAGGTCTTTTCTTCGATTATGAAAGAGATGGGGATCAAGATTTCATCGAGATTAAAGGTGACAAAGCCTTTCTCCTTATCAGAGACCAGGGAAAGTATCAGCAAGTCCAATCAGAGTTGAGTTCTGTTTCCCTGGTGACTTGTGCTGCGCTCGGAGATCTCAACAATGACGGCTTCTTGGACGTTGTGCTCGGAACCAGGCCTCCTCGCTCGTATTCAGACCATTTTTCCTTTAACAGCGAAAAGGTGGGGATTGCCTTTACTAGCGTGGATCCGAACAATAGCCAATCCAAATCTGATGTTGATGGAATAGAGGTTTCGTCAGATGCTGACCAAGTTGATATTTATTTCTGGGTAAAGCCTGGGATAACTCCCGATAATCCCTCAGATATTTACCTTGGCGAAGCAAAGGCAAATCCCCCATCACGCATCGCCACAATTTCTGCTGACCAGGCTAGGGGGAGACCCAATATGAACAAGAAGGGCACTTATATCTGGCATGATCCTCAGGAAAGCTCCTGGTACCTACGCTGCAAATTCGAGCAGCCGTTCAATGATTTTCAGGGTGAATTGACGTTTTCAGAGGTGGATGATGTGATTCCCTTTCAATTGGAGATTCACAAGAGAGGGAAATCACAGGACAAGATTTTCATAAACCTGGAAGGTAACGATTTCTTAGAACTTGATGTCAGAGCCCTGGAGCACGTCCAGTTCACCAGGTCGCTGGTGATCTTTGATTTTAACAACGACGGATGGCAGGATGTGATTGGAATTCGCGGTACCGAGGAAGGAGACTACAACGGAGACCCCATAATCCTGATCAATAAGTCCAACTTGAATTTTAAAAAGCAGTTGAATAATCCCTTCTCAAATCCTGAGGACGATATCTATCAGGCTGGCATGCTGATCGCTGGTTTTGTCAACGATGATGGTTTGCCAGATATTTTTATGACCAACGGATATGGTTTGATCCCCGGGAATAAAGGCCCCTACAAGTTATTCATCAATAAGACCCATGGCGATCAAAATTTTGTGATTATAGAGCTCGAGGGGAAAGACTCTAATAAAGATGCCATCGGAGCTCAGGTCGAGCTTCTGGATGATGAAGATAATATCATCGGATACAACGAGCTCGGTGCTGGATACAACCGGGTTCAGTCAACCCATAAACTGCATTTTGGGCTCGGGAATTATAGCGGAAAAATTTCAGCCCGAATCAGATGGCCGAAAGGAAATATCGTTACCCGAGAAGTCACCGCCAATGTCCTCAATATCATCCGAGAAGATTAAGCGCGTCTCCCTTTTCCCAGTCTCTAGCGGAGATTACCCTTGCTTAGATTAGATTTATAGATTTAGCAAGCAAAGGACAGCTGACTAGCTGCCCACGTCAATGGCGAGAATTTACTGTTTGCGGTCTTTGCCCGTACGGTTAAGTCCTGAACACGCTGGCAGGCTCAACTCTGCCTATCCGGTGCATGGCAAACGCCGCTCCTCCAAGAGAAATGACTATGGTTACGATAAAGAACACGATTTTAATAAGCATACTATATTCAAACAGGACACCTGAATTGGCAATGCCTTTTCGAAACCCTTCTATTAAGACTATAGCTATTCCATACCCCGTAAAAGCAAAGAAAAGAGCCTGACTCAAGATGAGATTGCGGATGTAGGTGTTATCTGCCCCGATGGCTTTGAAGGTCCCGTAATCGCGAAGCCGATCTACAGCAGCGGAATACATGGTCAGCCCGATGATAACCATGCCAGCTATGGCGGCAAAGAGGATCAGAGTGCCAATGGAAAAAGCAATTCCACTGGTGGAGAGGATAGTCGAGACCGTCGCTCTTGAGAAATCTTTTTTTGTCCAGGCTCTTACTCCGTAGATGATCTTATTGATTTGATCTCTCATCCGAGTTGGGTCTATGCTGTCTTCGACATCAACCAGGAAAGCACTGGCTTTGAACCTGGAGATTTTTCCCAAGGCTCTTGCTCTTGAGGCTGTGGAGAACATATAAATGCCTCCAAAGCTTCTCACGCCTTTGGTCTGAAGAGCAACATAGACTCTTCTCCCGTTGATCTCGAATTGGGTCCCTAAGCGGGCGTTGTTCAGCTCTTTACTGTCAAATATGTCGCAAGAAATGGCTCCTTCTTCCAGAAGGTCTGGCAGATCTCCAGATTCAATTTTCCAGGGTCCTCCCCTGAAAAGCGGGGGCTGCGCGCCGATAATGAGAACTGGCGCTGATTTTCCTCCTTGAAATTTTGCTGTTCCTCCGGAAATGACTAAGGGATAGGCTTTCTTAACGCCAGGAAGAGATTCGATTTGATAGCCTATCCGAACATCGAGCTGCCCCAGGGCGTTGACATTGGTCGTCCGGTTATCGACTACCCATAAATCCGCCTGAGTATTATCGACTAAGGCGGACATAGCACTGGTGAGAAAGATGAAGATGCCTGTTTGCTGACCGACCAGGAAGATGGAGATGATGATACCGAGAATGACACCGATCGATTTTGGTTTATCATAGCTGAGGAAGCGAAGAGCAAAACGAAACATTTTTTTGGCTTTTTCACTCCTTGAGCAGGATCACGCATTCCACTCTGCTGCCGAACAACAGGTTGGAATCGGGATCCAGTGTGATCCTGACTTCGCGCACTCGGCGGTCTTCGAGATCTCCAACTTCATCAGAAAAGATGGATTTTTCCCTCAAGTAAGGTCCTGCAAATGAAACTTTTCCCCAGGCCAGAGCTTCGGTTGTTCCGAGATACCTCACATAGGCCTTCTGCCCCACGCTGACTTTTGAGGCGAATAGCTCGTCGATCTCACACCAAGCTGATAGCGGACTTTGAGGAGCGAAAGTGCCGAAAGGATTTTCAGGAGAAATCAGCGAGCCGAGGGTGATATCGAGCGACAGGAGTTGGCCGTCGGTCAAGGCTGTGACGAATTTTCGGCTTAATTCCGCTTGAGCCAGCTTAAAGTCTGCCTGGTACTGCTTCAGGAGGTCTTGAGCAGCAATAACTCCAGCCTGTAAACGTTTGATCTCTTCCAGAAGCGACTCGTACTCGGTTTTGGCCAAGTCAAAATTAAATTTGGCTTCAGCATCCTGTTCGTAGAGCTTTTTGGACCGTTCAAAGGTGAGCTTTGCATTATCTGTTTTGATTTTTGTAGAGGCCAGCGCGGCTTTAGCTGCTGTGATCTGAGAGAGCTGGGTTTGTATCCTAGCCGCGGCTTGTTCCACTCGGGCCTTTTCGATCGCATTAGATAGCTCAACGATGGATTGCCCTTGGGAGATGATATCTCCGGGCTGAAAGTTGATTTTAGTGACTATTCCTGAAGTTTCACTGTTCAAATTTAAAATTTTCAATTCCGGTTCAACTCGACCCAGACCAAAAACCTGCGTGGGTGTCATATCGAAGACTGCAGCAGTGTCCCTCTGGTCTTCTTTTTTTGAACTACAACCGGTAAAAATGGAGAGGATCATCATCATATTCAGGATGATAATAAATCTTAACCTGGATTTAGAGAGCTGATGTATCGAAGAACACAATGAATCATTTCGGGTGCTTTTCACGGCTTTCACCTTTCTCCCTTTTCTTCGATAACCCTGCCATTTTCTAAGAATAAGATTCTATCTGCGTAGTCCTTGAGTCTAAAATCATGAGTAACTATGGCGACGGCCTTGCCGGAATCAGCCAGATCACTCAACTCTTTCATAACCACTTCCATGGATTCTTCATCAAGTGAGGCGGTCGGCTCATCGCATAGAATGATGGACGGATCTGAAACGAGAGCCCTGGCGATGGCCACTCGCTGCTGTTCACCGCCCGACAGCTGTTTGGGTAAAGATTTCTTCCGCTGGCCCAATCCGACCAGGCTCAGAGCCTGTAAGACTTTTTCCTTGACCGTATCTTTAGATAACTTATTCAGTATAAGGGGAACCATGATGTTTTCTTCGGAGCTGAGAGGAGAAATCAGGTTGAAATGCTGGAAGACGAAACCGATTTCTTTCCGGCGCAGACCCGCCAGCTCTTTATCATTCAATTCCTTGGTGTTGATTCCATGGATGCAGACGCATCCCTTGGTGGGATAAAGCACGCATCCGATCAGGGAGAGCAGGGTCGTTTTTCCAGACCCGGAAGGTCCGATGATTAAGAGAAGTTCCCCCTTTTTTAGGGTTAAGTCAGTCTTATGCAAAGCGGTAATTTCAATGTTGCCGCTTTTGAATTTTTTTGAGGCGCCGATGAGCTCGGCAACGACTTGATCGGAATGAGATGTTTCTTTTAGCACTCAATTTACCTCATTCGATTTATTTCCCATCTTTTGCCCTTCAGCGCAATTGCTAAAACTAACACATTATCAGCTTAACAGTCAATGTATTTAATGCTTGCCAATCCGTGAGACTTTTTATATCTCGTTGCCAAAATATTTTCTTGCTTCTCCTGCTTCTTTTTTATACTATGGCTAAACAAACAGGGAGCATGAGGATTAGACGGCTCATCAACCTAAAATTTCGAATTTCCGCATTTTATAGAAAACAAAATATCAATACCTGGGGGAAATATGGCTAAGAGAACGCCTTTTCCAAAGGTCTTTTGGATTGCTAATGGCATCGAGGTCCTAGAGAGGTTTGCCTATTACGGCATTTATTTCGGCTTTGGAATTTACATGAGCCACCTTGGCTATACCAGAGCCCAGTTAGGGATCGTACAGAGCATTTTTCTGTTTTTTTCCTACGGGATTCCTGTGATATCGGGCACGTTTGCCGATAGGTTCGGGTTCAAGAAAGTTCTTATCGTATCTTATCTTGCTTATTTGCCATCCATACTGCTTCTTCTTTTGACCAAGACCTTCTCCGGGATCGCTCTAACCATGCTCAGCATCGGTCTGGCGGCCGGTATCTTTAAACCTCTTATTGCCAGTACAGTCAGGGCTGTCACAGACAAAACGAACAAAACACTCGGGTTTGGCATTTTTTATGCTATGGTCAATGTGGGTGGTTCTTTCGGACCCATCGTGGCTGGGAAACTTAGAGCCATTTCCTGGAACTACGCTTTCTTAGCTGCAGCGATCGCCATTGGTGTGATGCTTTTAATCACGATTTTCTTCTACAAGGAGCCGAAGAGAGAGATTGAGGGGATTACCCTTGGTCAGAAATTCAAAGATATTGCTATCGCTTTTTCAGATCTGAAATTCGCTGTCTTTATCGTGCTGCTCGGGTTGTTCTTCTGGCTTCCTTTCTGGGCTTTCTTTAATCTATGCGCCCTTTATGTTGATAGTAACATTGATACCGCCCAGCTCTATCTCAATATAAAAAGCGTTTTTGGGAGAGGCCTGGCCGATTTCTTATCTCATGAAGTTGAAGGCCAAAGGCGCATTCTAGGGGAAACGATCGCGCACACCGGCTACATCATCATGATCTTCCAGGTCTTAGTGTCCAGGATCATCGAGAGATTCAAGGCTCTTCCCACTGTTCTCTTCGGCCTTTTTGTGGCCGCAATAGGATTTTCTGTCATCGGGTATGCAAGAATTTCAGCGGCGGCCTTTATCTTCCTCGGAATTTTCCTTTTTGCCCTGGGAGAAATGATCTCATCCCCACGAATTCAAGAGTACATCACCTGGATTGCTCCTAAGGAAAAAGCCGGCCTCTATATGGGGATAAATTTTGTGGCGCTCTTGATCGGTTCTGCCTTGAGCGGAGTGACTTACACGACCCTTTATGGTGTTTTTAACAAGGCGAATCATCCGGAATATGTCTGGTTCATTCTTGCTGGTCATCTCATCCTGGGAGTGGGACTTCTCTACATATTCACTAAAACCGCTGGGGAATTCAAAGAGCGGGAAGAATAGAAAAAAGGGAGGTTTTCATGCTCATTCAAGAAAAGGTTGAACAAGCCATTAAGATCTTAACTGAATATGATGTCGACTGCTGGGTGACTTTTGTGAGGGAGAGCGCCATAACCAGGGATTCGATGCTGGATTTCTTGGTCACAGCTGATGTGACCTGGCATTCGGCCTTTATCCTTACTAAGACTGGAGAGAGCTACGCCATCGTAGGCCAGATGGACAAGCAAACTGTCGAAGACCTGGGAGTCTATAAGAGTGTTTCAAGTTATGTCAAAGGCATAAAGGAGGATTTCTTAAAAACTATAAAAGAGATCAATCCCTCTTCGATTGCCTTGAATTTTTCCAAAGATAGCGAGATCAGTGATGGCCTGACTCATGGGATGTATTTGACTCTTCATGAGTTTCTCTCCGAGATCGGATATGAAGACAGGATCATTTCTGCCGAGAAGATCGCTTCGAGTCTGAAAGCCAGAAAGACCGAATACGAGATTGAACGCATCAAAAAGGCTATCCAGCATACGCTCGATATCATCTCTCAAGTCACTCCCCTCATTGAACCAGGGAAGACAGAAAAGGAAATCGCTGATTTCATGATCAGAGAAGTCGAAAAACGAAAGCTGGATTTTGCCTGGGAAAAATCCCATTGTCCGGCTGTTTTTACCGGGCCTGAAACTGCTGAAGCCCATTACAAGCCGACTGACCGTAAAGTGGAAAGGGGACATGTCCTCAATATGGACTTTGGCGTCAAGTACGAAGACTACTGTTCTGACCTTCAAAGGACATTCTATGTCCTGCAAGAAGGGGAGAGCCAGGCTCCCCCAGAAGTGCAAAAAGGCATGGACACGATTGTCACCTCCATCGAACTGGCCAGGCAGGCCCTGAAGCCTGGTGTTCAGGGTATCGAGATCGATAAAGTCGCCCGCGAACACATTGTTTCCCAGGGCTATGAAGAATACCCCCATGCTCTAGGCCATCAGGTGGGACGATTCGCTCATGATGGAACAGCACTCCTAGGTCCACCCTGGGAAAAGTATGCGCAGAAGCCTTACAAGCCGCTAGAGGAGGGCATGGTTTTTACCATCGAACCGAGGTTGAAAGTTCCAGAACGTGGTATTGTGACTGTGGAAGAGATGGTGGTAGTGAAAGAGGGAGGAGCCGAGTTCCTAGCCGAGCCTCAGAAAGAACTCATTCTAGTGAGATAAGCTGAGATGGCTCGCTTGAATCAAGGTTTTCTCGAATGAAGCCAAACGATTGCAGCCTCCTGAAACAGATATTTTCCATAGCTCTTGGCAAAGAGAAATATATTATTTACGCTCCCCTTAAGGGGATTGCCTTTGTGGCCAATCCCAGACTAGTGAACGAAATTTTTGAGTATGCCCAGCAGCTGGATTCATCTAGATTGTCGTCCCCTAGAACTCCCTCCAATCCTTCTTATTCCAAGAAGAAGTTTCTAGAGGGCTCTGATTTTCTCAACAGCCTTTCTTTCTTTCAGGCCGAGCCTTTACCTGTTGATAAATACCAAGACAACGGAACTCAGTATGATGCGGTGGTTCTCTTTTTGACCAACCAGTGTAACCTGGGCTGTCTTTACTGTTATGCTTCCTCCGGAGAATATGCTGCAAAAAGGATGACCTGGGAGATAGCCAGAGAAAGCATTAATTATGTAACAGAAGAGGTTATTAGGAATCAATCTCCTGAAATGACCCTTGGCTTTCACGGTGGTGGCGAGCCCAGCCTCAACTGGGATATTCTCACTCGGGCAGCCGACTATGCTCACTCGCTAGCGACAAAGAATGATTTCGCCCTTAAAGTAAGCGGATCTTTTAATGGCTACTGGTCTAGGAAGATGCTTGATTATATTATTCAGAATTTTACCGAGCTCAGCTTGTCATTTGATGGCTTGCCTGCTATCCAAAATCAGCAACGGCCTACAAAAAATGGGAATGATTCATTCCCCCGGGTTGTGGAGACGCTTCATTCCCTGGATGAAGCAGGATTCCCTTATGGTATCCGCATGACTGTAACCAATAGATCTGTCCATCGATTAGAAGAAAGCATTTCTTTTGTCTGTGAGCAGTTCAGACCAAACAAGATTCAGGTAGAGCCTGTATTTATGGAAGGACGGGCCAAGAAAAATCGGGCTGAAGTTTCTGACCTTGACCTGTTTATCGATCAGTTCATAAAAGGATTGAGGAGAGCTGAAGAAGAGGGGATTCACCTCTTTTATTCCGGAGCCAGACTGGATGCGCTGACTCAACGTTTCTGCATGGCCGCCTGCCGGGCCTTCGTGGTAACTCCCGAAGGAGACGTGACCACTTGCTTTGAGACCTATGGCCGAGATCACCCCTTAGGCGACCAATTCATTGTGGGAAGATTTAGAAGAGACGCCGGATTCAGTCTTCATAAAAAGAAGATAGAAGATCATTTTAATCGCACTGTAGAGGATATTTCTTACTGTGAGGGCTGTTTCTGCAGGTGGCACTGTGCTGGAGATTGTGCTATCAAAACCTATTCAGAAGAAACTCCAGAAGGATTTCAACCCACCAGAAGGTGCTATTTGAACCAGGAGCTGACCAAATTCCTGTTACTGAAAAACATCAAAGAAAGCCAGGGCTTGGTATGGATTAGCAACAGAATAAATGATTGAAGTCTCGTAAAGAGGAGGAACGATGAGTCGTGAAAAATTAGAAAAACCAAATTTCAGGCTGCAGCGGGTGTATTCTGATAAAAGCAGTGAGAAGCCAATGGTTTATCGGATAGAGAAGCTTGAAGGAAACTGGAGGATGGGAAGGCGAGGGTTTTTAATTACCTCTGCTGTGGGAATAGGAACCCTAGCTGGATGCAGTACAATGCAGAATTTTTTAGAAAAAGAAGCCCCAATGATAACAGGGGCGTGTGAAGGGCTGGTCAAGGCCCATTTAAAAGATGTTCGGGGCCTTTCCTTCAGTCCAGATGGAAAGCTTCTGGCATCGGGTTCAGGAGACAAAACCGTAAAGCTTTGGGAGATGCCTTCAGGCAAGAAGGTGAAGACTTTAGGAAAGCATACTTCAAGTGTTCATGAAGTATCTTTTAGCTGGGATGGAAAAGTCCTGGCCTCTGGCTCAGAGGATAAAACCATCAAGCTTTGGGAGATACCATCTGGTAAGATGATGAAGACCTTGCAAGGGCATAATCATTCGATTCTTGCTGTGTCTATGAGTCCTGTTTGGCCACTCTTGGCATCGGGTTCAGGAGATCATTCCATCAAGCTCTGGGAGATACCCTCAGGTAATTTATTGAGGACCTTAGAAGGACATACAGATTCAGTTTCCGCAGTATGTTTTAGCCCTGAAGGGAGGCTTTTAGCGTCTGGCTCAGGGGATAGTACTGTCAAACTCTGGGAGATACCCTCGGGTAAATTGCTTGTTTCCTTCGAAGGTCATAAAAGCAGAGTTGATTCAGTATCTTTCAGTCCGGACGGAAGCCTTTTGGCATCAGGATCAGTGGACGGCTCTCTCAGGCTTTGGGATGTACCCCGAGGTCGAGTATTTAAAAAGTTAAAAGTGAACACAAGATTTGCACATCCAGTCTCCTTCAGCTCAGACGGATATCTCCTGGCTTCAGGATTAAGTCAAGGGCTTATCAAGCTCTGGGAGATTCCTTCGATGAGACTGGTAATGACGTTAGGCGGGAATAATGATTCTGTCAGAAGCCTGTCCTTCAGCCCAGACGGAAGGATCGTTGTCTCCGGTTCAAGTTATAAAACCATCAAGCTCTGGGACATTTCCTTAGGGAAATTCATCAGCTGCCTTTTTGACCCGGCGGCGCTGGAAAAAGGAAAAAAGGCGGTCCAGTATACCTATACCAATGAATACGGCCAGGTTATTACTTACACTCTTCCCTGCGGAACTCCTACACCCCCCGGAGCTATCTGCGTGTGCAACTGCGTTCCAGGAACGTATTCTCCTCCTCGAAGAAGCGCCCCCTCCAGAACAAGAATAATTTGCACTTGTGATAAAATCTGTACCTGTGTTCCTATCAAGTGATGATAATTAAAAGGATATAACAGGGCATTTAAAAATATTAGACGATCTTATCACTGTATTATATGAGCATCTCTGGCCAGATGGAAATTTCTGGGATTATATGAAAAATGTGTTTCAACATTTTGAGAGCGCGTTTTGTAAACGATAAACCGACTCGAATCTACAAGCAATGAGGAAGAAGATGCAAAAATCAATCCTGTATTTATTGATGACTGCGATCCTCTTGCTTGGTTTGACATTGCCCAAGAAACCCATGAGGGAGATAGCGCAGGAGGAAAAGCAAGAACTGGTCCAATACCTAAAATCTCAGGGGATGACTCCAGAGGATTATGTTGTCAGCAAGTTCCAGGATTATGATATTGTCTTTATCGGCGAACACCACCATATAAAGCACGATGTTGAATTGATTCACAATCTCATTCCTCATCTGTATAAGAGTGGGGTCTACAACCTAGGGATTGAGTTCGGTTGCTATGGGTATCAGCGCAAGGTAGATTCTCTGTTAACAGCCCCGACCTATGATGAAGATCTTGCCCGCTGGCTCGTGTTCAAGTGGGGAAGTTATTGGCCCTATAAGGAGTACCTAGATATCTATAGAAAAGCATGGGAACTGAATAAATCCCTGCCTCCAGATGCTCCGAAATTCAGAGTGGTCAACCTGGATTATAGGGCCAATTGGGACTTGTTAAGAGAAGAAATGAATACTGTCCAGAGAAAAAGAGTGTTTTACAAGGGTGAGCGTGATGAATACATGTCCCGTATCATAGTCAAAGAATTTGTCAAAAAAAGGAAAAAGGCCTTGATCTATGCGGGCGCTCATCATGCCTTCACTCGCTACTACCAACCCATCTATGATTTTGAAAAAAAGAGGCTCATCAAGCTAGAGAAAAAGCGGATGGGAAACATCATCTATCGAAAGATGCCGGATAGAGTTTTTAACATCTTCCTCCACTATCCCTGGGCGACGAGAGAAAGCCTGAAAAAGCACGATTACCCCGTCGACGGAGTTATCGATAGAGTCATGAAAGAATTCAAGGATAAGAGGATTGGCTTTGATGTTAAGGATTCTCCGTTCGGCAAGCTTCGAGATGATGATACCTACTATTCTACAGGATATGAGGATTTCGTGTTGAGCGCTATTTGCGATGGGTATGTTTTCCAGAAACACTTTAGTGATTATGAAGGCTGTACGCTGGATCCCTTATTCATAACCAAAAAAAACTTTAGGGAAGCGATCAGATATCTGCCAAATATAAGGGTCAGAAGATTATACAAAAATTCACAGCAATTCCTGCATGATATGGAACAACGAGCAAACATAAAGAAGAAATTCCGCGATCTAGAATAGCATTTGTTTTGAAGAAAGATTTCTGGATTCTAAAACTTCTTTGATGAGTTCTTTCTTGCCTGGAGAGTTGGCCAGGCTTTCCCATGACCAGAAGACCACTCCTTTTGAGGGCGGTTTTAGGGCTTCCACTAAGGAATCTCTGAATTCAGTCTGGGTGAGTGTCTTGTCAATATAGGCTTCTTTGACCTGAATGCTGGGGATGACTCGATGTTGGGTTAACCTATAAACATCTTCAACTACGGACTGAATCCAGGAAGTATTTCTCATGACCATGTGGTGATAGCACATCGGCGAGAGATAATCTGCATGAGTGGCGATCTGGGCCAGATCCTGACCCGCGATGATTTTCATCGCTCCTCCAAAATCCTCCTTCCGCCAGGGAACTGTGTGCGCGTTTATTTTTATTCCAGGCTTTATTTTTCTTGCTGCTTCGGAGAAGGCTTTGACCATGCTGGTGATCACCTGGCATTTCCATTCAGTCCATTCAGGGAGGTGATTTTCGATTATCCAGCTCGCTTTTTCGCTGGTCTCAGCCAATTTCTGAGGAATTTTAATCTTTGATGCTTTTTGAAACCCTTCCAGACAATAAGAATCAAAGCACGTATTGGACAGTGAGCTCAAGGTCCTGTCCGGGTAGACTTTTTCCCAGTAAACAAAGTAACGGATAAAATCCAGGCTGATTCCTTCAGGATCATAATCTCTCACCAGATTCTTGACGTATTCCACCCTCTGGCTGGAATAATCCTGGCGCGAGGGACAGATAAAGCTCACCCATTCTTCGTTGGCTTTTTTCCCCGTTTCGGTAATGGCAAAAAGGTCAGGTCTTTTCTCCAATTCTTCTGGATTGTAGAAGATGGGAATGATTACAAAGGTTGCGATATTATTTTTTTTCGCCAAACTCCTGAATTCTTGGTCGGATATCAAAGAAGCGCTCACCAAGGCTGTGTTGATACCAAGTGAACGCCATTCTTCAAACAATTCAGGAAAACTTCCGGCATGGTCATAGATTTTGACGCCGACCAGTAGCTCTTCTTCCGGCACTGCGAGTTCCTCTTTCTGGGCACAGCTAACCAGAACAAGGAGGCATAAGAGAGTAACTATCCAAAAGCATATTTTCTTGTATTCCTGCACAGGGCTTTATTCCTCTCCAGAGGGAAAGACTTCTCTCAAGGTAAAATCAACCCAGAAGATGCCGCATTCCTGTTCTATCCTTTTTCGAATCGCGTCTCCGATAGTCTTAGGTGGATTATTCAACTTCTTCCACCAGGGTCTGTCCGATCGGTAGCCGATCTGGAAAAAAACAGGATTTGGCCTAAAGTAATTGGCCCAGTGATGCACAAACTCATCCACCAGATAATTAAAACCCTTGAATATCTGGCTGTCATCCACGAATATGATATCGCCCCGGTATGTTTCTGGCATCCAGTTCCTATCCCAGTGCTTGAGGAATAATCGGTAGCCTGGATTGTGAAATTTCATCCTCGCTTCCCATTGTTGGGCCGAAGCGTCATCCACTCTGACTCCCCATTTTGGATTCTCGAATTCCCGGTACCACTCAACATCCACACCAAAGCCGATAACGCATTCATGATGCTTGTATCTTTCGAGCACCAGATCAATCAAGGTAATCATATCTGCCTGGGCTGGCTCGACCTGCAAGAATACTTTTATCCCTGCCTGGTCAAAAAAACGTAGATATTTTTCATGTTTATCGATGGCTTCGAATTGAATATAGGGATATTGTTTTCCATCGGTAGGGAAAAAAAGCCGGCAATCCTTGGGACGCTGGAATTCACCAACGATCCAGATCGCACAGGGGGTTGAACCTTCAAAGTTGTTGCTCATGGTGCTCATGGCACTCTGCCATTCAGAGGGCTCTGGAAAAGGCTTTATTCCGTAACTCGACGACCTGACTCCTGCAAACAAGACTTTAGCTGGAGTAGGGAGAACAGGAGGGAAGGGCGTTGGGATCCGGCATTTGACCCATCCCAGCACTAACAGAGTCATCAAAGTAAAAAATAGCATTGTGGATTTAAGCCTCATGTCATCTCCTTTCTTGCGGTGCTTTGAAGTTCTCCTGGTTTCTTATGCGTATTCATGCCGAATGATAGAATTATTTAATACCCGGAAAAAGTCAAGCTTGGGAAGTCGTTCAAGAGGAGACCTTGTTTAATTGCCTTTTTTTATGCTTTTGAGCTGGGTAGAAGCTGTCTCGATGGCTTTCTTTATCTGCTGATTGTCAGGGTCAAATTTTAAAATTCCTTTCCAGATGGAAATGGCCTCAGCAAGATTGCCCTCTCGGTATTTTTCTAATCCTCTTTTGGTCAGCTGCAGACTACAGTTTTCAATCCCCTCATTTAAAACGTCCTTAGGAATTGACAACGATTTATAAAACTTGTTGAAGTATTTTTGTTCTTTCAGTAGAGCATAATAGATTCTTCCTGCAGAGAGAAAATCCTCTTTGGAGATGGATATCTGGGCCAGGAATTTCATGTCGAGGATGATATTTATTAGATTGGTGGTGAGAACTGGATCACTAGAGTACTGCAGATAAGTAGCTCGGTAAGAATTTATGGCTTTTGTAAAATTGCCTGCCTCGAGATACTGGCGAGATTGCCTTTCGCTCAGGTTGATTTTGCAATCTCTAACATGGCTGCGCAAGGAGTTTTTAGTGAAGGGCAGTGACCTGTCAAAGTCTCTAAATTGTGAAAAGTTCTTCAATAGAATAGAATAGATTCTGACGGCCAAGACAAAATTCTCGGCTTCAAAGGCCGCACTTCCGATCTGGTTGATTCTTTTAAGAGTGATGATGTAATCTTTTAAGAGCTTCTCATCATTGGGATGTTTTTCAAAGGCAACAATATAATAATCCAGAGCCTTCTGATAATTGCCTCCTACGATCTGCTGTTGGGGTTCTATGGTGACTTGATCGAAAGCTTCTTTTTTTTGGGGCGCGCAGGAGAGTATGAATAAGCTGATCAGAATAAACTTCAGGAGGAGAATTTTCCTGATCATGCTTTTCATTAATTTCATTTCCAGGCTATGTGTTCAGTTTAGATTTTAGTCTCTTGAACAGCCCTAGAAAAGCCTCGATGTGATAGGGATCAAATCTTTTTTTAGATAGATTCTTAATCTTACTCAGAGTTTCATTTTCTGTAAAGGCATCTCTGTAAGGTCGTTCTGAGGTCATCGCATCGAAGAAATCAGCCAGAGATATGATCGCAGCTTTAAGGGGAATTTTATCACCTTTCAATCCGTTCGGATATCCGGTGCCATCAAAGCATTCATGATGATGCCTCACAGCAGGAATATACTTTAACAGCGAGGGAGCTTTGCTGAGAATTTCGGTACCGTATTCGGGATGCCGCCTCATCTCTATTAATTCTGAATCGTTTAGCTCGTCTTTCTTGAGAAGGATGGAGTCAGGAATCTTTATCTTGCCCACATCATGGAAGAGGCAGGCAATCTCGAGCTCTTCAATTTCTTCTTTGTCGAGTCCAATTTCTTTTCCTAGCTCTATTGATAACTTAGCAACCCTTGTGGAATGACCAAGAGTATAGCTGTCTCTAGCATCTATGGCAGCGGCCAGAACCTTAACAGTAGAGACGTAGGAGGCCTCAAGATCGTTAGCGTATTTAGAGAGCTTGTCTCGTTGAGCAGTTATCAGGGCTGTCATTTCATTGAAGCTCTCTGTTAATCTCCCGAGTTCGTCTCGTGAATAGATTCGGAGCGGTCTTCTGTTCTTTCCTTCCTTGAGTTCTGCGACTCCATTGGAGAGCTCTTGAATGGGTCGAGTCAACAAAGAGGAGAGTAGGATGCTGCTGGCTATTCCTAAAAACAGGATAACCACAAAGGCCAGGGCAATATTCTTTTGAGCCTCGCGCTGGGCGTTGAATAAAACGGATTTGTTAATACCAAAGATGACTGAACCAAGCTGTTTGTCCATGAAGAAAACAGGACTGACCAGCTCAAATATCTTGCCCTGTGCTCCAGAGATTTCATTTATGGTGACGCCTCCTGGAACCTTTTTATAGACTTGGCCTTCGGTCGGCTCAAATTTCTCCCCCGATTTTTCTATATCACTATGCACAAGAGTATTCATCTGGGTGTCCACGATGGCAATATACTCAATATCTGGATTAGACCCCTTTATCTTAAAAACGATATTGTCCAGGCCGAGTAAATCCTCAGAGCTGAAGCTGAAGCCAGCGGTAGCAGCTATGTTGGCGCTTAATGATTCGGCCCTGGTGATGATCTCTTTAATGAAGTGACGTTTCATTATGTTTGCCGTGATCACATAGAGGATGCCTGTGGTGAGGATAAGGAGGAGAAGGACAAACAGAGAAGTCTTAAACCGGATGTTTTTTAAAGGCTCTAATAACCTCTTGTTCATCGTACGAAATCAGATCCCTGAGAATATTTTAAGGAATATTTGACTTATAGCAAATGAAGAAATTTTTTTCCCGCACAAAGTCATAAAATGTAGATTTTCGAAGATTCATGGAGACTTTTTTAAAATACCAGAGTTATTGAATGTTTTCAAGATGGGCAGAAAATCGTGATACCTGCATTTCTTGGCCATTGACTTGGTCGCTTTTCGTGTGGTATGTTCACCGAGCGCTCAGCCATCCTCGGGTCCCAGAAAAACTAAAAGAACAGTTCTGGATAAGGGTTCCTGGGTCACCTTTGTTAATTCAGGAGGCACATCATGAAGAATAGGTACGTATCTTTAACGCTTACACTGATCTTTTCCGGCATTTTCATCTTGCTCTCAGACAGCATTGGCAAGTCTGGGGGGTCTTCTGCACCGGGCCAGGATTATGAGGATCTGGTGCTGCTTTTCCGAGAATTTCGTGAGTTTCAAAAGCCGAAGGTCATCGACGGCGTTCCGGATTACACTCCAGAAGCCATGAACAAGCAGGGAAACAAGATAAAGGACTTTCAGAGCAGGCTAGCATCTATTGATGCAAGAGGTTGGCCAATATCCCAGCAAGTGGATTATTATCTTGTCCGGGCTGAGATGAACGGACTGGAGTTCGATCACCGGGTGCTTCGTCCCTGGTTTCGCGATCCGGCCTTTTATGTGCCCCTAACTTTCCAGTTCGGTCCGAAGATGCATGGTTCCTTTCACCTCCCTCAGCTTCCCCTCTCTCAGGAACGGATCCCTTGGCTGAAGACCAAACTCAAGGCGATCCCAAAGATTCTCGAGCAGGCCAAAGGCAACCTGAAAGAAGGTGCCGTTGACCTGGCGATGTTGGGCATCCGGTCCAAAGAGAGAGAAATCGCCCTCATGGATGAGTACATCCCTCGATTGCGAGAACACCATCTTGATCTTGTCCCTAGTGCTGAAAAAGCCCTGGAGGCCTTGAAGGATTTCAAAAGCTGGCTGGAAACCAATAAAAACATGATGACAGCCCCAGCAGGAATCGGAATTGAAAACTACAATTGGTATCTGAAAAACGTACAGCTTCTTCCTTATACTTGGGAGGAATTGCTGGCCATATCCCAGCGGGAGTATGAGCGAGCTTTGGCCTGTATGAAGTTGGAAGAGCACAGAAATCGTCATCTTCCTCCACTCATTCCCGTCTCGACGGCCGAAGACTATATCAAGCTATTCAACAGCTCCCAGAGCTTTCTTTATGATTTCCTGAAAACGCAGGAGATCCTTACCGTGACAGACACTTTCCAGCTCAGACCTGTCCGGAGCTGGAGGAGAGGTTCTGTTCGAGATTATTTCGCCCAAATTCAAGATCGAGATCCCCTTCCCCTCATGCCTCATGATTTCGTCGGCCACTCTCCGGATGCAATAAGACATAGACTGGATGAGCGTCCGATCAGGGGCACGGATCGGATATACTTCATCGATGGAATCCGTGCCGAAGCCCTGGCCACAGGAATGGAAGAAATATTGATGCACACCGGGCTGCTGGATGGGAGGTCCCGGTCTCGAGAGCTAGCCTACAACCTTCTTGCTTTCCGGGCTGCCAGAGCCATCTCTGATCTGCGGATGCACAGCCTTGAACTCAGTCTGATGGAGGGGTTTCAGTTCAACATTGATAAGACACCTTTTGGTTGGTTGCCCGAGGACTCTCGTACGATGTGGCATGACATCGAGCTTTACCTGAGGCAGCCGACATATGGCGTAGGCTATCTCATCGGTTCGGTTCAACTTCAGAAGCTACTGGCTGATAGAGGAGATCAGCTCGGAGAAGAGTTCAAATTAAAAGCCTTCATGGATGAATTTCTGGCTGCGGGCATGATCCCCCTGTCCTTGATCCGTTGGGAGATGACTGGATTGGATGATGAAATTCAAAAGATACTTTTTTAATGAAGCTAGCTACTCATACCGAAGAGCTTTCACCGGGTTTGCTATCGCTGCCTTGACGGCCTGATAGCTAACCGTTCCTACGGCAATCAACAAGGCCACAAAAGCAGAAAGCACAAAGATTTCCCATCCTAGGTCAATTCGATAGGCGAATCCCTGTAACCATCTCTTCGAGACAAAATAGGCCAAAGGCCAGGCGATCACATTGGCCACCATAACCCATTTGGCAAATTCCTTGGTCAGCAGCAGCACAATCCCTGATACTCCTGCTCCCAGGACTTTCCGAATGCCAATCTCCTTTGTCCGGCGCTCGGCCATGAACGAGGCCAAACCAAATAGCCCTAAACAAGCAATGAACACGGTCAATACTGTAAAATACCGGAATATGTTTCCTATCCGCTGCTCTGTCTTATACCAGTTTTTAATATTCTCATCTATGAATTCATACCGGAAGGGGATGTGGGTTCCCACAAATTTATCCCATTTTGTCTTCAAAAATGCCATGAGAGCCCCGATATTTTCAGGTCTGTATTTTACGAACACATGAAATCCTCGGCCGGGCTGCATGGCCACTGGAGCGATCGGGTTATGCAGAGAAGACCCGTGGAAATCTTTTAAGATTCCGATGATCGTACCTTTTTGGTCTTTGAGAGAAAACCATTTGCCGACAGGATCTTCCACTCCCATCGCCTTGATGGCTGTCTCATTCAGCACCCAGTTCTGGTCATCATTGGCATATTTTGAGGAGAAGAAACGTCCTTTGACTATTTTCAGGTTAAAGACTTTCAAATAGTCGTAACTGCAGGGACCCCTGGCGATCTTAACCTCCAGGGATGAATCCCTTCCCTCCCAATCGACCTCAGTCGTTCCCCATTCGCCTGCTGGAGGAGGGAAACCTCGGCAGACGCCCAGGATGTCCGGGTTCTGCAGCAGCTCATTTTTTGCGGCCTCGTAGTTTGTTTCGTAGTCATTATAACCAGCGAAATAAACGATGTTATCCGTATCATAGCCCAAGTCCCTGTTCTGCATGAAGTAAAGCTGGAGGTAGATGACAGCCGTGCAGATCAGCAGGCCGATGGTAAATGTGAACTGAAAGACAACCAGGACCTTGCGCAGAGCTCCTCCACGGCTTGTTCCTAGCTGCCGGACGTTCTTGATGACCTTGACCGGCTGGAATGAGGAAAGGAAAACAGCAGGGTAGCTTCCAGAAATAAGGCTGGTAACCAGGGCGATGATGAACAAACCAGCCAGAATCTGCCAGTTTCCTGATTGAAACAGGCTCAGTCCTTTACCGGCCAATCTGCTGAATGTGGGAAGTATCAATTCTACCAGGAGGACACTGATGGCGAGCGCTATAAAAGTGAGGAGGGTGGATTCTCCCAAAAATTGCCTGATCAGGTCTGACTTCCGGGCACCCACGACCTTTCGCATTCCAACTTCCTTGGCCCGGGTGGAGTGCCGGGCTGTGGATAGATTCATGAAGTTGACGCAGGCCAGGAGCAGGATGCAGAAGGCTGTTAAGGAAAAGATGTAGACATAGGTGATGTTGCCCTTGTTGGGATAAGCCAGCATCCAGGTATTGATACCTGTGGAATGTAGATGAATCCTCCTGAGCGGCTGGAGATAGACTCTACCCTGGGTTTGGGGAAGGTGCTGCTTGACGATGTTCATCATCTTCTTATTGACGTTGGTGATGTTGGCATTCTTACGCAGGACAACATAGGTCGCAAATTGGTCGTAGCTCCACTCGTCCAATTTTGATTCCCGCCACTTGGTCATGTTGACAGCTGGGAAGGCAAATGTGAAACGGAGGTGGGAATTCCGGGGGAGGTTATTGATGACCCCCGTCACTGTCATGTCCGTATTGTTCAACTGAACGATTTTTCCCATGGGGTCTTCGTCGCCAAAGATTTTTTTGGCCAGGTCCTCGGTGAGGACGATCGAATAGCGGTCGTCTAAGGCTGTTTTCGGGTCGCCTTTTATAAAAGGGAACTGGAAGATTTCAAAGAATGCGGGACCTACTGCAGCCAAGTATTCCTCCAGGAAGCGCTTTTCCCCGAAGTTAAGGTTCCATCGCGGCCACCCTGCCTGTACACGAACAAAGTTCTCAACTTCTGGGAGTTCAGTAAGCATTGCCTGCCCGAGAGGGGCGGGTGACCCAGCCTGATAGAATGTTGTTCCCCCAGAAGTGTCCACAACGTTGATGCGGAAGATCTGATCCCTGTTTTTATGGAATTTATCATAACTCAGCTCATCTTGTACCCAGATGAGGATGAGGATACAGGCAGCCATTCCTACGGCTAGACCAGCAATATTGATGAGAGAAAAACCCTTCTGCCTCTTGATCTTACGCAAAGCAATTTTGATGTAGTTCCAGATAAGAGCGGGCATGAAACGACCCTGCTCCCAGGGAGGGCGGCTGTAAAGGCTGCGCGTGTTGGCCTTGTAGACTTCGGCTCCGATGTCCAAGACAGTGCCTATATTTGTTATAGCTTTCTGGAAAGCCTCATCTTCGTTTTCGCCGCGGTTGAGGCGCTCTTCTAACTCATCCCTGAGATGGGCTTCCAATTCCGCAATGTGTCCATCCTCAAGGGATTCAATTTTATGGAGGGCCTTCCGCCAATTCCTTATAGCCTTTTCCAGGTCAAGCATTTTTCTTCTCCTTATTATAACCTACCCGAGCCGTTCGAAAAAAACCGAGGTCGTCATTTCCTTTCCCTAATATCAGATTATTATTTTATTAGCGCGGACACCTCGAATCGCGGATATTCTAGGACCTGGGATGTCATTTCTCTGTGTTAGAATCTAATACCTAACATTCTTATATACCTTGCAGTATTAGGTATGCAAAAACCATGCCATCCATTCTCTCCAGGCGGAACGACTCTCCCCATCAATAAAAAGTGAATAAAATTGTACGGCTAGGGACATTGCCTGTTCAATTTTGAACAAAAAAAAGAATTATATTGCTCAAGATTTGATCATGATTCTAAAGATTTCGGATGAAATATCCAGATACTGCTCTTGATGGCGGCTGAGAGATAAGGGATGCTTATTTCTTAAATCGTCTCAGAGGCAGATTCCAGCCGCCCACTTCGAGCAGAGGGGTCTCTCCATTCAAGTCATCCCAGGCAAAATGGGCGCTGATTTCTCTTTTTTCCCCCGGTAGAAGAGAGATGTAATTGTCATCCCAGAAGATGGGTAACACGGAATTCCCGCTTTTGCTTCCAGCGACGTTGAAATGGATAAAAAAGGCAATATATTTTGAGCGGTTGTTCACCCTCACTCGGACTTCTCCTTTATCGTCGTTCTGTTTAAATCTGAATCTAATGGGGATTTTTACTTCAGGAAGCCCTTCTAATCCTGTGAAATCCGCATATTCCTTGTTAGGAGTGACAAACCATTCTGTTCCCTCTTCATCCAGTATATCTTTTTTTGTGGACAGCCAGTAAAAATTGTGGCTGGTCATTTTTCCTTTTTTACCCTTGAGTCTTAGATCAACGAAATAGACTTTTTCTGGGACATCGATTTCAGGCAGTTGCCAGATTCGCTGGGAGGAGTAGGCTTTGATGTTTATGTTTTTCTTCTCCTTGAAAAGAACTTTAGCCTGGATATTCAAGATACGAATTTCTGCTTTCAAATCTTTGGCCAGCACATGGGTCTCATTAGAGACATAGATCCCCTCATCGCCGTAATGATAGAGGATATGGATAGGGGTACAGGCTTTTCTGGCTCCGTAGAAGGCCCCGTTGGGCATCAAGTAATAATCGAAAAACTGCCAGTACATTTCAGGCCAGGCAGAATTGAACATCCACTGAATGATTCCGGTGGTAATGGGTTTATGGGCGGCAAAGGCTTCAAACATGGCCCGCATCGCTTCATAGTTGGCCAACTGGGCTTTTTCAACAAACTCAGCTAGATTTCCGGGCGCACCGTAGCGGCTATCGAGTGCTTTTCTGTAACGGTCCAGGGTGTTGAATTCAAAACGTCCGCAGTGATAATCCCAGTAATCATCGATTGGCCACAGGTGATCCTCTGGGATCATCTTCTTGAGGCTTTCTAAAGGAGGAGGTTGAGGTCCTGGTCCTGTTTCTGAATTGTAGCCAAACGCTCCCCCATGCTCTTTGTCCTCATACCAGTAGTTGGGTGTCACATAATCATAAGGCCCGTTCATTTTAACTCGGCTGGGTCCGCTGATCACGCTTTCTCGATAGGCTGTTGAGACCAGGATCGGTCGGCTGGGGTCGATGACCATTAGACTTTTTCGGTAGCTTTTCTCCAGTTCAGGTCTTGGCAGCTTGTCGCTGGCTAGGGCCCAGACAAAAATGCTGGGATGATTTCGGAGCCAGGTGACCTGATCTTGGAAGGATTTTGCCACCAGCTCCATATCTTCTCGCGTCAGCACTCCACCAAATTCATCATCGCAATATTTTCCCAGGTATTCGTCCCACTCCCAGTGACAGCTCCAGCCTACCATCAGCAAGATTCCGTATTTGTCGGCCAGCTCGTAGAGTCTTTCGCTGCTTCCCCAGAATCCTTCCAGGCGGATAGCGTTCAGGTTCATGTGCTTGGCATACTTGATCTGAGCTTCGATTTTTCTGGGATCGTCCGCCAGCATCAGATCATCAACCCAGCCGCCGCCTCGAATCATGACTTTTTTGCCGTTGACCTTATAACCTCGATGGCCTTCCTCATTAACATAATCCGAGACTTCCCGGATTCCGAAGGAGACGTGCTGTTTATCGGATTTCACATCGCTAACGAATGCGCTTAACGTGAGTCTGTACAGACTTTGCTCGCCCAGATTGTTAGGCCACCATAACCTTGGTTGACGCAGGGTCAATTCGGCATATTTTTCTGGATTGAAGAGAATTGTCTGGCGCTCGTAGGGTTTTAGGGAATATTCCTGGCTGAATCGGACTCCTTCCATTTCACCCCTCAGCACACCTTGAACTTGCTGATGGCTGTGGTTGACCAGCTCTGCTGTGCAAGTTAGTGCGGCTTCTTCAAGAGTTTTAAGATCGACCTTGCTCTGGATAAAAGTCTGGTTTATGGAAACAGGGCCATTCACCCGCAGTTTTACCTCTCGCCAGATTCCCATGTTTTCGTCAGGAGGTCTAGGATTCCAGTCCACAAAACCGACTGTAAAATCTCCTGGTCGGGGCGGAAAGACCATGACCGCGAGCACATTTTTTCCGTTTTCGACCAGACTTGTGATATCTATCTCAAAAATGCGGAAGGCTCCCACAAGGGAACCTGAGGAGGCAATTTTATGGCCGTTGAGCCAGACGTCAGCGCTGTAGTTGATCCCATAAAATATCAAGCGGGCGTGCTCGGAGGATTTTTTGATTTTGACTTCGAATTCCTTTCGGTACCACCAGGGCTGTTTAAAAGGTTGAGTTGGAATATCGTCTAGATTTTTGCCGAAATAAGGGTCCTTATAGATTCCATTTTTAACCAGGGCAGCCAGGACCGTGGTGGGGACCTCGGCTGCATACCAGCCCTTCAGGTCATAATCGGGGCTGGAGACCTTTTTCCCCTCCTCTTTCACTTCAAGGGATGAGCGGAGATGCCAGTCGCTGGAGATCACTTTTTCATATTCTGTCCTATCCTGACTGCTTAAAGGATTGCAGAGGATAAGAGACACACTCAGGATAAGAAAAATAAAGCCCGATGATTTTTTCTTGAGTGGCGATGATTTCATCATAGTATTCTCCTTCACCTTCTTTAATCTTGCTGCCTACATTCTTTCCCGGGGCCTTCTCCTGATTACCTCGGGGACAGCAGCTCCATTCAAAAGCTTTTTTATATCCACGCGCGACGGTTGCGAAAAAACATACCACACAAAAAATGGCCTGGTCAATAGTGACGATATGAGGGCGAATCTCCTGTTGGACAGCCAGAGGCAGAGTTTAAGCTCCAAAGTTGAGCTTTAGGTGAAAGATGAGACCTAGTAAAATTAAAAGCGATCCTGGAGAAAGATCCTAATCTTGTTCACGAAGGCGATGAAAATGGCACCACATTTGCACGTACCCCTCAATGTCTGCCTGCAGCAATAGACTCGAACCCGGATTTGATATTATGCTTTTTTCAAATGATTGACTAATAGCATTGTTCTTATACAATATGATTATGAAGACTCGTTCGAAATTTGTTGCTCTTTCGATATTTTTGGCAGCATTAATCGCATTAATATTTCTCTTGATTCCCTTCAAAATTAAGGAGAACGTACCAACTCTCAAAAAAGATACAAATTACAACCTTCTTTTTATAACCATTGATACGCTCAGGGCTGACAGTCTTGGCTGCTATGGGTCTGAAGTAGCCGAGACTCCCAATATTGACCAAATGGCAGGAAGCGGAGTGATGTTTAAGAATTGTTATGCTTCAGTTCCTCTAACCCTTCCTTCTTTCTGTTCATTTTTTACCGGCAGGGAGCCAATTGCGCACGGAGTAAGAAATAACGGCACTTATGTCTTGAATAAAAATGAACGTACCCTCGCTGAATTTTTTCAAGAGATGGGATATGAAACTTATGCGGCAATCGGGGCTTTTGTATTGGAGGCAAAATTCGGTCTAAACCAGGGCTTCGACATTTATGATGATTCCCTTGATTATAAAACCGTTTTTGAAAACACTGACAGCGAGATTCCGGCAGATCGAGTGTATGCAAAATTCAAAGACTGGTTTGAAAAAAATTATAAAAATAAATTTTTCTCTTGGATTCACTTTTATGACCCTCATTATCCCTATACCCCTCCAACAGAATTTAAAGAGAAATTTAGCACACAGCCTTACCATGGCGAAATCGCATATGTAGACATTTATGTAGATAAAATCATAACAGATTTGAAAGCCAAACAATTATTAGACAAAACTATTATTGTCTTCATCGGAGACCATGGCGAAGCCTTTGGAGAACATAAAGAGAAAGGCCATGGTATTTTTTGCTATGAAGAGAGTTTAAAAGTGCCTTTGATTTTTTATAATCCGAGTATATTCTCTAAGGGAACCATAATTGACCATCCGGTAAAATTGATTGACATCATGCCCACTATTCTTGCCCTGTTTGGAATCAAGATACCGCCTAACCTTCAAGGTGAAAACTTGCTACCTTTCTTCGCTTCAAAAGAAAAGAAACATTCATCCAATTTAATATATTTTGAGAGTATGTATGGGAAAGAGAATGAGAATTGGGCACCTCTAACGGGTATCATTTTTGAAAATTTTAAGTATGTTTCTTTACCTATCCCTGAATTATATGATTTAGAAAAAGATCCCAAAGAAAGAAAAAACTTATTTAATGAAAAAGTCGCCCTGGCAGAAAAAATGGATAAGAAACTCAATAAATACCTATCACTCCATGGCAATCTTCAGAGCTCAATGCGCCGGAAATTAAGCCTTGCGGACAAAAATAAATTGGAATCACTTGGCTATATTTCATCCTTTACCTCCAGCCCTGGCAAAATCGTTGACCCTAAAGAAGGCATTGATTTGTTGTATACGATAAAAGATGCAAATGATTTTATTAGAGATGGAGATCTCGAAGAAGCAGAACGCAGGCTGAATCAAATTGTCGAAGAAAATCCAGGAATAAAAATGACCCAATTGTATGATGGTTTACGTGCCTTGTACACAATGAAAAAAAACTTCCCTCAACTGGAAAAGACGCTAAATCAAGCGATCACTGATTTCCCCGAAATAGACCGTTATAAAGTATGGCTGGCAACATTGTATCTTGACACGAAAAGAACATCCGAGGCAAAAGAATTATGCCGAATAATACTGCATCAAAATCCCATCAATACTCATGCTAATATGATTCTTGGAAGAATCTATTTTAAAGAAGGATCGTTCACTGAGGCCCTGCCATTCTATCAAAAAGCTCTTGAACTGGAACCTTTTAATACTCATATCCAGATCGAATACGCTGAATTACTGAATGTATTAGGAGAAATAAGTGAAGTTGAAAGAATAACAAATAACTTAATGAAAAGTGGAACCTATGATACTCAAGAAGCACTCAATTTGAACACGCGATTGGGAGTATTGCTATTAAAGATGAAAAGGTACAATCAGGTTATCAGTTTATGCTTACAAATCTTATCCCATGAACATAAGATTCCTCAGATTTATAATCTATTAGGACAGGCATATTTCCATACAGGAGATTACCAAAAAGCTCTTGAAGCATATGAAAATTCTCTCCTTAAGGATAAAAAAAATGCATTCACCCTAAGCAGTATCGGAAGTTTATACTTGACCCTCTTTCGTTTAAAAAAGGAAAAAGAGTTTCATTCTTTATCCATTGATTTCTATCGCCGCGCATTGGATTCCAATCCGGAACTGGTCTCGGCCCTGAATGGACTGGCAGCGGCTTACAGCTTTGCGGGCAACCGCGATAAAGCCATTTATTACTGGGAAAAATCTCTTCAAATTGACCCTGAATTCACCTATATCTATTTTAACCTGGGTATCACTTATCTAGAAATGGGGGAAAAGAAAAAAGCTTTGAAATATTTGACGATTTGCAAGGAAAAATATTTCTCCAAGTTAAGCACCCAAGAACAGAAGCAACTGGATACTCTGATCAAGGAAGCAAGTCAGTAAATTAAAATCATCCAGGAAAATTGTTTTATTTTAATTATTCTCAAAGATTGCTTTTGGTTGAGAAGTCGTTATCTTAACTCCTCCCGTCTCTTCAACCAGCTCTGACATGGCATCATAAAAGTCCCCTGAATTCTCGACCCTCTGGAATTTGTAGTGTTTGTGCACTTTAGGATTGATATAAATCAGGTTAAATTTTATGTTGGCTTTCTTGAATTCCTTCAACACCTTGTCCAGTTCCATCTTCATTTTAAACTTTTCCTCCAGAAAGACTTCAACTGCTTTAAAGGAAACATCATAATTAGCTCTTAATTTTTCCATGGTATCTTTGCTCGGGATCGGTCTTAACACTTTTTCAAAGAAAATATATATTTGGTTGTCAGAATTTTCATCTGTTTTTTTATATATTTCCGAAAGCTCTAAAAGCATGGATTGACTGACCATTCGAATACTGTAAAGTTGTTTTCTGTTGGCTTCATAATCTTTTAAATATGAGTTTATCCTGGTGGAATAACCTAGGTTTTGATCATCTTCTATGAGTCTAACAATGTCTTTCATCTGATCGTATATTGTCCGGTAATCACTTGCATTAATCATCGCGTGTTTCCTCAGGGCATCATTGATTTGGCTTATGATCTGTTTTTTTGATCTTTGAAGGGTATTTTTGGAAAAGCTGTAAAGCTTTCTAGCTGGAGTTATGACTATAACCTGGTCATCTGGAGTCAATTCATGATTAAAGAAATATTCAACAGCTCTTTTTATTTCAACCTTATAATCTTTTAAATCAAAAACAAGCATGATGTTTCTGGCTTTGCATACTAGTTTCCCATTCATCACAAAGAAAAGCAGTATTATTGAGATCAAGCAAAACTTTAAGTTTTTTTTCATTGTTTAGCACCGCTGTTTTGTATTTTTTAAAAAAAAAGGGGGAAACACTTTTTGTGTTTCCCCCTTTTACAACTTCAGCTTGTTACCACTCTATTTTGATCCCGAGTCTGAATATTCTGGGATCTATAATTTCTTCCTCAAGTCCAAATGGTTTGTTCTGATTACTAGAGATTGTGTAGACCTCTTCAACGGCTCCAGAATTAAAAAGGTTAAAGCAATCTGAGAAAAATGATATGGAAAGGGCACTTCCGAATTGAAAGGATTTTTCCAGTCTGAGATCTAGAATATACCACGGATCATAATTAGTACTGCCTCTTTCTTCCGCATTTATAATCTCTCTACCTTGGCTTAAGGTGATTGGAAGATCCTGCGACCTTACGCGTCTTGTATATCTCTCTCCTGACATAGCTCTGAAATATGTCCCCAAATTAATGCCCCAAGGACCTCTGATCGTGCCCTGAAGTTTGAACTGGTGTCTTCTTTCAAGAGGGAATCTCCCGATCATGTTCATATGTGCATTCGGGTTGTTGAATAAAGCAGATGTTCCAAGGGACTGACTTCCTCGATTGGTATCAACCAGGCCTCTTGAATTCTGGTAAACATAAGACGCCATCAGTTGCCATCCGTTTGAGTATCGTTTTTTGAGAATCAGCTCCACTCCATCATAACTTCTGTTTGCATTTGGCGGGTTCAGTATGTATTGATCTATGGCATAAGGATCTATCATCTCATAGAAAGTAATCTGCTGACTGTTATAAGGATCTGTTGTTGTTACGGGTGTCCAGTTTGTCCAGTTAAGTATTCCATCTTCCATTAATGTTTCAAGATCTAGCTGGGCGGCATCAACAACATGGACAAGTCTCCTATCCCATTTTCTGATATATCTTGCACCTACAGACCAGTCTTCGAGAAGTTCTCTTTCGAACCCTACTGTTATTTCATCCTGATAGGGTGCGACAAGTGGATAATCTGGATGCCCTACAGTCGGTGCACCTTCGCCGGGTAAATTCCAGGGATAGGCATAAAAAGCCGTTCCGTCAGGATTATAATACTCAACCATGCCAAACCATCCATTCGGATGAGAGATGTTCACGTATCCTAACTGGTTGGGGATGATCATTCGGCTATAACTCCCTTTTACCAGCGTTGCCCCATCACCGAAAACATCATAGATAATACCCACTCTGGGAGCTAAATTTTTCCAGGCGTAAACCTTTTTTCGCTCTTCAATCTGTCTCGTAATGTTAAAGTCCCACCCAGCTTCATTATAAATGATGGGTTCAGAACTTCCCTGTGCTGGCCACCAAAGACTGTTGAATTCAAAACGTAAGCCAAGATTTAGAGTAACCCTGTCTGATATAGTCCATGTATCCTGCACATAAGCATGAACATCCAAAACATCTTCTTTTCTGTCATATCCGGTTATTTGATATCCAACATAATAGTCGTCTCCAAGCATTCCATTCCAGCAGGCACCTGAATTAGGATCTCCGACAGTTTCAATAAGCCAGCCACTTTTAAACATAGTGACTTCAGCACCAAACCTGATTTCATGACTTCCTGCCAAATCATCAGTAAAGAGTGTTGCATCAAGGTTAGCCTGGTATCTGTCTCTTACGTTGTCATCTTTATTTCTCCAATATCCTCCAGTTCCTATTTCTGTAAGAAAATCCCAGTAATAAGGTTCATTGATTTTAGCATCAATATTGAAGTTCCTCTGGATCATGGCTAACTTCAGGTTGCTGTAAAAGTTCTGATTGAAAAAATGTGTCCAGTGAAAATTGAAAATATGGGCTGGATTTTTCTGAAGACGTGTTGATTCTTCACTTTCCGTATACTCAGCACCTCTGTGGTCATTTCTGTTGTCATAGAAGTTATAGGACAATATGAATTTATTGGCCTGGTTAGGCTGGAATGACAATTTGAAGTAAGGAAAGAATTTCCTCTTTCTTATGGGTATTTCTTCTTCCTTATCAGCAGGATAACCTGTTACATAATCTTCATTGATCTTTAGACTTCCATGCATAAAGAACCAGAGTTTATTCTTAATAATAGCCCCACCAAGCGTAAACACAGGTTCATAAGCTATATGAGAACCTACTTTTCTGCCTTCTAACTCAGTTCCTTTAGTATTGGTTGACTGGAATTTTTCATGGTCTAAATAGAAACTTGCTGATCCGGTGAACTCATTGCCACCTGATTTCGTAATAACATTAAGCATTGCGCCTTGAACGTGCCCATATTGGGCATTGAGACCGCCTGTTTCAACAGATAATTCTTCTATGATATCTGCGCCAAAACTAACTCCCTGAGTACCTGTTGCAGCATCTCCGAGATTAACTCCATCAAGGTTATAAGAGTTGCTTATTTCAGCACTACCATGAGCCGTTTCTTCTGTAACTCCGGGTACCATATTGAAGAAATCCGTAAGGACTCTGGGTGAAGGAACCATGTAAATGAACTCCTCGTCTATTGTTGTTGTTTTTGAAGACATTTGTTTATCGATTGTCGGAGCTTTTCCTTCGACTGTTACTTGTTCCTCAATTGTCGCAATGGTCAAATTGACATCTAAAGTAGTCGTTTTAGTCGCATTAACAATTATTCCTTTTCTGACGAATGTACTAAATCCTTGGAGCACGAAAGTAACTTGATAAGTCCCGGGAGGAAGAGAAGGAAATCGGAAAACACCACTGGCAGTGGTGATTTGAGACACTTCGGGAGAAATAAGAGAGGGAGAAGTGATGGAAACTGTTACTCCAGGAAGGGGAATCTGTTGATCATCAAAGACCGTCCCCTGAATTTTTCCCACTTGCCCGATTTGGGAAAAGGATAACCCAACCGCAAGAAAAAGCATGAAAGAAAAAAGTAATAATTTTCTCATTAAACCCTCCTGCTACAAACTTTTTTATTTTTCATTTGCCCTGCCTTGAAGCCTTTCACTTCAAGACTAAACGTCCTAAGTTTTTTTCTTACTTCTATTCTCACCTCCTTATTTATGAATAAAGTTAGTATGAAAGATAGCAATTCCTTTCAAATTTTATTCATGAATAATTACTTATACTTAAGATGCACTTTATTATTCATTCCTTTCAATTAGCAAAAAACATACCAATCAATTCCTGCAGCCCTTATAACAGCGCAATAATCTAAATAAAGAAGCATCCTATCCCTGTTATTATGAGCTGAATCGATTCTAAAAAAATATTCAACCAGCGGAATAACGGCTTTTTCGTTCCTTCAGATCCATGAGAGGAATAGGTATAGAGGGTTAAAATTGTCTGCTTTTTAGACATATAGACGGGGTGGAAAGATACGAAATTTTGGGAACTTATTGATAATAAGGAGGATAGAGAATGAAATGAAAATTTGTCTAATTTTTAGGCATCTTAAGAGCAAATCCGCCTGGTCTTAGCTCTTCTTCGCAGAATTTTCGGTTTATTGCTCCGTTCAGAAACTTAACACAGCTGATCTTTTTCTCAATCCAAATTTCTTTATTATTAATTTTTTTACAGTTAGCTCCATTGAAATCCTAAAAACGAGAGTCTCACATTCAAAACGACAAGGCCAGCAATTTGAACTCATTCCTCTCATTACGGCGAAATCCGAAGTCAGTTTGCTCAAAAGGCTGAAGATAGACTTAATGGTTTTGCGTACCAAAACTGCCTACAAAGGCGAGGGATTCCTTAGCCAGTCCAGTAACTCTTTGGCGCTCACGATTCTGACCCAAGGTTTACTCAGAGCGTAATCGATAAATTCAATAAGAGCCTCCTGTCTCTCCTCAAAAGTTGTATTAGGAAGATCCTGAAATTTTGAAGAATAGATGTCACTGTGGGTTCCGAAAGCCATCGGACATCTGTTTCCCTTAAGCCTCAAATCGAGGGTGTATTTTAAGGTCGCCAAGAATTCAGATTTGGTCATTCCGAACACAATCCATAAATTCCAGTCGAATCCGGTGATTTTTCCTTCGTCTTCATCAAAATAATCCTGGACCTGCTTCATTTTTCTTCTTAAACCAGGCCTAGCTCCGTATTTGATACACAAACTATCAGGTGGAACGATGACCGCATAACCCGGGATTTCCCATAATCCTGGATAAGAAGATACGGGTTTTCGTTGCTGATCTATAGCTAGAATTTTATCTCCCTGGCTGCCCGTATCCAGTGTGTAGGGCCAGAGAAAATTTGTTCCGTCCTGATCATCCTGGAATCCTTCCTCAATGCTGGAGTCATACAGAAAACCTTTTCTATAGATGGCTTTAAAGGCATTATCGTTATATTCTAAATAGGGTGCTCTAAAACCATATATCTCGGATGGATTCATTCCAATCCCTTTGGTGTTATCAGGTTCAGCTATTGACTCTTGAGAGTCAAAGGGTTTTGTCAGCCAGTCCATACAGGTCTCAATCTCCGATTCCCATTCCTGAATACTCAATGGAATCCCGTGTTTATGCTGGTGAGTATGGACCCCGATTTCATTTCCTTCCAGAAGTGCTTCCTTCCAGGCTCTTTTTACGAAGACAGGATTCTCAATTTTATTGTTATCAATATATCCTGTGACACAGTACATGGAAAAGTGAGTCTGCGCTCCATCATAAGTTCTTTCGTTTCCAGTGCCAGATGGATTATTCCTGGAGGCAAAAAGATCAATGATAAACTTGACTCCGCCGGTTCCGCCAGAATTTTCAAGCCCTGAAAAACCGTTATCATCAAAGCCAAAAGTTATGAATTGAGGGACCTGTGAAACTTTTAAATAACCAGGAGGTTTCTGGGAAAATGTACTGTCTATTTTTGTTAGGCAGGTTGAGCAGAATATCATTAAAATAAATGCAAAAATAAATATTAGGACTTTTCTCATGTTATCTTTCTTTAAAAAAAATATTATACCCATTTTTAACTTATATAAAAGGGATTGAATCTCAACCTTTAATTTTTCAAGATGTTATATTGAGTGGGAAAGGCGAAGATACTGTTGTTTTGTCTCTCTTTCTAGCCATTCACATTGCCGTTTTGAGTGTGATATGTTAATTCGAGCATGTCAGCTGGAGAAAATTGGGGAAAATAGTGTTAGGATAGTGAAGTTGCAGAGTTTTCTCCTTTTTGTGTAATATATCTCTGTGACCACATGATATCCGATACGGAAAAGGAGAATAGTCCATTTCCCGATAATCCTATAAATGTGAGTAGAGTTTAGCTGTGAGAAAGATTTATTCTTATCCTCTTCTTTTGAGCTGCTTGGTCTTGGGAGTTTTCTCTGCTGCATTGCTCGGGAATCCCATCCTGAAAGCTAAAGACAAACTCAATATCCTTCTCATTACGATAGATACGCTCAGGGCGGATAGGTTGAGCTGTTATGGCAGCCAGCTCCCCAAAACTCCGTATATCGATGACCTTGCGGAGAGAGGCGTGCTTTTTTCAAGAGCCTTTGCCAACACCTCCACTACACTGCCCTCTCATGTGAACATACTCCTTGGGACAACTCCTATTTATCACGGCGTTCATGAAAATTTAAATTTTATCGTAAGGGAAGAGTTATTAACCTTAGCTGAGCACCTCAAGAATCATGGTTATGCAACCGGGGCGTTCGTGGGCGCTTACCCTCTTGACTCAAGGTTCGGGCTATCCCAGGGTTTCGAAATTTACGACGATAATTACAGTCGCATTCACGCTGAAAATTTTACAGCTTTAGAGAGAAGTGCTGAAGCTGTGATCAAGGGCGCCCTGGGATGGTTGGAAGGAGGAAAATCCCCTTGGTTTCTCTGGGTCCATTGTTGGGATCCGCATACTCCCTACGAGCCGCCTGAGCCTTTCAAGACTCAATACCAAGAACATCTGTATGAAGGGGAGGTTGCCTATGTCGATCTGGCCCTGGGAAAGCTCTTTGATCACCTGAAAGAGAACAGCCTGTTCGATTCGACTCTCATCATTTTCACTGGGGACCATGGTGAATCATTGGGTGAGCATGGTGAGAAGACTCATGGTTTTTTCGCCTACAACTCTTCCATCTGGATCCCTCTCATCATTTTCCATCCGGCAACAGTCCCGGGTCGCGTTGAGCATTACGTAAGTCATATTGACATATTCCCGACAGTTTGTGATGTTCTGGGAATCGAGAAGCCGTCTTTCCTTCAAGGAACCTCCCTCCTCCCAGCTTTGAAGGGAGGGAAGCTCCCCGAAAGGCCAATCTATTTCGAGTCTTTGTATCCCTACTACAGCCGGGGATGGGCACCCCTGAAGGGTTTTATTCTCGAGAAGAAAAAATTCATTGATTCTCCCATTCCTGAATTGTATGACCTGGACCAAGATTTTGATGAGCTCAACAACCTGGCTGAACGAAAAAAAATAGTCGAGCTCACCTCGCAGCTCAAGAAAATCATTGATGATCTGACACCATCCGAGAAAATTGATGCTGTTCAAAAAGTCGATCGGGAAACCCGGGAAAAGCTGGCCAGCTTGGGCTATGTCTCGAGCGTTCAAGTTTCGCCAAAGAAGAATTTTGGAATTCAAGATGATATAAAGATTATCCTTCCCTACGCAAATAAGGCAAGGGAGGCTTGGGAGCTGTATGAAGATGGTAAACAAGAGGCTGGAATCAAGCTTTTGAAGGAAATCATACAGGAGAGAAAAAATATAGATTTACCGTATAAAATCCTTGCTTCTATCTATCAAGAGAAAGGAAATACAAAAGAGGCTATTGTTATCCTGGAGCAAGGACTAAAAGCTCTCCCCTCAAACTACGAAATATTCATCGAATACATGAAGCTGCTCGTAGTTGACCAACAGTATGACAAAGCCATCAGCAGTTTTAAAAAAACGAGTATTAGAGAAGCAGAGTATGATCCTTCAATATGGAACAATCTGGGGTTTGCCTATGACAAGAAAGGCAATTTTGAGGAGGCGATCAAAGCTTACAAGATGGGTCTTTCCCTTGATGATAAGATGCCCGGGCTTAACAACAACCTCGCCAATGCCTACCATTCCTATGGTCTACAAACAAGAAATTCCTCCATTTTTTCTAGATGCTTCGAATACTACAAAAGAGCTATAGAACTCGATCCCGAATATGCAGCTCCTTACTATGGCTTAGGTCATGCCTACAAGAACGCAGGAAATCGGGAAGGAGCTATCTACTGCTGGGAAAAAGCTCTTGAAGTAGATCCAGATTTCAGGAAGGCTCTTTTTGCTCTTGCCACTTTCTATCTAAACACTGGGGATAAAGTTAAGGCATTTGATATACTCAGTGACTATAAAAAACAGTACTATCATCTCATGCTTCCTGCTGAAAGAGAAAGATTAGATGCCCTCCTTGAAAATACCCAGAAATAATCCGGTTTAGATGGCCAATATTTTCTTTAATGATTATATCCACTTGAATCATATTTTTCTATTCCACAGGCCCTTTAAGGACAACATGACGGTATAGGGAATAAAGGCTTTCATAGCTTTTCCTTTCTGATTGTTGACTTTTTAGAAAATCAATATCGTCGTCCTTTCTTGCTCAGCTCCTGTCTTACCCATATCATAATTCTATATAGGATTCTTTTGGAATGAATAAGAAATGACGCCTAAGGTCATATTTAATATAATATTAAGCAGAAGAGCAGATATGCCCATTGAGCAAAGAATTAGAAGTAAGTTGTCAGAAATACAGAAAAAAGCAGAAAGCGATCTAAAGAACAATGTTTTGCCTTTCTGGACCAAAAATACGTGGGACAAGGAGTACGGAGGTTTTCTAACCCGATTGGATAGGACAGGAAAACTCATCGATACTTCTGAAAAAGTATTTATCATGCAGGTAAGAATGATTTGGAGCCTGTCAGCAGCTCATAGGTTTGGGATCACAGATAAAGGGTATCTTGACATCGCCCATGAGGCCTTTGATTATGTCATTCAAACCATGTGGGATCATGATGAGGGTGGGTTTTATTTCTCTGTGGCTCGCGATGGTAAGCCAATAAACAAAAGAAAAAATACTGATTTCCACGGTTATGCCATGACAGGTTTATCCGAGTATTACTGTGCTTCACGAAGAAAAGAAGCCTTAGAATGGGCGAATAAGGTATTCGATGTTCTGGTGGAAAACGCAGCTGATAGAGAATTCGGCTTTATAGAGGATTTTGACGATGGCCCCTGGCCTGTATTGAACAGTGAACAGATGAATTTGGGTGATCGGCAGAGTATCAAGACCATTGATATGCACACCAACGTCATGGAAGGCTTGATTTATCTATACAAGGCCTCAAAAGACCCAAGGCATCTAGAGGCCTTACAAAATATATTTCATTTAATCATGAATAAAGGCATCCATCCGGAATATTGCTGTGGAGTCACAGCCTTTGATTATGATTGGAATCCCGTACCAGATGTAGAGGGAAAATGGACGACGTCGTATGGACTAAATGTTGAATTGGCCTGGCTATTGCTCGAAGCTGTTGATTTATTGCGATATTCGAAAAAAGAATGTGGAAAGACCATACTCGGCCTCATCGATCATGCGTTAAGTTATGGATTTGACCAAGAGAGGGGAGGATTAGCAGCTTTTGGTCCCATGGCAGGTCATGTGCTGAAAGCAACCAATCTTCCTGAAAATCGTCTTTTAAAAGCATGGTGGGAACAAGCTGAAATGCTTAATGCCTTAGTCTATGCCTATGAATGGACAAGGGAAGAAAAATATTTTGAAGCCATGGTGAAATTGTTTGATTGGATTTGGACCTATCAAGTTGATCATGAATACGGAGGCTGGTATCAAGATGTGTATTGGGATTCAGGCAGGCCTTTAACGACTGATAAAGGTTCGGAATGGAAAACTGCCTTTCATACGAGTCGCGCCTTGATGCAGGTCATTCAAGTGATTGATAAAATTATTCAAGTCTAATGATTAGCCTTAAGGTGGGCTCCATTTTAGCACTCAGACTCTATCGCAACTGAGCATCATAGTACAGGGCAGCAGCTCCTAGGATCGCTATCTGAGGCTGATCGGTCACTTCAATCACCAGCCGTTCGACAGCATGTTGATAGGGAAAAGTTTTCATTCTTTCCCACATCGACTTTTCAAAGAAGGAAAAAGAATGGGCAACAGCGCCGCCGAGTATGATGGCTTCTGGATCTACGGCAAACATGATGATCATCATCGCCTCGCCCATATGAGTGCCGAACTGCTCGAATATTTCCAGGGCGGTTTTATCGCCCTGCTTTGCCATGGCATGAACCTGTTCTCCCCTGATTCCGTGTTCACTCATAAAGAACTGTCCGCCGCAGTAGTGCTCCAGGATGGATTTCTTATAGGGAATGGAACCGAACTCGCCTGCGCCGCAGTTAGGACCGCAGTAAAGCCGGTTGTTGATGATAATCCCTGCACCCAGTCCAGTGCCTAGGGTTACTCCTACAAAATGACTGTATTCTTTTCCCTTGCCAAAGTGTTTTTCCCCCACTGCAAAACAATTGGCATCGTTGTTGACATAAACCGGCTTATGGAAATGGTTTTCCAATATCTCCTTTAAGGGAACTTCTTTCCACGAAGCAATATTCTGGACTTCATAGACAATCCCTCTCTCCACATCCACCACGCTAGGCACTCCGACGCCGATCCCGGCCACACCAGGGTCGAATATTTCTTCGGTGGCTTTAATGATTTCGCCGAGAATTTGCTCTTCAGATCCCTCTGCAGATATATCGGAAGTTGTGTGTTTTATGATCCTATTTTTTTGGACTTTGCCTAGGCTGACTTTAGTTCCGCCCAGGTCAACGCCGATAATGGCTTCTGTGGTCATGATGATGCCACCTTCGCTTTTTTCCTTCTCAGGCTGATGGTGACATTGGTGATTAGGGGCTTGGACCAGAATCCGATGCTCAAAATATAACCAAGGGTGATATAAAGAAACATCATGCCGAAGCGCAGACCGAGCAGATCACCCAGCCAGCCCACAACCAGAGGAACCACCGCTCCGCCGATAATGGCCGTACACAAGATTCCAGAGAAAGAACCGTGATGTTTTTCCACAGAGTTGAGCGCGAGCGAGAAGATGATCGACCACATCACTGAAGCGAAAAAACCCACCAGAGGAAAAGCATAGAGCGCTAGTTTAGCCGATCCGAAAAGGGCTAAAGAGAGACAGATAAGAGCGGCGCTGGAAAATCCGATCAACACCCGTCGGCTGTCAAAGAGCTTCAGAAGGAGCAAACCGAGCAAACAGCCGGCAGTCATCAATCCCCAAAAATAGGAAACAGTATCAGCACCGGTGGTTTGAGGATCGTACCCATGGTAGGTGGCCAGAAATTTTGAAATCCAGTTAGCCACTCCTTGTTCAGAGCCTACATAGGCAAAAATAGCGAGGAAATAGAGAATCACGAGCTTCTTCCGAAAAAGCTCTCTGTATGTTTGCCAGGGTCCGGTCCGCTCGTCTTCTTTGAGCACCACTTTGGGCAATCTGACGGCGCGGATAATTAGAACCATTATAAGGGTAACCACGGCAAACACCCAGTACAGGGATATCCAGGGGAGATTGTCTGGAACCACTTTAGCCAGGGATTTGATCAAAATATTCACGCGGTCTGAGTAATCCTGTAAGTTGAGGACAAGGTAGGTATAGACTTGGGGGCTTATGAACGAGGCCAGACCGAAAACGAGCTGGCCCAACACAGAGTTGAAGGCGAAATGCTCTTCCCCTCCTGCCACCCGAAGCAGGGGATTGATGGCCACCTGCAGCATGGCCATGCCGATTCCTATAAGAAACAAGGAGATCAATGCCACAGGAAAATAAGGTAAGGTGGCAAAGAAGAACGAGCCAGCAAAGGCGATGATGAAGGCTGCCAGCAGAACAGGTTTTTCCCGGTACCGCTCTATCAGCATCCCGGCTGGAATGGACATGACACCATAAGCGATGAAGAAAGAAAAGGGAAGAAATCCCGCCAGGGTCAGGCTCAAGCTGAAGCTGTTTATGATATCCGGGATCAACGGCCCCAGGATGTTCGTTAAAAATGAGATAACGAAGAAAATAAGGAGTATCAAACCCACAATAAAATAATTTCTTTTCATAACTCTATATCTCCTTTGTTGTTCTCAGTCAATCAATGACCAATGGTGAGGTCGATTTATGTCCCATCTTTTTTGCGTTTGTATCTCGGAGGAATATATATCAAGAGAAAGAATCATGTCAAGCCGAGGGAAAGCCAGGAATGGATAAGGTTCTGCGTCCTTGGCTGCTATCTAGAGTTTCTGTTGAATAACTTAATACGCTGGAGAGCTAGACAATGAATACATGTGAATTTAGAGAATGCCAAAGGTCATTAAGGGAACATCCCCAATCATTCATACCGTAGTGAGTCCACTGGATTGGCCACTGCTGCGCGGCCAGCCAGGAAGGCTGTGGTGAGCATGGCGATGGAAAAGGACAGAACTCCGGCCAGGAGGAAATACTGAGGTCCCAGGGAAATGCGGTAGTAATAATTGTTGAGCAGCGTCCTCATGACAAGAAAGGCTAAAGGCCAGGCAAGGATGTTGGCGATACTCACTAGCCAGATGAACTCCTTGATTAAGGCGTGGATGATCTGAGGGACATTCGCACCCATTACTTTGCGGATACCGATCTCTTTGGTCCTGCGGCTCACCGTGATAGATGTCAGGCCAAAGATGCCCATACAGGCGATGAGGACCGCCAATCCAGAGGAATAACCAACGATGGCTCCCCATCTTTTCTCCTCGTTGTACATGGCCTCCATCGTCTCATCCAGGAAGGAGTAGAGGAAGGGTTTATTCGGCTGGATGTCCTTCCAGGTTCTTTCCAGTAGCGACAGGGTCTCAGAGATGTTCTGTGGGGATATCCGCACCAGGACGTTTCTTATCCTCCAGGTGGGCCTGATGTGATGCAAGGCCGGGAGGATGTTGTGGCGGAAATCTTCAGTAATGTAATCCCTGACCACGCCGATGACGGTCAGGTTCATGTAATACCCCTTGAGCGGCTTGCCGATGGGATCTTCTATCTCCAGTTCTTTGATGAGTTTCTGGTTGACGACCACACCTTCCACATCGGTGGCGAATTCAGGAGAGAAGGTGCGTCCCTGAACCACTTCGATACCCATGGTCTTGAAGAAATCATAATCCACCCGGTTCTGGTAGACGTCGATTTCACGACCGTCTTTCTTAAATGGATAGGTCGCCACCATGCCGAGGGCAGCCGTCGTTCCTGAGATGGAAGCGATTTTCGGTTCCTGGTTTAAACGGTCTCGGAAGAGCTTCAGGATTGCGTTGCTAGCCTCAGCATCCGGCTCCTGGGTCTGAACAGCTACCACACCTTCTTTTTTAAAGCCAGGGTCTGCTGTGAGCATGAAATGGATCTGGCGCCCCATGATGATCGCAGCGATGATGAGGAAAACAGAGAGGGCAAATTGGACGACCACCAGGATTCTGGTCAGGGGATTTTTCCCCCCGATTCTCAACTTTCCTCTGAGGATTTCCACTGGCTGGAACCTGGACATGACCAGAGCCGGGTAACTTCCGGAGGCGAGACCCACGATGATAAACAGGGCCAGCAGGATGAAAAAATTTGCGGGCTGGAATATTTTTTCTAAGCTCAAGCTCCTGCCAGATAGGCGGTTGAATATCGGCAGCATGAGCTCTGCGAGGGCCAGACCCGCGGTCATAGCGATCCCGGTTATGACCAGGAATTCTCCCCAGAACTGGCGCATGAGTTGCCGGCGTTCTGCTCCCAGGACTTTGCGCATGCCGACCTCTAATGAGCGTGTCGAAGCCCGGCCAATGGACAGGTTCATAAAATTGACACAGGCGATAAACAGGACGATGAAGGCTATTCCGCTGAGGATGAATACAGCGCTCAAATTGAGAGATCCCTTGACCTGGGGATCAAGGTGGACACGCGCTATGGGCTGAAGTCCGAACGAGATCGGGGATCCTTCCCCCTTCCAATCTGCCCGCTCCCGGAATGTCTCGATGAAGGAAGCGTAATACAGTTCAGTAAAACCAGCAAATCTCTGCAGCAAGCTGTCCACTGAACTTTCGCTTTGAACCAGGATATAATTCAGCCACGCAAAGCCGCCCCAGTTATCAATCCACCTGGCGTTCATGTTCAGCCGGTTCCCGCTTTCTATATCGATCAGGATGTCGTAGGTAATGGAAGAGTTAGAAGGAGGTTGGGCGCTGACTCCGGTCACCACAAAGTCGTTCTGGTCCTGTCCGTGGATCAGGGTCAAGGTTTGGCCGATGGGATTGGCATCTCCGAAATATTTACGAGCCTGATTTTCGGTGAGGACCAGGGAATAATCCTGGGAGAATACAGAAGAGGGATTGCCCATGATCAGAGGAAATGAAAACGCCAGGAAGAAGGACTTATCGACCTGGGTGATTTTTTCGTTGTAGAGATTTCCCCCTATCTTGACAGTAGCATTGGTGTTGTCAACGCGGATGGAGTAAGCGATTTCTGGAAAATACTCTTCCACGGCTGGCCCCATTGGAAAGGTGACTCTTCTCCAGTTTCTTTCAATGCTTCCGTCTTCCTTATGCCAGATGGTATAAAGACGGTATAAGTTCTCCGTGTTTTCATGAAACCGGTCGTAGGACAGTTCATGCTGCACGAAGAGGAAGGTCAGAATGGCACCGGCCAGACCGACGGCCAAACCCAGCATGTTGATGGCTGAGTAGATCTTCTGTTTAGCCAGGTTGCGTAAAGCGATCTTTAAATAATTTTTAAACATCTCATGCTCCTCTGCTCCTAAGCATTTGCAAAATATATACCATTTCTTTCCTGTAAGGGAATAAGCCGCGGATTATCAGGAATTCAAGGTGGCGAAGTGTACGTTTACGAAACAGGCGGTGTTCAGAGGTGAACAATCATAAGGAGGATTTTAATTGGTCTTTTTTCTGAGTACATCGGGCTTAAGGTGCCATTCCAGGTTGTTCGGTGGTGTTACGGCCTGCTCAGGAGGGTGCGCTAAGGCTTTTAACTGCGGGCAGTGATCATAGGCAACGGGAAAAGGACGGCAGGTGCCCCCTCTATTCACGTATTCCCAGACTATCTCGCCATCAGGTTTTATCTGAAAGAGTCTCCCGGTATTGTCCTCGGCTATGAACGTGTTTCCGTTGGGAAGTCTCTTCTGCGATCCCATGGTCTTGCTGAAGAATTTAATGTTTGCGTATCCTTCGGTCTCGTACTTCCAAACGATCTCCTTGGTCACTGGGTTGAATTCAATTATAAAAGTCTGTCCGCAATGAGTCCTGTGTCTGGGAAAAAGTCCGTTGTCGAATAAGATAATGTTTCCTTCCCCAGGCAATCCTTTCTCTATCATTTCAGGCTCATGACAATGTGATAATCCGCCCTTATAATCGTGAGTCCACTCCCATACTATCTTTTTTGTTTCTTTATCTACGATGTAAAGTGTATCAATGTTTCTCGGATTTATGAGGATGTTGCCTGGCTTAAACCTCCTGTCACCGGCATCGTACCATTTGTTCTCCGGAAGAGGAGCCATTGAATTCATGTGAATCCAGTCACCCTCCGGAGTGACGGGTGAAAATCTATTCAGATCAAGATGATTATAGGCATGCCACTCCCATACAATTTTCTTATCCGGCGTCACTTCATAGATGTCGCCCCCAAATTGCTTCTCTTCGCTTCCTCTTTTTCGAAGCGTCCACCAGGGAGAGATTTCTACATCTTTGACCTGTTTCTGATAATGCTCAGGCAGCGGTTCATGAGCAAGGAATAACCTGTTATTGTTGGGCAGCCACCGCAGGTCATTTATTGAGTCAATACCTTCGTGAGTCCATACGATATTGCCTTCCCAGTCATATTCTATGATCGTTTTTTCTGGAGCAACATAAAGCAGATGGCCGTTGGGCAGCAGTCGGCATCGTTTATTGAAATTGGCCTCAACCTTCCAGGTGTGTACCACATTGCCATTCATGTCAATAAGACGGATATCATCGGGGATTCTGCTTTTGGCTCTGACTTTAGCAGAGGGGTGATTGCCTAGGGAGGCATGATCTGGGATCAGAATATAACTATTGTAGCATTCCTTAGGCTTATATATGGTGGTTCCAGTGGGAAATATTGTTGGATAGGCAAAAGCCAAATAGGCGAGGGCGAGTAAAATCAAAATCCCAATCGGGGAGGCAGTTCTTTTTTTGGTGTTCATTTATTCCTCCTCTTCTTTACCTTTATCGATCTCTATTCTATCCCTGGATTCTTAAAAGTAAAGATGCCGAAACTTATACTCCTACTTTCATGAAGCCATCTGACCAGGATTGAGTAATGATGGTAATGGTTAAGAAGCCTGTATAAGAAGGCGTTGAATTCAAAAACCAATAGTTACTAAACAGGTGGGCATATATGGGTCAAGATTTGACGTAGGAATTTTTTGTTTTTTCCCCTTATTGCAGTGGGGGCAGGTCACTTCTGGAAAGACAATTCTGTTTCAGTTTTCAATAAGAATCACAAGTTTCAACATTGGCAGCAGGATTATAGATATTGGAGGAATGGATGACATCATCGACGCAGAAATCGAAAGAGGTAATTTGGCCCTGCCTTTCAATCTTAAGTTTGGCAATTCCCTTCCTATTGGTAGTGCCAGAAGTAGTTTCAGAACTCGCGCCTATTCCTAGACCAGTAAAAGTGCCAGCAACTTCAGCTCCGGATACTGGTTCTCCATTCTCATCCAGAATCTTTACTTCAGCAATTGCTTCGCTTTTGGGCCCCTTGGTTTTTATACTCAATTCAATCGATTGAACGTGCATCGCGCCAGCTGTACTGATAGTAATAGTCACCGTCGCTTCGTTGCTATCCACGAGGCCATCGTTTGCTTTATAGGTAAAATTGTCTGTTCCGGTGAAGTCCAGGTTGGGCACGTAGGTGAAGGAACCATCAGGTAAAAAACTTGATAGGGTGCCATTTGAGGGGTCGCTAACCAAAGTTGCTGTCAGTGGATCGTTATTCGGGTCGCTGTCGTTGTCAAGAACGCCAGGAGCAGATACCTCAAGAGTCGTGTTCTCAGTAGCACTGTAGTCATCATCTACAGCCACCGGAGGGTTGTTGCCTTCTAGAGCAGGCATTGTCAAGAAGCCATGGCCATGTTCCCAGTCCGGAAGCGTACCGTATCCGTTGTTTGTTGCGTTTTCTGTGAGTACGGCTCGGAGTTGATCTGGAGTAGAACCTGAATATTGCGAATTAGATGAAAGCAGCAAGGCTGCGGCGCCGGCGATGTGCGGGCTGGATGGAGATGTGCCCCGAAATCCTCCCGGGTAGGTAAGGGTTGATATGTCGTCGGGACTCAGGAGTTCAGGCTTGTATGCTGGATAATGGTAATCCGGTGGTCCTCCGCCCTCCTTATCAGGTGGTCCCCAAGAACTGAAGGATTCAAGCGCCTTGCTATTCCAATGAGCCGCTCCGGCTGCTACGGCTCCAGTGGCATCTGCCGGGATCATCAAGCTGCTTTCAGGGACCTGGTGTTGAAGGTTATGACGGAAGCTGTATATCTCCAGATGATGGTCTCCGCTGGCAGCATAGTTATGAACTGCCACGTGATAGATCCCTGAGGCAGGTACAGAGTAGGCTATTCCTTCTATCGGGTCCGCATTCCCATCTTGGTAGTTTAAAGAAGAGGCTACTACGTTCAGGGATGCATCTAACAGGTAAAGATCGTAGTCATGGGTGGATCCTCCAGAGACGAGGGGCCAGAGCGGTCCCCAATCGTTCCAGCTGAGAAAAACATATATCATGTCTCCTCCGGAAGCAGATATAGCAATGGTTTCATCACGACGTGCGAAGTCATGCCAAGAATCACGATCCTTATCCTGGAAGTAGCCTTCCCAATGCCGCTCTGCCTGATTTCCTATACTGTTAGCCCAGAAGATGCCACCATCATAGGCCATGTTGACTGTATCGCAGATTCCACCTGTACCATCGTAGGGGCCGATGTTGACCCAGCCGCAGGAGTGGGTGATCGCATCCACGCCCTGGCCGATCAGCCACAAGATAGCCTGGAACATTCCCACTTCATCGGCGTAGTTAACCAAATACAGTGTCGCTCCCGGCGCCATGTCGTAAACGACCTCAGCACAGGCTGTTCCGTGAACACCGGCCTCGATGTTGCCATCCCAGCGGAAAGATTCCACGACCACCCTCTCTACTGGGGGCAAGTCGGTTCCCAGCAGGGCTTGATAACCCGCAAAACCATCACAGTCAAGGACAGCCACCTTGACGCCTTCTCCTATGAAGCCAGCGGTATGCCAAGTGTCAGCTCCGGTAACAGGTACTCCTTCGCTGGTGACATTACCTGCCAGCGAAAGTGGCTTCATAGGCTCGCGGACAAACTTAACACCAGGAGCGGCAACTAAAGCCCTGATACGACCGAGCGGGACCAAGAGTCTGACAAGGTTGCGGTGCGTTGTCTCGACCGTCACGCCAGGCAATCGGAAACTTTTGGCCTGTTCTTCAGATTCCATCTCTGCTCTGACTCTGATTCTGCCATTGTGAATCTTGATACCCCTCTTCCTGGCAAAGGCGATAGCTCTTCCAATGCCTCCCTTTTCAAACATGTCCAGCAATTCTGACAGGACGCTCTCCAATCTTGGAATACCTTTGTCAGCTGGATCTGGAGGCTGGCTCAGATCTTCAGTTTGAGCAGATAGAGGGGCCACTATTAAACAAAGATAAACCAGTGCTGTGGCTGTAGCCATTCCATAAAAAGTCTTGGTAGGAAACATATTTTCATCCTCCTTTCAGCACGCTCAGATTCTTAGCTTCGCTTAGAATGATATCGTGCTGTCACCCTGAGTCCTTTGCTTTGCTCGAAAGAAAGCGCCGCCAAGGATCTCTGAATATTTGCTTTCTTGCTTAAGGCCATTATATCTGAAAGCTCGTATTAACTAAAATATTAATTTTTTTGATTTCCTCCATCATCGTTGTGCTTCCCTTTATTTTAGTCGTATCAGGCGTAAATGTTCGTCTTAGAATGGTTATGGAATAACTTGTCGATTCCCTATGCTACAGCTTCGCTTTCTTTCTGTTTATGCTTTCTCTGGTTAAGTTTTTTGTTTGAAGCTAATTTTGCCTTCTTGCTTTACTATGGTATTTTATGATCAAGGGGAGGTAACAGAGAGAGTGATAAAGAATATCGTTGTCATGATATTGCTATTTTCTCCTTTCATGTTGACGGCTTCTCAACTTCCTATAAGTCAGGGGATCGCTGACATAAATACTGAACAAGAAAGATTAAAAGAAATACTGAGCAAAACAAGCGAATACTGCCGTTTACTGGAAAAAGCAGCTATTGATTTTGTCTGCCTTGAGGAGATCTCAGAGAAAATTGATTGATCTCGAGATTACCCCTGGATTCGTCCACGATTTAGAGAAAACACTTATGTTTATGATTACCAGTTCATCAAGAAAGATTATGGAATAGAAGAAGCCCGGATTTTGTTAGAAGAAAACGGCAGGAAGAAATATGAAAAAAATGCTGATTTAAAAACTCTGCTTTCCAATACCAAAACATACTCTACGGGCCGATTGACCTTCTGAGCAAGGCGAGACAAGAATATTTTGATTATAGAATCGTGACTGAAGAAGAGGCGGTTGATGATACTATAGTTATTTTGGAGGCCATTCCGAAGTCAAATGAGCAATTTGTTGCTTTTGGAAAAATTTGGATTAGAAAGGATGACTTCAGCGTCCTGAAGATTGAATGGCATCCCAAATCTATAAGAAATTTTGAGGAAGTGGCAGAAATAGCCGAGAGATACAAATCTGAACCAGATGTTACTATTATCACCGAATTCAGCTTTGAGAAGAATGCCGATGATTTGTTCTGCTGTGTAACGTTTCCTGCCCATTTCTTCTCCTTTCGTCCAGGT
>WVZL01000048.1:0-162396 GCA_011772495.1 Candidatus Aminicenantota bacterium
AGCGGTACGTGAGCTGGGTTTAGAACGTCGCGAGACAGTTCGGTCCCTATCCGCGGTAGGCGCAGGAAATTTGAAGGGGGCTGTTCCTAGTACGAAAGGACCGGAACGGACGAACCTATGGTGTACCAGTTGTCCCGCCAGGGGCATAGCTGGGTAGCTACGTTCGGAAAAGATAACCGCTGAAGGCATATAAGCGGGAAGCTTGCCCTAAGATTAGATTTCCCTCCCTTCGGGGCTAAAGGTCCCTTGTAGACTACAAGGTTGATAGGCTGGATGTGTAAGTCCAGTGATGGATTTAGCTAACCAGTACTAATAGACCGTGAGGCTTGACCATAAAGTTTATCAAGGCAAAAAACCTATAGCCAAAAAAGGGACGGTTCCGTTTTTCAAGAATAGAACCGTCCCCTTTTTTAACTTTCTGTTAGGATTTTGTACATAATCCCGGCAACCATAACAAAGAGGTAACACCCGTTCCCATTCCGAACACGGAAGTTAAGCTCTTTAGTGCCGATGGTACTGCTCGGGCGACTGAGTGGGAGAGTAGGTCGTTGCCGGGTTTTTTTACCCACCTACTTTTTTCTTTACTTAAAATTTTTTGGATGCAAGTTTTGTAGATCTCTCTCTCATTTAAAACTTAACGCTTTTCTTTCCTGATTTGTCCTGACCTTCATACTGTTATAAAATCTCTATGGCCTTTTCAATACCAATCCTGTGAATTTTGCTGTATCAATCTGAATTTGAGCATTTTTTGCTTGCCACACCGCCACGATAGTATTGGGAAGGCAAGAGAACTGTAATTTGTCCTTCAACTGAATTGTTGTATTCTTTTTTCTCATCTACTACTCCATAATAATCAACAATGGCTTCCATCCTTTTAGAACCCTTTGTCGGCCATCTCGGCTCGCGGTAAAAAACTATGTGTTGCCCTGGACCCAGGCGGGGAACATTGAAAAATTTGACGTCATTCTGCTTGATGAACCACCGCAGCCTGCATTTGGCTGAAGGAGCATCTCCAATATTTCTTACACTGGCCCAAACTTTCCTCTTAACATTAATACGAACAGATCCTCCATTCCGTATACAAACGATCAAGTCAGGTAGAGGGGCGGGATCAACGGTGTATAATTTTACTTTTTCATTGTTATTTTCGTATATCTCATCATTATCATCGTTGGTATCAAGGGTAATGGTGTTTTTGTACACTCCGTGGAGGGGTAAGGTGTAGATTGACGGGAGCAAGGACCATCGGTTAGGCTCAAGCTCGGGAATTCTCAGAGGTATGGTTCTGGGCTGAAAACCTTGGGGGCCGGTGATCAAGATCTTGCCATCGCAAGCATCGGCTTTCCGATTGCCTATATTCTGGACCTTGGTGCTAAAGGTTATGGTTTCATTAACGCGTCGCGGTTTGGGTTCGACAAAAGTGTCCACGACCTTAAGATCAGGCTTGTTTATAACCGGAGCTGAGATTCTAAAAGCGGCGCTAACGCCTGTTACTTCTCCATCTATAGTTCTAACCCTTATATGATAAAAGTCGGGACTAACAGTTTGAGGAATCTGCCATTGGTATGATCCATCATTGGGAGTTGAGCCTGTAAGTGTCAATACAAGAGTTTGTAGGCCCTTATAGAGCTGAATCCTTACAGTATTATGCATCTCTCCGGACTTTGTCCAGGTAATCAGGTAACTCTGCCCTATTTCCCAGTCTGAATTCTGATCTGGTTTGGTGACTGTTATGGTTTGTGAAAAACTAAAGCCTACTGTGAAAATAAAACCAATAAAAAAGACAATCCATTTCTTCATGACAATCTCCTCCTTGCATATATCTTAGAATCAAGATTAATTTTAAGCTTGAAGCAAATAGACATAAAATCCTCTTTCATATTAACCTTATCTCTTGATTTTTGAAAAGGACAAGCATATATCCGAGAAACCAGAACAATTCGCAGGCCTTTGCTTGAGTTTCACACCCGAAATTCCTTATTTCTTATAACACAGTAAAAAGTCACCGTCAAAGATGGAGATAAGGATCTTGAAGCTGCATTTGAAGCCAAGCCTTAGAAAAATGGCCTGTGTTCTACCATAGAAACCATCTATCCTTATGACTAATTTATCTGAATCGGGCAGGAAGTGAAGGTGAGGTTTTCCCGATTTTGACAATTGACACACCTACATATTTTTTTTAAATTATAGCCAACTAAATTTCTTCTGCTTAAGGCTGATTTTAAAAAATTGCGAAAGGAGTCAGCTATGGCTAAAAAAGTCTTTGTTTTGGGGACGATTCTGCTCTGGACTTCACTCGCCTTTTCCGCGGGTCCGGATCCCTTAATAACAATCACTGCCCCCCCGAATGGCACGACACTGAACATGTGCACGACCTATACCATTCAGTGGACTCACTCTGCCTACTTTGAATCTGTTCCCCAGACCTGCACGATTTATTGTGGGAACGATATCATCTCTCCTCCGATTCCAGTGACCGCAGATTCTTTTGTGTGGACGGTGGGGATGAAACAGAACGGGACGATTCTTCTACCTGACCAAAGTTATGAGATCACTATCGAGAGCGATGATTATGATGTGCTGGGCGGCCCAGTGATCACGATTGCCTCGGGAGCTAATATAAACATCACCGCTCCCTCAACCGGACAAATATTCCTTAGGGGCGTCAGCACGACCATTCAATGGACTCATAGTGTGTACTTCAACTGCGTTCCCCAGAACTGCACGCTCTTCTGCGGGATGGACATCATCTCTCCGCCTGTCCCCGTAACCGGGAATTCTTTTGTCTGGACAGTGGGGAGAAAACATGATGGAACTTATCTTGCCCCCGGAATCTACGAGATCACGCTCGAGAGTCCTGATTATGATGAGTTGAGCGGGCCGATGATCACGATCATTGCTCTGGAGTTAATAATCAGGCCTTACCCCAAAAAGGTCCGAATCATAAAGATTCTGGATTGCCCTATGTGTTATAGATTAGATCCCCGTCAATTTGTTCTCAAGATGAGCGGTCTTGATTTTGTCTCCCTTGAAGTTGTTAGAGGGCGTAGGGTTTTGGCAAGGTTCCCAAGGTTTGCTCCCAATAGACTCCCTCCGACTCCAGCTAAAATAAACCTCAACGAGGAAGACGTCAGGCTCATCAAGCAGGGGAGGCCCGCCTTTACAGTTCTTGTCAAGTCAGCTAAGGGCCAGACCCTTCTCAAGAAGGCTGTTCAACTGGAAGTGGGTGGCCGAGCTCGATAAACCTAAAACCCGTCGAATCCCTGTTCTCATAGGTTGAGCATTAACGACAACCATAATGAGGGATCTAATTTTATTGAAAAGTGCGTTTCAGATAGAGGATTAATGGATTAAAGATGGATTTAGATGTAAAGATAAGGGAATACCAAGAAAAGGACTTGGAGCGGGTCCTGGAGCTGGTCAGAGAACTGGAATCAGAATTGGCCAAGAAATTCAAGGATATTCAGATTAAGTCAGGAATAGAGGACTACCGGGACCGCTATTTAAAGATGGGAAACAAATACAAGACGTTAGTTGCTGTTGTGGACAACAAGGTCGTGGGGTATCTTATGGGCTATCCTTCGCTCGGTGCTCCAGAAGTCGACAATATGTACGACATCCTTCCTGTTTCGCCCAAGTGGATTACTCCAGAGTTCTTCCTCCAGATCACTTTTGTTTCCAAGCCTTACAGGAATCAGGGGATTTCAACAAAGCTCCATAAGGAGATCATCGAGTACGCCCGCCAGCAGGGACATAAAGAAGTCTATGCCTGTATAGCCAAATGGAATACCCCGGAAATCAAGGTGATAAGCTCCTTGAAATTTAAATTGAAGGATTTAGGCTACCGATACCGATTGACCTTGAAATTATAGAAGTGTCATAGCGAGCGAAGCGAAGCTATCTCAGTATTTTCCTTCTATTTGTTCTCAATACAGAAAAATTTCTTGTTGTCCTGGTAGCATTTCCAGATCAAATTTATTTAGTAATGAATCTCCTTAATATCCATTTTATCCAGAGCTTTTAGACTTCTATTTTTTAATTACTATAAATAGGAATAAAATTCTTTAGGTTTGAGCTCATCGAATTCTTTCTTGGTCAAAAGATATTTTCTGATATCAAGACAAATATCACACTTGGAGATGTATCCTTCTTTTATTTCTTGGAAACCGAAACCTTTTGCGAATTGCAGGAGTCCTTTAAAATCCTGTTCAACGAAGAATTTTAGGACCGGATGACTATCAAGGTCTATTCCTTTTTGGTGAAGCTTATCCATATTTCGCCAACTCCCCAGAGATATTCCTCCGCAGTATCCAGGCATATAATTTCCGTAATTATCGAAGTGATTGTGCCAGTTTCTCAAGAAGGGCGGATTACACGGCATTCCTAGGAAGGAGTCCGCTGGATGTTTTGGGTAGAGATGTTTCAATCTGGAGACAGCTCTTCCCATCAAGAACATCTCCACGTTCTCGGTCAGACTGTCCGATTGCTCCTTGAGATAGTCTTCCATGGAGATGGTTCCTGCAATACCTAATTTCTTAAAACGAAAATAATACTCAAGTTGATAAACCACTACATTTTTACCAAAGATTTCAAGAGCGTGTCTGATCCCTCTTTCTGTTCGCTCAAAAGGTACATATTCCAGATAAAAAGGATTCACAGAGATTAAAATTCCTTGCAGGCCGCTCTCTTTGAGCAGCAGGAGTTTCTCTCTCGTCTTCTTGTCATCCGAGCACCAGTAGCAATTGGTTTCCACGAATGTGGAGGGAATATTGAGTTCTCGGGCGATGGTGACTGCCTTGGAGAGGAGCTCGAAGTTCAGGAATGGTTCTCCTCCAGTGAAATGAAGACCGTGATTCAGACTCACGCTTTCAGGCCCGAACGGGCTGTACTTGATTCTTCCAGCCAATATGCTCAAGACAGATTTTATATCCTCTTCTGAAATCCAGCCTTTCCACTTTGGAGAGCAGGCATACATGCAGTGGCGGCATTCGGCGTTGCATTGGTAAGAGAGCAATAATCCCCCGGAAATCGATTCTGGAAGCTTTAGCCGAGTCATTTTTCTTCAGTCTTTCAAGGAATTATATTATTTATGAATATGAAATAAAAAGTGGCTCCACAGTTGCCAGGTCATCTTTTCTTTATTATCATAACTCTGGAGAAAAAAGGATTGATGTTTTTCTTCATCGGCGGCATCCAACCCAAGACTGTTGTTCTTGATAAGCAGCCGAAATCCTGTCCTGCCTGCGGCCATATTGAGGTCTATCTGAAAAGGGTTGACCATTATCTGAGTGTCTTTTTCATTCCTCTCTTTCCTGTCAAGAAGGGGATTCTCTTTTTAGTCTGTGAAAATTGTAGTACTAAATTCGATGCACGAGGAATTAGGATTGATGTTGAGAAAGAATGGGAAGAAAGAAAGTGCTCGCACTGCGGAAAACCCGTAGCTCCAGATTTTATCTACTGTCCTTATTGCAGCAAGACTCTCTAGCAACAAGCCTGTCTAGAAAACACCGGAGATAGTCCTTACAAATGATTTAGAATTCAGCGTTATTTTCAAAAGTAATTGCCGATCAAATTAAGGCATGGTAATCGTCAATTTAAGTTTTGGTTCTCAGCGTTTCTCCTGTTTGGGTGCAGAGAAAAAGTCATAAAAAATTAAGATAAGAACGGTGGCCAGGAGGACAATCGCGCTAATAATTAATATCTTTATAGATTCCTTAAGGAGGATCGCTAGTACTTTTGTCGGAGTATAGGTAGGATCGTAAAGGCCCAGATAATTCATCTTACCCTCCTTTAGCTTTTTTCAGGTAAGTTCTTCTATGCGAAATTAAAAGATAAAATCTCTCTTCCAGGGATTATGATTTCATTCCTTCAAATAGATTGACCAGTCATCTAAAAGTTTCTTATTCTGCCTATCTTAAGAATCAAATACCAAGAGAAATAGCGGGCCTATTTTTTCTCTTCAGGCAGAAAGTTTTCAATGATCCAGAATTCTGTGCGACCGCCTGAAAATCTTGTATAGGCTATCTTTTTTCCATCCGGAGAAAGATCCGGCCAATGCCCTTCTATATTCAGGTCTTGTATCTCTCCATCCTCTACAGATACCATGTGCAAATACAGCTTGTCTTTCTTCCACATCGGGAAAATTATATTTTTCCCATCTGGCGACCAGTCTAGACCAAGCATAAAACCCTTTTGGTTTTTCGTAATAATTTGCGGGTCTCCTCCTTCTTGGATATCTATGATACATATTCCTTCTGGTTCTTTTCCTTCCTGGTACTTTGTCCAATCGTCAGCAACAAAGGCCATCTTTTTTCCATCGGGTGACCATCGCGGTATTTTAAAATCCAGCTCCTCTTTATCTGCTTTAGTTATTCTGGTGGGCTCTCCGCCATCAACTGGAATCGTATATATATCTTCATAGTCTATTCTTGAATCAGGAATAGGATTTTTTTCATCCTTTATTCTGGAATATGCGAAAGCAATTTTCTTACCATCAGGAGACCAATCGGTACCCCTTATATGTCCGGCATAATCAAATTTTATTTTTTTTACTGCTCCTCCTTCTGCGGGAACTATCCATATTCCTCTTTCTTCTCCGCCAAACCAAATAGTAAAAGCTATGTTTTTGCCATCAGGAGACCAGGAAGGGGAAGATATATACATATAACTTTGGCCCTGGCTGATATTTCCAGTAATAAGCTTTGCCTCCCCGCCTGTTGAGGGCACTATCCATATGTCTCTTTTTTCTCCTCGATCAGAAATAAAAGCAATCTTTTTTCCATCGGGTGACCATCGAGGAATTACATCCATGCATAGCATATCAGTGAGTTGACTTTCTTTTCCGTTCTTTAAGTTGGCAACGAAAATATTTGAAAAGCTACGGCTGATACAAATTCCAATTTTCCCGTCTTTTGTCCAATTATATGCAGTGCCACTCGCTGAGGGATTTGTAGAACCTTGAACTACTCGGCTTGGCTCAATTTCTAGATTGCCGTCAGGAGCAATCTTCGCCACCCAAATTTCTCTAGCTCCACTCCTTCTTGTCTCGAATGCAAGCCATTGGCTATCAAAAGACCAAGATGGCCAAGAATCTGAGGCAGGATGACGTGTGATCTGGATAGATTCTCCACCGTCTACAGGCAGTATATAAATATCTTCATTGCCTGATTTTGCAGATGAGTAGGCGATAAGTTTTCCATTCGGCGACAAACTCATAAAACTTACTTTTTCTGCTTCCTTAGGATCAGAAAATTTAAATATCTCTTTCCATTCTCCACCTGAAATTGGGATTGCACTTATCCTTTTTAAGGGAATGATATAGCAAATGATCATTTTGAGGTCAGAAGTCCAACCTGTTGGCCAGGCATAATTGCCAGCTTTTCTGAATTCTGAATCAGCTTCAATGAGAGTTTTTGGCTCACCTCCTTTAACTGAAACCAGATGAAGACCGTTTAGAACATCTAAATAAGCGATGGATTCACTATCAGACGACCAGAAACACCAGTAATCAAACATAGGAGTTTGGTTGAGACGAGTATCTTCGCCGCTTGCAATATCCCTTACCCAGATATCGCCCTCAGTTCCAAAATAAGCCAGCTTCTTGCCGTCAGGGGAGATAAAAGCGAAGGCCATTTTTTCTGCATCTGTTTTGATTTTGGTCATTCTTAATTCTTGGTCGCCCTTTTTGACCATGGCTTGGGCTTTTAAAAGAACCGAGAGTTTTTCTCTGGCGACCTTCACGGCTTCGGCTTGTTCAGGGTAGTTATCAATTACTTGCTGAAAGGCTTTTTGGGCTTCTTTCAAGCCTAGTTTTTCATAGCAGAGACCGATATGGAGTTGTGCTTTAGCTGCAACTTCTCGATTCTCTGGGAACAGTTTTAAAATCTTCTCGTAAAGCTCAATCGCCTTCTGTAAGTCTCCTTTGGCTTCTTCTAAGTACAACGCTTTTTCATAGAGCTCTCCTGCTGTTTGCTGGGAGGATAAGTTAGTGAATAGAAAAAGAAGACTGATGGCTGAAATCAGCAGCGTAAGAAAGATGTTTTTTGGGCTTTTCATCGAATCCCTCCTTCTCGTTTTCTCTACTAATATAATGATTTATCAGATGGCATGTGTTAAGGAAGTGTGAAGATACGATGAAATTTCATGGCCAAATCAATCAATAAATTTATAGCCTACTCCCCTGATACTGATGATATGTTTCGGGTGTGAGGGGTTATCTTCTATCTTTTTTCGGATATTGGCAACATGGCTGTCTACGGTTCTCAAAGAAACATATGTATTCTCTTCTCCCCATATCTTATCAAGAAAGTCATCTCTTGATATCACCTGTTCCTTTTTCTGGACAAAGAGTTTTAACATCTGAAATTCGAGTGGAGTTAGTTCAAGTTTCTTGCCTTTCTTTTTTGCCTCGAATTTCCTGAAATCCAATTCAATCTGGCCAAACTTGTAAGTCGAGAAATCTTTGGCACGTTCTTCAGTTCTTCGAAAAATGGCCTTCACTCTCGCCATGAGCTCTCTTAGGCTAAAAGGTTTAGTGACATAATCATCAGCGCCTAGCTCTAAGCCCAACACTTTGTCTATCTCCTTATCCTTGACAGTAAGCATAACTACGGGTGTGGTGTCTCCTGCCATTCTTAGTCTTTTGCAGACCTCATATCCATCCAGAACAGGAAGCATAATGTCCAGAATAATCAGGTCTGGCTTGTGTTGCTTTGTAAGAGCCAGCCCTTTTTCTCCATCTCCGGCTTCATAGACGATATACCCTTCAGATTCAAGCTCGTCTCTGAGGCTTAATAAGATACCGGGCTCGTCTTCTATGATGAGGATCTTCTTGGCCATAAAAACCTCACTCTCTATTAATGGGAAAAATTAAAGAAAAAGTACTTCCCTGGCCGACTTGGCTCTGTACAGATATTCTTCCTCCATGAGCTTCGATAATATGCTTGGCCAAGGTCAGCCCCAATCCTGTGCCTTTGACTGAATGCTGGAGAGCGCTTCTGGACTGATAAAATTTATCAAATATTTTATCCAATGCATTCTGGGGAATGCCTACCCCTTCATCTTCAACTTCTATGATGACGTTGTCTTCATCCCTTTTTACTCGAACCTGGATTTCTTTTTTATCTGGCGAAAATTTAACTGCATTGTCGAGAAGATTATTGAAAGCCTGGGATATGGCCTCTTTATCAAGAGATAGAAGAGGTACATCATCAGCAATCTGGGTATGAATTTCTAATCCTTTTGGGACGACTTCTTTTTTAAAATTTTTGACCTCTTGGGCTATCAACTGAGCCACGTCTGTTTCTATGAAATCATATTCTTTCTTTCCTTCTTCTATCTTAGAAAAATCTAGTATATTCCTTACTAACCTTGTTAACTTGTCTGTATCCTGGGAAATAACTGAGAAATACTGCTTCATTTTGGCGGGCGCTTTGACTTTTCCTTCCTGTAATCTTTCAGTTAAGGCTTTTATTGAGGTCAGGGGAGTCTTGAATTCGTGGGAGACAGAAGAAACAAAATCAGATTTTATTTTGAGCACATCTATGTCATGGGCAATTGTTCTCACAATGAGGGCAGTGCCGAATACAAGTACTATGATTAGAGTGACAATAGTCCAGAAATAGAAGCTTTTTCTTATATCCATGAGCCCAAAACTTTTTATCTTAACTTGATAGAAATCCATTCTCCAAGGAGGGAAATTATCTTCGAAAAATTCGGTAACAGTAGGAAGCAGAGTCGACTGTTCTTTTTTTCCATAGAAAGCCTGGCCTGACAAGTCTGAGATAACGATGTTTGTATTTTCACTGAAGGGAATATTTTTCCTGATCTCACTCAATAATTTATTTTCTAAGTATTCATTTTTCAGATTGAGACCCAATATTCCAGAAGAATTCGTTCCTGATTTATCGGGAATCATAGCCCCTAGAATGAGGAAATTCCTATCATTGATGGCTTTTGAATAATTAAAGGCTTGCCGGCGGTATGATTTTGATTGCTCAAGTCGTCGGAGGAGTTCAGGAATTATGCCAGTCTTGATACTATTGATGATTTGCCATTGCTTTGTTTTTTCCTGATGAAGCTCTTTTAACTGCTCAAATTCTTTCTTGTATTCATCAAGAACGAGATCATTCTGATTTTCAGATAAAACTTCCTGGATTGCTGCCTCGGCCATCGAAGAGTAGGTTTTGAATTGGCTTTCGTTTAAATTCCACTTCTTTTGACAAATATCCCTGTATAGATTCAGAGCGCTTTTCAGAGAATTATTAAGATCTTCCAGGTTTTGATAACACTCGATTATCTGTAGACGTGCTATAAGAGCCAAGGGCAGGCGAGAAGATGTCAGGCACTCAGGGTAATCATCACAGATTTTTAAATAATTCATAACTGCCTGCTCGTAACTTTTTAACTTCATGAAACAGCGGGCAGCGTTATTAAGCATTTGAGCCTGGAAGGTTTTATTTTTAGAAAGTAAAGAAAGCTCCTTGTAGAGCTGAAGAGCGCTTCTGTATTTTTTCAGCTTGAATTCATATTCTTCGGCTCTTTTGAGCTTCTCCTTTTCTAGAGTCGTTAAGAGTGGCAGACTTGGCAAGAGAGTTTTTATCGGGACAGGCAGAAACAGAGGGAACAGAAGCTCTTCGTCTTTGTAAGCAACGAATACTTGGTCGATTAAAGGATTATCGAATAATCGGTTACCTAATAAATCTATTACAGCTGCATAATCCTTTTCATGAAACGCTGGATTCTGGGCAAGGTTTTGAAGAACCTTTTCCACATCTTCGAATTGAGAATTTANNAATCTAGAATTTATTTGCGCCTTTAAAAAATCAGCAGCACTTCGGTGTTCGTTCTCTGTTTGTTTGGCCAGCCGAAACCTTTCATTCCTGATGGCTCTTATGCCAAAGATACTCAGCGATACCGAAGGGAGTAAGATTGTTAAAAGGAAAATAATAATCAGCTTTTTTTGTCTTTTAAGAGCTATTTTTAGATTCTCGATCATTTCAGCCCTTAGGAAGCTGGGAAATTTCCCTTTATATGGGTTTATATATCATATTCCCTTTGCTTCAACGTTAAGGAAGTGTCAAGAATCTGTCAAGTCATTGTGATGACGACGCTGATCGATCCGAGCATAATTCCCATGATTCTCTCTTTAAAATTACTTAATGAACATTATGAATGAGCGAATTAATGTTTCGAAAATAGAAGATGTTGCCGCAGCAAAAGAGAAAGATTCCGGAGATAAAAGGAGAAATTATCACAAGTGTTGACAAAATCATACTCTCCGGTTATTTTATGAATATAACGAGGAACCACCATTTCAAGAATAAGTTAGCAAAGGGAAAGTCTAACTGCAATTGACATAAAGGACTTTTTCCTGTAACCAAGATCAATACTTGAATATGAAAAGCAGCATCTTTTAATCAATTGCTAAGGAAGAAATTCACAAAAAATAAGAAGAGGTATCGAAAACTTATCCTTGATTCACAAGGGGAGGGAGATAAAATGAGAATGAAAAAAATCATTTTTACAGCAGCACTATTCTTCATTTCTACTTCCTTTGCGCTACTCAATGCTCAATGGGCTAGGACCTATGGTGGAAAGGGAGAGGATTGTCCGTTCTCTATCCAACAAACAAGCGACGGTGGATACATTGTGGCCGGCTACACGGATTCCTTTGGAGCTGGTGATTGTGACGTATGGATCTTGAAGCTCAATGCCAAGGGAAAAGTTTCTTGGCAGAAAACCATTGGCAAATTTGATTCTGATGGAGCACAATCTGTTCAACAAACAAGCGATGGTGGATACGTTGCCGCGGGATGGGTAGCCTGGGACGGAATGGAGTATGCCCCGGATGATTATTGGATTCTAAAACTCAAGCCGGACGGCAGCAGACAATGGCTGGTGTTTTTGGGGGACCTTGATCCTTACTATCATTCCTATGAAAGAGCCTACTCTGTACAGCAGACAAGCGATGGCGGTTATATTGTTGCTGGGCGGAAAATGGAGAGTGAAGAAGAAGAGGAAAAATTTGACCATGATTTTTGTATCTTAAAGCTCGATTCAAACGGCGAACCTGAGTGGCAACGTATGTATGGCGGAAGGAAGAAAGATGATTATGCCTATTCTGTTCAACAGACAAATGATGGTGGTTTTATTGTGGCAGGCAAAACAGAGTCCTTCGGGGCTGGAAAAAATGATTTCTGGATTCTAAAGCTTGACTCAAACGGATATGTTGAATGGGAAAATACTTATGGCGGAGAAGGGGAAGATTATGCTGAGTCCATACAGCGAACCAATGATGGCGGATTTATAGTTGCAGGAACAACAGACTCTTTTGGAGTTGCAGGTTTTGATTTCTGGGTCTTTAAGCTTGACTCGAACGGAGGAATCGTATGGCAGAAGACTTATGGAGGGAGCAGAGGAGATTATGCTCATTCTGTTCAGCAGACAGATGATGGCGGCTATGTTGTTGCTGGGTCGACAGGGTCTTTTGGAGCCGGAAAAGTAGATTTTTGGATCTTGAAGCTCGGTCCGGAAGGTGGAATCAAATGGCAGAAAGCCTACGGGGGAGCTGAGTATGATAGTGCTTTTTCTGTGGACCAGACCAGTGATGGAGGCTGTATCGTTGCCGGAAAAACAAAGTCCTTTGGTGTCGGAGGTTTTGATTTCTTAGTCTTAAAGCTGACCTCAACCGGAGCCATTGACCCCTCATGCGGAAATTTCGTGACTGTTACCAATGCTGTAGTTGCAGAAACTCCTGCTTCTCCTGATCCAACAAGTGATTCCCGCACAGGCGGGGGGTTTTGGCAATGGGAGTACACACATGAAATTTTTCCTCAAAATTCTAATGCTGCTGTCAGACTGGTTTGCGAGTCGACGGGACCTTATTTTCTAAAGATTTCCAGCACTTCAGGGGGGACAACCGATCCTACTCCAGGGACTTACTCTTATCCATCAGGCGCAGAGGTAACGATAAAAGCTTTACCTTATACTCATTATATGTTTACACAATGGAGCGGAGATTTCGCTGGCTCCACAAATCCTATTACTGTAATTATGTATACAGACTTATCCATTACAGCTAATTTTATTAGGATCATCTATCCACCTTTAAGCTGCAGTGGCCAAAAAGTGTTGAATCGCTCCCTTTCTCAGGCTGAATACATCAATGTGCTCACCTGGGAGGCGAACCCGAACAATGTGAATATCGTGAAATACAGAATCTACCAGGTAGAAGGGGAGGGTCAGAGTCTATTAGTCGAGTTGAACGCCGATACTTTTCAATACTGGCATAGGAACGTAGATAAAGACAGGCAGTATGCCTATATTCTTGTGGCTGTGAATGATGAAGGGAGAGAAGGAGACCCAGCATACATATCAGTCCAATAAGAGGGGGGAATTACCATGAAAAGAATAATAAGAATAATAGCAGCCACAATCTTTTTATGCGGGCTAGCCAATGCGGCGGGTATTTTGGTTGAGCTGAAAGGACATTATTTTATGCCTTCGGAGGAGGCGTTTCGAGATGTTTACGGAGGAGGAATTGAGATTGGAGCAGAAGCGAGTGTTGAAATCGGGAGGGGGCTTGCGGTCTGGCTGGGAGGGAGTTATTTTTCCAGGAAAGGGGAGTTGACGTTCACCAAAGAAGAGACTGAGCTTAGGATAATGGCTTTCGGAGGAGGAATAAAATATATTTTCCCTGCTGGGGCGGGCATAGATATTTATGGAGCAGCTGGCGTGAATTATTGCTCGTATGATGAAGAGAATGTGCTCGGCGAGGTGAGCAAGGGTGGAGTAGGAGTCGTGATGAAAGCTGGTGGATTGGTCAAAATCATAAATGGAATATTCCTCGACATTTATACCAGTTATTCTTACTGCAAGATGAAGCCCGCTGATTTTAAGATCAATATCGGAGGATTTGGAGCAGGTGTAGGATTGGGATACAGATTTTAAGGCCTGCCTGTCTTAATTCTAAAAAATAAGAATCTACATTATTAACCTTCAATGGTTCTCTTTAGTTTTAGAGGGTTCCTTGCCATTTTATGTAGAGTAGACAGCCGATTCCAAAGACCATCCTGCCGACAAAGCAGATGATCGAGAGGGCGGCCGAGGAAAAAAGATAAGGCAAGATGAACAATGAACCCATGACTGTAGCTATGATGATTCTCCCCTTATTTTCAGCCATGGAGAAGGCAAGTATCGCGAGGGCCAAAGCAAGGATGTTGCCGATCGATCCGTACGGAATTCCCATGTTTTCGCTCTTAAATTTACTAGAAATTGGCCGACTAAATCAAGGATGAGGTGTTTTAGGAATTTTTCAATGGTTATTACAGCTTCTTCTTTGGTGTCACGAGGGCTCTGGGCTATACTCATTGCATTTATTGAAAACATCAATTATTATTATTACGTAAAAATGGAGTTCCCATGAATCATTCAACAACCATAATCTGTGTCCGTCATAAGGGCAAAATTGCCTTGGCTGGAGATGGTCAGGTCACCATCGGTCAGACTGTTTTGAAGCAGAAAGCCAATAAAATAAGAACTCTTTACAAGGGAAAGGTCTTAGCCGGTTTTGCAGGGGCCACCTCCGATGCTTTTGCTTTATTTTCTAGGTTCGAGGCGAAACTGGAAGAATACAGAGGGAATCTCTCCCGGGCTGCCATCGAATTGGCCAAGGACTGGCGGCTGGATAAAGCTCTCCGCAGGTTGGAAGCTCTCTTGATCGTAGCCGATAAGGATAACTCCTTCCTAATCTCGGGAACCGGCGATGTTGTCGAGCCGGATGACGGAATCATGGCCATCGGTTCAGGAGGTCCTTATGCTCTAGCTGCTGCCAGAGCTCTGACCAACCATACGGATTTATCCGCGAAAGAGATTGCCCTGGAAGCTTTGAGGATCACCTCGGATATCTGCGTTTATACCAATAATAAATTCGTGGTTAAGGAGCTTTAGATGGCCATAACCCTCCCTCAGAGCCTGGAAAAAATGCCTAAAGTCTTAAGCGAGACCGAGCTTACTCCCCGAGAGATTGTGGCTGAACTGGACAAGTACATCATCGGCCAAGAAGCGGCTAAGAAGGCCGTCGCCATAGCGCTGAGAAACAGGTTTCGAAGGCGGAAGCTTCCTGACGAGCTCGCCGATGAGATTGCTCCTAAAAATATTTTAATGATCGGACCGACCGGGGTCGGGAAGACTGAAATCTCTCGCCGGTTAGCCAAGCTAACTCAATCGCCTTTCCTCAAGATTGAAGCCAGTAAATTCACTGAAGTTGGGTATGTCGGCCGTGACGTGGAGTCCATGATCAGAGATTTGGTACACATCGCGGTGGACATGGTGAAGTCAGAAAAAATGGCGGAAGTGGTCGAAAAGGCCAAGAGTAACGTCGAGGAAAAAATACTGGATATCCTCCTCCCTCGCTTAAAAAGAAAAGCGGAAGATCATGTAGAGAAAGATGAACAGGCACATTTCTTGGAGACAAGAGAAAAATTGAGGAAGCAATTCAAACAAGGCCTTTTGGATGAGAGGATGATTGAGATCGAAGTCAAGGAGACGATGGCTCCTCCTTTTGAGATATTTTCGAGCAGCGGAGTCGAGGAGATCGGTATTCATATTCAAGAGCTAATCCCTGGGTTTTTAGGAGGAAAAACGAAAAGACGGAAGGTCAAGATCAAGGAAGCTGTTGAATACCTGATGGAGGATGAACAGAGAAAGCTGATAGATATAGACCAGGTTTCGCGCATGGCTGTGGAAAGGGTTGAGCATTCTGGGATCATATTCTTGGATGAAGTGGATAAAATATCTGGCCGCGAATCAGGACATGGCCCTGAAGTCAGTCGCGAGGGAGTTCAGAGAGATTTGCTTCCCATCATTGAGGGCACGACGGTGAACACCCGCTATGGTTTAGTACGGACCGACCATATCCTCTTCATAGGAGCCGGAGCTTTCCATGTTACCAAACCGTCCGACCTTATTCCTGAAATGCAGGGAAGATTCCCCATCAGAGTAGAACTGAGTTCACTGAATAAGGATGATTTTGTCAAGATACTCACCGAGCCCGAAAATGCTTTGATCAAGCAGTACAAGGCTCTCTTGGCAACCGAAGGGATAAAAGTGAAGTACACGGATGAGGCAATTGTTGAGATTGCGGAGTTAGCGGAGAGAGTCAACGAGGATGCCGAAAATATCGGAGCTCGAAGATTGCACACGGTCATGGAAAAAGTCACGGAAGAGATTTCTTTCACGGCTCCCGAAGTGAAGAAAAAACAATTCATCATCGACAAGGAATATGTCCAAAAACAACTCAAAGACATTATCGAAGACCAAGACTTGAGTCGCTTCATTCTTTAATGAAGAGAACACTCCTTATCTTTTTCTCTCTGCTTCTGTCACTTTCTGCTTGCGGGAAGAAAGGACCTATCCAGCCTCCAGTCATAAAGGTTCCCCAGCAAGCGGAAGATTTTGAGGCCCAACAGCGGGGAAGCAGGATTATTCTTCGTTGGACGAACCCTGCGGCCTATTCTGACGGGAGCACTCTGTCGGAAATAAAGGAAATCGAGATTTGGCTGCTGGAAGAGACAAGAGAATCAAAAGAGACCACCGAGAACGCTTCCCAGGAAGAAAAGAAGACGCCTCTCAAGATCTCCCAGGAAGAATTCAAAGAGAGGTCTAAGCTCGAAAAGGTAATCAAGAGAGAGGAGTTTCCCGATTATAAACGCCAATTCGATAAAGATTCCTTTGGGTATGAATACAGGTATGAGTTACCAGAAAAAAATTTGACCTTAAAGCGCTATATTTTTGCTCTAAAGGTGAAGGATAGAAGAGATAAATCGTCTGATTTCTCAAAGCGGCTTTCTGTAAAGCCGAGGATTGTTTCCCTTCCTCCACAAGAGGTGAAGCTAGCTCTCCATGAGGATAGGATTGAAATCTGCTGGAGGGAACCGAAGGAGAATATCGATCACTCGAGCCCAGCAAGCGTGAGAGGATATAACGTTTACCGAAAGAAAGAGGGGGAATTCTTCAGTCGACTGAATTCGTCCCTGATAAAAGAGAATAAATACAACGACAATGATTTTCTCTTTGGTGAGGTTTATCAGTATCTGGTCAGGACTTCTTCTACAGAATCCTCTCCTTTCTGGGAAAGCGCAGATTCGGCACCAGCCAAGATTCTGGCTGAAGACACTTTTGCCCCAGCCTCTCCCTCTGGTTTGATTCTCATGGCAGGAGAAGATTTCATTTCCTTAAATTGGGATATCAATAAAGAAAAAGATCTGCTGGGATATAATGTCTGGCGCAGGGAGGAGAGTCAGGAAAAATACCTCCTCTTAACGCCTCAACCCATCAGGGAAAATATTTATAACGATTATACGGTTGAAAAGAATAGGAGATATCATTATGCTATTACTGCCCGAGATGTAAACGGGAATGAAAGCGAGAAGACAGAGACAAGATCTGAGGAAATAAGAGAAGAATGATGATGAAAATTTTTCGATTCAAGCACCAGGATCGATCTCATTATGGACTCTTAAAAGAGGAGAAACTCTACCCCCTGGAAGGATCCATATTCAGGAATTTTAAGGTCAAAAAAAAGGGGATTCCTATTAGGGAAGTATCCATCTTGCTTCCTATCAAGCCGTCCAAGATTGTGGCGGTGGGTCTAAATTATAAAAACCATGCTATGGAAAGAGGTAAGACAATACCCGAAGAGCCTCTGATTTTCCTCAAGCCTTCCTCGGCTGTGATTGGACCCCAGGACATTATCATTTACCCCAGAATGGCCAAAAGAGTAGATTACGAAGGAGAATTAGCTGTCATCATAAAAAAGAAGACGCATCTTCTAAGGAATGATGAAGATGTGGATGCTCACGTTCTGGGCTATACCTGTTTTAATGATATCACCGCTCGAAACCTGCAAGAAAAGGATGGGCAATTCACCAGAGCTAAATCCTTCGATACTTTTGCCGCCGTAGGCCCCTGCATTGCCATGGATATCGATCCTACTGAGTTGAGGATCAAGACTTTCTTGAACGGGAAACTAAAGCAATCCGCCAGCACGAAAAATTTGATATTTCCGGTTCCTTTCTTGATAAAGTTCATATCCGAAATCATGACCCTATATCCAGGAGACATCATCTCCACTGGAACCCCGGCAGGAGTAGGTCCTATGTTTCCTGGAGACAGAGTCGATATCCAGATTGAGGGGATAGGAACTCTCTCTAATACGGTCATGAAAGTGCACTAGACAAACTAGATAAACTGGACAAACTAGATAAACTAATTACGGAGGAATAAATGAAATTTTTCTTGGACACAGCCAACTTAGGCCAGATAAAGGAAGCTGCAAGTTGGGGAATATTGGATGGAGTCACCACCAATCCGACCTTGATTTCTAAGGAGAATGTAAAATTTGAAGAATTGATCAAAGAAATTACCAGAATTGTTCCCGGCCCTATCAGCGTAGAGTCTGTTTCCACCAAAGCCAAAGACATCGTCAAAGAAGCGGAATCCTTAGCTAAGATGGCTGATAATGTTGTGGTGAAGATTCCGATTTGTGTGGAAGGACTTAAGGCGATCAGAGAGCTCTCCCAGAGAGGAGTCCAAGTCAACACCACCTTGATCTTTTCTCCCCTGCAAGCTCTCTTGGCAGCCAAAGCTGGCGCCAGGTACGTGAGTCCTTTTATCGGCCGGCTTGATGATATTGCTCACCCAGGAATGGACCTGGTGGAACAGACAATGATTATGTTTGATAACTACGGGATCGAGACCGAAGTGATCGTGGCCAGTATCAGACATCCCCTTCATGTGGTGGAAGCAGGTCTTATCGGAGCAGACATCGTGACCGTACCCTTCCCGGTCTTGGAGAAATTGGTAAAGCATCCTTTGACAGATATAGGGATGGAGAGATTTTTAAAAGATTGGGCCAAAGTGAAGCGTTAAAATCTTATCGGGGGGTAGAAGAAAATGAGCGTTGAGAAAAAACTCGATGGCTTAAAAGAGAAAGAGCATCTGGCTGATTTGGGAGGCGGCAAGGAAAGAATAGAGAAGCAGCACAAGGCGGGAAAACTCACTGCGCGGGAAAGGATAAATTTCCTTCTCGATGAAGGTTCTTTCGAAGAGATGGATAAACTGGTAGTGCATCAGAGCCGCGATTTCGGAATGGACAAAAAGAGGATCTATGGAGATGGTGTCGTCTCAGGCTACGGTCGAATCGATGGTCGAACGGTTTATGTATTTGCTCAGGATTTTACAGTGTTTGGAGGCTCGTTGAGCGGAGCCAATGCAGCCAAGATTGTCAAAATCATGGATTTAGCCATGAAGGTGGGAGCTCCTGTTATAGGCCTTAATGATTCAGGCGGAGCCCGTATTCAGGAAGGTGTGGCCAGCCTAGGTGGCTACGCTGATATTTTCTTGAGGAATGTTTTGGCTTCGGGAGTTATCCCCCAGATTTCAGCCGTCGTGGGACCTTGTGCAGGCGGTGCGGTTTATTCGCCTGCCATGACTGATTTCATCATCATGACCAAAGAAATCAGCAACATGTTCATCACCGGGCCTGAAGTGATTAAAGCGGTCACTCATGAGGAAGTCACCATGGAAGAATTGGGAGGAGCTGAGACGCATAATGCTTTGAGCGGAGTGGCCCATTTTGCTGCCGAGAATGAAGAAGAAGCCTTGTCTCTGATCAAGGAACTTCTCTCTTTCATGCCGAACAATAACCTGGAAGATCCTCCTCTGAGAGAAACTTCAGACCCTTTGGATAGAGTCAGCGAGGAATTGAACCGCCTGATTCCGGAAGATCCCAACCAGCCCTATGATATGAGAAAAATCATTCGAGAAGTGTTAGATGAGAATTATTTCTTTGAGGTCCAGGCTGACTATGCGAAAAATATTGTCATCGGCTTTGGACGTTTAGGTGGCAAACCGGTGGCCATAGTTGCCAATCAACCAGATCACTTAGCCGGCGCTTTAGACATAAATTCATCAGACAAAGGAGCGCGGTTTGTCCGTTTCTGCGATGCTTTTAACATCCCTCTTATTACTTTTGAGGATGTGCCAGGATTTCTCCCTGGGGTGGCTCAGGAACACGGTGGAATTATCCGTCATGGAGCCAAGCTCCTCTATGCCTTTTCTGAAGCCACAGTGCCTAAAATTACCGTGATCACGCGGAAGGCCTATGGAGGAGCCTACTGCGTTATGGCTTCTAAGCATATCAGGGCTGACATTAATTACGCCTATCCCAGCGCCGAGATTGCGGTCATGGGACCTGAAGGGGCAGTCAACATCGTCTACAAGCGGGAGATCGATAAGGCCAAAGAGTCGGAAAAAGCAAGGGAAGCCAAGATTGACGAATTCAGGGAAAAGTTTGCCAATCCCTATATTGCCTGTGAGAAGGGCTATTTGGATGAAGTGATAGAGCCCAAATTCACTCGACCAAAGCTCATCGCTGCCCTACAGATGCTGGAGAACAAGACTGACAAAAATCCTCCTAAAAAGCATGGAAACATCCCTTTATAGTCTGTCGAGTTAATCTAGTTAGTCTAATTTATTTAGTTTATCTAGTTTGTTTTGTTTGTTGAGTCTGTCTTGGGCGATTGGATAATTTGATTTATTTCATGCCGTTTTTGTATTACAATAGTCAACACAATCATACTCAATAAACCAAAAATACAAGATAAACTAGACAAACTTAGATGAAGAAGATGTTTAAGAAGGTGCTCGTTGCCAATCGGGGGGAGATTGCGGCAAGAATCATTCGCGCTTGTCGCGAGATGGGCATTACTCCTGTTGCCGTCTATTCAGAGGCAGACAAGAAGGCACTTCATGTGAGATTGGCTGATGAGGCTTATTTCATCGGCCCTTCCAAGCCTTCTCAGAGCTATTTGAATATCGATAAAATTATCGAGGTTGCCAAGAGAGCAAAGGCTCAAGCCATTCATCCTGGCTATGGTTTTTTAGCTGAAAACTCAATTTTTGTGAAGAGTTGTGAAAAAGAAGGAATCGTTTTTATCGGGCCGCCTTCTGTGCCGATGGAGATCATGGGCCAAAAAACACACTCTCGCCAGAAAATGGTCAAGGCCCAAGTCCCGATTATCCCCGGGACTCTGGAGTCTATAAAGGATGAGAAGGACCTCCAGCTCCAGGCGAAGAAAGTGGGCTATCCTCTTTTATTGAAGGCTTCTTCTGGTGGTGGAGGGAAAGGAATGAGGTTAGTGAGCAGGAAGGAAGAGCTCCTTTCCTCTTTTCAGATGGCCCGGTCCGAAGCGCAGTCAAGCTTTGACGATCCTTCTATCTATGCAGAGAAATATCTTGAAGAACCCCATCACATCGAAATTCAGATCCTGGCCGATAATTTCGGGAATATTGTCTATTTAGGAGAGAGGGAGTGTTCCATTCAAAGGAGATACCAGAAGGTCTTGGAGGAAACACCCTCGCCTTTCTTGAACGCCAATACCCGAAGAGAGATGGGAGAAGTTGCCGTAAAGGCTGCTGCCGCTGTCAACTACAGGAATGCCGGAACAGTTGAATTTGTGGTGGACAAAGACAAGAAGTTCTATTTCTTAGAGATGAATACCCGGCTTCAAGTGGAACATCCGATCACAGAAATGGTTACCGGCGTCGACCTTGTCAAATGCCAGCTAGAAATTGCTGCTGGCATGGCTCTTAAGTTTTCTCAAGAGGATATAGAACCTCGCGGTTGTTCTATCGAGTGCCGGATCTATGCCGAAGATCCAGAAAACAATTTCCTGCCTTCACCTGGAAAGATCGTTCATTTCCGCAGCCCAGGGGGCGGGCTCGGTGTCCGGGATGATAACGGAGTCTATGAAGGATACGAAGTGCCTCTAGAATACGACCCGCTGCTTTCCAAACTTATCACTTGGGGCAGCACAAGGCCTGAAGCCATTCAGCGGATGATCAGGGCTTTGTCAGAGTATCAAATCTACGGAATCAAGACGACTATACCATTCTTTAAGCGAATCCTCCTCCACCCGAAGTTTTTCAAGGGGGATTACAACACCCACTTCATTCCTGAACTCGAGAAAGAAGAAGACGGAAGCGGCGAGGAGGAAAAAGTGGCTGCTTTGATAGCCGCTGGAATAAAAAGCTATACCGAGAGCAAGGCAGGTCCTCCCCTTCGTTCGAGACAAAAGGAAAGCAACTGGAAATTGCAGGGTAGACTCCGGAACCTTTCCAACAGGCTCTAAAATGAATATCTCTTTTTGGCTGGATAATGTAGAATTCAGGCTAAGGCTTGAAGAAAAAAAAGAGAATAACATTCAGGTGACTCTAGGGCAGAAAAAGTACCTTGTTTCCACCGAATTTTTAAGTGCCCATGAGCTTCTCTTAAACATTAACGGCAAAATCTACAACATCATCATCGATTTTAATTCTTCTTGTTATTCGGTGTATGTTAACGGAAGGTTATTTAAAATAGAGAAAAAATCAGCTTCTCAGATCCTGGGAACGCAAAGAACAAGGCTAAGAAAGAGAGACATCAAGACATCCATGCCGGGAAGAATAGTGAAGATTCTTCTCCAAGAAGGGGATACAGTAAGGGAAGGCCAAGCCGTACTGGTCTTGGAAGCCATGAAGATGGAGAACGAAATAAAATCTCCGCAATCTGGGGTCATCAAGAGAATTGGCCCTAAAGCGGGAAGTTATGTTGAGGGTGGCTCTCTTCTCTTTTCGGTAGAATAATCAAAGAGATCGGTACTGGTTCCATAAATTCGGTATCGTTTCCTGGATGTCAGGGCGAGGCCTTAAGGACCGAAGTAATCTCATTGAAAACAGTAGAGATAGCCACGCTTCGCTCGCCATGACAATTTTCTCCTTTTTATATTCTTAACAAAAATGTTATATTGATAAGTTATGGTTTATGTATGAGTTGCAGTAAGATATGAATAGAAAAACAAGAAAACTTATCGTTACTTCTCTGGTCGTCCTTCTCCTCATAAGCGCAAGTATTGTCCTTAAAAACATCCTCCTCAATCAGGTTAAAAATAGGATCCAGGATACCTTTAATTATGCTCAGCTCCGCCTTTCTCTTTTTCCACCGGCCCTCATCGTGGAAGACGTGAGAACAATTTCCCCTTCTCCGTTTTTTTCAGCTAAAGAAGTCTCATTCAGGATTTCTTTTAGGTCCTTATTATCTAGAGAAAGGCCGCTCAAGGTCTTCATGGATGAGCCTGTCTTGATTATCCATGCTTCTGCTCCGTCTGAAGAGAAGAAAGGCAAGGCCAGCTCCTTATTTCCTCTCCCTTTTGCTTTAGAGAGAGTCTTGATAAGAAGGGGAGAGTTTTATTTCTGGGGGAAGCAGAGCCATTTCCAGTCCACTGGTATCAGAGCCCTTTTTATCCAACGAAAAAACTATCTCTCCATTCAGGGAGAAACGGAGGAAAGTTCCTATGCCGCAGATTCGCTGAGGCAGGAGCTTCGAGGAAAAATTCACCTGCTACTCGAAGGCCCGAGTGATCAATTAAAGATAAAAAAGCTGAGAATATACGATCCTGGTATGATCTTGAAGGCTGAAGGAGATTTGAGCAACCTGCAGGATCCTGAAATAAGGTTAGAAACTTCTTTTAAGATTAATACCTCCTTGATCGCTGACTATTTGAACCTTCCTTTCGAATGGGATGGAAAATCAGATGGGCAGGGCATTCTCGAACGTAAAGAAAGGAAAGTCTCTTTCTCATCCAGCCTCTCGAGCAATGACTTGGTTTTGAATGGAGTTCCCCTGGGAAAAGTTCGGGGAAAAGTTGAGGCGGGAGGTGGAGTGGGCGGAAGGATCGAGTTCAATATCCAGAGAGGCCTGTTTCCTGAGGAGTATTTGAAAATCGACTTCAACAAGAAGAGGATCGTAGGCCTGGCCCGAGGATTGCATCTGGATCCGATAATGAAATTCTTAAAGCTTCCCTGGCCAAGCAACTCTCCTGCCTGGGGAAATTTCACTCTTGATAGAGAGAGACTCGAAGTCGAGGTCGAATTCAGGGATGAACCCCTCAAAGTCGAGCCGGATAGGTTTCCTTTTCAAGGGCCTGTCAGACTAACCTGGAATCTAAAAGATGAGGTTGCTTTATCCTCTCCAAGGCTTCTATCCAATTTTGCCTTGGTGGATGTAGAAGGAAAGATAAGAATAAGAAAAGATATTGATATAACTATCCAGGGAGAAGTCAGCGATGTCAGGCAGGCACGACAGTTCACCTCTTTGATCCTTGATAAAAACTTTGCCTTTCCAGAGATAAGAGGAGGAGGTCGGGCGGACCTTCATATCTTTGGAGATTATTTCTATCCTCGAGTAAAGGCAAATTTCACTTTTTCTCCTGGCGGGTTTGATAGATTTCAGGTGAATCTTGTTGAGGGCGAAGCTAAAATTCTAAGGAGTGATTTTACAGGAAAATTCAAGGTGAAGGATCCTTTTATGGAGGGAGAGATTGACCTTTTCTCCAACCAGGAAGGATTAAAGGCAAATATCCGTCTAGAAGAGGGCGATGTTGAAAGGATCCTCCCTTCTCTGAATATCCCTTTTCCCCTTCATGGCCGCGCCTCAGGCAATTTTCAACTCCAGCTTAAGGGAGATAACTTGAGGCTAGACGGTGAATTCACCAGTCCTCTGATGAAAGTATCTACCCAGACCCTGGAAGGTGTAGAAGGCAGATTAGGGTGGGATGGAAATGTTCTGACTTTTCAGGAGCTCCAATTTCGTGCTTATGGAGGATCTGTGAAAGGGTATTCTCAGATTGGATTTCGTGCTCAAGAATTTGATCTGGACGTCGTTGGGGAAAGTCTTGATTTGACTTCCTTGAGTCCTGCCCTCGAAGGGAATTTATCCTTTAGGCTGAAAGGAGGAGGCTCTTTCGATCAGGATGTGGCATCAGGAGACATCGGGATCATAGGATTCCATATTTCTCCCTTACAGAAATCAGATGTAAAGGGCAAGATGAAAGTGGGTTTTAAACGGGATAAGCTTCTTCTGGATATCGAGGGGAATTTTTTTCCCGGTGAGAATGAGTTTTTCGTCTCGTTAGCCCTGCCTTTTGGTCAAGGGTTTACGGGAAATATAAGAGGTGGCTTTCAAAACCTGGACCTACTGCTTCCCTGGCATGGAGCCAAGGGACAGATAAATTATTTGGCGGAACTCAACGGAACCAAGACCGCACCGCAGCTTAAGGGAATCATCGACTTTAAAGGTTCAGTTCTTCCTTTTCCGAAGTTTGCTCATGCCTTCAGGGATTATTCTGGATTGATATTTGTCGAAAACAACAACCTTTCCCTCCGTTCTTTCAAAGGCCTCCTGGGAGGAGGCGATATCTGGGGCACTGGTAGTATTAAAGTAGGAAAGCAGGGAATCGAATACGCTAATCTGGAAATGGACGGGAAAGATCTTCTCCTATCTCCTTTGGAAAGGACGCGAGTTTTGGCTGATGGTTCCTTGAACCTGCTCAAAGACAGCCAACGCTTTATCTTGGAAGGAGATTTTGATGTCCACAGACTTTCCTGGAGACGTGAGCTAAATGAAAAATTCGTCTTTTCCTCCAGTCCTTATTATCAGAGCCAGACAGAAGCCGGAATCTTTGATGACCTCACTCTGAATATCCGTCTCCAGGCTAAGGAAAATTCCCTGATGGAAAATTCCCTAGGCAGGATCGAAGGAAAGTTTGATCTGACAGTGACCGGAAATGTTAAAGCACCCATCTTAACGGGCGCTATAGACGCTTTGGGGGGGAACGTTTATTTTCAAGATAGAAAATTCAGGATTTTAAGGGCTCGAGTGAGTTTCATCAATCCTTTGGTCATTGAACCTTATCTGGAATTCGAGGGAGAAACATACGTCAAGGATTACCATGTCACTTTTTCTCTCAATGGGTCTCTCGACAGCTTAAAGCCAGAATTCCGCTCTTCTCCGCCCCTTCCTCCTGAAGATGTCCTAGCTCTCCTAGCCATGGGAGAGGCCTTCAAGAGAACCTATTCTTATGAGAAGAGTACTCAGCTCAGCACAGCATCTCTTTTATCCTTCCAGCTGGCAGAGGAAGCCAAAAAGCGAGCGGAGAAGCTTTTCCGCATCGATCGCTTTCGAATCGATCCTTTTGTGATGGAATCGTCAGCCGAGACAACTGCCCGCTTGACGGTGGGCAAGATGATTTCCAGAAACTTTACTCTTCTCTACTCAACCAACCTCTCGACCCAAAGAGAAGAGCTGGTACGTTTGGAATGGGAATTGACTGACGACCTTTCCGTGGTAGGCATTAGAGATGAACAAGGAAGGTTAAGCATTGATGTTAAAATTCATAAAAGATTTTAACTCAAGAGGGAATTTCCTCTTGGTTTTAATCACCTTAATTCTTTCTCTGAGGCCTGATTGCGCTTTTTCCTATGCTGAGCCCATTCCTGGCCCCATAGTCTCAAAAGTCATCATTAAAGTCGATGGCCAGGAAAACGGGAAAGAGGTTGCGGAAATGCTGGCTGTGAAAGAGGGAGAGGCCTTTTCGCTGAAGAAGATATCCGATAGCGTAAGAAATATGTTTAAAACCGGGCTTTTCTCGGATATTCAGGTCCTGAAAACAGGAGAACAGAATATTCAGCTGACTTTTTTATTAACTCGGAGGCTCTTCACGCGCAGTATTGATTTCTCAGGAGACCTGGTCATTCCCAAGAGAGAATTAAGGGAGTCTTTGAACTCTTTAAGCAGAGATGCTCCTTTCTCAGAACAAAGACTCCTCAAGGCTCAGGAGGAACTTAAAGAAGCTCTGAGAAGAGAGGGCTATTTCCAGGCTGTAGTCTCCTCTTCTGTGGAAACAGACTTGGAATCTTACTCCGTCGATGTTTTTTTTGAAGTTTCCCCGGAAGAAAGGTTCACCTTAAAAGAAATCGATTTTACAGGAAATATTCTTGTTTCCAAAGAACGTCTGAGAAAGCAAATGAAGAGTAGAGAAAAAGAAACCTATGTTCCGTCCAGGATTGAAGAAGATATCACCAGGCTCAGGGAACTTTATTATTCCCTGGGTTATCAGCAAGCAGAGGTTGAAATTAGCAGCGAGCGCTTTGATGAGGAAGACAGGAGTGTATTTCTCACTCTGAAGGTTAATCCCTACAGGAAGATTGAGATTTCAGTCACAGGAGCACAGATTCCCCTGAGCCTTTTGAGGCCAATATGGGAGGCAGAGATATTCGAAGAATGGGGTTTGGCTGAAGGAGAAGCCAAGATTATCGCCCACCTTAGACAGAAAGGATACCTGTTTCCTCATGTCAATTCTTCAATCCGAAGAGTCGGTAATGAGATCCGGGTTGTTTATGAAGTGGTCCCCGGAGAAAGGTATAGAATCCAGGATATTATCTTCGAGGGAATAAAATATTTTACTCCTGCTCAGCTAAAAAAAGAGCTTGAGATCGCCAAGAAAATTCCTTTCTTAATTTGGTTAGATGGAGAAAGGCTCTTTGAGTTGCCCAGGGAGATAGAGATACTCTACCGGACTCACGGTTTCCCCCGAATAATGATTGATCTAAATTTCATAATGACAGGCAAAAAAGCCAAGGCTGTCTTCTTTATCGAAGAAGGACCACAGACAACAATAGAAAAGATTTCTTTTGTGGGCAACTCTCTTTTCACGGCCGAGCAGCTCTTGGAACAGATTGGTAGTTTTGAAACAGGTCCCTTCTTCAGGCCGAGTATTCAGAAAGATCTAGAGAAATTAGAAACATTTTATCTAAACCAAGGTATCAGAAGAACAAAGATTACAGTCAACATAGATGGAAAAGACGACAGGCTTGTTAATCTTGATTTTGTCATCAGCGAAGGAAAAAAAGTCAAAGTTGAGAAGATTGTGATAACCGGAAATAGAACGACCCGAAGAAGGACGATTCTTAAGGAAATCAGGATAAAAGAAGGCGATTATGCCTACTATGAATCCATAGTAGATACCAAGAGAAGGCTCGAAAACCTTGGAGTTTTCTCTGAAATTAAGATTGAAGAAATCCCAGTCAGCCCAACCAAAGAGAACATAGTTATCAACCTCAGGGAGGGAGAAAGGAATTACGTCAGCTTGGGTATTGGATTGGAGACCAAAAGCGAGCCTTATATCTTTGCCATTTGGAATAATGTGATCAGACCGCGAGGGATCGCTGAATTCATAAGGGGAAATATTCTGGGCTCAGCCACCCAGCTCAGCCTAGTCGCTCAGGCAAGCCCTAAAGAAAAAAGAGGTGTTCTATCCTGGGAGCAGCCTTATCTTCTGGGATTGCCTTGGCAGTCCTCTTTAAATGCCTGGATAGAACAAGAAGAACGAAGGAGTTATAGCTACGAACGGAGAGGGATCAGCCTGACAGCGATCAAGCCTGCTACTGAAGAGTTAACCTTGCTGACCACCCTGAGATGGGTGAGAACAAACATTTTTGACCTGGAAATTGAAGAATCAGAAGTTGACCGTCAAAATCAGCCTTATTCTGCTTCTTCAATATCGGGCAGCTTGATCTGGGATCGAAGAGATGATCCCTTCAATCCTGAAAAAGGTGCTTTTTTAAGTTTCGCGGCTGAATGGGCTTATCCCATTTTCCAGGCCGAGTCGGATTACCTAAAGAACTTTATCAAGTATCAGCAGTTCTTTCCTCTTTTCTTAGGATTTTCCTTGAGTTCTACCGCTCGCTTAGGGCTTGGGACTGGGAACATACCCATTCACGAGCGGTTTTTCGGCGGGGGCAGCGGTTCTTTCCGGGGAGAACGTTTCGATGAGCTGGGACCGAAAGACCTTTCCACACTCAGACCCGTTGGAGGGAAGGCTTTGGTGCTGCTCAATCTTGAGTTTACCTTTCCTCTCTTGTCAGCCGTAAAAGATTTATCTGGAGCTGTTTTTTATGATTTGGGTAATATTTTCCCCGAAATAAGCGATGTCAAGCTGGCCTCTCTTCAGGATGCCCTGGGATTTGGGATTCGCTACCGGACTCCTTTAGGTCCTATACGTTTTGAACTGGGCTGGAATCTAGACGCTCCTAAAGGGGAGAGAAAACCCTTGGTGTTCATAACTATCGGAAATGTCTTCTAAAAGAAAGCATGATTCATCCTCTTTTCGTTTTCTTTTTCTCTATTTTTTTTCCATAGCTGCTCTTTTAACCATCGTCGTTATTTGTTCCTATCCTGTAAATTCATTTTCTCAGATAATAGAGCGTATCGTGGCTTTAGTAGATGGACAGGTTATCACTCTGACGGATTTAAAAATCGTTGAGGTTTTCAGTCTCTACGAGGATGAGCTGGAAGAAAAGGGCAATAGACGTCTTTTCTGGTTGCTGCAAAGAATGATCAATCAAAAAATTGTCGTCATGACCACCAGCAAAGATTTTTCCGTCGAAGAAGAAGAGATAGAAACTGAACTTCAGAAAGTGACAGAAAAGCTTGGTCCAAGAGAATTTCAAACAAGACTAGATGAGTTTGGATTGGGATTAGAGGATTTGAAGGACTATCTTAGGGAAAAACTCCTCTATCAGAATATTCTCTCCCGAAGGTTTGGTCAGGGAGTGCTGGTGAGCTTACAGGAGATCGAGAATCATTATCAGCAAGTCTATATCCCTTCGCAGGAAAAGAAAGGATTGAGGCCCCGTCCTATGATGGAGATTCTAGGTGAGATAGAATCGGCTATCAAACAGGAAAAGATAAGGAAGCAGAAGACTGACTGGATTAACAGTTTGAGGAAACAGGCAGAAGTCGAGATCAGGCTGGATGAGTCGGATGAAATCTAAAAAAGACCAGGAGAGGGAGCAAGAATGAGCAAGATAGCTTTCTTATTTCCCGGCCAGGGTTCACAATCCGTAGGCATGGGCTTAGATTTCTACGGGCATTCATCTCAGGCCAGGGAAATTTTTGCCCAGGCTGATGAGATTCTTGGTTTCAATCTTTCTCGGCTCTGTTTCGAGGGTCCTGAGGAGGAGTTGAAGCTGACCGAGATAACCCAACCAGCTCTCCTTACTGTAAGTTTTATCGCGCATACACTTCTCGGCATAGAGCCTCGGATTGCTGCGGGTCATAGTCTTGGCGAGTATTCAGCCCTGGTGGCCGCAGGTTCCTTGAGTTTTGAGGATGCGCTTCCTTTAGTCCATAAAAGAGGGAAGTATATGCAGGAGGCAGTGCCAGTGGGAGTCGGGGCCATGGCCGCAATTTTAGGTGCCAGCTATGAGGAGGTCAAAGAGGGAATTTCTAAAGTCAAGGAAGGAATTGTAGACATCGCTAACTGGAATAGCCAGCAGCAGATTGTTATCTCTGGTCACAAAGAAGCTGTCCAGGAGGCTTTAAAAGTGATAGATCCGCCCCGTTCGGTTGTTCTACCTGTCAGCGCACCCTTTCATAGCCGATTGATGAAAACTGCCGAGGAGAAGCTTGTCCAGGATTTAGACCAGACTGAATTTCGAGCTCTAGAGTTTCCGATTGTCACCAACGTAAATGCAGAGATCATTCATCAGGGCTCCCAGGCAAGAGAGGCACTGAAAAGACAGGTTAGCCGACCCGTTCTTTGGTACGAATCCATGGAAAGGCTCAAGGCTGAAAATATCGACCTGTTCCTGGAACTCGGTTCAGGAAAAGTCTTATCCGGGTTGGTCAAAAGAATCGGCCGCCGCTGGTCCTTTCCTTTGACAACGCTGAACGTGGAAAATTCAGAGACCTTGAAGGAATCCAGGGAAATTCTCTCAGGAATCCTTGGAGGCAAAAAGGAATCGAAACTTTAGGAAGTATTCTGCTCCTGAAATAAAGGATACAGCGATCGCAAGCCAAATTCCCAACAGGGCAAGCACGTAGAATTGTCCCAAGATATTCCTTCCTAGGATCAGAAGGGATATCGCGATGGCTTCGACCCACATTTTAATTTTTCCCAACCTTGAAGCCTGTATGTGATGCCCCTGAGAAGAGGCGATGGCCCTGAGTCCGGTGACAGCGATTCCCCGGCCGATGAGGATGAGCGCTATCCAAGAGGATACTGTTCCCAGCTCAACCAGACAAATGAGAGCTGCAGCCACTAACAATTTGTCTGCTATCGGGTCCAGAAGTTTACCGACGGTCGTAACTTGATTCTTTCGCCTAGCCCACATCCCGTCCAGCATGTCGGTGAGAGCTGCCAGGAGAAAGATAGCAGCACCTATGAGCTCGTTGCCTTTAAACTGAGAGAGAAGAACGATTATCAAAACGGGTATGGCTAATATTCTGGTGATGGTGAGGAGGTTGGGAACGTTCATTTAGTGAGATATACAATAGCTCCTGATGAAAGTCAAATCCATCGGGTTCAGGCTTTTGTTGAAAGTTAAGACCCAAGGCCGATCTTACTCTATAAATTATAAAAGTCATAAAGACCTGATCCCATTTTCTTGAAAAGTTAGACCTGTAAGGGTATAGTAAATTGTAATTTCCTAGCCAAAATGACCAAGCACAAATCATCCACTCCCATGATGGAGCAGTATTTCCGGATTAAAAAGAATCATCAAGATGCGCTTTTATTATTCCGGTTGGGAGACTTCTATGAACTATTTTATGAAGATGCGAAAGTAGCTTCTCCTGTCTTAGAGATTGCGCTAACTTCCCGGCAAAAAGTGCCCATGTGTGGAGTCCCTCATCACTCTGTCATTCCCTATCTGACCAAGCTTTTAAAAAAGGGTTTTAGAGTGGCCATCTGCGAGCAGGTTGAAGACTCAAAGCTAGCCAAGGGTGTTGTCAAGCGGGACGTGGTCAAAGTTTTAACTCCTGGAACTGCTGTTGAAATAGAACTTGAAGAGGCGAAAGAAAGCGTCTATGCTGCCAGCTTGTATCTCGAGGCAAAAGATTGGGGCCTGGCTCTCATAAACCTGGCCTCGGGTGAAATGAAGACCTTTCAAGATTCTAAGCGGAGAAGGATTCTATCAGATGAGCTTTTCAGGGTATCTCCCAAAGAAATTATTTTCCCTGAAGGAGAAGAGGAAAACGTCAGCGCCATTCTATCCAAGAACAACCTGAGCTTTGTCCTGAGAAGTCCGGTGGAGGAGTGGGCTTTTGATTTTTCCCAGGCAAAGAACTTGCTGCTCTCCCACTTTAAGGTGAAATCATTAGCCGGATTCGGGTTAGCTGATAAAAAGCTGGCTGTTTCTGCTGCCGGGGCTCTTCTTTATTATCTTAAAAAAGTCAGGAAAGATTCACTCGCCTTAATCCATAATATTTCCTACATCCACTCGACACAGCAGATGGTTCTGGACGCTACAGCCATAAGGAACCTGGAGTTGGTAAGAAGCTTAAGGGACGGGCTTCTCAAAGGATCGCTCTTGGATATTATAGATTTTACCATGACTTCTATGGGGGGAAGGCTTCTCAGAAACTGGCTTCTGCAGCCACTCTTGGATTGTGACCAGATAAACGAAAGGTTGGATGCCGTAACAGAAATACTCGAGCAGACTATCGAGCGTCAGGAATTGAGAGAAAAGTTGAAGGATATCTTGGATCTGGAACGGCTGACAGGAAAGGTCTCATTGGCAGTGGCCAATCCCAAGGACCTGGTGGCTCTTAAAAGATCTCTCTTTCCTCTGCCCCAAATTCAAACCTCCTTAAAAAAATTTTCAACGAAAAAGCTAAAGAAGATTTTTCGGGAGTGGGATAATGCTGAGGATGTGGTGGATACGATCGATAAAGCCATCCTGGACGAACCGGCTTTTCTGCTCACCGAGGGAGGAATCATCAAGGATGGTTATAACCCTGAGCTGGACGAGCTGAGAAAAATCAGTCATTCTGGTAAGACTTTTATCTATCAACTCGAAGAGAAAGAGAGAAAGAAGACTGGGATTTCATCCTTAAAAGTCCGCTATAACAAAGTTTTCGGGTATTACATCGAAGTCACCAAACCTAACTTGTCTTCAGTGCCAGCCGATTATGTCAGGAAACAGACGCTGGTGAATTCCGAACGGTTCATCACTCCGGAACTGAAAGAGTATGAGGAAAAGGTGCTCAACGCTGAACAAAGAATCGCAGATTTAGAATATAATCTTTTCCTGAAAATGAGAGAGAGGATTGCCCGCGAAACGGTAAGACTTCAGAAAATCGCTTCTGATATTGCCATTTTGGATGTGCTTTTTTCTCTGGCAGAATTGGCTTCTCAGAGGAATTATTGCCGTCCCGAAGTGAACTCAGAGGACGTGATTAGAATCATAGAAGGACGCCACCCAGTCATAGAAATCATCAATGAAGAGCCTTTCATTCCCAATGATGCTTACCTGGACATAGAAGAGAATCAAATCCTGATCGTCACTGGTCCCAACATGGGAGGGAAATCCACTTATCTCAGACAGGTCGCGCTTATCTGTATTTTGGCACAGATGGGCTCCTTTGTTCCAGCTAAAGAAGCTGTTATTGGAGTTGTGGACCGGATCTTTACCCGCATCGGAGCGATGGATTTTCTGATTGCGGGCCAGTCCACCTTCATGGTTGAGATGCTGGAAACCGCGAATATACTGAACAACGCGACGTCAAGAAGCTTGATTCTTCTGGACGAGATCGGCCGCGGTACCAGCACCTTTGACGGGCTCAGCATTGCCTGGGCAGTGGGCGAGTACATCCATGAGAAGGAAGATATCCGGGCCAAAACCTTGTTCGCAACTCATTACCATGAATTAACAGATTTATCATCGACCTTGCAGAGGATAAAAAACTATCATGTCACGGTCAAAGAGCAACGGGATGATATTGTTTTCCTGAGGAAAATCGTCCCCGGCCCTTCTGATCGCAGCTACGGACTTTATGTGGCTAAGTTGGCGGGGATACCCCGCTCAGTCGTTGACAGAGCCAAGGAAATTCTCTTCAATCTCGAAAAACAAGAGCTGGATGACGAAGGCCTGCCCAGAATTGCCTATCATTCTTCGAAAAAAAGAGACAAAGCACAGCTTCTCTTGTTCAAGAAGGATAGAGAACAAGAAATTTTACAAGAGCTTAAGGAAGAGGTGGAAAAGTACGATGTTTCTTCTCTTTCCCCCCTTGAAGCCCTGAATCTTCTCAGTGAACTTCAGGAAAAATTGAAAAAGACAAAGAGTTAGTCAGGTCTTTAGGAATGGCTTAGACAAACCAGGCAAACAAGACAAACCAGGCAAACAAGATAAACTAGATAAACAAGATAAACTAGACAAACTAGAATAGCTTGCTTATTTTTTGATCATGTCGGCGCGGACAAGAATATCAAACCCGTCAAAATAGTAGCGACGGATTCCTTGGTCTTCGTTGTATTCGTCTCTTCCCGCCATTATCTCTCGAAAAGCCGCAGCCACGCGAGGGATAACTTCACTTTTCACCCAGGGATCGTTGTGTCCTGAGCAGAGATGGTCGTATTCATTGAGGCGTTCTTCGAGTTTATCAATGGAGGCCAGGTAGTCCTTTATATCCACATCCTCTGGATAGGCGTACAGGGGGCCTGGGAAGAATGTATCCCCAGTGAAAAGTATCCGGTTTTTCTTATCCAACAAACACATCGAGCCAGGAGAATGACCGGGCGTATGAATAACCTCAAGAGAGCGTCTTCCCAGCTCAATCGTGTCACCTTCTTCTAAGAGAGCCGTCGGAGTGACAGGCGGGATTTCCCAGGTTGCAGGATCAAAGCCTTCGGGCAGAGGCTTCCAGAGGGAATCACCCGTGACGCTTCTTTGAAGGGAGTCGTTATTCATGCCGGAGCGCAGCCTATCGAGGCAAGCAGAGTCATTGTAGCAGGCAATTTCTTTGAATTGGTGATTATTGCCGATGTGATCCCAATGTCCGTGGGTATTCACCACCGAAACAGGATGGGAATTCAGCTTGGAGACGACCTGTTTGAGGTCTCCAATGCCTGTACCTGTGTCAATAACGACTGCCTTATCGTTCCCGATGACAAGGTAACTGATAGCCTCTTCGAACTGATAGGGTTCGTAAATAGCATAAGTCGCCTCGAAGAGTTTATAAACCTCAAACCATTCTTGGCCGATTTCCACTTTCTCTAAGGTTGTGTATACCGGGCGAGGAAGTTTTTCCCACCACTTTTGAGGCTGGATGAGCTCTGAAGTTTTTTCGGTATCGCTTTGTTTTTTTTCTGTAACACAGCTGATCAATACCAGTAAAGCCAATATGAGTCCCCAGCTTTTCCTTACCTGTCTCATTTTTTTTTCTCCTTGTTGAAGATTTATAAATCAGGAATGGGATGATGTCAATTCTAGGAGAGGCCTGATGGATCGTTGATAGGCTTCAGCCTAGGCCTGATGATATAGAGATGGGGAGCTTAATACGGAGTTAAATGAATGATTTTCTTAGAGAGTTTTCCCCCAACTCTCCTCTGTAGGAGTCTTCTGGTCAGACTCGGTGCTCTTCGTAAGGGGCTTTAGAATTTGAAATGGGGCCGATAAATGTATTGATTCTGACCTCGTCCTTGCAGTGATCGCAGATAATCTTTCCGTTCTTCAGGATTGTGCAGGGAGTAATGCCTATACATTTATCACATTGGAAAAAACCACTCTTTTTTTTCATACCCTCCTCCTGGTTAGTGATTGGTGAAGCTTATGTCTGATTCTCCCCATAATAGCCTTTTTTTGTTTCCGTATACTATTTAAGTCATGGGTGAAACAGGGTCAATAGCCTTTGCAGATGATTTTAGGGGTGAGATATTTTCAATTTTTCTAACCCCTAGAGATGATGGCCGAGGTGCTGATTTTTATGCTTTTGGCTCACTCGAAGCTGATGCTTAGGGTTATATTTGACATTCAAACTCACCAGTGTTATATGCTATAAGCTCTTATCTGTTCACCTCCAGAGAGTTCAGGCTTACCGAGGGAGAAAGAAGCTCCCAGTGTCCAAGGAGATGAAAGGCCATAAGATTGGGAAGAAAGGAAAAACTTCCTGATTGGGAAAATCACCAAGCTCTGCCCTTGATTAGAGCCGGGCAAAAAGGAGGAAAAATGGAGAAGAAAGAGGAGGTTAAGGAGAAAAATAATAAGGGTGACGTGAAAGGAAGCAAACGCGATCCTTATTCGGGAATATTCGGAGGTTTAATACTCATTCTTTTAGGAGTCCTGTTCTTATTAGCCACCATGGATGTGCTTTCCTGGGCGGATTGGTGGGCTTATTTTCTCGTAGGGTTGGGTGGTATTTTTATCATAGAGTTCATTGTCAGGAGTGTCACGCCCGCCTATCGCCACCAGCACAGAGGAAAGCTGGTTGTGGGAACAGTGCTTCTCATCGTGGGTGGGGCTCATATCCTGGGAATGGTGAGCTGGTGGCCCCTGATACTCATCGCTGTTGGTGTTATCATCGTTTTCACTTCACTCAAGAAGACCTAGGGCTGCAATCTTTACAGAGAATAGACTGGGGAGATAGTTTTATATTTTTCTTATTCCTCCAAAAAAAACTGAACCTTTCCCAACAATCTTCTTCCCTCTTTTGTTATTCTTGTTGTAGTCGGTTGGAGTTTGAGTTGAATGCAAATCAGTTTTATTCCTTAGCCGAAAGATTTTCTTCAATAATTCCGAAGGTGTTCCCTTCTGTATCCTGGCAATAGGCAGAATATCCGACTCCTGGGATAGTTTGTTTTGGTGTGATGACTTTGCCTCCGGCTTGGGTAATCTTGGTTAAAAACTCATCTGCTGAGGCAACACTGACAGTGTTGATTGTCGGCACAGCAGGATCCTGGCGTCTCATAAAAGCTCCATCGATACCTGGCTCATTCTCAGGACCCGTCGTTATCAACCAGTAGTCCACGGGTCCTTCCCATTTCTCGATTTTCCAGCCAAAGACATCCTCGTAAAAACTGATGGCTCTTTCTGGATCATCCACACTGATCTCGAAATGAACGACTCTAGGCATTTCTCTCCTTCCTTTCTGCATAAATATGAAGGATAGTAGGCATTAAACGATAAAAAATCAAGAAATCAGGAAAGGTTTTTCCATTTTCAACCAGATTGAGTTAAGATATTTAACCACCCCGAGGGGTCAATTTATCTTGATAGACTTTTGGAAATAGAAAAAAAACCGTATTAGGACGGGGGATTAGAATGAAATTAGAAACTCTTTTAGAAAAGCTGGAATCTCTCTCTAATCCCAAAGCTGTGGAAGGAATGGCTATCTACGGCATTAATCCGGAGAAAGCTTACGGTGTCTCCATCCCTAGCTTGAGGAGAATGGCCAAAGAAGCCGGCAGAGATCACAGGCTGGCTCAAAAACTGTGGTCCTCTGAGATCCACGAAGCCAGGATACTGGCGAGCATGATCGATGATCCGAAGCAAGTGACTCAGGAACAAATGGAGAATTGGGTAAAAGACTTTAATTCCTGGGATCTTTGTGACCAATGTTGCAGCAATCTCTTCGAGAAAACAGATTTTGCCCTCAGAAAAGCTATAGAGTGGAGTTCTAGGGAAGAGGAATTTGTGAAGAGGGCTGGCTTTGTTCTTATGGCTCGACTGTCTGTGTGCGATAAAAAAGCTGAGGATTCGCTTTTTGAAGGATTCTTCCCTCTTATAAAGAGAGAAGCTGTCGATACGAGAAATTTTGTAAAGAAAGCCGTCAATTGGGCCTTGCGGCAGGTTGGAAAGCGGAATCCCAACTTAAATGCCAAGGCGATAGAACTAGCCAGGAACATCCAAAAGATGGATTCCAAAAGCGCGAAGTGGATAGCCTCTGATGCTATTCGTGAGTTGACGAGTACAGCCGTTCAAAAGAGATTACGTTGACGCTGAATTGGAGGAAGTTCTAGACGGCTAAAAAAGAGAGTTTTAAATTTACTCTTCGAAATCGAATTTATCTGACTTATCTTCCCCTTCTCCTTCAAAATTTTCTTCGAAGTTGCGTTCTTCTTCATAGGGGGATTCGCCTTCCTCTTCTTTCCGCTGTTCTATAGCCTGATCGAATTCGTCACTATCTTCGTAGCGCCTTAAATAATTAGCAGCTGTATCGCTGTAGCACAATTCCAAAAGATCGTCCTCGATTTTGCAAAAAATGGACATGTTGTGTCCGGTTTGAAGGTTACCCACTTTTTCAACCACCTCTGCTTTCTTTTTTATGGAATCTAAAGTCAGCCAGCTCGTGATTTCGATTTCTTCCATTTCGGGCTCCCAAAAGAAAAATATCAATTTTTATAGAATTGTCAAGAGAAAATTTAAAAAAAAAGACTCTTCAATCATAGCCAAAGCAACTCCAATTCCCTAGATCTCTTTGAATTGCCTTTTGTTGGCTTGACATACGCAAGGTTGAATATTTTAATAAGAGAGGAGAGATAAGATGAGATGGGACAAGTTCACGGTCATGTCGCAGGAAGCTTTTCAGGCAGCTCAATCTAAGGCTGAAGAATTCAGTCATCAAGAGCTAGGGCCCGAGCATCTTCTCTGGAGTTTTTTAAATCAAGAGGAAAATATCGTTATCGGGGTCTTAACCAAGCTAGAGGTAAATATCACCAAGATTCGTGAGGAGCTTGAGGCCTACCTGAATAAGCTTCCCAAGGTGGAGGGAGTAGAAGTATACCTTTCTTCAGGTTTACGCCGGCTCATGACCGGAGCTCAGAAGGAAGCTGACAAGTTAAAAGATGAATACATCTCTACTGAACATCTCTTTCTGGCGATCTTAAAAGACGGCTCGAGCGTGGCCAGCAAGATTTTGGAGAAGAATGGTGTATCCGAGAATGCTGTGCTTAAGGCTCTCATGTCTATTAGAGGTTCCCAGCGAATCACAGACCCTCAACCCGAAGGAAAATATCAGGTACTCAAGCGCTATGCCCGGGATATTACAGAACTAGCCAGACAAGGAAAACTGGATCCTGTTATAGGTAGAGAGGATGAGATCAGAAGAGTTATCCAGGTCCTCTCGCGAAGGACAAAGAATAATCCTGTCTTGATAGGGGAAGCAGGTGTGGGGAAGACAGCTATAGTCGAGGGGCTTGCTCAGCGCATTGCCAATGGGGATGTCCCCCAATCCCTGAAAAATAAGAGACTTATTGCTCTGGACATAGGTGCTTTGATTGCCGGAACAAAATTCCGAGGAGAATTTGAGGATAGGTTGAAAGCGATCCTGAAGGAGATCAAAGAAGAAAAGGGAGAGATAGTTCTTTTCATTGACGAACTGCATACGATTATTGGAGCCGGAGCAGCCGAAGGCGCTGTTGATGCTTCCAATATGCTGAAGCCGCCTTTAGCCAGGGGGGAACTCCGCTGCGTGGGAGCCACAACCCTTAATGAGTACCAGAAGCATATCGAGAAAGATGCTGCCTTGGAAAGGAGATTTCAGCAGGTTTATGTGGGAGAGCCCTCAACGGAAGAGACCATTTCCATCCTGAGAGGGTTGAAGGAAAAATATGAGGTCCACCACGGAGTTGAAATCAAAGATTCAGCCTTAGTCGCAGCAGCGACTCTTTCCAGCCGCTATATAGCCGATCGTTATCTTCCTGACAAGGCAATAGATCTGATCGATGAAGCCGCCTCCCGCATTCGGATTGAGATAGACAGTATGCCGGAGGAGATAGACGAACTGGAGAGAAAAATTGTCCAGATTGAGATTGAGAAGCAGGCCCTTAAGAAAGAGAAAGACAAAGAATCAAAGGAAAAGTTGGAAAAATTGAACATAGATTTGGCTAACATTAAGGAGAAAAACAAAGCTCTTAAGGCTCACTGGGAGCGAGAGAAGGAACTGATTGAGGCCCTGCACAGGATGAAAGAGCAGGTGGATTCTCTTAGAGTTGAGGGACAGAGCGCAGAGAGAAGAGGTGACTTGGAGAAGGTCGCCGAGATTAGATACGGGAAGCTAGTCGAGACAGAAAAGCAGATAAAGGAAATAACCCAGAAATTATCACAGGTCCAGAAGAAAGGGAAAATGCTAAAAGAAGAGGTGGATGAGGAAGATGTGGCTGAAGTTGTCTCCAAGTGGACTGGAATTCCTGTTTCTAGGATGTTAGAAGGAGAGGTGGAGAAGCTCATCAAGATGGAGGCTAACCTGGGTAAGAGAGTCGTCGGTCAAAACCAGGCTCTTCAAGCTGTAGCAGATACCATAAGGCGCGCCAGGGCCGGCATCCAGGATGCCACGCGTCCTCTGGGTTCCTTCATTTTCATGGGACCTACTGGGGTTGGAAAGACAGAGCTTGCTCGAGCCCTGGCAGAATTTCTGTTTGATGATGAACGAGCACTCGTAAGGCTTGACATGTCAGAATACATGGAAAAACACACTGTCTCACGATTGATCGGGGCTCCCCCTGGATATGTAGGCTATGAGGAAGGAGGCCAGCTCACCGAGGCCATAAAACGACGACCCTATTCCATAATTCTTCTTGATGAGATAGAAAAGGCTCATTCCGATGTTTTCAATATTCTCCTTCAAATATTAGATGATGGCCGGCTTACCGATGGCAAGGGAAGAACGGTCGACTTTAAGAACACCATCATTATCATGACCTCCAACTTGGGAAGCCAGGTGATAAAGGAGCTCAGAGGAGATCATGAAGCGATGGAGAAGAAAATCAGAGAAATCCTAGAAAGTCATTTCAGGCCTGAGTTTCTGAATCGAGTGGACGAGACCATCATCTTTAAGGCGCTCTCTTCGGAGATAATTCTTAAGATTGTGGATCTGCAGATAGACGAGCTGAGGAGAAGACTCCAGGAGAAGAAGATTGACGTCGAGTTAAGCGAGGAAGCCAAGAAGTTACTGGCAGAAAGAGGCTATGATCCGGTTTACGGAGCTAGGCCTCTGAAGAGAACCATACAGCAGGATATTCAGAATCCGCTGGCCTTAAAAATTTTGGAAAAAGAGTATAAGGAGGGAGATAAGGTCAAGATCGGAGTGAATAATAAAAAAGAGTTTGTCTTCTCAAAAAAGTAAGATTAAAAGGCATTAAAGGAGAAATAAATGGAAGAAAAAGTCAAAGAGGTTATCGAGGAGTTAAGGCCTCATCTCCAGGCTGATGGGGGAGATGTGGAGCTGGTAGAAGTTACTGATGATGGAGTGGTCAAGGTTAGGTTGCTGGGTGCCTGTGAAGGATGCCCGATGCGGGAGATGACCTTGACCCAGGGAATCACTCAGTTCATAAAAAAGAAGATTCCTGAGATTAAAGAAGTTCAAGCTGTCTAAATCAGGCCATATTTTATTTGACAAAAAATTGATAAATGTAGTAAAGAGAGGAAATGCATAAAGCAGATTAAAAGGAGGCAAAAATGAAAAAGGCAAAAATTTTCTTTTCAGTGCTCATCTTGACTGCCTTTCTCGCCACTCCGGGTCTGCCCAATGGCTTAAACCTGAACAGTATCGGTACTAAAGCCTTGGCCATGGGCGGTGCTTTTGTGGGCTTAGCAGATGATTTCAGTGCCATTTACTGGAATCCAGCCGGGATTGCTCATTTCGATCAAAAGTATTTTGGTTTCTACGGCGTCGATATCCTTCCTACTGGCAACTACAAGCTCTCTCCCAATATTCCGGGCGTGGGAGAATTCTCTCTCGTCAACGCTGAGACTGAACGAAAGCATTATCTGGCGGGAATGGTCGCCTATTATCATCCGGTAACTGAGAATTTAGTGGCTGGCCTGAGCATCTATACTCCTTCAGGTCTTGGTGCGAAATGGAGTGGGGCTGATTTTGCTGTTCTTGCCAATAATAATCCTTCTATTAAGTGGACCAGTAAGATTGGAGTTGTTACCTTTGCTCCAGCTATTGCTTATAAGGTGAATGACCAGATTTCTGTCGGGCTGGCCCTGAACATAAACTACGGAATCTTTGATATCGCCACGCATGCTGGTGCGGCCGAAGTTTCTGGGATCCCGGTGGACCTCGGTCAGTATGAAGAGACTATGAATGGATGGGGATACGGAGCAACATTCGGGCTCCTGTATAAGCTGAATGAAAAAGTCAGCCTGGGCGCGACCTTTCGAACCCCGAGTACTGTAAAATTCAGCGGAGAAGCCACTATCTCTGGTATGCCCCTACTGGGAGCAAATTCGACGTCAGACCTTGATAGAGAGGTCACCTGGCCGATGTGGATCGCTGCAGGAGTTGCTTTTCGGCCCCTGGATAAACTTGTCTTGACTGGCGACCTGCAATGGACCCAGTGGTCAAAAATCGATAATATCGAGACGACTTTCAAGGATCCTTTTTGGGACGTTATGATGAGTGCCAGCGGTGATGATAAAAGGCCCATGAACTGGGATGATGCCCTCCAGATCCGGGTTGGAGGTGAATACTGGATTAACAATATCGCTTTCCGAGCCGGTTTTTATATTGATCCCTCTCCTGCTCCTGATAACACCATGAATGTTCTCGTTCCAAATTATGATTACAATGTCTTTACTGCTGGCGTAGGATATAGTCTTAACGGTCTTCAGATAGATTTTTCAATCGAGTACCTAATAGGAAAAGAGAGAAGCATTCCTTTTTCAGTTATCCCTATAGCTGCCCCTCCCTATTTCGAGATTGTGTTGGCTGACAAATATGAAACAGCAATGCCTGGGACCTACAAGCAGAAAATTCTCGCTCCCAATATTTCCGTAAGCTATAAGTTCTGACAGCCAGAACGGGCTGTTTGTTTTTCCTGTTACCTGTTTTCGCTCTGGTACAAGGAAAGGGGTGTTCTCCATCCAAGAGGAATCATGATCTCATGAGGCTTTAGAGGGGATACAATGAAGATTCGAAAAGCCGTTATTCCTGCTGCTGGCTTTGGCACTCGCTTCCTGCCAGCCACAAAATCGCAACCCAAGGAAATGCTGCCGGTTATCGATAAGCCTCTCATCCAGTACTGTGTGGAAGAAGCGGTTCAAGCAGGCATCGAAAGCATCGCTGTCATCACCAGTAGAGGGAAATCGTCTATGGAGGATTATTTTGACCGTAGTCCCGAATTAGAGCAGTTCCTGAAAGAGAAGAAAAAACTCGATTTCCTACAAGAGGTTAGGGAAATATCGAAAATGGCGGAATTTGTTTTCATCCGTCAGAAACAGGCCTTAGGACTAGGGCATGCAATTCTAATGGCTGAAGGATATGTTGGTCAGGAGCCCTTTGCTGTGCTTCTCCCTGACGACATATTCGACTGCCCCCGACCCTGTATCCAACAGCTCACTGATGCGTTTCTAGAGTTCAAGGCTTCGTTCCTGGTTCTCGGGCGTGTGGATGAGGAGGGGACTAAAAAATACGGAATCGTCAAGCCTAAACAGGTCTCGGAGAGGGTTTTTCAAGTGGAAGATATGATCGAAAAACCCGGACCAGAGAAAGCTTTTTCCGACTTGGGCATTCTCGGTCGGTATGTGTTTACTCCTGAAATATTCGAGGCCATAAAAAAAACTGCTCCTGATAAAAAAGGAGAAATTCAGATCACTGACGCCATAAAACTCATCCTGGAAATACAGCCTGTTTACGGTTATCTTTTTGAGGGAATACGCTATGATGCAGGAGATAAGTTTGGATTCCTGCAGGCGACGATTGAGCTGGCTTTAAAGCGGCCTGAGTTCAGCCAGAAACTCAGGAAACACCTTGAATCTTTATTGTCTCTAACCGAATAGAGCAGAAACTAGAGATACCGGATAAGTTAAATAATCAGGCTTGGTGGAATCAATTGGTTACTGCTTGGCCTTGAAAGCAGACCTTGTTCCTCGTCAGCTTTTTCGCTTTAAACATCATCCGGTCAGCAAGGGTGAGGAGAGCTTCGGTGGAGAATCCATCTTCTGGGAAGCTCGCCAGGCCTATACTTATGGTGAAGCGGCTTCTCGAGATTTTTTCTAGGCCTTCAAATTTTTCTTCCTTGACAACCGACTGAATTCTCTTGGCAAGATAAATAGCGTCTTTCTTTGAGGTTTCGGGCAAAAGGACCAAAAATTCATCGCCTCCGTAGCGGTACACTGAATCCAGGATTCTCGAAGATTTCATCAACAGATGGGCAAATTTTTTAAGAAAAGAGTCTCCGGCCGGGTGGCCAATCTTGTCGTTGTATTCTTTGAAATTGTCTATGTCTATCATCATCAGGGAAAAAGGACGGGAGACTCGCTTGGAGCGTTCTATTTCCCGGGCCAGCATCAAATCGAGGTATCTTCTGTTGTAGACTCTGGTCAAGTGGTCCAGGATAGACAATTCTTTATAAATTTCTTTTTTCTTGAGTAACTGCTGATGACCGACTGCCCTTTTGAGGACTAAGTTGAGCTGCTTTTCGTCAACGGGCTTGGTGATGAAGTCATAGGCGATGTCTTTTAGCTGTTCCATTTTTTTTGATAGGTCGGCTGAGCTGGCAATGATAATGACGTATATCTTAGGGAAAATCTTATTGGCTTTCTTGATGAAATTTAATCCCTCCATATCCTTAAGCTTCAGAGCCGAGATCAGGATATCGGCCTGGACTTGTTTTAATTTTGCCAGGGCTTCCTTACCAGAGTTGAAAGTCCAAACCCAGTATTTCTTGCTCAGGTAGACACCGATCCTGTGGCAGGTAGGTTCATCTTTATCGACGATGAGTATTCCTAAATTGCTGTATAAATTCATTTCTTTTTAAAGAAAGCCCTCTCCTGTGTTTTGCGATTTTCTTAATTTCTTTAATCTACATAAATAACCTTAACAGAATTTATTTGGCTAGTCAATCAGAGGAAAAGAGTAGGGAATTGAGTGAAGAGGGAAGTGGCGAGGGACGGAATCGAACCGCCGACGCAGAGATTTTCAGTCTCTCGCTCTACCGACTGAGCTACCTCGCCGTGGGATTTCTAATTATCAAAATAAAGAATTCATGTCAAGAAAATAGTCTTTTAAAAAGAGATGGGGACGGTTCTATTTTTTAGAATAGAAAGCCAAACACCTTGAGACATAAGTAAGAAAAAAAAATAGAACCGTCCCCTATCTATCCTCTATCTACTATAGAACGATACCTGATTCTTCTTGAGTTCAGGTATCCAGGCTTGACCTCTATCCATAGATGAATAGGCTTCTCCTAGACAAACCAGATAACCTAGAAAAACTAGACAAACTAGACAAACTAGCCTGTCTTGACTAATCTCAAGACTCATGCTACCGTCATTCCTAGATGAAGATTGCTGCCCTGCTTCCTCATCTTGAAGTTTTTGGAGGGGTGAGGCGGTACCTCGAAATCGGGAACGAACTCCAAAGAAGAGGACATCATTTTACCCTTTTCCATCCCGATGGAGGCAGGCCGGATTGGTTTGACTATATGGGAGCAACAAAACCTCTTCTTTCCTTAGCAGAAGCGAGTTTTGACGTCGGACTCTGCAGTGAGTATTCTCTTCTTCCTCATTTCGAGAAATTAAGAAGTAAGCTGAAATTCTTTTATTTCATCTTGGAAGGGCATAGGAAAGAAAAGGAGGTCATCAAGAAAGACTATATATTCCTCGGGAATTCCGGAGAGATATGTCGTCTCTTAGAGAGAAAGTATCATGTCCCCTGTTTGAGAGTTGTAGGCGGGGTGAATCCTGAGATTTTTTATCCTTCGGGGGAGGAAAAAAAGAGCGATGAATTCAGAATACTCTGCTATGGCCGACTCTACAGGAAGAGAAAGGGAATACAAAAGGTTATTAAGGCTGTCGAAGGACTCTACAAAAAACATCCGCAGCTCAGGTTGATTTTTTTCGACACCCTGGTAGGGAAAGACAAACGAGACCCACGACCATTGGTCAAAACCCGGGTGCCCCATGACTTTTATCTGAACCTGCCTCAGGATAGAATGGCCTGGCTTTATTCCCAAGCAGATATTTTTGTGAGTGCTGAGCGAAGGGCTGGCTGGTCGAACACGACAGCTGAAGCCATGGCCTGTAAGCTGCCTGTTGTCTGTTCCAAGAGCGGAACCCAAGATTTTGCTCTCCACAATGAAACTGCCCTGGTGATTCCTTTTGCGCATCCCTGGGTGTTGCGAGGGCAAATCAGAAGGCTGATCGATGACGAAAAGCTGCGCCATTACCTGAGCCAGGCAGGTTACGAGAAGATACAGGAGTTTACCTGGGCTTCTCTGGTAGATAAGCTGGAGACTGTTTTTAAGGAAAGGCTGAAATTGAAATAGGAAATTCAATGTGATATTCTAAAGCCCGAACGGAGGAAAGTTTGACCCAAGAGAAAGAATTAAGAGAAATCATGCTGAAAGAGAGCCAAGAGTTCAAGAAACTTCATCTCCAGCACCAAAAATTAGAGAAGGAGCTTGAGAAATACAAAGAAAAGAGTTTCTTGACTGAGGGCGAAAAGCTCAAGGAGAGAGAGTTGAAGAAGAGGAAACTGGCTTTAAAAGACAGGATGTACTTTTTAATGAGAGAATACAGGAAATCACATTAATGGCTTAACAACAGGAGAGAGATGAACAATGAAGAAATTCAAGCTGGCTATCATTGGAACTGATTCCCTCCGTAGCAAAGAGATTCAATCTATCCTAGGCCAGGAAAGAATCCCTGTAGAGGAAGTTGATTTTTTTGATCCAGACGTTAAAGAGGAATACAGCAAATTGACCCAATTTCAGGGTAAAGCTAAGGTCGTCCATCATTTAGAAAGTGATTCCCTCCATGAGGCAGATTTAGTTTTTTTAGCGGCTGATAAGGAAGTGAATCGAGAGGTTGGAACTCTGGCGAAAAAAAAGAAATTCCAGGCCATCGATTTGAGCGAAACTTTCAATGCCGAAGAGGAGATTCCTGTGGTTGTAGCCGGAGTTAACGATGGAATTATCCTAAAGAAGAGGCCTCCCCTCATTGCGAATCCTCACCCGGTTACGGTTATCCTTTCTCCCCTTTTCCATTCGGTTATCCAGAAATTCGGACTTTTAAAAGCTGTGGCTTTCATCCTTCAGCCGGCCTCTGCTTTTGAGAATGCAGGCATCGGTGAGCTCATAGATCAGAGTTTGGCCTTGTTGAACAGTTCCACCATGTCCAAGAAAGTCTTCAGGGAACAGGTTGCTTTTAATCTTCTCTCCCACACAGAAAAGCCAGAAAAAGATGGGTTCTCTCCGGCTGAAAAGCAAATCGTCAAGGAAATAAAGCGAGTTCTCGGAGACGATGAGTTTCCGCTCAGTTTGTCGCTGATCCAAGCTCCAGTGTTCCATACCTATTCCATAATGACTTTTTTAGAGACAAAGAAAAAGACCAGCCTTCAGGGCTTAAAGGACTTATTCAAAGAGAGCGCGTTTTTTAAGCTTTATCCCCCGAGTATTTCCTGTCCTGTTTCCTCTGTCTCTGTGGCGGGCAAGAAGAAAATATGTATCGGGCAGATTAAGAAAGAAGAGTCTTTCCCTTCCAGCTTCTGGATCTGGACCGTGGCCGATAATTTGACTCGAGGTTCAGCTTTGAATGCTTTTGAGATCGCGAAAAAAATCATTTCTGCAGCATAGAGAATGAAAGAGATCTTCCAGCTTTTTAAACTCACTCTTAGAGAAAAAAGGAGGCTTTTTCTCACCTTTTTCTGCACCACCTTTGTAGCCTTTTTTACCTATGTTTTCGTAAACTTGATTCAGCCCATCATGGATGATATGTTCCAGTTGGCTCCTCAAGACATGCCCCAAAAGACTCGTTTAATGGATTTTGTGTTTCAAAACCTCAACATTACTAAAGAACAACTGGCCGTTGCTCTTCCCCTTATCTTGTTGGTCGTTATTTTCGGGAAGGGATTTTTTACCTTCCTCTCTTCGTTTTTCATGAGGTCTATCGGCCACAAGATCGTGAAGAAAATAAGAGACGATCTCTACGAACGCCTCATCTATCAGTCTGCTGATTTTTATGACTCTATTCCCACTGGAGAACTCATGTCTCGTCTTACGAGCGATGTGGATAAGATACAGGAGGCGGTCTCGGGGAGCATGGGAGATTTTATTCGAGAGCTGTTCACTCTATTTGCCCTGTTCATCGCCATATTCTTTATTGACTGGCGCTTGGCTCTGGCCTCTTTTATCATTGCTCCCTTGGCTCTTGTTCCCTTGATGGCCTTCAGTCGCCAGCTCAAGAAGAAGGGCCTGCTGAATCAGATCAAGATGGCGAAAATCTTCAACCTCCTCCATGAGACAATCACCGGGAATAAAATTGTCAAAGCCTTCACCATGGAGAAGTTCGAGATAAAGAAATTTTTCAAAGCAACTCTCAGCTACTTCAAGACCTCCTTGAAATTAGCCTGGATAGGAAGCTTATCCTCTCCATTCATGGAATTCATGGGAGGGATCTTGGGTGCCTTCATCCTGGTGGTCGGGACAAAAAGGATAGCGCAGGGGCATATCAGTGCTGGTGATTTCGGTTCCTTCTTGATGGCCATTTTCTTGATGTACAATCCGATCAAAAGGTTAAGCCGGGCCAATAACCGCATCCAACAGGGGGTGGCGTGTTACGAAAGAATCCAGGAGCTGATGGGAAGGGAATCCCAAATAAAAGACCATCCTAAATCCTATCCTCTTCCTGCCATCAAGGGGGCCGTTAAATTCGAGAATGTTTATTTCAGCTACAACGAGTCACGGCCAGTGCTTTATGATGTGAACTTTGAAGTCAAGCCGGGCGAGACCATTGCCCTGGTTGGTCTGAGTGGAGCCGGGAAGACCACGATCATCAATCTTCTATCCCGATTCTACGAATCGACTTCGGGAAGGATCACTATCGACGGAATCGATATTCGTGAGGTCACCCTTGTTTCTCTGCGCTCCAGGATTGGTCTTGTCACTCAAGACCTGATACTTTTCAATGACTCAGTTAAGAATAACATCTCTTATGGTCATGAGGATTTATCCCTAGATAAGGTCATCGAAGCCGCCAAGGCGGCTAAAGCAGATGATTTCATTATGGGATTCCCCAAAGGATATGAAACTCAGATCGGGGAAAAGGGAAAGTTGCTTTCCAGTGGCCAGAGGCAAAGGCTGGCCATTGCCAGAGCTATCCTCAAAGACCCTCCCATTCTTATTCTTGACGAGGCCACTTCTGCGCTAGATTCTGAATCAGAAAGACTGATTCAGTTGGCTCTAAAGAACCTGATGAAGGACCGGACCACTTTCGTCATCGCTCACCGTTTATCAACTATAATGAAAGCGGATCGGATACTCGTGATTGATAGAGGGCGAGTTGTTGAAAGTGGAAATCATAAGGAACTCTGCAAGAAAGATGGTATTTATAAGAAATTGTATGAACTGCAATTTCCAGAAGAAAAGGAAATCGAACCTTGATGCAAAGTATGACTGGCTTCAGCGAAAAGAGGTTTAGTTCCAAGGCTTTCTCGGCTAAAGTGAGCATCAGGAGTTTGAACCATCGTTATTTAGACTGGAATTACAATGGTTCCAGGATTGGAGAAGTGGAAAATCGGCTAAGGAGCATTTGTCAAGAGAAGGTTCACCGAGGAAGGATTGATGTCTATCTCGAACTGAAATTTTTAGATCAATCGAGCTGGAATATCGACATCAACGAGAATTTACTCGAAAAGCTCTTCTTTTCTCTGGAAAGATCTTTATCGAAATTGAGCAAGCCGCTGAATTTTTCGGTGGAAAATCTTTTTAAAATTCCCCAGGTCATAGAGATCAGGAGGAAAGATTTTACTAAAGAGGAGATAGCCTTCCTGGAAAAGAGCTTTGTGAGGACACTAGAGGAGGTGCTTCAACAGCGGAAAAGAGAAGGGCAAGAGGTAGGGAAAATCATCAAAGACAATGTCTTAAAAATAAAACAGGCTGTGAAGAGAATCGAAAAACTGGCCCAGAAACAGCCTCTTCTCATCAAGAACAAATTGAGGCAGCGCTTGAAAGAGTTGACGAAAGATGCTCCTCTTTTGGAAGAAAAACTGGCTGAAGAGGCTGCCTATTATGCTCAAAAGTACGATATAACGGAAGAGATATCTAGACTTAAAAGTCATTTGAACTATACTGAGCAGCTTCTCTCGTCTCCAAAGCCAGAACCGAAAGGAAGGAAGTTGGAGTTCATCGCCCAGGAGATTTACAGAGAAACCAATACCATAGGCTCAAAATCTCAGGATACAGGAATAACTCAAGAGGCGCTGACGATTAAGGGAGAACTGGAGAGTATTCGGCAACAGATTCAGAACATAGAATAGAAAACAAAGGAATATTGAGAAAAAGTTTCTTAAAAAGAGGAAAGAAATGCTCTTTGTGATCAGCGGACCGTCTGGGGCAGGCAAATCGACTCTTTGTCGCCGTGTCTTGGATAATCTGGAAGGCCTGGAGTTTTCTGTCTCCCATACCACTCGAAAAAAAAGAAGAGGAGAAGTCGAGGGCAAGGACTACTATTTTGTTTCCCAGGAGGAATTCAAGAGTTTGATTAAAGCGAACCGATTGGCTGAGTGGGCGGTTGTACACGAGCACTATTACGGTACCTCAAAGAGAGAGATTGAAAAGAAGGGGGCTGAAGGAGATCTTCTTCTAGACATCGATATCCAAGGAGCCCAACAGATAAAGGAAAAGTACAAAAAAGCTGTTTTTATCTTTATTATGCCTCCTCAGTTTCGAGACTTGAAAAGGAGACTTAAAACTCGAGGTCAAGAGAGTTCGGTTTCGGTCCAGAAGAGGCTCGAGATGGCCCGCAAAGAAATCAGGCATTATCACCAGTTTGACTATGTGGTTATAAATGATGAGTTGAAAAAGGCAGCCCAGGAACTGGAATCGATCCTAAGAGCGACCAGATGCAGCCTCGATTCTCGCAAGATGGAAATAGTGTCTATCCTGCGAAGTTTCAGCGGGAGTTAGGGGAGGCTAGAGTGACCAAGATTGCTCTGGGAGTATCTTCTTCCATAAGCATTTATAAAGCCTGCGAGATCGTTCGCCGTTTTCAAGAAAAAAAGTTCAAGGTCCAGGTGATCATGACCAAAAATGCAACTCAATTCATTTCTCCACTTCTTTTTAGCGCTCTCTCAGGACAGGAAGTTGTCGTCGACCCCTTTGAGAAAGCACTCTCCAAAACCATAGCTCATGTTTCTCTAGCCCAAGAAATATCCCTGCTGTGTGTTGCCCCAGCCACAGCTAACATCATAGGCAAGTTTAGCTCTGGAGTCGCGGATGATTTTCTTTCAACTTTTTTCCAGACGGTGAAATGCCCGGTACTCATCGCCCCAGCCATGAATGAAGCCATGTATTTTCATCATCCTACCCAGACAAATATCCAGAGACTCAAAGCTATGGGGGTGAAGTTTGTTGAACCTGAAGAAGGGTACCTTGCCTGCCAAGAAGAGGGTTGGGGGAGATTGGCCGCTCCCGAGAAGATCGTTGAAGAAGGATTGAAATTAATCAAGATAAGCAAGAGTCTAAAAGGAAAGTCTGTCCTGATCACTGCTGGACCTACTCGAGAGTATCTGGATCCAGTCCGCTTTGTCAGCAATAGGTCTTCAGGGAAGATGGGCTATGAGCTGGCTGCAGAAGGCCTCAGCCGAGGGGCCGAGGTCATTCTTGTTTCCGGACCCACCCAAATCATGCCTCCAGTGGACGCGGAGTTGAGGAAAGTTCAGACCGCTGAGGAAATGGAGAAGGAAGTCCAAGCCTGCTTTCCTAGAGTGGATGTGGTCATCATGGCTGCAGCTGTCTCAGATTTTAGGTTCCCGAACGTATCTTCCCAAAAAATCAAGAAGAGAGAATTAAAAAGCGTGATAGAATTTGTGTCGACGCCTGATATTTTAGGAAAATTGAGCCAGAAGAAAGCTGGCCAAGTTCTGGTCGGGTTTGCTGCCGAGACAGACAACATCCTCAAGAATGCTAAAGAAAAAATGAGGGAGAAGCATCTTGATTTGATGGTGGCCAATGATGTGAAGCAGAGAGATATAGGTTTTGATTCTGATTATAACCGAGTGAGCATCATTGATTCCCACGGAAAAGTCTTAAAAACTGAAAAGATGAGCAAAAGGGAGATCAGCCAAATTATTTTTGATAAGATTGAGGGCCTCGTTGGGAAATAAAATCGATAAAATCTTCTCCGATCTTGAAGAGAGGATGAAGTATTTTTCTCAATTGGGGGTAGAGTATCTCTCCTCGCCGGTGTCATCATCTGCATCTTCGACTATCCCGAAAAGCCCTTCTTTTCTTTCGCTGAGAAAGGATATCCTGTATTGTCAGAGATGTTCCCTGTCTCAAGAGAGAAAGAATGCTGTTCCTGGAGAAGGAAACCAGGAAGCCGAACTCATGTTTGTCGGTGAGGCACCAGGCCATGATGAGGATGTTCAAGGCCAGCCTTTTGTGGGAAGAGCAGGACAGCTGCTTACAAAAATCATCAACGCTATGGACTATCAGAGACAGGATGTTTTCATCACCAATGTTATCAAATGCAGACCCCCGCAGAACAGGACTCCTTACAAGAAGGAGATTGAGCAGTGCGCGCCTTACTTGTTGAAGCAGATCCAGATGATTGATCCCCGGGTCATCGTGGCCTTAGGAAAAGTCGCGGCTGATTTCTTTATCGATAGCGATTTGAGCATGAGTCTTTTAAGAGGAAATTTTTACGAATTCCAAAAAGTTCGCATCATGCCGACCTTTCACCCCTCCTACCTTATCAGGAATGAAGGAAACAGGGAAATCAAAAAGATGGTCTGGGAGGACATGAAAAAAGTGTTGGCCGTCCTGGGCAAAAAATGACCTTATACGCTGAGGTTGCCCTGCCTCTGCCTCTCAGCCAGACTTTTTTCTACCTCATTCCTGAACGCTGGCAGTCACGAGTTCAAATTGGGGCCAGGGTCCTGGTTCCTTTTAGGGGAAGAGCTCTTACAGGATTTATTGTCAGTCTGAAGAAGAGAAGAGCTAATAAAGAAATAAGGTTAAAAGAGATTGAAGAGGTGTTGGACGAAAAGCCTCTTTTTGCTCCGAATTTCCTCTCTTTCACCCGCAGGCTAAGCGATTATTATTATACGTCATGGGGTGAATTTCTTCAGGCATCCCTTCCTCCGACTTATGTCCTTAAAAGCAAGAGGATGATTCATCTCTCCGCCGAAGGGGGATCAGCCTTGAAGAAGGAAAAGCTCTCCAAGGAGGAAAAGGCGATCCTGTCTCTTCTTCAGAAAAAACCCTACACAGCTACTTTCCTTCAGAGGAGGTTTGGGAAGAAGAGCGTATCTTCCCTTCTTTCCCGGATGTCGAGAAAGGGGTATGTTCATTTCCAGAAGGAAATACAGAAGCGAGGAAGAAGAAGGTTGAGGCCAGTTTCGTCTCTACAAAAGCAACTCGAAATAGATTTTGGCTTGAGCAGGAAATTGAGAAATTTTACCGAAGCCATCTTCCAGAAAGCATCCCCAAAAGCCTTTTCGCCTTGGCTGGTGTTTGGCTCTGAAGACGAGAGAAAAGCTCTTTACTTTAACTTGATCAAGAAAGTCTTGGAAAGAGAAGAGAAAACCCTTTACTTGGTGCCCGAGATTTCCCTGACCCAACACCTGATAGAAAGATTCGAGAAGAGGTTGGGGAAAGAGGCGGCCATTCTGCACAGTCAGATGCCAGAGAGGAAAAGAGAGGCTGAGTGGCTTAAAGTCAGAAGCGGGGAGGCAAAGGTCGTGGTTGGCCCCCGTTCGGCACTCTTTTCTCTTCTGGATAAGGTGGGTTTGATTATTGTCGACGAAGAGCAGGATGATTCTTATTTTCAGCGGGAAAATCCATCTTATGATGCGCGAAGGGGAGCCTGGATAAGAGCCAAGCAGGAGAAGGCCATTCTCATCTATGGTTCAGCTAGGCCCACTGTAGAGGGTTTTTACCAGGCAAAGAAAAGGGGATATTTGTTAAATCTCGAGCAAAAGGAACAGAAGAGGAAAGTCAATATAGTAAGAGAGAGAAGTAGAAGAGACATCACGAGCCAGCAATTTAGAGAGAGCCTAAGGGAAAAATTAAATGAAGGAGAGCAAGCTTTGGTCTTCATCAATCGGAGGGGATACGCACCTCTGCTCGTTTGTTCGAACTGCCGCCATATTCCCAAATGCGTTAATTGTGATATTGCCCTGAATTATCACAAGAAAAAAGAGAAAATTGTCTGCCACTACTGCAATTATTCCCTTCCCAAACCAGAGGTTTGCCCTGAGTGTAGAAGCAGGATCATCAGGTTGATGGGGTATGGGATAGAGGCCGTGGAGGAAGAATTGAAAAAATATTTTCCTCAAGCGAGAATTACTTCTTTTGCTTCTGACGAGGTCAAAGGCAGAAAAGAGCAGGAGTGGATCGTCCACAGGTTTTCGGAAGGGAAGATTGATATTCTGATCGGGACTCAGCTTTTAGCGCATCGGGCTGATCTGCCTCCGGTTTCTTTGGTGGGCATTCTCTACCCAGAGACTCTGCTCGGTCTGGCGGATTATAGAGCCAGTCAAAAGACCTTCCAGACCATAGGGCTGATGATGGATCATCTTCAAGATAATGGCCATGGGGAAGTCCTGATACAGACAGAACTGCCTTCACATTTCAGTATCCAGGCAGCGGCTTCGAAGGACTACGATTCTTTCTTCAAACAGGAGATGAAATTGCGACGCCTCATGAATTATCCTCCCTTCTCCCACATGATCGGAGTATTATTCCAGGGAGAAAATTTAAGAATCCTGGCTCAGAAATCAAGAGAATTCTCCGCTCTCCTGAAAAGCGAGGCAGGGGAGATTGAAGTGTTGGGCCCTTCACTGGCTGGAGTGAAGAGGCTGAAGGGAATAAGCAGAGTGCAGATGATTCTGAAAGCCAGAAGAAAGAAATATCTGGATGATGCTCTTCAAGTATCCTTGAAAAAAGTCAGGCTGCGGGGGACGATTTCTGTTTTCAATTAAGAAAAGGGTAAAGTATGAAGATGAATAGATTTGTTTTCTTTGGGGAGGAATAGGATTGTGAAAAGGAATGATGTGGTCCTGTTTTAAGAGTTGAAACAGGGAAAGGTCTGTATGTTTGTTAGGTTCTTATCCGCCTTGTATGAGTGTTATCGGAATAACTTCTTTGATAACTTCCCTGCCGTGATGCACAAGAGTGGCCCAAATATAGACATGCTTGTAGTAGTCGGCTGATGAGGGAAGGTCTGCACTCAGAGGACCATAGAATAGAAGCGAGATGACACCATTTCCGTTCGTGATTGCAGTTTTAATATCCGTAAATCCTTCTAAGTAACCAAGATCTGTCGTGCGTCTCCCGTGCCAATCCTTTACTTCAAAGACAATGGTTCTGTTGGCTAAAGGCTCCCCATCAAAGGCTGTGACAGTGGTGGTGATGATGCTTTTTTGACGCGTGTTTCCTCCCACTAGAACGTTAGGATTGGCAGTCATTTCTACCAGAATCGCGAACCCGAAAGGTCCGAAGGGAGCGGGCGCTTCTAGCTGATCTCTCGTGCAGGACGAAAAATAGATCAAGAGAAAACCCAGGGGTATGATGACTAAATATCTTAGTTTTGTCTTCATTTTCTCATCCTTATTGGTCAATATAGTTGGCGAAAAAAATTGCTAAGTAGCCAGTGGCTTTGACCTGTCTGTTAACAGTGTCATAACCATAGAAATCGACTTGGGCTGTGACCTGAAGAACACCCTCTTCTCGCGCATCATGAAGATCCAATAGGGGCGGCTCCGCCTTAGCGACTTCTCTGACAATGATAAAACCTACTTCTTCTTCCTCCCCTATTTGAACCCAGGACTGCATGGCTCCTTCGAAGGAGTGAGGGACATCGACTCCAGGATTGTTCCTTCCATCTGAGCGAGTGTAGGTGACGACATAGCGGGTAACGAATATTCCATTATAAAGTGACGAATCAGCGTCTGGGTTCGGGTTCAGGAGTTCTGCTCTTAGAGTAGCAGTGGCTGTATCGGCCACGACATAGGCTGCTCCCCCGCCTTCCTCAAGGACATCTGACTGGAGGTAGTCTGCTGCAGATCCTTCAAAATTATAGCCTGTAATTTTTACGACGATAAGGAGACTGTTGGAACGGGTCGTGTTCTCTATGGGATTACAGGAAAAAAGGAAGATAGCAACAATAGACAAGACCGCGATTTGTAAGGCAAATTTTGTTTTTTTCATTTTTTATCCTCTTATTTTAGAATTCTTGGGGTCATAAAAATAAGGAGCTCTCGATTTACTTTGGTTTTGGAACTATTGCGGAACAGGGCTCCTAAGATTGGTATTTTGTGGAGAAAGGGAACCCTTTCTCGCGTCACAGTGTCCTCAGTCCGGTAGATGCCGCCGATAACGGTTGTTCCTCCATCTTGGATCATGACTGTTGTACTGGCACTCTGGGTAGTGATAGGAGGAATACCGTTGACGAGATTGGCGAAGTCAGGGGCGTTATTCCTGATATCGATATCCATGATGATGGTGCCCTCGGCAGTGATTTGAGGAGTGACCCTCAGCTCTAAGGCCGCGTTCCTGTACTGGGTGGTCACTGTAAAATTAGATACAGTCTGAACAGGAATCTGCCTTCCCTGGATGATTTCAGCCTGTCTATTGTTCTGGGTAGTCACTCTTGGACAGGATATGATTTCGCCCTCACCCGAAGTCTCTAAAGCTGAGAGAGCCACGTCTAACCGGAATGTATCCAAGACATTACCCATGGTAATGCCGATCGCCGAATTAAAAGCAGGGGCTGGCAGGTTAACCGCGTATCCTCCAAGGGGGCCACCCAGTCCTTTGGTCACCGGGCCCTGAGGAATGACGGCGCCGTCGACTATACCACTATTGGGAAATCTAAAGGAAGTCTGGTTTCCGTAGAAGGGATCGACTATACCTCGGAATCCCCACTGAATACCAAGATTGCGGATGAAGTTGGCCGTGGCTTCTAAGATTCTGGCCTCGATGGAGACCTGAGGAGTAGGGAGGTCAACGACTGTGATCAGATCATTGATAAGTTCAAGTTTTTCTTCCACATCGGTAATGATTAAAGTGTTTGTCCGTTCGTCAATGATGATTGCTCCTCTGGGTGACAGTTTGTTCCGGAGCAGCCCTTGGACGTCTCTGGCCTTGGAGTAGGAAAGGGTTTTAGTGTACGTTTCAAGCACGCCAGCCTCCTCTTTTGTTCTCGCCAGTTGCTTTTTCTGTTCCTGTTCTCGTGTCAATACCGATATTGGAGCCACCCGTAGAACGTTTCCTTCCAGGACTTTTCCCATTTTGTTGAGCTTCAAGACAAGATCGAGAATTTGATCCCAGGGAACAGCCTCCAAATCGGCAGTGACTTTTCCTGCGACTTCAGGGTCGAAAGCCACATTCAATCCTGCAAACTCGCCCAAGTAGATCACGACGTCTCTCAGGTCAGCATCCTTAACTTTCAGGTCAAGAACTTCGCCAGTGTATTGTTCTTCAGGCGCTCTGATGGCCCTGGGTTCGAAAGTTGGCATTTGCACTTGAGCCGTGGGTTCCTCCTCTGGAGGCGGCTCCTGTTGAGGCGGGGGAGTAGGTTTCTCTTCCTCCTGAATTTCCGGCTCTGCTACTTCTGGCTGAGGGGTTTCTTTTTCTAGTTCCGCTACAGCTTCCTTCAGGGTGCTGACTGCGGGGGGAGCTTGATAAGCGGTCTCTTTAAAAAAGGAAATAATCATGTTGCTGTTATCAAATTTAACATCATAAAGAGTTGGCTGGCTGAGGTCGAAGACTATCCGGCTAATAACAGGATTGGCTGTTTGGAATTGACCGGTTCGAATTGCCCTGACTCCCATTTTATTCACCGTATGGGTAGCTGAAGGAGCAGCATACAAAGTCTCCAGTAGATCCACGATTAAACGCAGTGGATTTCCGAGCGCGAAGATATTAGGAAAAGCCTTGCCATCCATTTTGGCGATGACATCGACTCTATCCTCTTTTTCAACAATCTCGACTTTTTCTAAATTGACTTTTGATTCAAATTTTGCAGCAAGGGTTTTTTCTGTTTCCAGGTCGATGACGTATTTGCCCAAAGCTCTTTGAATCTTGACCAGTTCGACGGTTGTGCGTTCCTGGGTGGAGTAAACTCTGTAGGGAACCTGCTCTTTCAATTGAACAAGAAAGCGAAAATGATTCTCAGCAGCTTTCTCGACTTTCAAGCTTTGAATCAAGGGAGATTCTTCAGGGCTGAAACGGGGCTCTTTGATTGACTTGACGTTGTTCCATTCGATGACGATGGTCTGTGGCGATTCTGGGGCGTAGTAGGAATTCAAGAGAGGGAGATAGGAGTCTGTATCTAGGACGATTCTCGTTTTTAATTCTCCGGGCTCAACTGAGATTTGATTTATGTTGACCAGTGATTCCTTCTCTTGTGCGTATGCAGTCGAGACGATGAAGATGCATAAGACAAGAATTAGTTTGAAATAATTTTTCCTTTTCATATTAACGCTCCTCTGGAAATAATACTTTAACGATATCTCTAGGCTTTCTTAAGGGAACACCTCTTCCCCTCGTTTTACGGAAGACCACGGTGGCTTCATCTATTTTTAAGACGAAACCATCGGTCAGCTGATGCCCCACTTGGATGAAGTGTGGAAATCCCTGGGGGTCGTTGATTATGGCCGTGAATTTTCCTCTAGCCTTGGTAATCCCGACCAGGACAACGTCATCAATAGAAAGCTGTCCCATTTCTCCCGCGGGTGTTGTTTCTTTGACCTCTTTTCCTCCGAGCAGGTCTCTGAAAGGATCTCTTCTATCGTTCGGAACATAGGATGGGAGTTGCCTTTCTGGAGGGCGCTGCACGGCTTTTTCCTCAGGTTCCTTTTGCTCCTCCTGAGAAAAAAGGAGTGAGGTGCAGAGAAAAATAAAACAGAATAAAATAATGAGAGTCAGTGATTTCTTCATGTTTTCTTTCCTCTGTTTGGTGTGCTCGCCGGTGCTTCTAATGCTTTTTCTTCGTGGAAGATATAGGTTTTTGTGGTGCAGCTCACACTGACGGTGGAGGCATCGGTTTGCCTGGCGAGGGATTTTATAGAAAAGTTCTCCACGATAAAGAGTCGGGAGAAACGACTTAGCTGGTCGAAGAACCTTCCTAGATTATGATAGTTCCCAGTCATTTCTATAGAGATGGGCTGTTCCGAGAAAAATTCTTTGTCGTCTAATTTCTGAGGAGCAAACCTTCTGATGTTAAGCCTGGAATCATAGGCAAGTTGCTGAATTCTTCTCAGGATATCACTCATTTCTTTCCTCTGCGGAATGATAGCTTCGAGATTAGCTAGGGTCGCAGTTAGGGTTTTGAGTTCTGCTTCAATCTTATCCAAGTCTCGTTTCTTCTGTTGGGCTTTCCTAACATCATTCTCGATCTTTTCCCTTTCTGTTTGAAGACTTGCCAGTTCCTTTCCCTTAGGTTTGTAGTAAATGAAATAAAAGAAACCGACAATAAGAACCGCTATGATGACATAGGTATACCAAGGTCTGCCTTTCATTTTTTCCCTCCTTTGGGAGGAGTTTTTGCCGCTGGCCGCGCAACGTTCGGCCCCATCAAGGGAGCATGCCTGGCGTTCATTGAAAACTCCAGGATATTGTCGCTTTTTATTCTTTTTTGAGTAGAAGAGAGCAAGTTGACTTCGGTGAAGAGGTCGCTTTCTTCAAGGTTTGAAATGTAATCAGCGATAAGGTTGTTAGAGAGAGCTTTTCCCTTTATTCGTACGACTCTTTTGTCATAAGTTGCCTCAGTCAACCAGACCCACTCGGGAAGGCCTTTGCTCAACTCATCCATTATTTGCACCGGAATTCCCTGGCGTAGTTTTTGCCGTTCGATAAGGTTTATTTTCTTCTCGTAAATGGCTTTTTGCTGCTGGAGTTGTTTGAGTTTGACAGAGACGTAAGCGAGCCTCTTTTTCTCTGCTCTGGCTTCCTCAAGCCGGCTTTTCTCTCTATTGAAAGCCGTTCTCTGAGAAAGAAAGAGGAAGGCGACAAGGAGGACAGCAAGAGGAATCACTAATTTCGTTAAATCTAATCCTTTTCGCTCTCTTACCTTTTTCTCTTTGAACTTAACTTCTTCCTCTTCCGGAGGTAAGGTTTCTTTTACTTCTTTGCCTTCTGGCCTTAATAAATTGATTTTAATCATGGTTCTATTTCCCCGTTCTTGTGGCTAGGCCCACTGCTACTCCGAAGAGCGAGGCCATTTCCTGCATATACGCAGGGTCGAATTTTTTTTCGCTGTAGCTAATCTTATGGAAAGGATTTAGAACAGCTGTTTTCATGTTTAATTTTTGTTCAAACTGACTGCTTATGTCTTTCAATTTAGCTACTCCGCCGCTGAGAAATATCTGGTCGATTTTCGTTTCTTTCTTTTCGCCAACTTCGTAGAAGGAAAAAGTTTTTTCGACTTCTCCTATGAGTTGGTCTATGTTTGCGGCTAAGGCTGAATTGACATTGTCCGGATTGACATTTTCCATCGGAGTGCCTTTGAGCAATTTTTCAGCTTCGTCAAAGCTGATGTTCAATTCTTTGCTCAAGTTCTCGATGAAAACGAAACCACCCACGGCAATATCCCGGAACAACTGGGGAATTCCTTTTTCAGTGACCAGGATGTTGGTCAGGTGAGCTCCTAAATTGACAATAGCGACAGTACTTTGATAATAAGGGTCTGGATAGTTTGCTTCCAAAGAATTTTGAAGAGCAAAGACATCGACTTCAATTCCCTCGAGATTTTTTCGGGCTTGATGGATGACATTACTGTAGTTTTCGATCTTATCTTTTTTGGCAGCCACCAGAAGAATATCTAAATCTTTTTTCTCTGCGTCCTCAGGTGTCTCTAAGATTGCATAATCGACATTGATCTCCTCGTAAGCATAGGGAATGTTGTGCTTGGCTTCCCAGATGATGGATTCAGCCAGTTCTTCTTGTTCCATTTTGGGAAGAGATATTTTTTTGATGATGACTGCATTTCCTGAAATCGAGATGACGACGTTCTTATTTTCGATCTTGTTTTCATCAAAAATCGTCTTTATGACTTCAGCGACCGCTGTAGTGTCAATGATGGTTCCTTCCACGATAGCATCGTGAGGAAGGGCTTCGTATCCGAGCTTAAACAATTCGTAAGCGTCCCCTCCCTTTTTTTTCGCTTTAAGCTCGACTGCTTTTATTGAATTAGATCCGATATCTAATCCAACAATTGGCTTTGCTTTTGCCATTTTTCCTTCCTTTAATTATATGTCGAAGTTTGGTTTGCTTTTTTTGAATTTTTCTTGCAGTTGGCTTTCCACCAGATCTGGAACCAGGCCCTTGACCTCGCCGCCCAGCATAAAGATTTCTTTCACTAATTTAGAGCTAAGGTAAGTGTACTTGACGTTGGGAACCATGAAGAAAGTCTCGATATCAGGCTTAAGCTTTTGATTCATTTGAGCCATTTGAAATTCGTATTCAAAATCCGAGATAGCTCTCAAGCCTCGAATGACAACCTTGATATCATTTTTTTCTGCAAATTCAACGAGAAGGCCGTCAAAAGCTTTCACTTCTATGTTTTCCCTCCCTGCGAAGATTTCTTTAATCATATTCACCCTTTCTTCGGTTGGGAAAAGAGGTTTCTTTTTGGGATTTTCCAGGACAGCGACGAGTATCTTGTCGAAAATATCGAGACATCTTTCGATGATATCCACGTGACCGTTGGTGATAGGGTCAAAGGACCCCGGGTAGATAGCCTTGTGCTCCATAGGGCAAGCTTTTCTTTTAGGTTGAAAAAGTTGTTAACCATGCTAACAAAAAATTCATATTTTTTCAATTTTGTATTATCCTCGCAAAACTTCCTTTCTCAGTCAATCGCCTATAAAGATGATTTAGGGGGTGATTTTTATATTCATTTTTTCACCCTTAAAGGTCAGCGTATTTCAACGGCTCAAATTGCCCAAAATTGGCAAAATTGGGGACAAAATTGGGGAAAATTGGGGACGGTTCTATTTTTTCTCATTAGTTCTCGTTGTTAGGTTGTTATACTCTCTACTGAGAAAAAATAGAACCGTCCCCTACTTTCAAAAATTTTTGTTTTCTCTCAGCTTTTAGCGGTCGAGGGAGGAGAGTTGATTTCTCATTGGTTTTAAAAGAAAATATAATTAAAGTTATAATTATGACCTTTTAGCCGAGAGGAAAATACTTCGCAGGGGAGGAGAGAGAAATGAGGCTATGTGGATGGTTAATGCTTTTTCTAGGGATCATATTTTCGTTTCTTGATCCTCTTTTAAGCCAAGAAGATGAGATTTATGCTCGGCGAAGAGAGAACATGGTTCGACGGCAGCTGGCAGCTAGAGACATTACTGATAAGAAGGTCCTGGAGGTCATGGGCAAAGTTCCCCGCCATCTTTTTGTCGGCCCTCGATACCAGAGGAGAGCCTATGAGGATTATCCTTTACCCATAGACGAAGGACAGACAATTTCCCAGCCTTACATAGTGGCTTTGATGACGCAGCACCTCAAGCTCAAGGAAGGAGAGAAAGTTCTAGAGATCGGGACCGGATCTGGCTACCAAGCTGCTGTTCTGGCTCATCTCACGGATAAGGTGTATTCAGTCGAGATCAGGGAGGGATTGGCCAAGAAAGCCGCTCAGACTTTAAAAAAATTAAAATACTCTCAGGTTCAGGTGAAATGGGGAGATGGCTATTTTGGCTGGGAGGAGCATGCTCCTTTTGGGGCCATTATCGTGACTTGTGCCGCTAACCATATTCCTCCTCCGCTGATCGATCAACTGAAAGATGGAGGGAGGCTCATCATTCCTGTAGGCAGCACTCTTTATTATCAGACTCTTACTGTCTTAACCAAAGTCGGGGAGGAACTGAGAGTGGAACATATTCTAGGTGTTCGCTTTGTCCCGATGGTTGGAGAAGCTCAGAAGAGGGAGGGCAAGTAAATATCCTGCAGCCGCCCAGATAAGGACAAGATTATAACCACCCCAGAAAGCAATCAACAGGGCCAATACTGAGCTGATAACAGAAGAGAAGGCATTGGTCGCCCATCCCCAGGGAATGAGTGTTATTCCTTCGGACTCCAAGATTCGAATTCCGGTGGGAAAGGGGAATCCCATGAAAAAACCAAGGGGGAATATGATCAGAAAGGTCAGGATGATTTTCAGCATAAATTTGAGACCAAGAAAATTATCGAAGAAAAGAGGGAGGAGAAGCATATAAATAAGGATAAGGCCGCTGCAGAGAATGAGGCCTGTCCTGAGTTTCTTTTTTAAGTCCTGACTGAAGAGACGTTTAGAGAAATAGCTTCCCAATCCTGAAGAGACAAGAAGAGAGAAAATAATGGCCGAGACAGAATAGAGAGGGTGTCCTAGGAAAAGGATAAATTTTTGTATCCAGGTTATTTCCACGAACATGTAGGCGGCGCCGATCAAACTGAAATAAGAAAACACCTGGAAAAATATACCCCTTCTCCTTCTGGTATTTGTTTTGAGCACGAGAACAGGTAAAAGTATCAGCAGAAAGGCCACGAACACGGATTGTAAGAGGAGGAGTGGCACCAGGAAGCTTCCCTGGAGGAGAGGCAGCCACTTTTGACCCAGGGCTTTAAAGGTGGCTTTCAATCTGTCCAGTTTATAAAAATTGAAAAAGAAAGGCCGGTTGTCTGTGGCTGGCCTGAGTTGGAAGAGGTAATTTGCGTAGAGCTCCTTCCTAGCCGCTGAGTCGAGCAGTTGAACAGTGAGGTCATAATAAATGGGTTTATTGAATTTATTATAAATATTGGTTTCCTCTGCTTTTATACCCGGATAATAGACAAGATCAAAAAGGCGTTCCTTGGCGAAGGCCTTTAGCTTGATTATGTCTTGAGAAGAGAACGGCGCCTTCTTGATGAAATAGCTTATGGTGCCCCAGCTTCTGATAGCTACCAGGTGAGAGGCAGGATCTTTCTGAGCCTTTTCCAGGGTTTCTATCCAGGTAGCCAACAACCTGATTTCTTTCCGCGGAGGGGGGAGAAGAAAAAGTGTGAGGCTAATTATTCCCTGGGGCGACAGCCTCTCCCAAAGATGGGAAAAAGATTCAAGAGTATAGAGATAATTTTCTCTGAACCCGTAGACTCCTGTCGATGAAGAACCGAACACATCGACTAAGGAAAAGACGATTAAATCGTACCTTTCTTTTTCTTGCTTGAGAGCCGCTCTAGTGTTGGCTGAAACAAGATGAATATTCTTCTGCTGGTAGAGCGAGCCGCTGAAGGTAGCGAGCTCATGGTTAAGAAGCTTGACAATGAGAGGATTGCTCTCGATAACTTTAATTTGGCTGGATTTGAAATGCAGGGCCGCGAGGACATCCAAGCCTCCTTTCGGCTCGATGATGAGTGCAGAAGGTCTTGGACTCAACACGTAGGCAAGAGAAGAGGGAAGGAAGGATAAAAATTCCAGGGCTGGTTCTTCTTCCTGAAAACGGGTGACAGCCGTCAGCTCACCTCCATCCACAGATAGACCCAGCTGGGGCGGAAGCTCATTCCGGTAGAGGAGGCTCAGTCCAGGTGCATACCTCACAGCAGGGCTTTCGAGAATGTCGACTCGGGATGTAGCATTCCATCTGGTAAAAAGATGTTTGGCCTGGGGATATTCTAGAGACAATGGAAGAGCTTTGAAGGGAGAGATCCTGAAGTTCAAGCATGAAGGAGAAAAGTAGAAAAGTGCAGCTTCAACCATCAAGAAAATGATGAGACAGAGTCTCAGGAGTGTTGAGGCTCTAAGGCTCAGAAGGAAGGAAGCGAGCAGAGCCAGTAAGGCGATAAATACAATGACTCCTTTTTCTCCTTTGGGCAAGAAAATGAAAACAGCCAAGATAGAACCAGTTCCTGCTCCCATCAAATCTGCAAAGTAAATCTTATTAACTTCCTGGGCCAGCTTGGTGATGGCGAAGGATATGGTCAGTCCTGCAAAAAAGAAGGGAAGGCTGAGGATGAAATAATAAATAAGGATTAAGAATATCTGGTTTTTATCCCAGGAGAGTCTGATGAGGTCGAAGGGGAGGGAATTGCAGAGTAAGAAGCTGGCAAGAATGAAAAGGGAATAAAGGAAAGAGCTCAAGCAAAGAAAATTTTCCAAGTTTGCTGATTGGAATTTCTTGAAGACGGCTAAGAGCGAACCGCTGGCGCCGTAACCTAAGAAAGCAATGCTGATGACCAGGAAAGCAAAATGGTAATCTTGGGATATGGAGAAATAGCGGGTAAGGGTGATTTCCAGGCAGAGAGTAGCAGAGGAGATGAGAAAAATCGCTATCAGAAGACGGATTCTGATTGGTGCCACTCTCCATAAACTAAAGAAGATTCAGAATCCTGTCAATACATCAATATCAATGGAGTTGCTTTTCCTTTATTCTTATGATAATTTCTGGAAAAAGAAGACATGATTAAATTCGGCACTTCGGGGTGGCGGGCGGTAATGGGTGAGGAGTTTACTTTTCAGAATGTCCGTATCGTCGTTCAAGCCGTTGCCAATCATCTTAAAAGGAAATTCCCCGGTCAGCACATATCCGTCATAATCAATTATGACACTCGCTTTTTATCCGAGAGGTTTGCTCTGGAAGCAGCCAAGATCCTCTCCCACAACCAAATTCATGTCTTCATGACCGATAGAGACGCCCCTTCTCAGGCACAGGCTTACCAATTGATAAAAAGGAAAGCCCAAGGGGGGATTAATTTTACCGGCTCTTTCAATCCCCCCGAATATAACGGCCTTAAGTTCAATACCGAAACAGGTGCACCCGCTTTACCCACAGTAACGGATGAGATAGAAAAGGAAATTGCTTTTTTGCAAAAAGACTTTGCCTTTTGTCCCTTCTATCCAAAAACTGAATTCATAGAAGAGATTGACCTTCAGAAGGCCTATCTTTCTTTTATCCAGAGGAAGATTGATTTTGAGGCTATTCAGAAGTCAAAAATGAAGATAGCCGTCGACCTGCTTTATGGGACCAGCCGAGAATATCTGGATGAGATTCTCGAAGAGAATCAGATTCCTGTGGAGGAAATTCATGGCTATATCGATCCCTATTTTGGCGGCGTTCTGCCCTCCTGCACTGAGGAAAACCTTGGAGAACTCAAGGCCTTGGTCAAGGATAAAAAATGTCACTTGGGCATTGCCACTGACGCTGATGGAGATCGTTTCGGAGTCGTGGACGAAGAGGGAAAGTTCATTGTTCAGAACCTGATTCTGGCCTTGCTCCTTGATTATCTGGTATCCAAGAAAAAATGGAAAGGAGGGGTGGCTCGCTCTGTTGCCACTACCCACTTGATCGACCGAATTGCCAGGAAACATGGGCTTCCTCTTTATAAAACTCCAGTCGGATTCAAGTATATGGCTGACCTCTTTTTGCGGGGAAAAATCATTTTCGGAGGCGAAGAGAGTGCCTGTTTGGCTGTAAAAAATCATCTTCCAGAAAAGGATGGCATATTTGCTGGCCTTTTAGTCGCGGAGATGATAGCCGCTTCCGAGAAAAGCCTTTCCTCTCTGGTCAGGGATCTATTCCAGGAATACGGAAAGAGAGTAGGAGCACAGAAAAATATCCCGATTCATGAAAAGAGAGAAAAAAAGTTGAGGAGTTTACTCAAAAATCCTCCCGCACGTTTCGGAGGAAGAGAAGTCAAGAATATCGAGACTATTGATGGGATTAAGTTCGATTTAGAAGATGACGATTGGATCCTCCTCAGATTCTCAGGGACCGAGCCGATCATTCGCTGTTATGCTGAAGCCGAGACAAGGAAGGAATTGACGAGCATGATGAAGGTCTGTATGGAAATGCTATGCTGATGAGGAAAAAGGAAGAAAGAAATAAGTCGCTCCGAAAAAAGCTTTTAGTCGCAGGTTTGGCTTTCATCTTTTTTGTTCTACTCTTAACCTCGTTTTTTGGTCAAAAAGGCCTTCTAGAGATAAGCCGGGTTAAGAAGAGGCAAGAAGCCTTAATCCAGGAAATAAGGGAGCTGGAGAAAGAGAAGTCCAGGCTGGAAAAGGAAATAGAGGAGCTGAAGAGAAAACCTGAGGCTGTCGATAAAGAAGCTAGAGAAAAGCTTTGGCTCATAAAGCCAGATGAAATCGTTATCATAAAAGAAAAAAAATAAAGCGATCCTCACATCAATCTTGTTATGTCTCGTTCGTTTCCCGTCGAAAAAATCGATGACCTGCTGGAAGGTCTGAATCCTGAGCAGATCGAGGCTGTGACCCATCAAAAAGGCCCTCTTCTCATAATAGCTGGAGCCGGGACCGGAAAGACAAAAGTCATCACCCACCGCATTGCCTATCTTATTGCTTCTAAATCAGCCAAGCCTGAAGAAATTCTGGCCGTCACTTTTACCGAAAAAGCGGCCAATGAGATGGAAGAAAGGGTTGATCTTTTAATTCCTTACAGCTATTCCTTTGTCGAGATCAGCACCTTCAATTCCTTCGGAGAGAGAGTGCTCAGGAACTATGGACTGGAGCTTGGATTTCCACCAGACTTCAAGCTGTTGGATGAGGTCGAGCAAGCGATCTTCTTCAGAGAGCACCTATTTCGTTTTCCCCTTAAGCACTTCCGCCCCTTGAGTTCTCCCACCAAGCACATCCAGGAGCTTTTGAGCACCATCAAAAGGTTAAAACAAGAAGACATCAAACCTGACGAGTACTTGAAGTATGCCAAGGAACTCGATCGCAAGGCTTCCGGTAAAGCAGAAAAGGAAAATGCCCGAAAACACTCAGAAGTGGCTCAAGTTTACCAGAAATATCAAGATCTGCTCCAAGACCAGGGAATGATTGATTTTGAGGACCAGATATTGCTAGTGGTCGAGCTTTTCAGGAAGAGGCCGTCTGTACTCCACGAGTTTCAAAACAGATACAAGTATATCCTGGTCGACGAATTCCAGGATACAAACTATATCCAATTCGAGCTGCTTAAGCTCTTAGCTGCTCAGAGCAAAAACTTGACCGTAGTCGGAGATGATGACCAGAGCATTTTTCGCTTCCGGGGAGCCTCTTTAAGCAACATCCTCAACTTCAAGGAATTCTACCCTCGGGCCAAAAAAATTGTATTGACCAGAAATTACCGCTCCACGCAATCCATCCTTGATTCTGCCTACCAGTTGATCAAGCAGAACAACCCCAATCGTCTGGAGTTCAAAGAAGAAGTGGACAAGACTCTGGAAGCGACGGTCAAGAGTGAGGGAAAAAGTATCCATCTGCTCCAGTTTGATTCCCATTCCCACGAAGCTGATAAGGTGGCTGAGATTATCCTGGAGAAAATAAAGGAAGGATATAAGTACAGGGACATAGCCATTCTCGTCCGGAGGAACGCAGATGCCGACCCCTTCCTGCGGACACTGAATATGAAGGAGATACCTTTCCGGTTCTCGGGAAGCCGGGGCCTGTATTCTCAAGAAGAGGTGAAGATCCTCATTTCTTTTATAAAGGCGTTGACTGACTTTGAAGACAGCAAGAGCCTCTTTTATCTGGCCATTTCCGAGATATACAGAGTCGATCCTTATGACTTGGCTGTTGTTTCCAACCAGGCCCATAAAAAGAACCTTCCTTTGCACAGAGTTTTCAAACTCATCGCTGAAGGAAAGAGCGCTTTAGGCATTTCTGCTGAAACAGAGGTCAAGATCAAAAAGATCTTCCAGGATTTGCTCAACTTTGTTCAGCTCGCAAGTTCCCAGGATGCGGGCCGTCTGCTCTATGCTTTTCTGGAGAAAACAGGTTATTTAAAATCCCTGGTGGAAGCAGCCAATCTTCAAGCCGAATTGAAGATCAAGAATATTCGCCTCTTCTTCGAGAAAGTCAAGAATTTTTCCGATTTGACCGAGGACGACTCTGTGTTTTCCTTTGTTCGACATCTGGACCTCCTTCAGCAGGTAGGAGATAATCCCTCCACTGCAGAGGCCGAACTGGAGGAGGATGCGGTCAGCGTACTGACAGTCCACAAGGCCAAGGGGCTTGAGTTTCCGGTGGTCTTTTTGGTCAGTCTGATCGCTGACCGTTTTCCCGGACGAGAGCGAAGAGAGAAAATTCCTATTCCTGACAAGATTCTAAAAGACAAAATCCCCAAGGGAAAAGATTATGGTTATGAGAAGCAAGAGAATATTTACCTTCAAGAAGAAAGAAGGCTTTTCTACGTGGGGATGACGAGGGCCAAGAAGTTTCTCTATTTATCTTGGGCCAGGGATTATGGACTCAAGAGGCTAAAAAAAGTCAGCCCTTTTGTCCTGGAAGCCTTGGACCTGGCCAAAGTTCCTGAGGATGTTCTCAGCTCTACGGCTTTGGAAGATATTAAAAGATATGCGCCCCGGGAATCTCAGCCCAGAGTTTTATCTAAAGTCGAAGAGAAGGCCTATTTGACTTTGAGTTTTTTCCAAGTGGATGATTATCTCACCTGTCCCCTCAAGTACAAGTACAGGCATATCCTCAGGATTCCTGTTCTTCCCCATCACAATCTTGTCTTTGGCCGCGTCATGCACAATGCTGTTTATTATTATTTAAAGAAAAAGGTAGCCGGAGATAAGATGACCGAAGAAGAGCTCCTCCGGGAGTACGAAAATCTCTGGGTGAACGAAGGCTTTCTCAGCCGAGAGCACGAGGAGATGAGGAAGAAAGCCGGGGAGAAAGCACTTCGTCTCTTTTTTCGCCGGGAAGAAGAATCGAAACATTTTCCGCAGTTTCTGGAGAAAAGTTTTAAATGGCAGTCAGATTCGATAAAATTCATCGGCCGCTGGGACAGGATTGATCTCCGCAAAGAGGGAGCCGTGCTCATTGATTTTAAGGCCACTGAAGTCAAGGACAAAAAAGAGGCTGACCGGAAAGCCAAGAATAGTCTGCAGATGGATTTGTATGCCCTTTCTTTCACCAAAACCCAGAAAGAGGTGCTGGCTGAGACCCAGCTTCATTTTTTGGAATCGGATATCATCGGCCGAGCCCAGAAGGGAGAAAAGGAGCTCCAGAGGGCCATGGATAAGATTAAGGAAGCTGAACAAGGAATACGCTCCCGCGATTTTAAAGCCAAACCAGATTGGCACAACTGCAGCCATTGTGAGTTCAAGACCATCTGCCCCTCTTCCTATGCTTATTAAAAGCTAAACCTTTTATTCAAGCTTAAATTGTCTACTAGAACCTTGAATTCCTTTCCCCGCTCAGAAATCCTGAATAGTCCAAAAATCACCCTAAAAATCACCCCTAAAGAGTATTGTGTGGATTTAAGAGAGCTCATATTATAATTGAGGCCTGTTGAACTTGGCGCGCTGATCAGTTATTGACCTCGCAGACAAAGACTTGATTGCTCTAGCTAGGTTTTTTATCGATAAAATCGAGTAAATATATAAGATTAGTAAACTCATTAGAAACAACGCAGTAACCTTTTAAAAGTGAAATAAGGCCACGAAAATTAGAAATAAAATGAGATCATTCGCTGTCATTTTAGGGCTGATTCTCCTGGCTTCGTTTATCTGGACATCGTCCCTCTTTGCTACCGTCCAGGTTGACGCTTGGGATAGTGATTCAACGAGTGGTGGTTCCAGCATCACCATACCACTCACAGTATCCGGCTATAATCGCCTGATGCTGGTGGGCGTCTCAATCAACAATGACAACGACGAGTACGTCCAGTCAGTAACATGGAAAGGCACCGAAACCCTGACCTTAGATAGCAGGTGGGTGAAAAACGTGGATGATGCTAGGGTAGAGATTTGGAAGCTTGTCGGTCCTTCTACTGGGTCGGGTAATGTCGTTGTAGCCTTTAACACAACATTACTACAAGAAGCAGTTGCTGGCGTCATGACGTTTAAAGGAGTAGACCAGTCCTCACCGCTGGGGAATTTTGCTTCGGCTATCGGTAACGATTCAACTCCGGCCACCGTCGATGTTGAGTCGGCAGCTGGTGAACTCGTTTTCGGGGTTGTCAGTAGCGAGTACGAAGACGTTACCCCGGATCCCAGTCAAACCGAATACTGGAATCTAACCAATGGCGGGACGAGGGGCGCAGGAAGCACCGAGACAAGCACAGGTACTACGGTCACCATGTCGTGGTCGCTTCTGGGAACCAGCAACCATTGGGCGATTGGTGGTGTTTCGATCAGACCATCCGGGGGAGAATTAGATGTTTGGGTGACCCAGGGCGATGATGACTTGGAAGAGTGGAAGAGTAATAATAATGTGGATTGGGGTAGCTCCGATTTGGAACTCCCGAATGAAGCTGGAACGAATGCCCAATGGATAGGAATGCGTTTCCAGAATATTACTGTTCCTCAGGGCTCTAACATCGCCAATGCCTACATTCAGTTTACGGCGGATGTGTCCAATTCGGAGGCTACAAGTATTACGATTTATGGTCAAGACATAGATACTGCGCCTGCCTTTCAAAATGCTCAATATAGCGTATCTGGCCGGGACAGAACATCTACGACGGTGAGCTGGTCGCCCAATGCATGGACTGGGGGCGACCGGGGTGTGGACCAGAGAACCTCGGATATTTCTTCGATTATTGAAGCGGTCGTGGGAAGAGTAGATTGGGTAAGCGGTAATGATCTGGTCATTATTATGGATGGTACGACGGGCGAGAGAGAAGCGGAATCGTATGAAGGCGCTAATGCCCATGGGCAACTGACATGGGCTCCTATGCTTCACCTGGAATATGACCCAACCCTGATCGAGCTTTCCTCATTTACAGCCACGCCCCTAAACTCTGCTGTTCTCTTAGAGTGGGAGACAGAGACTGAGCTTGATAATGAAGGATTTAACCTCTTAAGGAGCGAGGAGGAGTACGGGCAATATGTTAAGATAAATCGCAACTATATGCCCTCAAAAGGGGAGGCTGGCTTTGGAGCAGAATACAGCTACACTGACTATGACGTGGAGAATGGAGTGACCTATTTTTATCTCCTTGAAGATATAGACATCTACGGAAAGAGCACCCTGCACGGTCCGGTCTCTGCCACCCCCAATGATATCGTGCTTATCTGGCCCATAGAGTGGGAGCCTGTGCCTGCAGGATCTTCACTCTTCATGTGGTCCAGCTCTGGCAATTTCTCCTTCAAGGTCGAGGTATCTACGAGTGCTTCTTTTCCCGCTTCAGGGACTTTAACTTTTCCAGTGCACGGATGGACATCTGACCTCTCTTTTTGGCTCCGGCCTGAGGAGTGGGAGCTGATTCTCAGGAAAGCCCAGGAATCAGGAGGTCACTTTTTCTGGAGAGTCTTGGCTAAGGGAGAAAACGAGGAAGTGGTTTTCAGCGATTGGGGAAAATTTTTTATTGATAAGCCTCTGTTCCCTGAAGAATGAAAAAAATAATTTCTTAGGCGGTTATTTCTGAATCTTCAGGTGCTCCAGGGAACCGTACAGTTTCTTGAGCAGCCTGAATTCTTCTTCATCGTAGAAAGAACATTTTCCTTTGCCGAAGGCCTTGGCCACTTCAAGGCAGAACCTGACCGCCATCTCGATATCCAAGCAATGGTTGGCGCCGGTGGCACAGCCTGGAACAGCTGTTTCAGTGGTGATCGCCACTCCCACGACCGGAGAATGAGTTGCTGTGGCCGGCTGCATGATGCTGTTCAAGTGGTAGATCTTCTTTCCGTAAGGGATGATATCCTGGGTCGTTACAGCAAAGACTGCCGGAAGCCGTCCGGTCACGATTTGCATGATATCCAACAGGTCTTCGCTGACGCGGAGGATATAGCCGTCTTTGACGGTAGGCGAGATGGCAAAACCTTTGTGATTGATGATCCTGTTTCCTTTGGTGGTGTCAACCGAGAGAATCGCATCCATGGCTGGATCCACTTCTTCCTGATTCATGATTTCCATCGAAACCGGTGAGCCCATGAAGGAAACAGGCTCATGGGGAATGATCGGAGAGGCAGGAGAGATGTGGGTAGAAATGATGATATCCCCTGGCAGGATATCTCCGTTGCGTCTCATATCGGCCAGCTTGGAGGCCCCAGCCAGGGCAGTGAGAGCTCCGTCGGCATCCGAAACCAAGCCTGTAGTATGAGGGTGGGCGCCGATCCCGCCCAGTCGTCCGATAATCCCCAGAGTGGGAGTTTTGCCAGCTCTTCTTCCTTGGCCCTTTAACTTGATTTTAATGAATTCAGTGAACCCTTTCTCTTCTTCAACTCTTTTGGTTTTCACCTCCTGATCTTTCAGACCGCAGCTCAAGAGAAAGTCCTTGACCGAGGAGGCGGTGACTTTGGAGTTGTCGAGAAGGTCGTAGATTTCCGTAACTTGTTTCCAAGGCATTTTATCCCCCTTTTTCTGGAGTAAACCTCATGATTAAATAATATAGGACCACAGAACATATGATTCCGTTGAAAGCAAAGATGGAAAAAGGAAACACCGGTATCCGAAAAGGATGGCCTGAAGTGAGCCAGCCGACAGCGACGGAAATAAAATAAGAAATCAAGGCTTTGGAGTTGAGCTGTTTTTGGACTTTGAGTCTTTCCCTTTTAAAGCTTCCCAGAAGATAGTAATCTGTCAAGAGTATTCCTCCGATCGGTCCAATGCTCACCGTGAGGAGAGTAAGAAAGAGTTCGAGCCGCTCGAGAATGCCAAGAGCGGCTAGCAGAGATGCGAAAAGGCCGGCTATGATTGTCAATTTCCATCTTTTCCAGCGGAAGATATTGTTTAAAGCCAGCGCAGCTGAATAGATGTTGCTATCATTGGTGGTCCACTGGGCAAAAAGAAGAGCGAGAAAACCTATCAATCCAAAGCCGAGGAATTCTTTGGAGATGATGAGTTCGGGAAGTCTTTCATAGTAGACACCCGTTGACATCGACAACACAGATCCTACCACATGAAGAAAGGCCGAGACGCTCATCGCTATTGTGGCGGCCAGGATGATATCTCTGAACCTGGGCTTAGCATAGCGAAAAATATCAGAGCTAGTGATGGCTCCAACAATGAAGCCGCCAGCCACAATGGAGGCTGAGGCCCCGATAGTCAGGGGATAGGGGTCCGGTGAGTGAGCCAGAGCCAATCCTCTGAGAATCTCAGGGGGGAGAAATTGAAACCCGATTTTCACGACGCCGATGATGAAGATTATCATCAGGAAGGGAGAGGCTATCCAGCTCAAGGTGCTCAAGCCTCTGATGCCAAAGATGGCTGGGATGGTCATCACCAGTCCGCAAAGAAGTGAAAGGTAGGGAAGATAGAGGTTGAGGTCGAAAAAATATTGAATGGTTCGGGCAAACAGGGCGGCCTGCACCCCAAACCATCCCATAAGGGAGAGGGCGATAGAGATAGAAATAATAAGGGAACCTGAACGACCAAAAGAGTGATTGGCGATGAGAGGAGTGGAGAACCCTGTTCTTGCTCCTATGAAGCCGGTCAAGACCATCATGGCGATAAGGAGAATTTCTCCCAACAGATAAGAGAGCAGGACGCTCGGGATCTTTCCCAGGCCCATGCCCACCATCATTCCTCGAAAAATGGCTGACATCACAACCGCAATGCCAACCCAAACAACGGCCAGATTCACCCAGGAACGTCTTTTTTCGAGAGGGACAGCCTGGAGGGAAAAATCTTCGAGGATTTCGATGGATTTTTCTCTGGAGTTGGCCATAATCCCTTATTGAATAGGTTTAGGCCTTTATAACATTAATAAATTATAGAACTTATAAAGACCTAGCCCTGCTGTGAATTGTTTATTCTGGTTCGATGGCGAGCGGCATTAAGGCCCAGACATTATTTCTTTCCAAGAGCTTGAGGAGAGAGATGGTTTTTTCGAGGTTTCGATGGGCGATGAGTTCGGTCTTGGCTCCCATTTTTCCGAAGAGGGACTGCCAGAAAGATACTCTCTTAGGCCAGATGACGAGTTTCACTTCTTCATCTACTGGAATGCCGGCCAATTCTTTAGCCAGGTCAATGGCCTTGGAGAGGCCTCCGATTTCATCCACCAGCCCTAAGTCTTTAGCTTGATTTCCGGTCCAGACTCTTCCCTTGCCGATTTTGTCGACCTCTTCCTTGGTCATATCCCGACCGCTAGCGACTTTAGCCAGGAATTGATCGTAGATCCACAGAATCTCTTTTTTAATGAGTTTTCTTTCTTCAGGAGTGAGGCTACGGAAAGAGGAATAAATATCAGCTTTTTCTCCATAGGTGAGCTTTTCATAGGTTATACCCAATTTTTTGTAGAAAGCGGCCATGTTGAATTTTCCGAATATCACTCCTATCGACCCTGTTAGCGTCTGGGATTGGGCTACGATTTTGTTGGCGGCCATTGATATCCAGTATCCTCCTGAACCAGCCACATCGGACATGGAAACTACGAAAGGTTTTTCTTTCTTAGTCATGACCACCTCTTTCCAGATGACATCAGAGCCCACGGCTGAACCCCCGGGGCTGTCCACTCGGAAGACTACAGCATCGATGGATTTATTCTCCCTCGCCTTTTTGATCCAACGGGCTACGGTTTCAGAGCCTATGGTCTGGTAATAGCTGCTCCCGGTATGGATAGGCCCCATCCCATAGATGAGGGCAATCCTCTTTCCTCGGTCGAGACCAAGAGAAGAGGGTTTAATCTTTGAGTACAGCGGAAGGGCGATTTTGTTTATTTTTTTCTTTTCTCCTTTAAGGAGCTCCTCCACCTCGTCCAGGTAAAGGAGGTCGTCAACCAATCCTGCCTTTAATGCTTCTTCTCCGTGAAAAAAGCCATGGTCCAGCAGCTTCTTGACGTCTTCTTCGCTTTTCCCTCTTGTCTGAGCCACTGTTTTTACATAATGGGAGAAGAAATCTCCGTATATGGATTCCATCATCTCTTTTTCGGCTTTGGTAAAGCCTTCTTCGGTGAACATGTTGAAGGCGGTCTTGTATTCCTCGACGTGCTCAGATTCGGCCTCAATACCGAGCTTGGCCAGAGCTTTCTTCAAATAGGGATGGTATCCTCCGATCCCGTTTATGTTCAGGTTGCCAACAGGGTGGAGGATGATTTGGTCGCAGGCTGTAGCTAGATAGTATTCTTTATCCGGTTCGGGTATCTCTTCGATGTAAGCATAGGCTTTCTTCCCTGATTTGCGAAAATCGAGGATGGCTTCCCTGAGTTCGCTTATCTTGCCCCAGCCGCATTCAAGATAGGCGAGGCGGATGAGAAGACTGTCTATGCGCCGGTCGACTTTGGCTTTCCGGATATTCATCAGGAGATTATGGACTCCTAACGGTTGCCTTCCCAGGAAGAGACTCATGAAGAAATCTGGAACAGACCGATCCAGGATTTCTCCTGAAAGATTGATTTCCAGGTATGAATCTGTCTTCACTGAGGGGGGTCTTCTGAACTCATAGTAAACAAAGGAGAATATAGCCGCGAGAAACAGAACGACAAAAATCAAAATTATGATCAATATATATTTTCCTCTTTTCATTTCTCCTCCTCAAAAAATTTGAATGATTGCCTTTCTTATCATCATGGAGTGCCGAGGTTTATTCTGTCGAAAATAGTACGAGTTTTGATTCATGGGCTAGCAATACTTTATATTTACGATTTTCTCCAGAGAAAGTTTATTTAGGTAATATAGCAAATTGGCCAAAAAAATCATAGAGCGCCGTGAACATCCAAAAGAAAAGGGGTCAGGTCTTAACTTTCAATATTTAATAAATGCACCCCGTTAGAATGCCGAAAGTTAAGACCTGACCCCAAAAATGATCCCAAAAAAAAGGACCATTCCCTAAAAAAAAAGCCCGAGATTAGGTATAATTGAAACCCACTTGGATAATTTGAAGAAAGAGATTGCTCTAGAGGGAGACCTAATAACCAAGGGGCAAGAATTACGTAATATATAATAAATAAATGTATACATTATGAGACTGACAATCTCACCAGAGGTTAGTTCGTGAGATAAATCGAAGCCACTGAATAAAGGATTAAAGATGAACGCTCTCGAAATAGAAAGCATCTCCAAGAGGTTCGACAGCTTTTATGCTGTTAAAAGTCTCTCTTTCCTGATCCCACAGGGAACAGTCTACGGCCTGCTGGGGCCTAATGGAGCAGGCAAGACAACCACCATCCGGATGATCATGAACATCATTATCCCTGATGAAGGGAACATCAAGGTCCTCGACCAAAGTATGGATGAAGAGATGAAGAGCAGGATCGGCTACCTTCCCGAGGACCGGGGACTTTATCCTAAGATGAAAGTGGGCGAACTACTCCTTTTTCTGGCTGGAATAAAAGGACTAAAGGGTGAAAAGGCCAAACAGGAAATCGAATTCTGGCTGGAAAGGTTTGACCTTATTGATTGGAAAGAAAAAAAGGTGGAAGAACTCTCCAGGGGAATGCAGCAGAAAATTCAGTTTATCGTGACTGTTGTCCATCAGCCTGAACTTTTTATCCTCGATGAGCCTTTTGCAGGCCTCGATCCTGTTAACACCAAATTGTTGAAAGACATCATGCTGGAAATGAAAGAAAAAGGCCGGACCATCATCTTTTCTACCCACCGCATGGAACAGGTCGAAATGATCTGTGACAATATCTGTCTGATTAACAAAGCAGAAAAAGTTTTAGAAGGAAATTTGAGCCAGATCAAAAAGCAGCATGGAAAGAACACTGTGCTCTTGGAGTATGAAGGACAGGCCAGCTTTATCAAAAGTATTCCTGGCATTGAAAAAATTGATGATTACGGGAAATTCATGGAAATCAAGCTTAAAGAGAAAGCAGATCCCCAGCATTTGCTCTCAGAGCTAGTAGGAAGAATTAAGATCAATAAATATGAAATCAGAGAACCGACCTTGAATGCCATTTTTATCGAAAAAGTTGGAGAGAACGATGGGAAAGATCTTAGCAGTCATTAAAAGAGAATACCTGCAAGTCGTAAGAACCAAAGGATTTATTATCGGCACTCTTCTTGGCCCCATACTCATGGCCTTGATAATCATGATTCCTATTCTCTCCTCTCTGATTGCCGTGCCCGAACAAGAAACAATAGGCGTGGTTGATTCTACACAAGACATCTACCAGGAGTTGGATAAGAAGCTGGATTTTAAAATGAAAGACGGGAGACGCCGCTATCTCTTAAAAGAATTCGAAGCTCAAGCGAGGGTCGATGACCTCCGGAATGCTTTGCGTCAAAAAGTACTGGACAAGGAGCTTTCCGCTTTTCTTTTTATTCCAGAAAATGTTGGCAGCGGCGGGAAAGCCGAATATGTTTCCGAGCATGTTTCTGATTTCAGTGAAATAAGAAGTATCCAGGAAGCCTTGAGCGGTGTTGTCATCGGCAAAAGGTTAAAGAAAGAAGGCCTGGAGCCGCAAAAAATTGCTCAGTATATCGAGCGCGTTGACTTGAAGACGATAAAGTTGACCAAAAAGGGCGAAGAAGAGGAGGATACGGGCGGAACATTCCTGATTTCCTATCTTCTGGTGTTAATCCTCTACATGACTCTGTTTTTCTACGGCGCCATCATCATGAGGAGTGTTATAGAAGAGAAGAATTCAAGAGTCGTAGAAGTCATTCTTTCCTCCCTGAGGCCTTTTCAGCTCATGATAGGAAAGATTTTTGGTGTGGCGGCAGTGGGCTTTACGCAGTATTCTATCTGGGCCCTTTTTGGGCTGGCTGCTTCTCGATACAGCAAGCCCTTAATTTCTTCTTTTGTTCCGGCCGCAGAGTTCACTCTGCCCAGTATTCCGGCCTATATCTTTGTCTATTTTGTCGTTTTTTTCATTCTCGGCTATTTCCTCTACGGAACCATTTATGCAGCGGTTGGCTCCCTGGTGAATTCTGAAAAAGAAGCCCAACAGCTTCTCATGCCTGTTTCCTTGTCTTTGGTTGTGCCGATGCTCATGATGGCTTTTATCCTCCGCAGTCCGAGCAGTTCCTTTTCAGTCATTCTGTCTTTGATTCCCTTTTTTGCTCCGGTTTTAATGCTCATGCGCATTTGTATACTCCTCCCTCCTTTCCTCCAGATAGCAGGCTCTGTAGTCTTGCTGAGCTTGACCATCTTGTTTATGATTTGGCTGACCAGTAAGATTTATCGGGTAGGAATTTTGATGTACGGAAAGCGGCCCAATATCAAAGAAGTCGTGAGATGGATGAGATATAAATAATCTCAGAGCCTTTGAAACTACGCTTCAACTCTTTCCTTATCCATTAGCTATCACGGAAAAACAGGTGCTTATATTGATTATTATTATATATTTATTATGATAAGGGTGAACCTTTTTAAGAATTCCTTCGTAGGAATCTTTGAAGATGGGTTTTAGAGGTCAAAATGATGAAGTTCAAGACCAAGATTAAAATCTTGGGAATCGCATTATTGCCTTTGTTATTGAGCTCCTGCTTTCTGGTTAAGATAAAGAGAGGTGTGGATGACCCGAGTCGGTATTTCCGAAGCGCCTATCGCCAGATTGATAGGATCCATCATGTTGATCCTGACAGGGAGGGACGTCCGAGGCGGTTGCATGTCTTGGTTTACGATGATTCTTCGCGGGAATTGATCAGGATCACAACCGCTCTTTGGTTTGTGGAATGGTGCCTCGATATAGGAGCGAAACATGCCGAATGGAATGGCGAATTTGAGGAAGAGTTTGAGTTCGATTGGCGGGCCATCAAGGACTTTCGCCAGCTGGGTCCTGGACTTTTGGTCGAAGTTGAGGCCGAGGAAGAGAAAGTGCTGATTTGGCTTCAGTAAGATAATACAATGAGTTAACCTTTCAGATTAGGTCATAAGAGAATGCAAGGGAGGACAAGCGAGGAGAAGGGAGATGTCTTTACTCTGCTGGAAAGGATCAAGAACGATGACCGAGAAGCTTTCAGGGAACTGGTCAGTTTATACCAGAAAAGAATTTTCCTGCTGGCCTTTTCCTTCTTCCATAACCGGGAAGACGCAATGGATATTGTCCAGGAGACCTTTATGAGGCTTCACCAGAAGATTCATACCTTCCGTGAAGGAGAGAATTTTAAGAGCTGGATCTTCCAGGTGGCTAAAAATTTATGCATAGACCATTACCGAAAGAATCACAGCAAAAGGAAGGAGTGGGGAGGCGAGCAGAACCTAGAAGAAATGAATTTGCCTTCTGAGAACAGTGATAATTCGCATCAGTCGTTGGATTTGAAGATGATCTTTTCACGTTGCCTGGAAAAATTGGCTGAGAGGCAGAGGATGGTGTTCGTTTTGAAACATTATAACCAGCTCAAATACAGGGAGATTGCAGAAGTCTTGAATATCTCGCCTGGAACCGTGAAATCCCTGCATTTTAAAGCCGTCCAAAATTTAAGGGGTTTCATCAGTCCTTATTTAGGGAGAGTCCAATGAAAGAATGCAAGAAAATAAACAAGGATCTGGTAGCTTTCCTCTACGGGGAGCTTCTGGGTGAAAGACAGCAATTCGTCTCCTCGCACCTCGAAGAGTGTTCATCTTGCCAGCGAGAGATAGACAAACTAAAAGAAGTACATGCTGGAGCAGACTCTCTGAATGAGGATATAAAGGCAGTCATGGCCTCGGTGGATTGGGAGACTCTTCCAGCTCAGATCACAGATACTGTCTTCGGAAAGGAAGTTCAAGAGACGAAGGAATCATGGGTGCTTGGTATTTCGAGGATTCTCTTCCAGCCAAAGCTAAGGCCTGTTTACGCGGCTTTGCTGGTGGGAGTTTTCCTGGGCGCTCTGTTTACCTACATCCTTATTCGTCCTCCTCTCCAGAGACAGGATAGGGAGAGTCTCATTTCTTATCCTCCGGGTTTCATAGAGAAAGTAGAGTTGGAAATGGCCAGGCGTGAAACCCTGGATTATCTCAAGAAGAGCCAGTACTTGATCCTGGATTTTGTCCAGACTTCCACGGAAGCAGAGACAAGCACCTGGCAGCGGGATTTTGCTTCCCAGAAAGTCAAAGAGCTGCTGTCCAAGAAAAAATACATCAATCAACAATTGGACAAATTCAAGATGGCCAAGGCCAAAGAAATCTGCAACCAGATCGAATTCCTTATCTACGAACTGGCTCAGTTGAGTGACGAGATTCCTGCTTGGCGTCTCCAAGAAATCCATGATTTTATCGAAGAAAAACAACTTTTATTGAAGATAAAACTATTAGAGAAAGAATTGAAACAAAGCGAAAAAAGCGAGGTTTAAAGTGAGAAAGAAGGCTATTTATCTAATATTTTTTCTGTTCTCATCCTCTTTCCTTATCTCTTCCAGCCAGACCCATCCAGATGAAATATTGTTCCAATCGGCCAAGGTTCTCATTTTTGATGAAAAGTGGGAAGAAGCTCAGGAGAAATTAGAAGAACTCATCGAGAACTATCCTGACAGTCAATTTTATTCACAGGCTCATTTCTACAGAGCTAAATGTTTATCAGAGCAGAAAGGACGAGAGGCTGCAGCTTTAAAGGCGTACAAGAGCTTTCTGAAGCAGAAGGACAAGAACAAAAGCTTGATCGAAGAATCTGAGATTTCTATCATGCAGTTGGCGTATGGGCTCTACGAGAGAGGGAGAAAGTCCTACTTGCTGGAAATAGAAGAAAGAATCGATAGTCCGAGCAAAGTCATTAGATATTTTGCCGCCATAAAATTGAGCTTTGTCAATAACAAGAGAATAGCTTCCAAAGGAATCCCTGTCCTGAAGCAGATCATAAGAAAAGAAAAGGATGCTGAGCTCAAAGATAGAGCAAAGATTGCTTTGCTCCGAATTGATCCAGACGCCCTGAAAGACCTCGAAGATGAAGACTACGAAGAAAGAATGCTGATACTTAAATTGAGAGTTTATTCAAAGGGCGAAAAGGAACCGGAATTTTCGCTGAATATTCCCTGGGCCTTGGCGGATTTGGCTCTCTTAGCCCTATCCGAGGAAGATAAGGAAAATTTGATAGAAGAGGGATATGATTTGGATGAAATTATAGATAGGTTGCTAAAGGAGCGGGGGGAAATCATTCGAGTTGTCACTAAAACAAAAATTTTTAAAATTTGGATAGATTAAGGAGGTAGATCCATGAAAAAAGCTGCCATACTGGTTTTAATCTTGTTTGCCTTGAGTATGATTCTCATAAGTTTTCTCCTGGCTGGAGACAGTGATGATTACCAAGTCGTCAAGAAAGCAGTCAAAGAGAATCCTAACTACAAACCTGGAAAAGAAGCGAAGTGGTTTAAGGTGCTGGTAGCTGATAGCAAGACCAATAAAGTGCGAGTGAAAGTCACTTTGCCGATTTCAGTTATCGAGATCTTTCTTGAATGCGCCGGTGACAAGCATCTGAAGATCGATCATGACGATTGTGAAATCGACCTTAAGGAGGTTTTCAAGGAACTGAAGGAACTCGGCCCCATGGCTTTGATCGAAGTCCAAGAGGATGATGAGATAGTAAAGATTTGGCTCGAGTAAGATAAGATTCAGCCAGGTATTCGGACTCTATTTCAAAAGGGAAACGGAGAGAGAAACTCCATTTCCCTTTCTTTTTATTCAATCGTTTCTCTTAGGGGAGTCTGCAGAAAAGATTTTTTTTAAAAAATTCTTACAAATCCTATTTATTTTATATAAAATGTGGTACAATAATGATAACGCCTGCTGTGCTGGCTGGGCAGGGTTTGACCCTACAATGAACATTCCATAACCCCTTTTGCTTATTTTCCCAAAACAGCCAGCGCTTTCCTTCCTTCACTTTTTTCTAGGAATGACGTCTCTTTTAGGGAGTTTTTTTATGAAAGGGAGGGATTATAATTCCAGGGATAAGGCTAGTTTCTTATCCGATAACAGCAAGCCTATATTTTTTTTTCTTTTATTCGCCAGATATTTTTTCACGGCCAGAAAGCCGAGGTATTTTCCGGCTCGAGGGGGGATGCTCAATTCTGAGCTTCCCTTGTGATAGAAATCCATCAATTCCTGTTTGGTGAATGTTCCTGAACCATGGACTTCTTTCAAGTAACGTTCATTTTCCTGGCACCAGTTTAGTCTGTCTCTGCTGAAGAGAAGATGGTCGTATAATTTAAAGTTGGGGAAGGTTAAGTAGGAGAAACAGGTTGCAATTCCCTCTGAAATCAAGAGCCACTCTAAATTTTTTCTTTCAGGAACTTCGCCTTTGCTCGAATGCAGAAGAAAATGAGCATACTCATGAGTAAACAGGATTCTCAAGAGCCTGAAATCATTAAATCTCTCCAGGCCAAAACAAATAACTGGTTTTCTCTTGAATTTAAGAATAAAGCCTTCGGGGCTGAAAAAGCCTATGAGAAGATAGACGTTTGGCTCTTGCTTAGGAGGAGCAAGCCTTCTACACTTCTGGTAGGCTTCTTTGATTATCTGCTCTGGGGAACAGCCTGAGATGAGATCTCTCAAGAGGGAGTAATCTGAGGTTTTGATCGATTCCACTCTTTGTTTAAGGCTGGAGAAGTTTATGAACGGGAAGTGAGAAAAGTAATTCTCCAAGAATTCTTTGTGAGGCTCATAGTAATGAGTTGAATAGATTTTCCACTGTTTTAGATGAGGCATGGTCTTATCCAGGAATATGAAAAAATCCTTGTACAGAGAATAGATTTTCATCAACTCTTTTTTATCATCATTCCTTAGAATGAATCAATCGGACTGGCCATTTTTTTTTAAAAATTATCACTTTAATCCTATTAATTTTATATTTAAAATGTGCTAGAATATATGTATATCCTGCTGTGCTGGCTGGGCAGGGCTCACACCCTCCTTTAGCACCCTTTTGCTTATTTTCCCTTAAAACAGCCAGCACTCTCTTATAATTATTCAGATAGGGGACGGTTCTATTTTTTTATTTTTACCTATATCTCATAGTACAAGGCTCTCTGTTTTAAAAAATAGAACCGTCCCCATTTTACATTTTACACTCTCTTATAATTTGGGCATTATTTAAGCTTGATTTTTTATTTTATTAAAAGTGTGCTATAATATAAAAAACCATGTTTTGCTGGCTGGGCATGGTCCCCTTCTTTTAAAACATTTCATAGCCCCCTTTTGCTGATTTTCCCCCGGACAGCCAGCGCTTTTCTTCTCTGAGGGCGAAATTCCATTTTCTCTGTTTCTGAGGCTGGTCTTGCGCCCCTTTTCTGATTGACAAACTTTTGTCCTATCTCAATAATAAGAGACTGAAAGGAAACTCGGAGTGTCAAGACTCTACGAATACCAGAGCAAGAAGCTATTGAAAAAGGCCGGGATCCGCATTCCTGAGGGAGGAGTGGCTTCTACCCCAAAGGAGGCTTTGACGATCGCTCAGGAAATCGGCCGACCAGTGGTGTTAAAGATTCAGGTTTGGGTAACAGGGAGGGCAGGTATCGGAGGCATTCAATTTGCGGACACCCCTCAGGAGGCTGAGAAAGCAGCGAACCAGATGCTGGGGATGAAGGTGAAAAATTTCACAGTGGATAAGGTCTTAGTCGAGGAAAAACTCCAGATCAAGACCGAGTATTTTACGGGTCTGGTCATCGACGATTCAAAGAAGTCTCCCCTGCTCGTGTTCAGCTCAGTGGGGGGGACAGGTATCGAGGATATAGCCAAGAATCATCCTAAAAAAATTTCTCAAATCTCGGTTGATGTTTCAACCGGTCTCAGGGATTACCAAGCCCGAAACCTCATCCGGAAAGCAGGCTTTTCCGGGAAACTCCTTGTTCAACTGGCAGGGATTCTAACCAGACTTTATCGAGTAGCACAAGCCTACGATGCTCGCTCAGCGGAGATAAATCCTCTTGTTCTTACAGAAGATAATCTCGTCTATGCCGCTGATTGCCATCTCGTCATCGACGACTACGCTGTTTTTCGACATCCGGAGCTGGGAATAGAGGTAGCCCGGGAGTTTGACCGGCCCCCAACCCCTCTTGAGAAGATAGCTTATCAGGCAGAGGAGGGGGATTACCGAGGGACTTTTTATTTTTTCCAGATGGCTGAAAAGATTCCTGAGCAGGAGGATTATATCGGATTTCATGGAGCTGGAGGAGGCGGTTCTATGATGTCTATGGATGCAGTCCTAGATAAAGGATTCAAACTGGCTAACTACTGCGACACGAGCGGCAATCCTTCAGCCAGCAAAGTTTACCGGGCAGCCAAGATCATTCTCTCCCAGCCCCATCTTCGAGGCTATTTTGCCTCTGGTTCAGGGGTGGCCAGCCAGGAACAGTACCATTCTGCCCGGGGAATGGTGAAAGCTTTTCAGGAGGAAAAACTGGAGATTCCTGGCATTATCCGTTTGGGAGGCAATTACGAGGAGAAAGCTATCGAGATCCTCAAGGCCTACTTGAAGGATATCCCGGCCAAGGTTGAGGGGTACGGGCGGGACGATTCGCCCGAGTTTTGTGCCCAAAGGCTGGAAGAGCTAATAAGGGAAAACAAATCTCTCGCCTACAAGGTCAAGCCTTTAACTGAGCCTTCTTTTGGCCCCAAGAGGTACAATTTTGAAACCGTGACCGGTAGGATTTTCTTTGATCATCAGAAGTGCCCGAACTGTAAGACCAAAGGATGCATCGAGGCCTGCACAGCTGAGATACTAGAACTAGAAGAGGAAAAACCGGTTCTGGCCGTTTCTGAGGAAGAGGCAAAAAAAGGGAAATGCACCGAGTGTCTAGCCTGCGAGATCTTCTGCACTTTCCACGAGCAGAAGGCCATTTATATCCAACTTCCCATTCTTGGATTAAAGGAATACCGGGAAAAGGTGATCAAAGAAAATAAATAATACTGAAGGAATGAAGAATTTAGAGTGGCTATCTTAGTCAACCAGGAATCAAGAGTCCTGATCCAGGGTATCACCGGAAGAGAGGGAATGGTTCGAACCCTTCTGATGAAGGATTATGGAACTCTGGTCGTGGCTGGTGTGACCCCAGGCAGAGGAGGGCAGGACGTTTATGGTGTTCCTGTATTTGACTCGGTGGAGGAAGCTTGGGAAAAAGCAGGGCCTTTGGATATTAGCGTGATTTTTGTCCCTGCTACGCTGGCGAAAAATGCCGCCTTGGAAGCTCTGGATGCTGGAGTCAAACTCCTGGTTATCATTCCGGACCGGGTTCCCATCTTTGATGTCCTGGAAATCAATCATTTTGCCCGCCAGAGAGGAGCTTCTTTTGTCGGACCGAACACCTTAGGCCTGGTAAGCCCAGGAAAGGCTGTGCTGGGCATGATCGGAGGTCGGGCTGAAAGGGCAAGAGAGTGGTTTCGCCCCGGGGAAGTGGGAGTCAGTTCTCGTAGTGGAGGCATGACTTCTTCCATCTCCTATTATTTGACTGAAGCCGGGCTTGGACAGAGCACTATTATCCATGTCGGTGGAGATGCTGTGGTCGGCCTTTCTCATCCCGAAGTGATGGAACTTTTCGAGAAGGATGAACAGACTAAAATGGCGGTCATGTTCGGTGAAATCGGCACGACCCAGGAGGAGAGGGTAGCTGATTTGATTGAAGACGGGAAATTCACTAAACCCCTGGTAGCCTATATCGGGGGCAAGGCCGCCAAGTCAGGAACAAGATTTTCCCATGCTGGGGCTATCGTGGAAGGAACTCGTGGCTCCTATGAGAGCAAGGTCAAGAGGCTGAAAGAAGTCGGAGTCCAGGTGGTTCCCACCATTTCCGATATACCAAAAAAAGCCCTGGAGATGTTGGGAAAATCAAAGGAGAAAGTCAAATGAGTGAGCTTCACTGGAAAACCGCTGTGACCGAGGTTAAACCCAATAAAATATCTTTAAGAGGATACCCGGTGGATAAGCTCTTGGGGAAAGTCTCTTTTGCTCAGGCGATTTACCTGGTGCTCAAAGGGGAACTTCCTTCTCCTGAGGTGGGAAAGCTCATCGATGCCATTTTTGTCTCTTCGGTTGACCACGGGGCAAGTCCTCCATCGGTGCTGGCAGCCAGGACCGTTGCTTCCACCGGGGCGGAATTAAACTCGGCCGTAGCTGCCGGAGTTCAGGCTATCTCCAGGTATCACGGAGGAGCCATCGAAGAGGGAATGAAGCTTTTCTTAAAGATAGCTCAAAGAGTCGAAGAGACAAAAAAGAGAGAAGAGGAAGTCATTGATGAGATTTTGAGGGAAATGAAGGAGAGGAAGCAGCGGGCCTCAGGATTTGGCCATCGCCTTCATACCCAGGATCCAAGAACTAAAAAACTTTTTGCTTTAGCAGAAGAATTAGGGCTGGCCGGGAAATACGTGCATACAGCTCGAGGAGTGGAGAAAGCCATGGAAAAGCAGCTAGGGAAAGCGCTGCCCATTAATGTTGATGGCGCTATAGCTGCTCTTCTCTGTGAATTGGAGATTCCTCCGGAGATCGGGAATGCTTTTTTCATCATTGCTCGAGTTCCGGGCCTTGTAGCTCATGTTCATGAAGAGCGCAGCCGGATGAAACCCATGCGCAAGATTCATCCTCAAGATTATGAATACGATGGTCCTCAGGAAAGGGAGATAAAATGAAACAAGAATTATTCGATCTTCTGCCTGAATTGAGAGAGATTTCCGACTCCGACCTGCAAGAAAAGACCATAAAAGTGTGGCAGGAAGCCATAAAGGGAGGAGGCTGGAAAATCGAAGACCTTACCCTGATACCCTTTACCTTATTGATCGAGAATATTTCTGTAAACCTCATCGAGCATACGCGGGCTGTTGCCATGTGTTGTGCAGAAATCGCGGCCGCTCTGGAAAAGATGTACGAGGGAAGAGTGACCATCAAAAAGGATTATCTGCTGGCCGGAGCTCTTCTTCACGATGTGGGGAAGCTGCTCGAGTTTAAGAAAGAGAAAGAAAGGGTTGTGAAGAGCAGAGAAGGGAAACTCCTTCGCCATCCTATCTCTGGCGCGGCCCTAGCCTATAGCCTGGGGCTTCCCCAGGAGGTCATTCACGTCATTGCTGCTCATTCCAAAGAGGGCGACGGGGCCAGGCGCTCTGTGGAAGCGGTGATCGTGAATCACGCTGATTTTCTCAATTTTGATATTTTTAAGCTTTAGCAAGGAAGGTAAATTTGGCTCAGACTTTTTCTGAAAAGATATTCAGCCTGAAAGCAAGGCGTGATGTCAAAGCTGGGGAAGTGGTGATTGTTTCCCCTGATTATCTTCTTTCCCATGACAATGCTGCCGCTATCATTCAGGAATTCAATAAGCTGGGGATCAAACAGGTGAAAAATCCTCAGAAAATCGTGATTATCTTAGACCATGTGGTGCCTGCCTCGACCGAGAAATATGCGCAAAACCACCAGCTCATCAGAAAATTCGTGGCTTCCCAGAAGCTCCAGAACTTCTTTGATATCAACTGCGGTATCTGTCATCAAGTTTTTTCTGAAAAAGGCTTTGCCCTCCCTGGGAAGCTTATCCTAGGCAGTGATTCTCATACCACTAGCTACGGCGCCTTTGGAGCCTTTGCTGCTGGCATCGGCCGCTCTGAAGTGGCTTCCTTATGGGCGATGGATGAAATCTGGCTCAAGGTGCCGGAGACTATAAAGATTGAGCTAGCAGGAAAGCTTCCTCCGGGAGTCTATACCAAAGATGTCATCCTGAAGATCATCGGAGAACAAGGAGCTGATAAGGCAAACTATAAAGCGGTGGAGTTTTCAGGAGAGGCAGCCAAGAATTTCAGCCTGGCTTCCCGCCTGACGATGACCAACATGGCTGCTGAGTTGGGAGCCAAGAACGGATATTTCATACCCAACGAAGAAACCATTCATTTTCTCGAAGAAAGAAAAAAAGAAGACTATCAGATCATCAGCTCCGATGATGAGGCGGAGTTTGAAGAGATTATTCAGGTCGATGTCTCTTCTATTGAACCGCAGGTGGCCTGTCCTCATACGGTGGACAAAGTAAAGCCTGTATCTGAAGTCGTGGGAACGAAATTCCATCAAGCCTTAATCGGAACCTGCACCAATGGCCGCCTGGAAGATTTGAGGATCGCCGCTAAGGTTTTAAAAGGGAAAAAGGTGCATCCGGCAGTAAGGGTGCTGGTCATTCCAGCCTCTCAGGAAACCTACCGGGTATCCATGAAAGAAGGGATTATGGAGATTTTCTCTGCGGCCGGATGCGTGGTTTTGAATCCAGGCTGCGGTCCCTGTTTGGGAGCCCATCAGGGAATCTTAGCCCCGGCTGAAGTTGCCCTGAGCACAGCTAACCGAAATTTCCGGGGCAGGATGGGCAGCCGAGACTCAGAAATATACCTTGCTTCTCCAGCTACGGTGGCCGCCTCTTCCCTCCATGGAGAAATCACTGACCCGAGGACATTCCTATGAAAAAGGGAAGAGTCTGGAAGTATGGAGACGACATCAACACCGATGTTATTTTTCCGGGTAAATACACCTATTCTATCCTAGAGCCTAACCAGATGGCTCAACATGCCCTAGAGGATTTAGACCCGGACTTTGCCGAGAAAGTAAACCCTGGAGATGTTATCATGGCCGGCAAGAATTTTGGCTGTGGTAGCTCGAGAGAACAAGCTGCCATCTGTTTGAAATATGCTGGTATCCAGGCTGTAGTGGCCAAATCTTTTGCCCGCATCTTTTTCCGGAATGCCATCAACCAGGGCTTGCCTGTGTTGCAGTCTGAAGAGGCAGTAGAAAATATCGAGGATAGGGAAGAGATTGAAATTGATTTTGCTAAAGGTGAAATCAAAGGGAGCAAGGGAATCTATAAATTTTCGCCTTTTCCTAAATCAGTCTTGGGAATTCTGGAAGCAGGAGGACTCATCGCCTATACTAAAAAGAAACTGGAACAAAAAAAAGAGGAGGATTGATGTCCAAATACAAAATCGCTGTGCTGCCAGGCGACGGAACAGGGAAAGACGTCATGGAAGCCGCCAGAATAGTCCTGGACAAAATAGAGCTTGAAGCAGAGTACGTGGAGGGAGATATTGGTTGGGAATTCTGGTGTAAAGAGGGAAATCCCCTTCCTGACCGGACCATCCGCATGCTCAAGGAAACCGATGTCTGTCTTTTCGCAGCCATCACCTCTAAGCCCAAAGAGGATGCTCTCCAGGAGCTTGATCCGGCGCTTTGGGATAAAGGATATTCTTATTTCAGTCCCATAGTCCGGCTGCGGCAGGAATTCGATCTGTACACCAACCTCAGACCCTGCAAAGCCTATCCTGGAAATCCTCTCAATTATCGCGATGATATCGATTTGGTGATCTTCAGGGAAAACACAGAAGGGATGTACGCAGGAGTGGAGTTTCATCCGCTTCCTGAGAAGATAAGAGATGCTCTGCTTCTCCATCCCAAGATGAATAAATTTAGAGACATTCCTTTAGAAGAAATAGCCCTATCCACCCGCATCATGACTAAGAAAGGTTGCACCCGGATCCTGAGGCAGGCTTTTGAATATGCCAAGAAGAACAGGCGCCGCTCGGTGACCATCGTGGAAAAGCCCAATGTCTTGAGAGAGACTGGCGGACTCATCCTGGATATAGCCCGAGAGATGTCCAGAGAGTATGCTGAAGTCGAGTTCTGGGAAACCAATGTCGATGCCATGGCCATGTGGCTGGTGAAAAATCCTCAGGATTATGATGTTCTGGTCGCCGAAAACTTGTTCGGGGATATCATCTCTGACCTTTCTGCTCAGCTCGTGGGAGGCTTGGGTTTTGCCTGCAGCGGAAACATCGGAGACAATTATGCGGTCTTTGAACCAACCCATGGCTCGGCACCCAAGTACGAGGGACAGTACAAAGTGAATCCTACGGCCATGCTTCTGGCCACTAAGATGATGCTGGAGTGGTTGGGCGAGGGTGAAAAAGCGGCGAACTTAGAAGGAGCTATAGCCGAAGTGATAAAAGAAGGAAAAGTCAGGACCTATGACCTGGGTGGAAAATCTTCCACCTTGGATGTCGCCCGGGCAGTTTCAGAGAAGCTTTAAAAGGTAAGAAATTGGGCAAGACAATCATCGAGAAGATCATCCAGGCTCACACCGATGATGATGCGGCGCCGAGAAAAATCGTCTGGATGGGCCTCGATGTCCGTTCAGCCCGCGATTTTGGGGGGCCCAATGTGGTCAAAAACTATGAAAGAGAATACAGCGGCCTTCCCTTGGCTGATAAAAAGAAGACCTTCTTCACTTTTGATTTGTGTGTTCCGGCTTCTTCTCTCAAGTATGCTGATGCCCAGCAGGTGTGCCGCGATTTTGCTCAAAAGCACGATATAAAAGTCTTTGATGTCAACAAGGGGATAGGCTCCCATGTTCTTATCGAGGAAGGATTGGCTGGAGCCAACAGCACGGTAGTAGGAACCGACAGTCATCTGAATATCTTGGGAGCTGTAGGATGCTTTGGACAGGGTATGGGAGATGTGGACATCGCTTTTGCTTTCAGAACAGGCAAGACCTGGTTTGAAGTCCCAGAGACCATCAAGGTTTTGCTCAAGGGGGACTTCTCTTACCCGGCCACGGCCAAGGATTTAACTCTCAAAGTTCTCAAAGAACTGGGCACCAAGAGGGCTGCCCTGAAAGCGGTGGAGTTTTATGGCGAAGCAGTACGAGAATTATCCCTGTCGGGACGTATCACTCTCTGCAGCATGGTGACTGAAATGGCCGGAGTGATAGGCTTTATTCCTGAATTCGAAGATTCCTTCCGAAAAGAAATAGAAGGAATTTCTAAGACAGAATTCAATCCTGTCCAGGCTGATGAGGACTGCCATTACTCTGAAGTGATAGAAATCAGTATTGATAGACTTGCTCCCCAGGTGGCGGTGCCCTTTTCTCCGGACAATGTCCAGGATATTTCTGAGCTCAAAGGAACCAAAATCCATTCTGGTTTTATCGGCTCCTGCACCAACGGCCGAACTGAGGATCTTGCTTTGGCGGCTCGAGAATTGAATGAGAAAAAGGTGAAAGAGGATGTCATGCTGAAGGTTGTTCCAGCCACAGCCCGGGTGTATGAGGAGCTTTTGGAACAGGGAATCCTTCAGGCGCTCTTCCGAGCTGGAGCTATCATTAGCAATCCAGGCTGCGGCGGCTGTGCCGAGGGACATATCGGGCTGACCGGAGAAGGCGAAGTTCAAATCAGCACCGGGAACAGGAATTTTGAGGGCAAGCAGGGAAAAGGCAAGACCTATCTAGCCAGCCCCGCGGTAGTGGCTGCCTCCTGCGTTCGGGGAGAGATCGCCAGCCCTGAGGATTTATAAGATGGCGGAGAAAAAGACAGCTCACCGGGGGAGAATCTGGATCATTTCCGACAGCCAGGGGAATCTGATCGAAAATATCGACACGGACCAGATCTTTCACAATGCTTTTCTTCATATCACCGAACTCTCCCAGATGGGCCAGTATGCTTTGGGCAACCTGGAGGGCTGGAAAGATTTCTCGAAGAAAGCACGATCCGGGGATATTCTTGTGGCCGGCAGAAATTTTGGGGCGGGCTCTTCGCGTCAGCAGGCTGTGGACTGTTTTATTTCTTTGAAGATCGGGCTGATTCTCGTTCCTTCCTTCGGAGCCATCTATTTCAGGAATGCCTTGAATTCTGGTTTTCCAGTTTTAAAATCTTCAGTCCTTGAGGAGCTGGTCAGGGAGAAAAAACTGGAGACAGGTGATGAAATCGAGGTAGATTTCCTTCAAGGCGAAGGATTGAGCTTAAGCAAAGATTTTTCTTTCCGGGTAGAACCCATGAGTTCGGTCCAGTCCGATATTTTTAAGGCCGGAAACCTATTTAATTATGGAAAGACCATGCTTAAGGACTGAAATAAGCGCCTTAAATAAAATGCTAAAATTACAGTTGGGTCTGCAATAGTGAAATCATGATTATCCTAGCTGTGGATACTACAACCCTTGCCGGCTCGGTGGCGCTTTTGGATAAGACCAAGCTCCTTTCAGAAGTCAACATAGATACAGCTTCAACCTACTCTGAAAGACTCCTTCCCTCGATTGATTTCTTACTGCAAAGGAACAAGTTGAACATAAAAGAAATCGATGCCTTTGCGGTGGCTGCGGGTCCTGGCTCTTTTACAGGGATAAGGATTGGATTAAGCACCATTAAATCCTTTGCCTATGCATCTGGAAAATCCGTGGCTCCAGTTTCTACTCTTGAAGCCCTCGCCTTTAAACTTCATCATTCTCCAGGACGACTCCTCTGTCCAGCATTAGACGCCAAGAAGGGGCAAATCTTTGCTGGGCTTTTTGAATCGGGAAAGCCAGGATTGAAAGAGATTATCGCGCAGGGAGCCTACACGCCTGACCAGTTCTTCGCTCAGCTTCCCTCTCACCGGCTGATTTCTTTTATCGGTAGCGGCATCCACACTTACCAGGATAAAATACTCCGGTATTTTAAAGACAAAGCCAGGTTTTCGCATCGTACTCCTTTTATCGCCTACGAAGTCGGACTGCTAGGCTATGAGCTTCTGAGGAAAAGGAAGGGCGTGAACTCTCAGGAGCTTAAGCCCCTTTATTTTCGAAGGTCTCAAGCGGAGGAAAAAGATTAAGGAACCCGAAGCTCCAGAAAATTTCTTTTTTCTAAGGAGAATGGAAGAGGAGGACCTTCGCTCAGTCTGTGCCATCGAAAATCTTTCTTTTCCCAGTCCCTGGCATGAAACCATATTTCGGGGAGAAATCCATAACATACCCATATCCTATCCTTATGTTGTGGTCCACAAAGCCAACCAAAGAGTCATAGGCTACATGATTTACTGGAAGATAAAGGAAGAGGTTCATATCAACAATATTGCTGTTCATCCTGACTTTAGAAGAAAAGGAATTGCCAGGCATGTCCTGCGCGAGATATTGGCCAAGGTTGAGAAGGAAGGAGCGAAGTTTGTCACTCTTGAAGTCAGGCCTTCTAACAAGGCCGCTCTTTCCTTGTACAGAAGGCTTGGATTTCAGGCTCTTGGAGTGAGAAAAGATTACTACCTCAAGCCAAAAGAAGATGCCCTCATCCTGGGAAAGTCGTTGCTCTAAGGATTAATGCTAATTCTTTCTTATAATCCTAGCAATATTTTTTATAGTGGATAGAAATAAAATTCTCAGAATGCATTCCTTATGGCTTGGACCAGAAGATTGCAAGGTTATCCTTAGTGAAGACCGGGGATCTGGAAGGCAGATCTTCTGAAGGATTAGAGCGAAAAGCCAGTATGTCAGAGTGGTTTATAGCAATTGGAAGAAATTTGTTATTGAGAATAAAAGACACCCTGACGAATAAATATAAAGACAATCCTTGTCATTAACTGCCTTTCTTTATAATATTCTCATTAGTTTCTTCTGAATTGCTTCCCTTCTTTTCATTTTTTTATAAAAGGCAGCTTGATCAGGTATAGAGCCCTCTCTTAGAGCGAACAAAAAGGACTCCATTTTCACCCCCAATTTCATCTCTATAGACGATAGACATCGAGGAAAAAATCTTTATATCATATGGTGTAAAACTTTTACAAAAAAATGTGACATATGTCAGCAAACTGAAACTTGATTTGCATTCGTCTATCTTAAAGATATAGGTAACATTAAGGGAATTTTGAGATGTCCCTAGGGAAAGCTAAAGCGATTCCTCTTGCTCTTATGGTGATTTTTTGTTTTTGCGGACTTGCCTCTGGATATACGGTCAAAATTGATGCTACGGATAGATATTTTGAATATAAAAGGGATGTGAATATTCAAGGCAGTCAGGTGTCGGGTTTTTTCGCCAACTTTCCTGTGCTGTTTGATTCGAAAACTGATCCTACAGATTTGCAGCTTGATTTAAGGACTGAAGCAAATGGAGGTCACGTGCGGAGTGACTATGGATACGATATTGTCTTTGCTACGGCTGATGGACAGGAAATCCTTAAACACGAGATTGAGAAATATGTTCCCACCAGTGGTGAGTATGTGGCCTGGGTGAATGTGACCCTTACTGGTAGCAACCAGACTATTTATATCTATTATGGAATCTCTGTAACACCTTTTGACACCCAGCATATAGAAGATGTTTGGGATTCGAATTTCGTCATGGTTCAACATTTGAGCGAGATTTCGCCCAACGACCACTTGGATTCGACGAGCAATAACAACGATAGCACGACCATAACCGTCGCCACTCAAGGCTCAGCTGCGGGACAAATAGATGGCGCAGATGCTTTCAATGGAGCCCAAGCCCTGGAGCCTCAACACCACGTTATCATTCCTGATAATGTTAATGGATCCCTGGATTTCACGGATCAAATTACCATAGAAGCATGGATTAAAGATAACGTGGAGGACCAGAGGAGGATCGTCTACAAGCACTGGGAAATGTATATGATGCGAACCTCGGACTATGAGGGAAGACTTCATGCGTGGGTTAAGGTAGGTAGTGTTTGTCGTCATGTAAAAAGCAAAAAAGGTCTTATAGGCACTGTCAGTAATTATTACTGCGTTTTCACATGGGACGGGAGATTGGGTCAGGACAATTTATTGCATCTCTATCTAGATGGATCTGAAATGAGCTATGTAGGAGGAACCCAGGAAAATGTTCAAGGTACCATTGATAACTCTGATGATCCGCTCTATATTGGCAGCGATGATGTCGATGAATCTTGGAACGGCATAATCGACGAAGTTCGCCTCTCAAATAAGGCTCGCTCTGTTTCCTGGATTGAGACTGCCTATAACAGCATGGTTTCACCTGCTGCTTTTTACACTGTCGGTGATGCTTATACGACTCTGGTTGAGCTTTCTTACTTTAGGGCAACATCCCACGATTCAGCTGTTCTTTTGGAGTGGGCAACAGAGACTGAACTCGACAATGCGGGATTTAATCTCTGGAGGAGCGAGGAGAAGGATGGGCAATATGTGAGGATAAATCCTTATCTCATTCCTAATGAAGGGGAAGCTGGGTTTGGTGCTGAATACAACTTCACCGATTACGATGTTCAGAATGGGAAGATTTATTTTTATAAACTAGAAGACATAGACATCTCCGGGAGGATCACTTTTCATGGCCCAGTGCCTGCGATACCGCATGATATCATCATTTTCTGGCCTCCGGATAAGATAGTTCTTCCTTCAGGTGCTTTTCTTTTCAGCTGGAGCAGCTCCAACAATTACTCCTTCAAGGTAGAAATATCCCCGAATCCTTCTTTTCCTGCTTCAGAAACATTTTCTTATCCTGAACATGGATTGATATCTGGTAACTCTTTATGCCTCACTCAGAGAGAATGGGAGATGATCCTGGAGAAAGCTCAGCAATCACAAGGACAGCTTTTCTGGCGGGTTAGGGCGAAAGGCCCAGATGGCAGAGAGGTTTTCAGCGATTGGAAAATATTTTTTATAGAGAATAATAGACCCCCTGAAGAATGATTTAATAATCATTATTTGCACTTTCTCCTTTTATTTATACTGGCTTCGATAGTATATCTTTTATTTCATTCCCCTTGTTTCTTTCTTATATAAAAATGCTTCAGTTTTTCACCCCCAAAATCCCCCCTAGAGGTAATAGACTTAATGGAGAACGTTCTTATATGATAATATTTAGATTGACAAAAGACAGAGTATGTAAACAAAAAAAGAAGTCAGCGACAAAAATCTAATCTAGCAATTTATGTTACTGTAAGAGTTTTTTTAAGGATTTAATAGAAAAGGTTATGATAGGAAGGAAAATAGAACTCTGCTTTCTTGGTCTTCTCATAGTTCTTTTCTTCAGCGGACTTGCCTTTGGGGCTTATACGGTCAAGGTCGATGGAGTGGATAAAAATTTTTCCTACAGAAGACAAATAACTATTCAGGCAAGTAAAGTTCAAGGGGGACCCCACAGCTATTTTCCTATGCTTTTTGATTCTACAACCACGGCTGGTCTGCCTACTGATTTGCAATGGGCAGGAGATGGCCCGCCCGGCAAAGTGGAACAGATCTTGGGCTGGGACATTGTCTTTGCTATGGGTCAGGATCAGGAAATCCTTAAGCACGAGGTAGAGAAATATTCAGCCTCGAGTGGTGAATACATAGCCTGGGTGAAGATTGATTCCCTCACCACTACTACCCAATTTTACCTTTATTATGGAAGTACGGATGTAAGCACCGACACCCAGCACGTATCAGCGGTTTGGGATAGTGTTTATGCTGCTGTCTGGCATTTACACAATGATTTCTTGGATTCAACATCCAACAATAATGACGGTTCAAATTTCCAATCAGCTGATATAGGAGGACAGATTGCGGATGGCCAAAATTTTGATGGGAGCAATGATTATATAGATGTGGGAACAGGTGGCACTATTGCCAATATATTTGGAAGCACAGGTGGTACAGGCGGAACCATTAGCGCTTGGATTTATCCAACCACATGGGGAGAGGGCAGTTTTGGTCGGATACTAGATAAGGCAACAGATACACTCGGGTATGATGGGTGGACTTTTTTGGTTAACAACGTGGGTTGGCCAGAAAAATTAGCTTTTGCGAGGTATTTCAACACAACACCTGGAGAAAGAGGATTTTGGTATACACCTTCAAACTCCATGAGTCTTGATGCCTGGCAGCATGTGGTCGTGACTTATGATGAAACCTCTACTTCCAATTGGCCGATTATCTATATTGATAGTGCAATTCCGTCTCTTTCTTACGATGATTGGCCTGTTGGGACTGCTATGGATGATTCAACTGTAAATTGTCGTATTGGAAATTTTGCAGGAGGCTCTACCCGGACTTTTGAAGGCGTCATTGACGAAGTTCGTATGAGTGATTCTATCCGCTCTGGTGATTGGATCAAGACAGAATATAGCAACCAATGGGAGCCTCAGAATTTTTATCAAGTCAGCGCAGAGACCCTGGTTGAGCTTTCCTATTTTAGGGCAACGTCTTTTGATTCTGCTGTCATTTTAGAGTGGGCAACAGAGACTGAGCTTGACAATGCGGGGTTTAATATCTGGAGAAGTGAGGATAGGGATAGAGATTATGTGAGGATAAACCTTTATTTCATTCCAGGCGAAGGGGAGGCAGGTTTTGGGGCTGAATACAGCTTGACGGATTATGATGTCACCAATGGAGTGGTCTATTATTACAAGCTGGAAGAAATTGACCTCTACGGGAAGAGCCTCTTCCATGGCCCGGTGCCCGCTATCCCCCACGATATCATCCCTATCTGGCCTGATGAAGGGAAGATTCTCTCTTCAGAAGCATTATTGTTTAGCTGGGCTAGTTTAGGAAATTACTCCTACAAGGTTGAAATCTCTCTCCATCCATCTTTTCCTGCTTCAGAAACATTATCTTTTCCAAGGGAAGGGTGGACAACGACGAACTCCTTATGGCTTGTGCCGAGAGAATGGGAGATGTTGCTGAGGAAAGCTCAGCAGTCAGAGGGCTGGATTTTTTGGCGAGTCAGAGCTAGGAGCGAGGTTGTCAGAGAGATTTGCAGTGAATGGCAGAGATTTGTCATCGATTTTTGAGAAAAGTAGTTTTACGGGTGTTAACAATCGCCCCAGGCAGTGAGAAGATCGTCGCCAATAATCGCCCCTAAAATCCCCTCTAGAGGTAATAGACCTGTAGATAACAGTTTTTATATTATGAAAGAAGCAGAGTGTGAGTGCCGAATTTTAAAATGATCCCTAAGATGCCAGCCAGGAAAAAGAAATTCAAGTTCCTTGCTATCATGGTGGTTTTTTTATTCAGCGGGCTTGCCTTCGGAGAACACCAGGTCTTGATCGATGGAAGCACTAAGAATTTTGAGTATAGAAGAACGGTTACTATCCAATCTAGTCAGGTAGTGGGTGGGCCGCACAGCAATTTTCCTATGCTCTTTGATAGCACAAAAGTTAACTCTGGTCTACGGGATGATCTAAAGACCCAAACCTATGGTGGGAAGGTGAGGAATGATAATGGTGATGATATTGTCTTTGCCACCGGAAATGGAGCCGAAATCCTTAAACACGAAATTGAGGATTATGATAAACAAACTGGCGATTATGTAGCCTGGGTGAGGGTGGAATCAATTGATAACGGCACAGTAATTTACCTGTATTATGGAAGTGATGACTCGATTACTTACCCTGCGAATTTTGCAAGGGATGTCTGGAGCAACAACTACAGGGGGGTGTGGCATCTTTCTGAGACTGCGACAGATGAGCAATCAACGGCCACCCATTATAACTCGTGCTCAGCTGATAATAATGGCAGTCAAAACGGAAACGCAAGCACTGGTGGCAAGATCGCCGGCGGACAGAATGTTGAGCTGGATGATTACATTAACGTGCCCCATCATAGTTCCATAGATTTTGGTGCCAACGAAGATTTTACGCTGAGTGTCTGGCTAAACAGTTCGCAGTCGCCAGGCCCCAGCTTGTATCCAATGGTTGTAAGTAAAGAGGACGCAAATTCCACTCGTCAAGGGTATTCTATCTTTACTTTATGCGATGAATGGCCTCCCTGGGATACATATTCTTTTTTTGATACATATTCTGGCGGTATACAAAAAAATGCTGTTATAGTGGAAAGTGGTTTGGTGGATGGAACCTGGCACTGCGTAGCTGCCAAGAGAGAGGGTAGTAACCTTTACACTTACTTTGATGGCGATTATACCGGGAATTCAGAAACGGGTGCAGGGGGAAGTCTGAGCAAGAGTGTACCCTTGAGGATGGGTGTAAACCCTGACGGGGATTCTTGGACAATGTATGATGGTCTTATCGACGAGGTTCGTATTTCCGGTATAGCCAGACCCAACGGCTGGATCAAGACCGAACACAACAATCAAGACGCTCCTGGGAGTTTTTATTCTATTAGTACACCAACCTTGGTGGAGCTTTCATACTTTAGGGCAACGTCTCTTGATTCTGCTGTCATTTTAGAGTGGGCAACAGAGACTGAGCTTGATAATGCAGGATTTAATCTCTGGAGGAATGAAGAGAAGGATGGGGAATATGTGAGGGTCAATCCCTATTTTATTCCTTCCGAAGGGGAAGCTGGTTTTGGTGCAGCCTACAGCTATACGGATTATGATGTTCAGAATGGGAAGATCTACTATTATAAGCTGGAAGATATAAACATTTATGGAAAGAGTACTTTTCATGGTTCTGTCTCTGCAATTCCGAATGATATTATCATTATTTGGCCTGATGAAGGGAAGATTCGTCCTTCAGAAGCATTATTGTTTAGCTGGGCCAGCTCTGGGAACAACACCTATAAAGTTGAAATATCCCCAAATCCATCATTTCCTGCTTCAGAGACGCTTACTTTTCCAGAAGAGGGGTGGACAACGACGAACTCCTTATGGCTTTGTCCTGAGGAGTGGGAAATGGTCCTCAGCAAGGCTCAGCAATCAGGAGGTCAGCTTTTCTGGCGAGTAAGAGCTAGAAGCGAGGATGGGAGAGAGGTTTTCAGCGGTTCGAGAAGATTCATTATTGATCATTAAAATTTTAAATCTTACCCATTACTTTTAACTCCGCAATCATTTTAGTCTCAATTCAGTTCTCTTGGTTTCACACAATCTACCTGTCTATCTAATTTCGTGTTGAATCAAGGGTTTTTTTAAGATATAAATTACACAAAAGGATTTTATGTTTCTCAAGAAACATTGGCTTCCGATTTCATTATTCCTGTTCTCTTTTGTTCTTTATCTTTATACTTTATCCCCGGGTTGGGGCACGATAAATGTCTTCAATACCTGGGACGGACTTGAATACGTTCTGTCATCTTCGCTTTTGGGCATCGATCACCCGCCAGGACACCCGTTTTATCTCCTCCTAGGAAAACTATTTACCCTGATTCCCATCGGGAGTATTGCTTACAGGATAAATCTTCTTTCAGCTCTCTTTGGCGCCTTGACTGTGGTTATTCTTTTTCTGAATGTGGAATTGACATTAAGGATGTTTGCCAAGGAATTCGAGAAGGATTTGAGAAAAGCTGTAGCCGCTTTTTCAGCCTTGATCTTTGCCCTTTCTACAGTTTTCTGGACACATTCTCTTATTTCTGAAGTTCATACACTTTATCTTTTTCTTATTTGTGCAGCTTTGTATTTCTTCCTTAGGTGGAGAGAACTAAAGAAGAAGAAGTGGCTTTATGGATTGAGCTTCCTTCTCGGTTTGACCTTGAGCACAAGCATCATGAATGCTCTCACTTTTATTTTGCCGATAGCTCTTTTTCTGATATTTGAGCATTTTTTTGAGAAAGAAAAAATATCATTAAAAGAATGGGTAATCATTATATTTCTTTTCGTTATTCCTCTGCTTTTTTATCTGTATTATCCATTAAGAATCGCCAAGGGACCAGGTTTTACCCATCCGATGAATTTGATTTCTCCCCACAAACTTGGATCCTTTTCGTGGCTCATCTGGTATATGAGTGGAAAAGCCTGGACAGGAGCAGGGATGTTCAGTTTATCGAGGATTTTTTCCAACATCCCGAATTATTTTTATCACCTCCTGAATAACTTCACGATAGTATCTGTACTTTTAGCCCTTGTTGGTTTTGTTACTTGTATCAGGAATATATGCATCCATTTCATGAAGGCCATAAAGAAAAAATTATCTTTTCCACAGCTATTTTCCTCGCTGCCAGAAGGTCTTAAGACTTTCTCTTTAATCTTTTTAACATATCTGTTTGTCTTAATCCCTCAATTATCTCTGCAAGATCCCAGCAACCCAAAGTCCAATACATATGTCTATGTAGCAAACTTCTATCTTCCCTCTTTTTTGCTGTTTGTCTTTTTTGTGGGTATAGGAGTTTCATTCCTAGCTACTTACATTCTTAAGGCGAATACTGCAACCAAACTCACCGAATTCTTTGGATCACAAGCCAAAAAAACTTCAAATAAACAGAGAAGAGCCTGGCATTTTCTCATTGTCTATATCCTCTTAATAATCCCTGTCTATCTCCTGGCTGTTGGGTATCCGAAATGCAATCTCAGAGAGGGAAATCAAGGGGGATATATTTATGCTCAGAAGGCGATAAAGGAGATTCCAGAGGGCTCACTCGTTCTCAGCAAGCTGGTTTATCAGCTTGTGGGGACCTATTTTTCCAAGATAGAGCCTGTTCTTGGTGCAAAGAACGTTGAAATCGTAAACCCAGATACTCCGCCCTACCGAATCCCCGGACAAGATTTCCAGATAAGACATCTCGAAACAGCGAGATTAAAAAAGTTGATCCAGGAATATCAAGAGAAAAACGTGCCAGTTTATCTATGCGGAGACGCTGTGGAAAAGGATAAAGCGCCGGAAGAGCTCCTGTTGGCGGATGTTAACTTTGAGCTCTCCCTTCCTTCCGTCCCTCCTGCAGAGGGAAAAAAGATTTTTCCTCCAGAGCTGCTCCTCTACCAAGCAGAATCTTTCAGAAAAGCCGAATCTTTGAGGGAACCCCCGGAAATCAGGAATCGAGGCCTGGCCAATGATGGAAATTTTGCCGATACTTTTGAACTTGTTGGCTATGATGATCCGGCATTTAAGAATCTAAAGCGAGGGAGAAAAAAGATAGCCCTCACTTTTTACTGGAGAGTGCTTCAAGAGTTCAAGGAGGACCTGTTTGGGTTGTTTACAGTCGTGGATGAGAGGATGAATAAAGTTGACCCCCAGAGGACTTCCTGGTTTTTCACTTTGGGGGGCGAGAGGGGAGCGTCCCGATGGAAAAAGGGAGAAATCATAAAAGATGAGGTTTATTATTATCTTCCCAATCTTCCCCAGGGGAAATACTTTCTTGCTCTAGGTCTTGTCCGCTTGAATGGAGAGCCCATACCTTATTTTCCTGCCAGTTACAGACAGGATTTCAGGACTTTTGACTTCGTGATTCTTCTTCCCTTCAGCGTAGGAGTGCCTCCTGGCCGTCTTCCGCAGCCCGAACAATAATCTAGAACAATAATAATGAGCAAAATGAAAATTTCTTTCTCTAAAGAGTGGCTGTTGGTTATCATCTGGTCAGTTCTGGTTATTTTTCTGGCTAACATTCCCTATATCTATGGATACCTTCTTTCCACCCCCGAAAAGATGTTTTTGGGAGATGCGCGTTCTTTCTTAGATACCAATACTTATCTCGCCTGGATGCATCAGGCAGAAGACGGTCATGTTCTTTTCAAGAATATCTACACCACTGAGCCCCATTCAAGGATATTTTTACATCCTCTCTTTCTCCTCCTAGGTAACATATCCAGAGTCAGTGGGTTCTCTTTGGTTGCCGTGCACAGCTGGGCAAGAATTATTTTCGGATTCCTTCTCCTTCTCTTCATCTATGTCTTTGTTTCCTACTTTGTGGAGGACAGATTCCGGAGGTTTTTTTCTTTTGTCATCGTCAGCCTATCAGGCGGCTTCGCCTGGCTGAGGTTCTTTCCCTCTATAGACAGGATTCCTGAAGCCTGGTTTCTGACCGGTTGGAGTGAGGGGAACACTTTTCTTACGATTTATGCCCTGCCCCTTTTCTCTCTAGCCACGCTTATGCTCCTGGCCTCATTCTATTTTCTCTTACGTTCTTTCGAGGAGAATAAAACGAAGTATGCTGTTTATGGAGGGGTAATCGCCTTTTTTCTCATCCTTGATCACTCTTATGATGTGCTCATAGTCTATCCAGTCATCGCTCTTTATGTGTTATCCCGCTTTTTTGTAGAGAGGAAGACATCTCATTTCAAAAACTATCTCCAGAAGACTGGAATTTTCCTGGCTCTATCCTTGCCAGCCGCCGTATATGACTTTGCCTCTATCCTTCTGAATCCTGTTTTCCGGGAGTGGGCCTTCGAGGCCTCAGTCACTTTATCTCCTCATTTTATCTGGTATCTGGGTTTTTTCGGGTTTTTATCGATTCTTTCCGTGGCAGGGATATTAAATGTTATCTCCGATTCGGAACATCCCTTGTTTTTTCGAAGACTCTTTCTGGTAGTTTGGGCCTTTTCGGTGCCTTTTCTCATCTATCTTCCCTTCAAATTCCAGCGGAGATTGATCGAGGGAGTCCATGTTCCCATCTCCATTCTTTCCGTGCTGGGCATTCTCTTCCTGTTGCAGAAGTTTGAATGGAAAAAGAAATGGGCTGTACCTGTGTTTGTCCTTCTTCTTATTCCTGGGAATTTCACTCCGCTCATCAGGGATATGAGTTACCTAAAACAAAATGTTTCCAGAGAATCAGTGGCCGGATTCCTGGATAAGGATATCTATTCCGCCTTGAAATGGTTAGAGGAGAAGACCGAAAGAGAGGATATTGTTCTTGCCGATTATGAAATAGGGAATTATGTACCTGCTCTTTCTGGTAATACTGTTTATATTGGCCATTCTCCCGAAACAATGGATTTCTGGGGAAAATGGGCTAAAGTTAAAAACTTCTTCCATAAAGACTCGAGCGATGCGTACCGGAAGGAATTCTTAAAGACCGAAGGAATTACCTATCTGACTTATACCTGGAGGGAAAAAAAACTGGGAGCATTCGACCCTGAAAAAGCCCCTTATTTAGAACCCGTCTACCGAAATAAAACAGTTACCATCTTCAAAGTTCATTTAGGAGAGTAGAGAATAGAACCTTTTTAATCGAGGTTTTGTGCATTCTTATAAGAGCTCATGAGAATCGCCGTTAAGAAAGAAGACCTCTGGATTACAGTCCTGCTTCTGGCTATCCCCCATCTATTCCTTTTTGGAGCTGTATTCGAGGGAAAAGCCCTTTTTTCAGGCGATTTAGCTTCTTTTTTCTACCCTTTCAAGCAGGCAGCAGGAGAGATGTACCGGAGCGGTCATCTGTATCTCTGGGATCCTTATATATACTCAGGGGTTCCGACGGCATCAGAAATCCAGACCGCCTTATTCTATCCGTTGAATTTCTTTTATGCGATTCTGCCGGCCATAAAAGCCACTGTCTATTTTATTACCTTCCACCTTTTCTTGACCTCTCTGTTTATGTTCCTCTATTTGAGGGAGATCAAGCTTTCAAGGATTTCTTCTCTTTTCGGAGCTCTGGTGTTTACCTACAGCGGGTATTATTTGATGCATGTTGACCAGCTTTCCATGCTGGGCACAGGAATGTGGCTGCCGCTCATCCTGTTATTCATAGAGAAAGCCTTCAAGGGAAAGACTTTATTCTATACGATTCTGGCAGGCCTAGCCTTCGGGATGCAGTTCTTAGCTGGCCATCCCCAAGTTTCGGTCCTGATGGGATTCGCCTTGATGTTCTATTTTGGCTTTAAAATTTACAAACCTCTCTTTTCTAAAGACAAGAAAGAAATAAAAAGGATTTTGCTGATTTTTGTTTCCTTTTTTCTGATCGGATTAGCCTTATCTGCCGTTGCCCTCATTCCTTTTATCGAAGCTTCCTTTCTATCTCAAAGGGGAGAAAGCGATTATGAAGCCTCCAGCTCAATCTATGTGTCTCCTGAGGAACTGCAGACCTTCTTAATTCCAGAGCTCAGACGAAAAGGCTCTGGTTTAAGAGTTTATGGAGGCACGGGTGAGCCTTATATGGGAGTAGTTCCCTTTTTGTTGGCTCTTTTTGCTCTGTTTTTTGTAAGGGGCAAATATAAAATCTTTTATCTGATTCTAGGTGCTTTTTCCTTTCTGGCTGCTTTGGGAAAAACTTTTCCTCTTCATTATATCCTTTTTCACACTATGCCTCTCTACGGTATGCTCCAGATACCCATAAGATTCTTATTCCTGTATTCCCTCTCGATAGCTGTTCTTTCGGCTTTGGGGTTGGAATACCTAGGAAAAAATCTTAAAAACATCAGAAAATTCGGCAAATACACCTTCTTTGCTTTTATCTTTCTTTCCCTTACATTTCTTGCGTCTGTTCTGTTTTCAAAGGTGCGCAATTTTCTCTTGAATGAGACAGAGGGCGGTTTAAGAGCGCCTTTTGTTTTCCTCTTTTATTTAGGGATTTTTCTGCTCTTTGTTTATCTATTCCAGAAGAAAAAATCAAGTTACTCAACCTTGACTATTCTAATCTCAGCTATGGTTCTGGTGGATCTTCTTTCTTTTGGGAGCAGGTACTTCACCTTCTCTGTGGTGAAACAAGAGGAAATCAGTCCCCCTATCTTTTCTTACCTGAAAAAGGACCAAGAACTCTACCGGGTAGCCATTTCTAATGTCAATTTTGGACCGAATTTGGGAATGACGCATAAAATCCAGAGCATTGGGGGGTATCATCCGATTGTTCATAAGGATTACATGCGGTATGTCTATTATAATGACCATCATTCTCTAGACTTTTCCCAAATCCCTCCCCAGGCCAGGGTTTATTTTCCTTCGATGAAGGAAACAAACATGACCAATCTTCTGAACGTGAGGTATTTAATTTTTCCTACTCAAAAGTACGGGAAATATCTTACCGGAATCTCCAAGATTAAAGGTTTTCTTCCCCGAGCCTTCATGGTTCCTCAATATTCTGTTTTATCTTATAGGAATAAAATCCTCGAAACTCTGGGTGATGAGAATTTCAACCCTGAGGAGATTTTGCTTTTAGATTCAGATGTCGGTTTAGAGGGTTATCATTTTACTCCTGAAACAGCGGGCTCAGCGGAAATCGTGAAATATTCTGAAGATCGCATCGATATCCGAACCAAAGCTGATGGAGACGCGTTCCTCTTATTGTCAGAAATTTTCTATTCAGGGTGGAAAGTGCTAGTCGATGGTGTTGGAGAAAAAATTTATCGGGCCAATTACATGTTCAGATCAGTTCCTCTGAAAGCAGGAGAACATCTGGTGAGTTTTGTCTATGATCCTCTGTCCTTTAAAGTAGGCGTGATAACTACTTTGGTTACATCTTGTCTAGTCTTTATTCTCTCTATCGTAGGAATCGTTAAGCATTTCCGAAAACCGATCTGAGCCACGCTGATTCTGAATTTTTTTTGTAAAATTCATCTCCGTTAATCTCGATTTCCTCTGGTGAAAATTTCTTTTTAAGAATATTTCATTCGGTGATATGAAGAATCACCCCTCAAGGTGAGAGAAATGAGAAAAAAATCACCTCTTGTTTCATCTGAAGAGGGGATTGATATATAATTCTAAAATAGATAAATTATGATGTGCAGAAGAGTGTATTCTGCCAAATCAGGTAGAAATTACAGAATTTACTCACCTTAAGATGAGTAGATATTGAAGAATAAAGCATTCATAATTCTATCAGCTTTTCTTCTGCTTATTCCTCTATTCTTTTCCTTAACAGTCATTCAAGGAAAGGGAGAAGCCCAAAATCCTCCTATCCGCATTCAAGTTGCTGGTCAAATGGTATGGTCCTTTGTTACGGGAGGTGCTGTTTGGACTTGTCCAGCTATTGACTCTTCAGGAAACGTCTACTTCGGTGCAAATGATGGTAGATTATATTCTCTTCAGTCAAACGGAACCTTTAGATGGTCCTTTGATGCGAGTGAGGTTGGTCGCGATTTGTGGATTAATTCCTCACCCACTATCGACAGTTCTGGAAACATTTATTTCGGCACCATAAAAAGCTACTACGACGTCGCCCGAAACTATGAGGCTTCTAGATTTTACTCAGTAGACTCCAGTGGAAGCTTTAGGTGGTCCTATTTAGCCGGCACCCCCATTTGGTCCTCACCTGCGATTGACGATTCAGGAAACATCATCTTTGGCACTAACGACAACAGGCTAATGTCTTTTAGCTCCTCCGGGAGCTTTAATTGGTCTTATAATGCTGGATCTGACGTTCGTCCCAATCCGTCTATCGCCTCTGATGGAACTATCTACTTTGGATCTTCGGGTGATGAGTTTTTCGCCCTCAATTCCAACGGGACTTTCAAGTGGTCCTTCGTGTGTCCGGATAAGATTGAAGGCTCTACAGCTATCGATGCCTCCGGAAATGTTTACTTTGGACTTGACTCTTTTGGAGCTTTTGGCAATTTCTTTTCTCTCGATTCCTCTGGTAGCTTCCGCTGGTCCTTTCAGACTGCCTCTGCTGGTGATATCGAAGAAGGGCCAGCTGTTGATTGTAGTGGAAATATATATATCGGCACTCAAGATAGTAATTTGTATGCTTTTAACAACTCTGGAACCCTACAATGGTCATATTTATTTTCAGATGAAATTGAATATTCGACTCCTGCCATCGGCAACGATGGGCTCATCTATGTCGGCAATGACAATGATAGGCTCTATTGTTTCAATTCCTCGGGTGTTATGCAGTGGTCAACATTTGACACTGCAGGAAATGTCGCCCATCCTGCGATCGCCACCAATGGAAACATCTATGTGGGTTCTGGCAGTAGCAGGTTTTTTGCTTTTGATTCTGACTCGAGTTATCTTGGTGATTGCCCCTGGTCTAAGGAAGGCCATGATATGAGAAACACGCAGAATCAATCATCTGCTACTCTAGTTGATCTTGCCTATTTTCGAGGGAGTTATGTTCCTTCTCGATCTAAGATTATTGTGGAATGGAAGACAACAACAGAATTGGAAACCTATGGCTTTTATTTATTAAGGAAAGAGGGAGAGAATGGGAACTATTTTCCGGTGAACTCTTACATCATCTTGGCTCAAGGTGATTCTATGACCGGAGCCGAATACAGATATGAGGATTACAGTATCAGAGGGGGGACATCTTATTATTATACTCTTGAGGAAATTGACCTCCATGGAGCCAGCCATTATTATGGGCCCATATCTGTTAGCACAGAAGGTTCTTCTCTTATTGACCAGAAGAAAAAGTCAAAGAGCAAAAGAAGATAGATAGAATTCTTAATAAGAACATACCTTCTGCATTCTTTTTAAGTTTCACCTATCACTGGGCATTTTTCAGAACCTAAAAGTCCTTTTCTATCATTCAGCTTTCATTGAAGCAAGTGTGATTCTGATTTTGAGAGGAAGGAATAATTTCTAGAATGCCAGTTTGGTGACAATCTTTAACCTTCAATAGATAACCTTCAGGAGGCAGAGGCCCTTGGCTGGGGCTGTTGGCCCGGCTTGAGAGCGTCTTTTCTTCTTGAGTATTTCTTCGATATTTTCTGGGTTTAGCTTCCCTTTCCCCACTTCAAGCAGAGTCCCTACAATTGTTCGGACCATATATCTCAAGAATCCGTTAGCTTCTATAGTATAGATAATTTCCCTTCCCTTTTTCTCGATTCGAGAAGAAGTGACTTTCCTCACTGGGTTGAGGAATCGGTTAGAGGAGAAAGCGGTGAAATCTGCTTCTCTTACAAAAAGCAGAGCTGCTTTTTTCATCATTTCTACTTTCAGGGGTGAACGCCAGTACAAAACATACCGGTGGAGAAAAGGAGGGATATCCGAAGAATTGAATATTCTGTACTGGTATATTTTAGATTTCGCCATTTTTCTAGCATGAAAATTCGCCTCAGTTTTTTCAAGAGATATAACCTTGATATCGCCGGGGATGAGGGAATTCAAAGCTTGAAGAAGCTCTTCCTCGCTTAAGGAAATAATAGCCTTGAACGTGGCCACCTGGCCCTGGGCATGGACCCCGGCATCGGTACGGCCTGCTCCGATGATCGTAATTTTCTTCTGAGTGATTTTATTTAAAGTCTCTTCGAGAATTCCCTGGATGCTGCGTTTTTTAGGTTGTCGTTGCCAGCCGTGATAATCCGTGCCGTCGTAGCTGATGATGAGTTTATAATTTTGCATCTAACACTTAGCTTGAAAAAGCGAGTTTTATTGCCTCTTCAGGTGTTTCAGCTGGGATGACTCCTTTAATGTCCCAGCTTCCTAGACCGATTATTTTTTTCCTGTAGATACACCCAAAAGCGATCTCGCTCAGAGTGCCGTACTGGCCATCAATTGCGATTAGGACATCGGAGTTTAGGGCCACGAGGGAATTGCGGCTGTGCCCCATGTTCGTCGCGATGGGAATATCAATATAAGGATTGGCTTGATCGGGATTATTCCCTGGCAGAATGCCGACTGTTAATCCACCTGCTTCTTTAGCTCCTTGAGAGGTGGCTTCCATGACTCCCCCGAGCCCGCCGCAGATAAGTATGGCTCCTTTCTCGGCAATGAGTTTTCCCACTTCAAAGGCGATTTGGCGGAATTTCAGCTCTGGGCTTCCCCCTCCAATGACTCCAATCCGGACTTTTTTTCTCGTTTCCATCATTATTATTTCCTTATTTTTTATTTTTACATTTCCTAGTCGTGGTCAACCTGAAAAGGCAGAGCCACCTTAATCTGTCTCTTAATCTCACCAACTTGGGCAATCCAGTTCAAGGATTTTCCTGGGCTGAGATGAACAGCTTAGCGATCTAATTGACTAAGAACCTCCTAAAATTAGCACAGGCAGCTTTTCTTTTCAAACCCAAGGCAAGAGATGCTCTTATATTGAATATATTCAACAAATTGATTAAAATGCAGTTCTGCCGGGCAAGAATAAATGACTGATAAAAAGGTTGTTACTTTCATCACCTTCTTTCTCTTCCTCCTCTTCACCTCTTGCGGGAAAAGCCCGGAGCGTGATTTTAAGGTCTTTCGGCTCATCGACCATTTAAAGGAAGAAAGTATCCTCACTCATCCCTTGATGGGTGCGTCTCCGGTGACTGAACAGGAGGCTCGAAATTTTTATCCCTTAAATTACCGACCTCTAAATGATCTAGGCTCTGGTGAAGATCCCTTCCGGGTAAAGATGAAACTCCACCTGGGAGGAGCGGATTTTAACGTGATTTTTGCACCTCCCAAGAGCGAATTCAGTTACCGTTTTTCCTATCCTCAGCGTGCTGTCCTGGATTTTGGGATCGGAATCATAAGGGACGAGAATTCAGAGAAGCTTATCCTGGACAAAGAGAAGGGCGTCAGTTTCTTAGTTACTCTTGAATACAAAGGGAGAAAGAGGACCATCTTTCAGAAGTACGTAAACCTTCCTTCAGGGAAGGAGGAAGATGTATTCTCCCTTTTCCAGCACAAGATCGAACTTCCTCGTCTCCCCAAGGAAGCTCGGTTAACTCTCGTCACTCAAGGAGAAAAGGGGGTGTTTTCCTTCTGGTACAATCCAGTTATTTACCGCCCTCGGGAGCAGAGAAAAAATATCATCCTTATCTGTCTCGACACTCTGCGCGCCGACCATCTAGGCTGCTATGGCTATCCGAAAAACACAAGCCCGAATATCGATTCCCTGGCTGTTGAGAGCGTATCATTTCTTAATACTTACGCATCCTCTCCCTGGACCCTTCCCTCACATGTCTCTCTTTTTACCTCGCTTTCTGGAGTCCGTCACCAAGTCTACTACCACGATGACAAGATGGAGCCTTCTCTAGTCACCCTGGCTGAGATCTTGAGGAAGAATCATTTCTTCTGCCCAGCCTTCACTGGAGGAGGATTCGTCAGCTCAGCTTACGGATTCTCAAAAGGATTCGATGTTTACCGAGAAGGTGAAGGTGGTGTTTTTCACCAGAATTCAGCCGAGCTCGTGTTCCAGATTGTCTCTCGGTGGCTTGAGCGCAACGGAGACAAGAATTTTTTCATGTTTATCCATACCTATCAGCCCCATGATCCCTATGCTTGTCCCTACCCTTATAAAACGATGTTCCTGGATGATAAGCCCAAATGGAGGCATCTTAATTTTTCCGGTTATTTGGGAGGAAAAGAGAGGATTTACAGAAAACTCCCTGAGAAAGAGCGGCAGAATATCTTAGGGCTTTATGATGGGGAGATTCGGTACGCTGATGAGAGGTTGGTCAAGCCTCTCCTGGACAAGCTGAAAGAGATGAATCTCTACGACCAGACCATGGTCATTTTCACCAGCGACCACGGCGAAGAGTTCTATGACCACGGAAGCTGGCTCCACGGACAAAACCTGTATGATGAATCCTTGAAGGTCCCTCTTATCATCAAATTTCCAGAGTCGAAATTCGCGGGAAAGAGAGTCGAAAGCTTTGTCCGGCTCATCGATATCATGCCCACCATCCTGGACGAGTTGGCAATAGATTTTTCTGAGTTTGAATTGGAAGGAGAGAGCTTGCTTCCCCTTTTAAAAGAGGAAGCCCCCCAAGACAGAATGTTCCTGGCTGACATAGGTAGCAATGTTTTAAACTCCCATGTTCCCCAAAAAATGACTATCAGTCTCGGGAAGTATAAACTCATTCTCAACAAGCCTTACAGCCAAGAAGACCTGCAGTTTTTTCTTTCTCCCCCGCCCTCAATTCCTTCGGTTGAACTCTATGATCTGTCTCAAGATCCTGCTGAAAAAAGGAATATCGCCGCCGAGAAAAGGAACCTGGTGGCCCAGCTGACCAAAAAAATTGAGGAATTATACCAGCAGGCCTGGAAAAGGAAAGAAGAGAAGGTCAAGATAGATGAAGAATTAAAGAGAGAGTTAAAAGCCCTTGGTTATATCCGTTAAAAGGAGAAAAAAATGTCTGATTTCTTGGAGATTAAAAGCTTGAGCAAGCCAGCCCAGAAAAAAATATTAGAAGAGATCGAAAAAAGAATCGCTGAGAAAAAGAAAGCAGGTCTCTTGACCGAGAGAGACATCCGCGAGATCGAAGAGATGAGACTTCGCCCCCTTCCCGACATCCAAGATGTCCAGCATGTCTATGAAAGCCATCTCTATAAGAAGGAGAAATAAGGAGGATCCCATGGAGAAAAAAGTCAAAAAGGAAATTAAGGCTGGGACTTCTATCAAGATCGATTACGATAACCTCGATGTGGCAGATATCATGGACCAGATAAAAAGAAAGATTGCCTCCCAAGGTGAAACGCCTATTCGTGAAGAGCCTTCTGTGGGAGAATACCGCACTGTTACTCCCTCTCAAGTTCAGGAAAAACTGGGAATGGAAGGCGAGCAGGTCTCGGGTTGGAGAGAAAAACTGAGATGGATTGCTTCTAAGTTCATAAATCCCTTGGCTCCTTTTATTAAACTGATAGTCTTGCCTGTGCATGAGGAGGTGGTGAGAACAGCTCAAGGTCTGCACCAGACCAACTTGAGGCTAGATGACGAATTGTTTAAAGCTGTTGAATACACCAAACTTCTCCACAACCTCTGTCATAATTTGGTGGTCGAGCTGAGCAAATTGAAGATCGAAGAGGAAAACTTAAAAAGCAAAACCCGGATCTTGGAGAAGGATTTTGAGTTTTTAAAGAAGAGGGAAAAAGCCCTGGAGGAACTCCTCCTCAGATGAAATTAGCTTTTGTCGTCCAAAGATACGGATTAGAGATAAGCGGCGGAGCAGAGCTTCACTGCCGTTGGGTAGCTGAACATATGAAGAAACACTGTGATATTGACGTGCTGACAACCAGAGCCTTGGATTATCTCACCTGGAAAAATCACTACCCAAAGGGGAAAGAAATGATTAATGAGATTCCGGTGAGGAGGTTCTCTGTTTCTAGAACAAGGAACCCGGGAAGGTTTGGTCTCCTCCAGAAGTACATCCTGGAGAATGAGCACGCCGAGGAAGATGAGTTCAATTGGCTGAGAGAGGAAGGTCCTGTGTGCCCCTCTCTCCTTCGCTACCTAAAAAAGCATGCGCGGGACTACGATTATTTTGTTTTCTTCAGTTACCGTTACTACCAGTCCTATTGGGGAGTGAATGCTGTTCCCTATAAGAGCATCCTGGTTCCCACTGCTGAGCACGACCCGGTCATTCATCTCAGGTTATTCAAGGATTTCTTCCGAAAACCCCAGGCCTTCATCTATAACTCTTTTGAAGAGCGAGAGATGATCAATTCCCTGAGCCAGAACGAGCACGTTTTGGGAGATGTGGTGGGCGTGGGCTCTGAAATCCCTGCTCAATGCTCCGGCCAGGAGTTCCGGCAGAAATACGACCTCTGGGGAGATTACTTCATTTATATCGGAAGGATCGATGAAAACAAAGGCTGCCATCAGCTCTTTGATTACTTTCTCAGGTTCAAAAAGGAAAACGGTTCCCCGATTAAGTTAGTTTTGGTAGGAAGCACCATCCTCAAGATTCCCTCCCACCCTGATGTTCATTACCTTGGGTTCTTGTCCGAAGAGGATAAATTTAATGCCCTTGAAGGCGCCCTGCTCCTAGTCATGCCCTCTTTTTATGAAAGTCTTTCCATGGTGACTCTTGAAGCCTGGGCCCTACAGAAGCCCGTATTAGCCAATGCCCGTTGCGAAGTCCTCAAAGGACAGTGCTTGAGGAGTCATGGTGGTCTTTTCTACGAAAATTACCCGGAATTCAGAGAAGCTTTGGGAGTTCTTATCTCCTTGCCAGAGCTTCGGAAGGGAATGGGAGCGAATGGACTTCGATATTTCAACAAGAATTACACTTGGGAGGTCATCGAGAACAAATACTTATCCATAATCAACCAGCTGGAAGAGAGAAAATAGTGGAAGTTCATCAATTCGCCACCTCCTTGACCTACGGTGATGCCATTTCCGACGAAATGCTGGAAATCCAGAAGGTTCTAAGGGAAAAGGGCTATAGTTCTGAAATCTTTATCCGCTTTTTTGATCCCCGAATGGCCGGATTCATAAAGGATTATCGAGAATACAGAGAATTCAGCTCTCCTGAGAATGTGGTCATATTTCATTTCTCCATAGGCTCACCCGTATCCAAGATGTTTTTCCGCGTCCCGGATAAGAAAATCATGATTTATCACAACATCACTCCTTTTGAACACTACGTGGATTCCCACCGGATTCTAACCAGAGAATGCTATAAGGGTCGTCTGGAGATCAAGCTCTTCGTGGATAAGGTCGACTTGGCTTTGGGAGATTCGGAGTTCAACCGCCAGGAGCTGGAAGAAGTCGGTTACCCTCAGACCGGTGTTCTTCCCCTTCTGCTGGATTTTACAAAATTTGATAGAGAAGGAGACTCAGTCGTAGAACAGATCTTCGGGAACGGAAAAATCACCCTCCTTTTTGTCGGGCGCATAATTCCTAACAAAAAATACGAGGATATCATCAAAATTTTTTACTTCTATAAGAAATTTTTCAACAGAAACTCTCAGCTTCTTTTAGTGGGTGATTACAGAGGTTTGGAAAGGTACCTTACCGGACTCTTGAACCTGGTTAAGAAGTTGGAATTGACAGATGTTCATTTCACTGGCCACGTGGAATTCAAAGAACTGGTCTCTTTTTACAGGCTTTCCCATCTCTATCTAAGCCTGAGCGAGCATGAAGGATTCGGAGTTCCTCTCCTGGAGTCATTTCATACGAGAGTTCCGGTGATTGCCTTTGCAGCCGGAGCCGTGGAAGAAACAATGAACGGCGGGGGGATCATCCTGCGCCGCAAGGATTTTTTCAAGACCGCAGCTCTCGTCGATGCTGTTATGAAGGATAACAGCTTGAGGGCTCAAATCATCGACTCTCAGGTGAAGGCTTTGGATAAATACCAGAAAGAAAACATAAGCCGGATCCTGCTCGGGCATATAGAAAGGGTAAAGAAAGGATGAGGATTGACCAGCTGGTCCCTGCTTTTCATCGAGGGGATGCAATCGGGGATACGGCCTCTCATCTAAAACGTTTTCTAAGCACTCAGGGATTTTCCTCAGAGATCTACTGCCTGACCAGAGACGAAGCGCTCGATAGAGAGTCAGAGTTCATCTCCAGCTTTCCCAAAACAAAACCTTCGGATGTGACCATCCTTCATTTTGCCCTGCCCTCCCCCTTAACCAAGTCCTTCGCTAGGCTTCCAACCAAGAAGGTCCTCATCTACCATAACATCACCCCGCCTGAATTTTTTGTAGACTTCAGCCAGGAAATGGCCAACATTTCGCGTCAGGGGCGAAAAGAGCTTGCCTCTCTTGTTCCTCATGTCTCTTTAGCCCTGGCTGACTCTGAGTTCAACTGCCAGGAGCTACGCCAGCTTGGCTTCAAGAAAACAGCTGCCTTTCCTCTGTTTGTTGATTTTTCCAGGTACGAAAGGAAAGTCAACCGTCTAGTGCATGAGCTCTTTTCAGATGGGAGAACAAACATTCTCTTTGTGGGGCGCATTGTGCCTAATAAGAGGATCGAAGACATCATCAGAGTCACGTTCTACTACAAGAAATACATTTCTCCTTTGGTCAGGATGATTGTCATCGGCAAAACACATTCTCTGCCCACCTACTACCAGAGCTTGGTGCGCCTGGCCGATGAATTCTATCTCCAGCCTGAAGAAATATGTTTCACCGGACACATCCCTGATGAAGAGATGTATGCCCTATACCAGGCCTCGGATGTGTTCCTTTCCTTGAGTGAGCATGAAGGGTTTGGGCTGCCCTTTTTAGAGAGCATGGTCTTTGATCTGCCTATTATCGCTTATGACTCCACAGCAGTGCCTTACACTCTGATGGGGGCTGGCGTGTTGATCAGGCACAAAAGAGTCGGTCAGGTAGCTGAGCTGGTAAATATTGTAGCTCATGATGAAAAAATAAAGCAGAAAATCATACAGGAGCAGCGGCAGAGGCTGGAGAGGTTTAAAGCTCAAGAATTGGAGAAACTGGTTCTTAAGCATATAGAGACTCTGACGGAAAGTCCTTAAGATGAAGATTGCTTTTGTTGTCCAGCGATACGGCAAAGAAGTCATGGGAGGTTCAGAGCTCCACTGCCGCCAGATCGCGGAAAGACTGGTCGATAAGGGATATGACTGCACGGTTTACACCACAACGGCTAAGGATTATATCACCTGGAAAAATGAATACCCTCCGGGAAAAACGATATTCAACGGCGTGGTGATCAAGCGTTATAGAGTCAATAAAGAAAGAGATATTGAATCTTTTAACAAATATTCTGATTGGATTTTTTCCAATGACCATACTCTTGAAGATGAAATGGACTGGCTCCAGCAGCAAGGCCCCTACTGTCCCGCCCTTATCGAAGCTCTGGAGAGGGAAGAAAAAGACCACGATCTTTTTATCTTTTTCACTTATCTCTATTACAACACCTACTGGGGACTGCGGCGCCTCAAAGGGAAGAAGGTCCTGGTGCCCACGGCCCACGATGAGCCAGCTCTCCACTTGGGCATAATGAAAGAGGTATTTTCCGCACCTCAGGCCTTCATGTTTAACACCGAATCAGAAAAGAAGATGCTCGGTCAACTGTTTTCTTTCGAGAAAAAATACCAGGATACGGTAGGAGTCGGGGTTGAAATCCCGGAAAAGCTGGAGAGTTCTCGATTTTTTCAAAAGTACCAAATATCGCCTCCTTTTATACTGTACGCAGGCCGAATCGAGAAAGGGAAGGGATGTCAAGAGCTCATCGATTACTTTCTAAAATTCAGCCGCCGGAGTCTAAGACTCAGCCTGATCTTAATCGGAAATCTCCTGATGGATTTGCCCGTCCATCCCAGAATAAAGTACCTGGGATTCCTTTCGCCCGAAGAAAAAGACGAAGCCACAGCTTCTGCGCTGGCCACGGTCCATTCTTCGCATCTGGAAAGCCTTTGCATGGCTGCCTTGGAGTCTTTGGCTGCCCGGACTCCTATCCTTGTCCAGGAAAAAGCCGAGCCTCTAAAACAGCACTGCCTCAAGGGAAAAAGCGGGCTGTTTTACTCCAATTATCAGGAGTTTGAGGAGGCTCTGAACCTTTTCCTTAAAGATGTAAAGCTGAGAAGAGCTATGGGAGAAAATGGCTTGGATTATGTTCGGGAAAATTATTACTGGCCCGTAGTGATCGAGAAATACTCCAAGCTTTTCCACTCTCTTTCTTGACTGAAATTCTTGAAAATAAAGAAATTAGTATAAAATAAAGAAATTTTCTTAGAATTTCGGCCAATTTTATGTTATAATTTGCACCTCAGTAGCGGGAAAAAGGAATCAATGGCTTTCATAAACTATGCAACTAATAATCTAGCTATTAAAATTGTCTATTATGGTCCTGGTCTGAGCGGAAAAACAACCAACCTACGCTACATTTACCTAAAGCTGGATCCAGAATCTCGTGGTGAGTTTGTCTGTCTGGAGACAGCCACTGATAGAACATTTTTCTTTGACTTGCTTCCGATCCGAGCCGGCATGATCAATGACTTCCAAATCCATTTTCAGCTCTTGACTGTTCCAGGTCAGGTCTTCTATGAGGCCTCTCGAAGAACCGTGATGAGAGGAGCAGATGGCATCGTCTTTGTGGCCGATTCTCAGGTGGCTCTCCTTGACGCCAATATCGAGAGTTTTGATGGTCTAAGGAAAAACTTGCTTGAAAACGAAATGGATCTCAATGACCTGCCTCTAGTCTTCCAGTACAACAAGCGGGATTTGCCCAACCTCATCCCGGTCGAGACTTTTGACAATCTTCTGAATCCGCAGAGAGCTCCAGCCATCGAGGCGGCGGCTATCAACGGCACGGGAGTTTTTGAAACCTTAAAAGAGATTTCCCGGTTGACGATCCCTCATGTGAGAAAGAAAATCTTTGAGGCGAGAGGGGAGAAGGAACAGAAGGAAGAGATCGATTGGCATACGATCGAGGGTCGTGAAGGAAAGAAGGAAAAAAAGGACGAGGTGGAGTTTGTCGCTTCGACCTCTTCCATCAGCCTGAGAAAAATCAAAATAACGACCAAGAGCGATATCGAAAAAGAAATAGACAACTTAGCCCGCCAATTTACCAGTAAGAAGGACTGATCTTACTCACCTAAATTTTCTTTTCTGCAATTTTTCCATTTCTCTCTCTTTATATCCGCAGCTTGATATAATGTCCGCCTGTTCTTCGTCTTTATAGCTGAGCATGCTGGCCAAAGTTTCGAGTGCCTCCTTAATAGGGATCGAGGCTTATGTGGTGGATGTTGAGGTGGATGTTTCTCCAGGACTGCCGGCCTTGGTGACTGTCGGCTTACCTGATACCACTGTGCGCGAAAGCAAGGAAAGAGTCCGGGCAGCTTTAAAGAATTGCGGTTATGAGTTTCCTTCCAAAAAAATCATCATAAATTTAGCTCCTGCTGATAGAAAAAAGGAGGGTTCAGCTTTTGATCTTCCCATTTCCTTGGGGCTGCTGGCCCATTCTGATTTTTTCCCTTTTGAGAGAATCCAGGACTATCTCTTCATGGGAGAGTTGGCTTTGGATGGACGTCTGAAACCTGTCAAAGGAGTGCTTTCCTCTGCTGTTATTGCCAGGAAGAATGGCTTCAAAGGAATAGTGATTCCCAAACCGGATGAAAAAGAGGCGGCTTTAGTACCAGGGCTCAGTATTTATGGAATGGAGAATTTGGTTCAAGTTGTGGAATTTCTCCGGGCGCCTGAAGATGTTCCTCCTTGCCGTTATTCTTTGAAAGAAATTTTGCCTCCGCAAGAATACCAGGTGGATTTTCAGGAAGTGGGAGGCCAGCAGCACGTGAAGCGGGCCTTAGAAGTGGCTGCAGCTGGATCCCATAATATTCTTCTCATCGGCCCTCCTGGGGCGGGAAAGACGATGCTGGCCCGGAGGCTGCCCACCATACTGCCTAGGATGTCTTTTGATGAAATCATCGAGGTGACCCAGGTCTACAGCGCTTCAGGGCTCCTCGGGGAAAAAGGTCCTCTGGTGGAAAGGCCTTTCCGTGCTCCTCATCACACCATTTCGCGAGCCGGTATGATCGGGGGCGGCGTGATTCCTAAACCAGGTGAAGTCAGCTTAGCTCATAACGGTGTTTTATTATTGGATGAACTCCCCGAATTCCGAAGGCCTGTCCTCGAGGATTTACGCCAGCCGGTCGAGGATGGAAAGGTGACTGTTTCTCGTTCTTCGATGAGCGCGATCTTTCCTTCCTCTTTTATGCTGGTGGCAGCTATGAATCCTTGTGAGGATGTCTATCGGGGTCTTGCTTCCTCTAGTCTTGACTGCACCGATAGTCAGAGAAGCCGCTATTACTCCAAGATATCCGGGCCGCTGCTGGATCGGATCGATATTCAAGTGGAAGTGCCTTGCGTGAAATTTCGAGATATCACTTCCAGGTTCATGGGAGAAAGCTCAGTCCGAATAAGACAGAGAGTCAGCAAAGCTCGGGCAAGGCAGCTGAGGAGATTCAAAGGGAAAAAGATTTACTCCAATGCTCAGATGGATTCCAAGGAAATCAAGAAGTATTGTCAGGTTGACGAGGAGGGGAGGGGGCTTCTGGAAATGGCTGTGGATCGCCTCGGGTTCAGCGCCCGAGCCTATGACCGTGTTCTAAAGGTTTCACGAACTATTGCCGATCTAGAGGGAGCGGCAGGAATAGGCCCGGTTCATGTCTCTGAAGCCATCCAGTACCGCCTGCTGGACAGACTATTTTGAATAAAGTCATTCATCAGCAGTCGGGTTTATTTTTTCTTGACATTAGCTTGAGATTCCCAGTTTAATATTTGTCTAGTTGATTCTTAGCTTTCAAGCCTTTATGAAAAATAAGAATTCAATGAACTAAATAAACTAGAGTAGCAAGACAAACCAGATAATTCATAGCTTGAAGGAGGTCCAAATGAAAAAATTCTTAGTATTATTCCTGGGTGTGATGATTCTCTTTTCTTATGCTTTAGCAGCTAAAGAGGAAAAAGATCCTCTTTTGCTTAAGGTCAAGCCAGCTAAGCTTACTCCCTTAAAAAAAGAGGCCTTAGCGTGGTTGGATGAGAATATGCCAGAGTTGTCCAAAATCAATGAGAAGATATGGCGCTTAGCTGAATTGGCCATGGAAGAATATGAATCGGCTGAGGTTCTGGCTTCCTATTTAGAAAAAAAGGGATTCAAGGTGGAAAGAGGCGTGGCTGGGATGCCCACAGCCTTTGTGGCCGTTTATGGATCGGGAGAACCTGTCATAGGCATCCTGGCTGAGTATGATGCTCTGCCCGGTCTCTCTCAGGAGGCTGTTCCTAACCAGAAACCACTGGAAGAGGGAGAGCCTGGTCATGGATGCGGGCATAACATTTTTGGCACTGCGAGCACAGCAGCAGCAGTGGCCTTGAAAGAAGTTATGGCTAGGAAGGGGCTTTCAGGGACGATCAAGCTTTTCGGCTGTCCAGCCGAAGAAACAGTCGTCGGAAAAGTCTTCATGGCCCGTGATGGAGTCTTTGATGGTCTTTCCTTATGTATTCAGTGGCATCCGAGTTCTGAGAATAGTGTTTCTTTAGCCTCGGGAAATGCCATGAACCAATTCGAGGTTGAATTTTTCGGGAAGACAGCCCATTCTGCTGGTGATCCCTGGGAAGGCAGAAGCGCCCTGGACGCCGTAGAATTGACAAATATTGGCTTGAACTACTTGAGGGAACATCTCAAGCCGACGGCCCGGATTCATTATATTATCCAGGAAGGTGGAGGAGCTCCCAATGTCGTTCCCGATTATGCCCGAGCTTGGTATTATGTCCGGGATATTGACCGAGAGCATGTCGATAAGGATTATGAGCGAGTTCTGAAGATAATTGAAGCTGCCTCCCTGATGACAGAGACAACCTATAAAATCAAATTTATCAGCGGAGTTCACAATATGTTGCCTAACCGGCCTGGTTGTGAAGTCGTGTACAGCAATCTTATGTTAATTGGTCCTCCTAAGTTCAGCGCGGAGGACCAGGCTTTTGCCAAGGAAATTCAGAAGAATTTAGGTGTTGAAGAGAAAGGATTGAAGACAAAAATTGAATCCTTCAAGCTCCCAGAGAGGAGCTGGGGCAGTGGCTCTACTGATGTGGCCGAGGTTAGCTGGCTCGCTCCCACTACAGATCTAGGGATAGTCTTTAAACCTGTGGGAACTCCTGGGCATCACTGGTCTGCGGTTGCCTGTGGAGGCATGTCTATAGGCCATAAAAGCATGCTTACCGCAGCTAAGGTCATGGTCGCTTCAGGGCTTGATTTTTTGACTCATCCTGAGATCATCCAGAAGATGAGGAAGGAATGGGTGGAAAAAAAGAAAGGCAAAGAATATAAATCTCCCTTGCCGCCAGACCTGAAACCGCCAGTAAAACCCAAGAAGAAATAGAAGAGAATAGGGGCCAGAGCTAGACTTTCAACATTCTTGTCGCAAAGACCAAGACAGGAAAAATAACTGATATTAAAACGGCCAAATAAATCAGGCAAGCTAAACAAACGAGAAAAACTAGACAAACTAAACAAACTAGAAAAACTAGAATGGAGAAGATTATGGACAAAACTCATGATCTAAAATTAAACAGGAGAGATTTTATTGGCTGTGCTTCCGGCTTCATGCTGGGAAGCTGCTTTCTGAATTCTTCCTCACTGAGATTATACGAAGAAATAAACATTCAAGAACTCAAGGAGGAGCTAACTCCAGAGGAACAAGAATTGGTTGAAAACTCTGCCCTGGCTCAGGAGTTGAAGAAGCTTTTCGGCAAAGGCTACAGTTGTGCTGAATCTTTTTTTAAGGTTTCTTTGGGATTCATGAAAGAATCTGAAAAGTTAGCATGGGTTGCTTCTGGTTTTGGCGGAGGTATATACCACAAGGACATTTGTGGCTATCTTACCAGCGGCGTTATGGCCATAGGTCTCAAAGGCGGCAGCCTGGAGAAAGAGAGAAAAGAAAAGAAGGATCATGTTAGGAGCGCTGTCAAACAGTACTGGAAGTGGTGGATATCCCAAGCTCCTCTGCACTGTTCAGAAATCAGGAAGAAAGGGACGAGTTCCAAGGTGTGCCGCCGACTTGGTCAGCTTGCCGCAGTCAGGATAGAAGAGCTTATAAAATAATAAAATAAGGGTCAGGTCTCCTGATTCAGGATTAGGCTATATTCTTTTTCCGTCTTTGACTACGAGTTTTCCGTTCTTGATGACATGCTTTATCGGATTTATTCCCAAGTGGTAGACGATCGAGGGATAATTGGGCGCCTCACAGAGAATGAGGTCCATTTTTTTCCCTTTCTCCAGGCTCCCGACCGATTCATGCCTGTCCAAAGCATAGGCGGCGTTCGCCGTGCAGGCGTTGATGGCTTCTTCAAGGCCCATTTTTAAGGTATAAACAGCCAGCTGAAGCACAAACAGCATGGATTCGGTCATCGAGCTTCCTGGATTAAAATCAGTCGCCAGGGCAACCACGGCTCCTTGTTCGATGAGCTTTCGGGCCGGCGCACGCTTCTCGAGCATTAAAAAGAAGGAAACCGCAGGCAAGAGTATGGCAGCTGTTTGGCTCTCGGCGAGTTTTTGAACGCCTTTATCTGTAATGTTGATCAGGTGATCTGCTGAGACCGCTGCCTCCTCTACCGCGAGCTCGGTTCCTCCAAGAGGAGAGAATTCATCAGCATGAATTTTGATCTTAAAACCGGCCTTCTTGGCAGCTTTTATCAATTTCCTCGTCTCATCCACGGAAAAAACTCCCTCTTCACAAAAGACATCGAAGAATTCAGCCAGGTTCTCTCTCCTGACCTCAGGGATGATTTTATTGATGAGAAGCTCGATGTATTCGTTCTTATTGTTCTTGTACTCTTCTGGAATTTCATGGGCACCCATGAAGGTCGGGATGATGTCCACGGGATGAATTTCATCGAGATGATGGAGAGTCTTTAGCTGTTTGAGTTCATCCTGCAGATTCAGCCCGTATCCGCTTTTGGCTTCGACGGTCGTGGTTCCGTAGAGGAGCATCCGGTCAAGCCGGGGCAGACAGAGCGAGTGCAATTGCTCTCCGGAAGCCTCTCGGGTGGCTTTAACCGTGGTTTGAATGCCCATTCCCTTTTGAGCCAGCTGTTGGTAAGTGTAGCCTTTAAGGCGAAGGAGAAACTCCTGCTCTCGGCTTCCAGCAAAGGGAAGATGGGTGTGAGGATCTATGAATCCAGGGAGTCCGGTAAGGCCCTTCCCATCGATAATCACGCAGTCGGTCTCAGGCTGGACTTCTTTCCGGAATCCCTTTTCATCTCCCGCAAAGATGACCTGACCCTTATAAGAGGCGATCCATCCCCTCTCGATAAGACCTACGTCCTGCAGAGCGTCTTTTCTTTTAGGCAGGGCGCCCTGGCAGGTCAGGATTTGGTTGCAGTCGGCAACAACCAGGTCAGCGGGGTTCATCAGGGTATTTTTTCAGTGAGACCTGCTTGTTTCTTCTCATAAAAGTGGGAGTTTCATAGGGCTCGTATTTTTTCTCCCAAGGAGGCCTTTTCCAGAGAACATCACTTCCCTGAGGATTGAATTCATAAGGAGGCGTCTCCGTATTGACTTGGAAAGGAGGCTGTGCCTCCGGAGGAGGATTTAAATGATCCTGAAAGGGAATTTCCTTTTCTTGCTGGACTTCAAAGCCGGTGGCAATAACAGTGACTTTGACCATGTCCTTCAGGTCTTCGTCGATAACAGTGCCAAAAATGATGTTGGCTTCAGGGTGAGCCAAGGTGTGGATAAGCTGAGAAGCTTTGGTGACTTCATGGAGAGTCAGGTCTTTCCCTCCTGTTATGTTGATCAGAACTCCGTGTGCACCCTGTATCGAGGTATCCACTAATAGAGGACTCGAGATAGCCTTCTGAGCTGCGTCCGCGGTTCTGTTCTCTCCGGAAGCCATGCCGGTTCCCATGAAGGCCATACCCATACCTTTCATGATTGATTTCACATCGGCAAAGTCCAGGTTGATCAATCCGGGCCTTGTTACTAGGTCAGAAATTCCCTGAACAGCCTGGCGGAGGATGTCGTCAGCCATTTTAAAGGCGTCTTGGATAGAAGTATCCAGGTTGACTGTTTCCAGAAGTCTTTCGTTGGGGATAGAGATGACCGTATCAACAGCAGTTTTTAAATCTTGAAGCCCGTCCAGGGCCTGTTTGGCTCTGACTTTTCCCTCGAATTCAAAGGGAAGAGTAACGATAGCAATGGCTAAAATATCATCGATTTCTGAAGCCAGGTTGGCTAAAATAGGAGTGGCTCCTGTCCCGGTGCCGCCGCCCAAACCAGCAGTCAGAAAAACCATATCCGAGCCTTCCAGGAGGTTGATTAATTTTTCTGTATCCTCTAGAGCGGCCTGCTTGCCGATATCAGGTCTTCCTCCAGACCCTAAGCCTTTAGTGAGTTGATTTCCGATCTGGACTTTATTCTTCGCCCTGTTCTGGCTAAGGGCTTGAAGGTCTGTGTTGACGGAAATGAAATCCACTCCTTCAATTCCGGACTCGATCATCCTGTTGACGGCGTTTCCGCCTCCGCCTCCTATCCCAACGACCTTGATCTTGGCTCCGTTTGATTCTTCAGCCAAATGAAACTTTAATTTGCCTTTCATGTCTTCTATCATTTCCTCCTCCTAGGCCTCCTTAAGCCAATTTTTGACCTTGATCCAAAGGCCTTTTTTTCTATCTTTGGTTATTCCTTTTTCCTCCAATTTATTAAACCCATAGAGGATGAGACCCACCGTGGTCGCATAATCTGGAGTGTTGACCCTGTCGACCAATCCTCCCACACCTGAGGGGTCTCCTCTCCTGATGGGGAGATCAAAAATCTCTTCGGCCACTTCCTCCAGTCCATCCAACATGGCTGTGCCTCCGGTAAGGACGACTCCAGAATTGAGAGATTTTTCGTAGCCCATCCTTTTGATATCGTTGTCGATCAAGCGGAAAATCTCTTCTGCCCGAGGCTGGATGATGTCAGCCAATATCTGTCTAGAGAGGACTCTTGGTTTTCTTCCTCTGCCTACGGCTGGAACTTCGATCGTTTCTTCTTCATCAACCAAAGGGCTGGCCACACAGCCAAATTTTTTCTTGATCTTTTCCGCTTCGGGAATGGGAGTTCGTAAGCCCACTGCAATATCGTTGGTGAAATTGTCTCCTCCTAGAGGGACGATAGAGGTATACCAGAGACTGCCTCGTTCAAAAATAGCGACCTCGGTTGTCCCTCCTCCGATGTCGATCAGGCCCACTCCTAATTCTTGTTCATCTGGGGTCAAAGTAGAAGTGGCGGCCGCAATCTGGTTGAGAAAAACATCTTCGATCTCGATGCCGGCTCTTTCAATACAGGTTCTTAAATTCTGGACAGAAGTCAAGGCGCTGGTGACGATGTGGACATTCACTTCGAGTTTGATACCGCTCATTCCCAGGGGATCTTTGATTCCGTCTTGCTCATCAACCACGAACTCCTGAGGAATGACATGGATGATTTCTCTGTCAGGAGGGATGGAGACAGCTTTGGACTGGGCAACGACTCGCTTGATGTCCTCGTGAGTTATTTCTCTGTTCCTGCCGGAAACAGCGATGACTCCGCGGCTGTTGAAACTTTTAATGTGAGCTCCTGAAATGCCGATAAAAGCTGATTCTATTTCAACTCCGGCCATGAGTTCTGCTTCTTCCTGCGCTTTCTTGATGGCGTTCACCGTGGCATCCAGGTTGACCACGACTCCCTTTCTTAGGCCCCTGGATTCCGAGGTGCCGATGCCGATGGTTTCAATTTTTTTATCTTCGGTGATTTCTCCGATAATCGCTGCTACCTTTTTGGTGCCGATGTCAAGCCCGACAATATATCCATTTTTTGGCATTATAATTTCTCCTTTTTGGGATTGGGAATGATATTCCTGTTTGAGTTCTCCTGAGGCTTAATGTAGAGCCTGTCTGGGAAGCGAAGATCAACATATTCCAATGGTCCGAAGCGCGTTTTGAAGTCATGACCATGTTCGTAGAAGAATTCGAGGCTTTGAGCAAAATTCCTGTAGTCAAGCATTAGCCGGGTGTCATCATTTTTAAGATGGAGAGTTACCCAGCCGAAGTAGCTGAGGTCTAAGGCTTTGATTTTTTCTCTTACAGATTCAGGCGTGCTTTTCAAACATTCCCAAGCCAAGCGCAGTTTTTCTTCATAGTTTTTTTGAAAATTATCCGAATCGATGAGAACAGGAAAGCCTGGATTATCTGAATGAACGATTTTTTCGAGTAGATGACCTTCTTCATCGATGAGGTATAAATCCTCTGCCTGCAGGACAGCTACGGGTTTTTTATCTGTAATCTTTATCCTCAAAGAAGCGGGAAAGATCTTTCTGATCTGAACCTCCTTGATCCACTGGTGGTCTTTTATCTTTTGCTGGAGGTGCCCGATATCCGCCAGAAGAATGTTCCCCAAGTTTTGTTCGCTTAATTTATCTCGAATGTCTTTTTCCGTGTCTTCTCTGGAGCAGATGACTTCTACCTCTCTGATATTCAGGTAGTCCCAGGAAATCAGGAAGACATAAAGCTTCTGGAAGAGGTAAAAGATTCCCACCATGAATAAGAGAAAGAGCAAGATATGTCCGTACTTAAGACTAATCTTCTTCCTGATTTTCTTTTTTCGAGTTCTTCTGATTTCTCGCTTCCGTTGAAAATACATGGGCTCGTAAAAGAGGCCTTGGGTTCTGGATCGGTAGGAAGAATACATGGATCGAGCCATCTTATCCTTTTTCCTCCAGATTTTTTATGATATCCGGGATGATCTGGTAAATGTTTCCTGCTCCGAGGACTAAGAGCATATCTTCAGGTTCCGCAATCTTGCCAACCAGGGCCGAGATTTTTTTCATGTCAGGTTCAAAATAGACATTCTTATGTCCGAATTTTTCGATTTCTTCATAGAGCTTTTTACCTGTCACATCGGGAATAGGGGGTTCTCCTGCTGGAAAGATTTCAGTGATAACAAGAATATCTGCTTCGTTGAAAGAAGTGGCAAAGCTCTTCATGAGATAGGAGAGGCGTGTGTAGCGATGAGGCTGGAAAACAGTAATGACGCGACGTCCCCAGCCTCCTTTGGCGGCTTCGAGGGTAGTTCTTATTTCCGTGGGATGATGAGCGTAGTCCTCGATGATCATGATGTTGTTGACTTCTTTTTTCAATTCAAAACGGCGGCCTATACCTCTGAAACTTTCCAGCGATTGAAGAATAATCTTGGGAGAGATTTCTAGATCTATGCCCACGGCTACGGCTGCCAGTGCGTTCAGAATGCTGTGACTGCCCGGCACGTTTAATCTTAACGTTCCCAGTTTCTTTCCTTTCCAGAAGAGACAGGACGAGCTGGAGAATTTTTCGAATTTTTGTTTTTTAACAAAGAAGTCCGCCTGAGTTGAGAATCCATAGCTGATGATTCTGCGGTCGATTTGAGGAATTAAGCTCTGAAGGTTAGGATCATCGAGACAGAGAATCACTGGGCTGTAAAAGGGAACCTTGTTGGCAAAGTTGATGAAAGTGCTTTTGATCTCTTCGAGGGTCTTGTAGTGATCCAGATGCTCATTATCTAAGTTGGTCAACACCGCGATGAACGGAGATAGATAGAGGAAGGAACGATCGCTTTCATCAGCTTCGGCAACGATAAAATCTCCTGCCCCCAGCTTGGCATGGGCTCCCAGCGTGTTCAGGCGGCCACCGACAATGATGGTCGGGTCAAATTTTCCTCCCTCTAGAACCTGAGCAACCATGGAAGTCGCCGAGGTTTTCCCGTGGGAGCCAGCCACAGCCACCCCGTATTTCATCCTCATCAGCTCGGCCAGCATTTCTGCTCGAGGGATGATGGGTATTTTGAGGCGCCTTGCTTCTTCTACCTCGACATTGTCCTCCATTATGGCTGAAGACGTCACTACCACATCTGCCCCTTTTACATATTCAGCCTTATGACCGATAGAAACACTTGCCTTGAGAGAAGCAAGGCGCCGGGTTGCTTCATTGGCCGCAATATCTGAGCCTGAAACGCTGTAGCCGAGATTCAGGAGCACCTCAGCAATCCCGTTCATTCCTGTGCCTCCGATGCCGATCATATGGATGTGCTTGAGTTTTCCGTAGGGTCTTCTGACAAAAATTTTTTCCTCCTAAGAATGACTCTCCATTAATTCGAAACAAAGTCCTGCAATTTTTTCAGCCACTTGATTCTTTTTCAGAGAGGCTAGATTTTTCTCCATTCGACCGATGTCTTCTCTATTTTTCAAGAAAAAGAAGATTTTCTCAGTAAAGTCCTCAGGAGTGAATTCCTCTTCAAGGAGGACTTCAGCTCCCCTGCTTTTTTCTAATTCCCTGGCATTCAGAACTTGATGATTGTCTGAGGCCTTAGAGAAAGGAACCAGGAGCGAAGCTTTCTGAGAAGCTATGAGTTCAGCGATAGTGGTGGCTCCGGCCCGGCTTATGATAAGGTCAGATTTTTGGAAATAATCAGCCATATCATAGAAATAAGGCTCGACCACAACTTCCTCAAAGTGGTGTTCTGCATAGCCATTTTTGACCCATTCGAAATCTTTCTTCCCAGTTTGGTGAAAGATTCTCAAGTTTTTCTTCTCTTTCTTGAGGAAAGGAAGAGAGGCGACGATTTCCTGGTTCAAGAAGTGAGATCCCTGACTTCCGCCAAAGATGAGAAGGCTCAGCTTGCGGTTTCTCTCCTTGGGCGGCAAGCCGTAGAATTCTTTCCTGACTGGATTCCCCAGAAAGATTCCTTTTCCCTTAAAATAAGGAAGAGAACTTTGAAAAGAGACAACAGCCTTCTTAATCCAGGGGATGAGGAGCCGGTTGGTCAGACCTGGGTAGAGGTTTTGCTCTAAGATGAGGGTCGGGATTCTCATCCAGGAGGCAAGCAGAATGATGGGCCCTGAGCTGTAGCCTCCCACTCCTATGACCAGGCTTGGTTTCAAGCGGAGCAAAATGGCCAGAGACTTAGCAAAAGAGAAGGGGAGGAGAAACAGTGATTTTAGGCTTTTTAGTCCTTTTCCCTTGAGACCCTCAATTTTCAAGGAGATAAAATCGACCCCTTGACGCTCCATGATCGTCTTTTCCACAGTCCGGCTACTGCCGACAAAAGTCAGCTGCAAATGGGAAGCTCTCTCTTTTAGCTTCTCCCCAATGGCCAGGGCAGGATAAAGGTGTCCTCCGGTTCCACCTCCGCTGATGATAATCTTTCTCTGTTTCATTTTCTCTTTCTGCTTTTTCCCCGCCTTTGAGAGATATTGAGAAGAATCCCGATCCCTAGAAGAGTGCAGAGAAGAGAAGATCTCCCAAAGCTGATTAAAGGCAAAGGGATTCCTGTGGGGGGGCCGAGCCCCAGCACGATTGTGATGTTCAGTAGGGCCTGAGCGATGATAGCCATTGTTAATCCCGCGGCTGCAATTTGATTGAAGTTACTGGTGGTCTTCCAGGAGATGACGAGTCCCCGGTAAAGGAAGATGAGGAAAAGCAACAAGATGGCTAATGTTCCGATGAGACCGAGCTCTTCCCCGATGATGGCAAAGATGTAATCTGTATGAGCGCAAGGGAGAAAGAAGAGTTTCTGAGTGCTTTCTCCGATACTCACTCCTAGAAGACCTCCTGAGCCAAAGGCCAGTTTTGATTGAATGACCTGGAAGCCCCTCCGAAAAGGATCTCTCTCGGGGTATAAAACAGCAACAACCCTCTCCCATCTGTAACTGGCCTGGAAAAGGAAGAAGATAAAGATGGTGACTGCTGATGTCCCCAAGACCAGGAAATGCTTGAACTTAATCCCGCCGATAAAAAGCAGGACCGAGCAGATCAAGAAGACTAAGATAGCTGTGCCGTAATCGGGTTCTTTCAAGATCAGGAAGGAAAATACAAAAAGCACGGCCAAGGGAAAAATGAGTGTCCTGAACGAGTCCAGTTTATCTTTTTTCTGATCAAGATAGAAGGCAAAAAAGAGAACCAGACTAATTTTTGCCAATTCTGAGGATTGGAAACTAAACCCGAGGAATTGAATCCAGCGATTCGTATTTCCGATGGCAGGCATGGCCAGACAAATCACCAGAAGCAAGAATGAGAGGGAGAGGAGTCCGTAGACGAAGACAGGTGTTTGATAAAAAGGTTTTCTTATGGAAACCATAAAAAGGATCAAGGCGATGCCAGCAATCGCCCCAGTGGTTTGATTGAGATAAAAATGGAAGGGCTGGTCATATTTTTCGATGGCCAGAATAGCTGAAGCACTGAAGACCATGACGATTCCTATGCCGATCAGAGCCAGGGTGGCCAGGAAGAGAGTCTTATCAAATCCAAAAGGCTTGAAAATTTCCATGTACTTACGCCCTGCCTTTTTTCAAATGTTTTTCAAGGTTAGAAACTTCTTTTTTAAAAGCCCTCCCTCTTTCTTCAAAATTCTTGAACATGTCAAAGCTCGTGCAAGCTGGAGCCAGCAGCACAACTTCTCCTGACTTGGCTGCAGAAAAGCCGATATCGACAGCCTCTTTTAGAGAAGAAGAATCAAAAAATTCAGTCATGCCATTCAAAGCTTCTTTTATTTTTTCCCTGGCCTCGCCGATGAGGATGATCTTCTTAACTTTCTCTTTGATGACTTTTTTCAGTCTTTTAAAATCACCGCCTTTATCTCTTCCCCCCATGACCAGGATAATTTTCCGGTCAAAGCTCTGAATGGATTTTAAGGCGGCATCGACATTGGTGGCCTTGGAGTCGTTGTAAAAATCGATTCCTTCCAAGGTCAAGATTTTTTCCAGACGATGTTCCAGGCCTTTAAAAGTCTTGATTGATTCTCTCATTCGAGGTACTGGTATCCCAAAAACATGTCCGACTAAAGCACTGGCCATAATATTCTCTTGGTTGTGAACTCCAAAAACAGGAATCGTAGAGATCTTCATCAGCTCTTCTTTTTTAGTATCAGCAAGGAAGATTCGCTCCTTGTGAAGGAAGCAACCTGGAGTGACTTCCCTCTTCCGGCTGAAAGCAAGAACATCAAAATCGACTCTCTTTCTCAGCGGCCACACCAAGGGGTCGTCGCGGTTAAGGATAGCTTTAGGCTCGTTCCTTTGAGAGAGGATGAGTTTCTTTTTAGCTTCGTAGTAGTCATCAAAACTGGAGTGCCAGTCGAGATGATCGGGAGAGACATTGAGAAACACAGAAACATCAACCTTGAAGTCCTTGATATGATAAAGCTGGAAGCTTGAGATCTCGGTCACATAAACATGGTCATCTCGGCTGGTTTTTGCGGAGTCTATCAGAGGCGTTCCGATATTGCCGGCCAGAAAAGCTTCCAATCCTCCTTCGTTGAGGATTTTGTGAGTCAAGGTGGCGGTTGTTGATTTTCCGTTTGTTCCGGTAATGCCGACGATTTTACCCTTCAGGTATTGGTAGGCCAATTCTATTTCCGAGATGATTCTCACGCCTCGTTCTCGGGCGATCCTGAGTTCCGGGATAAAAGGCACGCCAGGGCTGACCACAATGAGATCTGCCTCTAGAAAAGAGGCGAGATTGTGGTCTCCGGCTTCAAAGGTTACCCCTTTTTTTCGCCAGGAATGAATGTCTTGATTCAATTCTTCTGGTTTCTTCTTTTCACTGACTTTGATTTTTGCTTTTTTCTCGAGCAGGAAGCGAACCAGAGCTTCTCCTGTTCTTCCGAAACCGACAACCAGGGCTTTCTTGCCTTCTAAGTTCATCTTATCTTAATTTCAAGGTGGCCAGGCTGAAGAGTGCGAGGATGATCGCTGCGATCCAGAACCGAACCACAATTTTTTGTTCAGACCAGCCGATGAGCTCAAAATGATGATGGAGGGGAGCCATCTTGAAGACTCTTTTTCCCCCTGTCAGCTTAAAATAGGATACCTGAATCAGGACTGAAAGCGCTTCGATGATAAAAACTCCAGCTACCATGAAAAGCAGGAATTCTTGTTTGATCAGGATAGAGATAAGGCCTAAAGTTCCTCCGAGAGAAAGAGCTCCCACATCTCCCATGAAGATTTCTGCAGGATGAGAATTAAACCACAGAAACGCCAGGCAAGCTCCTGACATAGCTCCGCCGAACACCGTCAATTCGGCAGCATTGGGAACCCGAGCAATATTCAAGTACTCTGAGAAGACCGCGTGACCAGCAATGTAAGAAAGGGCAGTGAAAGCACTGGCGCTGATAAAAGTCAGGCCTACGGCTAAGCCATCCAGCCCGTCAGCAAAGTTGACGGAGTTTGAGGAGCTGACGAGAATGAACATGATCCAAGGAAGATAGAACCAGCCTAAGTAAGGAACCCATTTCTTGAAAAAGGGAAAATACAGGTTCAGATTGAACTCGCCCCTCAGGCCGAGATAGATAAGGATGAAGGCGGTAAATCCAGCCAAGAAGACTTGGAGAATGAATTTATGACGGATGATGAGGCCTGAAGGTTTCTTTTCTATGATTTTCAAGTAATCATCCCAGAAGCCTATGACGCCAAACGAGAACATGGCGAATATGGCCACCAAGACGTAGAGATTACTCAAATTTCCCCAGAGCAGGGTGGGGATAATGGTAGAAGCGATGATCAGGATCCCTCCCATGGAGGGAGTTCCTTTTTTTTCAAGATGTGATTGAGGCCCTTCAGCGCGAATTTCCTCTCCTATCTGGTATTTTTTCAATTTTTTTATAAGCCAGGGACCTAGGATGAAACTGATGAGCAGGGCTGTTATTCCGGCTAAAGCTGTCCTTACAGTTATGTAGCGAAAAACGTTGAAGAAAGAGATGTATTCTCTCAGAGGTACTAACAAGAAATAGAGCATTCTATTTTGCCTTAATTTTCTTCTTCAAGTGCTCAACGATTTTATCTGTTTTCATCCCCCGTGACCCTTTCACTAAGACCAGGTCTTCCTCTTGGAGCAGGGAAAAGACCTTCACTGCTGCTTCCTCTGAATTCTGAAAAAGAAAAATTTGGTTTCGTTTCATGCCAGAAGAAAGAGCTCCCTGAACTGTATGTTTACTGAGAGGACCGATGCCAATCAGGAGGTCCCAACCTTTCTCGGCAACCTGTTTGCCTGCCTGGAAATGAAAATCAGCCTCTCGGGTTCCCAATTCAAGCATGTCTCCTAAGACAGCAATTTTTCTCTTGGAAGGAAGAGCAGCTAGCCCCTTTAAGGCGGATTCAAGGGCCTTGGGATTCGAGTTATAGGAATCATTGATGAGTCTTATATTTTTTCCCAGCCTGATAAGGGTTCCCCTCAGATCATAGGGTTTCAGCTGGCTGATTTGAGGGGCTATGTCTTCCAGACGAAGGGAAAGAGCCAAGGCTACTCCTGAAGCAGCCAGGAGATCATAAAGATAACTTTCATAAAAGAAGGGAAAATGGACTTTTTGCTGTTTTTGTTCATAACAGAGCTCAAAAGTCATCCCTTGGTAATCTCTGTATTCGATGTTCCGAGCCTGGATGTCATCCTGAGGGGAGAGCCCAAAGTTTATTTTATTTCCGGACCAATCTTCTCCAATTTCTTTGACCAAGGGGTCGTTTCCGTTGAGAACAGCTGTTCCCTGTTCCTTGGTTCCTTCAAGGATCTCTTTTTTTGCTTGGGCTATCTCTTTGATACTCGGGAAGAACTCCAGATGGACCGGGTTAATATTCGTGATAACCGAAACATCGGGTGCAGCGATTTGAGTCAAAGCCCTGATTTCTCCCGGTGCGCTCATCCCCATCTCCAGAACTGCGATTTCATGCTTTTTTTCAAGCTTAAGCAGAGTCAGAGGAAGCCCCAGATGGTTGTTATAGTTGCCTTCAGATTTGAGCGCGCAGAAATAGGGAGAAATCAAAGAATGGGTGAACTCTTTGGTAGTTGTTTTTCCGTTACTGCCAGTAATGCCAATCACTTTTACATTGTGTTCAGAAAGTACATAGCTGGCGAGTTCCTGAAGTGACTTCAAGGTATCGTTCACTTTGATCAAGGCGGCACCCTCGGGGGCAGGGGGCACCTCTTGAGAAACGATAGCTCCGGAAGCTCCATTCTGGAAGGCATGGGGAATGAAATCGTGGCCGTTGCGCTGGGCCACGATAGCAAAGAAGAGTTCTCCTGGTTCTGTCTGGCGAGAATCTATGTTGAATTTGTTGAAAATAAGTGATGAGGAACCCTGCATGATCTTTCCCTTTGTTTTTTCTGCGATCAGATCGAGTCGGAGGCTAGCCATTCTTATTTTGATCCCATCTGCTCAAGAATTTCCTTGATGACCTCGGCATCTTTGAAATGAATTGTCTTGTCTTTAAAGATTTGATAATCTTCGTGCCCTTTTCCGGCTACGAGGATGTAATCGCCTTTTTTTCCGGTGGATAGAGCCTTTTCAATGGCTTCCTTCCGGTCAGGAATAATGGTGTAGCTCTCGTGGCCTCTGTTCCTTATTCCTTTTTCGACATCGTGGATTATGGCCATAGGATCTTCTGAGCGAGGATTGTCAGAAGTGAGGAAAATCAGATCAGCCAGCGTTGAGGCGACCTTTCCCATTCTTCCTCTCTTGGTCTTGTCTCTTCCTCCTCCAGCCCCGAAAACCAGGAGTATTCTCTTGGGATTTAGCTCTCGAAAAGTTTCCAGGAGGTTGCGGAGAGCATCATCAGTATGCGCATAGTCAACAAATACGTTTAAGCCAAGGGAATTCTCTATCCTTTCAAACCTCCCTGGAATGACTTTTAGGTTCGCGATACCTTCTTTTATAAAGTCAGGAGATATTTTCAGCGTAAAGGCAATGGCGGTCGAGGCCAGGATGTTGTAGAGATTGGGCTTTCCCAGGAGGGCAGAAGAAATCTGCATTTTCCCCCCTGGATATATAACCTCTACTTCAATTCCTCTGTCGTCCAATTTATACTTTTCTCCTCTTATGGCAGCAGAATCTTGGAGCCCGTAGGTGATAACGCCGCTGGGAACTTGAGGAATCAGCTTTTGTCCCCAGGCATCATCTTCATTAATAACGGCGATTCTTTGGCGGTGGTTGAGGAAAAAGAGCTTCTTTTTGGCCTCGAAATATTCATCCATGGAAAGATGATAATCGAGGTGGTCTCCGCTCAAATTGGTAAACATCACGACCTTGAATTGAATTCCCCAAACCCTCTTGAGGTCAAGGGCATGAGAGGAAACTTCCATCAGGCAGTGGGAGGCACCTCGATCGGCCATCTCTTGCATTAATTTTTGCAGGTCCGGTGCTTCCGGAGTTGTCCTTTGAGCGGTGATATTCATGTTCGGTCCCCGGTAAGCTATAGTTCCGATGATTCCAGGAGTGAATTTCGCTCTCTTTAATATTTCTTCGACCAAATAAGTAATCGTGGTCTTGCCGTTAGTCCCAGTGATACCGATGACTTCCATCCTTCGGGAGGGATGAGAATAGAAGTTGGCTGAGCACAGAGCCAGTGTTTGGCGTGCATCCGAGACCTGAATCCAATTTCCAGATAAATTTGCCGGCCGGGCTTTTTCTGAAAGAAAAGTTTGAGCTCCTTTGGCCTGAGCTTCTTGGATAAAATCAAAACCATCGCTATTTTGACCTTGGAGAGCTGCAAAGAGAAATCCTGGTTTAACGTTCTTAGAAGAATAGGCAATTCCCTGGATTTCTTCTTCAAGATTTCCGCCGAAATCCAAAACTGAAAGCCCGGCCAGCAGCTTATTCAGTTTCATTTAATGCCCTCTCCTAAGTCTGGCTGTGATCAGAGATTGGGACCCCTCTTTTTGAGGGGGAATGCGAAGGTAGAGAAAAAGATGCTCAGCAATCTGACGGAAAAGAGGCGCAGCGACTTCTCCCCCCATGTAAGCACCCTTGGGCTCATCAATGACGACAATCATAGAGAAAGCAGGTTTATCCACCGGCGCAAAGCCGACAAAAGAGGAGGTATGGAGTACAGAAGAATAGGCGTTGATTTTAGTGTCGAATTTCTGAGCTGTTCCTGTCTTGCCGGCTATTCTATAACCGTTGATTCGAGCCATCGTTCCCGTTCCATCCTCGACGACACTTTCCAGAATTTTGACCATGGCGGAGGCTGCTTTTTCGGATAAGACCCTCTTATGGTGGGAAGGCCTCTCTCGCACTTCGTTTTTAGAGAGCAAGATTTTTTTTACAATTTTAGGAGTGGTGACGAGACCCCTGTTGGCAATTGTGTTCATGGTTTGCAGCAATTGGACAGCGGTGACTGAGATTTCCTGGCCAAAAGAAAGAGAGGCCAGGGAAATTCTTGACCAATCCCTCAATTTTCTGAAAATACCCTTTTCTTCCCCTGGGAGATCGATACCCGTTCTCTCTCCAAATCCATAGGCTTTCATTTTTTCGAAGAAGAAACTCTCACCGACAAGCTGTCCGATCTTGATAGCTCCCACATTGGAAGAATGCTGGATGACTTCGGGAAAGGTGAGCCAGCCGAACTTTTTATGGTCACGGATTGTCTTCCCAGCCAAATGAATAACTCCTTCTCCGCAGTCAATAGTATCGTTGAGTGCGATTCGATTTGCTTCCAAGGCGGCCATAGCTGTGACAATTTTGAAGGTGGAACCTGGCTCGAAGTTGTAATGGATAGCCCTGTTGCGAGCCGATTCAAGCCAGGAAGGAGGATATTTATTAGGATCATAAGTCGGGTAGTTGGCCATGGCCAATATTTCTCCAGTTGAGGGTACAGCAACTATGACTGAACCCCAGCTAGCCTGGTGTTGGAGAATGACTTTTTTCAGTTCTTTTTCGACAATATATTGAATAGTCTCATCTACTGCTAGGACGAGATCTTTGCCAGGTTCAGGTTCCTTCAGGATCTCGAAGTTATATTCTCTCTTCTTGGCATCTCTCAAGATGAGGCGTTCTCCTCTCTTTCCTCTTAATCTCGAGTTGTATTGCCACTCGATCCCGCTTAGACCTTCATCGTCAATGCTTACTCCACCCAGGACATGAGCAGCCAGGTTTTCATGAGGATAATATCTTTTGTTCTCCATTTTCAAAAAGATTCCGGGGAGACGAAGGCTCTTTACTCTTTCGGCCTGTTGCTGGTCGATTTTTCTTTTTATCCAGATAAAAAGATCTCCCTTTTCAGTTCTTGCTTTTATCCTCTGAATCTCTTGGTAAGATAGGTTCAAAATGCCTTTCAGCTTGTTAATTTTTTCTATCTGGGCAGTGGGAGTTTCATCTTCAAAAGGATAGAGAAAGACAGAAGGGGCTGGAAGGCTTCTGGCGAATATTTTCCCCTTCCGGTCATATATCGTCCCTCTTGTGGGCAGAATAGTATCTTTATTTTGATTTTGATGGAGAACTTGAGCTTTCAAGCGGGGATGGTCAACCACCTGGATCTGGATCAGACGAAAGGTGAGCCCAGCTGCCCAGAGAAAGAAAAAAAAAGCCAAGATCACTATTCTTATGCGTATCCTTTTTTGGTGTCGTCTGTCCATTAGCCCAATAGGTTAGGGAAGAGGAATGAAATCTTCATAAACGAGCTGCTCCTTCTTGGGAGTTACAAGCTTCAATTCTTTTCTGGCGATTTTCTCAACTCTTTCCAGAGAGAGAAGGGATGATTTGCTGGCCTGAAGTCTTTTTACCTCTTCTTTAAGATCTGCGAGCCGCTCTTCTAGTGTTCCTATTTCATATCCGATCCGGATGGATTCCATCTGGTGCCAGATGTAGAAAGTGAGAACGAATATGGCAAAGATACCGCCAGCGATCCCTAGGACTATCAATCTCTTGCTGATTTTTTTTCTGATCATCTAGATTCTCTCGGCGACTCTCAATTTGGCTGATCTTGATCTGAAGTTAAAAGCAATCTCATCTTCGGATGGGATCACAGGTTTTTTGGTAAGAATCTTGAGAAAGGGGCGGTAGTCTTCTGGAGCAGCCAAATTCAGGAAAGTATGTTTTATGATTCTATCCTCCAGTGAATGAAAGGAAATAGCGGCGATACGGGATTTTTTGGGAAGTTTTTTGGTGATTCTTTCTAAGAATTCGGAGAGACCTTTCAATTCCTGGTTGATTTCGATACGGAGGGCCTGAAAAACCTTGGCCGCGGGATGAATTTTGCCTTTTTGAGGTCTCCAGCGAAATATTTCTTCAATGATTCGTCGCAGTTCTGTTGTTGTCTCTATTCTGGTGGCTTTTCTCCTCGAGACAATTTCTCGAGCTAGCCTCTTGGCAGGCCTGATTTCACCGAAATCTCGGAAAATCTGGGCTAGTCTGTATTCTGAGTATTTATGGATGATTTTGAAAGCAGTGATTTTGTTCCTGAGGTCCATTCTCATATCAAGGGGACCTTCGAGACTGTAACTGAAGCCTCTTTCTGGAGAATCGAGTTGATAAGAGGAAAGACCGAGGTCAAGTAAAATCCCTTTCACCTTCTGGAAATCGATCCTGAGATCTGGGAGATACCTGAAATCCGAATGGAGGAGGCTGATCCTATCTGAATAAAGTCCCATCCTCTTCTTTGCTTCGAGCAGAGATTTTTCATCAATGTCAAATCCTATAAGGCTAGCTTGAGGATTTCTCTTTAGAATCTCCAGGGAATGTCCGCCCAAGCCTAGGGTGCAGTCGATATACAGGCCTTTCCTTGTGATATCCAGATAGTCTAAGACCTCTTGGATGAGCACAGGGACATGCCCATTTCCGTTCATTCAGGCTTTCCTTTAGGCTTAAGCTCAGAGATGATTTCGAAATCCTGATCGGTTAAAGGTCTTTCCTCGAGTTTCTTATCAAGGAGATCCTTATCCCAGATCTCGAGGTAATTGGAGAGGCCGATGACTTCGACTTCTTCATTGAGCTTGGCTCTTTCTCGGAGAATGGGGCTGATCAGAACCCTTCCTTTGGAGTCAATTTCATAATGGTTGCCGAATCTATTCATGCGAAGATGAAATCTTTTAACAGCTGGTTTGAGCGGAAGCGTTCCTTCGGTAGTGATGTCGGAAATATTTTGCCAGATAGGTAGAGGATAGATCTGAATAGCTTCTCCTTCTAGGGAAGTGATGACCACGTCTTTTCCGTATTTTTCTTCTATGGCCAGGCGGAATTTTTCAGGGATCTTTAGCCGGCCACTTTTGTCAAGTCTGGCTCGATAGCTCCCTATGAGAAAATTTCCCATTTTTTCCCGTTTTCTCCCATTTTGCTAAGAATATAGGCTATATATACCCGAATGTCAAGGAAAAAATAGGAAAAATTGGATAGATAGTACAAAGAAGAATGACGGGATTAATCCACCATAAACAAATAGCCTTAGATATGGGTGTTTAGTTCTGTTTGTCTACTATATATAGATATAAGAAGGACAGGTCGGCCTTTTGAACTTTTTTGGAAAAAAATGGAAAAAAATGGGAACGGTTCAATTTTTTCAACAGCTAACAGGGGGAATTGAGGAGACTGCGACAAAATGGAACCATCCTGAGTTTATTTCTCTACGGATTCAAGAAGTTTCTTGGCCAGACTATAGTCTTTCTTAGAAACCAGGATTTTTATCTCTCCCAGACCATCAGCCGAAAAAGGATGGACAGATTGAGTGACTTTTCCTCTAAAAACACAGGGTATCCCGTTACTTTCGAGATAACTCTTGATCACTTCTGCTTCGGCCGGTCCCCAGACTTTATGGACGACCTTCAGTTGCCAATCTTCTGGTTTTTTTCTATCTTCTTCATTCATATTTTTTTCCTCAGTCAGCCAAAATAGGCTAGTGTTTTGTTCTCTTCTTGCGCTCGATATAATCAGCTAGGATTTCTTGATGGTCAAAAGCAAGAGGAAAATCGATCTCCTCCGGGGTAAATACTCCGATTTCTGCCGCATCATCCTGCGCTTTTGGCTCTCCTTCGGATTCAGCCATAAAAACCGTCGAGATGGTGTGCTGTCGAGGATCTCGAGCTGGGTCTGAATAAGTGTGAAGTTGACCCTTTAGCTCTACATCCAACGATGTCTCCTCTTTAGCCTCTCGGAGAGCCGCTTCTTCTAGAGACTCACCATAATCAACGAAACCTCCGGGAAGAGCCCATCCATGAGGGGGATTCTTCCTCTTGATAAGCACGATTCCAAGGCTACTGCCTTCTCTTTTGATTTCGATAATGATATCTACCGTTGGGACTGGATTCCTGTGTTTTTTCATGTTCCTAGGACTATAGAGCCGAAATCCTCCCTCTATCCTTATGAATCTTGCTGGTAGAATAATATGAAAAGCTTTTTAATCTCTAAGCTTGAATTTCTTGTCCAGCTTTTCCAGTTTCTCGACGATTCCTCCGTATTCCAGTTCACTGAAGGGAAGCATTGCCGGACCCGAGAACCCCTGCTGTCTAATGGCCGTGGCTTTTTCAGAGATCCGGTCTCTCACATGATCCCAGTAAGGATGATCAAAGACATCGGCCGGTTCGGTCAGCTTTCCTTCTCTGACACAAAAAGCTGCTCCGGTTACAACCGGAGGGCCATCGAAGAAGGAGATGGTTGAGTTCAACTTACAGGGCATTAAAGGTCCGTTATGGCTGCCTCGCATAAAGCCGGCCACGTAGTGCCCGATATGAAAAGGAGCCAGCACTTCGCCCGTGGCCGGGAATTCTCCCTGGACACGGACTAAAGCCACCGGGTCATCCTTTCCAGTATATTTTCCCGCGATATTGTGCAAACGAGTGGTGGAGATGGAGACGGATTGATTTCCAGTGCTTCTGGAGAAGACGCTCTCGATGACATACCTTTCGCCGTCCCGGAGTAGGGCTGCGATATCATACAGATCCTCAGGGGAGTTTAGGTCAATAACTTTATCTTTTTCTGTATGCTCGACATCGATGATGCGGAAAGTGAAACCGTCACTCATTTTCGGGCTTAGAATAAGCCCAGCACAATACATCGGATCAGCAAAAGCCAGGTAGAAAGGTAAATTGTAGCAACCAGGATCCGTTTTATCCGCAGCAAAAAAGATAAAAGGCTCGTTAGGTCGCTCCTCAAACTCCAATTCTGCAACTGCCGGGCCCATTCCCTTTATGTTTCCACTGAAGGCATCTTTCAATAGGTCCTGTCCGGCTCCGTACAGGCCTTGTTTCTTAGCAACTTCTGTGCCAGCAATAAAGGCATCCCAGGCCATCTTATGGATTTTTTCATCAAGGACGCCTCTCTCATGAGTACACAGAATCGCTATGTCATCTCCGGTGTGGCTGGTGTAGAAATCGATGATCAAGTTCTTTCCGTTTTCCTTGACAAATTTATTAACCTCTTCGAGGAGAGCTCGGCTGGGTGTGATGTGTCCGCCAATGCTTCCTATATCTGCTTTTAGAATGCTCAGCGTAATTTTCATTTGTTCCTCCCATTTAAGCGTTGGTGAATAGTCATTTTAGTTTTTCCGTCTTCGCCTTGTCAACTAAAATTGAGATTGCCCTAGACCTCTAGCTTTGCTTGGGAGTAGAATGGCATTTTCGGCTACGATATCACCTGGTCATTTTAGGGTGGGAGATTCTGCTGGAACTGTCCCTAATCTCTACAGATGTCTCTAAAAAGGGACAGCTGAGTTTATTCCTAAAGAGTCTTTGAACCTGGCATGATTTGGCATAAATATTGCTATTATATGGTATAATGAATCCGCAAAAGGAGGAGTTCGATGATTAAAAAAAGGAACCAAATCTTTTTGATCTTAATCATCCTTGTCATGTCTCTTCTTCTCTGTCCTTCTCTTCTCCTTCCCAAATACCGCTATGCCCCTGAGCTGAAGGTCGACATCTATTTCGGTCATATAAGCTATTCTCAAGTCAAGTTTGATGGGAAGGACCCGGTTGTCTTTCGAGAGGGGGATCGAGTTGCCGAGGTCGCAGTGCTTAACTTTCCTCTAGCTCCGGGAGATATAATCCGCACTACTGAAAGTCGAAGGTGTGAACTGCAGTTCGATACCGGCACCATCATCAGGCTTGATCTGGAGACAGAATTAAAGATTGAGACGGTCCTCGCTCAAGGCCTCAGCTCCCGCTACAAGCTTACGAATCTTGTCCTTCAGAAAGGTCAGATCTACATCATGTATAGGAAGTATAATTCCCGGGAAATTTTCCAAGTCGTAACTCCTAACACAGCCGTGAAGTTGAGGGATAAAACGGTGGCCATGATCAAGGCCGCCGAGAACGGGAGTACAGATGTTCAGGTGAATCGAGGCAAGGCTTATGTGCTTTACGGTGTCGATGAGCGCCAAACCAAGAGGAAAGCGATCAAAAAGCTGGAAAGGCTTAGCATCTCAAAAGACCATCAGTCTGTTCCTGCAGAATACGAGCTAGCAGCTGATTTTGTAGAGTGGAATGAGTATATCAACCTGAATTTTATAGATCTTCATGAGGGAAAAAGCTATCTCCCCAAGCCCATCCAGAGACTGCCCAAAGCGGTGGTGTATTTTGCTCAATTCTATTCTAACCTCTATGGAGACTGGACCTGGGACAGTCTCTATGGCTATGTCTGGCGGCCTTTTTACAATGACCGTTATCCCTGGGGAACCTGGACTCCCTATTACTACGGAAAGTGGAGAGAGCTGAACGGGCAGCTTTTCTGGGTCCCTGAGGAGCCTTGGGGATGGGTTCCTTATCATCTCGGCGTCTGGGTCTGGGACAAAAAACAAGGTTGGCTTTGGATTCCAGGTTCGGTCTTTGCTCCAGCTTGGGTGGCTTGGGACTTGCTGGCGGGATATTATGCCTGGAGACCCTGGATGATGCTGGACTGGTATTATCCTTATGGTTGGTATTATCCCCATGGGTATGCCTATAATTACTATTACTACCCTTATTACCAGGACACCATTTACTGGGAACCTTACGACAGCTCCCGAGAGAAACAAGGAGAGAGCATCCTGAAGACGATTCGCAAGTCTCATCTGAAAAAACAAAAAAGCTCTCTTTATCGGCTGACTGGTCCCGTGAAGCAGGCTTACAGGAGATTCGTCTCAGCCCTGAAGGAAGGAAACAAGAGAATCAGGGCCTCCTTTAAGAATGTACCTCAGCAATTTGTTTTCGTGGAGAAGAGAGATTTAAACGTACCGAGCATCCAGGAGAAAATCCTTAAATTCGAACAGATCGAAAAGCAGGTCGAATCTTACCGGGATGCAAACAGAGAAACTCCCATCAAAGCTTCTCAGAATCCCTACCTGAAAGCCGTGAGCGCTTTCAAGCGGAATAGAATCATAGCTCGAATGCAAGAATTTGTAACTGCCTCCATTACCAAACAAAGGCCTGCGCTTTGGTCAGATAGAAATTATGTTTCGTTTCCAGAAGAAAAAGCAAAAAAGGTCAAACAACCTCTTTTCCCAATGCGCTTCAGAGATTGGAATCCTGATGTGAAAACAGCCCAAAGATTGGGAGTCAAAATAAAATACTCGAGCCTAACCAACGAAGTCCAGTGTCCTGCTTTAGGTCTATCATCTCGAAACGTGGCTGTCTCAAGGGTAGGATCCATCTCGAGGGGCTTTTATTCATCCGGGAGTTCTTCTTCTGGATCATCCTCTTCCTCTGGCGGCTCTAGCGGAAGCAGTAGAACCGGTTCTGCAAGCTCTGCGGCCAGTTCCGGCTCGAGCAGTTCCAAGAGCGGAAGCGGGAACAAAAAATAAGAGGGAAGGTTAGGGAAGAAGACTCGAGAATAAGATCACCGGAACCTTAAGGCAGAGTATATATTTTTCGGCTTCTTTCCTGAAATCTTCAAGGAATTCTTTTCTGAGCGGCCTTACAGGCTTAAACCGCCAGGCAAGGGGATTGATGTATTTTCCTCTGTATTTGATTCTGTAATCGAGATGGGGACCGGTTGACTCTCCTGAAGAGCCCACATAGCCGATAATCTGCCCGCTTTTGACCTTGGCTCCTTTCCTGATACCTCGGCCATAATTCCTGAGATGCAGATAGAGGGTTTCATAGTCATTCCGGTGGCGTATCGTCACCATCCGTCCAGAAGCCCCTCTCCGTCCGACAAGAATAACCGTTCCATCAGCAGTCGCCTGGACCGGAGTCCCTACTCGAGCGGCATAGTCGACTCCATAATGAGGTCGGTAGACTTTGCGGATGGGATGGAGGCGGTTGAAGCTGAACCGGGAAGTGATCCGTGCAAACTTGATAGGAGACTTCAGGAATTCTTTCCTTAGAGAGTTGCCCTCCAGGTCGAAATAATCTGACTCTTTTGTATCCGGGTAGGAGTACCGGAAGGCTTGAAAGGGTTTTCCTTGATTGATGAATTCTGCGGCTTGAATATTCCTGTAGCCGATGAATTTGTTCTCGAGATATTTCTTTTCGAAAACAATCTTAAAAGTGTCCCCTTGACGAAGGTCGGTGTAAAAATCAATATCCCAGGCAAAGAGTTCAGCCAGGGCTAAGGCCAGATAATCTCCTTCGCCCTGCTCGTTGACAGCCGTGATGAGATTATCGTCGATGAGGCCGAAGACCATCTTCACCCTGATCTCATAGGGAATTTTTTTGATCTCCCCTTTAAATTTACCTTCTTCTCTTCTGAGCTGAAGAAAACTCATCTCGTCAATATCATATTCCAGGCTTATGACCTTCCCATCCGGAGTCTGAAAAACCCGGAATTCCTGGCCAGCTTTAATTTTAGCCAGGTCATAAACGGGTTTTGTTTCCTCTCTCAATTGATAGATTTCAGGGGGTGAGAAATCGTGTTGGGTCAGAATATCACTCATAGACATTCCTTTACGAATAGTGTACCTGGATTCTTCAAGAAGAGGGGTGGCAGTCTTTTCTGAGGATGTGGGCTCTTTCTCTTCGGGAGGAGGCTCTCCTTTGTGGAGAATGTTCAGGACAATGAAGAGGAATAAAATAAAGGAAAAGACGAAGAGTAGATAAAGGCGGCGGGACTTTTTTCGCCTCTTAACCGCCATCCTGTATTTCATATCACTGCAAAACTGAGAAAAAAATAAAAAATTCGTTCCCACTTGTCAAATAAAAACATGCAAAAACCAGAAAAAACGAGATCAGGTCTTGAATTTTAGTATTTAATAAAGACTATAGGTCAGTATTTCCCTGTAATGTTGAAAGTCAAGACCTGAACCAAGAGCGATGCCATAAAGTTCTTAACATTTTTAAGGAAAAGAAAGTATATTAAGGTGGATGAAGAGTGAAGAGGAATTGGTAGAGGAGTCACTCAACGGAAATCATGCTTCCTTTGAGCTTCTTCTTCGCCCTTACCGGCAGGGAATCCTCAACATGGCTGTAAGAATGACAGGAAATACAGAAGATGCCAAAGAAGTCTGCCAGGAGGCCATCATAAAAGTCTATAAATACCTCAAGAATTTCAGAAAAGGGCAGAGCTTTCGCAACTGGTTTCTAAAAATACTGGTGAACTCTTCCTATGATTTTTTAAGAAAGAGGAAGAAATCCGCCGAAATCATAGAACGTCAGATGAATATGGGTCTTCCGAGAAATTCAGATGTGGAGCAGAAATTTCTGCAGAGCGAGATAAGAGAGAAAATCCAGGTTTGCCTTCAAGACTTGACGCCAAAAGAAAAGAGTACCTTCCTTCTTCGAGACCAAGAGGGCTATTCCATCCAGGAAACTTCGGAAGTTCTCGGTGTTTCCACAGGAAGTGTTCGGACTCATCTCTCTCGGGCTAGGAGAAAAATCAGGAGGAGATTTCAGAAAATATGCGAAAACAAGGAGGTAAGAGCGTGAAATGTAAAAAAGTCTGTCGCTTACTCCCTCTTCTGGCAGGTTCTGATCTTCCGGCCCGAGTGAACGAAGAGACCAAGGCTCACCTCCATACTTGTCCTAGCTGCCAGAAGGAATATGAATCTTATCTCTTGTCTTTCCGAAAGACAAAAGAATGGCTGGAGAGAGGTCAAGAAGACTTGCCGGAAGAAGAATGGCAGGGCTTGATTCAACAGGCTCTCCAAGTAGAAGAATTTGCTCCCTCATTCCGTCCCCGTTGGCGGTTTAGGAGAGCCTGGGCTTATGCCCTTATGGCCGGAGCTGTCCTCATTCTTTCTTTATTTATACTTAGACCTGCTATTTTCCGAGATAAGACAGGCTGGGGAGCAAAGGAAGAAGCGGACCTGACAATACAGCAGGAGTCGATTTCAATGACTATGGTTTCTCAAGAAACTGGACTGAAAATTGTCTGGTTTTTCAATAAAAACTTCGAATTGAAGGAGGAGAGATGAAAAAATTAGCCATTATTTCTTTAGCCGCATTTCTTTTGATAGGAATGAGCGGGAGTCTTTACTCAGAGACCGAAGAATCCGAAACGAAAAAGGCGATAGTGACTGTTAAATATATAGACGCCCATATAGCCTATGATACACTGCAAAAGTTCACTAGCCGCAGAGGGAGAATACATTTTGTAAGGCATGAGAATAAGCTCATCATTGAAGACACTCCTGAAGTTGTCGATAAAATTCTTTCCATACTTAAAGAGATCGATATCAAACCGGTGAATATGCAGTTTAACGTCGAGCTTATCTTAGGGACTACCTCTCCAATGGCAGATTTGGATGAGATGCTGAAGTCTGATCCTGTAATTAAGGAGCTGCAGAATCTATTGAAATACAACACCTTCAAAAGAGTAGATTCCACTCTTATCAAGATTCAGAATAACCAAATTTCCCGCCAGAGAATCGGCAGAGAAGATGTAAACCTCAGGCTTCAGATTCGACCTCGTTATATCAAAGAGGAAAAAGTCGATACCTTCCAGGTCGACTTAGAGCTGAGACAAGTACTGGGCATTAATAACGAGGGAAAGGAGATAACGAATGTCCTTATCGAAACCATGCTCACCATAAAGAGTGGTGAGAGAACCGTGGTTGGTGTTTCCAAGCTCGATGGTGGAAACAAAGCTCTTATCCTTATTGTCTCTGGAAAAGTCATAGGATAAGAAAAAAGCCCCGTGAGTTAGATGTCTCACGGGGCTCCTCTTGTTTATCCGGGTTCAGGAATATCTCTCCGAGCGTGAGGAGAGATTTTTTTCTAGCCTAATGTCCTCCGGAATTTTTAGGTTTTATTGATGCCTCCTGGAATGAAACCTTCTTTTCTCAGGCTGTCGATTTTGCTTAAATAGCTTTTCACAGACCGCATGGCCAATCCAGCTAGCCCCATCAGGCCAATCAAATTGGTGAATGCCATCATCCCGTTAAAGACATCTCCGATAGACCAGGCTTCTTCAACCTTCATTACGGCTCCGATGAAGATAACGAGGCAGAAAATCCAGCGGAAGGGGCGCTTTATCCAGACTCCGAGAAGATAACTGAAGGAAATTTCTCCATAATAAGGGACCGCGATCAGACTGGAGTAGCCGAAAAGGAAAGAGCTGGCCATGACGATTAAACCTCCAATCCTGGGCAGAGCGGTATTAAAGGCAGCCGCGGTCATCTCGGTGCTGGTCCCTGTTGTCCAAGCCCCGGTGACCAGGACCGATAGAGCCGTCAGAGTGCAGATGACCAGCGTATCAAAAAAGACATCCAGAGAGGCAATGAGCCCTTGCCTCACTGGCTCGCTGGTCTTGGCTGAAGCATGAAAAACAGCCGCTGTTCCTGTGCCGGCTTCATTGGAGTAAGCTCCTCTGGAAAGGCCGTATCGTACCGCCCGCAGCACTGTCATCCCAGCGACCCCTCCAGCTATAGCAGAGGGTTTGAAAGCTCCGACGAAAATCAGATAAAAAGCATGGGGAAGACGGGAAGAAAAGACTATGATGGTGAATAAAGCACCAAAAAAATACAAAAAAACCATGATCGGGCTTAAGAATTCTGTCACCCTGGCAATGGATTTGATCCCTCCGATGATGACCAGCCAGGTCAGCAAGGCCAGTCCCAGTCCAGAGACCCAGGGCTCGATTCCTAGCTGTGTTTTTAAAGCTAGGGCAATAGAATTAGACTGAATAGTCGTCGTCGCAAAAAGAGGCTTGCATCCCATGAAAAAGGCAAACAGCCCAGCCAGCCATGGAAGATGCAGCCCTTCCTTTATATAGTACATAGGACCCCCAGCTATTGTTCCGTCTGGAGAGGTTATTTTAAATTTCTGGCCCAAGACAGCCTCAGCCAGTTTGGTAGCCATGCCAAAAAATGCAGACAGCCACATCCAGAAGACAGCTCCTGGGCCACCCATGGCAATGGCAGTACAAACTCCAGCAATGTTCCCGTTTCCGATAACAGCGGCCAGGGAAGTGGTTAGGGCTTGGAAGGGAGTGATGTCTCCCTTTCTCTCTTCCCTGCTCTCTCCGTATTCCTTCTTTCCGAGAAGAAAACGGAAGGAGAGTCCTAGGCGTCGTATTTGAACGAACTTAAGACCGATGGTGAAGAGCAGTCCTACTCCGAGGAGCAGGATAGCCGTTTGAGGCCCCCAGACGATAGAGGCAAGGAAGCGAAGGGAGCTCTCGAAGATATCCATGGCTATGATTTCAGTCTCGCTTCTAGACTTATACGGTATTCTCTCTCTTCTGCTGCCTTGACTTTATCCAGAATATTTTCGAGATAGGCTCTGTTTTTTGCATTCTTGGGAAGCTCTGTTAGGCCGTATCCGAGCACCATGTTTTTCTCCTGAACGATCCTTGGCCAAAGCTGGTGGCGGAAGAGATCTATGCTCTGGGGATAAAGGCGAAGGCAGCCGTTGAATACCCCAGCGCAGTAATCTGCTGCCTGGCCCCCAAAGCTTTGAGGAAAATATTCAAAGTTCAGGCTGTTTTTGATCCTGAGATATTTCTGGGGAGAGGATTCTTGGTGAATTTCAAAGAAGGCTTTTTTTATGGTCTTCTCGAGAGCCGGTTCTTCCCGACTCATGAAGAACACACAAACACTTTCCGGGATTTTCCTCATCTCCTTTTCAGACGTATTGAATATATGACTCATATGGAGCCTGGCAATCTCCTTCATTTCTAGAGGTTCTGTTTTTTGCCGCTCGTTAAATGTTAAAGTCAGAATTATCCGGCAACTCGGACACTCGCAGAGAAGCTGCAGGACTTTCCTGATAAAATCGACCAGTTTATCCAGGGAATGATTGCGCAGGGCAAAATAAGGCTTGTGGCGAGGAATCCTTTCTCCCTTCTGAAAGTGTTTGTACAAAGACCAGATGTATGACCATTTAACGGGTTGGTGGCGCCTGATTTTCAGGAAATTTTTCTTCAAAAGATAAAATTTCTCCCTCAGCTTCATCCAGTCATGAGCTTCGAGAATGACTGCGGAGCGGCAATAAAAAGGATTCTTGGAGATGAACTTGTCGCTCCTTTCCTTTTTGTACTTTCCTGACTCGTCTGAAAAGGCAAAGTATACGGGCATGGAGTGCTGCTCCTCCTTTAAGATTTTTTTTCCCTTTTTCTTTCGATTTCTTTCTTGACAGCTTTGTGAAGAACGAGGAAATAGTAAATGGTCAAAAGCACGATGATGACAATAAACCTGAGATAATTGCCCTTGAACAACGAGAAGAAGGCATAGAGTACAGCTCCAAGAAGAAGGAAGAGATGGAAAAAGGCGAATATCCAATCAAACATCGCCGTCCAGCTGAGTTAGAAGCCCAAAGCGCTCTGATATTCTAGGATTTATTTGCTTTCTATTCGGCTGACAGAGATGATCTTTATTGTCTCTCTTGGGACATCCGCCATACCAGCTCTATTCATTGTCTTTGTGTTGGCGATAGCATCCACAACATCCATTCCTTTTATCACTTTTCCGAAGACCGCATAACCGAAGCCTTGAGGTGTCTTGCTTTTATGGTCTAGAAAAGGATTATCCACGTGATTGATGAAGAACTGGCTGGTGGCACTGTCTATGACTTGGGTGCGGGCCATGGCGATTGTCCCCCTCTTATTGCGTAATCCATTGGTGGCTTCGTTTTTGATCGGAGGCTTGCCGGGTTTCTCTTTGAAATCCGGGGTGAGACCTCCACCCTGAATCATGAAATCCTTTATGACCCGGTGGAAGATGGTGCCCTCATAGAATTTTTCATCCACATAAGATAGAAAATTCTTAACAGTGATAGGAGCTTTATCCTTATAGAGTTCTATGGTGATGTCGCCCTTGGTTGTTTTCATGATGACTTCCGGGTTATCCGCTCCTGCTGAGACTAAAAAGAGAGAAGCAGTGAAAAAGAATAAGAGAAAAAACGCATAAATTCGTTCTGACATGAATACCTCCTCGGTTTGGTGATTGAGATGAAAAAATCAAAATATCAAATTTGTGGCCTCAAATCAACATGAATAGGCAAGACTTAAACGAAATGGGGATACGAAATGGGGACGGTTCTATTTTTTTAATAAAAGACCTAACATTATGAGTCTATACGTTAGACTAAAAAAATAGAACCGTCCCCAATCTGAAACTAAGGAGTCATTATTCCTTAAGGGGTCTGGTTTTCCATTTCTCGTACAGGTTCTGCCACCAGTTGGCAAGGTCAATTTCCCTGCCGTTGATGAATAGATGCGTCACTTCAGACCTTAGATCCAGTGGGTCGCCGGTCGTGATGAACAGGTCAGCATCTTTTCCGACTTCCAGGCTTCCCAAACGGTCATCCACTCCAAAGATCTGGGCAGGATTGATGGTCAGGGCTTTTATGGCTTCCGTATGATCAAGGCCAAAAGCAACGGCTCTGGCGGCGTGATAGGGCAGGTCTTTCCCGATAGAGGGATCAGTACCAGATGAAAAGCAGATCATGATTCCTGCTTTTGCCAGCTCCGCAACGTTGCGATAAGGAGCATCATAGCCATCTTCAGGTTCAGAGGGCCCTCTGTAAAGGTCTTCGATGATGACCGGAATTCCTGCCTTTTTGATTTTGGCAGCCACCTTAGATCCCTGAACGCAACCTCTGAATATAGCCTTCAATTTTTCTTCCCTGACGAATTTAATGGCCAGCTCGATATCCTTTGCTTTTTCCACTGATATAATTACCGGGAGAGTGCCGTCGAGTACCGGTCCCAAGGCCTCGTATTTCTGGTTTAATTCTGGTGGAGTCAGGCTCGAGTCTTCTGCAGCTAGCTTTTTTAGCTCAAGGTAATGGCGGGCTTCTTTGAGATAATCTTTTATTTTTTCCACCAGTTTGGCTGTAACATCTAGTTTTGTTTCTCTTTCAGGACCTAATCTTGCGCCTCTTGGGGGACGAGGAGTAATGGGAAAATTTATGAAGGAAGTGGCAACTTCCTTAACAGACATTTCAGGAAAGGTCCAGCCATCCATCTTGATCAGGGCAGATAGACCGGGAAAGGTTCCCCCTGCAGGTGCTACCAAGGCGGTGGTTGTTCCGTTTATGCGGCTGGTCTTGAAGTGGACAGAATGAGGATTAATGGCCCAGGCGACCTTGAGCTCCGGATTTTCTTTGCCCAACTCTCTTATATCGACAGTGCTGGCAAAGGCCGAAATCTCAGCTAAACCGAAGTGGCTGTAGCCGTCAATAAATCCTGGATAAATGAACTTGCCTGAAGCATCGATAATCTTCGTTCCAGCAAGGGCCGTGATGTCTTTCCCAACAGCTGCAATTTTTCCATTTTCTACAAGCAAGTCTCCTTCCTCGAGAGTTTCGCCCACGACAGGTACAATAGTAGCCTTTTTTATCAGGATCTTATGATTTTTATCTTGGGAAAATAGGATTAGGGTTAAAAGAACGACCACAATAAGAATTAATATTTTTCTCATCATCATACCTCCCTTTTCTGTTTCTTTTCCTGTGGCTTTTTGGCCTCTTCTTCTTTTTTCTTCTTCTCTTCTTCAGCCTTTTTTCTGTCTTCCAGGTACTTGGCTCGGTCAAAATAAACTTCGCCGTCCACCAAAGTCATTTGACAGACTGTGTAAGGATCAAGAGGATGGCGGTTGAAGACAGCTAAATCAGCATCCTTCCCAGGCTCGATGGTTCCTGTCTGTTTCTCGATTCCCATGATTATGGCTGGATTGATGGTAAGGGTCTTGAGGGCTTCAAGTTCAGACAGGCCGCCGAACCGGACTGCTTTGGCGGCGTCCACGAAGAGATGTCTCATCCTTTCTGGATCGTCTGAATTGATGGCCACCAAAACACCTCTTTGGGCCATCAAAGCGACCGCATGAGGCATGGTGTGGTAGGCTTCCCATTTGTAAGACCAAAAATCGGCAAAGGTAGACACTGCCACTTTGTGTTTTACCAGTTCGTTGGTGATTCGGTAACCTTCCAGGCCGTGTTCAAAACAAACAAGTTTTAATCCATACTCTTCGCAGAGGTGCAGGATGGAGAGCATTTCTTCTGATTGATAGCCATGGCAACGGATCCAGTATTTGCCCCTGAGCATATCGGCAATAACTTCCAATCGGTAATCCTTACGGGGAGGCAGAGGCTTCTGCCCCTTTTTTGCCTTAAGCGTTTTCTTGTAGTCCTCCCATTTGCTCAGGTAGTCCTTAGCCCTTTCGAGTTCATTCCTTATGGAAGCTTCAACACCCATTCTTGTTTTCGGGTACCGAGCTTGTCCCGGCAGGCTAAAATTGGTTCGCTTGGGATTTTCGCCCAACGCCCATTTGATGGTTAGAGGGGCGCCTTTGAAAATCATCTCTTCAGCACTTTTACCCCACCGAAGTTTGAGGACGATTCCCCGGCCGCCGATAGGATTCCCAGAACCGTGCATGGTATGGATAGTGGTTACTCCTCCCGTGAGCGCGTAAAAGATATTGATATCTTCGGGGTAGATGACATCTTTGATATCCACTTCAGGAGTCATGAGACTACCCATTTCATTCACTCCCCCTTCTATAGCGATATGGGAGTGAGAGTCAATTATTCCTGGCATAACCCATTTTCCTTCGAGGTCTATGATCTTTGTGTTTGGACCTCCCTGGATATTTTTACTGACCTCAGCGATCTTTCGGCCTTTGATCAGAATATCGCCTCCCATAATCGTTTCGCCACTTATGGTTATGACATTTCCGTTTTTCAAAAGAAGACTATTTTCGGCCCCGCTGCTGAAGCTTGTTCCAGCCAAGATAAAGACTGAAATGAAAACTGACAATAAGATATTCTTTTTCATCTTGTTCTCTCCTTAAGAGGGTATGCGTTTGGCGGTGAATTCTGCCGAGCCCGCGGTTCCCTGGACCACAGAGCCCTCCATGGTGTCTCCCTCGACCACAGCTGAAAAGTAAAGGTCTATTTCCTGTCCTCCGGCAGCGAGCGTCATCTCGAAATAAATCTCGTTGCCGACCACAGATCCACCTGTGAAATCGAAAACTCCGAAGGGAGACGTCATTGTCCCGGATAAAGAAGCTTCTTCCTGCATGAAGTCCACAGTCAATTTCATGGTCCCTGGGCCGGCTTCGATCGAAAATTCCCACTTTCCGGTAACATTGACCGTGGGTTTCTCGCCTTCCTTAACTTTAGCTTCTTTGAGCTCGAACTTCTGACCATCAGCAAAAACATACCTGACCTTGGCCTCTTTAGTCAGGATTTCTCCCTCGATCAGAGCTAGGTTGGCAATTTTTCCTTCCTCCAAGGTTCCCATGGCTTGTTCCAAGCCGAGAAAAGAAGCCGCCTGTACGGTTAAGGCTTCGAGTGCTTTTTCTCTCGAAAGGCCGTTTTCGATGGCTTTTTGAACAGCTTCCATAAAGCTTTTTGGGTCATCATTTCCCAGAGAAGAGAAAGCGAAGGGAATCCCTGCTTCTGCCAGCTTGGCCGGATTCTTGCTGTAGAGTTCCTCTTCGGCCTTCTTTCTCTCTTCCCTGCCGAGCTGGGCGTGGACGCTCGTCGCTGGGGCCTTAAAGGTCAAAGTGCATAAAACCCTGGCCTTTGCCTTTTTCAACTCTGGAATGGCTTTAAAGGCTTCGTTGCCCAGGTCACAGATCAAGAAATTCAGCTTCAACTCCGAGGCCAGGCTCAGAGCTCTTCGGATATCGTGTTGGCTTCGACAGAGAAAAACGACCGGCTTTTTCCCGGCGGTGTAAGAAGAAAGGATTTCCATTTTAGGGCTGTAGGCAGATCGGGAAAGCCCTTTTCTTTCCTTCTCCCAGCGGTCCATTTTCATCTTATAATAAGAAGCATCGGTAAGTTCTTGCTTGAGGTAACTTATAATCCCCATCAGAGAATTAGGATAAGTCATGAAGACTCCAGGGGAAAACCCGATACCGAGAGCTCTGTCCTTTTGGAGAAGAGCTTTATTCTTATCGGAACTGCTCAAGGAGAAGATAGAACTCTGGCCGGTCAAGATTCCCCGCTGGGGCATGACTTGAGCTCCAGTAATTCCGAAGCGGTGGTATTTTTCTAAGGCCGCTTTTCTCAAATTGACGTGATCGAAGGCCCGAAGTTCAGGGACTATTCCTCGGTCTTTGTCCGTGAATTCTCCAGAATAGAATTTTGCGGCGTCGAATTTCTCTTCAGGCAATTTCAGAAGCGATTGACCGAGAGCATCGATCAAGCCTGGATAGACAGTTAACTTGCTCCCATCCAGAATTTCAGCATCAGGAGGGATCGATACCGAAGCTCCCACAGCTTCGATCAATCCATCGCGGAGCACGACAACGCCCTTTTCGATTTGAGGGCCGGAAAGGGGAACAATTCGACAGTCCTTAATTACCCAGACGGAATGAAGGTCTTCTTCTGAATAGAGCAGGGGCTGTAGAGAGAAAAGAATTAAGATCATGAAAAAACTGATCCCTAAGCAATGAATTCTTTTAGTCATTCTTCCTCCTTTATAGAAATAGGATTGAGGAGTTTAAAACTCGTGGAAAAATCCAGCGCAGTTTTAGACATCATTTTACTACCTTATACGAATATTACAATACAATTGTTCACAAAAATGAAAACGTTGAAGAGTGTATCTAGCCGAAAACGATGAAAAAATTTCATCCTGAAAATCATCTCGAAAGGCTATTTACTATTTAACTGAATCCGGAAGAATTGTAAGTGAGAAATATGCTAAAGGAGTAAAGGCAATTTCTTGAATTTGAGCAAGATTTAGGAGGCAGAAATGAAGAAGATGTTTAAATTATTTCCTCTTGCCTTATTATTCCTTCTGTTCTTAGCGCCCCAGAATCTTTCGGCTCAAGGTCATTGGGAATTCGGCATCCACTATTCCCTCTGGAGCATCGATCTTTTTAGCGGATTGATTGAAGACAAAATCGGAGAGACCCTAAAAAGTGAATTAAAGGAAGATATTCTAGACGCGATCCGGGATGACTTTGAACATATAGAGGAGACATATTACAGCCAAGAGGTTGACTTTGATTCCGGAGGCTGGAATTACGGTTTTGAAGTCAGATGGTATCCAGCGGGCAAGCATGGCTCCTACAGCTTGGGATTTTCACTGGAGAAAACATACATGAGAGTTTCCTTTCCTGAAGTATCAGCTGACATGACCTTGAAAGATGAGGTTAACAACCAGACAGGTGACTTTCATGGAGAGGTCAGCGAGTCTATTTTTGAGATATGGCCTTTTTCCTTTCATCTGAGTTTTCGCTGGGATATCAACCCTTCCTGGAAATGGCGTCCTTATATAACCTTCGGCGTGGGAATGGCAGGAGCAGGGTCTGTTAACAAAGGAGAATACAGCATCGCCTGGTCAGGCACGGCGGTTATTGATGATGGATTACCAATATTATATGAAGATGGGAAATCAGGTACCTTAGAAGAATTGCGGATAGAATTAGAGGAAGAAAATGAGGATTTCTTTCTCCCTGAATTTATACCTTTTATCCAATTGAATCTCGGGGTCAAAGGCGAAGTCTATGACAATCTGTATGTGTTATTTGATGTAGGGGTCTGGAATGGACTTCTCTTTCGATTGGGAGTTGCCTACCGCCTGTAAATGAGTAAAGTCATCTAGTTAATCTAGTTTTTTTAGTTTTTCTAGTTTATCAAGTTCATTTAATTTCTTGAGCCCATTTCGTTTAGATTTGTTCGAATTCCGCTTTGTTATCTTCTGGCTGTTCAATCCCCTCTCTTGATGATTGGGTGTTTTATCGGCTGCTCAGCGAGGCGAGTTTTGCATTTTCACAGATTTAATACTTTCTGCAGAGTTTCTACGCAGGTTTTATTTTCTTCAGGGAAACCGATGGATATCCGCAGATAGCTAGGCATCTGCCAATCTTCCCCCTTACGGACAAAGACATGTTTGTCCGCCAGTTTTTTCCTGGCCACTTTGGAAGTCAGGTTGACTTTGACCATCAAGAAAGGAGTTGTGCTGGGAATATATTCCAAGCCCAGAGAATCAAACTGCTGGTAGTAAAACTCTCGGCCTTCTTGAACAAGCTCTTTGTATTTTTCCAAGTGCTTATGATCTTCGAGAGAGGCCAGGCCTCCAGCAAAGACAGCCTGGTTAATACCCATATCTCTGAAGCCAAAGACCCTGAGTTCTCTGATGATCGAGGGCTTGGCGATGACATAGCCCAGGCGCATTCCGGCCAGGCCGTAGGCCTTGGAGAAGGTTCGGCTGACGATCACGTTGAATCCTTGTTTGATCAAGGTTATCCCGTTCCTTCCCTTTTTATCTTGGTGGAAATGTGAATAAGCTTCATCGATGAACAGAATAATGTCCTTGGGCAGAGAGGAGCAGAATTTCTGGATAGTCTCGAAATCGAGTGCAGTGCCGGTGGGATTGTTGGGATTGACCAGGTAAATCATTTTTGTCTTCGGAGTTAAAGCTTTTTTCATGGAATCCAGGTCAAACGCAAACTGATCGTTCAGTTTTATCCACCTGATTTTGACCTCAATTTTTTCTGCTTCTCTGGGTAGAGTTTTATATGCCTGGAGGGCAGTGATCAGCTCTCCTCCTTGCCGGAGAAAGGTCCAGGGAGCGATTCTCAAGAATTCTGTCGAGCCGCAGCCCGCCAGAATCATGTCCTTAGACACCTCATGAAAAGAGGCCAGTTCTTTTAATAATTGGTAGTCTGATGTGTAGCGGTGGGCCTGGGAAAGGGCCTTTTCCATGAGTTCTAGGGCACCAGGTGAAGGTCCTAAGGGATTCTCGTTAGAATCCAGCCGGCAGGCTCCCTCAGGATAACCCCAGTTGATCCTTTTTCTTATCTTTCCTGATTTGATTGAAGGATGAATCCAGGGATAATCCTTAAGAGGAAGCACAGCAGCACTGGCAATCAGGCTGCCCATGAAGTTCCTCCTGGATATTCTTAAGCTGTGCATCTCTTTTCCTCCTTGTCACCTAAAGCTCAGACCGTTGAAGCCGGCCTGATTTATGATATTGCCTTCCTGGTAGAAAATAGATCCTCATACAATCACTCTGGGAAGGAGAGGGTTTAATCCGATCAGGATTTTATAGGTTGAGACTCCTGCCCAACTGGAAAGCGCCACGGCCGTGATCCTTTCCTTTCCCTGAAGGCCGAGGAGAGTAACTTCATCTCCTATGGAAACGGGAGTGTTTGCCTTCATAAGGGCTACACAGTGATTGGCTGTAATGGCTGCTATTAGGGGGAATCTCTTTCCCCTGATGAGCACAGAGGCTTTGTTCACTGCGTTCGACGGATAGCCATCAGAATAGCCTACGGGAATGACGGCGATTTTTTCTGGTTTTTTAGCTGTGTATCTCCGGTGGTAAGAGAGGGAATCTCCAGGCCGGAGAGCCTTGACTGATACCACTCGACTCTTTAGCTGAAGCACAGGCCTAAGCTGGAGCCTGTCCTCCTTCTGCGTTTTCTCGGAGGGGTAATATCCATAGAGGGCAATACCTGGCCTGACCATATCAAGGCGTGAGGACGGCAAGTCCATCATTCCATCCGAGCTGGCTGCATGCCTAAGACCTAGGGAAATGCCCTTGGATTCAGCCTCTCCACAGACCCGAAGGAAGCGACGGAGTTGTTCTCGGTCAAATTCGTCATCTTCGGTAAGAGTCGTGGAGACTCCTTCGATAGCGAGGCCTTTCAGGGATGAGACTTTCTCCAGATAAGGAAGAGCTTGATGATAGGGAATTCCCATCCGGCCCATGCCTGTATCCATATGGATATGGATTTTTGTTTTTTTACCTAGCCTGAGAGAGGTTTGATCGAGACTCAATACAGATTCTGTGAAGACGGATTGAGATATATCATTCAGGATGATTTCCTCCTCTTCTGCAGGGCTAAAGGAACCAAAATTGAGGATGCGAGCAGACACTCCTGCCTTCCTTAGGAGGAGGGCTTCCTGCAGTTTTCCGACCATGAGATAGTCGATGCCGATTCTCTCTAGATGCTTTCCCGTTTCTATCAATCCATGACCATAGGCGTTAGCCTTGATCACAGCCATGACCGGCACCTTTACTAATTTTCTTGCCTGGCTGAGATTCCAGGACATGTTTTCCAAATCTAGTTCAATCCAGGGATCGTGGCTTGCAGGAAGAGGAGTTTTCTGGAGAAGATTCAAAGGAACATTATTAGGTTCTTTGATTCGAGTTAATAGTGAGAATGAACTCAGGCTTGATGCCATTAAAAAATTTCTTCTTGATATTTTTTTCATTTGATCTACCTCTCTAATAGGATAGCTGTCCAGAAGGCGCCTCTTGGGTATTCCCTGTTTTTTTGGAAAGAAATTCCAATGCCTATCTTCCGGTAGTTCACTAGCTCACCTTCAATTTTGTCTTTTACTCCCTCTGACAGCACTGTCGGGTCAACAGTAATAAAAAACATGTAGGCCGCATCCCTCGTTCTGGTTGGGAATATTGATGAATGATTGCCTTGAGTCAGACCATCTTTTAGGGCCTTTTCAGCAGCAGCCGAGAGATTTTCGTCAAATTTCAACTTGGGGAGTCCCTTTTTATCCCTACGCTCGTTTATGTTCAGTAAGACGATCTGTCTGATTTTTTCTTTATCCATGTATTTATACTTATTCTCCGGGAAAAGAATGAGTGTGACAAAATAGGAGCCCCCTGGATATTCCTTATTCCTCCTGAAACTAACGCCTAAGCCTGCATTTTCATAGATACTATCCAGAATTGTATGTTGGTAAACGGATTGAGCTTCCTCTAGGGAGGGCGAAGAGGCATAGATAACATAGTTCTCCCCGAAATGAGTTGGACAGGGAGGGGTAGGTTTATGTTGAGCTTTTTTTTGAGAAAATTCCCGGGCATAGGAATTCGCATCCTGCAAGTAGACAAGAGGGGGAAGGGAGGCTTTGCGCCTTAGAGCGTTGATCCTGTTCTGGATTTTTGTCTCGACCTTTGCTTCCTCCTCGGGCTCTAAGGATTGGATAAAATCCTGGGTGATGTAGTATCCTTTGTTTTCCACCAAGACGACGCCAATTCCTGCTTGATCGAAGGATGGCTCCAGAATGTTTTTTCTATGCTCAGGGCTTTCCATCAGGGGTTGGTGGATGAATTCGGCCACGAAAGTTTCGCTGAAGGCTACATTTTCTCCTATAGAAATAAAATAGAATCCTGCCTCTACCAGTCGGTCTTGATAAGATTTTCCCGAAAAAGAAGCATGAGAAAGCCTTTGAAGGCCAGCCATGTCCTGGCTGTGTTGACGGGCCAGGCGACTCAAACCTGAAGAAAGACTGAGAAGAGGAAGACCTTTTTTTTCTCTTTCTTTGTTGGCCAATCCTAAGAGGTCCTTCTCGATGGTCATGACCTCTTTGATTTGAAAAAGAGGCTCTTTCTTCTGTTCCTGACTGGGGAGGTTTAGGGAACAGAGCGATAATAAGAAAAGAAGAACTAAAATAAAAATAGAAAGTCTCTTCAACCGGCTTTAGATTTCTCTTTACTTTTATCAGATTTCACCTAACATATAAAGTGAAAAAAATGAGAAGAGGACAGGATGAAAGCCAAAAAATATTTCCTTAGATTATTTTTAGTCATTCTTGGCTATTCTCTAACCTGCTCTGCTTTCACTGCCCAGGCTTCCTCCGAGGAATTAACTGCTGAAGAACAGCTGCTCAAGGGCATCCATTCCATATCCAGCCATAAGCTCTTCGCCTACGTAAAAGAATTAGCTGCAGAGAAATATGCCGGCCGTCTTACTGGAACAAAAGAATACAATACCTGTGTGGATTGGATTGCCTCTCTTCTTAAAAAGTGGGGAATCGCCCCTGCAGGAAATAACGGAACTTATGTGCAGGCCTTTCCTAATCCTTATACTCTAGTTTTTGAAGGGTGCGAAGTCTATATTCACCTCCCTTACCAAGACTCGGTCATTAAAAAGCGTTATCAGTATGAAGATGATTTTATCCCCGGCTCTACCTCTGGGTCGGGCGAAGCGACTGCCAAAGTCATCTATGTTGGCTACGGAATCACTGCGCCGGAGCTCGGCTACGATGATTATAAAGGGGTCGATGTTAAAGGAAAGATTGTTCTCATGGAGAGAGAAGCACCGGTTTCACCGAATGACGATCAAGAGCTTTTTATGAAGTGGCGTCCGTATTCCTTCCATCAATACAAGTTAGAGAATGCCGTAGCTCATGGAGCTAAAGGTATGCTCTATAATTATGGACCCATCGCCAATCCCAATAATTCCTACCGTGAAGACTTTATATACTCTCATGTAGGAAAGGTAGTGGTCTCGGATGTTTTTTCCGGTACAGGATACGAACACCAAGCCGTAGTGGAGAAGATCAAAGAAACATTAGCGCCCAATTCTTTTAGTACGGGTAAGGTCTTTACTATAAAAAATCATACAGAGCACCATCCTGACGGTATTGGCTACAATGTGCTCGGACTGCTCGAAGGGTCTGATCCGAAGCTCAAGGATGAGGTGATTGTTTTCGGTGGTCATCTTGACCATCTGGGCCGCTGCTATGAACTCATGCCTGGTGCCAATGACAATGCTTCTGGTGTTTCGGTTATCTTAGGAGTGGCAGAAGCCATGGCTGATCGTGATCTTAAGCCCCGGCGTTCTGTGCTTTTTCTCTTTTTTGGTGCAGAAGAGCAGGGTGTGGTGGGATCGGAATATTACCTGGAACATCCTTCCTTCCCTTTGGAAAAAACTGTGGCTTTCATTAACCTGGATGGAGTGGGCTGTGGAGATAAATTGCGAGCCCTGGCTGCCAAGAATTACCCTGCCTTGTGGCGATTCATTGATAAGGCTAACCAAAAATTTATTCACCGTATGATCGAGGCAACACATTTTGCCAACCTCGCTCGACCCAGATTGGATGCTGCCCGCTTTATGTGGAAGGGAATCCCTACAATTTCCTTTAGTGCCTCTGGAGCTCCTTCCTACTACCACATCACGAAAGATAATATAGATACGATTACTCCAGAAATCCTTGAAGACCTGGCCCAGCTTCTCTTTGTGGCTCTGCTTCATATGGCCAACCAGGATTCGGTTGACTTCAGATAATAGGTGGGTTTGAGATGAATTTAAAAGTGCCTACTAAAATCATCTTCGGATCAGGAATTCTTTCTCGCTTGAAAGAAATCATTGAAGAAGAGTTCAGAGCCTCGCGTGTATTTCTGGTGACGGATAAAGGCATCATGGATTCAGGGATCGGAAATCTTGTTCTCTCTCAGCTTGAAGACACTCAGGTGTTTGACGAGATCGAAGCGAATCCCAAGTCGCCAACTGTCGATAGGGCAGGAGAGCAGGTGCGGAAAGACAAGCCTGACCTTGTCGTTGGTCTCGGTGGAGGAAGCCCGATGGATGCAGCCAAGGCCATTGCCCTGCTAGCTACCAACAAGGGCCATATAAAGGATTATGAAGGCAAAAGAAAATATAAGTTTCCGCCTCTTCCCGTGCTGGCTATCCCAACCACTTGCGGAACTGGAAGTGAAGTGACCTGGGTTTCTGTGATCACTCATCCTGAACGCCGTTTTAAAATGAGCATAAAAGGACCCGAAATGTTTCCTGCGGTGGCCTTAGTCGATCCGGATATGCTCCTCTCTCTTCCGCCTCCGCTTATTGCCTCTACGGGCATGGATGCCCTGACCCATGCGATCGAGGCCTATACAGTCAAAGGAGCCACTGAGTTTTCGAATAATTTTGCCCGCCAAGCCATAGAGCTCATTTTTGATTCTCTTCCGGATGCCTTTGAAAATATAAAAGATAATAAGAAGGCCAGGGAAAGGATAATGTCAGGGAGCACTCTAGCTGGAATTGCCTTTTGCAACAGTGATGTGGGTGCTGTCCATTGTCTGGCTGAAGCTTGTGGCGGGCTGTATGATTTGCCTCATGGGGAGTTGAACTCGATTTTCCTTCCTCAGGTATTGGAATTTAACCTTCCTGTTGCTAAAACAAGATATGCAGAAATAGCACGGCTGGCGGGCATTCAGGAGAAAGACGAGAGTCTAGCCTCCCAAGAATTAGTCCACAAGATCAAATCCATGACGCGAGTTATGAATATTCCCTCCTTCCAAGACCTCGGCCTCGAAGAGAGCGAATTTCCTGATATTGCCAGCGCAGCTTTCCAGAATAATTCCAATCCCTCTAATCCTCGCGAGGTAAGATACGAAGATTACCTGGAGATCCTCAAGAACGCCCTTCATTCGTCCTGAGTTTTTTATCAAATTCTTTTAAAATGTCTAAGACAATGTTTCTTTTTTATGTCAATTTCGCGCCTTAGGTTGTCCTGGCCCGATTCATTTCTTTCCTTTACTTTTAAGAAAGAATGAAGATAAGATTACTTCGCTCCCCTAGAAAGATTAATGAATCAGGAGGCAGAAATGCCAAAATTTCTGGTCCTTGGTGCCGGGAAAATGGGCGTTGTCTTGGCCAAAGACCTTATCTTGAGTAATGATCAGAACGTTGTCACTCTGGTTGATATCGACTTTGAGAGGCTCAAGCAGGCTCGAGACTTCATACCGAACGATAGGTTGATCCCTCTTCAGAGGAATATTGAGGATAAAAGCCAGAGGGAAGGGATATTCAAAGGACAGGATGTTATCCTGGCTGCTCTTCTTCATGAACACAGCCTTTTAGTCTTGGAAGAAGCAGTTCAACAAGGCGTGCATCTTATAGATCTCGTGGGAGACAAGCCCTTGGAGCGCCTCGTTCATGATGAAAAAG
>WVZL01000048.1:162445-192951 GCA_011772495.1 Candidatus Aminicenantota bacterium
GTGGGCGGCAATCCTCTCCACGCTCGCCCCCCTTTAAAATACAGCATCCTCTATGCAGCCGACAGCCTGCTGGATTTTTATGAGAGAAAGACCATCATCATAGAGAGGGGAAGGATCAAAGAGGTAGATGCCTTGTCCGGTGTCGAATCCATCGAATTTCCTCATCCCTTCTCCAGGATGGAATGTTTCTACACTGATGGACTCTCTTCACTTATTCATACCATGCAAGGAAAAATCATTGGCAGGCTGGCCGAAAAAACTGTTCGCTATCCCGGACATGCCCGGGCAGTAAAAGCCTTGAAAGACTGGGGTCTTTTTTCTCACGAACCATTGCCTGTAAAGGGAAAAGAAGTCATTCCTCGGGAATTCTTGAAGACTCTGCTGGATAAGGAGTGGAAATTAGGGAAAGACGGGGATGTGACTTTGATGAGAGTGGTTGTTTCAGGAAAAAAGTTCGGCCACCCGGCGACGCATGTTTTCGAGATGGTTGATTATTTTGATCCTGAGAAGCAGTACACATCCATGGCCAAGACCACCTGCTTTCCCGCCTCTATCGCAGCTCGGATGATTGTTGACGGAAAGATCACCCAGAGAGGAGTGCTCTTTCCAGAAAACGTTTTTCAAGCCGATCTGTTCAAGCCTTTCATGAAAACTTTGAAAGACAAGGGCGTAGTCATCACCCAAAAGAAGGTATAAGCTATGATTCATACCTAAGTCAGAAACAGGATAAGAAAAAATTCCCGATTTGCCTTTTTGTTCGAGCCTGTCTGGCGAACTTGGCCTTTAGATATGCAATTCGATGATATCTTCGTCTTCGAGGACGTGGTCACGATTGACCATTTGTCCTTGGTATTTCTTCTCACTCCAGATTCTGGCATACTTCATTTTCTGAGCAAAATCCTGGTGAACAGTCCTGGCAAAATCGCTAACTGTGCTTCCTTTTTTTAAGGTAAAGGGATCGTCGAAAGTCGCTTTCTTACCTGGAGCTTTGCTGTAGATTCGAATGATATCGAGCATAAAGAAGATTTTCTTCCTGAGCTCACCAAGGGCCTCTTGATCGAGAGATGAGATGGTGATTGTTTCGAGCTTTTCTCTGGAGAGCTCCTTCAGCAGGTGGTCGATTTTTTCCTTAGACACTAAATCCTTTTTGTTAGCCACGATGAGGGCTTTCTTGTAGAAGAGTCTATTTTCTTCTGGGATATTCTTGTTTACTATAACGAGCTTGATTCTTTTTTCTTCAAGCTGCATCATGACCGCCATGAGGGAATCAAAGAGTGCGGATTCGGCCAAATCCAGAATGAGAAGAACTCCATCGGCTCCTTTTATCAATTCAGGAAGCCAGGTTTCCATGTAGTCCAGGGTGATGGGAGGAGTATCCACGAGCTGAATCTGGATGTTTTCATACTTCATCATAGCCGGATAAGCCTGGCGAGTGGTGAAAGGATAGTCGCCAATTTCAGGATTGGCGTTGGTCAGGATTTTGACCAGGCTGGATTTGCCAGAATTGGGGGGGCCTACCAAGACAACTTGGCCAGCTCCTGATTTTTCTACCAGGTGGATCGGACTGCGCCTGGCTGTGGAGGCTTTTTTTTGAGCCGAAGACTTGAGCTTGGAGATCTTTGTCTTCAGGAGAGCTTGCAGCTTTTCAGTCCCTTTGTGCTTGGGAACGATGGAAAGGAGTTCTTCCAGGATGAGGATTTTTTCTTGAGGCGTTTTGGCGGTTTTTAATTTTTTCTCGGTCTCGAAGTATTGAGGTGGTAGGTTGGCTGGCATTTTTATTCTTTTCCTAGTTTGGTGTTTTCATCGAGATCCTGGAGACTCTGTTAGCCAGCCATTCTGCCTAGAGTCCAGATGATTACCGCCAAAAGAAGGGAACCGATGAAGGCCCACCGGGACTCGAGTCGGGCCTGAGTCCTGCTTCTAAGACCGAGAATGTATCCTATCGGGACAAGAAGGGCCGCAACCCCAGCCGCAAGGCTTCCAGAGACGAAAACATGATCAAGAACTTTTGGCAACCCACCTGCGACCCATATTTCATACCGGATAACATAAGTCATGATAAAGGCAAAAAGAGCATAGCCCCCGTAGGCCCCAGTTATGCCGGTCAGACTGCTACGCAAAAAACCTTTTTTCTCGCCTTTCAAGAGAATTGAGGCCGCCAGATCGAAAGCCACGCCCATTAAAAAAATTCCCAATATATGGCAGACGAAATAGGCATTGACCAACCGGAAAAGGGCGGCTATCCCGCCGATCACAGAGGATGTTCCGCGCCTATTGAACAGCCCCCTGGCCACGGCCAAGAGAAAAAATCCCGAAGCTGAGAGGTACACTGAGGCGTGAGGGACATTGGCTTCGTCTAAGGCTTTAGCCCCAGCAAGTTCCGACAGGCCCCAAAGGGACCCGAAGACAAAAAGCCACACCCAGGGAATGTATCTGGCCATATTCAGCTCCTTTTAATTGACGGTCAATTAGTATGAATAACGTCCTCTAATATATACAAAACAAAAGGAAACTTCAATTAGACTGGCTGAATAAAATTCGTGGGTGTGACTACCTGTTTTTCTTCAGAGATAGCTAAAGGTTTATGGTCCGCATATTGATACGTATCAAAAGAAAAGAAAACTCATGTGTATTAATACAAAGGGGCGTGAAAATAATAATTTCACGACATTTTTCTTCACTTTAAGTAACGATCGGTCGGATAAGAAATATAAATTTCCTTGTTGATTCGTCAGCTATTTTTTTCCTCCATGATTTTCATTTTGGGTTCTCTCATATTAAATTCAATTGTAAGCAGAGGCCCCAAATTGAGAAAATTTTTTGGTATTTTTCGTTTAAAAAAATGGTGATTTTTCTTTGCCAATTTTCGCTATTTAAGATATAATATTTTTAGAGAGAATGACCTTTCGGTTATGTATATTTTCCCCTGTACATAGCCTCTTTTTCCCTCAAATCAAAAGAAGATGAAAGAAAAGAAATATACTGCAGAAAGTATCAAGGTTTTGAAGGGGCTGGAAGCTGTTCGGAAGCGTCCAGCTATGTATATCGGCAGCACCGGACCCGAAGGCCTCCACCATTTAGTCTACGAAGTGGTGGATAACAGTATCGATGAAGCTTTAGCTGGATTTTGTGACAAAGTCGATGTCATCATCCACGTGGATTGCAGCGTCACCGTCATCGATAACGGTCGAGGCATTCCAGTCGGAATGCACAAGAAAGAGAAGAGGCCGGCCGCAGAAGTGGTAATGACAACTCTTCATGCGGGCGGGAAATTCGATTCCAAAACCTATCAAGTGGCAGGAGGACTGCACGGCGTGGGAGTCTCGGTGGTCAATGCTCTTTCCGAACAGCTTGATATGGAGATAAAAAGGGACGGAGGAGTCTACAGCCAGAGCTACAGGAGAGGAAAGGCCTCCACAGCGTTAAAGAAAATAGGGAAGACGAAGAACACCGGGACCAAGATCACCTTCAGTCCGGATAAAGATGTTTTTGAAACTGTAGATTTTAACTACGAAATCCTCAGCCAGAGATTGAGAGAGCTGTCTTTTTTGAATAAAGGGTTGAAGATTTCCCTTCTCGATGAGAGAACCAACAAACACCACGAATTCCACTATAAGGGTGGAATCCGGGAGTTTGTCCAGTACCTCAACCAGAACAAGACTGCCCTGAATCCAAGGCCGATCTATTTTGAGAGCACCAAAAACGGAACCATAGTCGAGATGGCTCTGCAGTATAACACCAGCTATTCAGAAACAATTTTCACTTTCGTGAATAATATCAATACTGTTGAGGGAGGAACTCATCTCATCGGGCTTAAAGCCGCCTTGACCCGAACCATAAACAGTTATGCCAGCTCTCATAACCTGATTAAAGACCTGAAAGAAAATTTATCTGGAGATGACACTCGGGAGGGGCTGTGCGCTGTCTTGAGTTTGAAAGTTAAGAACCCCCAGTTTGAGGGCCAGACGAAAACAAAACTGGGAAACAGCGAGATAAAAGGCATTGTGGAATCCATCGTGAACGAGCAGTTATCTACCTATTTTGAAGAGAATCCCGCGGTAGCCAAGAAAGTTGTCCTGAAGATTATCGATGCGGCCCGAGCCCGAGAAGCGGCGCGAAAAGCAAGAGAGCTGGCCAGGCGAAAGGGCGTTTTGGAATCCACCTTGCTTCCCGGAAAACTGGCTGATTGCCAGGAGAGGAGGCCTTCTCACAGTGAGATATACCTTGTCGAGGGCGACTCAGCCGGAGGTTCGGCTAAACAAGCTCGAGATCGCCGTTTTCAAGCCATTCTCCCTCTTCGGGGAAAAATCCTTAATGTCGAGAAAGCTCGGTTTGACAAGATCCTGAAAAGCGAAGAAATCGGGACGATCATCTCTGCTCTGGGGACTGGAATCGAACAGTCAGACTTTAATATCGACAAGCTCCGCTATCATAAGGTCATCATCATGACCGATGCCGATGTGGATGGATCCCACATCAGGACCCTCCTCATGACTTTCTTTTACAGGCAAATGCCTCAGCTCATCGAAAAAGGTTACCTCTACATTGCTCAGCCTCCTTTATACAAGATCACCAAAGGAAAGTCATCTCAGTATTTGAAAGAAGAAAAGAGCTTTGAAGATTACATTATTAGAAAGATCTCGGATGAATTCCAGATTAAGGTGGCCAGACAAAAAGAGATTGTTAAAGGAGATAGATTCAGAAAACTGCTCCGGAAGATGATCGCTAAAAAGAACTATGTTCAAATCCTGGCCCAGAAAAACTATCCTTACTTTCTCATCGAAATCTTGCTTGAAGATGAAGTCAAGGATGCAGCTATTTTGCGCAAACAGAAAAAAATGGAGAAGATCCAGAGTCTTCTCACCGAGAAAGGCATTGTTTCTATCCTGGGCCAGGACGAAGAACATGGAGTTTATGAATTAACCTTCAGTTTCCAGATCAATGGCATGAATATCACTTCCAAAGTGAATTATGATCTGATTTCCTCTGTCGAATACAGGAACCTTTATAAAATCCATAGAGATCTGGCAGGATTCAAAGCTCCATTTCAAGTCATCAGCGATAGTGAAAAGGTCAAGATCGATAATGAATCCAAACTCATTGAGTATTTATTCCAGAAGGGAAAGAAGGGGATTGTCATCCAGAGATACAAGGGATTGGGTGAGATGACTCCGCAGCAGCTCTGGGAAACGACCATGAATCCCGAGGCGCGCTCTCTACTTCAGGTCTCGATTCAAGACGCTGTTGAGGCAGACAAAGTCTTCACCATCCTCATGGGAGATGAGGTGGAACCCCGCAAGAACTTCATCGAAGAAAACGCCCGCGAGGTTCAGAATCTGGATATCTGAAATACTCGACCTGTTCTTTCTTTATGATTAACACGAAGGAGAATCCATGAGCGACGACCCAACCATAGTCAGCCTCGAGCAGGAGATGAGGCGTTCCTATCTTGATTACGCCATGAGCGTGATCATAGGCCGGGCCATCCCTGACATAAAGGATGGACTGAAGCCTGTTCACCGCCGTGCCTTGTACGCGCTGTATGAGACAGGCACTGCTTGGAACAAGCCCTATAAAAAGTCTGCCCGCATCGTTGGAGATGTGATCGGAAAATATCATCCCCACGGGGAAGCTGCAGTCTATGATGCTGTGGTCCGCATGGCCCAGGATTTCAGCCTCCGTTATCCGCTAGTGGATGGCCAGGGCAATTTTGGTTCCATAGACGGAGATCCCCCAGCGGCCATGAGATACACCGAAGTGAGGATGAAGAAGATCGCTCAGACGCTCCTGGCCGATATCGAGAAGGATACCGTCAATTTTGTCCCTAATTATGATGGAAGCCTTCAGATGCCTGAGGTTCTGCCGGCCAAAATTCCTCACTTGCTGATAAACGGAGGTTCAGGGATTGCCGTGGGCATGGCCACCAACGTCCCCCCGCATAACCTTGGTGAAGTCACTGACGGCATCATTCATCTTATCAAGCATCCTAAGGCGACTTTAAAGGATATCATGGAATTTGTGCCCGGACCTGATTTCCCGACCGGGAGTTACATCTTCGGCCGGAAAGGAATCAGGGATGCTTATGAAACCGGGAAAGGCATTATTCACCTAAGAGCGAGGGCGATGATAGAGAGAGGGAGAAAGAAAGCGCGAGATAGAATCGTCATTACTGAAATTCCTTACCAGGTGAATAAAGCCAAACTCTTGGAAAACATCGCAGCTCTTGTTAACGAGAAAAGGATAGAGAGCATTGCTGATATAAGAGATGAATCCGACAGAGAGGGAATGCGCATCGTGATCGAGATCAAGAAAGGAGAACTCCCTGAAGTCGTGTTAAACAACCTTTACAAACACACCGCCCTTCAGACCTCCTACGGGATCATTCTCCTGGCTATCGTCGATAAACAGCCGAAGCTGTTTGGTCTGATTGACGTGATGAAGAGCTTTGTTTCCCATCGGCAGGATGTTGTTCGCCGCCGAACCCGTTTTGAATTGAAAAAGGCAGAATTGAGAGCTCATATACTCGAGGGTCTAAACATCGCTCTGGATAATTTGGATCGAATCATCAAACTCATCCGCTCCTCCCGAACGGTTGATCAAGCCAGGAAAGGGCTGATCACCAATTTTCGGATGACAAAAATCCAGGCTCAAGCCATATTGGATTTGCAGCTCCAGAAACTCACTCGGCTGGAAAGAGAAAAAATCCATAAAGAATATGAGGAGTTGAAGAAGACCATACGGAAACTGAAAAAAATTCTAGGCAGTGAGCAACTGATTTTAGATATCATCGTGGATGAGCTGAAGCAGCTAAGAGAAGAATATCAGGATGAAAGGCGTACTGAAATCGTCGAGGAAGAGATCACCGAGATCACTCCAGAGGATTTGATCAAAGAGGAAGATGTCGTGATAACCTATACCTCTACTGGATATGTCAAACGGACTTCTCTGAGTTACTACCATTTTCAGAGTCGAGGTGGAAAAGGGAAGAGAGGAATCAGCATGAAGCCCGAAGATGTGGTCCAAAATCTCTTCATTTGTTCCTCCCACAGCTATCTTCTTTTTTTCACCAACACAGGTCGGCTTTACTGGTTGAAGGCGCTGGAAATCCCTGATGTGGGAGTTGCCGGTCGTGGAAAATCGATAAAGAATTTGATCGAATTCCTCCCAGAAGAAAAGGTTCGTTCGGTTGTCTCCGTGAAGGATTTCTCCGAAAGGCTTTATGTGGTGATGTTGGCTTCAGATGGGTTGATGAAGAAATCAAAACTCAGCGATTTTCGGAATATTCGAAAGGCTGGCATCATCGCCATCACTCTTAATCCCAAGTGTGAACTCCTCTCTGCCAAATCAACCGACGGAAAAAAGGATATAATTATCGGAACTAGATTAGGAAAAGCGGTCAGATTTCAAGAAACCCAAGTCAGACCTATGGGCAGACAGGCTGCTGGAGTTAGAGCCATACGCTTAGTTCCTAAAGATGAAGTGATAGGAATGGTGGTAAGCAGCGATGATGATGACTATATTTTTACCGGGAGTGAGAAGGGTTACGGGAAAAAAACAAGAGTCAGCCTTTATCCCCGGCATCGGAGGGGTGGAAAAGGCGTCATAAACCTCAAGATCAATAAGAAGATCGGTCATGCCGTGGGCATGGTGGGAGTCTCTGAGGAAGATTTGCTTTTGATCACCGAAGTCGGGAAAATCATCCGGATAAGGACTACCGATATCAGGCCTTTGGGGAGGGCTACCCAGGGAGTGAAAATCATCAACCTGGAAGATAAAGACAAGGTGGTTTCGATTGCCAAAGCCCGCGAAAGCTAATCTAGTTTATCTAGTTCATCTAGTTTGTTTAGTTTATTTAATTTTTCCAGTTCAATTAACTTAGCTAGTTTCTCTAGTTTGTTTTGTTTATCCTAAAAAATAATATGAGAATCGGGATAAAGGAGGTAATGAATGAAAAGAAAAAGGATGCGAAGACCTGCCTCCTCCGTTAAGAAAGCAAGAGGAAGTCTTTTTAAAGACAGGTGGCAAAAGCGCGAGTTGTTAGAAAAGAAAAATAGGAAAGACAAAGCTTCTAAGCAGCCTAAACAAGTTGCCGAGGAAAAAGAAAAACCTACTTTAAAGTCACCTTCATTAAAAACTTTAGGAAGAAAAAAATAGGTGAAGACTTAACAACCTAGAGCAACTAAACAAACTAAATAAACGAGACAAACTAGACAAACGAAATAGGACTTGACAGAAAAATCCTTACTTCTTTAAAATGGACACACTCGCCATGAAGGAGGGAATCATGACGGATACCATTAGTCAGCTTTTATTGAATACTATTAAATCATACCCCAAGGACGACCTCGTTCTTTATAAAAAAGAGGGCCAGTATGTTCCGATCTCCACAGCCGAATTTGGCGTTCGGGTTAAACACTTCTGTCTGGGCCTGAAGGACTTAGGGCTTGAAGAGGGAGACAAGATGATCATCCTTTCTGAAAGCAGGCCAGAATGGATAATCTCTGACCTCGGCTGTCTGTGTTCAGGTGGGATTACTGTTCCCATCTATACTTCTCTTTTGTCTGAGGCGATCAAATATATCGTTGATAATTCTGATGCCAAGATCGTCGTTTACTCCACTCAAGAACAAGGAGAGAAAATAGAAGCCATAAGAAATGAACTGACAAAAGTTGAGCATTACATAACCTTTTCCGAGGAAGCCCCAGAGGGAGTTTTGACCTTCGCTCAAGTGCTGGAGAAGGGTCAGAAGATGGCTGAGCAAAAACCAGAAATGTTTGAAGAAATGGCTTTGAAAGTGAAATCCGACGATATAGCTTCTATCATCTATACATCAGGGACAACGGGAATTCCCAAGGGCGTTATGTTGACCCATAGCAATTTTCTCAGCAATGTCAAAGCCTGTTCGACTGTTATCGAATTCACAAAGAATGATACTGTGCTTTCTTGGTTGCCGTTATCCCATGTTCTGGAGAGAATGGTCACCTTCACCTTGCTCTATAAGGCTTGTACTATTGCTTATGCTGAGAGCATGGAAACAGTGGCTGAAAACATGCCCGAGGTAAAGCCGCACATCATGGTCAGCGTGCCGCGGCTCTTTGAGAGATTCTATTCCAGAGTCATGGACAACGTGCTTTCCAGCTCGCCCTTGAAAAGAAAGATTTTCTTCTGGGCGACAAAGGTCGGGAAAGAATACGGCCAGAAAAAACTCCTTAATCAATCCATACCCGGGGGGCTTCAATTCAAGAAAAACCTGGCTCACAAGCTTGTCTTCTCTAAGATTATTGAAAAGACCGGAGGAAGGGTGCGGTTTTTTGTTTCTGGCGGCGCACCCTTATCCAAGGATATTGCTGAATTCTTCTATGCCCTAGGGCTGGTTGTGCTCGAAGGTTATGGCTTAACCGAGACTTCCCCAGTGATTGCTGTTAACACTTTTGATAACTTGAAATTTGGGACAGTCGGCCTGCCTATCCCTGGGGTAGAGGTGAAAATTGCGGAAGACGGAGAGATCTTAACCAAAGGACCCCATGTGATGGATGGCTACTACAAGATGGAGGCTGAAACGAAAGAAGCTATGGAAGGTGGATGGTTCCGCACCGGCGATATCGGGCACCTGGACGAGGGGGGCTTCTTGGTGATTACAGACCGGAAAAAAGATATTCTTGTAACAGCTGGAGGCAAGAACGTTGCTCCTCAGCCTATCGAGAACCTTCTAAAAACCAATCCCTTCATCACCAACGCAGTAGTGATAGGAGACAGGAGAAAATTCATATCTGCCCTTTTGGTGCCTGACCTTGAAAAATTGGAAGAATATGCCAAGGTTAGCAATATTCCCTACGAAAACCCCAGTGAGCTCACGACCAAAGAAGAGATCTTAAATTTCATGCTGGCCGAAGTTGACAGGTCTACTCCCGCCCTTGCTTCTTATGAAAAGATTAAAAAGATTGCCCTTCTAGACAGAGACTTTGAGATAGACAAGGGGGAAATTACACCCACTTTGAAAGTTAAGAGAAATATTGTTGAAGATAAGTACAGAGATTTAATTGATTCTATGTATAAAGAGTGAACAGGGAAATATAAACTCGAACCTGGAATCAGGCTGTCTTTTTTAGCGAGTAGAGTATCCGGCCACAATTCTCACAGAAAATAATCTCTTTCTCCACCTTCAACTCATTGAGAACCTGGGGTCTGACCCGCATATGACACATCGAGCAGAACTCACCCTTTACAGGAGAGAGGGCGATCCCATTTTTTTTCCGCAAGAGATCAATATAGAGTTTTGATTGGGGAGGGGGAATCTGATTGAGCAGTTTTTCTTTTTCCTGGGTTAATTCCTTGATCTCTTTTTCCAATTCTTGCTTCTTTTGCTCTATAGTACCCTTTTCTTTGGTAAGTTTTGCTTCCTCTTGACTGTGTTTTTCAGTCGAATCTTTTATCTCTTTCTCGATATCATCCGAAGAGAGCATCAAGCTGATGATTTCTTCTTCTAATTGGTCGATTTTTTGTTGAGCTTCTTCTATTTCTTTGAGAAGAGAGGTGTATTCTATATTGGTTTTGATTTGATTGAGTTGAATTTTATATTTTGAAATCTTTTCTTTGATATCGTTGACTTCATCTTCGAGCCCCTTTCTCTTTTTCTGGTTCAACGCGAATTTCTCTTTGGCTTGCTCAACGATTTGAGCGCTGTCATTCATTGTCTGGTCTATTTCTGCGATTTGGGTGGGAATATTGTCGAGAAGGGCAGAGAGGCTTCTGATTTCAGTATCGAGTCTTTGAAGGTTGATCAGATTCTCGAAATCGACATCCACATCGTTGCCTCAATTGAAGAATGGGCCTACCAGGATTCGAACCTGGGACCTGCCGGTTATGAGCCGGTGGCTCTACCGCTGAGCTATAGGCCCTCGATTGTCCTTATAGCAGATATTGAAAACCAAGTCAAACAACGACCAGAGTTCGCCTCCTTTGTCTAGTTTTCTAGTTTATCTAGTTCGAAAATAGGAAAAAAGAGTCAAAAAAAGGGTCAGGACTTTTAATGTTCTTCGGTGAATGACCTCAGCTTCCGACTGCGGCTGGGATGCTTTAATTTCCTTAAAGCTTTAGCTTCGATCTGCCTTATCCTTTCTCGAGTGACCTTGAATTGCTGTCCCACTTCTTCCAAGGTGTGCTCGTTTCCCCCACCCAATCCGAATCTCATTTTCAAGACCTTGGCTTCTCTTTCTGTTAGAGATTTTAATGCCTGTTCAATCTGTTCTTTGAGGTTGATGTGAATGACTGTATCCGGAGGAGAGGGGATTAGCTTATCCTCGATGAAATCTCCCAAATGGCTGTCCTCCTCTTCTCCGATGGGAGTCTCAAGAGAGATAGGCTCTTGGGCGATTTTTATGATTTTTCTGACTTTGCTGATCGGCATATCCATCTTCTTGGCTATTTCTTCAGAGGTAGGCTCTCTGCCTATTTCTTGAACGAGGCTTCTTGAGATCCTAATGAGCTTATTGATGGTCTCTATCATGTGGACCGGGATTCTTATGGTTCGAGCTTGGTCAGCGATGGCTCGAGTTATCGCCTGTCTTATCCACCAGGTCGCATAGGTTGAAAATTTATATCCTCTCCGGTATTCAAATTTCTCCACAGCTTTCATAAGGCCCATGTTTCCCTCTTGGATCAAATCAAGAAACTGAAGACCACGGTTGCTGTATTTCTTGGCGATAGACACGACGAGCCTGAGATTTGCGGCCACCAATTCTTTCTTTGCCTGGTCTGCGGTTTTTTTCCCCATGGTTATGGAACGGACCATTTTTCTCAAGCCCTGAGAATTAAGGCCGATTTCTCGATGGTATTTTCTGAGCTCTAAGTTGACTTCGTTGATGTGCTGTTTTACTGACTCTTTTTCTTTTTTTCTCTTGGTTTGCTCGAAGAAAACATTCAGTTCTTCTTTCTTCTCTTCCAATTCATTGATGGCTCTTAATTTTCGGCGAAGATCTCGGATTATTGCTTCTCGGTGAGAGGGACGAATATTCAGGCTACTGATGAGATTGCTCATCTGGACAATGATCCGGCCACGGGCAACCTTGTTTTTTCTCTGCTTAGGAATACGCTCTAGCTTAACGCTTAGGTTTTTGATCTTTTTGACCTGGCTGAGGATTTGTTTTGTTTTTTCTTCGAGTTTTCCTTCAGCAATCTCGTCTTCACTCAGGTCAAACATCTCTTGAATAACGAAAGGATCCTCTTTTATTCGGTCTTCAAGGGAGAGGACCTCATCCAAAACAAGGCGTGTTTTGGAGAGAGCCTTGATGATCGTTTTTTCGCCACGTTCTATTTCTTTGGCAATGGAGATTTCACCCTCTCGAGTCAAAAGGGAGATGTTTCCCATCTCTCTCAAATAGAGTTTTACAGGGTCTGTCGTCCGCTCTAGGCCATGAATGGAAACAAGGTCGCTTTTCTTTCTTTTGGGAACGGCACGTTTCTTTTTGGTGTCAAGGATCTTGATTCCGTATTCATCCATAGAGCTGAGAAAGTCCTGGAAGTTGGCCTCCGAGTCAACATCATCGTGGAAAGTTTTATCGATTTCTTCGAAAGAGAGATAACCTTGCTTTCTCCCTTTTGATATGAGCTCGTCGACTGCGTCTTTGGGATATTTATTTTCTGAAGACAATTTTAGCTCCTCTCTTTGGTAACACTATCCCTATTATTAAAACTCAAATCCTGGTAATCGCGTTGCGATAATGATGATAATTGATTTTTTATGTCTTGAAGTTGTTTTATAAGAAAGGAGAGTTTCTCTTTTTCTCCCTCCCTCTCTATTCTCGCAATCTGCTCTTTCAGTTTTTTGGCCTGATTTTCGAGCGTGTACTGTCTTAAAGTGTTCAGACATTCAAGGGCCTCCTCCAGCGTGGGCGCTTTTTCTTTTTCCATCAGGGCTTCTGAGAGCATGCTGAAGAGAGAACGGTCTATTTTCTGTTTCAACTCAGGTAGGCTTGAAGGCGTGCCGTTCTTGAAACTTTCTGACAAGTCGCTGAAAATAGGCTCACTCTTCAGTCCTTGATAATATTCTTTCTTCATCTCTGAAAATACCTGCGGGGCTAAGTTTTTATCTTCCATGAGAATCTGAAGGAGTCTTTTTTCAGCATTTAGAAAGTGAATCTTTTCTTTTTCTTCTTCCTTTATGTCAGCTGGTTTCAATTTGATAATTGACCGCAGAGTGTCTTCAGCTATTTTTGTGCGGTGACATAATTTTTTTATGTATTCGGCAAGCATAATTTTATTAGTGTTTTTTTTAATCTCATTCCATATATTCCTTACGGCCCTTACTTTCTGCTCTGGGATTTCTAAATTTACTTCTTTGAGATGAAAGTCAAAAATAATCTCTTCTGCTGGAGTGCTTTTCCTCAAATTCTCTTTATACTCCTTTAAGCCGTATTTACGCAGATAACTATCAGGGTCAAGCTCCTCAGGTAAGATTAAGATTTTGACCTCTGCTCCCTTTTCCCAGGAGATGGGGAGTGCCCTTCGAGCTGCAGATATTCCGGCTGAATCGCTGTCGTAGTTGACGATGATTATCGGAGCAAACCGGAAGGCAAGATAAACCTGGTTAGGGGTCAAACTGGTCCCTAAAGAAGCCGCAATATTTGTGATTCCATTCTGGAATAGTGCGATGAAGTCTGTGTAGCCTTCCACCAGAATCACTTCGCCCTTCTGGCGGATGGAATCCTTGCTGAAATTCAGGCCATACAGAAGATCTCCCTTGGTGTACACTGGGGTATCAGGAGAATTCAGGTATTTTGGCTCGGCGTTTATGACTGTTCTTCCACCAAAACCTACAACTTTCCCAGTCAGGTCGAATATAGGAAAGATAATCCTTCCCCGGAAACGGTCGTAGTAGCCCTCTTTTTTCTGGCTGGGAATAACCAAGCCTGCTTTTTCAAGGTGACTGGCTGAGATGTCCTTCCTCTGGAAGTGATCAAAGAGTGCTGTATAGGAATTCAGGGCATAGCCTATCTTTAATTTCTGGATCGTATCTTCAGTGATATTCCTCTTCTTGAGGTATTCGAGAGCCTTACGGCCTTCACTGGTGTTAAACAGGTTTTTCTTAAAGTACGCCAGTGTGTCTTCATTGATTTTAAATAGTTTTTCTTCTAAATTCCGCTGTTTAGGTGACGATTTTCTTGTTTCCGGAAGCTCAAGGTTGTATTTTTCAGCCAGATATCTCAAGGTTTCGGGAAAGCTTAGGTTTTCTTTTTCCATGACTAGAGAAAATACATCACCCCCTATTCCGCAGCCAAAACAATGAAAGAGCTGCTTTTCATCGTCAACAGTAAAGGAGGGTTGCTTCTCAGAATGAAAGGGACAGAGTCCTACATGTTTTCGCCCTCGCCGTCTCAGAGTCGTATACTGAGAGGCTATATCGACGATATTTGCAATATTCCTAATCTTGTCGACAATCTCCATGGTAAATTTAAGATAGACAAACTCAGTTTACTATAAAATATAGCCTTGAAATGGCAAATTGTCAAGCACCTAAGCCTTTTGGGGTCAGGCTTTTATGACTTTTATGAATCATGGAATCACGCTCTTCTGGGATGTTCAGCAAATAGCATATTTAGCTCAACTCTACATTCATTGCTCCAGTATTGAAATTCTTATTGGAATTCTTGTCCTAATTCTAGGGCGTGAGCTTTTATGATAATGAATTTTATGACCAGAAAACTTATAAAAGCCTGACTCCATGTTTAGAGGTGGTTTATCAAACTGGCTAAGTAAGCAGCGCCGAATCCATTGTCAATATTAACGACCGCCACTCCTCCGGGGCAAGAATTGAGCATCGCTAAAAGGGCTGCTATCCCCTTAAAACTTGCTCCATAGCCAACGCTGGTAGGAACGGCAATAATCGGTATTTTTGCCAGGCCCGCGACCACACTCGGCAGGGCTCCTTCCATACCTGCCACCACGATAATCACCCTTGCCTGTTGTATTTTTTCATACTCTCCCAGGACGCGGTGGAGGCCAGCAACGCCCACGTCATATATTTTCTCTACTTCGTTACCCAGAATGTCAGCTGTCACATAAGCTTCCTCAGCCACTGGAATATCTGAAGTTCCAGCCGTCATGACCATAATCTTCCCTTTTCCCTGGGGGGGCTTTTTCTGTTTCAGGTAAATAGCTTTGGCTTGGGGATTATAGAGAACCCGGGGGATTTTTTTCCTTATTTTCTCGTAAGAAGGCTTTTCAACCTTGGTGATGAGAAGGTTGCTCCCTTTTTTAATGATCTCTTGAGCAATAGACACGATCTGGGAATCTGTTTTTCCTGGGCCATAGATTATCTCAGGAAGGCCTTTCATGACCTCCCGCTGGTGGTCGATTTTGGCAAAATTCAGGTCCTGATAAGGATAATCTTTTAGAGTCTGAAGAGCATCCTTAGGAGACAGCTTCCCCTTGTGAACCTTGTTCAGGATTTCTTCGAGTTGTGATTTCATCAGTGTGATTCTAGCAGAAAAACTTCAATTCTCAAAGGTAAAAGTTCAGGGAAGCTTTTATTTTCGCGAGGATTTTGTCCCCTGTTTTCTGGTGAGAAAAAATAAAACTGTCCTCATTTTTTGATTCTCATTTTTTCACTTTTCACATAACCGGGTCTCTTGGGGCACAGCCCCTGCTTTTATCAACCTTGTTTTTCTATGGTATAATGAAGCTCAATGGCCCCTAAGACCACTATCCGGGAGGAGATATCTCTCTCCGGAATCGGAATTCATTCAGGAAGAAGTATCAATCTCACTTTGAAGCCCTCCTCTGCGGGAGAAATAATTCTCCGGAGAAAAGACTTGGGCAATTCAGAGATTCGGATAGATTCAAAAAAGATTAAAATCAAGAGGAGTTCCCTTTTGGATACGAAGAAGGGAAAAATTCAAACCCTGGAGCATCTTTTAGCCGCGCTTTATGTGTTCGGCATAGATAGTATAGAGATAGAACTTGATGGAGAAGAAATCCCGATTATGGATGGCAGCGCTTTAGCCTTTGTCCAGACAATAAGAGAAGTGGGACAAAGCTCCCTTCCTCAAGAGAAAAAGACCATACGAATCCTGAAATCTTATACTATCCAAGAAAACGAAGCCTCTTTGTCTTTTTATCCGGATTCGGATTTTAAGATATCCTACTCGATTGAATTTGACCATCCGGCCATCAAGCGCCAGGAACTGTCTCTTCCCATCAACCTGAAAAATTTCATCAAGGAGATAGCGCCAGCGAGAACATTTGGCTTTTTAAATGAGGTACCTCACCTTCTGAAGGAAGGCCTGGCCCTTGGCGGCTCATTAGAAAATGCGATTGTCCTCGACGAAGAGAGAGTGATAAACGGCCCCCTTCATTATCCGGACGAGTTCGTCCGCCATAAGATTTTAGATCTGATAGGAGACCTCTCTCTGCTCGGGTCACCTGTGCTTGGTCATTTCAAGGCGCATAGAGCAGGTCATGTTCTTCATCTGAAGGCCGTGCGTTTTATCCTCAACAACCCTGAATTCTGGACCTATGTGTGATTCAGAGAGAAATTAGACAGGTCTATTTTTTTCTAAATTGAAAACATAGATGCAAAAGGGAACACAAAAATAGAACCGTCCTCATTTTTTTATTTTTTTATAATGATTGAACCATTCATACTCATTAAACCATTCTAGCTAGCCTAGCTATCCTGTTCTTATGGATTTTCTTCTTGTCAAAGCCAGCATTCTGATATAGAATGAGAAAAATTTAGATCTGAGGATTAAAGGAAGAAATAATTTGGCCCAAGAAAAGACAAAAAAGAGTGATTACGAAAAAACCCTTCTGGCTTACAGTCAGGCCATGAAGGCCTTTCACAAGAGGGATTATTCCAGAGCTGCAGAATTACTCAGGGAATTTTTGGAAAAGCATGTCTCTGAGAAAGAGTTTGTTGATCGAGCAAAAGTTTATTTATCGATATGCGAAGGACAACAGGAGGATGCAGGCGTCAAATTGAAAACGTCTGATGATTATTATCAGTTTGGCATCTATAAGCTGAACCAAGGGGAATACGAAGAATCTCTGAAATTTTTGAAAGAAGCTATAGAGATAAAGCCTAAAGAGGGTAAATATTTCTATTCTATGGCTGATTGTTATTGTTTGATGGGGAAGCAGAATGAGTGTCTGGAGTATCTGAAGAAAGCCATTCAGATTGACAAATATTTTAAAATAATGGCACAGAATGAGAGGGATTTTGAGCAGCTCTGGGAAGATAAAAGATTCAAGCTTATTACCAGGATGAAATGAAACAAGGCTTTATTGCCCTCATCCTTGCCGCCGGCCAGGGAACCAGGTTTAAATCAGAGAAAATAAAAGTCCTCCATCGTTTGATGGGGAAATCCATGCTCCAATTGGTGGTGGATAGCATCCAGAAATTGAAACCAGAAAAGATTTATGTGGTGGTGGGCTATCAAAAAGACCAGGTTATGAAGGAAATTGTCTCTCCCAAGGTCAGTTTTGTTCATCAGCAAAAGCAGCTCGGCACGGCTCATGCAGCCCTGGCTGCTAAACATGTCCTGAAGAAAGAAGAAGGCAAAGACATGCTTGTCATCAATGGTGATATGCCCCTTGTCACGGCGGCGACTCTAAGGCCGTTGTTCTCTTTCCACCGCCGGCAGAAAAATGTCCTGACTTTGCTGAGTGCTGTACTGGAAAATCCTAGAGGATTTGGCCGTCTCATCCGCTCAGGAAATAAAATAGCGAGAATCGTCGAGGAGCAAGAAGCCACACCTTCCCAACGGAGGATAAAAGAGGTCAACGCAGGCGTCTATATCTCTAGAGTGAAGGATTTTTTCCAGGCTCTCTCCCAGGTTTCCAATCTCAACCGAAAAGGCGAATACTACCTTCCTGATGTGGTAGAGATTTTTTCTCAACAGGGAAAAAAGATTGGAGTGTATAAAACCTCCCGGCTCGATGAGATCGGGGCAGTGAACAGCCGTCTGGAGTTGGCTATGGCAGTCGATACCCTGAGAAAGAGGAAGATTCAGCAACTGATTGAAAAAGGCATCACCTTCTATGATCCTCAAACAACTTGGATAGACCTGGATGCCAAGATCGGGAGAGACACGATCTTATATGCTTCAGTGATCATCCAGGGGAAATCCAGAATAGGAAATGGCTGTCAGCTCTTTCCGTTTGTGCACCTGATGAACTCTCGAGTAGGAAACCGGGTCAGGATCTTCGGCTCGAGCATGATCGAGGAGAGTGTGATCGAGGATGATTCCCAGGTCGGGCCTTTCGCTCACTTGAGGCCTAAGACGATCGTTAAATCAGGCTCTAAGGTGGGAAATTTTGTCGAACTCAAGAAAACGGTGTTCGGTCCCCGCTCCAAGGCTGCGCATCTTTCTTATATCGGTGACTGCGAGGTAGAGGAAGGGGTGAATATCGGGGCCGGGACAATTGTCTGTAATTACGATGGCCGGAAGAAGCACAAGACGCACATTGAAGCCGGAGCTTTCATCGGCTCAGGCACAGAGCTTGTCGCTCCCATCCGGATCGGGAAAAATGCCTATATAGGAGCAGGGTCAACCATTACCAAAGATGTTAGACCTGGAGCCTTGGCCGTCGAACGTGGCAAACAGAAAGAAAAGCCAGGTTGGGCCAAGAGAATCAAGAAGAAATAATGTGCGGCATCATTGGCTATTTAGGAGCTAAGAGAGTTGTACCAGTTTTATTAGATGGATTGAAAAAACTCGAGTACAGAGGTTATGACTCTGCGGGAATTGCTGTCGTCGAAGACAGCCAATTAACTGTTAGGCGCGTAAAGGGAAAGATTTCACTCCTGGAAGAGAGTATCAGATCGTCTCCAGTGGATGGGAAATTCGGCATCGGCCACACTCGGTGGGCAACCCATGGCTCTCCCTCTGAGGAGAATGCTCATCCTCACCAGGACTGTACTGGCTCTCTGGTTGTGGTTCATAACGGGATTATCGAAAACTATCTCTCCTTGAAGAAAAGCTTAAAAGAAGAAGGGCACAAATTTCTCACCGAAACGGATACGGAAGTCATCGTTCATCTTATCGAAAAATATTTTCAAGGTCGCCTCGAGGAAGCGACCCTCAAGGCAGTACAAGAACTCGATGGTGCTTTTGCCTTGGCTGCTATCTCGACCCAAGACCCTGATAAGATCGTGGCCGCCAAGATGGGTCCCCCTATCGCTGTAGGCTTAGGGGATAAAGAATATTTCATCTCTTCGGATATAAATCCTATCCTGGCTTATACCCGGAAAATTGTTTTTCTGGAGGATGAGGAATTGGCGGTTATTGAACCTGAAGGAGTGAGTTTTAAGAATTTCAAAGGCAATAAGTTGAAGAAGACGGTAGATGAAATCACCTGGAGTCCTTTGATGATCGAAAAAAGAGGGTATAAACATTTCATGCTCAAGGAGATATTCGAACAGCCTCAGGTGGTTCGGGATACCCTTCAGGGAAGGATATCCCTGGAGAGAGGAAAGGTCTTGCTGGAGGAAACAGGCCTTTCTCCTCAACTTCTAAAAGCTATAAAAAGGATGGTCATTGTTGCCTGCGGCACCTCTTATCATGCGGGATTATTCGGCGAGTATCTTCTAGAGAATTTAATCCAGATTCCTGTTGAGGTAGAATTTTCCTCTGAATACCGTTATCGAGACTTCAAGGTTGATGAAGAGTCTTTAGCCGTATTTATTTCCCAGTCAGGGGAAACAGCTGACACTTTAGCTGCGCTACGAGCCGTAAAAGAGAGAAAAGGAAAATCCCTGGCCATCTCCAACACGGTGAAATCTTCTATTGCCAGGGAAGCAGATGGAATTCTCTATACTCATGCCGGGCCCGAAATAGGAGTTGCTGCCACCAAAACTTTCTCTGCTCAGATGGCCGCCTTAGCGCTGCTGGCCTTATACCTTGCTCAGCTCAAACGAAAAATTGACAAAAAGGCAACTCTCACCTTGATTCAAGAGCTCCAGCGGCTTCCTCATAAAATGGAAATAATCCTCAATGCAGAGAAATCCCTCGAGAAACTGGCCCAAAGCTTTCTCCCTTATTCCCATTTCCTCTATTTAGGCCGCTGGATCAGTTTTCCCGTTGCCTTGGAGGGAGCCTTGAAGCTGAAGGAAATTTCCTACATTCATGCTGAGGCCTATCCGGGCGGAGAAATGAAGCACGGCCCGATCGCTCTTATTGATAACCAGATGCCCACCCTGGCTGTTATCCCTAAGGATAGAGTTTATGAAAAAATGATGAGCAATATCTCCGAGGTCAAAACGCGCAACGGACATGTATTGGGAGTGGTTTTTGAGGATGATGAAGAGATTAAAGACAAGGTTGATGAAGTCATCCCCATTCCTGTTACAGATCCACTTTTCACACCCTTCTTAACCGTGCTCCCTTTACAGCTCTTCGCCTATTATATAGCGACTAAAAGAGGGGCTGATGTAGACCAACCCCGCAACCTGGCGAAGAGTGTGACTGTTGAATAGGCAGACTTAAGAAAGCTTGACCAGAATAAAAAACGCCAAGACGATCGATAATCCAGTTTGATTAGAGAATCACCACTTGATCTTTATCATCATTCGGGCCTGACGAGGCTGTTGCCTTCCCCAAATCTCCTCAAAAAGGGGAATATTCTCTTTAACAAAAGAAATCGGCTCCTGGCTGTTGAGAAGGTTGAAAATATCGACTCTCAATGAGAGGGCCATGTCTTGGAAAATTCCTTTCCCTAAACTTTTTAAACGGAATTCCTTTTCCAATCCTAGGTCAAGATAAGAATGAGAAGGAGTCTCTCTGACGCCTCTTCCTTCGGGAAAAGCATAGTAACCTCCAAAGAAGGGAACATAGCCCAATTTTTCCCAGTGATAGCCTGATATCCATTCAAAGGCTGCCGAGACGATGAAACCATAAGGAGCGATGAAAACAGTATTCAGCTTAATATTGTGGTCAATGGAGTAGGGGAGCTTTCCGTACCAACCTTCATCTCCGATTCCTCTTCCGCCCAGGCCTCCTAACTGAAAGTCCACTTCTGCCTTTATATCCTGAAGGTCAGGAATGTCAGGCACATAAATGTGATTGCCGAAAAGTCCTAGATAATTGGTGCTGCCTTCTTCCTGAGCCCAGGAACCGGTCTCGGTCTGGCCGGGATTGGTTCCCTTGGCTGAAGAGTAGCTGTAGGAGGCGTTGAGGAAGAAGTATTCGCCGATTTTGCCGTTCAATTCGAATTCTAGACCCTGATAATTCCTTCTCTTGTGTTCGAAGTTGTCGTACAAGAATCTATACAGAGTTTCCAGGTCGAACAGCATGAGAACTTCCAGTAGATCCTCTGCTTTAGAGCGGACATAGCGGGCTTTAAGGGCCCAATTCTTACCCAGTTTTCGGTCAAACTCGATCAAGTAGCGGGTGAGAAAGTTTGGCTTCAAGCCTTCGGCAATCTCGAAGACTTGGCTTTTTTGTTCATTCTTGAATTGCCAGTTGGAGGGGTCGTGAAGTTCGGTCTCTGATGGACTTGGTGGACCTTGCCATTCATAGGTGCGGAAAGTCAGGCCAGCCCCTGCGTTAAGGATTCCGAGAGGCATAGTGGTGATAAGATCAGAAAATCTTCCCCAGCCCAATTTCAGAACATTGGCTCCGTCTCCTGTTATGTCAACAGCCAGAGAAAGGCGGGGGGAAAGAAAATCATCCAGATTCCAGTACCAGAATTTCTCTCCTGTATTGTCGAGGCAAAGCTGGGTTTGTGTTCGCAGCCCCGCCATGAGACTGAACCGATTCCAGGTGATTTTATCCTTGAAATAAAGCCCTATACCCCGCGCAGAATTGATCAAGTTAAAAGTCCCATACTCGTAGAAGAAATCGGGTGTGCCCTGGCCATTCCGAATGGTATCAAAGTAGTATTTCGTTCCACTGTCAAACCCGTTGTCGGGAAAGAGGTCTTCATCCTTACCGCTGAAGTCGACGCCAAATTCAGAGGAAAAGGTGTAGTATTCAAAGCCAAGGTTTAGTTCATGGCGGCCGAAGCTTTCTGTCTCGACGTATTTTGTGACCTTGAAGTTAAAGTCCATCCTTTTCTGGTCATCCGTGACATCTCCGTAAGAGTTATGTGCGTTTTGAGCTAAATCCTTGATGTAGTACTGGGCAGGCCCCAGATCATTGTCAACAGGTTCGGTGGAAGAATCTCTTATGACTCCGCCCAGTCCAGCTTCGATAAAGGTGGAAGAATTCAAGATCCCTTTGTAATTGAGCCGGAAAATCGTATCCTTAAAGTGTTTTTCTTCGATCGTTTCCGGAATTCCGATTCCTCCTTTTTGACCTAGAGATTGGTGATATACGGTGGTGAAGGAAAGGCTGTGGTTGCTATTCAGGGCATAGGTAAGTTTGGCAAAGAGATTGTTGTCTCGAATGGTTCTTTTTCCGCCAGGGATAAAAAAGTAATCTAAGGTGCCGTCTTTCGTCTGAACAGTGTCGGAGAAAAGATTATCGGAGATAAAAAACCAGAGTTTATCTTTAATCAGCGGACCACCGAGGTTGAAATACCAATTATAATTCGAGAAAGACTCGGGCTCGCTGGCTACTGAAAGTTGCTCCTGTCGGGAGGACTGGAGGTTTTTATCCATGAATATAAGGGAAAATTCTCCCCTTAACTCGTTGCTTCCGCTCTTGGTGACCATGTTGATGATGCCGCCAGAAGCAGAGCCGAACTCAGGGCTGAAAGGATCGGAGATGACCTGGATTTCTTCTACGGAGTCAAAATTTAATCTCACGCCTGAGTTTCTCAGCCTCACTCCACTGATGGAAAGGCCGTCCACAATCCAGTTGTTGCCCTCTTCACCCTCTCCTCGGAAACTCGGTTGACCTTCTTGTGAAGTTCCCCGTCTGGTGTTGACCCTGATGCCGCTCACCCCGGGCGTGAATTTAACCGCATCCACCACTGTTCGATTTTGAGCTGGAATCATCTCCAGGTCTTCGCTGCTCAGCCGGTAGCTCGTATCCGTTGAAGTTTTATCGATGAGTGGTCGTTCGGCTGTGACTACGACTTCTTCCTTGATCTCTGATAATTCCATCCGCGCTTTGATATTGGTTACCATTCCCAAGCGAACCACCACGTTTCTCTGCACGAAAGTCTTGAATCCCTCAAGATTAAAGGTTAAGGTGTAATTTCCCACCGGTAGGAGAGGTAAGCGGAACTCGCCCGTATTCGAAGAGACAATGGTCCGAATTCCTTGAAGACTGGGGCTCTCAGCCGTTATTCCCACCCCTGGTAGACCGATCCCCTTCTCATCTTCAACTCTTCCTTGAATCTCTCCTGTTTCGATGGCTCTAATCTGCCCGACTAGGAAGAAGACGATTCCCAAGAAGCAGATGATAGTCTTTTTTTTAGCCATCGAATGTTCTCTAATCCCAGGACTAGGCGAAGGGCTCTAAAATCTAGGCTTGGCCCTCATAGGATTATTTTTTTCTTTTTGATTTCTTGGCTTTTTTATCTATGAGTTTGTATTTTGCGATGAATTTTTCAGTCAGCGCTTTAGCTTCCGTATCTGTGTACTGTTTAGGTGGAGTCTTCATGAAATAGGAAGAAGGACCATAGAGAGCTCCACTCAAGTGGTTGTTCAAAGCCAGCTTGCAGCATCTTATGGCGTCAATGACCACTCCGGCCGAATTCGGTGAATCTTCTACGGATAGACGGCAATCAAGATAAGTCGGCAAATCTCCAAAATGACGACTTTCGATGCGCAAAAAACAAAGTTTGTTGTCTTTCTGCCAGGGAACATAATCGCTTGGTCCAACATGCACGTCCTCTGGCAAGATATCCAATCCTCTGGCCTTTATCTGTGAAGTCACTGCAGTGGTTTTGGAAATTTTTTTGGAATGGAGCCTCTCCCTTTCCAGCATATTGAGGAAGTCTGTGTTTCCTCCTGTGTTAAGTTGATAGGTTCTGTCGATGGGCATTCCTCGGTCAAGATAGAGATTGACCAAAGTCCGGTGGAGAATAGTGGCTCCAACCTGGGATTTTATATCATCGCCGATTAGAGGGAGATTCTTGCTTTCAAACCTTCTCTGCCAGTATTTTTCACTGGCTATAAAGACAGGTATACAGTTTATGAAGGCACAACCGGCCTCTAAGACCTGCTCCACATACCATTTGGTGGCCTCTTCGCTTCCTACGGGAAGATAATTTATCACCACATCTGTTTTGTTGTCCTTCAGAATGGAGACGATGTCAGAGGTGGCTCCAGTGGCTTTCTCGATGATCTGAGCCAGGTATTTCCCTAGACCATCATGAGTCATGCCACGATAAACTTTAACGCCTAAATGAGGAACCTTAGTGAACTTGGTTGTGTTATTGGGAAAAGTGAAAATTGCTTCACTCAAATCTTTCCCGACTTTATTCTTATCAATATCAAAAGCAGCTACGAATTCAATGTCACGGATGTGATAGCCTCCAAGCGTAACATTCATGACTCCTGGAATAGAATCTGAATCTCGGGCCTTTTTATAATATCGAACACCTTGAACCAAAGAAGAGGCACAATTGCCAACTCCTATTATGGCGACCCTTATCTTTCCCACTCTATTCTGCCTCCTTTCTTATGAGTTTTTCAGCCTTTTTGACGTAGAGGATTCTTTGAACAGCGGTGATATTTGAAACGAGGGCTATGAAAACTAAGACCACGATCATGAAAATATCAAAGATTTTCAGAAGAGAGCCGATAATCCCAGCAGCGGAAAGAGAGATCATTCTTTCACCTCTCTGCATGGAGCCTATTTTGCACTTGATTCCCAGGCTTTCAGCTTTGGCCCTGGTGTAGCTCACCATAAAGGAGCCCAGAATAGTCCAAAAAGTGATCCAGACAGCCCAGTGTCCTCTGAAATAGTAGGCAATTCCCAAGTAGATGAAAAACTCAGAATACCTGTCCAAAGTTGAATCGAGATGGGCTCCGTAAAGGCTTTTTTTATGAGCTTCTTCGGCTACTTTTCCATCGAGTGTGTCGAGTATCCCGCAGATGACTATAAGAATACCCGCCCAAAAAGGTTGCCCGAAGAAAAATAATACTCCTGCTCCTAGCCCTGTTATCAAGGCCAAGACACTTAGGGTGTTAGGGCTGATTTTAGATTTGATGAGCAGGTAACTTAAAGGATTGAGTAAGCTTTTGGACCAGGAAATGAATTTGTCCGGGAATATGCGAAGAGTTTTGTGGCTTTGGCTGTAAGCTGAATTTTTCTGACTCATGGAATTCTAGAGAAAGCATAAATAATCTAATATTTATGGAAATTCAAGTCAACCCAAAATAGGGAGCGGTTCTATTTTTTCTTGCGCTCCTCCCCCTTCTTTTTTTTAACTCATAAAAGTTATAAATGCTTGATTCCGATGTTGACTACTCGATCTTAATTTTTTTCTTTTTGGTGACTTTCTTCTGTTCCTTTTTTTCCAGGGCCTCGATCTTGGCGTCGATGAGAGAGCGGAAAGCAAGAAGGATTTCTTTTCTCGCTTTCATCACATGGCTGATGGCTTTTTCCGGCATAACAAGGGAAAAGAGCTCTTCAGGTATGGTGATTTTGATTTCTCTCATTTTTTCTTCTGCCATCTCTTCCCCCTCCTTTCTTTAGATTATTTATTGGCGAAAGCTTATCCTCAGTATCTCTTTTTCAAACTTAGCTCCTTTTATGGAGTAGTGAAGTAGAGTTCTCGGCAAGAGGATATTTCTCTTGAAATTTCCGGCCCGAACCACTAATTCCTCGCCCTTCTGGAACACGTCCAAGTCTTTTTTCTCTACGAAGGGCAAATTCAAAGATAGGGTGTATCCGCCATCTTCCTTTTCTACGGCTATGGGTTTCTGAGAGTAGAAGATGCGTGCAGGATCTTTCCCACCATAGACATTCTTGGCCATCTTTTGCAGAAGGTTCTTCCCGATAACTTCTTGATTGAAAAGTTGTGAGGATAATATAGGAATGGGTGAGAAGGTCTCTTGGATCAGTTGCCGGTAATCCTCCTGGATAGCCTTCCAGTGCTTGAAATATTCGTCCTTGACTTCAGCTGGCAGGAGACGGTTGACGATGATTAAATCGACTGTGTAGCCAAAAAAATTAAAAAAGGTGAAAGCTCGCTGCGCTTCTTTGATGACCATTTTTTCTGGGTTGATGACCAGGCGAACCGAAGTTTTTTGGTTGTCCGAGAGGATTTCCTTCATCTCTGCCAATTGAGTGTAGATTTTCTTCATCTCTCCGAAGATCTTGTCTTCTGGAAAAGGGAAGGGAAGGATTCGGTTGGCCACTGGCCTAACTGCTTTGGCTGCTGTTCTTTGGATGGGGAAGATGTGTTTGAGATACCAGTTCGTTATTTCAGGAGCGCTGAGAAGCCTCAGAGTATCGCCTGTGGGAGCACAATCCACGATAATGACGTCGTATTCTGCGGTTTGGTTGTAATTGCGTATTTCCGTCAGGCTGAATAGCTCTTCCATCCCCGGGAAGACGCTCATCTCCTCGGCTTCGATGTCATTGATTCCCTGAGAGGAAAAGAGTTCGGTAAGGTAGCTGCGGATGGCTCCCCATTTTTTCTCGATTTCCTCTTGAGCATTTATTTCTTGGCCGAAAAGGTTGTCAGCAAGTCTCTTGGGAGTATTGGAGAGTTGGGCTTCGAAGGAATCGGAGAGGCTGTGGGCCGCATCTGTAGAAATAACGAGAGTCTTGTGTCCCTTTTCTGCAGAGAGGAGGGAAGTGGCTGCAGCCAGGGTCGTCTTGCCAACTCCACCCTTACCCGTGAACAGGATTATACGCATCAAATCCTCTAAAAATATTCTATCACCGGATACAGGGTCAGGTCTACACTTTTGACTTTTGCATTACGCCCGAAAGCAGGAAGTGAAGGTTAAGAAGAAGAGCAGTGAAATGACTTTTTCGATTCCCTCAGCTCAAAGGATCTTATTGATTGCTCTTTTTATTTAATCCTAATCCACTGGGAGACAGTATTCCAGCCATCTAGTTTCAGAAAGGCTTCTTTTCCTTCAAGGGCTGATTTTTGGAATTCGACCTTTAAGTCCTTGGTCTTTCCCGGCAGAATACTGAAGTAGTTATCGCTCCAGAAACTGGGCAGCACCTCGGTTCCTTCTTTTCCCTTGCAGATGCTGGGATTGACAAAAAAGGCGAGATTGCCAGAAGAATTTGTCAGCTGAATCTTGCCTAAGATTCGCTTCTCAGTCTCTTCCTTCTCGAGTTCAACCTTGAGCTTTACTTCGGGAAGCGCTGCGAGAGAGGTGAGATCATCATTTTCAGCCAACCAATAGAAGTTTTCGGAAATGAGTTCGTTATTGTTGTCACGCAATTGAAGTGCCACATAGTAAATATCCTCTTTAAGTTCTGATGGTATTTCTGTTCTGAATACGTCTTTTGAAGTATTCGGTCCTAGGTTGATTTTCGTCTTCTTGTTCCAGGCTTTCTCCATGTTTGGTGAGTATACCTCCATTACAGCCAGCAGGTCATTTTTTGATTCGAGATGATTATTTATGATCGAAACAACCTGAGATTCAATATTGAACTGAATATGGAGCGGTTCACACGCTTTTTTGGTGTAGTAGTATCCTGCATTCGGGCGAAGATACCAATCATAGAGCTGCCAGATCACGCTCGGCCAGGCGGGATTGGTCTTCCAGAGGATGACTCCCGCAACCCGTTCCCTGGCTTGATTTACGCATTCAAAAATTGCCCTGTAATTCTCGGCGTTGACCAATTGTCCTTTGAGAAGATAATCGGCCAGGTCCTTAGGCTCGCCGTACCTTTGGCGGATCGCCTCATCGTACAGGCTGTATTTGCCGTTTCCCTCGCAGGCATCGTGATAGCCCCAGGTATGGTTTAGAGGAAACTTCACGTCATCCTCAGGCGTCAGGTCGGGAATGAATTTTTGCAGGCTTTCTAAGACAGGCAAAGAGGGAAGACCCACTTCATTCTTGAAAAGCCAGTCTTTTCCTGCCTCCACTTTCCGGTAATACTCCCGGGGGTTTACCCAGTGATAAGGTCCTCCTGAATATGTCCCGGCCACCTGGTTATCCGGCCAGGAGAGTCCCCATCCTTGAGGCGGCGAAGTGTATCCAGACGAGGGAAGAAAGGGACGAGTCCCGTCCAGCTTGGCCAGGATCTCATTTCTCAAAGGAACATAGATTTCTTGGCGTGGATGTCCCTCATTGCCAGCTGTCCAGACGAGGAGGCTGGGGTGATTGCGGAGTCTTTTAACAACATCAATAGCGTTCTTTAGAAAAACGTCTTCCTCAAAAGGATAATCTTTGCTGCCTTTATCCCAGGTTGCCTGGCAGTCGCCGGTGATCCAGAAATCATGCCACACCAGCAGTCCCATTTCATCGCAGTCAGCAAAGAATTCTTCGGGCGGGGTGAGACCTCCACCCCAAATCCGCACCATATTCAGGTTGGCTTCTTTGGATAAACGCAGCTCATGGTAAAGCTTCTCTGGATCGCGGTTGAGCATCATATCCGGTACCCAGGCGCCTCCTTTTAATAATATTTTCTGGCCATTCACATAGAACTCCCGGCGGGCCCATCCTTCAACCATCGTAAACTTACTGCCAACTTCTCGAATACCGAATATCCTTCGTTCGATGTCCGAAACTTGCCCTTCTATATCTAGCTTTAATTCCAGTTCATAGAGATTCTGTTCCCCCTGTCCATTCGGCCACCAGAGTCTTGGATTCTTGATGAGCAATGCCTGGTGAGATTTTTTATCAAACTCTATTCTGGTCAACTGGTTAGGAGCTAATTCGATTGTTTTTCTCAGGAGAATCGTATCTCCTTCAAAGTTCTTGGGCAGGACCTTGGCGATGAATGTTCCTTTCTTCGAAGCTTCTGTCAAATTCACAACCTCAGCAGTAATCTTTAACTCTGCCTCGTCAATACTTGGCAGAGGCAAATCTGGAATGACGAAAGGATGACGAATGTCCACCGGCCCAGTGGCTGAAAGATAGATATCCTGCCAGATACCCATATTCCTGTCCCGAACAGCCGGCATCCAATCCCAGCCTGCTGAGCAATGCATGGTGACATTCTTGCCAATATCCCCTGTTGGCCCTCCGTTCGGCCCGAAAGGCCCGAAGGCTTTGAGCTGAGGTTCAGCCGGAAGGCCGGGATGGTCCAGAGGATAGATCTTGATCGCTAAGGTATTCGCTTCCTTAACATCTGCATATTTAGATATATCAAAAGACCAGTTGCCGAACATCCCGACGACTTCCTTAGAATCAGCAATCAGATAGCCATTCAGCCACACTTCTGCCCGGTAATTGATGCCCTCGAGATTCACCCAAATGAATTTCCCGACATATTCTTTGGGTAGTTTGAATTGGGTCCAAAACCAGTAGGGATCGGTCCAGGGATTACGCTGGTCAGGCAGGTGACTGTATTTTTCCAGATCATAGGACTGGTTGAATTCGTCAGAAGCATCCGGAATTTTCATGTTGTTCATACCCACATAGGGATCGGGATAGACCCTATTCTTCACCAGGGCGGTCAGTACCGTTGTCGGTACATTTGTTCGATGCCAGTTTTGTGGTTTGAATTTTGAGGAAGAAATTGCCTGACCATCGTCTTTCACATGATAGGATGATTTCAGGACCCAATTTTCCTTCAGGAAGATTTTCTTCTCGCTCGTGAAGGCGATTGCAATACTGCCAAGCATAAAGATAAGCAAGGCAGGGATTATTTTATTGCTCTTCTTAGTCATAAAATTCTCCTTAAAAGCTACTGACGTCAAAAAGGCTTATAACATAGTCAAATATCGTGGTCAAACACGGTCATACCCCTTGGGCTCTGGCTTGTTGACAAAAAAAGGTTGTGATATAATCAGCTTCACCTCGCCGGGGTGGCGGAATTGGTAGACGCAAGGGACTTAAAATCCCTCGTAGGTTATCCTACGTGCCGGTTCGAGTCCGGCCCTCGGCACTCCTGTTTCCCCTGCATTTCCCCAGTAAAATATGATTTTTTTTTGTAATTTTGATTTCATCCAGTTTAACGAACCATAACAAAGTTTCAGTGTAACTAAGGATTTTTTGTTCGGTATATTTTCGAGAATTATTTGAGGAGTATATATTTAGGCGGACGTCTAACTTCGAATCAGTAGGTCGGCAGTTCGAATCTGTCCGGGCGTACCAGAGGTTTCCCCATATTTATTGCGATTTACGCATTATTTAGTTTTCAGCACCATTCCATTATTTTCAACGCTTTTCAACATTTTTTGTGTAATATTTGTGAAATGGGATAGTGGCCTTTATTGATTTCACTTAATTTACAATTGACTCTAATCATATTCCTTGGTATCTTTTTGTCGATTTAGCGAATTATTATTGTTATGAACCTGCAAGAGTTTCTCAGTGTCTTGATGAAAATCGGCAAAAGGAGTGCCCCAGCAAAGCTGACATATCCGTAAAATTATTGGAGAGACATTATGGAAACATCAATAACCAATTCGTTAAGCATCGGTGATTATCTAATAAAGAGGCTAATGGATCTAGGAGTGCGTCATGTCTTTGG
>WVZL01000040.1:0-23938 GCA_011772495.1 Candidatus Aminicenantota bacterium
CTCAAGAACCCAAGCCTCTTTGTTGTCGCGGATGTACCAGTCGTAGCGGAAGGTTCCTGTATCTTTTTCCCTGGTCTGGTTTGCAATCTCAATGGCCTGCTTCTTGAAACCTTCAAGCTGCCCCTCTCGGATATACATTCGGGCGATAATGCTCAAGGGTTTACTCATCGGTTGATCTCCTTTACCACGTGTTATTGCTGGTACGACGGTGGCTGCAGCCTTAGACGCGCAAGCGGCTAGAAATGCAGCACCACGAGCATTAATTTCATGACATAATATCAATATCCAATCACACAGTTCAAATCCACATAGCCCTTTTTTGGACTTCTTTTCTGGCGTCAAATCTTAATCTGTAGGCTTAATCGCTTCTACAGTAACGGAAACCACGAAATCTTCAATCTTGCTTTCGGATGTCCACTCTCGGTGGAGTTCTTTACTTCCGTCCAAAGGCTTTATCCGAATGTCAGTGAATCCGGAGATCTCGAGCGTTGCCCTCATATCCTCAAATCATAAAAAATGAAGAGGCGAAGTTTCTTGTTTCATCCAAATCGAAAAGCAGGGAAGAAATAAGGCTCGGACGAGCCTGCTCAGGTTGCTCAAGCGTCAAACATCAGTCTAAGGTCAAATACAAAAGATATTGTTCGGAGCACCTGAACCCTAGATGGAGGAGAAAGACGAAAAGAATGTTTGGCAGGCTATTGCGGTTTTTTCGTTTCTATAAACTTTTGTCGGCATTCCTTGGAGCAGAAATAATGCTCCTTACCGCCGATCATCTCTTTGATAGCTTCTTCTTGGGGGAGGTAAGTGTTGCAGTACTCATCTTTCACCATTTGGCCTTGATGGCGACTGGGGTTGCTTTGGGTTTTATTGACTTTACTCAGGGCCTTGAAAAAGCGATAGAGAAGATAGACTATATAGACTAAAAAACCATACAAGATGATCCTGAAAATTCCTTGAAGCATAATCTGAATTTAAGATATTTCGACTCTAAAGTCAAACCAGAAGGCCGAGCAAAATTTCCTTGATTATTGAAAAGCCAGAAAGTAATATGGAAAAAGAATGTTCATAACTTGCTGTCTATGAATAATTTTAATAACTATTTTCATATCATGGATTTATCTTGAACTAGGAGCAATAATGGATTTCTCGTTAACCAAAGAACAAGAGATGTTGAGAGAATCAGTCAGGAATTTTGCCCAGAAGGAAATTAAACCTCTCATCAAAGAATATGATGATAAGGGTGAATGGCCGAAGGAACTAACGGCCAAGCTGGGCGAAATGGGATTATTGGGTATCATCATTCCCACAGAATATTCAGGGGCAGGCTATTCCAACGTGGATTATGTCATTGTTCTAGAAGAAATCTCTAAGGTCGACCCTTCGGTGGGCTTAGTCGTAGCTGCCCACAATTCGCTCTGTTCTAATCATCTCAATCTTTTCGCCAACGAAGAACAGAAGCAAAAATACCTGACTAGATTGGCTTCGGGCCAGACTTTAGGGGCATGGGGGCTCACCGAGCCTGGAGCAGGTTCTGATGCAGCGTCCCTGAAAACCAAGGCCCAAAAGAAGGGGGATCGCTGGATTCTCAATGGTTCAAAAATCTTCATCACCAACGGCTCTCTAGCAGAGATTTCAGTCGTTATGGCTGTTACAGATGCAGAAAAGAAGAAGAACGGAATTTCAGCTTTCATCCTGGAAAAGGGAATGAAAGGCTTTAAGGCAGGAAAGAAAGAAGACAAGCTTGGTATTAGGGCGGCTGACACAGCTGAGCTTGTATTCGAAGATATGGAAGTCCCGGTTGAGAACATGGTGGGCGAGGAAGGCTCTGGATATAAGGCTGCTATGGCAGTCCTTGATGGAGGACGAGTGAGCATTGCTGGGTTTTCGTTGGGAATAGCTGCCGGCGCCTTGGAAGAAAGCATAAAATATGCCAAGGAGAGGATTCAGTTTGATCAGCCCATTTCGAACTTTCAAGCTATTCAGTGGATGCTGGCCGATGGTTTTACAGAGCTTGAGGCGTCTCGCCTTTTGACTTACCGGGCTGCCTTCCTTGAAGATAAAGGGATTAAGATTCCTAAAGAATCGGCCATGGCTAAACTCTTTGCCTCAGAACTGGCTGTAAAGGCTTCTTCTATGGCTGTGCAGATATTCGGAGGCTACGGTTTTTGCAAAGATTACCCTGTCGAGAAATTTTATCGAGATTCAAAATTGGCTACGATCGGTGAAGGCACGTCTGAGATCCAGCGCTGGATCATTGCCCAAAGGGTTCTTTCAGATTACTAGACAAGCTAGATAAACTAAACAAACTAAAGAAACTCAAAAGATGGATTTAGTTAAGGAAGTCCTGAAGGGAAATCCCCGGGCTGTAGCTAAGGCTATTTCTCTAGTTGAAAACAATGGAAAAGATGCCCAGCAACTCATGAAAAAAATTTTTCCCCATACAGGGAAGTCAGTTATCGTGGGAATCACGGGTTCTCCAGGCTCCGGGAAGAGCACGCTGGTTGATCAAATGGTAGAATACCTGCGGAAAGACAAGAGAAAGATCGGGATAGTCGCAGTCGATCCCACTAGCCCATTTTCCGGGGGAGCCATTTTAGGAGACAGAATCCGGATGATGAGGCACAGCTTGGATGCTGAAGTCTTCATCCGGAGCATGGCCACTCGAGGCCATTTGGGAGGGCTGGCTAAGGCGACGGGAGAAGCCATCGCTGTTTTTGAGGCAGCGGGCAAGGATATGATCCTGGTAGAAACAGTTGGAGTTGGTCAAGATGAGGTTGAGGTCGTAAAGCTGGCAGATGTTATCCTGGTGATCTTGATCCCAGGGGCTGGCGATGATATTCAGGTTTTTAAGGCCGGCATCATGGAAATTGCTGATATATTCATCATCAACAAGGCTGATGCTCCAGGGGCAGATAAAATGGAGAATCAGCTTAGAGCCATGCTTGAGCTGGGGATGAAGGATAGGGAAATACCGCCGGTCGTGAAAACGATCGCCACTGAAGGGCAAGGGACAGAGCTGCTGATTGAAGAAGTCCAAAAATTTATTTCCAAGAAAAGCCCTGAATTCCGAGCGCAAAGAAAAAGGCGGCTGTTATATTGGATGTTAATGGATATTATTAAGGACAAAATCTATGATAGGATATCTCAGAGTATTGAAGAGTCTGATTTTGACGAATATATAGAAAGAATTTACCAAAGAAAGACAGATCCCTATTCTGTAGCTGAGGAAATTATTGGAATATTCAAAGGCAAAAGTTAAAGGATGAGAAGATGGGAATTAAAAGGATCGATCATCTAGGGATTGCGGTTAAAGACCTTGAGGCGAGTTTGAAGAAATGGCAAGAATTGTTCGCAGCCAAAGTCGGAGCAATCGAGGAAATAAGAGAAAGGGGAGTAAAGGTTGCTCCCTTGGAATTTGAGGATGGATCTGTCGTGGAGTTAGTGGCTCCCCTTGGAGAGGATTCACCGCTAGAAAAATTCATAAATGAAAGGGGGGAGGGAATACATCATTTGAGTCTTGAAGTGGATGGAATCGAAGAAGTCATGGAAAGGCTAAAGAACAAAGGGATCCGATTCATCCAGGAAGAGCCTCAAAAGGGAGCAGAGGGAAGCAAGATTGCCTTTGTTCATCCCCGAAATCTAGGGGGAGTGCTTTTAGAGCTTAAAGAGAAACAAAAATAAAAGGCTATCCTTTTCGGTTTCCACCAAGAATCAGGGCTGTCGGCTCAGGGTTGTTATCCATTTAGAAAAGGATTTCCCATCTTCAAGATCTCTCTCATCAGGATGAGAGGCAGCTGAGGCAGCCATCTCGGCCCAAGCTTCATGCTCAGGAGACTTCTTAAAGACTTCCAGGGCTTCTAAGGAAACTCTTCCTCGGCAGGAAAATGTCCCTAGAACCTTTGCTTTGGCTGCGAGGATCACAGCGTGTTCGAGTGCTTCTCTTGATAGTCTGCTTCCTGTTAAGGACCCGTGAGTCGAGAAAAAGGCTATTTTCTTATTCTCAGGGATATTTTTGATAAAATCCTGAATTTTCAAAGGAACACTGTGGGAATGAACTGGAAACCCGATAAAGATCAGATTATACTCCTCCAGCTGCCGAGTTTCATCGATGGGTTGGATGGTTTTCTCGCCCTCTAGAGCTTCAAAGATGGCCTCTGCAATTTTTTTGGTGTTACCTGTTTGGCTGAAATAAGTGACTAGAGTCTTTGGCATTTATGGTCTCCTTGGTCAAGCAAGGGGAAACTTGATTAGCACCTCAGTTCCCTGTCTCAGTTTGCTAGAGATTTTGATAGACCCTCGGTGGCCTTCTATGATTTTCTTGGCAATCGAAAGCCCTAACCCTGTTCCTGCATCTTTAGTAGAGAAATAGGGTTCAAAGGCTTTTTTCAGCATGACTTTTTCCATGCCCATACCTGTATCATTAATTTCCAGGATAAATTTTTTGTTATCTTTTTTGAGTTTGACTTCAATTTCTCCCTTGTACCGGATAGCCTCTATGGCATTAATGAATATGTTTCTCAAAGCAATCCTTATCTTATCCTTATCTCCCTTGAATCCAAAATCTTCACCTTCATAAATCTCTTTGAATTTTATTCTTTCGGAAAGCATTTTTTTATAAGGAGAAGCTGTTTCTTGGATCACACTTTTTAGATCAAAGGATTCCTCCTTAAGAGCTTTTTCCTTTGAGGCTTCTAAGAATTCATGGGCGATTTTTTTCAAATTCTCGACTTCTTTGATGATGAAAGAAGCGGATTCTTTCAGAGCCTTTTCGAAATCTCCCTTTTTATCGGCGTGAACTTTTAACAAATGCTCGGCTGAGAGCTGAATAGGTGTTAAGGGATTTTTGATTTCGTGAGCAACCTTTCGAGCCATATCTGCCCAGGCAACAGTTTTGCTCATCTCGGTCAGTTCTTGCTGATGTTTTTTCAAGTTTTTGATCATGGCATTGAACCCGTCAATCAGAGTTCTCATCTCATCCCGGGGTCTGTGCTCGATCGAGACTTCAAGATTCCCTAGACCGACCTCTCTGGTTCCAGCCAGGAGTTTCTTGATAGGGGTAATGATTATCGCTCCCATGCCCCGAGCGAACAGGAGGACGATGATGACGAAAAAGACAGAAATAAACACCAGGAATTCAAAAAACGTTCCAGTGGCTTTTGATACTTCCTGCTGTTCGAACGGAAAAGGAAGGGAAATGAGAAGAAAAGAGTCCAGGAAGAAAAAGGGAATAGTGAGTGTATGAAAAGAATAATCACCAATTTTTTGGATTCGAGTGTAGAAGGGATTATTCTCAAACTGGATTTTATAATAGATTTCTCCATCGATGAGTTCTGGAAGGAGCCCTGAGTCATAGAATTCTCTTCTGCTGGAGGCATAGAGTTTTCCCTCCCTGTACAAGTTCACATCGTTATTTATGGTAGAACTTATCCAGAGCACTAGATCTTCAGGGGGAGTCACTGGAGTATATTTTTCTGGCTGCTGGCGGAAAATAAAGTCTTCCATGACTCGATAAGCAAAATTAGCGTGGATTTCCGCTTTTTCAATATACTGTTGGGCGAAAATCCGTTCAATGAAGCTGCGGGTGAAAAACGTGAAAATGAGTAGAGATATGATGGCTATGGCGATAAAGGCCGTATAGACTTTGTTAGAAAAAGACCAGAGAGGGTTTTTTATCTTTTTTCTGGCGAGAATGATATTGATCAAGAATGAAGAAAAAAGAAAAAAGATGATGTAAATGAAGAGCAGTTTTAGGAATTCAACAGAATGATTGATGAAATTTTTTTTAGGAATAAAAAACGAGTAAATCCTTTGACCTGTTTTAAAATAGAAAGAATTGTAATTTCTATCTTTATCTTCAAAAGTAGACCAGATAGAGTCTTTTGCGGTGCGAACTCTTTCCAAAAGATCTTGAGAAACTCCGGAAGATATCCTATGGGGATTGAAGAGAAGTTTTCCACCCAGGTCAAAGATGATAAACCCCAAATCAAGCTGGGTCAGGGAAGGAAGGGAAGTGACCCGGGTGACTTCGAAATAAGGATTGGCTGTATAAAGCAAGGGAAGCATATCATAATCAACCGAGAGAATAAGGATGGATCTGCCCAAATGGGTTTCTTCATTGAACCAGTCTTTATAGCCGACGAGGAAATATTTTTCTTTCCCGATAAAAAGACTCCTCAGATCGAAAATCGACCATTCTTGACTGACTGGCAGATCGAAATCAAAAGGATAGAGCTCAGGTGTATTGAGTGAGAATCTGGAGAGCATTTTTCCTTCAGAATCCCATATTTCCAGACTCGAATACCAGTTGAATTTGGCCAGCGAAGTTTCACTCCAGAGCGATCGGGAAAAGTCAGATCGCTCAGGATTGCTGAAGAAAGAGAGGATGGATTCTGTTCTCTCTTCAATTTCAGGAATCGACTGAGAAACTAGAAAGTCTCCCCAGTTCTCTTGGGAAGCTATCATGTTCTTAAGAGTGTTTTGTATAAGAGATCTGTTTCTGTTGGAAGAATAGTCATGAAGAGAAACATACAGGAATAAGGTGCCCAAGAGAAAAGCAGACGCAAAGAGCTCTTTTCTTCGCTTTATCACAGGGAAGAAAGCATAAGTCAGGATAAGAAAGCCCACCACCGTCTGAAAAAGAACAGGAAGAAAAGAATATTCATCCTTAAAAAAGAAAATGAAGCTTCCAAATCCAAGGGCAAAGATAGGAAGGGAAAGAAAAAAGCGAGCAGAGTAATACGAAATCAGGCGAAAGGCCCTGTAGGTCAGGAGAATAAAACTCAGAAAAAGGAAAAGAACACTCAAATGAAGCAGGATAAAAGCTGAGCTAAATGTAAAACTCAAGAGGTTGATATTTGAATTGGATATAAGGAGCTTTAAGATTTTCAGAAAAGCCAGGGAAAGGAGTATACAGAAAAGAATCAAGGCGATGTTTAAAAGGAAAGAGAGTAAAAATGATGACTTTATTTTGCTGGCTTGCAGAGCATTTTTGATGTAAATGACGAGACAGGAGATAATCGACAGCAGAAAGAAAGAGGTCAGAAAGATATCCCCGGGGGATTTGGTGAGGTGGCCGAAGGATAAAAAGCTGGCTAACGAGGGAGAGAAAATCGGGAGTGATTTGATCGCCTCCAACCGGCTCAGGGATAGAAAGGTGAGCCTTAGACTGATTACGGTGAGGATGAAGAGAAGAAAAGGTAAGAAATTCTTATGCTCGTAAAAAGTTGTGGACCTTATAAGATAAAGAAGGAATAAAATCAAAGTGGCCCCGAACAATATGTAGAAGGCCATCAGGAAGTATTCCTTTTGGATCGAGACAAACGAAGCCAGAGGAGGGGAGCCCAGAGTCACCAGAGCCATGATTTTCTCTTTTTCGTTTCTCAGAGGAAAAAACAAGGTTTGGGTTTTATCTTGAAGAGCTGGCTGCCCGATGTATTCATCTTCATGTCTGGCAAAGAATCTTTCAAATCCAGAGATATCTTCACGATAATCGTAATACAGGATGCTGTTGAGATTTCTCTGGAGTTTTGGTTCCAAAAACTGATATTCTCTCAGATAGCGAGTCTTGAACTGGGGTTCGAAGGCTAGAATTCTGTAGAAGACAATATATCCACTCTCCTTGATTTCCTGGGATGAGACAAGGAATACAGAAGCTTTATCCTTGACGAGGAAAGATGACTTTTCTTCCTGGAAAAGTTCTAGGGTATCCTTCTCTGGAGAGATGTCTTCCAAGTCTATGACTTTTCCCAGCCAGAGAGTCAGCATCCCCTCTGAGTCATAATAAGCGATTCCCTCATTATCTGTATTGAGGTTGGATTCTTTCAACAAGTCGAATATTTCGTTTCTTTCTGTCGGGAAAGACACAGCTGAAAAAGAGCCTTGGTTCAATCCTATTCCAGAAATAAGGTTGGCAAATTCTTTTTTTATCTCTCCGGCTTGTTTCCTTAAAGGTTTCAGGCTTTTTTGATAATAATTGGAGGAGATAAAAAGAGGAAGAAGGAGGTAGAGTATTAAGGAAAGGGCCGAGAGCGTTATGCCACCGAGCAGGCTAGAAAAAAGGAAAAAGCCTTTTTTTCCAGCAAATCTTTTTATCATCTTCAAAATCTTTCTGACTTTATTTCAGTGATCTTCCATATCTCGCTGATATTCTCGGATCTATTCTTTGCTGGTTGGGTCGGAGCCCTCCTTTCAGGGAATCCTTCATTCATCAAATAAAAGAAGATATGAAGAACGTAGAGGTTGTTGTCTTTTTTATTCCGGAAAGACCATCTTGCTTTAAAGATAAAGCCATCTTTTTCAAAGAAGAGGGGGAGGATGCTCTCGGAATAAAATTCGAAAGTTGAGTAAGTAGAGAAAATTTGCTGGAATAGAAAATAGGCCTGCTGGTTTGAAAGCTGATCAGAAAAAGAAATCGGTTCAGGGAAGGAGATATTCAGGTGACTGGTGGAAGAGAAAAGAGAATAAAGCCTTTTTGAATTGTTTTGCAGGAATGAATTTTCTATATTTTTAGCGGTGATGGAGAGAGAAAACGAGAGAACGGCAGAAATAAGAAAGCTACTTAAACCGGCCACTTGAAAAATATTAGCATAGCTCTTCTGAAATTAGCAAGTAGCCCAGGAGATAACTCAAGAGGATAGCTCAAATTTAGCGCCCTCTCTAAGGCGCGATCCTGATGCTCAGATGATTTGACTCAGATTATGATTTGCTACTTACTGGTTGGAGGAGCGATCTCTTTGGATACGATATTTTTGAGCTCCTTTTTAATCTTTTCTATCTGCTTCATCTTGGAGGCCATTTTATCAAAAAGGAGTTCCTGGCTTTTGATTCCCTCTTGAATGAGATAGGCAGCGCTCTCCGAACGGCTCTTGAACAGCCCAGCCTCTACCAGCATATTCAATTTATCATTGCTTTCATCATTGACTCGAATCGTGAGCACTGTATTGCGAGAGGCGAGCGCCTTGTCGATGACCTTCTTGATCGATTCCGCAGTCCTGACAGCGATTTTTTCTACTTGACTTCCGAGTTCATCTAGTTTGCTCTGCCGTTGTTTTTTGGATTTGCTTTCTTTCTTATCTTGGGGTTCAGTTTTTGGATTCTTTTTTTTCATTTATTTCTCCTTCTAATTGTAATTAGATTACAATATATCAAATTACAAATTACAAGTCAAGCAAATGTTTGCAATTCAAAGAAGGGGGAGTATACAAAAGATTAAACAGAAACCTTCACAAGGCAGGGTGATGAAAGGTTGGTTCTTGGGTTAAGAGTGTTTTTCCCTGCGAAGAGTAAGCTGCTTGTCTTTAAGGCAGAAACCTTACTAAAAAAATAGGATTCTTATTCTTTCTTTTCTTCGGCTTCTACTTGTTCTTCAGCTTCTAGCTTTTTAGTTCTCATGGCATCTTTGATTCCAGTGATGCCGGCCACCAGAGCGATGAGACCTGCGAAAAAGAGGATGGGCGGGATAAAGCCAAAAACGAGTTCGTAAAATTCGCGCCACCATACAAAGACAGCTAAAATGATTCCTCCAGCCATGGCTATCAAGCCAATAATAATAGCCAAAACCTTACCCATAGTGTTGCCTCCCATAAGTCAGTGATTTAACAATTTTTAGATGCGCATTATAACAAAATAAAATTTAAGAAGCAAATAATCTACAATAGAGATAACAGCTATCTTTTGTATTATCCTTTACGCTCTAGCGCTAGCTTGATAGAATAAATCAAAAAATGAAGGAGCATTGAAGTGGATTTCCTAAGTCTAAAAAAATTATTCGCAGGATTGGTTTTTCTCTTGAGCCTGGCTTCATTATCTTTGCCGGCTGGAGACGATGATGTTTTTACCATGGGAGCTGTGAAGATTTCCCCGGGAGAGATGAGGTCAGGATATTTACCAGTGCCTGAAAAGGAAGGCATTAGAACCTTGGTACCGTTTACGGTCATCCACGGATCAAGAAAAGGAAAAGTATTGGCTTTAGTCGCTGGTGTGCACGGGTATGAATACCCTCCGATTTTGGCCCTATATCGATTGCGTAAAATGATTGATCCTGATTCTCTCGCGGGGACTTTGATCATGATTCATGTGGCTAATCTCCCTGCTTTTCAAAGAAGAATCATCTATTACGGCCCCTATGACTGGAAGAATTTAAACAGAGTTTTTCCCGGTGATCCCCAGGGAACAATCAGCCAGCGTATAGCTTTTGTTCTGAAAGAAGCTGTCATAGAGAAAAGCGATTATCTCATAGATCTTCATTGCGGTGACGGCAATGAAGCTCTCATCCCCTATGCTTACTGGATGATAAAGGGTGACCAAGAAATAGACCAGGTTACCAAAAAGATGCTCTTGGCTTTCGGGCTGAAGTACATCATCATTGATAAAACCCGGTCCAGAGATATCTCTCATTCCAAATACTTGGGCAACACAGCCATTCTCCTTTCCAAGCCTGCCATAACTACCGAGTCAGGGTATTTGGGCAAGACGGATGAAATTTCTATTGTTCGCAACGTGAAAGGGATTCTCAACATCATGAGACTTTTTAAAATGATAGAGGGAGAGCCAGAATTCATTACCGAACCAGTCTGGATAGAGCCCTATGAAGTTATTTATTCTAACCATGATGGCTTATTCTATCCGCTCACCAAGATGGGCTATCATGTGGCTAAGGGGGAAAAGGTGGGTTATATAACCGATTACTTGGGAGAAGTAAAAGAAGAAGTGAGAGCTCCTTTCAGCGGAATCATCCTCTACATCATTAATACTCCTCCTATTAGTAAAGGAGAGCCTTTGTTCGAAGTCGGAAAGGCCAAACCAATTTTAAAATGAGAGAGTTAGAAGCGGTCATCTTTGATTTAGACGGGACTCTGGTTGATGTTCCTTACGATTGGATTCTCATCAGGAAAAAATTGGGAACTCAAGATGTGCCGATTCTGCATTATATTTCAAATCTAGAAGAACCGGAAAAAACCAAGAAGTTACGACTGCTTGAAAAATTTGAAGAAGAAGCCTCCAACAAAGCAGTCCTGAAGAAAGGCATTCCTCGATTGATGGGTTTACTCGAAGAAAGAGGGATAAAAAAAATCCTGGTCACGAATAACTCTCGCAAAAATGTCTTGAATCTTTTAAAAAGATTCAAACTTGAATTTGATCATGTTCTTACCCGAGAGGATGGTTTATGGAAGCCATCTGGTGCTCCTTTTCTGGCTGCTCTCAAGAAATTTGGAATCGAGAGGCAGGCGAGTTGCATCGTAGGAGATTCTCTTTTTGATGTAAAGGCAGCAGAGGAAGCTGGAATCACTAAGGTTTTTATTCTGAGTTCTGAAAAAGAAAAATTTCCTTCTTCTGTCGAATTAGTCAAGTCTGTGGACGAGCTGCAAAAGAAGATAGAGAACCTCTTCCCAGGTTTAGAGAGATAAAGCCTGGGAGGAGAGAAGTGGTATTGAAACTTTCTCCAGGAAAGAAAAGTTTTACTTATATGGTTTGAATCTTATTCTTTAGGAGAAATGTCATGAGTAAAGATATTAAATCCAAGATCTATTTTTCTCTCGTTTTCCTTCTTTTCCTTAACGGACTAGCCTTGAATCTGTATAGTGATGGATTTATTATTCCTGTTCTTCCACGTCCAGAAGAAAGGATCCCTCCTTTATCGGTTAAATACCATAGAGTGAATGTCGAAATAACGGGACAGGTGGCCAAGACCTCCATTGACCAGGTCTTTATCAACAATCATCATCGAGATATCGAAGGAATTTTTATTTTCCCCATTCCCGAGAGAGCAGCCATATCTGAGTTTGCGATGTATATTGGCAACCAAAGAATCGAGGGAGAAATTCTCGACCGGGATAAGGCGCGCAAGATCTATCAAGATATTGTGCGGAGGATGAAGGATCCCGCTCTTCTCGAATACATGGGTAGAAACATGTTTAGGGCTCGTGTTTACCCCATCCCAGCCCACGGAGAAAAGAGGATACAGCTTTCTTATACTGAAATCCTCAAAGCTGAGAATAATCTTATCAAGTATCTTTATCCGTTGAACACTGAGAGGTTTTCTTTGAAACCGATCGAAGAGGTGGTCATCTCTGTTAAAATCGACTCCAGCGTTCCCGTAGCCAATATCTATTCTTCCTCTCATAAAGTTTCCGTAAGGAAGATCAGTGAAACAAAAGCCACCGTCGGTTTTGAAGAAAGAAACGTCAAGCCGGACAAAGATTTTATCCTCTATTACTCGCTTTCTCAGGATGATATCGGCCTTTCCTTTTTAAACTGGGAGGAAGAAAAGGAAAATTATTATATGCTGTTAGCTTCGCCTCCTTATACGAGCAAGAAAGAGAAACTTCTCAACAAGAATATCGTTTTTGTCCTGGACAGCTCAGGAAGCATGAGCGGCAAGAAAATCATCCAGGCTAAAGATGCTGCCCGCTTCATCATCAATCATTTGGATGAAAACGATAAATTTTCCATCATTGATTTTGATGACAGCGTTGAAGTCTTTTCTCCAGAGTTGGTCGCAGCAGACCCTCAGAACGAATCCCGAGCTCTTCAGTTTGTGGATAAGATCGAGGATGCAGGAGGAACAAACATCAATGAGGCCCTTCTCCAGGCCTTAAAACTGACTCAAGCTGGAGATAGACCCAATTATATTCTTTTCCTCACTGATGGATTGCCGACGGTCGGAGTCACTCGAACTCCTGATATTCTCCGGAATATCAGTCAAAACAATGCCATTAGATCTCGAATATTCGTTTTTGGAGTCGGCAACGATGTGAATACAGAACTTCTGGATAGGATTTCTGCTGATAACAGAGGAACTTCTGTTTATGTGGAGCAGGGGGATGATTTGGAGGTGGCTGTTTCCAGCTATTATGAAAAGATTTCTTCCCCTCTTCTTTCCGACCTGAAGATATCCTTCAGGGGAGTAGAGGTCAGAGACTCGTACCCTCGGAATTTGCCTGATCTCTTTAAGGGATCGCAGCTTGTCTTGCTGGGAAAATTCAAAGGAAAGGGACCAGTGTCGGTCATCCTTACTGGTAAGGTCGGGAAAAAGGAGAAAAAATTTGTTTTGGAAAGACAAGCTTTAGCCAGGGATGTCTCTTTTGATTTTCTGCCTCGGCTCTGGGCAACCAGACGCGTAGGCTATCTTCTCGAAGAGATTCGTCTCCAGGGAGAAACACTGGAGCTGGTTGAAGAAGTGAAAAAGCTGGGGCTGAAGTATGGAATCGTGACTCCCTACACTTCTTTTCTAGTCACAGAGAAGGAACGCCGCCTCATTCCTGCGGCAGCTCCTGAAGCTGAAGAGGCTCTCAGAGCCAAGAAAGTCACCGGTGCTGGTGCAGTCAAGATGGCTAAGGCCACTCAAGTCTTTAAAGTACAGGATCAAGCTCTTCAAGTTGTATCACAGCAAATTCGCTATAAAGAAGAAAAGACTTTTTACCTTAAGGATTCCTACTGGGTCGACAGCGTCTATGAAGAGGGGAGCCCGGTGAAAGAAATCCAGTTCAACTCTGAAAAATTTTTTCGCCTAGTTCTGGAGAATCCTGGAATCGCCAAATACCTTTCAGTGGCCAAGAATCTTATAATTCATTATGAGGGTGTGAATTATAAAATCAGCGAAGCTGATCAAGAATGATTCGGCTTCTACTCATCTAGAGTGTTGAGCTAGTCTGGGGATACTAGCCTCTTTTCAGCTCAGCACAGCTGATTCCTCTCAGGTTGAAGCATTTATTACAGGAGATGCATTCAGACTTTTTGATTTTTCCTTCTCGAAATTTTTTTACAAGATAAGGTGCCCGTATAAAAGGCCGGCTCATGGAGATGAGGTCGACCTGGCCTTCTTGGATAAATTTCTCCATGATTGAAAAGGACCTGATTCCGCCTAGGCCAATAACTGGAATGGAGATCGCAGACTTAATCCGGGCCGCACTTTGAATAAAATAACCTTCTTGATCTTCTGAACGCAGTCCTTTCCAGATAGAGCCCTGTCCAGCCTCGGCGGTTCCGCCGCTCACCTCGATCCCATCTATTCCTTCTCTTTCCAGCTCCGCGGCAATCTTTACGCTTTCTTCAAGTTTTAGGCCTTGGGGGAGAAAATCTGTGGAATTTAATTTTACCGTTAAAGCAAAATCCTGGCCTCGTATTCGCTTGATTGCTCTTATGATTTCGACGACGATTCTGAGGCGATTGGCCAGAGTTCCTCCCCATTCATCCTGTCTTCTGTTCGTGTAGGGTGAAATAAAGCTGGAGAGAAGATAACCATGGGCGACATGAAGCTGAACGCCGTCAAACCCTGCCTGTTTCGCTCTTCTGCTGGCCGAGACGAAATCTTCGATGACTTGATGAATTTCCTGGCTTGTCATCTCTTTCGGCATGACTTTATAAATTGGCTCGTAAACAGCAGAAGGAGACTGAGGAGTACATTGGCAGAGTTTTGGTTTGGTCTGCCTCCCGGCGTGAGAGAGCTGCAAGAAGATTCGGCTGGGGTAAGCATGGACAGCCTCAGTGATGTTCTGTAATCCTTCGATCGATTTATCTTCATCGACAGCGATTTGATAAGGGCTGGCCTTACCCTGCAGGCTGACGTAAGCATGTCCGGTGATGATGAGGCCAACTTCTCCTTTGGCTAGGTGTGTAAAGAGCAAAACCTGCTTATCAGTGACGGAGCCATCCTTCTCAGCCAGGAAATCGTGAGTTGCTGAGCGCACAAATCTATTCGGGATCTCTATAGGCCCGAGCTTGATCGGAGTAAAAAGGATTGATTTCGCTTTCATATAAAGGACCTTTGCATTTTTCTCTTTTTCTGGAGGATGCATAATACTACCAAATCTTTCCAAGCCAGGTCTACTGCCAATTCACGATTGGAAACATCTTCATAAGCGAGTCATATCTAGTAAAGATGAAATGTTCGTGCCTGAAATGATGTTCAAATTGTACTGCCACGCTAAGCTTGAACCCGAGAGAACACTGAATTCTGGCTTGATTTATGAGAGAATATTGATGAAAATGGGAAAGATTTATTTTTCTTGGAGACAAAATGCAAACTGAAAAACTTCTCCTGATTCCCGGGCCAACACCTGTGCATCCGCGCATTTTAAACAACCTCTCTAATCCTACCATCTCTCATGTGAGCCCCACCCTGGTGGTGGAATTAAAGCAATCTCTCGCCAACCTAAAGGAGATTGTTTTTTGTAAGAAGGGAGAATCTTTCATCGTGGCTGGGGCAGGGACTTTAGCCATGGAGATGGCGCTCATCAATACAGTTGATAAGGGCGAGAGAATTCTAGTCCTCTCGCAGGGTTTTTTTGGCCACAGGATGGCTCAGATTGCCGAAGCCTTTGGCCTTGATCATGACATCATCGAATGTGAATGGGGGAAGGCGGTCTTACCTGAAGAGTTGGAGAAAAGCCTGGCAGAGGCAAAGTACGAGGCGGTGGTGAGTACTCATGTCGATACATGTACCGGAGGATGTGCGCCTGTTAAGGATTATGCTGAAGTATTAAAAAATCATAACCTCATCTACATCATCGATGGAGTTTGTGCGACTGGGGGGATTGAGGAAAGGATGGATGATTGGGGCGTGGATGTGATCCTCACTGCGGCTCAAAAGTGTTTTGGTGCTCCGCCCGGCCTGGCTGTATTGGTCGCTTCAGGAAAGAGCCTAGAAAAAAGAAGGGCCATTCAAGCCATCCCTGCGTTTTATTCTGATTGGCTAAGATGGCTTCCCATCATGAACGACCCTTCTAAATATTTCTCTACGCCCTGTGTCAACGAGATAAGAGCCTTTTATGAAAGCACAAAGATTGTCCTTGAGGAAGGTATGGAAAAGAGGTTCTCCCGCCACGCTCGGACGGCCAGAGCGATAAGAGCGGCTCTATCAGAGCTGGGTTTTTCATTCTTCACCGAAGAGCCTTTCCTGGCTGATACACTTTCGGTTGTCAATTACCCCGAAGGAATAGAGGATAAGGCCTTCAGAAATCTATATTATGAGAATGGAGTCGTGGTGGCCGGAGGATTGGGAGAGACGATGGGCAGAGTCTTTCGCATGGGACATATGGGAAATATCTCTGAATCTCAGGTGTATTTTGCTTTGCAAGCCTTGGAAAAGACTCTATCTTCTTTAGGTTATAAGTCTAAACCAGGCTCAGGCGTGAAAGCAGCTGAGGCGATCTTAGAAGAGTCGAACTCAAAGATTAATACATGACGAGTAAAGTCTATTTTATTCGAGCCAAAAGCGATGATGGGCCCGAGCTCCTCTCTACAAAAGCTAAAAAGGTCTTTCAGAAAACTGGCTTAACTGAAGATATTAAAAAAGAATCCTTTGTAGCTCTAAAAATCCATTTCGGAGAAATAGGCAATACAGGCTTTATAAAGCCACGATGGCTGGCCGGGATTATTGGTGAAATTCTTGGCAAGACTTCCCGAGCGTTCATGACTGACTCCAACACTCTCTATACAGGGAAGAGATCCAACTCTGTCGACCATCTTCGACTGGCTGGAGAGCACGGCTTCACTCCTGAAAATTTAGGCCTGCCAGTCATCATTGCCGACGGTCTTGTCGGGCAGGATGATGATGAAGTTCGAGTCAACCTTTCTCGAATAAAATCAGCCAAGATCGCTGCCACCTTTCTCCATCTGGATGCCTTACTCTGTTTGAACCATTTCACTGGCCATACCTTGACTGGCTTTGGAGGAGCTATAAAGAATCTAGGCATGGGATGTGCGTCTAGAGCTGGGAAGCTCGAACAACATTCAGACATTCATCCCTGGATAAACGAAAAAAAATGTACCAACTGCGGGATCTGCCTCGATTATTGTCCTACTCAGGCGATAACACAGAAGGAAGGGAGTGCTGTCATTGATGCAGAAAAGTGTATTGGATGTGGGGAATGCCTGGTTGTCTGCAAACCAGGAGCAGTCAAATGGCGCTGGGACCAGGATTCTCTTCGCGTTCAGGAGAAAATGGCTGAATATTCCTATGCTCTCCATTATGCTCTAAAAAGCAAAGTTGGCCACTTGAATTTTCTGCTCAAGGTAACCAAGGATTGTGATTGTATGGCCGAGGATGAGCCTCTTATCGTAGAGGATATCGGGATTCTAGCCTCTCCTGATCCAGTGGCGATTGATATGGCCTCTGTCCATCTGATAAACAAGCAGAGCGGGAAAGATATACTCAAGGCAGGATACAAGGTGGATTGGTCAATCCAACTCAGACATGGAGAAAAGATTGGCCTGGGAAGCATGGATTATGAGTTGATTGAGACGACTTGATCGTCTGGCTCAAATCTTCTCCATGTATTGAATCCCTTTTTAATGAAAAGATGTATCTATTTAAGCTTGAAACGCCGACTTCAGGTGAAACCAGGAAATAAAGTCAAGAGAAGAGGACGATGAAGTGGGTGACGGATGATAGAGTCGGGGCGAGGGGATTCGAACCCCTGACCCCAGCGTCCCGAACGCTGTGCGCTAACCAGACTGCGCTACGCCCCGCAACTGAAGCATCTTCAATATTTTAACATATTTTTAATTTTTACTTCTGAGGTCGACTCTTTTTATTTCCTTATCTATGAGCAACGTCTTGATTTTATCGATAAATTCTTTAGGCCAGTTTTTCATCTTTACGCTCAGCATGTTGTTGTTCACGGTTGATACCTCTTCATACTTGTGTTCTTTTACGAGGATGCTCCTGAGCTTTTCCCAGTTCTCCGGATTTTCCTTCCTGGTTGGGGCTCGGAGTTCCTTTTTTATGGTAACCACCAAGCGCTTATCAGGACCATCGATGACCTGGATTTGTTCCCTTTCTGCCAGCTCAACCGCTGCTTCTTGAATTTTTGATTGCTCGGCTTCTATATCAAAAATTCTTTTTTTCAGCTCACTCTTTTCTTCCTCCAGCTCGGTATACTTGGAAACAAGTTTTACTCCGGGGTCTTTTCTGTATTCGTTGACCTCCAATTTTTCCATCTTTTTCGGGTGTTTCCATAGGGGGCAAATTTCTTGAAAATCGCACCAGTTGCAGAGCGCGCTCTTGCAGGGAGGAAAATCAGAGCAGGCCTCGATCTCTTTGATTTTATCCACCACGATCTCTTGGAGTTCTGTCAACTGCTGTTTTGTTCGAGAAGATTCAATTTGTTTATTAAAAAGGAGAAAATGCCAGATAAGGCGGGCTTTTTCAGCTTCTGGCCATTTGCTCATGATGGCCAGTTGGTAGAGGGCCAGTTGGTAGTCTTGGTCGGCACTCTCCTGAGTCATCAGAGTCGCCGATGTTTTGTAATCGTGGACTTCGAATATCTTTTGCTCATCATTCCAATCCAAACGGTCCAATATTCCATAGAACGGAAATTCTTCATTGTTATGCTTTATATGAAATCGGATTGGTTCTTCTGTTTTGACGATTTTAGTCTGGCCGAAGGGTTCGTACTCGTCATAATAATCACTTAGACATTTTTTTCCTTTTTCATAGTAATCTTCTGGGGAGAATTCTTTTTTTACGATTTTTATGGAGTCATTATAGTTTTTATTCCATAGATCATCGTATCTTGAAATGATCCATTCTTTCGACTGAATAACATTGTTTTTAACGAAATCATAGAATTCTTTTAGAGCATCGTGGACTCGACTCCCCATAAAAGCTTCGATCGTTTCTATTTCAGTGGTGATCCTGTCGATGTATCTGTACTTGAATTGCAATCGGCACTGATTGAAGCTTTCTATTTTGCTGAAAGAGTAAAAGTTGGCCATTCTTTGCTCCTTAGGATTGATATACAAGGAAAATATATTGAATCGCTCTTCCTGGTTTCTTGATTTTTTTCACCTTCTTCCTCAGAAGGAAGAGCCTTCGTGGAGAACTTATATCATAGCTAAAAGTAGACTGTCAACGGAGGAAGATATTTTGGAGCTTGACATCTTTTTTTTTGAGGAATATAAGTAAGTTTAGCAAAGGAATATTGGATCGAGGAAAAAGTAATATATTCGTTAATCACCCAAAAAGACTAAAGGGTCTTAGAAAGCGTTAGATAGAGATAGAGAAGGATGGAAGATTTTAGAAAAGTCGTTTGGACGGCAATACTTTTGATTGCCCTGATCGGGATAGGTTTTGGGATCTATTATTTTTTCTTTTATAAGAAATCAGAAGAACCTTTTGTCGCTCAAGCCATTCAAGAGGAGCCATCAGAGCTTCCAGCAGACAAGCCATTGGGGGAAGAAGTCGAGAGGGTGCTGACCGAACGACAATTGGATCTTGATAAAAGTGATGACCTGGTGAACAAATTAGCAGTCAAGCTTTCCTCCCATCCGCAATTGACTTCCTGGTTAAAGAATAAGGACATGATAAGGAAGTTTGTGGCAGTGATTGACAATATTGCCGATGGAATGAGTCCCCGCTCTCACCTTGGATTCCTGTCTCCTAGAGAAGATTTTGACGTCATCAAGAGAAGCAAAAGATATTATCTCAGCCCTGCCTCTTATTCTCGTTATGATCTTGTTGTCGAAGTCTTTGAGTCTTTGGATGCTAAGGAATGCGCCAAGCTTTACTGGGAGCTAAAACCTCTCATTCAAGAGGCTTACTTTGAACTCGGATATCCCAACCAGGATTTCCATGACACCCTTTTCACGGCTGTGGTGGAACTTCTTAAAACTCCGGTGGTTGAAGGAGATATTTTAGTAGAGAAGAAAGTTGTGACTTACATAATGGTGGACCAGAAATTGGAGACTCTGAGCGAAAGCCAAAAACACTTTCTCCGCATGGGACCAAGTAATATCAGGAAAATACAGGAAAAACTCAGAGAATTTGCCCAGGTCCTAGGATTCCCGGAAGACCAGATTCCAGAGTCCCGTATTTATGTAACTCGAAAGTTCAGGTAATACCCGCCTTACTAATCCTTCGCCTTGAATAGTCTGTTTTCTTCGCATTTTCCTCTAGATCGCAGACAACTATAATTATTGTTTATGGATTCGGGGAATCGCACGAAAGAAGTGTGAATAACCGGTACCAGGAGGGAGATGTTCGGTTCTAGTCTGTTATTTTATGAGGAATTTGACGAGAAGAAATCCCCCGATGAGAAGGAGAAAAAAAAGAAAAGTCAGAAGATTAAAATATTTATCAATAAAACCCTTAACTTCAGGCCCAAATTTTCTGAATAGGCCCGCTACCACGAAGAAACGGAGAGAGCGGCTGAGTGTCGAGGCGAGAAGAAAAAGAGGGAAGTTCAACCTGAAGACCCCTGAGGCGATAGTGAAGACTTTATAAGGAATAGGAGTGAAGCCCGCCGAAAAAACATACCAGAATCCGTATTGATGAAAATTACGCATCACTTTTTGGAAGACTTCTTCTGTGAATCCTGGAACATACTTGTAGAAAAAACTATCCGCCACTTCCCAGAATCCAAAACCGATAAGATAGCCAATAGCGCCCCCGATCACAGAAGCAAGGGAGGTGTAAAATGCAAAGCGCCAGGATTTCTTTACAGCTCCTAAACAAAGGACGATTAAAAGAGGGTCAGGAGGAATAGGGAAGAAGGAGCTCTCTGCTAAGGCCAAGAGGAAGAGCGCGAGAGGGCCGTAAGGGGTATCTGCCCAGTGGAGCACCCATTCATAGAGTTTTCTTAATATTTTCATCTTCCAGGAAAGAAATAAGTTTTTTCAACCCCGGTAACTTCATGGCTTGATAATCCGTCAGGTCAAGATGAAGTGGAGTGATTGAGATGTAGCCTTGATTTGTGGTATTCACATCACTATCCTCATCTCCCAGGGCTTTGGGATTTCCTGTTCCTAACCAGTAAAAAGTCTTATTCCTGGGGTCTTTCTCTTCGATAATTTCAGGATCGTACCTTTTCTCACCCAGTTTTGTTATCTTGATGCCCTTAACTGGAGGGGGAGGGATGTTCAGGTTGAGAAGGATACCTTGGGGAAGCTTTTCTTTAGTCAGGGCTTTAGCCAGTCGATGGGCAATCTGAGCCGAAAACTTAAAGAAGTACTGGCCTTTTTTGTCGGGTAAAACAGATATCGCTATCGAAGGTATTTGTAGGAAGCTTCCTTGAATAGCCGCCGCCACTGTTCCTGAATAGGATATGTCTTGCTGGCCCAGGTTTGGGCCTTGATTAAGGCCAGAGATGATCAACTCGGGCCTTTTAGGCAATAATTTTTTTACGGCCAGATAAATACAATCCGCTGGAGTCCCATTCACAGCATAGATGCGTTCTTGAATCCTTTGGATTCTTAAGGGACGATGAAGAGTCAGGGCAAGGGAAGTGGCACTTTTTTCCCTGTCAGGGGCTACAATAAAAACTGAGCCCATATCTCCAAGATGTCGGGCCAGGGTTTTTATGCCTTCTGAAAAAAAACCATCGTCATTGGTGAGAAGGATCAGCTGCTTCTCGGTTTTATTCTTAGCTTTCGTTCCTTTGCTCAAAGAGGAAATATCCTTTTTTAATGGCTGGTAAAGAGGACTATCTTAACATTTAAAGAATATTATTTTAACTGTTTTTTATCTGTTTAGGAAAGGAAGGGTTTATCTCATTTATTTTCCTTGAGATTTCAAAAAAGATGGTCGGGACGAGCGGATTTGAACCGCCGACCCCACGCACCCCAAGCGTGTGCGCTACCAGGCTGCGCCACGTCCCGACCAAGGATAAGATTATAACAGATACAAAGGAAAGATTTTAATGTTTTCTAAGGCCTTTTTCCAGTAGATCGGCTATTTCCTTCAGTTGTTCTTTCACTTGGATCAGAGTTTTTTTCAAATGGTCTGGATGGACCGGGCTCATCGTCTTCGTTCCGAATTCCTCTTCTATTTTTCTCTTTGCTCCGGCCAGAGTGTACCCTTTTTTTTCCAACAATTCTTTTATTCTTATAATGATGGCTAAGTCCTTCTGGCGGAATACTTTGTGTCCTGCAGCTGTTTGACCCGCACGCAGGAAGGGAAATTCCTTTTCCCAGATGGCGATGACTTGAGGATCAAGTTGAGCCATACGGCTAATTTCTTCTAGCCTATATACCAGCTTTTCTGGCATTCTCTCGCTTTTCATCCGGACATCCCTAGGGAATTCGTTTTGGGCGAATTTCCTTGATAACCTTAACATGGAATCCTTTTACCGTCAAGCTAAGGTCAAACTATAAAACTCATAAAGGCCTGATCCCATTTATGTTATAATTCAAATACACCAAAGAAAATGAAAAAAGCCAAGAAGCATACTCCTCTGGCAGAAAGAATGCGCCCCAGGAGCTTGGAGCGATTCTACGGACAGGAGCATCTTATCGGCCAAGGAAAGATCCTGACTCAACTTATCGAGACTGACCATCTAGTATCTGTCATCTTCTGGGGACCACCTGGTTCAGGAAAAACCACTTTGGGCAACATCCTGGCTAAACATTTCGATTATCCTTGTCTCTTCTTTAGCGCTGTCCTCTCAGGAATAAAGGAAGTCAAAGACGTTATGGCCAAGGCTGAAAGTCATAAAAATCTTTATGGGCAGCCCACAGTCATTTTTATCGATGAAATGCACCGTTTTAATAAGGCCCAACAGGGGGCTTTTTTACCCTACGTGGAGAAGGGAGACATCATTCTCTTCGGTTCGACAACAGAGAATCCTTCTTTCGAGATTATCGCTCCTCTTCTCTCACGGATGAAAGTTCTGGTTCTTCATCAGTTATCTGGAGAGACTTTGGTCCGTATCGTCAAGGATGCTTTGACTGACCAAGAGAATGGATTGGGAAATTCCGGTATCAAACTGGAGAGTCAAGCCCAGCAGATGATTGTCGATTATGCAAATGGAGATGCCAGAAGAGCTCTCAATACTCTGGAGATATCGGCTGACTTGGCCAAGGGATCCAAAATTACGATTGAAGATGTCAAAGAGGCTTTACAGAAAAGAATCCTCCTGTATGACAAGAAAGGGGAAGAACACTTCAACTTGATCTCAGCTCTCCACAAAAGCCTTCGTAACAGCGATACGGACGCTTCCCTCTATTGGTTGACGAGGATGCTTGTGGCTGGAGAAGATCCTCTCTATATTGCCCGGAGGCTGGTGAGGTTTGCCTCTGAAGATATTGGCCTGGCTGATCCCCAGGCCCTAGCCATTTCCCTCCGAGCCAAAGAGGCTTATGATTTTATTGGGTCTCCTGAAGGAGAGTTAGCTCTAGCAGAGGCTGTTATTTACTTGTCTGCGGCTCCTAAAAGCAATCGGGCCTATGTGGCTTTTTCAAAGGCTAAGAAGGATGTGGAGGAGAGTCCTTTTGAGCCCGTCCCTCTTCATCTGAGAAATCCTGTCACCCAATTGATGAAGGATACCGGTTATGGAGAAGGTTATGAATACGCTCATGACCTCCCTTTTTCCACTACCGATATGGAGACTTTCCCTGAGCGCTTGAAGGGACGGAAATATTACACTCCTGGAAACCTTGGCCTGGAGAGAGATATCAAGAAGAGAATTGAATGGTGGGAAAAGACTAAAACCCAAATCTTAAAACAGAAAGCAGGACAGAGCAAGGATTCAGAAAAGAAACGCAAGAATAAAGGCTCCAAAAGAAAGCTCGGGAAAAAGTAAGATTCAGAGAACCTGAAATCTAGGGAATCGTTATTATCTAGTTAGCCTTTCAACTAAGGAAACAAGCATTCTGTATTCAATGATTTATTTATGGCCTTCCTTGTTCTCTTTCAATAGGTAGTAAAGCTCCCAGCTTATCTCATCAGCCACACAACCGAGGCAAGAAGTCTCGGTAGTCGCCAGTTCCCCGTCAGCGATTTTGTCTTTTAAGATTTTTTTTACTCTTTTTCTGATTTTATAGAGAATAATGTAATTGATCATTACTCAGAACCTTAAAAAATAATACAAGTTTCCTTCGCTTCTGTAAAGATTGAGGAAGAAGCAGGAAAAATGATATCATAGGGCTCCTTGAATGAAGAAATTGACTTCTCTATTGCTGGTGAGTCTTTTATTGGGATCCTGTTCGTTTTTTAAGCCCC
>WVZL01000040.1:24002-125275 GCA_011772495.1 Candidatus Aminicenantota bacterium
AAGATATTGTGGAAATACAAGGCCAAAAATCCTCTGATCAGTGCTCCTCTCATGGGGGAAGAAAAAATCTATGTTTTCGACAAAAAAAACACCTTGTACTGCCTTGACGAAGAAGGTCAATTGCTCTGGGAAAAAAAGACAGAGGAGATCGTCACCTCCGAGCTAAAGGAGGATCGAAAAAGGTTATACTGGGGAACAGATGAGGGAGGGTTGGTGGCCTTTGATCCTGAGGCTGGCGAACAGACTTGGCGGTTTCAGGCCGGAGGGGCGATCCGGTCGGGTCCAGTGTTTTCTGACTCCGGGATTATTTTTGGTTGTGATGACGGTTTACTCTATTTCCTGAGCCGAAGCGGAAAACTGATAGGTAAATTTGAGACCGGAGGGAAGATTGAAGCCTCTCCTTTGGTAGACGGGAAGAAGCTTTACTTCGGGTCTCATGATCAATACTTCTATGGTTTAGACCTAAAAAAGAGAAAAAAGAAATGGAAAGTCAAGACAGGTGGAAAAATTCTCTCCCAACCTGTAACTGATGAGAAGAGAGTATTCTTTATCAGTTGGGACAGCGCTTTGTACTCTTTGAATAAGAATAACGGAACAATTCTATGGTGGCAGGTTCTTCCTTCGCGAAGCGCCTATGATCTGGAAATCATAGAGGGAAAAATCGTGGCTTCTTCCTTGTCTTCAACCTTGGTCTGCTTTGATATAAAGACAGGATTAAAAAAAGGGACTTATGATGCTGGCCAGGAAGTGAGGTCAAATCCCTTATGGCTTGAACCCTATCTGCTCATCAGTCTTTATGATTATAAGCAAGATAAAGGAAGACTCGTGTTCTTGAAAAAGGTCGTAGCGGTGACGTTGACTCCTTCCAAGGAATCACCGCAAAAAATCGGGGAAGAAATTGTCTTTTCGGCCAAAGCTACCGGATTCTTTCTACCTAAATATGAGTTCTTTCTGAAGACAGAGGATGAGAAAGAAATTGTCCAGGAAATCTCAGAACGAGGGTCATGGACTTGGTACCCTGAAGCAACCGGAGATTACACGGTAGGAGTTAATGTTTTGGATGCCAAGGAAAAGGCTGAAACAGAAATTTCCTTCACGATAGAAAAAGAGGAAATCCAGGAGACTGGGTCGGACAGGCGGATTTTACCGTAAATCTGCGGGTATAAAGAATGAAAAAAATTTGATAATGTTTTGTTTTTTGGTTTAAATAGAGAATTCAAAGAAAAGGAGTTTTTAAGATGGAAAGAGGAGAAGCCTTTGAGCTTGTTCAGCAACACCTAAAAAATAAAAATCTAGTAAAGCATTGTTTAGCCGTAGAAGCCTGCATGAAGGCTGTGGCCTCCCGTCTCAATCAGGATACAGAGAGATGGGGCCTGGCTGGAATCCTGCATGACCTTGACTATGAGTTGACCGAGAAAAGTCCTGAACTCCACACCACAGAGACCATAAAAATCTTGAAGGAATTGGAGGTAGAGCCCGATATAATTCAGGCCGTTCAGGCTCACGCGGGGCAGGTTTCCTGTCAGAGCGACATGGATTGGGCGATTTTTTCCATTGATCCACTGACAGGTCTAATCATCGCTGCCACCTTAATGCATCCGTCTAAGAAGCTTAAAGAAGTGGACCTCGGTTTTTTAAAGAGAAGATACAAGGAAAAAAGTTTTGCTCGGGGAGCAAGGAGAGAGGATATAGAGCAATGCCAGAATATTAACCTGGAGCTGGATGAATTTCTGTCCATTTGTCTAAAGGCCATGCAAGAAATAGATAAAGACCTTGGCCTTTGATAGAATAAATTTCCATCAACTCGATAAAGGAGGAATTGATGAGCAATGCAATCATAAAAGTCCCGGATCCTTTCAACGAACCTGTTTATAGCTATGCCCCTGGAACCAGGGAACGGGAAAGACTAACGGCTCAACTCAAGAAGATGTTGGATGAAGAGATTGAAATCCCTTTGATTATCGGGGGAAAAGAAGTGCGGACTGGAAACCTCAGCGACTGCCGTTGTCCCCATGACCATGGCCATCTCTTAGGTCAATACCACAAGGCTGGACCAAAGGAAATAGAGGAAGCCGTAAAGGAAGCCAAGAAGGCCTGGAAAGAGTGGTCAGAAATGGATTGGGGGGCGCGGGTCTCGGTTTTTCTCAGAGCGGCTGAGCTGCTGGCTACAAAGTACCGCGATATCCTGAATGCATCCACCATGTTGGGCCAGTCCAAGACATCTCATCAGGCAGAGATCGATTCAGCTTGTGAATTAGTTGATTTCTACCGATTTAATCCTTACTACATAAGCCAGATATACGCCCTGCAGCCTGAGTCCTCGGCCTCAACCTGGAACTATATGGAATACCGGGCTTTAGAAGGATTCGTTTTTGCTGTGACTCCCTTCAATTTCACTTCCATAGCCGGCAACCTGCCCACTTCTCCAGCCATGATGGGAAACACAGTCCTGTGGAAGCCAGCTTCTTCTGCTGTTTATTCTGCCTATTTTTTGACTCAGTTATGGAAGGAGGCAGGATTGTCTGATGGAGTGATCAATTTTATTCCTGGACCTGGACGTTATGTGGGTGATCCTGTTCTGGAGAAGCCGGATTTGGCCGGCGTACATTTCACGGGAAGCACTTCTGTTTTCCAAGACATGTGGAAAACCATCGGAGCCAACATCATGAATTACCGTAGCTATCCCAGGATTGTTGGAGAAACAGGAGGAAAGGACTTTGTCTTTGTGCATGCCTCTGCTGATGTTGAGGCAGTCGTCACCGCACTGATCCGGGGTGCTTACGAATTCCAGGGACAGAAATGTTCCGCCGCCAGTCGCGCCTACCTACCTTCGAACCTCTGGCCTTCCATAAAAGAGAGGCTAGGGGAAGAGATAAAAACGATCAAGATGGGAGATATAACGGATTTTAAGAATTTCATGGGCGCCGTCATAGACAAGTTAGCTTTTGACAGCATTGTAGAATACATTGAATATGCTAAGGACTCCACTGAAGCCGAGATTATTTGCGGTGGCAACTACGATGATTCAAAAGGCTATTTCATAGAACCTACTCTGGTTGCGGTGACCGATCCCAAACACAAGCTGATGGAAGAAGAGATATTCGGGCCAGTCCTGACTGTCTACGTCTATCCTTCCACAGAATACGAAAAGACCCTTGAGATCTGTGATACCACTTCTCCCTACGGCCTAACCGGAAGTATTTTTGCGACCGACCAGAAGGCTGTCATCGAGGCCTTGGGAAGCCTTCGTCATGCAGCTGGCAATTTCTATATCAATGACAAGCCGACGGGAGCAGTTGTGAGCCAGCAACCCTTTGGCGGGGCTAGGGGATCAGGGACCAATGACAAGGCGGGATCGCTTTTGAATCTCTTGCGCTGGACAAGCGCTCGAGCAGTGAAGGAAAACCTTAATCCACCCAGAGATTATCGTTATCCATTCATGTCTGGAAAATAGGCCAAAAACAGGAAGCAGACAGGATTGTTTCAAGAATGAATAAAATTATCTGCAGTTTTTATGAATAATTCAGGATAAGGAGTATAAGATGAAAGCACTCTTAGAAAAATTACAAATCAAAGAGGTTAATTTTGGTGCTTGTGCAGGCTTGGAGGCTTGGCATGAAGACAGTGAAGGCAAAGAGCTGATTTCTTACAATCCCACTGATGGAAAGCCTATCGCCAAGATCATTCAAGCTACGGAAAAGACCTATGAAAAGGTAGTTTCTCAAGCTGCAGAAGCTTTCAAGACGTGGCGCATGCTGCCGGCTCCCAGAAGAGGATTGGTAGTTCGCGACTTGGGCCAAGCATTGAGAGACCTTAAAGAGCCATTGGGCGAGTTAGTCACTCTTGAGATGGGCAAGATAAGAGCTGAAGGTGTAGGCGAAGTGCAGGAGATGATCGATATCTGTGATTTTGCGGTAGGACTTTCTCGCCAGCTTTATGGGTTAACCATGCATTCGGAGCGCCCTCAGCACAAGATGTATGAACAATGGCATCCTCTAGGCATCGTCGGGGTGATTACAGCCTTTAATTTTCCGGTAGCTGTTTGGTCTTGGAATGCAGCTATTGCTGCTGTGTGTGGAGATGCGATTGTCTGGAAGCCATCATCTGATACTCCTTTAACAGCCATAGCAGTCCAGAACATTGCCAACCGAGTCATGGCTGATCACGGAATACAGGGAATATTCAACCTCCTCGTTGGTTTTGGCTCTGTGGTTGGAGAAAAGATGATCAACGATAAACGTATTCCGCTGATATCTTTTACCGGTTCCACAAAAATGGGGCAGCGGGTAGCAGAAGCTGTCGCTCGAAGATTTGGCAGGACGATTTTAGAGCTCGGGGGAAACAATGCCGTTATCGTCGCTGAAGATGCTGATCTGGACATGGCCACAAGGACAATTCTCTTTGGAGCAGTCGGGACAGCTGGTCAGCGGTGCACAACTACTCGTCGGGTCATTGTCCACAAGTCTATTGCGGCTGAGCTAACAGAGAGAATTGTCAACGCCTACCAGCAGGTGCCCATCGGCAATCCGCTGGAGGAGGGAATCTTGATGGGACCGCTGGTGAACAAAGGGGCGGTGGAAGATATGTTTGCAGCCTTTGAAAAGATTAAGGAACAGGGAGGGGAGGTCATCTATGGAGGTCGGCGGCTTCCTGATAAAGGAGAACAATTCGTAGAACCAACAATAGTGAAAATGCCATCCCAGACAGAAATTGTTCACCAGGAAACATTTGCTCCAATTCTCTATCTCCTTGAATACGATAGTCTTGATGAAGCCATTGAACTCCACAACGAAGTCCCGCAAGGCTTATCCAGTTCAATCTTCACCACGAATTTGTTGACTGCCGAAAAATTCCTTTCTCACGAAGGCTCTGATTGTGGAATCGCCAATGTCAATATCGGTACCTCTGGGGCTGAAATCGGTGGAGCTTTCGGGGGAGAAAAGGAGACTGGAGGAGGCCGAGAGTCGGGATCAGATGCATGGAAAGGCTATATGCGACGCCAGACGAATACGATCAATTGGTCTAATGAGCTTCCTTTGGCTCAGGGGATAAAATTTGGAGATTGATGACCAAGGACAATATTACTCTCGAGACTACGGTTGAAGAACTGGTGGAGCGATATCCGGAGGCAGTCGGCTTTCTAGCCAGGAATAATGTTCGTTGTATTCGCTTTGGCGAAGCCCTGTGCTACACATTAAAAGAGCTTTTCCGTGAGGAAGGCATCAGGAATCCTCATCACTTGATTGACGAACTCAAGAGATTTCTTAAGATAAGAAGACCTATTCGATCTTGAAAAATATAATGGAAAACTCAGTCTATCATTTTTTCGTATACTCAAAGAGAGGCTTTAACTTCACCTTGGGGAGGCAATGAAAATGGCCAAGAAGCTGCATCGCTCCCAAGATAAAAAGATGCTCGGTGGTGTTTGCGGAGGACTCAGTGAGTATTTTGATGTAGATGCCAACCTGATCAGGATTATTTTTGTGGCCATTGGGCTCTTTTCTGCTGTTATTCCGATGGTGATTTTCTATCTGATCGCTTGGATTATTGTTCCCTTGGAAGAGAAGAGCGAGTAAACCCCTATTTTTAATTGACTTATTAACTCATATCCGTTATTTTTTACCTGTTCAATTCAGAGCTAGAATATGGGTAACAAGGAGTCATTAGATTTTCGGCACATCGCCGTTGAAGGCATCCTGAAATCTGGAAAAACAAAATTGGCCAATACCTTAGCTCAAAAAGTGGGAGGAAGAATCGTTCTAGACAAGGTCGATAATCCCTACCTTAAAGACTTTTATGATGAGAAAGAGGGAGCTGCGTTTCTGGCTCAATTGGTCTTTCTAGTCAATCGGTACCACCAACAAATGAGACTCGCCCAGAGAGATTTGTTTGAAGAAAGGGTCATTTGTGATTATCTCTTCGAGAAAGACAAAATCTATGCCTATCAAACTCTCTCCGATGATGAGCTCATCGTCTATGAAAGAATTTACAGCGTTTTTGCAGAAAGAGTTGTTAAGCCTGATTTGGCAATCTATTTGCAGGTGTCTTTGCCTACTCTTCTTAAGAGAGTTGCTCAAGAGGGAAATCCCCTGGAAAAGAATATATCCGAAAAATATTTAGAAGATATTTTAGAAGCGTTCGATTATTTTTTCTTCAATTATCAAGCCACGCCACTTTTTGTGGTCAAGGCCGATGAGTTAGATTTTAACAGCGAGGAAGATATTGATGATTTGATCAGCCAGCTCAAAAATATGAAAAAGAGCCCCTTGTATTATGTTCCTCTTGGTAAATCAGATCGATATCTTAAGAAGGAATGAGAAGAAAAAGCTCCAAGGTCTTACCTAGACCAGAGACTTTTTTAAAAGCTTTTTCGTCGTTTACTTTACCCCAATCTCGATGATAAAGGCGAGATGGGGAGAAAGGACTTATCATGCCTAAAGAGTTTACCCAGAAAATTACAATTCCTGGTCTGCAGGCCAAAAAAGAGAAAAAAGAGAAAATTGTAGCTCTAACAGCCTATGATTTTCCCGTAGCTCAAATCGTTGATGAATGTGGACTTGATGTTATCCTGGTAGGAGATTCTCTGGGAATGGTTGTTTTAGGTTACGAGAATACCATACCCGTGACTATGGAGGAGATGATCCACCATACTCGAATTGTCGCCAGGGCCGCCAAAAGAGCCTTAGTCGTAGGAGACATGCCTTATTTTTCCTTTCATCTCTCAGAAGAGGAAACCGTTTACAATGCCTCCCGTTTTCTTAAAGAGGCTGGAGCAGCGGCAGTCAAGATTGAAGGCGCGTCCAAGAAAAGGCTAAAACTGGTCGAAGCTCTAATCGAAGCTGAGATACCAGTGATGGGACACGTAGGGCTGACTCCTCAATCCATTCATCGGTTGGGAGAGTTCAGGGTTAGGGGAAAGAAAGTCCATGAAGCTGAAAAAATAATCTCTGATGCCCTGAACCTAGAAAAAGCAGGAGTGTTTTCGGTCATCTTGGAATGTATCCCCCTAGAGCTAGCCAGAATCATTACTGAAAAGCTAAAAGTTCCCACTATTGGCATAGGAGCCGGTCCCCATTGTGACGGCCAGATTCTCGTTTTCCATGATCTAGTCGGTCTTTCCAACGGATATCTCCCCAAGTTTGTGAAAAAGTATACAGATCTTTATAAAATCATAAATCAAGCCGTTAAGGATTATAGAGAAGATATCATGACTGGAAATTTTCCTGATGATCGTTATTCTTACCATCTGAAATCAGAAGTTTTACAAGAAATTTCTCGAAAAAAATAGGTATTAGGCACACCCCATGAAAAAAATCACCTCCGTAAAAGAGATGAAAGCCACCGCCAGAGAGCTAAGATCCCGTGGAAAGACTATAGGGTTCGTGCCCACCATGGGTTATCTTCATGAGGGACATCTGAGTCTGGTGAGAAAATCGACTCAGAAAGCTGAAGTCACTGTGGTCAGTGTCTTTGTGAATCCTGCCCAGTTCGGGCCAAAAGAAGATTTTAAAGAATACCCTCGAGACCTGAACCGAGACCTGCGACTCCTTGAGAAAGTAGGCGTGGATTATTTATTCTACCCAGATTCAGAGGAAGTGTATCCCCCAGGGTACAGGACCTATGTTCGGGTTCATGATCTAGAAGAAAAACTCTGCGGCCGCTCCCGGCCTGGATTTTTCAGGGGAGTTTGTACTGTGGTCCTAAAGCTCTTCAATATTGTTGAGCCTGATATAGCCTTTTTTGGCCAAAAAGATGCCCAGCAAGCGATCATTTTACAAAGAATGGTTGAGGATCTCCATCTCGATGTTAAGATCGAAGTCTTGCCCATAGTCAGGGATGAGGATGGTCTGGCCTTGAGCTCTCGTAATGAGTATTTGAACTCAAAAGAAAGGGAAGCAGCTCTTGCTTTGCCTAGAAGTCTTCAGGAGGCTAAGAAGACAATAAAGATAGGGGAGAGAAGAGCTGCTGTTATTATTAAAAAGGTTGAGGAGATGATAAGAAAGGAACCATTAACTAAGATAGACTACGTAGAAATAGTGGACTTGGACGAATTGAAGCCCATCGAGATGCTAAAGGATGGGTCCTTGTTAGCGCTGGCTGTCTGGGTGGGGAAAACTCGACTCATCGATAACCTGATGATAGAGATAAACGAAAAAAGGGAGTAGTGTTTTAGGAGTTAAGGACATGCAAAGAACTTTATTGAAAGCCAAGATTCAAGGAGCGATCGTGACCGAAACCAATCTCCATTATGAGGGGAGCCTAGCTCTGGATGAAAGCTTGATAGAGGCTGCTGGAATGATTCCTTATGAACAAGTTCATGTTTATAACATTTCTACTGGAGAAAGGTTTACGACTTATTTGATTAAAGGGGACAGAGATTCTGGGGTCGTCGGAGTTTACGGAGCTGCCGCTCACAGAGCAAAGATTGGGGATGAATTGATTCTGGCTACCTATGTTACGTTAGAAGAAGGAGAATTGGATTTCTTTATCCCGAAGATATTAATTGCTGATAAAAACAACAAGATAAAGGAAATAAAATAAATATCCTATTTAGACGTCCATTCCTTGAGCGTTTCGTATTCGACTTCCCCACATAAGACATCCTCTGTCTCTTTGTTCAAGAAAGTGGGGGTGCGGAGTTGACCTCCGCATTTGGGAGCGATGATATCCCTGTAGGACCTCATTAGATCTGCATTCTCCTCGTTGTGCCAGATTTCGAGTTTTTCGAAAGAAATATCTTCCTCTTTCTCTAGTCGGTTGACTAAGGGCATCATACGTTTGCAATGAGGGCATTCCCTCGCCCAAAACATGATTAGATTTTTCATACTATCTCCTCTTCACAAAAAGCCCGCACCAGCACTCCCCATCCTCTTTATTTTGGTAAGTTTCGTGGACCAGGAAATGGCAAGGACAGACGAGCTTTAGATCCTCATCAGGATCTTTTGTTATTAGCCTGCAGGGGCAATATTTTAAACCGTGGTTCTGTTCGTTGTTGAATAGGCCCTCTAAAAGCATTTGTACTTTTTCTTGATCGGGATTAACCTGGAATTCATTTTTTTTTGCAAATTCTTCGATTGCGCGGAGGAATTTTTCCCTGTCAAATTTTTCTCCTGAGGGATTAGTGACTTTCTTAGCTTCATCTGGGCTGATCTCGACATAGGCATTCAGAACCATACAGGTAGGACATTGCTCTGGAGGTTTCACTCCATAATGGATGTCATTGCATACAAAGCATCGCCAGTACTTTTTCATTGGATATTCGTTTCTAAAGGATTATTTTATACTACTCATCGCCATAATTAAATAGAAATGTAGCGCCTTCATAGAAAAAATAGACTTGTGGGTGAGGATTACTCGTCCTTATGAAGTTTGGCTAACTAAGCTTTTTTCTCTAGCAAGTCGATTTTTTCTACTCGGCCGGTTCTTCCATTTTGGCCATTTCCTGCTCCATCTCTGACTTACGAGTGCAGTAATAGCCGTTCTTGAGGCTCATATCTTTATAAACAGGGCAAGTCGGACAGTTGCATCCTTTTTCCTCAGTAATGATTTTGCTCTTTCCCACTAGTGCATGACAAAAGCCAACTTCTGTCTCATCGGCAACATATGTCGGACAGGTCTTGCAGATGCACATGTCTTTGACCATGGGAAGTTTTTCTTCCAGTTGAACTATCATATCGTCTGCTTCTTCGGCAGTCATTCCCTTCTTCTCCACGAGCATCTTTTTGACCATGTCTTTTCGGCTTATTTCCTCCACCGGAGCTTCTTGGGCAGGAACTTCAGGAGCAGCTTCGGGTTCTTCTGCTTTTTTACAGGAGGTTAGGCCAAAATGAGCTAAGAAAACAGTTGCTAATCCACAGCCACTTTTCTCGAAAAAATCTCTCCTTTTCATGGCTCCTCCTTGTCTGATGTTTTCTTTTTATAAATAAAAAAAATATAAATGTCAATGGCTATGAGATAACAAATTTAGTAGCCTCTTTGAACATACAACGGTGAGAGCGATTCTTCCGAGAATGAAATGGAAACGGTTCTATTTATTGTGTTTTCCTCAATTTTCTCTGTTGGGGATTGAGAAAAAATAGAACCGTCCCCTATACTTTATGGTTACAGGGATTCTAAATAAGCCTGAAGATCAGCCAATTCCTGCTCAGAAAGGGAAGGAAAAGCAGGCATGCTCAAGAATGGATTTTTGAGCTGCTTCCAAATATTCTTGATGTTTGCCGGTTTTCCAGTTGAGGGAAGCTTCGTTTTCTTCAAGATATTTTTTAGACCTGGGCCAATCTTATTTTCCTCTTTATCAGAAAAATGACAGCCGCTGCATTTGTCATTAAACAGCAAAGCTCCTTTTTCTAACTTGCCTTCAAATTTGGCTTCAGAAAGAGTCACAGTTTCTCCAGTTGTGTCTTTAACGCAGAGAGTTCTTAAGAAGTAATAGCCTGCCGAGGTAGAAAAAACGACAAAGGCTAGACTGAAAACAATTATTCCCATCGTGGGAACAAACCTGAGGAACTGTTTGTAAAATTGGACTATGGTGATCTTTATGACCAGGACAATGATTAGACCCAGAGATAGAACACTGTGCATAACAGCTCTTCCCGAGAGCTGGTCTCCTACCTGGGCCACATGATTAATACAGAAATAACTTATGACCAAAAGCAAGATTGTAAAAACAAATCCCATCCCTTTGTGCATTCTTCTTAAGAAGGTGTCACTGATTTTTCGCTTGGTTTTGCCCATGAGCGCAAACATGCAGATGACAGCAATCACTCCGGCTAAAAGAAAAATTATGGCGAGGAAAGACTTAAAGAGAAAGAGCGACATAGAATTGACCTCCTCTCAGCTAGTTTTTCAGTTTTTCAAAAGCAAAGCAAAATTCTTAATGTATACGCTTTTCCTATAAAGAATTGGATCTGTATAGTGAGTTTAATGCAATATATATTTATTTTCTAGAGATGCTATCTGTCTTTTACTCGGCGGCTCCAATCTCGCAATAATACATTTTGTCCAGGGTGTATTCAGCAGTCAAGGGGCAGGCCCCACAGATGCAGCCATTTTTTATGAGTTCACAAGTCGTCGTTCCTTTAGCACAGAATAATCCTTCCATATTTTCTTTCATGCATTGGTTGCGAGAGGGACATCCACCACAAATGCATTTTTTCATGGTTTCTTCAGTATCAGGAACTACAGCCATTTTTTCCTCCTTATATCTTTATTGTTTTTCTATTTTATTACTCACCTTGAACTCTTGAAAAGAAGGTTCATCAATGGCCCTGAAAATATATTATTTTCGAGGATTTTCTCAAAATATTGATTTTGACTCTTGATGTCAAGTTTTTTTTGGCCTCAGCCGGATTTAATAGTATGAATATGTGGTCAGCTTTCTCCGGGTACATAAGACTTTCCTTCCATCCCTTCTGTTCCTCAACCAAGACCAAAGGCAGGCTTTATTTCCGACGGATACCCTTGATGTAAACATTCGGATCTACCATGATTTCTACGAGGGCAGGGAGGGGAGAATCAAGGGCTTGGCGGATGGCTTTATCCAGCTTCTCTGGTTCTGATACCCGAATGCCGAGTCCGCCTGCAGAAGCGGCCATTTCTGCGAAATTGGGATTGGGAAAAGATACACGATATTCGGCGTAGCCGTATTCCTCTTGCTCTTTTTTTATGTTCTTGAGCTTCCCCTCATTGAACACGACCACCTTAATCGGAAGCTTGTTGTGCACTGCCGTGGTGAATTCCATCCCCGCCATCCCGAATCCGCCATCGCCGGTGTAAGCAATAACCTGTCTTTTCGGTTGGGCGAACTGACAGGCGATGGCAGCCGGGATTCCGAAAGCCATGCCAGCCATGTTGGCACAGAGAAGAGTCTGCTGACCTTCGCAGACGAAACGTTTGTAGAACCAATACGTGTGATCTCCCACGTCTGAACAGATGAGAGCGTTCTTGGCAACTTGCCTTTTTAAAGCCTGGATAACGGCTCCAGGATGTATGGGTCTTTGTTTGTTGCGAGCATCGGCTTCGAGGAGCGCCTGGTATTCAGAATTCGCCGCCCGAATGGCCTCCATAAATCTGGGTTCTGTCTTCTTTGGCGAGCAGGTCTTCATCAGCATCTGAATCACATGATGGGCATCTCCCACGATGCCGAGTTTTACAGGAAATGTTTTTCCGACTCTTGTTTCATCGATATCTACCTGAATGATATCGACTTCCGGCACTAGGTTCCGTTGTCTGAATCCACTGCCCAAAATGATGATCAAATCTGACTGCGCTACGATTTTTGGTGCAAAACGGTTACCGATAGATCCTAGGACACCCAGGACCAATTCATCTGACTCTGGAACCACTCCTTTGGCCCTTGAGGTGGTGGCAATCGGAGCTCCGATGTGACGGGCAAGGTTAAGAAGTTCGGACCTGCAGTGACGAGCACCCCAGCCGGCAAAAAGGAGAGGACGCTTACTTTCTGCAATCAATCGAGCTGCTTTTTCGATGGATTCGCCAGGGAAAAGGTCGGGTTTAAACAGATGAGATTCAGGCTGCCAGATGGGCTCCTCCAGAGGGTCCACCAGGACGTCGGTCGGTAAACTCAAAGCTACTGGACCTGGTGCGGCATAGGCTTTCTTGATAGCCAGATTGACGACTTTGAGAGTCTGTCCGGCACGGCCAATCATCTCTGCATAAACACAAAACGATTTAAAAATATCCACTTCAGCAATTTCTTGTAAAGACTCGCTCCCCAGGAAGATTTCCGGGACTTGCCCGAGGAGAGCCAAGACTGGTGCCCGGTCAGTGGCAGCGTCGACAATACCAGTAATGAGATTGGTGGCTCCAGGTCCCGCGATAGACATACAAACGCCTATTTCTCCTGTCAGTTTCGCATGGGCAGAGGCCATAAAAGCTGCGGCTCCTTCATGTCGGGTCAGTATGAGTTCAGTATTCGGATTCTTACGGATGGATTCAGTAAGGGGAAGGTTGGAATCGCCAGGAATCCCATAGACCCGCTTCACACCGTAAGCAGCGAGTTGTTCTACAATTTTGTCTGCTACCGTAGAAGCAGCTCCAGTTATTGTCTCTTCTCCCTCGATTTGAACGAAGGCTGATTTGGGTGCTCCGCATTGAGGACAGGTCCAATCTGCAGGGAGTTCGATGAAAGGAATTCCTTCTTTAGATTCGTCATAAATATAACCGCAGACTGTACATTTCCATTTTTTCATCTAGATCTCCTATTTTTTAAGCAATGGTCATTATGAGAGTGAAAGCAAGAAACAGGATAATTCCAAAAATAAAAAATATAGGCTGTCCTTTCCGTTTTTCGGGCAAAAATTCTTTAACAATGATATAGAGGAGCACCCCGGCAATCAAGCTTATTGAGATATTATCTAACAATGAAGGAATATGAACTAAAATGGCAAAGGCAACTCCCAGCAGTGAAGAGCTGGAAAGAGCTATCTTAGCCCAGAGATTTTCTCGGATTTCCCCATGAATACGGGAAAGGGACGCGGTGCTGAGACCAGCATGAAGGCCGACTGGGATGAGAAAAAGCGTTCCCTCCAGAACACTGGCTTGAAGCTTATTCTCGAGGACAATACCCACCAAGAAATAGTAAACAAAGAAGGAAATCGAGTGGACCTCTTTCAACTCTTTGGCAAGCTTCTTTTGGTCAGCGTGCTGATAAATATATTTTTCTACAAGATGGAAGAGCGCAAACCCTAAAAGCAGAAATACAAAGACCCACTCTCTTAGGAGGACGGCCGCCTCGTAGGTATGGGGCAGGAGGTCAAGGAATAGGTAAGAAATAGAAATCCCGGCTGCAAAAGAAATGATTCGGTATTTCCTTTCATCCTCAGAAAAGCGAATCATATCGCTGAAGAAATGAAGCAATCCAAGCAAGAAAGCCAGCGCTAAGGCCAGGAAATTGAGCTCGTTCATAGCCTATAGTGAATTTCAAAAATATTTATTAACTCTGAGTTCAGTGAGATGTAAAGCTCCTCCTAGAAAAAAATGATAGCAGAATTTATGGAACAGTATGGCTAATCCAGTCTATAATTGGGGGCTTCCTTAGTGATGATGACATCATGGACATGGCTTTCTCTTGTGCCCGCAGGTGATATCTTTATGAATTTTGCCTTTTCTTGAAGAACATCGATGCTTTTGCTTCCTGCATAGCCCATTCCTGCTTTCAGACCACCGACCATCATCAGAAGGATATTAGCCACACTTCCTTTGTAGGGAACTCGGCCTTCGATTCCTTCAGGAACAAGCTTGCTTTCGATCAAGGAAAGATCTTGAGAATATCTATCCCGACCCCCTTCTTTCATAGCTTCTACAGAACCCATACCCCGATAAATCTTATAGGAACGGCCTTGATAAATGACCACTTCACCAGGGGACTCATCCGTGCCGGCTAGCAAGTTGCCGAGCATGACTGAGCTTGCTCCAGCCACGATGGCTTTGGTTATATCTCCTGAATATTTTATGCCCCCGTCAGCAATGATAGGAATGTTTTTTTCCTTAGCCACTTTATAAACATCGGCAATGGCTGTTATCTGAGGAATACCTGCTCCAGAAATGACGCGAGTTGTGCAAATGGAGCCAGGGCCTACTCCTACCTTCACGGCATCTACTCCTAATTCGATGAGTTCTTTAGCGGCTTCTGTTGTTCCTATGTTGCCCGCGATAAGCTCTTGCTTCGGGAATTCCTTCCGAAGCATTTTAACTATCTGTAAGACTCGGGTGGAGTAACCGTGCGCCGTATCGACCACAAGCACATCAACTTTTGCCTTAATCAGGGTATTTGCTCTCTCTAATGTTTCTTCTGTGACACCGACAGCGGCCCCAACTCTCAGCCGTCCGAAATCATCCTTTGAAGCTCGGGGATACTGAATCCTCTTGAGGATATCTTTATAGGTGATTAGTCCCTTCAAATGAAAGTCCTCATCCACCATCAGGAGTTTCTCAATCTTGTGTATATGAAAAAGCTTTTCTGCCTCCTCCAAGGAAGTGCCTAAGGGGACAGTGATGAGCTTCTTGGTCATGACTTTTTCTATAGCGAGATTTAAACGGGTTTCGAACCGGATGTCTCTGTTGGTGAGAATTCCCATTAATTTGTTGTTTTCATCTGTGATCGGGAGCCCAGAAATTCTGTATTTTTTCATGACTTCTTTGGCTTCAAAGATTTTTGCCTGGGGCCTCATGGTTATAGGATCCACAATCATACCGCTTTCATGGCGTTTAACTTTATCAACTTCTTCAGCCTGCTTTTCGATAGACAAGTTTCGATGGATGATTCCTATTCCTCCCTGCTGTGCTAAGGCAATGGCCATTTTTGATTCAGTGACTGTATCCATAGCTGAACTGACAATGGGGATGGAGAGGTTGATGTTCCGACTCAACCGAGTTGAAGTCTCAGCATCGACTGGAATGACATCAGATTTAGAGGGAAGGACGAGGACATCGTCAAAGGTTAGTCCTTCTTTTATCTTTTCTTCTAACATCTTAGCTCCTCATCTTCTTCGTTTTTTCTTTTTTCTTTTCTTGGGAATTAAGGACCTGGCTTGTTTAACTCTGGGAGATGATGCGGCTTGAGGTCTTTGATAGAATACCGGTTGTTCTCTTCTTTCCGGCAATTCTTCTTCTACTACAGGTTGAAAGAGAAAAAGGTAGCGGAGACTCTCTTCTTCGATTCGGTCTAGCATCGCTTGGAACATATCATAGCTTTCTCTTTTGTACTCCACCAAAGGATCTCTTTGGCCATAACCTCGTAGACCGATACCTTCCTTTAGGTAATCCATACCTAATAAATGGTCTTTCCACTGGGAGTCTATGATTTGAAGCATGATGATTCTTTCGAATTCTCTCATCCGCGTTTCACCGATTATCTTTTCTTTCTCCTCATAGGCATTTTTCAAAACGGTGAGAATCTTTTCCCTTAATTCCTCATAATTTATTGTTTCCCAGTCTATACTCAATTCCTCGGTATCCAAGCCGAACTGTGAAGCTACGGATTTTCTGAATCCTTCTGGATTCCACTCGTCGGGAGATTTTTCTTTTGGTGTACTACCTTCCATGATCCAATCGACCAGAGTTTCGGTCAATTCCTGTACATATTGTTTCATGTCTTTTCCCTGGAGGATTTCTTTTCTCATAGAGTAGATAGTTTCTCGCTGTTTGTTCATCACGTCATCGTATTCAAGTAGATGTTTGCGGATGGAGAAGTTTTGGCCTTCAACCTGTTTTTGGGCTCTTTCTATGGCGCTAGTCACCATCTTGTGTTCGATGGGGACACCTTCTCCCATCCCGATTCTGGCCATCAAACCTGAGATCCTTTCGCTACCAAAGATGCGCATCAAATCATCCTCTAAGGAAAGATAAAACCGAGAAGAACCAGGGTCGCCTTGTCTGCCAGCCCTTCCCCTGAGCTGATTATCGATCCTTCTGGCCTCGTGCCTTTCTGTTCCAATTATGTGGAGTCCGACCATATCAACAACCTTCTTATGCTCCTCGTTAGTAGTTATTGACGCTTCTGCCAGAGCTTTTTCCCATTCTTCTTGAGTCGCTTTCAGAGGATCTATTCCTTTTTTCTTGAGATATTCCTTGGCTAAAAAATCTTGATTTCCTCCTAAAAGAATATCGACCCCGCGCCCGGCCATATTGGTCGCAATAGTTACTGCTCTGATTCTTCCGGCTTGAGCAATGATTAAGGCTTCGCTCTCGTGATACTTCGCGTTCAAGACAACATGATTTATGCCTCTTTTTCTAAGCAGAGAACTGAGGTGCTCTGAGTTTTCGATCGAAATCGTTCCCACCAACATAGGCCGTCCCTTTTGGTGGTGCTCTTCTATTTCTTTAACAACGGCCTCCCATTTTTCCTCAGCAGTCCGGTAGATGACGTCCGGATACTCATACCGGATTAAGGGTTTGTTGGTAGGGATCTCTACAACATCCAGATCATAAATAGCCTGGAATTCTGTGGCTTCTGTCACCGCAGTTCCTGTCATCCCAGCCAGTTTGTTGTACATCCTGAAATAATTCTGAAAGGTGACAGAGGCTAGAGTCTGGTACTCCTCTTCGATGCGAACTTTTTCTTTGGCTTCAAGAGCTTGGTGCAGGCCGTCGCTGTAGCGCCTTCCTGGCATCAGGCGGCCGGTGAATTCATCGACAATGATGACTTTTCCATCCTTGACCATATAATCGACATCTTTCTTGAAGAGCTGGTGGGCTTTTAAAGATTGATTGATGTGATGTACTAAATCCATGTGAGCAAGATCATACAGATTGGGGATACTCATGAATTTTTCGCTGGAAGCTACGCCTTCCTCAGTTAAAGCCACTGTCCTTGTTTTTTCATCCACCTGGAAATGGGTATTTTTGTTGAGACGACGGACCAGGTTGTCGATTCGATAATAAAGAGAAGTTGATTCCTCCGTGGGCCCTGAAATGATTAGGGGCGTGCGGGCTTCATCAATGAGAATGCTGTCCACTTCATCTACGATCGCGTAGTTGAATTCTCTCTGGACCAAGTCAGGTAAACGGAACTTCATGTTATCACGCAGATAATCAAAACCGAATTCATTATTCGTACCGTAAGTGATGTGTCTGCGATAAGCTTTTTTTCTTTCCTCCTCATCCATATCATGTTGGATGGTTCCTACTTCAAGGCCCAGGAACTCATAAATCGGGCCCATCCATTCGGTATCTCTCTTCGCCAAATAATCATTAACCGTGACAATGTGAACACCTTTGTTTTCGAGAGCATTCAAATAGGCAGGAAGGGTGGCGACCAAGGTTTTTCCCTCTCCTGTTTTCATCTCCGCGATTTTCCCCTGGTGCAAAACAACGCCTCCCATGATCTGAACATCGAAATGACGCATGTTTAGGGTTCGCTTGGCAACTTCTCGCACCACTGCAAAAGCTTCGATGAGAATATCCTCGATTGAAGCGCCCTGGCTTAATTTCTCTTTAAATTCCGCTGTTTTAGCTTGAAGCTCGCCGTCTTTGAGTTTCTGAATTCGGGACTCGAGCTCGTTGACAGCTGATACATAGGGTTGAAGCCTCTTGAGGTCTCTTTCGTTTTTGGTGCCGAAAATTTTCTGAATGAACCATTTAATCATTTGAATATTTTGTAGCAGAAAGATTTACCCTTGTCAATTTGAGGATTGTTGTCGTAAACATTCCCCAATCCGTAATAAGAACGTCTTTTGGAATGGCTTCGCTCCGTTCAGATTTTAACGCCATTGTCCTTTCGGCCTTCTCGGCTGCTGCGTAACTCGGTTCGCTCAAGCATACTCGCAGGTTGATTCGGTCGACTTCCCTCAAAGACCGAAATCCGAGGGCTAAACCTGAAAGTTCGATTCATCCATTCCGAAAGACCTTGATTCAATAGAAGCAAGTTGTATTGCTGATTTGGGAATGCTTCCGTTGTTGACATGATGCACGGAATCTTATAGTTTGGATGGAGCTTTAATTCCGGACTCAAGTTTTGTAGAATTGGATATACCTAAGCAGACTCGAATTGTTCTGATTGTTCTTCTCTTGGTTTTCTTCCTTCTCGTCTATGTCTTCTGGGTAAGAAAAGACATGTCAGATTTTGGTGTCTGCTATCAGGGGGGAAAAAGAATACTCAAAGGAGAAACTCTTTACAGAGTCTCGGATGGCCATCTGCAGTACAAATATTCTCCTCCTTCAGCTGTTTTCTTCTCTTTATTAGGTCTTCTGCCCTATGAAGTTGCTAAATTCATCTGGTATCTATCAGAACTTGTCTTTCTTTATTTCATCTTGATCTTATCTTATAAGATTCTGCCTACAAAGCTGAAGAAAAAAGGAACCATTATCGTTTTTTCTTTATTAATTTTGGCCAAATTTTACGCCCGAGAGATTGAGCTTGGACAGGTGAACATTCATATCATTTTAACTCTCACCTTAATGCTGCTGGCTATGCTTAGCCATAAATATGTCTTGGCAGGCCTGTGTTGGGGATTGACTTTATTTTATAAGCCTTATGCTCTGGTTTTTTTACCCTATTTTCTCTTAAAGAAGAAGTTTAGGTTGGTTGCAACTGGAATTGTTGTGGCGATCTTTGGACTCTTTTCGCCAGTGATTTTTTATGGTTTTAAAGGAAACATGGTCGTCTTGAATGAATGGATGGCTTCGTTATCCCGATCGACTTCACCCCTTCTGGCCACTTTTGATAATGCTTCCCTTCATTCGTTTTTTTTAAATATTCTACCTGGCCAGAAAACAGAATTGGCTTTGGTCTTCATAATTTGCGTTTCTCTTCTCATAGGTCTTTCTTTTATAGGGATGATGTTTTTGGGAAAAAGAGAGGACTCGAAGAAGCCGGAAGTTCTTGAATTTGCCTTTTTATTTATCTTGATTCCTCTTCTTTCTCCCTTGGGATGGTACTATAATTATCTATACTCTATCCTGGCTATTATTTTACTCCTCAACTGTATAGAAAAATTCCCAGCTTTCCTTAAATATGGATTGATAATAAATTTCATAATCATCGGGGTAAGCCTTAAGGAAGTATTGGGTAGAGCTGTCTTTGACTTTTATACTCAAAATTCTCTTGTGGTCATTAATTATTTGATTGTCCTCTTTTTTCTCTTCTTCACAAGATTCAGGAAATATTCTTAAATACACTCAATTCGTTCTGCTTTCCATGAAAGTATCACTAAACCTGGATGGTCTCCGGGTAGAAGGGATGGTTTGTTGCTTTCATATTCTCTTGTCTCTATGTTATCTATTCATTATAAAATGAACCGTCTCCCACCCTTTGTCCCAATCCTTCATGATTTTATAGTCTTTAATGTTGATTTTTTCCTCTATTTTGCTTATTATTAAGAGTAAAGAAAATGAGAATAATTCTCAATTAGGTATTGCTTAGGATATATTGAAGATGATGAGCCTTGCTCAAGCACCTCCTGATACACCGTTAAAGATCAGAGAAATTTTAGGGGGCCATGGAGTACGAAGAAAGCTTTTTGCTTTGGGATTTCATAAAAATGATCTCATTGAATTGGACTCGCAGAGCATTTTTCGAGGTCCTGTTCTGGTGAGAAATCTGACCTCGGATACTTCCGTAGCTTTGGGCCGGGGGATTGCCCAGAGGATTCTAGTTGAAATAGTTAATGAAAGATAATAAGGAACCGGTTGTTGTTTTTATCGGGCAGCCAAATTGCGGCAAAAGCACCCTTTTCAATGCTATCGCCGGACTCAAGGCTGAAACCTCAAATTTCCCAGGAACCACGGTCAAGCATACTCATAGCAAGGTTAATATTGCTGGCCGAGTCTTAAACATCATCGATTTACCCGGCACCTACTCTCTCAATCCAGCCGACCCAGCCGAAAAAGTTGTCCTTTCTCATATATTCCTAGAAAAACCAGACCTTATCATTAACGTGGTTGATGCTTCTATCTTGGGGCGGAGTCTAGAGTTAACTGTAGAACTTCTTGAGTTGAAGTACCCGATGATATTCGCTTTGAATATGATTGATTTAGCCGAAAAGAAGGGAATAGAGATTAGCCCTGAAAAGCTGGAAAAGGCTTTAGGTATTCCCGTGGTTCCTACAGTAGCTACCCATGGTCGTGGTATTAAAGAACTCCTCGATAAGGCTCTGCTGGCTCTTGAGGAAAAGAGGCCTGTGCCAGCTCCAGCCTGGTCGAGAGATGTAGAAGAAGAAATCGAAAAGCTAGAAAAGCAGCTTCCCGAGGATTTCCCCGTAGTTGCTAACAAGAGATTCACTGCTATCAAGATGATCGAAGCCAGGAAGCTTCTTTTCAATGAAGTACTTAAAGAGATGAATCCTCCGTTAAAAAAAGCCTTGGATGAGGTTCGGAAAGAGCTGGAAGAAGCTCACAATGCTCCTGAGTATGAAGTCATCTCGGCGGAAAGACACCATCTGGCCATGAAAATTTTTGAAGAAAGCAGCAGAGTTTACAGAGGAAAAAGGACGACTCTGGAGGAAAGGGTGGATGATGTGCTGATGCATCCCATTCTTGGATATTTCATTCTGTTAGTGGTATTCTTGGGCTTTTTTTTCATCATTTTTAAGATAGGGAATCCTTTGGAGGAGCTTTTAATCGGTCCTCTAGAGAGTTTGAGGCACTGGCTTCGGGCTGGAATGGGCTCAGGAATACTTTTTCACCTGCTCGATGGGTTGACGCAAGGTATCGGAGGGGGAGTGGCCATCGTCTTGCCGTTTTTCCTACCGCTCCTCTTTCTCATGTCCTTTCTAGAGGATTTGGGTTATTTAGCCCGGGCAGGGTACCTGATGGATACCTTTATGCACCGCCTAGGAATTCATGGGAAATCTGTTGCTCCTTTTATTCTGGGTTTTGGATGTAATGTGCCGGCAGTCGTATCCACCCGTATTCTAGAATCCAGGAGAGACCGAGTCATCACCTCCCTTCTCATTCCTTTTATTCCCTGTGCGGCGAGGACAACAATCATCCTGGCCTTGATTGCCTTTTATTTAGGGCCGTTTTGGGCTCTAGGATTTTATGTATTCAATATTTTTCTGGTGGCGGTGCTGGGCCGGATTATCTCTCTCTTTTTTAAGACTCCTGCTCCAGGGCTGATCCTTGAAATTCCTTCTTTGAAATTTCCATCATTAAAAGGTGTGATCAGGAAAACTTACCTCCAGTTGAAATCCTTTTTAAAATTTGCCTGGCCTATTTTGATTGTGGGAAGCATTGCCTTGGGCCTCTTGCAATTCCTGGGTTTTGATAAGACTGTTAATCTTATCCTTTCTCCTCTGGTTGAAAAAGGACTCGGTTTGCCTCAGGAACTCGGAGTGACTCTGATTTTTGGTTTTTTAAGGAAAGAACTTTCATTGATTATGATGCTCCAGGCTTTGGGAACCAGCTACTCTGATTTATTGACTGTCGTTTCTAAAGAACAGATCATTATTTTTACGGTGTTTATCAGTTTCTTTATACCCTGTCTTTCAACTTTTGCCATCCTGTGGAAAGAGGTAGGAAAGGCCGTGGCTTTTATATCTGCTGCCTTGAACACTGGGGTGGCTATTCTCTTAAGCTTAGCTGCTCGGCTGATTCTGCGTTGGTAGAAAAACACCAGTATTCCCGTTGTCAATTTTAGATAGCTGGGGATTTTTTTGTTCACAAATTTTTTCCCTATGTTCAAATTTTTTTCTTAATGTTTAATTTTTGTACATAAAAATCTTATCTCGATAATCAGCCTAGGAGCTTCTCGGATATAACTTCTTATTTTTCAATAAGATTAATTTGCCAAAGAAACTTGGCATGTATTTTGCCTATTAATTGATGTGATAGCGGGAAAAAGGAAAGGCGAAAAAGGACCTTTCGTATCGCAAAGATTCAGCCGAGTCAAGGTTTAAAAAAGCGGGCAGCGGGGAAAGAATGCTTAAAGCAATTCATGATTTGCAGCGCAGAGGAAATCTAGGGAAAATACTGTATTCTATGGTCAGAGTCATGGTTGTGTTTTTTGGAGTCACCATGACTGGTCAGGCTTTGGATGTCATATTTCAAGCCAAGGTTGTCTATGCAGAAGAAAATACGCGGCATGTCCTATCTAAACGAGGAATGCTCAAATTCCGGAACTCGTATGACTTAAAAATCCGTGAGTCTTTAAAATTACAAAAGGATTTTGGCAATCCTGTTTCTGCCTTACAGACTCTGGACAGTCTATTCGAGGCAATAAAAAAGAAGATCACACCTAGACCTCAATACAATAAAGAAGAGGCGATTAGAGCCCTGAAAACAATAGGCGATGTTTTGAAAGAAGAAGGAAAATTTGAATACGGAAGGAATAACCTCTTGATAGAAGGATTGGAGAAACAAAAGAATGGAAAGAGATTTATTGATTGCGATGATTATTCCTCTATTTATCTTTTTGCTGGTGAACGCTTGGGTTTATCTATTGTACCCGTTTATGCTCCCAAACATGTCTTCTTAAGATGCAGGTCGAATGATAGTAGGGGTTTTTATTGGGAGCCCACTTTAGCCTCTGAAAAGGATTTTTATTTTTATAAAGCCTGGTTGAATATAACAGAAGACAGTGGTTATCCAAAGATATTGAATGAAAAAGAATTTGAGGCCATCCAATTGAGCAATCTGGGAGTAGCTTGGTATGAAAAGGGTGATTACGAGAAAGCAATAAAATATTATATGAAAGCAGTTGAGCTCAACCCTGATTTTTTCGAAGCTTACAATAATCTAGGAGTCTCCTACGCCAAGCAAGGCAACTATAGCCAAGCTATCAAATGTTATAAGAAGGCAACAAAAAAAGAGCTCAATTATGCCACGCCTTTTAGTAACCTGGGTGTTGCGTTTTATAGATTGGGCTATTTAGACAGAGCCATTAAATATTTTGAGAAAGCCATTGAAGTAGATCCAAATTATAAAAGAGCTTATCATTATAAAGTCGTTGTTTTACTGAAAAAAGGCGACCGTAAGAAAGCTCTTAAGTTCTTAAGAAAAATCCGCAAATTAAAGTCAGGAGATTAGAGATCACTCCTCTTCCTCTAGGATGACCACTGCTGCTGCATAATCAGCCAAGTGAGAAACGGAAACATGAACATGCCTGAAAGAATACCTTTCTTTGGCTTTGATGTTCAGCTGAGGTTTTCCTGAATTAAGGTTCACCATATCCACATCTGTCCATTTAATCCTTTTTCCTAGGGCTTTGAAGAGGGCTTCTTTAGATGCAAAGCGGGCAGCCAAATGTTGATACTTATTCTTTTTCCCTTGGCAGTAGGTGATTTCTTGAGGAGTAAAGATCCGTTGCAAGAAACGAGGATCTTTCTCCGCTGAATTTCTTATTCTCCCCACTTCAATGATATCGATTCCTACGCCTTTTATCATGAAGTTTCTCCTATAGGGCAAACTTTTAGTTCTCTGAGGAATATAAACCCTCTACTTTTCTCGATTCTCTTCATGTTTCTGTTTCTTGTGTCTCTGTATTGGCTCGTTCCTTAAGGGCTTCGGCAGCTTTAGCGCCAGCAATTCTGGCTAAATCTTCAAGAGGAGCCTTCCTGATTTCTCTAATGCTTTTATATTTGGTCAAGAGGATTTTTCTCTTCTTCTCACCTACACCCGCAATTCCATCGAGGAGCGATGAAAAGCTTCTTTTTTTTCTCCTCTGGCGGTGAAAAGCAATGGCAAAACGGTGAGCCTCGTCCCTAATATTCTGGATGAGTTTCAGAGCCGAAGAAGTCCTGTCCAGCCTGAGGCCCTCTTTCCTGGAGGGAGTATAAAGGATTTCTTCTCTTTTAGCCAGAGATACTACGGGGATGTTGTCGACTCCTAATCCTTGTAGGGCCAGCCTGGCTGCACTGAGCTGCCCTTTTCCTCCGTCCACGAGGATCAATTCGGGAAGGTTCTTTTGTTCCCTGAGGACTCTTTCATACCTTCTGCGAATGACTTCTTGGAGGCTGGCCACATCATTCGGTCCAGTGACGGTTTTGATTTTATATTTTCTGTAATCACTTTTTTTAGGCTGTCCGTTTTCGAAGACGACCAGCGATCCTACAGATTCTTCACCACTGAGGTTAGAAATATCAAACCCTTCGATTCGCCTGGGAAGAGATTCCAGGCTGAGTATATTTTTTATTTCTTCTAGAGGAGAGAATTTTTTTTCTTTTTTTTGAAGCAAAAATTCAGCATTCTTGTTAGCAAGTTCTACCAATTTTTTATTTTTTCCTCGAAACGGAACTGTTATTTCAATTTTTTTCTGAACCCCTGCCATGAGCACCTTAGACAGGGCCTCTTTTTCTGCTGGAACGAAGGGCAAGAGAATCTTGGCTGGTTTTTCTTCACGGCCTTCATAGAATTTAGTCAGGAAGGATGACAATATATTCTTATCAGGGATACTCGTTTTCTCTTGAAACATCAATTCTTCTGATTCGATGACTTTTCCTCTTCTCATCAGAAAGATATAAAAGGCCGCCCTTTCCTGGTCTCTGGAGAAACCGAAAATATCCAGGTCTTCCTGCCTGACTGAAATGAGCTTTGGCTTTTCTTTGATTTGCTCAATGGCGCGAATGGTGTCTCTCCAGTGGGCAGCTTGTTCGAATTCTTGCCCAGCTGCAGCTTTCCTCATTTTGTTCTTCAAGATTTTCAATAATTCCTGGACGTGTCCCTCCAGAAAAAGAAGGGCATGTTTAACATTTTCTTGGTATTCGTCTTCTGAGATGTAATCAAGACAAGGCGCTGAGCAGAGTTTTAGATCATACTCAAGACAGGGCCTCTTCCTTTTACCTGGAACATCTTCTGTACAGGCTCTGATACCAAAGTGTTTGTTGATGAGGTGAATGGTGGTTCTAGCCTGATGCGCAGGAGAGAATGGGCCGAAATATCTGGCACCGTCTGGCTCTACTCTTCGAGTCAGGTATATTCCAGGAAATCTTTCCTGAGCAGTGAGCTTCAGGTATGGGAAGCTCTTATCGTCTTTGAGTTTGAGGTTGAATTTAGGCTGGTATCTTCGCACGAAATTGTTTTCCAGAAAGGCCGCTTCTCTCTCAGAATCCGTGAGGATGAATTCAACATCTGCTGTTTCGGCAAGAATGTTCGAGATTTTGGGATCAGAGGTCGCCTGCAAATATGATTTCACTCTCTCTTTTAAAGAGCGGGCCTTTCCAATATAAATGGTTTCCTTTTCTTTATTCTTAAAAAAGTAGATCCCTGGTTTCCGCGGAAGGAGATCGATCTTCTTTTTTAAATTGCCGGCCATTTTCAATCTGCTCCTGATTCTAGAGACAGCTCTAGTTCCATCTTTTTCAATTTTTTCAGCTCATCCCTTAGCCTGGCTGCTTTCTCGAATTCCAGGTTGCGGGATGCTTCCCTCATGAGTTTCTCCAGTTGCTCGATCTTTTCTTTCCTCTTTTGTGGAGAGAGATAGATTTCTCTTTCCTCGGATATCTCTGGATAGTTGAAGTAATCCCTTTCGTAAATGCTGGTTAATACTTCGTCTATTCTTTTTTTTATGGATTGAGGAGTAATTTTATTATATTGGTTGTACTCCTCTTGAATTTGCCTGCGCCTCTTCGTTTCCGCCATGGCTTTTGTCATGGAGTCGGTCATAGCGTCTGCATAGAGAATAACATATCCTGAGACGTTCCTGGCTGCCCGGCCAAAGGTTTGAATGAGAGAGCTTGTCGAGCGGAGAAAGCCCTCCTTATCGGCATCGAGAATGGCGACTAATGAAACTTCTGGCAGGTCTAGTCCTTCCCGCAATAGATTGATCCCGATGAGGGCATCAAATTTCCCTTTCCTGAGGTCTCTTAAGATTTTCACTCTTTCCAGAGTGTCAATTTCAGAGTGAAGATATCCTACGCGAAGCCCGAGCTCATGGTAATAGCGGGTAAGGTCTTCAGCCATTCTTTTTGTAAGAGTTGTGACTAAAGTCCTCTCGCTTTTCTCACTCCTCTTCACGATCTCAGCCATCAGATCTTCGATTTGACCCTTTATCGGCCTGACCTCAACTTCCGGGTCTGTAAGACCTGTCGGTCTTATAATCTGTTCCACGACTTTTTTAGTCTTTTTTAGCTCGTAAGGTCCAGGGGTGGCTGAAACGTACAGGGCTTGATTCAGGCGACTTTCAAATTCTTCAAAATTTAAGGGGCGGTTATCCAAGGCTGAAGGCAAGCGGAAGCCGTGTTCAATCAGAGTCAATTTGCGCGAACGGTCTCCGTGATACATCCCGCTGATTTGGGGGATAGTGACATGGGATTCATCAATGATCGTTAAAAAATCAGATGGGAAATAATCGAGGAGAGTATAAGGAGGTTCTCCGGGTTGGCGAAGACTGAGATAGAGCGAATAATTCTCTATACCAGGACACCAGCCAAATTCCCTCAGCATTTCCAGATCAAAAAGAGTCCTCTCTTCTATTCTTTCCGCTTCGATCAAATGGCCTTGTTTTTTAAAGAAGGTGATCCTTTCCTCCAGCTCCTTTTCAATACTCTGAACCGCCTGGTCAAGGACATCTTGAGGAGTGGAGAAAAAGGTTCGGGGATAGATCATGATACTATCGAAAGTATCTAAAGTCTTACCCAGGAGGGGGTCTATCGAAGATATTTTTTTTAACTTGTTTTCATCAAGCTCAAGACGGAAAGCAAAGTCTTCGTAAGCAGGAAAAACCTCGATGACATCTCCCCGCACTCTGAAAGTTCCTCTTTGGAAGTCATCTTCCTGTCGTTGATATTGGATGTCCACTAAATTTTTAAGAATTTTCTTTCTCGGCATAGTTTGATTTTTATTTAGAGAAAAACTCATAGAATGATAGGTTTGAGGGGAACCTATTCCGTAAATACACGATACAGAAGCCACGATGATGACATCTCTTCTCTGGAAGAGGGAATTGCTAGCGCGGAGCCTAAGACGGTCTATTTCATCATTGATAGTCGCCTCTTTGGCAATATAAGTGTTGGTTGCTGGGAGATAGGCTTCAGGTTGGTAATAATCATAATAGCTGACAAAATATTCCACCGCGTTAGCAGGGAAAAAAAGACGGAATTCTTGATAAAGCTGAGCAGCCAGGGTTTTATTATGGGAGATCACCAACACCGGCCTTTTTGCTTTTTGAATGAGGTTAGCCATAGTGAATGTTTTTCCTGAACCCGTCACTCCCATGAGGACCAGATGTTGGATGTTCCTCTTCAAGTCTTCTGTTAGTTCCTGGATGGCGTTGATCTGATCGCCTTTGGGTTCGAATTCTGATTTGAGCTCGAATTTTCTCATCTTCCCTATTATAGCAGAAAATATAATTGAGGCAGGAACGACCACAGATACAACTTAGCCGCAGGGATAACTCTTAACATGACAAGGTCTATTCTTGAACAGAATCCATCACCTCTGGTTAAAACGAAACGCATATCTTTTGGATGAGAAAGATACAGGAAAAATCATCTCGAAAATCATCTCAAAAGGCTATACAATTACTCAAGATTTAGAATATAATCCTGAGAAATGAGTAGCAATAACAAAGAAAGGAGAAAGAAAAAATGAGAAGGGTATTTGCTTTTGCCGGTTTGATCGCGGTTATCATTTGGGTAAGCTCTTGTGCGCCCACAGCTACAGTGACCTCTTATGGTGGACCCTCTATGGCTGAAGCCCAGGCAGAGCGCTATGATGGGCCCAAGGCCAGGTTGGCAGTCGGAGAATTCGGAGACAAGACGGCCAAAGGTGGTTGGAGCGGTGGTTGGTTAGGAATGTACGGGGTCAGCTTCAAACAAATCGGAGACGGCATGAGGGATATGCTCACCACGGCCTTGTTTCATTCCAATCGCTATATTGTTCTAGAAAGAGAGCAACTGGGTGCTGTACTGGAAGAGCAAGATTTAGGAGCCACGGGAAGAGTCAAGAAGGGAACAGAAGCGCCTATCGGAGAAATTTATGGAGCAGATCTCATCATAACCGCTAACATCACCGAGTTTGAGGGTTCTTCTAGAGGTGTTGGAGGTGGAACAAGAATTCTCGGCGTCACAGTCGGGGGAGGATTTAAAAAGGCTCATATTGCCCTGGATATCAGAGTTATTGATGCCAAGACCTCTCAAATCGTGGCTGCAGCTTCGGTGGAAGGCGAAGCGACTAACATCGCTCTGGGAGGAATCACGAATATTGGAGGGGTTCTTCCTTTAGCTATGGGTGGTTTTTCAAAGACACCTACGGAAAAAGCGATAAGGGTTTGCATCCAGAAAGCTGTGGAATTCATAGTTGGCCAAACTCCAGCTGGCTATTACAGGTATTAGGTCAACTCTAAACACAGTTCCAGAAAAACCTGATCTAATAGTAAGGATTCAGTCTGCCTATAAAGGACCAATCCCCGCAGAGTGGCGAGAAAGCACAAGAAGACATCCAGAGTAGAGTCAAGGTGAAATTATTTAGATGGCTCTTCGGCAGTTGAGAGTTTCTCCGCTGGTTCTTCTTTTTGCTCGTAAAGAGGCTTAGGCTTTTCTTCAGGTAAAGGTATTTTTTCGACACCTTCCTTCATTTTTACGCTGCCCTTGAATTGAGCTCCATCAGCGATCGAAATTCTGGGAGCAAAGATGTCTCCTCTTAATTGACCTTCCTTGGAGATAAACACTTTTCCAGAAGCATAGATATTGCCATCAACCTCTCCGATGATGGTGACATTCTTGACTTGGATATTCGCCTTGACCTTTCCTCCCTGTTCTACCTTCAGGTTGTGGTTCTTTAGATCGATTTTGCCCTGAAATTGTCCTTCAATCACAATGTCTTCTTGGCCGTTAAGCTCCCCGTTAAAGGAGAGAGAAGCTCCAACCCTCGAAATTTTTTCTGGATCTTTGCTTTCTTGGGAGTCCCTCTTATCTTTCATGTTAGGTTTTAAGAATTTTAACCTCACCTTTTTCCCTTTTCCCTTAAATTTACGCTCAGATTATAAATTGAGACTCGATAGATGTCAACATCTCAAAAACATTTGATAAAATTTCATTTGAAAGCTTAAACCTCGATTAATTTAATGTCTTTATTCTGTTATAATCATAATTCCTGAAGAAATGATCTCTTTTTTCTTCGATAAAACATAAAGCGGATTATTCCGCATGCGGAAAGGCGAGGGTGCGTTGAGGAGGAGAAGAGAAAATGAATAAAAAGAGGAAAAGAGGGACATGAGAAGGCGATTAAACGTATGCCTGATTATCTCCTTAATTTTATTCCTCGGTGTGTTGCCCAATTGCCAGGATAGAAACAAAGACCAAAGCAGGATCGAAGCTTCCGGCGTCATAGAAGCCGTAGAAACGGAAATAAAGTCTCAGATCCAAGGTGAGGTCAGACAAATCGCAGTGACAGAAGGGCAATATATCAATAAAGGAGACTTATTGTGCCTTTTGGACAATGAAAAATTGCATATCAGGCTAAACCAGGTAAGAGCTGCCTTAGAGGGCGCAAAGTTGAAGTTAAAGCTTTTTCAAAAAGGCACGAAAAAGGAATTGATAGCTGTGGCCAAGAATCAGTTAGAAAGCGCAGAAGAAGAGCTGGGATTAGCCAAAAAGGACCAAGAACGAATGTCCAAACTTTTCAGCGAGGGTGCCATCTCGCAGATTCAGAAAGAACAGGCTGACTTGAGATTAAAAGTGTCTAAGGATCGGTATGAGAGTGCTCAAGAAAATTATCAGCTTGCGCTTAGAGGAAAGGAAGAAGAAGAAATTGAAATGGTGAGAGCAGAGCTAAAATCTCTTCAAGCCCAAGAGCAGCTTTTGCTCCGGCAAATTCAAGATTCAGAAATCAGATCCCCAATAAACGGATATCTAAACATCAAACATGTTGAGGTCGGAGAACTCGCCCTTCCTGGTGTGACTCTTTTCAGTCTCATTGATTTGACCCAAACGTATGTGAAAACTTATGTGCCAGAAAGGCATATCGGGCGAATAAAAATAGGAGACAGAGTCGAGGTTGTTTCTGATTCTTTTCCGGAAAAGGTTTTCCATGGGGTGATCAATTATATATCCGATAAAGCCGAATTTGCGCCCAAAGATATCCAAACCAAAGAAGAACGGCTCAAGCTCGTGTTCATGATTAAATCTTATCTTGATAATTCTAATAGAGAGTTAAAGCCAGGAATGCCAGTGGATGTGAGGATAATCACGCGGGATTCAGTGTGAACTGCTGGGCGTTGTCTTTAGGTACTGGTCTCAGATTCTAAATCATTCGTTTTTTCTAGGTCGATGAGTGCTATCAAGACTGAGAATTTGACCAAGATATTTGGGCACGTTGAGGCTGTCAAGAGCATAGATCTAGAGGTTGAAAAAGGACAGATTGTTGGCTTGGTCGGACCTGATGGGGCAGGAAAAACGACTTTTCTTCGACTTCTAGCTGGGCTTCTAATGCCTAGTGAAGGTTCTATCATAGTCGATGGGATAGAGGTCATAAAGGCTCCCCTCCGTGTAAAACAAAGAATCGGCTATATGCCCCAACAGTTCAGCCTTTACGGCGATTTGACTGTTTCCGAAAATCTAAAATTCTTTGCCGATCTCTATCGAGTGCCAGAAAGAAAATACGGAGAGAGAAAAGAAGAATTATTGAGTTTTAGTCAACTTGCCCCATTTCAGGGTCGATTAGCACGGAATCTTTCTGGCGGAATGCAGAAGAAACTGGCCTTAGCCTGCAATCTTTTTCATTCTCCAGCTGTTCTCCTTTTGGATGAGCCGACTACAGGGGTTGATCCTGTTTCGAGAAAAGAATTGTGGCAGCTTCTCTATCAATTGAATGATCAAGGAGCCACAATTCTCCTCACCACTCCTTATATGGATGAAGCTCAGAAATGCCACCAGGTAGGCTTAGTTTATGAGGGACGTTTATTGATTTATCAGTCTCCCCAAAGACTCATAGAAGAAATGCCGGGTGAGATCATAGAGCTCATTATTGAGAAAGACATCGATAGAGAAATGCTCCAAAGCATGCCTGGTTTAAAGTATGTTTATCCTTTCGGAGAGACGCTTCATCTTGTATTTATTGAAGGAAAACATGGAGAGCAGGAAGTGAGAAAGCTATCGGAAAAGCATGGGATTGGAATTAAGAGAGTGCAGCGAATAAGGCCCTCATTCGAGGACGTGTTTTTTTCCCTGGTTCAAGAGCAGACTGGGGCTCCTGTTCCTTGAGCGCTACAGGTTCACAGCCAGGAGGAAAGATGTAACCTTTGAATGGAGTACCCTGATAGGAGAGAGGATACCCTCTGAATCCAAATCATGAGTATTTTCGCCATCGAAGTAAAAAATTTGACCAAGAAATTTGGTAATTTCACGGCAGTAGACCACATTTCTTTCGGGGTGAAGAAAGGGGAAATTTTTGGTTTTCTTGGTCCTAACGGAGCAGGAAAATCCACGACTATACGGATGCTATGCGGGATTATAAGACCTAGTTCCGGATCAGGTATTGTGGGGGGATATCAGATAGATACTCAGCCAGAAGAGATTAAAAAGATTATTGGCTATATGTCCCAGAAATTCACCCTTTATCAAGAGCTTACCGTGGAAGAAAACATAGACTTCTATGGAGGAATTCATCAGCTTTCCTCATCCGAGAAGGAAGAAAGGAAAAATTGGGTTGTAAGAATGGCTGGTCTGGAAGGGAAGGAACATTCTCTGACCAGAGAACTCTCAGGAGGTTGGAAACAACGATTATCCTTGGGCTGTGCCATTCTTCATCAGCCTGAGATCTTGTTCTTGGATGAGCCAACAGCGAGTGTGGATCCGGTCTCGAGGCGGGATTTTTGGGAATTGATCTATGATTTATCAGCCAAAGGAACCACAGTCTTTGTCACCTCGCATTACATGGATGAAGTTGAGAGATGCCACCGGATAGCTATCATTTCCACAGGAAGAATAATTGCCTTGGGAACATCTAAAGAATTGAAGGAAGAATTTACTCGTAAAGAATACGCGACTTTGGAAGAAGTCTTTATTGCTGCTGTCAAAAGACAGGCAGAAGGTGTCTCTTTAAAGATATTTTGAATGACCAATTTCAAAGAAGGCAAAGCTTGAGTTAAGCAAAGAATGAAGAGCAGAATATTGCCGCTCATGCGGAAAGAATTCATCCATGTTTTAAGGGATCCACGTAGTCTGTATATAGCTATTGGCCTGCCTTTAGTCCTGCTTATCCTTTTTGGTTACGCGATTACTTTTGACGTAGACCACATTCCCGTGGCCGTCGTTAATCAAGATGATTCTTCTCTGAGTCGGAATTTGATCTCTCGAGTCCAGTCCAGCGAATATTTTGATCTTCGTCATCTCTCGAATGAGTACACCGGACTGGAAAGTCTTCTCGATCACGGAAAAGTTAAGATCATACTGGTAATTCCTGTTCATTTTTATCGAGATCTATCCAAGGGAAAAAATACGCCTCTTCAGATCTTGGTTGATGGAAGTGACAACAACACGGCTCTCATTGCTTTAGGCTACTTGTCGAAGATTATTCAGGATTTTTCATCCCGCATCATTCTGGAAGGATTAAGCGAAAAAGGAAATCTGCTTATAAAAGAAATTCCTCTGATAAGTCAAGAAACAAGAGTCTGGTATAATCCCGGCCTTCGCAGCACGAATTTCATCGTCCCTGGATTGATTGCGGTGGTGATGATGATCCTGGCTGCGATGCTGACTTCGTTGACTATTGCCAGAGAATGGGAAACAGGGACTATGGAGCAGTTGATTGCCACCCCAACAAAACCTTTAGAAATCATCATCGGCAAGCTCACACCCTACTTCCTCTTGGGACTGATCCAAATGAGCTTGGTTGTTTTGATAGGCACACTTTTGTTTAAAGTTCCTCTTAAGGGAAACATATTATTTCTTTTGGTAGTTTCAGGATTATTTCTCGCTTGTGGATTGGGAATAGGGCTTTTCATCTCTACAGGGACCAAATCCCAACAATTGGCTTTCATGTTAGCCATTGTCTTGACGATGTTGCCTTCTTTCCTTCTCTCAGGATTCCTTTTTCCCATCTCGAGTATGCCCAAGATCATTCAGTTTTTTTCCTACTTGGTCCCAGCCAGATATTTTCTGGTCATTCTAAGAGGTATCTTTCTTAAAGGAAATGGCCTGTCAGTTCTCTGGCCTGAAGTTTTATTCCTTCTTGTCTTTGGCTCAATAATCATTCTGGTCTGCACAAGACGATTAAAGATGAGCTTGGAATGAAATGAAAACAATCGTTCATATCATCAGAAAAGAATTCATCCAGACCTTCCGGGATAAGAGAATGCTCGGACCGCTCTTTATAGCCCCAGTCCTCCAATTGATTCTGTTCGGCTTTGCAGTGACCACAGATATAAAAAACATCTCACTAGCAGTATTGGATTTCGACCGGACCCCGGAAAGTCGAAGCCTCGTTTTATCTTTCAGTCAACACGAATATTTTAAGCTGAACTTTCAAGCCAACAACTATAATGATATCGATAATCTGGTTCAAAAAGGAAAAATACAAGCCGCAGTAGTTATCCCTGGAAAGTTCGAGAACAACCTGAAGAAAGTGAAAAAGACTTCTCTCCAGGTCATTGTTGATGGGACAGATGCCAATACAGCAACGATTATCATAGGTTATATCTCTAAGCTGATCGGGACGTATTCCGAAAAAATTTTTGCGGAGGTGATGGAGAGAAAACCTTCGGGAATTCCGATCCCTCAGCCCAGAGTTTGGTACAATCCTGATCTGAGAAGCTCAGTCTATATGGTACCCGGAGTTATTTGCCTGATTCTTCTCCTCACTACTCTTATCCTGACCTCTATGGCCATAACCAAAGAAAGGGAGATGGGGACCTTAGAGCAATTGATCGTTTCACCCATAAAGCCCTGGGAGTTAATCCTGGGCAAGACAATCCCTTTTATCATAGTGGGTTTGCTTGATGTTGTCTTAATCATTATCGCGGGAAAGCTGATTTTTGATCTTCCCATAAGGGGAAACCTTCTCTTTCTCTTTGGAGTTTGCTTTATCTTTATTCTCACTACCTTGAGTCTAGGCCTTTTCATTTCCACCATTTCTCGCACTCAACAGCAGGCCATGATGACTGCAGTTGTCTTCATGATGCCGGCCATGCTTCTCTCCGGTATTTTTTCTCCGGTAGAGAGCATGCCTAAAATCATCCAGTACATCACCATCCTAAATCCTTTAAAATATTTTGCCAAAGCTGTTCGAGGGATACTCTTGAAAGGGAACGATTTCTGGATACTTTGGCCTCAGGTTCTAGCCCTGGTTATCTTTGGAGTAGCCGCCATCATTCTGAGCTCTCTTCGGTTTAAAAAACATCTCGAGTAAAGTCAAAAGTTCATGATCTTCCCCCCTATTTAGCTTCTTCCTTTTGACCTGTCTGCTAAAATTTTAACAAAATTTTAACAAAATCTTGACAACTTCTTAACAACTTTTGATTTGCAGAGAGCTAGATTGTCTACGGAAAAAGGATGAAAGGGAAGAAGAATAATCTGATTTCCTTATGTCGGTACGGGATTGGAAGTTACGATGCAGAGAGAGTTTGTTCAAGCTGAGGAAGAGGAATAGGGAGAGATTTATATTGAAACTTGACAAAGATTCCTCAAGTTATATATTCTCACCAAGTAAGAGCCGTAGCCCCAGAATCTCGTTAGCAAAAGGATTTGTTGTTTGCAAAAAACAAGAAGATATTATTCTCTAAAGCTATTGTAATAACGGTATGCATAGAGGAAAGAAGTCAATGCTTTGAAAATGAAAAAAAGGAGGTGATGCTTGGGAAATCAAACTCAGGAGATTAAAATCAAAAAATTGCCTTAAAAAAGGAGTAATAGCAAATGAAAAAAACATTTATTTCAGTATTGACAATCTTTATCGGACTGGCCCTGGTCTCTTCCATAGCCTTTCCCTGGGGTTCAGCCACTCATGCTTACATTGCTGATCACCTTGGCCAAGTTGGATTATTAAATCTATACGAAATCTATGGTGCAATGGTACCTGATATGTTCAATTATGCTTTTGATCTTCCTCCGGCTGTGCAACTATTTTTACATGATCTCACTCATGGTCAGCCCAATGATGAATCATTCATGGCAGTATGGAACTATGGATCAACGATGGACGAGAAATCCGTTGGTTATGGATTTGTTTGTCATAATGATGTTTGGGCGGCAGATTATACGGCTCATCATCAAGCGAGCAAAAAAAAGAAAAAAGAGGGATATGTCATCTTTAAGGCGCAAAAATTGAATAAAAAACTAAGAACTCATCCTGAATATGGAGAATTGTACAGATCTTTGGGATTACCAGATGAAGTTGCAGAGGAAGTTTGCCACAATCTTGTAGAGACTGCAGGAGATATCTTAATAAAGAGGGAAGATCCTCAAATAGGACAAAAAGTTATGGATTCTGCATTCATACGACCAGCTTGGTGTGTAAATTTTTTAGTGGATGCTTATGGATTATCTGGTTCTATGTATGCAATTATCTTCGGATTAGTGGAACCTGAGTTTAGAAGTAATATGCTCGGGTATGGCTGGGTGCTTCTTAACCTTAATGAAGAGGCAGCAATATCTGCGTTAGGAGCACAATTAGCAAATCTGGCTGTAATATATCTTGCTACAAAGGGAATTACTATTGATCTAGAAGATGCAATGATTCTTGCAGATGTGGGCTTACGAGAAGCTATGAAATTATGCATGAATGATTATATGAAAGAAATAGACTCCACGATCGATTTTGTTGATGAAGAGCTTGTTGATCATGAGATCAATTATTAATATTAGGTTATAAACATTAGCATTTTAAAGACGAATTAAGAAAATATTCAATGATCAAATTCTCTAATTTCTTGGTAATGAAGAGAAGTTACAGAGGTTCAAGTCATCATTTCTGTTGAAGTTTAGGCGCATAATTTTGCAGAGATTTTCAGCAATTCTAGGTGTGATCTTTAGTATTTAAAGTTTCTATCTAAAGAGGAATCTTCTCCAATTTTCTAATTTGACTTTTTTTACAGTAGTCATTACTCTATGGCCAAACAAATTCGGGAATAATTTGCTATGAAATGCCCTGAATGCCAATCTGAGAATCCGGCTGAGGCGCGGTTTTGCAGCAACTGCGCAGCGCCGCTTCCTCCTTCAGAGAAAGCCCCCTCTCCTCATACAAAAACTCTTCAAGTTCCTAGCAAGGAACTAACAAGAGGAACGATCTTTGCCTCCAGGTACGAGATCATAGAAGAGCTAGGAAAGGGCGGCATGGGCAGAGTTTATCGCGTTCTGGACAAGAATGTAGAAGAAGAGGTGGCTCTGAAGTTCTTGAATGCTGAGATCGCTGCTGACGGAAAAACGATCGAGCGCTTCCGGAACGAGCTGAAACTTGCCCGCAAGGTTATTCACAAGAATGTCTGTCGGATGTACGACCTCAGTATCGCCGAGGGTACCCACTACATTACCATGGAGTACGTGCTGGGCGAGGATTTAAAGAGCACTATGAAAAGAGTGGGGCCCCTTGGTGCAGGGAAAGCTGTTTCCATAGCCAAGCAGATAGGGGAAGGTTTGGTTGAAGCCCATAAATTAGGCATTGTTCACCGGGACCTGAAACCGCAGAATATCATGATCGATAAGGAAGGAAACGCACGGATCATGGATTTTGGGATAGCCCGCTCTCTAAAGGCCAAGGGTGTCACTGGTGAAGGAGTGATCATTGGAACGCCCGAGTACATGTCTCCAGAGCAGGCCGAAGGGAAAGAGGTCGACCCGCGATCTGATATCTATTCCTTGGGAGTCATTTTATTCGAGATGGTAACGGGTCGGGTGCCGTTTGAAGGAGATACTCCTTTGAGCATCGTCCTGAAGCACAAGACCGAGAAAGTGCAGGATCCCAGAAAACTGAATGTCCAGGTGAAAGAAAACCTAAGCCGTTTGATACTGAAATGCATGGAAAAGGGAAAGGAAAACAGATACCAGACTGCGGATGAGTTCCTTCATGATTTAAGTGGAATCGAGAAAGAAATTCCCTCCACAGAGAAAATCGTTCCGGAGAGAAAGATCAGAGCTAAAGCTCCAAGAAAACTTCCTCAATCTCTTTTAATTCCTGGAGCCATTCTTATGGCGGCGGCAATCATAGTTGCCGGTTATTTTTTCTTTACCGGAGTCGGCAAAAAAGAAAAACCTGAACCAGAAATAATTCCCGAAGCAAAATGGAATAATTCAATTGCTGTCCTGCCCTTCAGGGATTTCAGTCCCCAAAAAGACCAGGAATACTTCTGCGATGGGATGACAGATGCCATAATCGGAAGACTTTCCAGGTTTGAAGAGTTAAAAGTCATCTCTATGACCTCGGTGATGAACTATAAAAATCCAGATCGAGATATCAAAAATATAGGTCAGGAGTTGGATGTCCGTACCATTCTTGAAGGAAGCATACAGAGAGAAGATAACCGAATTAGGGTTAATGCTCAATTGATCAATGTCGAAGATGATTCGCATCTCTGGTCAGATACTTATGATCGAGAACTGGAGAGTGTTTTCGATATCCAGGATGACATATCAAAATCTATTTCTGAGGCGTTGAAAGTAAAACTTAACAGCGGTCAACAAAAAAAAGCTGAGAAAGATCGACCGCTGAATTTGGAGGCCTATGAATATTACATGAAGGGGATGCACTTTATTAAGAGCAAATTCGTCATTACTTTCCAGGAGGAAGACTTCCAGGCAGGAGTAGAAATGTTTGAAAAGACTGTTGAAATCAACCCCAATTATGCACTGGCCTATTTTGGCTTAGTTTGGGCTTATGAGCATCATTTCCATGTGACCGGCTCCAAGGAAGACTCTGATATGGTGCAAAAGATGTGCGAAAAGGCCTATCAGTTAGATCCGAATTCAGCCCTAATTAATGCTATGCTTGGATATTATTATTATGAGTATGAAAAAGAATTTGAAAAGTCTTTTCAATTTCATAAGAGAGCCTTAGAGACCAATCCAAACATCGGAGAGGTTAATTTCTTATTAGGAGTTTGTTATCTGTATCATGGATTGTATGAACCAGGCATAAAATATTTATTAAAGGCCATAGAGCTGGATCCATTATATTTGTGGGCGCCTTATAAAGTAGCAGCCTGTTATATGTCCATGGGAGAGTTTGAAAAAGCCGCTTTTCATTTTGAAAAATACTTTGAGATAGCCCCGCTCGTGCTCATGTTCCCGGGTCGGCCTATCGGGCTGTATTTTATGATGAAAAAATACGAAAAAGTAGAAGAATTAATCGCCGAGACAGAGAAAGCTCGGCCTGATTATCCGGGCATTCCTTATGGCAAAGCCTTATTGCTGGCAGCCAGAGGAGAAAAGGAAAAGGCTCTGGCGCTGTACAAGAATTCAGAAGTCTATTCCCTCCTGGGAATGAAGGATGAGGCGATTCAGCATCTCCATATGGAGATACGGAAAAGCGCTAAATACCCATATATTTTCTACTATGACCTTCTGAATAATCCTTTTTATGCTAAGCTGCGCGATGATCCACGCTTCCAAGAGATCGTAAAGAGAGAAAAGAAGCTCTATGAAGAACACTTAGACAGGTATGGCACTTTATAGTCGCTTTGTCTCTTTGTAACTCTCAAATTATGAATATTTCCCTAAGGAAATATTTCTTCTTATAAATGTTAAGAGTCGAGATTATTCCGACCTTTCACTCTGTAAATACTTCCGAATGAGATTGTTAATCTGAAGCCGGTTTCGAACACCCAGCTTTTGATAGATATTATAAATGTGATTTTTGACAGTATGGAGAGAAATGAAAAGTTCTTTCATTATTTCGTTATTGCTTTTTCCTTTGAGCATAAGGAGAATAATTTCCTGTTCCCGTTTTGAAATATCACGTTTTGAGAAAAAGCCTTGCAATTCAGCCTCAAAATCAGGTTGGACCAAAGGTTCCAGGTAATATTTATTCAAGAAGAAGCGAAGGTAGAGAAGAGGAGGAAGGTTTAAGGTAAAATACAAGAATACCATGATTAAAGCTTTAAAAGGACCAAAATAAGGAAGGACGAATTTCGAGGTTACGGTGAAAGTGAAGCCAAAACAAAGCAAATAAATGAGTCCGAAGTTTTTTACTGCTTTCCTTTGGTTCATATCCGTTAAATCTCTGCTTTTCACTAGGATGTACAAAGCAATCAAGAAGAAGCCGATCATTGAGGCCAGGTTGATGCTTTGATAAAAGTAACGCAATAGACGGTCATCGTTGGTGTCAAAATAATTCTTAGTGAGAAGCACCTGTCCTAGAAAAACCGCTGCCCAGAAGCCAAAGTAGAATTTATTAAAAGTCGGCAGATTTTCCTTCCCCAGAAGGCCTCTCATCAAATACAAAAGAAGATAGATCGAAAAAACCACAAAAGGAAAATTCATAAAACCAAACAAATAATTCACCAGCATTCTAGTCTGTTGGGGCTGTCCGCTAAGTGCTGTTATAGCTAGATATCTCCCTATGAGATTAAAGAAACCCAAGATGTAAAAGGAGATGAGGAAGTATAAATATATGGATAGATATTTGAGCTTGTACTTCTTGGACATTTCATAAGACATATAAATTGTGAAGAAACCGATTGATACAGAAAAGATGTAAAGGGCAATGGAAAGATAATTCATAAAGTATATTTATACTAAGCTACAATATAAAAGTAAAATCGGAGTGATAGATCTAGTTACGATAACTTCTGTATTCATCCTTTCTCATTCTAGTCTAACGTACTGGCTTGCTGAATAGGAAAAAAGTCCTAATTTTGGAAATCAAACTTTTTTCCTATTGTATATACATAACTACTGCCTTATTTTAAATACATAAGAAAAAATTCTTTTTGGAATTTGAATTGAAGGATTAAACTAAAGAACAGGAAGAGGAAACAGGAGGCCTCGAATTAAAAAGATAAACTCAGGGCGCCTTGTCCTGGCTGGATTTGTAGCAGGTTTTGCCTTTATCTTTGTAGAGATCATTGTAGAAGGTTTTATGCATTTTGTATTCAGGATAAGTGAGGCCAAGTTTTACCTTGAGGCATTTGAGATGCGAAAAAGTGGAGTTTTATTCCATATTTTAAATATCGGAATCCTCTTCGTCATATGCATCTTGATCATGTGGGTCTATGCAGCGATTCGGCCGAGATTCTCCTCTCGTGGAAAAACAGCCATCGTGGCCAGCCTAGTATTCTGGCTGTTTGCGTTTTTGTTTACGGCCAACCATGTCAATTTGGGCATATTTCCCCCCATAAGCTTTATGGGCATGGCTTTTAACCTCGTCGAGCTTCCGGTAGCCGTCATTGTAGGATCCGCTGTTTATGGAGAGGGATAGGAGAGCAGGTTCAATCGATGTCAAATCACAAAATGTCCGGAATAAATATACTGTTCACTTCTGGACACCATTTGTTTTCTTTCCGGACAATTTTTTTGAATTTCAGTACAGCACACCCCATATATTTTGCTGGCACATTTATTGCTAGAAGAATAATAGGAGCAGGAGATGACTGTATTTAAAAAAATATTCATCGCTTTAATAGTCCTCTTCGTGATTTTATTAGTGTTTTTCTCCTAGATCTAGGGCGGAGAAATTCACGGTAAATCACTTCAGAGAAATCTCCATTTCCATAAAAAACTTTGCCGCTCAGCTGCAATAGAATTAAGGAGGAACACAATGAAAAAAACTGCCGTGTTGGTGTTTTTATTAATCTTCTTGATTGCTCTCTTGTTCGCATCGAATAAGGCTAATCTTGAAGCCGAAAAAGCCGCCATCGAGCAGGCTGCTCTGGATTATATTGAAGGCTGGTATGAAGGAAATGCTGAACGGATGGAACGGGCGCTTCATCCAGATTTGACCAAAAGAGGAGTGCAAGTGCTCCCCCAAACCAGCAGAACCTTACTCAGCTATGCCAGTGCCTCGAATATGGTTGAATACACTCGGGCAGGATTGGGAAAAAATCCAGAGAAAAAGCAAAAGATTGAAGTCATTATTCTCGACGTTTTCAAGAACATGGCTTGTGTCAAAACAGTGTCTCCCGATTATATCGATTACCTGCAAATCGCGAAATACAACGGAGAATGGAAAATCGTGAACGTGTTGTGGGAGATGAATAAATAATTCAAACATTCTGGAAAATTCATTTCGGTCGCCTTCCCCAAAACAGGAAGATAGGGTAAGGCGATAATAAATTCTTCCAGTATTTTTTTCTTTTCAAAAATCGATCTCAAGTGGCTAAAGGAAAGAGGTCTGCAAATATAATTAAGCTTTTTATGAAGCTTGCAGCAAAGAGTGGCATGGTTATTGCACCTAGGGATGCCCAGGAATGATTTTAGCTCATGTTGTAAAGGCTCTAGGAGTCGAAGAAAAACAGCATCAAAAAAGTTTACAAAATTTGTTAAATTTGTTTACATCTTATGCTGGCCTCAATTTATTATCTCGAGATACTCCCAATCAAGAGAGGGAAAGAAAAATCAGGCCACGATTTAGACCTGATTGAAAGAATTAGAATAAACGAGAAAAAGGAGAAGAAAAGGAATGAAGAAAAAAAGATCAGATATATTGAGGATTATTTTTCTATTTTTCTTCTTGCTTATCGCGATTTCAATAACCTCAAGTGCCCAGGATGAAGTCATCGATTTTGAATCTGAACGTTGGGTGAAAGTGGATGCTGAAGTTGTGGACCATATGGGAAGACAGTCTCTGATGGGGATTGCTTATTTGAAAGACGTGGAATTTGAAAATGGCATCATCGAAGTTGATATTGCTGTCGATGGAAGGAGGTCATATCCTGGAATTAACTTCCGCATCCAATCATTGGAAAATCATGAACGCTTTTACATACGTCCCCATAGGTCTCCTTTATATCCAGACGCGCTTCAATATATGCCTGTATTTAACGGAGTAGGTTGTTGGCAGTTGTATAACGGAGAAGGCTATACTGCCGGGACAAACATTCTCACCAACGAGTGGATACACCTGAAAATGGAAATTTCAGGGCGACAAGCGCGGGTGTATCTAGGCGATACCGAACAACCTGCTTTAGTTATAAATGATCTGAAGCACGGAGTGAGCAAAGGTGGAATCGGCTTACATGGTCCCAAGGACAGAACAGCCTTTTTTTCGAATTTCAAATACAGGATTGATAACACTTTAAAATTTGATCCACCTCATGAGATTGAAACACCACCTGGCATGATAACAGAATGGCAATTGTCTCAAGCATTTGATGCCACTCAGATAAATACGGAGCATTATCCAACTCAAGAAGAATTGGATGAGGCAAGATGGCAAAAAGTGAGTACTGAGCCATCCGGAATGGCTAATATTTCGCGTTATGTTAAATTCAGCAGAACTCATCCTGAGTTCATAATGGCTAAAGCAACAATATCTTCTAACAGGGATCAAATGAAGAAGTTCTTTTTTGGTTATAGTGATGCGATAAGTATTTTCCTTAATGGAGAGATTCTCTTTATCGGGAATAGTGCCTATCGCTCCAGGGATCCTTCCTTTCTGGGAATCATCGGATTATATGATGCTGTCCACTTGCCTCTGAAGAAAGGCGAAAATGAACTGCTTCTTTTGATTACAGAATCTTTTGGAGGATGGGGATTCATGTTCCGGGATGGGACCGCTGTTTTCCATCATGAAAATGTCAAGAAAGCTTGGGATACAGCAAAGGCGCTCAGGATGCCAGAGTCTGCCGCGTATGATCCTGTTCGAGACGTTATCTATGTTTCAAATTATGACGGATACAACAGGAGCAGAAAGGAAGGCAAACAGTTTATTTCCAAAGTTGCCATGAATGGGAAAATCGAAGAATTGAGATGGGTCGAAGGTATGTTCAATCCAACAGGACTGGCGATTTTTCAAGATAGACTCTATGCAGCAGAGATAAGGAATCTAGTGGAAATCGACATTAACTCGGGCCAAATAGTGAACAGGTATCCAGCTCCGGGGTCGATTTTTTTAAATGATACAGCCGTTGACAAATCAGGAAACGTCTATATTTCCGATTCAGCCAAACATGTGATCTATAAATATTCTGATGGCATTGTTGAAGAGTGGTTAAAAGGTGAGGAAATAAGAAATCCCAATGGCCTTCATGTCCATATGAATCATTTGATCATAGGTAATAACGGCGACGGTTGTCTGAAATCTGTTGATCTCGCTGACAAAAAAATAACAACTCTGGTCAAATTAGGGCCAGGTATCATCGATGGCATCAAGACTGATAAAGATGGCAATTTTCTTGTTTCCCATTGGCACGGGAAGCTCTACCGTATTACCCAAGAGGGAAAGATAACCAAGCTTTTAGATACCACTGCTCCTGAAATTAATGAAGCCGATTTTGAATATATACCTGAAAAAAATCTATTCATCATACCCACCTTTTTTGACAACAGGATTGTGGCTTACAAGATAACAGAATAATGAATCATAATCTATTGAAAAGCAAAAACTCTGAAGTCAAAATCTTGTTTATTGTGACTGGGGAAAAAAGAAGAGTAAGAATTAAACTTAGATAAAAATGGAACTGATTATGAAAAAAATCTAGCACTCAGAAGGAGACCAATATGAAAATCATAGATGTTCCTTTCAGTACAACGGATTGGGATAAAGTAGAACCTACAGAACACAAAGGCGAGACCGGAACCTCTTTCTGGAGAGTCTTTGAGGCTGGGAATATTCGGGTGCGCCTGGTTGAATATTTACCAGGATTTAAATCTGACCACTGGTGTGCTCGAGGTCATGTCTTGTTGGTTTTAGAGGGAGAACTGGTCATTAAGCTTAAGGATGGTAGAGAAATCATTCTAAATCCCAAGACGAGTTTTCAAATTGGAGATGATGAAGCTAATCCCCATTTCGCTTACACTGAAAAAGGCGCCAAGGTATTCATCGTGGATTAGGAAAAATAGATATTAAAGAATCTTAAAGAGGTAAAATAACAAGAAACTTGGCAAGAAAAGGAAAAGAAGCTCATGAAACAATTTCAGAAACTACTTTCAATTATTTTCTGTTTGACGTGTCTATTTTTGAATGTCTGTGTTGCCCAGAGTAGTCGCGATGCTTTGATTCAGCCAGAAAAGGTCATGGACGCCATCGGTGTCAAACCTGGAATGGTTATCGGAGAGGGCGGCGCCGGAGAAGGATATTTCACTTTCAAGTTATCTCGCAGGGTTGGCGAGACAGGAAGAGTTTATGCCAATGATATAGTCGAGAGGGTCCTTGGAGTCATCGAGAGACGCTGTGAAAGAGAGGGCATTGCCAACATCACGACCATACTCGGCGAGGTTGACGATCCTCTTTTCCCAGAGGGAGAATTGGACATGGTCATCATGGTCGTTGCTTTTCACGACTTTGAAGAGCCTGTTGCCTGGTTGGAAAACGTGAAGCCCAGTATGAAGCCTGAGTCAACTCTGGTGATCATCGAGAGAGACCCTGATAAATCGGGCAGAGGTTGGAATCATTTTATATCCAAAGAAGAGATTTTGAACACGGTAGAAAAAGCTGATTATAAACTCGTAAAAATAGAAACGTTCCTGTCTGTTCATAACGTTTATATTTTTCGCCTAAAATAGGTAGAAAACTCAACCTGATATCTAGTAAACTAAATAGATTCATACAGCCCTTAAGAAAAAATGTTCTCAAAAAGGAAAAATCCGAATCAAGGAAATCAGGTTAGAAGGGAGTTAGGGGCCTTCAGCGCCACCAGTATCGTGGTGGCGAATATGATCGGAACAGGGATATTTACCACCTCTGGTATCATGGCGGCCAGGCTCCCTGGCTCTAGCTGGGTGATGCTGTGCTGGTTCTTGGGAGGGTTGATCGCTCTATCGGGAGCCCTCTGTTATGCTGAGCTGGCCACGCGCATGCCTGTAGAAGGTGGCGAGTATGTTTACCTCAAAAAGCTCTATCATCCGGCCTTGGGGTTTCTCACCGGCTGGACCAGTTTCATCGTCGGCTTCTCAGCCCCCATAGCGGCTTCGGCCTTGAGTTTTGCTGAGTACATTTTTGCAGGATTAGATGATCGGCTGCTGGGAATTGATTCAGTTCAGCTGCTTTTTTTCAAAAAGGGAACAGCGATTTTTATCATCTTGCTTTTCACCACCATTCACTACTTCGGCCTTCGCTGGGGTTCGAGAGTTCAGAATTTCTTAACAGTACTCAAGATTATCATTGTTTTTGGCTTGGCCTCCACAGGGATAGTGTTCGGAGCTGGGAGCTGGTCAAGGGTTTTTTCTAAAATAAGTGGATCGTTTGGCGGAATGGCTATCGGAACCGCCATGGTTCTGGTTATGTTCTCCTACAGCGGCTGGAATGCCAGCACCTATATCGCTGGAGAGCTGAAGCGTCCTAGGAAGACACTTCCTGTTTCTTTAGTTTCAGGAACTCTCATGGTTATTATCCTTTACCTGGCTGTGAATACTTTCATTTTTCAGGCAGTGCCCTATTCCGAATTAAAAGGAATCATTCCCGTGGTAGAAATGGCTTCAGTCAGAGCCTTCGGAAACTGGGCAGGTGATTTGCTGAGTGTGTTTATTGCCTTTGCCCTGCTTTCTTCTTTGAGTGCTTTTATCATGATTGGACCCAGAGTCTATTTTGCCATGGCCCAAGACCGGCTATTCTTTGCTTCGGCCTCTAAAGTCCATCCTCGTTACCATGTTCCAGGAAGGTCGATCATCGTCCAAGGCTCTCTCGCTATTATCATGGTGATCATCGGGTCTTTAGAACAATTGCTGATCTATCTTGGCTTCGCCCTGTGGATATTTCCCTGGCTCGCTGTGGCTGGCGTGTTTATTGCCCGCAAGAGAAAAATCGGGGAAGAGACGGCAGTAAAAGTTTGGGGATATCCTGTAGTTCCCCTCTTTTTTCTAGTAGCCAGTCTTGTCTTGATGGTCATTGCTTATATAAACAGGCCGCTTGAATCCAGTGCTGCTGTTCTAACCGTGATACTTGGGATTCCTATCTTCTATATTTGGGTAAAGGGCGTGAAGAAGCCCAAATAAAGATCATTATATTTTTTGCTCCTGAGCAAAATAGGCAAAAATATCGTCTTGGGCAGCCCAATAAATAGCATGGTCGAGCCGGAAAGGAAAATCGATGATATCTAGTATTGAATGGCAAGAACTTTTATTGGCTTTTATCATTCTCGTCGTTCTTGCTCTTTGGGTTTAGGGGGGTAGTTGATTTATTGAAAAACGAATTTTCTGGGCTGGCCCTGGTAAAATGGGCTTCGATAATCATTATTATGCCTGTTGCAGGCTTTATTCTATATTTTTCGATCGGCCGGAATAGATATCTAAATAAAAAGAAATGATCTTTTTTTGCCTAATATTCGAGCATTGCCTCATCACTTTGAATCTCCGTATAAACAATTCTTCTCCTTAACAGCACGAGATAGAAATTCATCCCTCTAACACAGATAAAGCAGGATGTGTTTTAGGTTAGAATTGACTATTTGTTATTAGGTGAGTATTTTATAGTTTAATCAATTCGAGTAATTTTCTCTTGTCTTTATTAGAGATAATCTTTCTCCATCTTTTTCGAGGAATATCGAGTTGAAAGCCTAGAAATTCGAGTGGATCTTTCAACTAAGGAGGATTAATGGAATCAGGAAATATACCTGTCTTGAGCGTTAACGAGGATACAATTCCCCGGGCTTACGAGAAGGCCATCAAAGAAGTATGGGAGAAAGGAGTGAGTGTTCAGACTGAATATGATCGCCCTGAAGACCCGCCCAGCAAGGATGCGACAGTAATCATAACCGTCCGGGAGCCATTCAGTCAGCCCCGTTTTCACCGCTCTTTTGCCGATGGCCTAGGAGGATTAGCTGAATACGTCATGGAAGTTGTCCACGGTGCTCACGATTACTGGGTTAAACCCATGGAAGAAATATTGAAGGGAACCGAGAGCAAAGACACGCGCTGGACCTATACTTATCATGGGAGGCTTTTCGAGTACAGAATCGAAGATGAGGTCATAAATCAGGTAGGGCTTATGATCGACAGGCTTTCCAAGGCTGGACATACCAGACGTGCTCAAGCAATAACCTGGAATCCAAAACTCGACCCTCCCACTGATGATCCACCTTGTCTACAACGTATCTGGGGACGGCTTTGTGGCAACGGGGAGGGAGGATATGTTTTCAACCTGAATACCCACTGGCGGAGTCGTGACTTGTTCAAGGCCTGGTTTGAGAATGTCATAGCTATTACGACCCTCATGAAGAAAATCGCAGAGAAGATATCAGAGAGGACGAATAAACAGGTTCGGCTGGGCCGGTACGTGGATATCAGCGACTCTCTCCATATTTATGGTTCTTATTTCCGAGAGATAGAGGGAGATCCTGAAAAAGGGATTAAAAGCTTCTTCGAGAAATTAGAGAGCCGCTCCTTCGAGGAAAGGACCTGGAATTCTGATTTCGTCAAAGCGTATTTCATAGATGACGGAGTAGGCAAGGGGCTGAAGCCGATGTTGGAACGGGAAAAGGAAATGCCAGAAAAAGTCAGAAAAGCGATAGAAATGGAACTCCGCTTAATAGAGAAAGATGATTACATAGTCTGAGAGGAAATAGGACTACAAAAGTTCTAAGATAAATTGAAACAAAGTATTTCCCAAGATCAAACAAAATATCACTTTCCTACCCATGCCCTGTTCCAGATAACAATGAGGCTTTTGATAAAACCGATGGCAAAGATTATGGCCAGAATGATGATGACCACAGTACCGAGAGTTTTTATATCAAGGTAAGGAAAGTCAACAAAAGCTTCTTCAATCGGATTATTTATGATTATTCCAATAATGATAAGATAAATTGCATTCCTCAAGAGATTGATCCATTCCGACCCGGTGAAGAACCGGATGACATAGCTGATGATTCCACAGCCCAGCATTACAATTAGAGCTAACGAGTACCATTTTGAGGCTTCTGGGATAAATAGGGATTGAGGGTCTTCGAAATTCAGGTTCAAAAGAAATAATGTCTGGTACCTTAAATAAAAATAAATGAGGCCACCAAAGCCGATGAGCATCAATATAAGCCAAATGATTTTGGGTCTCTTGCGTTCGTATTCGTCAGTCACAGGGAGGCGGATTTTCAACCAGGGCAATTTCATTTCTTTCTTTCTCTGAGTCACAAAATAGAGAAAAATTCCCACCAAGCCAAAATCATACACGAGGGACATGGGAATATAGAATAAAGCCTGGAAGGTGTCCATCCTGGGGATGAAAAAGAAGGGAAAAGCGAACAGGCTGAATCCAAAAATGATTGAAATGATGGTGAGCCCAAAATGAAAGGCAAAAAGTATTCCTGTGTAGCGGAGCAAATACTTCTTAAAAGTTGGAGAAATGATTTGGAAATCATCCATGTATTTTTCGGCAACTTTTTGAGCGCTGCCATAATCAGCAATGACTTTTTCAAGTGTAGCTTCTGTGGCTTCGCCAAACTCCTGCTCAACTTTCTCTAAGATGTGACTCTTGATCTCTGATAAAATTTCCTCTTTGCCTTCGCGCAGGGCAAGATAGTGGTCAATTTCTTCGAGATAGGTCTCTAGCTTTTCATACATTTTTATTTGCCTCCAATAGTATGTCTATGATTTCATGCTGCTCGCGCCAAATCTGGAGCACCTTTTTACGGATTTCCTTTCCTTTGTCCGTAATGTTATAAAATTTTTTGGGTCTATCTTGGCTGACATCCCATTCACTCCTTATCAATTCCTTTTTTTCGAGCCTTCTGAGGAGAGGGTAGAGGGTATTCTCTTCAACCACATAGCCCATTTTTTCGAATTTCTTCAGCATCAAATAGCCGTACATGGCTTTTTCCAGGACAACCAAAACTAAAATCTGCAAAAAGCCACGGTTCATTTCTGCCTCAAAATGACTGATTTCACTTTCCATCCCTTAAAACCTCCTCATTTGTGCAGCTGATTTATACTGTGCATGATATTTATACTGTACATTATAAATGTACTGTATTATAAACAGTATGTCAAGTATTTTTTTTATTTATTTAAGAATTGGTGAGGGAGCTTCAATATTTTTTGACTATTTTGTTTTATTATTTTGCTTTTTCTGGGCTCGTATGTTCTTATTTTTCTAGAATGCGCTACTTATTGCTTAAAGTTTGCCTATGGTTTGTTAATGCTTTCGAGCTATGACTTCTTCAATTCCTCTTTTTTGTTGTTTCTTCTATGTATCAACCCGAAAATTCCAGACAGTATAATGACAGTCGTCAGAAAGCAGGTTCCGACCCCGATGAACAGGGCTCCTCCAAAGGAAGCAAATCCGCGGAACACAGAAAAGGCCATAGACCCGAAGGCCAGCATTGTCGTGAGTGAGGTGAGAAAGATCGCTTTGCCTGTACTGGAGAAAACAGTCCGTATCCTGCTGTTTCCTTCATTCCGCCAACGATGCATGATATGCACTCCGTCATCGATACCGATACCGATGATGATGGGAAGGACCATGACGTTCATTATCGTCAGCATCATCCCAGTCAAATTCATGAGTCCCACCATCCAGAACACGCCGAGAGCAAGGGGTATCATAGCCATCAAGGCATGACGCGGATTGAAGAAATCCAAACACAACAGGAGAAAAACAACGGCTAGAGTCAACAAGGCCGCGTTCCGGCCATCTCGGCCTATGATTTGAAGGAGTGCTCGCATTATAGGAGCCACTCCTGTCGCCTTATCGCTTACTCTTTCCATTTCATCGACAAAGCGGTTGAGTACCTTTGCATCTGCCCAGAGATTTGCGGCCGGATACACGGTGAGCAGAAATTTATCCCTGGTTTTATTGCTGTAATTGTCTAAGATATTCAAAGGCAATTCATCCAGAAGGATAGGTTCAGTCGAAGCCATTCCGATAGTAGATTCTTTGAAATAAGGGGCAAATACCTGCTGAAACCTCGATAATCCTTCTTGAGTGGTTTTCTCGTTTGCCTTCAGGATTTGGAGTAAATCCTGAATAATATTTTTGGAATCCGTTCTCTCAGGATCTCCTACGATCTCTTTGCACTTGTTATCCACTTTATCCTGTCCTCCAATAAAGGCCATATCTTGCATTTCCATGATGTTCATCTCCAGCCGCTCGATCTCTTGACTCAAGATCGTGTATTCATTCTGGAGAATACGATTTCTTACGACAGAAGACTTGGCTCTATCTCTGATTTCAAGGATATGGGGAATTCTCTTCTGCTGCTGCTCTGGAGAAGGGAGAAAAAGTGAAATATCATCCGTGCGGGCCACAGAGCCAAGGTCACGGTATCGCTCTGATAATTCACGAGACTCATCGACATTGTCAGCTATGACAAGGGCATAATCTATGCTCATATCGAACTCCTCCAGAACCGTATCTACGAGAGCGATGGAAGTCAATCCTTTAGGTTCTAAATTCCAGTAATTATGATCGAACTTGATTTTAAAAGCTGACCAGATGAGGAGGCCGCTGATGACTATAGAAAAAATAATAGTGAAGACGTAACGCTTGCTAAGCCATTCACCGGCTCGGCCGAGAAAACGAAAGGAAATATCTCTCTGAACGAATTTTTTTGATTTCTGTTCATACCTTTTGTCGAGACGGCGTTCCCGGAACACGAGCAGGACAGGTAGAAAGAGCATGGTGGCTAAAAGGACAGCCAGAAGACCTGCTCCAATGACCAGCCCCATTTCTTTCATCCCTTGAGAATGGCTGATGACCAAAGCCATAAAAGCAAAGGCCGTAGTTACAGCTCCAGTCACAATACCTTTTCCGCTTTTCAAGAATGTTTTTTCCATAGCTTTGCCAATACTGTTTCCTGCAGACCGCCATTCGGTGAATCCAGAGATAAGATGGATTGAAAAATCGATGCCCAGCCCAAGAAGGATTATGGCCATCATCACTGTCATTAAATTTAGGTGGCCTACGACTATATAGGTGATTCCCACCGCCCAAATTAGACCCACGATGAGGTTTAGAACTGCGAAAAGGGGAGCAACCCACATCCGGAAAGAAATCATGAGCAGGAGCAAGATGACAATCACCGCAATTAGTGTTGAATACCCCAGGCTTCGTGAAGCATAGACATTTTCATCCCGCTCGGTGGCTATAAATCCAGTAAGGCCTGCCTTAACATCTGGAAAATCCTTTGACATTTCGTCAATAATGGCTTGCACAGTATCTGCAGCTATGACTATCAAACCTTGATCTATCAGGGAAAAGTTAGGGATGGCATTCAGGAGAAGAGTCTTTTTATCGTAGGAAAGGAGGTAGGGTTCACCAAAGAGGAGTTTATCCGCAGCTGCTAGGACTTCTTCCTGGGAGAGATTATCATCTTGAGCCGTTTTTTGTAATGTCAAGATTAGATTTTGAATGCCGTCCAAAAATCCGAAGGCACCATCTTCTTGTTCCCGGGTGGAAATGGATTCTTCTTGTCCTACGTATTCTTTCTCCAGCGAATTGTTAATATTGGTTATTAAACCAGTCAAGTTGGGGTCCATGAACATATCCTTCAGGTTTTTTAAATCATCTTCTTTCACCAGCATCAGCATGTGTTCTTTCAAAAAATCGATGGGAGCCTTATAGTCGACCCGTTGAAAAAGCTTTTTGTTTATTCTGTCCTGGAATTCTTGGATTTCCTCCTCTAAACTCTTTATTTTTGATTCTTTGTTCGGTTTTGTTTTCAATTTCTCTATTCTTAGGTTGATCCTGTCGATTTTCTTCTGGTTTGATTCATTTTTGCTGGTATCTGTAGCTTCTAGGATTTGGGGAGCGAGCTGATCGGCAAATTCTTTGATCTGCTCTTCCTTTCCCTGGACGACAACAACTAAACTTGCGGAAGTGACAAACTCCTCTATGATCTTGTTGAATTGTTCGGACCTCTTATCACCGGAGGGAAGCAGGTCTGACCATTGCGTGGAAATTCTCAGTTGCCCCGCTAGTCCTGCCAGGATAAGAGTAATAAAGATAACGATAGCAAATATTCGCCAAGGGTGGTAGGCATGCCAGCTGGCCAATTTTTTCAGTATTTTCTCTCTCATCTGTCTTCTCCTTTCCTGCTGGACCTAAAAGTAAACACGAACCCTTATCAATCCTCCATTTCCTAGGTTTTTGGCAAAAGCCTTTCCTTCGGCGCCAAAGTTTAAGTTTAGATAGGCAAAAATATCGACATTATCTGATAGGGAGTAGTTTAGAGTCGGTACTAGAGCCAAACTGCTATCTGAAATGTTATAAATGCTTGAAATTCCAGCAGATAATAAATCTGTGACTGGATGCTGGACAAAAACATAGACCTGATCTCTTGATATGGCTTTTTGTTCTGTGGCCATCAATCGCATCCAATCATTGAGAGTGTAATCATCATATTGAGTCTTCCCTAAAGTATTCCTGTAGTATTCAATCATCACATAGGTTTGAAAATCAAAAGTGTAGTCTGTACCCAGCACTAGCTCATAGAAATTTTTTGTTGTCTCCATCTTGTTATAAGCATATTCTGCCCAGACTCCCAATCCTAATAGCTCTCCGGCTGTACTGAATCCTAATAACTGCCGTTTTTCTGGCAACTCCAGGAAATTCATGCTTTCTGAATCAAACTCAGTATAATCATGAAACCGCCAGACTTTTTCGATGGCGATGAATGAAAAATCAAACCGGGAAATCCGCCCTTTGAGCTGAATCATCTTAGCGGAGTCTTCCCAATTCTCATCGGGCGAAAAGAGGGTGGTGAGCGTGTAAGATGTGCCTAAGGGAACGTCCAGGCGAATAGCATTGTGGCCGGGTTGTTCATAAGTCGGATCAAGATAGTCTTTAACGTTGAACACATCTGTCGGATTCCAGACATACCCTGTGCCTAAAGAAATCTGTTGTTTTCCAACAATCAAATCAAAAGGTTTAAAGGCTATTTTTAGGTAAGCATTGTCCAGAAAAGTCCGGTTGGAAAATGGAAGGACATAGAACGCTTCCATACCCTCTGGAACTTCGGAAACCACTTGAGGAGCCAGAAAATCCAGGATATTCCATTCAGTTTTGCCGTGGTAAGTGATGTAATCAAAGTTGGCTGCAAAGGTGATGTTTTTAGATAAGCTCGATTTTAAGTCCACCCGAAGCTTATTGGAATAAAGGAGAAGAAATGCATTTTTTATTTCCACACCCATCATTTGGGATTCGAAATATCCAAAAATTTCTAGTTTATCTTGAGCGATAAGAATCGATGAACATAAAAAAAATAAGACGAGTATTATGGGCCATCGCTTCATTTTTTCAAGCTCCTTTCGGTAAACATGCTGTCATCCAGGGTCAGGTTGTATTTCACTTCCAGAAGCTCCATTTCCGTTTGCGTGTTGTCATTTTTGTTGAGCATGACGACCTTCATAGCAGTCGGGAGGTCATCGATGATCCGAATATCGCTTTGGGTAAGGCGCTTTTCATGAAGGGATGGATCATCTTCATGATAGTAATCAATAACAACCGGCACAAAATTCTCCTTGATGACCCACATGATCAACCGGGAGTAGGACATGTCGCTTCCGGGTTTGCGGGTGAGTTCAACCTGGTAGCAGTCATATCCTTCCATCTTCTCGTCTTTGAGCCTTTTTGGAGTATAATCCGTGATAAAGGCATCACCACTGCCCATGTCTTCGTAGGAAAAATCACTTCCTTGCATCTTCTGCTTTTTGGCATGGGTGGCCAGTTTTCGAACCCGTTGGGTTCGTGGAAAATACATCCAGATGTCGTCGGCATTATTCAACATTAAAACGGCTTGGTCTTTGACTCGCCTAGGCTCGAGATAACGCACCAGGTTTTTCTCTCCTTTATTCTTGCTCCACGATTCATAGATAAAGGTTCGTTTCTGGCCAGAAGTGGTCACAATAGTCATTTTCGCTTTTCCGTAGGCTGTTTGGACATTCATCAAATCATTGACCTTCTGAATGATATCTTCCCCTGTTAGCTCCTGACTGGAAGAAAAAGGGGCTGCGAGTAAAACAATCAACCCGGAAATAATCGTTTTCTTCATAGCTTTCCCTCCACCTGGATTCATTCTTAACCTTCTATTCATAATCATTTTTTCCTCCTGAGGATTCAATTCGTTCCACTAAAAGCAGGGGCAGATTCAAGTCTCGTACGCGGATGAGCAATCCGTATAAGGCTGCCTGATCGGCAATTGGACCCTTAAGGATTGTTGTATCATTCTCGTAAGTTATCGTCAAACCATCAAACCAGTCTGTCCATTGTTTATCAAGACGTCCCTTTAACTTGATCCAGTAATGCCAGGGGCCAGGAGAGCTATCTGGTTTTTTCATAAGAAAATTCTCCTTGTGTTCTGATTCCTCGCTTTATTCTTTCGCATGCATTTCAAGCATTGTTGCACTCTGAATATACTCGGCCGATAGGGATCTGTCATCACAAGAAAATGTGATTTGGAGGGGTGATTTTTTTTGTGGTAGGATTTAAGTTGATCCGACGAAAAGGCAGAAAAGTGGATTTTATGATACTGAATGAGTGGCGGTCTTACTCTAGAATCCCCAATTCCTTTGCTCTGGCTGCAGCCTGAGTACGGCTATGGACGTTGAGTTTAGTGTTGATATTCTTAGTATGGGTTCTCACTGTGTTAAGAGATATATAGAGTCTTTGAGCGATTTCCTGGTTGGTAAATCCAGCTGCGATGAGTTGCAGAACTTCGACCTCCCGCTCGCTCAAAGGTTCGACGAGACCAAAATCTGTTTTTAGAGGTGCTCTGGTTTTAAAAGCTGATAGGATTCTTTTCACGTATGCTCGAGAGATGGAATATTTCTTATCAATCCAATATTTTTTCATTCCCAGAATTTTTTCCAATAGCTCAGCCACGGGTGCTCCTCCCATGACAAAAGTCAAAATGAAGCCTCCGGGTTCAGCAAGAGATAGCGCCTGCCCCAGCTCATCCAGAGCGTGTTCTAGATCATCTTTTTTATAAAAAGCTAAAGCTCTCAAAATCTTTAGTTGGATTAAAATTATGATACGGTTGTTGTTCTCTGCTTCCTTGATCAAGCGCTTCAACAGCTGATCAGCCTCGTCAATCCGCTTTTGTTCGATAAGAAAATGCACTAGGACTGTATGCTCTGCTTCTCTCCGTTGAGAGAGCTCATCATCAATACTCAATCCTTGCTCCCTTATCATTCGGGCGGTATCATCCTGATTTCCTTTAGCCAGCCAGATTATACCTTTTGTTGCTGCTAGGGCATGGGACATCCAGGGAGGTAGAGTAAATTCCCTGGTGATCTTTTCAACTTTCTGGAGAATGCTTTCAGCACCAGTGAGGTCTCCTTTGTAGTATAAAGCTTTTATAAGGTTGAAATAACAACCTACCGCGGTTATCGTATCCCTTCCTAGCTCAGCTATTTGAATGCCTCTTTTAATGTAGGGTAATCCCTCTTCAATATTGTTCATCTCACAGAGGATATAACCCAGCATCGCATAATTGCTGCCTGCAACTCCTATTCTTGACAACCCGCTTTCTTCGGTAAGATGTATTAATTCTTGGAACTTCTCCTTGGATTGCTTTAAACGCCCTTGATAGGTTTCAATAACATAAAGGCTGTGGCTGGCCAACAGGTTGGTGAAAATGTTGCCTCCTGCTTCACTGATGGTTTTGGCTTCTGAAAAGGCATGTTCGGCTTTTGGTAAATTGCCGTCTCCGCTCCATCCATGGGCAAATCCTAACATGGTTGCCGCCACACTGCGCCACATTAAATCTTCCTCTCTGAGAGCCTTAAGCGCTTGGCGGGAATATTTGATGATCTTAGGTATATCTCCTTTGTAGGAGGCCATCATGGTCCGGATAACAGAAATTCTCCCTTGGAGCTCTACCTTGCTCTTTTCATATTTTTGGGTTAAGACGTCTGATGAGGCTCCTTTCCTTCTTGTTCTTGTACTTTCGAGCATTCTTTCAGCCTCTTGCATTCTCATTTCAGCAGCTCCCCAGTCCCCATCTTCAAACAGTTCTCTGGCGTGATAGATACAAAGTAGAGGGCTAGAAGAGATATACTCATCGGGCAGAGCGCTAAACCATTGTAGCAACTTGCTTTCCCGGCCTCGGTCCCAATCGATTCCGGCAATTTCCTCTATGAGGTCTGCAGCCTTCTCGAAATGGCGCTCAGCGAGCAGATGATCAATGGCTTCATATTTCAATCCATTATTGAGGTACCACTCGTGGGCCCGATGATGGAGCTCAGGAACAAGATCCGGTTGCGCCTGGTGCAGTCGCTGTCGCAATAGACCGCTGAAAAGATGATGATAGCGGAACCAACTCCTTTCGTTATCAAGCGGAAAGATGAACAGGTTGGCCTTTTCCAGGGTGATTAGCATTTGCAGACTGTCTTTTTTCTGAGTCACAGCATCACAAAGGGTACCAGAAAGACGGTCAAGGATTGACGTTTGCAGTAAGAAATATTGGACCCTTTCCGGCTGTCGACTCAAAACCTCTTCCAACAAATAGTCGCCTATATAGCGGTCGATACCTTTAAAGGTCTTGATAAAGCCGGATTTGTCTTTTAATCCCTGCATAGATAGGGCAGCTAATTGCAATCCAGCGATCCATCCTTCAGTACGAGATTCGAGCAAACTGATGTCTTCAAGGGATAGTCCCAAGTTTAATTTTTCATTGAAGAATAGAGTTGTCTCATCGGTAGTAAAGATGAGATCTGAAGCCCGAATTTCTGTCAACTGATTCTGGCTGCGGAAACGAGGAATTGGTAAAGGCGGATCAGATCGGGTTGTGATGATAAGATGCATTTGCTGAGGCATATGATCGAGCAAGAAAGAGATAATATCATGGACCTGTTTGGATTCTATGAGATGATAGTCATCGATTACAACGGCAAAGTCCTTTGGGATCGACATAGCGTCATTAATCAAATTAATGAGTATTGACTGGATAGGTATTAGCTGTGGGGATTTCAATAAATCTTGAGCTGATTTACCAATGTCAGCTTTTATAGTCCGGAGCGCGGCCGTGATATAATTGACAAAATGCAGAGGATCGTTGTCACTTTTATCAACGGAAAACCAAGCCACGGGTATTTCATTCTTTTGAATCCATTCACTCAGGAGGATCGTTTTTCCAAAGCCGGCTGGAGCAGAGATCAAAACCAATTTGCGTTTTATTCCTTTATTCAGCTGTTCGATTAATCGGGGCCTTGGAACTAAAGTGTTGGGCGGCGTAGGGACATAGAGTTTGGTTTCTAAGAGAGGAAATTGTGGGATTTTGCTCCTAGAATACTTATTTTTTGAGGAACGTATAGCCATTTTGACTCTGATTGTCTAATAGAACCAGAAGGTTATCACTGATCCAACGTCACTATTCTCAAAAATTCTATAAAATCAAAAAATTTTTGTCCAACCAAAATCCTAGATGATATATCATTTGCCTGGTCTCGAAGTCCGGAAGCTATTAAAATGAGTCCTGATAGCTTTTTATGCCTACAGGACTTAGAAAAGTTCATTTTGCGTAAAGTTTGTCGTCAAGTAACATCATAAGCCTCGGAAATAATCGCTATGCTAGAAAGGAAGACCTAGCTCTTCAAGAAGCTCTAAGCCAGAGATTTTGCTCTTTGGACGATGCCTTTGGAAATATCTGAAAAAAGAAAGGTATGGAGTAGTTTTGTAGAATACCAGTAAAGCCTCCCCCAAAGTCCTTTGGGAAGAAAGGAGGCAGAAAGGACAAGGGTTGTGCCCTCAATAGAGAATTCCAACCATGCTTTGCCAGGCAGCTTCATCTGCCCGACAAGAAGAAGTCTTTTTCCTTTTATCAAGTCTGCAACTTTCCAAAAATCCAGACTATCTCCTATCCTGAAGTCATAAAGGTCTCTCCGGCTGCACTGCAGACCGGGACCTCCTATCAGTTTGTCGATCGATCCAATGATTTTCCATAGCCAATTACATTTATACCACCCCTCCAGACCACCGATCGATAAAACTGAAGCGAAGACTTTTTCTGGCGAAGTCTGCCCGAAATCATTGGATATCTTTAGGCTCAAAACAGCAGCTTCGATTGTTTCCTGACCTTTTATATCACACTCTTCTTTAGCACTGCTGTCGCACCAACGGCTGAGGACTTGGTTTTTTTCAATCTCAGCTATGGCAGTAGAAATGGCTTTCTCGTAAGAGATAGGGTAAATGGAGTGGAAATATTTTTTGGCGTTTTCATTCTGGATGATCGTCTCTGATTTCAATCCTTCTACCAGGGCTTTAGCTAAACGGTAGGGGACCGGGGTCATCAGAATGAGCCAATAGGAGGAGAGCCTGGGAGTTAATAACGAAACAGCGATTATGCGCCTTTTGAGTCCCATAACCTTTGCAGCCCTGATAAGCATTTCCTTGAAACTCATCGGCTTTGAGCCGATATCGACCACTAGATTTTCTTTAGTTTCAAGGTTTTTAGCCTGAGAAAGGTAGTCCAATACATCACTCACGCCGATAGGTTGGGTTTTTGTATGAACCCATCGCGGAGTTATCATGAATGGTAATTTTTGCACCAAATTTCTGATGATTTCGAAACTGGCGCTGCCAGAGCCGATGATGATTCCAGCCCTGAACCATATCGTCTGGATAAGGTCTGGTTTGCTGCTTAGGATTTCTCCTGTTTCGATCCGGCTCAGGAGATGTTTGCTCGCGGTCTGTTTTTCTCCCAAACCTCCCAAATAGATGATTCTTTTAACCTTGGCCTTTAGGCAGGCACCCAGAAAATTTTCAGCGCTGAGACGGTCAAGTTTCTTGAAATCGTCTTTAGCACCCATGGAGTGGATTAGGTAATAGGCCACTTCGATGCCTTCAAGAGCTCTGTGGAGCGATTCGATATGGAAGGTATCGCCTTCATATATTTCGATTCGATCCTGGTGTTTATCTCTGATTTTTCTTTTGTTTCTGACAAACAGCCGGATTTGAATATTTTCATCTTCCAGGAGCTTTTCTTTGAGCCTTCTCCCGATATAGCCGGTAGCTCCTGTTAATAGAACTCTCATAGTTAGACCTTTAGCTCCCTAATTTGCAAGATTTGCTTGATTCCAGCAATTCTTGCTTGCATTCCCCTCTGGCTCTTAAGATCTTTATTCTCTCTCAGAAGCGGACCGTTGTGCCGAAGACGACGTAATGCAGCAAGGCAAAGTTGTAGACTTCTGTTACGTTCGCCCCGCCTTCGAGGATCCTGTATCCAGCTCTCAAGCCAATATTTTTGTTCAACTGATATCGAAAAGCCAACAAGATGTCTTCGGCTCGTCCCTGAGGGGCACCGAGAGCATCTCCGTCCAGCAGCAAGCTGAAGTCTTGATTAAATCTCCACTCCACTCTGAAATGAATCAGAGGAACAAAACCCACATTTTTCTTTTCTGACTCTTTATTATTTCCCCTGAGGCTGATGGCGGCATCTCTAATCTTGGCAGTCAAACCGATTTTAATTCTCCATTTTTCGCTGCTTACAAAATCATACCCGTAGGTTAAACGATAGGAATTGAATCGGTACTCTGCGTTCAATTGAATATTTGGAGGAAAATCCTCCTCAAAAAATTTGATCTCTTTGTTAATATTACCAGAGGCCTTAATAGTAAGAGGAGCTATGAGAATGGACAAGCTGTGTCTGGGGGCGATTTGATATCCTAGTTTGAACCTGATGAAAACAGAGGGATCTGTCTTCAAGTCTTTGGAAAGGGAGAACTCGGTTCCTGTGTCTCCTGGTATTCTGACGTTGTTGTATCCGCTAGAGACCAAACCTGTTTCTAAGTCGATGAACCATTGGGCATAAGCTTTCGGCAATAAGGATAAGAAAAATATGAAAAATACAACTAAAATATTCAATCTCTGCTTCATAGACTATCCTCCTTGAGAGAAGACATTATAGAATAAGATGGCCTAAGTGAAAACCATTTTATGAGGAGCTAAGAGAATGGTATAGTATATTGAAACCATGAACGAGAAGAGAGTGAGATTACTGAATAAAGGAACCGAAGGACCAGGCCCAGTCGTTTACTGGATGAGCCGTGACCAAAGGGCTGCTGATAACTGGGCGCTCCTTTTTTCTCAAGAATTGGCCATTCAGCGTAAATCGCCTTTGATAGTGGTTTTTTGCCTGGTTCCCCAATTTCTTGGAGCCACGATTAGACAATACGGCTTTATGCTCAAAGGCCTGCAAGAGACAGAGAAAAACCTGCTAGAAAAGAACATTCCCTTTTTCTTACTCGCCGGAGCGCCTGAAGAAGAGATATTGAAGTTTAGCACTCAACACAAGATTGGGGTACTCGTAACAGATTTTGACCCTCTGCGCCTGAAAAGGGCTTGGAAAAAGGCTGTGCTCAGTGAAATCCCCATCCCTGTCTATGAGGTCGATGCCCATAACATCATTCCCTGTTGGGTTGCTTCGCCCAAACAGGAATTTGCTGCTTACACTTTCCGTCCTAAAGTGAAGCGACAGTTGGTTGAATTTTTGGATGATTTTCCATCCCTTAAGAAACACTCTTTCTCAGAGGAGAAAGAACTCAAGGATACAGACTGGACTGCTGCAAGGAAATCTTTAGAGATTAATAGCACTGTTAAGGAAGTGGAGTGGATCAGGCCCGGAGAGAAGGCCGCCCTTCAAGCGCTCTATCGCTTTATCGAACATAAGTTGCCTGAATATGATAGGAAGAGAAATGATCCCAGCCAGGATGGGCAATCCCATCTTTCACCCTATCTCCATTTTGGCCAGATTTCATCTCAACGCGTGGCCATCGAGACCAAAAGAGCCCAATCTTCTGTCAAAAATCAAGCAGCCTTCTTGGAAGAGCTCATCGTCAGGCGAGAACTCTCAGACAATTATTGCTTTTACAATCCCCACTACGACAGTTTTAAGGGGTTTCCGGATTGGGCCAAGAAGACCCTCGATGAACACCGAGGAGATAAGCGAGGGTATCTCTATTCCCTTGAACAGTTTGAAACCGCTCGAACCCATGATGAATTATGGAATACTGCCCAGCAGGAGATGGTTTTGACCGGAAAAATGCACGGCTACATGAGAATGTACTGGGCCAAAAAAATTCTGGAATGGACAAAAACGCCAGAAGAAGCCCAAAAAATTGCCATTCATCTCAATGATAAATATGAGCTTGATGGCAGAGATCCCAACGGTTATGTAGGAATTGCCTGGTCAATCGGGGGGGTGCATGACCGGGCATGGTTTCCAAGACCCATATTCGGAAAAATCCGTTACATGAGTTTCAGAGGAGCCCAATCAAAGTTCGATATAAAAGCCTATATCTCCAGAGTAAACCATCTCTGAGGAGAAGATTCTTTTTCAGGATATCAAGCTTGTTAGTTTGAAAAATTCCTCCATTTCCCCTGTAACATCCTAATATGAACTCTGAATTGTGACCGATTTTTGAACTTTCTTCTTTTATCCAATATGGCTGTTTTTGTTTACTGTAAAATTGGGCTATTTTATATTCTCATATTCTAAGGCGACTCTGAGTATGACTTGAAACTCTTTAAGTTTTCCCTCTCTGACCGCTCCACGCTGTTCGAGAACCTGAAAAAAGTGGACTTTTTCACCGGATTCTAAGATTTTTTCTATGGCATCTTTTACGGCCTCTGAAAATCCTTGTGAAGACTTGCCCACGATTTCAATCATCCTAAACATGACTTTGCTCCTTTAGAAAATGTATACAGTCTACCTGATGAATTGCTGTTTTTTAGGAAACCAGGGAATGAAAGCATTTGTTCTCCTGGCGTATTCTTCATACTCTTTATTTTTGGCGTATTTTTTTTCCAGCATAATCACACCTGAAACTCTAAGGAGTAAAAAGGTGATCAGCAAAGGACTTATGATAGCTGTCCAGCCGTTCTGAACAGGGAGGGCAATGCAGAAGATTCCCCACCAGATCATGGTTTCCCCAAAGTAATTTGGATGCCGTGTGTATTGCCACACGCCTTGGGTCATGATTTTTCCTCTATTTTCCTCTGCCTGTTTGAATTTCAAAAGTTGGTAATCCCCAGCGGCTTCAAAAAAGAACCCGACTAACCAGAGAATGATACCCATTATGTCAAGAAAGGTAATCCCACTTCCGGATGAGTGATTGATGAGAAGGATAGGATAAGCAATGATTAGAAGAAGAAGGCCTTGCAGCATGAATATATGAAAAAAGCTTCGCAGAAGAAACCATTTCCCCCAATCCTTTCTCCACTGTGCATAGCGGAAATCCTCACCTCTTCCTCTGTTTCTCACGGCAATATGAGTCGCCAGCCTGATTCCCCATATCATGACTAAGACGACAACAAGGACCTGGCGAAAAAAGAATCCTTTGTGGAGAAAGAAGGTCAAAAGCGAGACCATTATGAATCCTATGCCCCAGGCGATATCCACGACAGAGTTGTCTTTTTTGAGTAAGGCGAGCATGAAAATAAGGATCATGTAGAGGAAGATAGCTATAGCCGAATTAAGAATGAAATTAATCATTGAAGTTTCTAAGATTAAAAAAAAATTTTCCTTTCGAGCCAGAATCAATGAGTCGTTAAAATTTTTTATGATGAATAAAGGATAATCTATTTAAACATCAACGAGATTCCCACCGCTCCGATCCCGTTGTGAACACCGATAACTGGAGATATGTCTATGATGTATGCTGGTTTCTTATGGAGAGCGTCCTCCAGTTTTGAGGCGTACATTCGAGCCCTATCCAAACTCTGAGCATGAACAAGAGCGTAGTTCCAGATTTCTCCCTTGGAGCTTAAATTTTTTACAATCTGAATGATCTTTTTCATGTTGGCTTTGCGGCTGAATGATTTTCCGAAGCCTGTCGCTTTGCCCTCAGAATCAAGGGAGATGATCGGCTTGAGATTCAGAATTTTCGCCAGCAATCCTTTTAAAGGGCTGACTCTCCCCCCGCGGACCATATATTTAAGCGTTTGTATGTCAACAAAGATCTTTGTTTTCGAAATCCATTCCTCCGCCAATTTCACGAGTTCCTCGTGTTCAATTCCTTCCTTGATGGCCTCGGCAATACGCAAGACAATGAGTCCCAAGGAAGCCGACAGGTGACGGGAATTGATAAGGCTTATTTTTTTATTTTTGATAACAGATGAAGCTTCCTTGCTCAATCTAAAGGCTCCGCTCAGTTTATCTGAGATATGAATCACTATGAGAGATTCATAATGGCTGGCTAAAAATGAGAATAGACTCTGAACTGACTTAGGAGATGGCTGTGAGCTTTTTGGATGCTCCCTGTGAGTCCTGAGAAGCGTGTAGAACTTCTCCGGAGTAATGGTGACCTTATCTAAAAATAGTGTATCTCCAAAACTTAAATAAAAAGGAATGACTTGAATTTGATGTTCATCGATGATGTTTTGAGGAAGGTCACAGGAGGAGTCAGTAACCAAGCCGATCTTCGATTTTCTTTTATGACTCACTTCATACTGTTTCTGCATATCATCAACTTTTAACTGGGTGATCGAACCGTAATCTTTAAGTCGGAAAAATAAATCAGCCGGATTATCTGTATGAATGTGGATTCGTGATTTCTTTTGGGAGCCAGCAATAATCGCTGAACTGCCGAAGGGGCGGATTTCTTCTCGAAGCTTTTCTATATCCATTTCTTTTCCGGCTAATAGCGCTTCTGTACAATATCTGTGCTCGATTGATTCTCGGTCGGCATGGACAGAGAATTCAGAATCTTCCCAGAGGACTTCAGGCTTAGAAACGCTTTTCAATCTCCCTTTTTTGATAAAATTGGTGATTCCTTCCAGAAAATCGACAAATCCTTTAGCTCCAGCATCGACAACTCCTGCTTTGGCTAGAACAGCCAGTTTTTTGGGCGTTTCCCGCAGGGATGTTTTGGCAATCTGGAGCGAATAAGAAAGGAGATCAACAAAATCAACTTTTCTTGATCTTTCCCGATAGATGGATTCCGCCCAGTCTTTCATGACGGTGAGCATCGTTCCTTCGACAGGAGAGACGATGGACTCATAAGCATACAGGACAGCCTTCTTAACGGCTTCCCCAAAAGCCTGAGTTGAGATTTGGTTCCCGTTCTTTATCTCTTCATTGATCCCATAGAGAAACTGAGCGAAGATTAGGCCGGAATTTCCTCGAGCCCCGGAAAGAGCAGCATCAGCAATGGAACTTAGGGTTGTGTGAAAGGACCGAACAGGCACAGCTCCTTCCGCGATGGAGCGCATGGTCGAGGCCAAATTTGTCCCCGTATCAGAGTCTGGAACTGGAAAAACATTAATCTTGTTTAAGTATTTTTGATCTTGGATGACGGAGTTTCCGCCGACTAGGAATGCATTATAGAGTCTTTGTCCGTCAAGGTATCTTATCTTCATCATGATTTCTTGATAGCTGCAAATCTGAATTGAGTTTATAAATTATACGGGATTTTAGTATAAAAAAGCTATCCCTGATGTTAAATCTTTTATCGAGGTTAATATAGATTTAATTTTCGTCGCAAATAGACTTGATTTAGGAACGGATGCTGACAGAGAATTCTTGACTTCTTTTAGGCAAAAGAGAAAAACACGCGGTTGAATTTACAGGCACAAAAAGTTAAGATAAAAGACCAAAGGAAAGGGAGAGAGCGGACATAACTCAGCGGTAGAGTACGAGCTTCCCAAGCTCGGGGTCGCGGGTTCGAATCCCGTTGTCCGCTCTCTCTTTTTAGTAAGGGGGTTAGGTTTCCAGATTAAAGATTTAATGAGTCCTATAGCCAAGTGATTTTGAATCTGGCAACTTAATCCTATTTATTCCATGCTACTTGATTTCATTCTCTTCTTGGGTCTAAACTAAGCTTGGCAGGACGAAAAGTAAAATGAAAGATTGGAAGCTCATCATAGATAAGACTCCTCTCGAGGGGTCTTTGAATATGGCTGTGGATGAATACCTACTGCATTCGCTGGATAAGGGTTCTTTGACTTATCTCCGGTTTTACCAGTGGGATAAGCCTACGGTTTCCGTGGGCTATTCGCAAAATATTGAAAAAGTCGCTAATCTCGAATATTGTCGTGAAAACAACATTGACATTGTCAGAAGAATAACCGGCGGAAAATTAGTCTTGCACCACCGTGAAATCACTTATTCGGTGTGTTCTGCTGATAATGTAGCCTTTCCTCCCTCTCTTTCCGAATCATACCGATTGATCTCCGAAGCTTTGATTCATGGATTGAAAAAAATGGGAATAGACGCTTACTTGTCGTCCGAGACTCCTGCTTCTTACGCGAAGGGAAACATGCCCTGTTTTTCCTATCCTGCTCGGAATGAGATTGAAGTTGACAGGAAAAAGATCGTGGGTAGTGCTCAGAAAAGACTTGGGACTCGTTTCATCCAGCATGGCTCTATTCCGGTCGAAGATAGTGGAGACCTTCTAAAATTCGTTTCATCTCCAAAAGGAGGAGATGGCCAAGCACGAATGACCTCTCTTTCTCGAGTTCTGGACCGGAAGGTCAGCTTTGAATGGGCCGTGGAGCGCCTTGAAGAAGGGTTTTCTGAATATTTTGGAATAAAAATGGTATTAAAAAAATTTAAGACCAAGGAAATGGAGAAGATTTTAGAGCTTCAAAGGAATCGGTATGAAAATGAAGACTGGACTTTCCATCGCCAGGAGTGTTGATTTTTTTGATTCGAGATGATAATATTTTTTCCAATATAGCAAAGGCTTCAGGATAATGAATGAAGTTGAAGAACTATCGAAACTCGATATGAAGAAGCTGCCTCAATTGAAGCAGTTGCTTCTTGATGATTTGCACCAGAATGTTTTGAAGAATCTCCATCTTGAATTGGGAACCGGGCCTGTACTCTATCTCCTCTCTCCCTCCTACGCAGTTATAAATCCCACCCCCAATGATGTTATCAACGAATTTATCGCTAAGAAAGATACGTGCCTGAATTATCTCAAAGAGTACATCATTCACAGCCTGGCCCTCTATTCTGTTCTCTTAGACGTTAACAGCTATTTCGTAGAGCAGAATAATTATTTAGTTTTGGCAAGACTACGGGAAAGAGACTCAGGTGGCCGGAAATATGAAATAAAATTCTATACTCATTCGCCGATGGAACTGTTGACCCATTACGAGGATAAAATCTACATCGGAAGAGATTTTATCGACCTTTTTAATTTCAAGAGGAAATATTTGGGAGTTAAGGAACTCATCATTTCTGTCAGAGACCAGTATGATGTTTTGATTGAAAAAGCTCAGGAGAAATTGAAAAGCCCTCTTGAATACAAATCCTTTTTTCAGGAAATAAAAGAATTGGTAAACGAGCTGCGAAGCGAAAGTCTCTTGATCCTACAATCTCTCCCTCCTTATCTTGATCTTGATAAATTGAACGGGAAAGACCTCATCGATATCAATGCTCAATACCGGACAGTTAATCATTATTTGATTGAGCTCAGGGATGAGGTGGCGGAGTTCGAAGATTTATTGCGGCGCAATGATGAAGCAAACTTTGTTCGCTATGTCACCAAGTATAAAAAGGACCTGACAAATAATATTTCTTATTTTAATATCAGAATAAACGGCTGTTTAACAGAAAAGATTGCTAGTCTTAAACAGTAATCTAGGTTACTCTTCTACCACGATCCGACCATAGCGTGTGGAGAGCAAAACAGAAGGTTTATCCGTTTCCTCCAAGAAAGCTTTAATAATCTTAGTCCCGTTTTCTTCAGAGAAGGATATCTCCTCCGGAAGATTCCAGTTGATTTCTCCTCCTTTGGCTCGAGCCTCGAAAGGATATTTTTTTCCTTTTGGCCAGAAGAATTTGATGGTTCCGTATTCACTCCTGGCCTCAAGTGATTGAGAGAGAAGAGTGGGATCGAGGATGATGTCTCCGTTATAGTTTTGAATAGCTGTTTTGGCTGAGAAATCGGCCAGTTCAATGTCTTTGTAGGATGTAGAAATGGAAATATTTTTGCCGATAATCTTCGTTCCAGAAACTTCGACACTCTTTCCTTCGATGTAGAGGCTTCCGGCAATGTTATTCAACTTGAGTTTACCGTAGCTATCATTTATTCTCAGATCTCCCTCGACTCCGTCGATTTCTATTTTTGAACTTTTTCCGTTGATGAGGGTTGGACCCACGTAATGGAGAGTTATTTTTTCGTAGGAGTTCTGAGCTTCTACTCCTTCCTTTAATCCATAGCCGTAGATCTCTGTATACGGGCTTTCTATCTCGACTCTTCGAGAGATGTTTTCCAAATAGATTTTCCCGTATTTATGGATGATCTTCATTCCTCCTTTTATGTTCTTGGCCAGAATCGTTGAACTGTTACTTTCAACCTGGCAGTCAGCTTGAGCGCCATCGATATTTACATCTTCATATTTGTTTATGACGTCGACCTTTCCCTCGATTCCGAAAAGGATGATTTCACCGTAGCTGTTAGTGATCTTGGTGTTTCCTACCTTGGAAGCCTTTACATGACCATAGGAGTTTTCTACCTCGATATTCATGCCTTTGGGGATAGATACCTTGAAGTCTGTTTCGAATTTCTTTTTCCTGAATTCATCCCGATTGGTAGAGATTTTGAATTGATTGTCGCTTTTATCGATGGTCATCTTGAGCTTTTCTGCCACTTCTGCGGCCTGTTCCTCGTTTTTGCGCCAGATTCTTTCTTGAAAGTCAATGGTAATTTTTTGTTCCTCTGTCCCTTGGATCTCAATATCTCCGTGGGAATTAATAAGAAGAAGCTGAGCAGGGAAGGGCGGCACTATTTCCTGGGTTTCTTCGTAAATGAATTCTTCCAGACCCCAGTAGATACCGTCGCCAAAGTCTACACTCCAGTCGAGTTTTCCGGTATGAGCATGGTAGAAGATCACTCCAGCCGCGATAATCAATACCAGCAGAATAATTTCTTTGGCTTTCATTTTTATTCCCTACTCGGCCTTGGCTTTTTCCTGCGCTTCCTTGATACCGAAATACAGCTTCCAGGCTCCCCAGGCCACCAGGATTAGGGGCCAGAGGCGGGCGATGAAATCCCAGACATTGACGTCAATGTTGGCCAAGAGAAAGATAAGACCGATAGCTATGAGGATGACTCCCCAAGCCAGTGGTTCTTTGCGTTTGTATATAGCCATTTTTTCCTCCTTGGATGAGGCCTATTTTTTCTTAGCAAAATAGTCTACCACGAGTTTGATGCCGATGACGATTATGAAGACAGGCCAGAAATCGAAGACTGTTCCGTAGCTTATGAGCTCAAAATTGGCCAGCAGGAAGACAAATCCTAAAGCCATCAAGACAGCTCCCCAGAAAATAGAGCCGGCTTTCATAGCTTTCGGAAATTCTTCAATTTTTTCTTCTTCGACTTCACCTCTTGCCAAGGCCAAGCGGTTAAGGCGGTTTGCGGTTTGAACAGCATCGATAACCAGGTAGATGATGAAGCCAGTTAGGGCAAAGGCTGCTAAAGGTTGTATGGAATCATGCTGCTGCATCGAGATCAACCCGGCATAGATGAAAATAAAAACTATCCCTTTGAGGATCTGACCATTATAGATGGCTCCTACGCCGGGAATAAGGCCCAAAAATCCAGCCAGAACCGGAGATTTGGGGGGTTTTTTCTGGTTTGCTGCTTTTTCTGCCATTTCATACCTCCATTTTATATCTCTTTATTCATCCTCGTTTCCACCCAAAAGCTTTGTCTTTTGCTGCTGGAGGGAATCGAGAAAATTATCCTTAAAAGCACTCAAATCTTCTTTGAAATAGCCTGTCTTGGCGTACAATCTTACGATCTTGCTGTAGCCTAGATGAACCTGACGCTCCAGGGATTGATGGATTGATTTTTTGTTGGGGTGAAAGAAGTAGAAAGAGATCAGAACAAAAAAGATGGAGGCCACAGCTAGGACAGGCTGGAAGGAGGGGCGAAGGAAAAAGTCCAGGCCAAGATGGATTTTTCTTTTTTTTCTCGGAAGGATATAGAGTCTCTCCAATAGATCCTGGCTCACTTCTAGTTCTGGAAAACCGGCCAAGGATTCATGGATTTCACTCAGATTCGAGAGGAGGGAGGAGCAGCCTGGACAAGTTTGGAGATGATTCTTGACCGCGACTTTCTCTTCTGCGCTGAGCTCGTTTTCTAGGTAGGGAGAAAGAAGGTCTTGGATTTTTTCACATTTCATTTTCCCTCTCCTTTTTTTCTTTCAATATCCTAGCCAGTTGGAGCCTCCCCCTGTTAACCCTGGATTTTATGGTCCCCAAAGGAAGCCCCATGATTTCGGCTATTTCCTCGTATTTTTTCCCTTGGATATCTCTGAGGATGATGACCATTCGAATATCTGAAGAAAGGTGATTAAGGCTTTCCCAAATGATTTTTTTGTGTTCTGTTCTAATGATTCCGTTCTCGGGGCCTTCAATGGTTGAAGCCAAAAAATGATCGTTGAAATTGTCCCTTTTTGTTCTCTCCCACTTCGTTTTACGGTACTGATCAATCAGGTAATTCTTAGCAAGGGTCAAGAGCCAGGCAGTAAAATCCTTCTCGAAATCAAATTTCGGAAGAGCGTTATATAACTTCAAGAAAATCTCTTGAGTCAAGTCTTCAGCCTCAGGGTAGTTTCCGGAGAATTGGTAGGATATGTTGAATATCCGCTTGGAGTATTGATTGACAAGCATTTCCCAGGCTCCTTCTTCACCTTTTATGCATCTTTGGATAACCGTATTCAATTGCACTCAATTCACCAACATAGACGAGATTTGAGGAAAAAAAGTTCCGTGTTCGCGTGCCTATTTTAAAACTTTATTCGAAAATAGTCTAAACTAAGATTCAGCGATCGGCAACCAGAGGTGCGAATGTCTAGCCCAGCAAAATATCTTGACTTCAAAACCGAAATATGACAGGATAGTTTCTAATTTCTGCCCTTTTTTTTGTTTTATTTTTCAATTCTCACGCATGTCAACAAACTCTTACTCAATCAACGTGGAGGCAATAAATGGAAGGTATAGTTGGATACGGGGCCTATATTCCTCGGAATAGAATCAAAGTCGAAGAAATCGCTAAAGTCTGGGGAGCGGATGCCCCGAGCTACAAGAAAGGATTGATGCTGGAAGAAAAATCTGTTCCTTCTCCTGACCAAGATACGATCACCATGTCGGTGGAATCTGCCAAGAACGCCTTAAAGAGAGCTGCTATTGATCCCGTAGAGATAGGAGCAGTATATGTCGGCTCTGAATCGCATCCTTATGCAGTCAAACCGAGTGGCACAGTCTTGGCAGAAGCCATCGGGGCTACTCCTGAAGTCCATACGGCAGATTTTGAATTTGCCTGTAAGGCAGGAACCGAAGGGATGTATGTGGCCTTGAGCTTGGTCAGGGCTGGAGAAATCAAGTACGGCTTGGCAGTCGGAGCCGATACCTCCCAGGGAGCTCCGGGCGATGCTCTGGAGTATTCAGCAGCAGCGGGCGCAGCTGCCTTTATTTTCGGTAAAGAGAAAGTGGTGGCAGAAGCTGTTGAGACGTACTCTTACATGACAGATACTCCTGATTTTTGGCGTCGGGAATACCAGTATTATCCTCAACATGGAGGTCGATTCACCGGAGACCCCGCCTATTTTAAACACGTCGTCGGAGCAGGAAAAGGAATAATGGAGAAGGCTGGCCTGAAGGCCTCGGATTTCGATTATGTCATCTTTCACCAGCCCAATGGTAAGTTTCCCTTCAGGGTAGGCAAAATGCTGGGGTTCGAGAAAAAGCAGATCGAACCGGGCTGGCTGGTCTCCAAGCTGGGAAACACCTATTCAGGTTCTTCCCCCTTGGGTTTAACAGCGACCCTGGATATTTCCAAGCCAGGGGATAAAATTCTTATAGTCTCCTACGGCTCAGGCGCAGGGAGTGATGCTTTTATCTTCGAAGTGCAGGATAGGATCGAGGAAGTCAGGAACCTGGCTCCAAGGACGCAACAGTTGTTGGAAGATAACATAAATTATCTCGAGTACGGGGAATATGCCAAGTTCCGTCAAAAGATCAAAAAGGCAGAATAGGAGGAAAGCATGAGAGATGTTGCTGTTATTGGCGTCGGGATGACTAAATGGGGAGAACTTTGGGAAAAATCCTTAAGAGATATTTTTGTCGAAACAGCCCTTATGGCGTTTGATGATGCCAGTATTGATAAGGTTGATTCGATGTATGTGGGCTCTATGTCTTCTGGTCTCTTCGTTGGCCAGGAACATATTGCTTCTTTACTGGCTGATTACTTGGGGCAGGCTAATATCCCTTCCACCAGAGTAGAATCAGCCTGTGCTTCTGGAGGACTTGCTCTGCGGCTCGGGTATTTGGAGGTCGCCTCGGGACGGAGCGAAGTGGTTCTGGTCGGCGGAATCGAGAAAATGACGGATGTCAGCGGTTATGAGGCCACCTATGCCTTGGGGACTGCTGCTGACCAGGAATATGAAGGATACCATGGCATGACTTTTCCTGGCCTGTACGCCTTGATAGCCAGAGCACACATGGAAAAATACGGCACGACACGAGAACAATTGGCCATGGTGGCCGTTAAAAATCATCACAATGGCTCCAAGAACCCTTTGGCCCAGTTTCCCTTTGAAATCACCGTGGATTCGGTGTTGAACTCGGTCATGGTGGCAGACCCGCTACGAGTCTTGGACTGCTCACCCATAACAGACGGAGCCGCAGCCGTGATTCTTTGTCCAGCAGAGATGGCCCAAAAGAAGGATAAGCCAGTAGTTAAGATTGCTGGAAGCGGTCATGCTACGGATACGATTGCCCTGAGCTCGCGGAAGGATATCACCTGGCTTGAGGCCGTCTATAAAGCGACTCAACAGGCATACAAAGAGGCGGACAAGGGGCCAGAAGATATTGACATCATCGAGGTTCATGACTGCTTTACCATCGCTGAAATATGCGTTCTGGAAGCTCTAGGGATCGTGGAAAAGGGAAAGGGTGGTGATGCGGTGGAACAGGGTTTGACCTCTCTTAAAGGGAAAATTCCAGTCAACACCAGCGGGGGCTTGAAAGCTAAGGGCCATCCAGTAGGGGCTACTGGCGTGGCTCAGGCCGTCGAAATTTGTAAGCAACTCTGGGAAGAGGCTGGAGAAAGACAGGTCAAGAAGGCTAGAGTCGGATTGGCTCAAAACATGGGTGGAAGTGGTGGCAGTTCAGTCATCCATGTCTTGGAGAGGGCATAAGTAAGGAGGAAAAAATGACTACACCATCGAGATATTGGCGAGAAATTCCTCAAAGATACAGGCTCGAAGCCAACAAATGCCAAAGCTGTGGAACCGTGAATTTTCCTCCTCGTCTCGTTTGTCCAGAGTGCCAAAAGAGGGATTTGGTGGCGACAAAATTGGCTGAGAAGGGAAAAGTGATTTCCTACACCATCATTAGAGTTCCTCCTCACCAGTTCATCGACCAGGCACCATATGCGGTAGGGATTGTGAAACTCGATGATGGAGTGAATCTCATGGCTCAGATTGTGGACTGTGACTTTGAGGATTTGAAGGTGGGAATGAAAGTGAGAATAGAATTCAGAAAAATCTTCGATGAAGGAGAAGCAGGCATTCTGTGTTATGGATACAAATTCGTACCCGATTAGAAATAAGACTAAAAGACAAAAAGGTTCGTATATTAGAGCAGCGAGGTAAACTCGATAAACTTGGCAAACTTGATTAACTAGAAAACTAGATAAACCAGACAAACTGAATAAACTAGACAAACTAGAAAAACTAAATAAACTATTAAAGGGGTAATAGTCATGTTTAGGATTGAAAGTAAAGTCGACACCAAGAGCAAAGAGTATAAAGAGAATTTCGAATACATGAAAAAGGTGGTGTCTGAATACAAAGAAAGACTGCACAAGGTTCAAGAAGGAGGTCCCCTAAAATACAGAGAGCTTCATAAATCCAGAGGAAAATTGCTGCCAAGAGAAAGGGTGGATAAACTCTTCGATCGGAATACACCCTTCTTAGAGCTGACTCCTTTAGCCGCCAATGATATGTACGATAACGAAGCTCCTGGGGCAGGAGTCATCACAGGAATAGGTGTGATCCACGGACGTGAAGTTTTAGTGGTGGCCAATGATGCTACTGTCAAAGGAGGGACTTATTTTCCGATGACCATCAAGAAGCATGTGAGAGCTCAGGTCATTGCCCAGGAAAACCGCCTCCCCTGCATATATTTAGTGGATTCAGGAGGAATATTTCTTCCTCACCAGTCTGGTACTTTCGCGGATAAGGAATATTTTGGCCGCATTTTTTACAACCAAGCTCGACTCTCTGCTCTGGGCATTCCCCAAATATCGATCGTCATGGGTTCTTGCACGGCTGGAGGAGCCTATGTGCCGGCCATGAGTGATGAGACGGTGATTGTTCGCCAGCAGGGAACGATTTTTATAGGAGGCCCTCCGCTCGTTAAAGCGGCTACAGGTGAAGAAGTGACGGCTGAAGAATTGGGAGGCGCTGATGTTCACTGCCGTATCTCTGGGGTATCAGATTATTATGCCCTTGACGATGAACACGCTTTAGGAATAGCTCGAAACATAGTTGAAACCCTGGATCCAGCAAAAAAATTCCAACTGGATGTTTCCGAACCAGAAGATCCTTATTATGATCCAGAGGAGATGTATGGGATTGTTCCGCAAGATCTAAGGAAACCGTTTAACATCAAAGAGATTATTGCCAGGTTGGTGGATGGGAGTCTTTTTCAAGAATTTAAGGAATTGTACGGCCAGACCCTGGTCTGCGGTTTTGGCCGCATCTTGGGTTATCCGGTTGGCATCCTGGCCAACAATGGAGTCTTGTTTTCAGAAAGCTCTCTCAAAGGAGCTCATTTTGTTACTCTCTGTGCTATGCGAAAAATTCCTCTTCTCTTTCTTCAGAATATCACTGGTTTTATCGTGGGCAAGCAGTATGAACAAGGGGGTATCGCCAGGGATGGAGCCAAGCTAGTTCATGCAGTGGCCAATGCCGATGTCCCTAAGTTCACCCTGATTATCGGCGGTTCTTACGGGGCTGGAAATTATGCCATGTGCGGCCGGGCTTATGCTCCACGTTTGCTCTGGATGTGGCCAAATGCGCGTATCAGTGTTATGGGAGGAGAACAAGCGGCCAATGTCTTGCTGACGGTGAAGGTTAAGCGTTTGAAAGAGCAGGGAGAGAAGATGACGGCCAAAGAGAAGGAGAAGTTGATGAAGCCCATCCTCAAGAAATATGATTATGAAGCCAGCCCATATTTCAGTACATCCAGACTCTGGGACGATGGCATACTCGATCCCTTGGAGACAAGAGAAGCATTCGCCTTAGGCATTTCCATGAGCCTCAATGCTCCCATTCCTGACTATAAGGTTGGAATTTTCAGGATGTAAAATGAAACAGAAAGCCTATCAAACGATCATCTTTTCTCAGCAAGACGAGATTGCGCGCCTTAGCCTTAATCGTCCTGAAGTGCATAATGCCTTCAATTCTCTAATGATATCAGAGCTTGACGACGCTTTCGAGAAAGTGATGGGGGATGAATCCCTTCGAGTCGTGGTTTTAACTGGAGAGGGGGAATCTTTCTGCGCGGGAGCTGATATCAACTGGATGCGGGAGATTATCCATTATTCTTATGAACAGAACCTTGAAGAATCGCTGCATTTGGCAGAACTCCTCAACAAAATCTACATTTTTCCCAAAGCAACAGTTGCTGTTGTCAATGGGACCGCTATCGGAGGAGGAAACGGATTTCTCTCCGCCTGTGATATAGCTGTGGCCTCTGAAGAAGCGAAGTTTGGTTTAAGCGAAGTGAAAATTGGTTTAGTTCCGGCTGCCATTTCTCCCTACGTCATCCGGAGGATCGGGGAGAGCAAGGCCAGAGAATATTTTCTGACTGGGAAACGAATCTCAGCCCGCAAGGCTCTAGAAATCGGGCTTCTCAATGAGGTTGTTCCTCCAGAAAAGCTTAAAGAAAAAGAAAAAGAAATAACCAAGCTCCTGTTATCTTCAGGCCCAGAAGCGATCGCAGCCTGTAAGGAGCTGATTACGAGAGCACCTGGGATGAGCTTTGAGGAGGCCAAGACCTTCACGGCTCGGATGATTGCCAACTTGAGAATCAGTGAAGAGGGCCAGGAAGGGATGGCAGCCTTCCTGGAGAAAAGAAAACCAAAATGGACAAAATAAAAAGAATGGATAGAATTAATTACAGAGATGTTTAGAAAAATTCTCATCGCCAACAGAGGGGAAATAACAGTCAGGATCATTAAAGCCTGTCAAGAGATGGGCATTTCGACGGTCGCTGTTTATTCAGAAGCTGATAGAGAGAGCCTTCATGTTCAGATGGCTGACGAAGCCGTATGCATCGGGCCAGCCCCTGCGATCGAGAGTTACCTCAACATGGAGAGGATAATCCAAACCGCTCACCAGATGAAGGCTGAGGCGATACACCCTGGCTACGGCTTTCTGGCTGAGAATGCGGATTTTGCCAAAAAATGTGAGCAAGAAAATATCATTTTCATCGGACCCAACTCCAAAGCCTTGAAGTTGGTTGGGGATAAAATTCGTTCCCGCCAAACGATGGAGAAAGCTGGCATTCCCATAATACCTGGTATGAAAAGCCTTCCCCAGGATATTTCAGAGTTCAAGAACGAAGCGCAGAGAATAGGATATCCAGTGATGATCAAGGCTTCTGCTGGCGGTGGAGGGAAGGGAATGCGGATTGTCCATGAAGAGAAAGAATTGAATCCTTCCCTTGAAGCAGGGATGCGGGAAGCTAAATCAGCCTTCGGTGATGAATCCGTATATCTCGAGAAGTTCCTCGAAGAGCCAAGGCACGTGGAGTTTCAGGTATTAGCCGATAATCATGGGAACATCGTTCATTTATTCGAGCGAGAATGCTCTATCCAGAGAAGACACCAGAAAATCGTGGAGGAGACTCCTTCTCCAGCCCTGGAACCTGCTCTCAGAGCCAAGATGGGCGAAACAGCCAAGAAAGTCATTGAAGTCTCTGGCTACAACAACGCTGGAACAGTGGAGTTTCTCTTGGATAAAGAAAAGAACTTCTATTTCTTGGAAGTCAACGCCAGACTTCAGGTTGAGCATCCCGTAACAGAACTCACAACCGGTGTGGACCTGGTTCATCAGCAGATTTCAATCGCTTCCGGGGAAAAGCTCTCCTTTAGTCAGGAGGCGTTGCACCAGAAGGGGCATTCTATCGAGTGTCGTATCTATGCCGAGGACCCGCTCAACAATTTTCTTCCCTCTTCAGGAAAAGTGCTCTTCCTCAAGGAACCTATAGGACCTGGCGTCCGCCATGATGGCGGGATTTACAGCGGTTGTGAGGTACCAATCTATTACGACCCTATTCTAGCCAAGCTCATTGTCTGGGCAGAAAACCGAGAGCTTGCCCGTCAGAGAATGGTCAAGGCCTTGGAAGATTATGTTATTCTGGGAATAAAGACCACCATAGGTTTTCTGAAGGATTTGATCAGTCACCCTCAATACAAGGCAGGCAATACGACTACTGGCTTCATCAAGAGGCACTTCGGCCAATGGGAAGGGAAGAAAAAAACAGAAAAGAACCTGGAAGTCGCACTGATCGCTTCTGCCTTTGAAAGCTTAAACAGCCTCCAGCCCAGAAGAGGTGAGGAGAGATTGGCGAGAGAGATGTTTTCGCCCTGGCAATCCTTAGGAAAATGGAGAATCGGAGGCAAATAGATTGGATTTCGAGTTTATAATAGATAACAAATTGCACAAAATATCACTAGAGAAAAAAGAAGACTGTTTTGTCTTTTCAGATGGAGAGAAAACTCAGGAGGTGAATATCAAATTCATCTCTCCCCACGTTATTTCTGTCTTGATCGAAGGCCGCTCCTATCAAGTCTACTGGGCCAGAGATAAAGAGAAACGATATCTTTCTCTGGAGGGAGAGGAGATCGTTGTTCAAGAACCTTCAGCGAGTCCTGAAGGAATAGAGAAGCGCGAAGAAAAATCTCGAGAGGATGAGTTGAAGGTAAAAGCTCCCATGCCTGGGAAAGTGATAAAAATCAATGTTTCTGAAAATGAAAAAGTCAGAAAGAATCAGACCCTGGCCATCGTAGAAGCAATGAAGATGGAAAACGAGCTAAAATCCACTATCGATGGATATGTCAAGAAAATCTTTATTTCCCAAGGTGAGCTGGTGGACTCAGAAAAACCCCTTATTGAGTTAGAACTGAAAGAGTAATTTATTTTTTACCTCCAGTATCTTTTTCCCTAATCGAGTTATTTCGGTTTTTTTCTATCCGCTTTCTTTTTTGGGACATCCGACCCCAATGACGCTAATACACTGGCGGATTTTAAGAGTGAATAACTGGGATAAAAGAATTATAATGAAAAAAGGAGGAATGCTCTAAAAATTCATTTTGGGCCATCTATCTGAATTCAATTTATTGAAGATGCAACTTTTATGAAAAAACGGAAGTTTAAGGAAATGAGTATGGATGAACAAGAGCTGGTTCGCCAAATTCAAGATGGAGATGAGATGGCTTTTGCCAAGATAGTGAATATTTACAAAGATAAAATTGTCAATTATTTGTACCAGTTCACCGGCGATTATCAAAGAGCCGTGGACCTTTCTCAAGAGACTTTCATGAGAGTTTTTTTTAAAGCCAATAAATATAAACCTATTGCTCCCTTTTCTTCCTGGATTTACGCCATTGCCTCCAACCTGGCTAAGACTGAAATGAAGAAAGTCCATAGAGCGCCAACTGTTTCCTTAGATGATCTCCACAACAGTTACAGCAGTGGAGCCTTCAGTGAAAATCCTTCCGAATCCGGCTTAACCAGGAATATAAGACAGAGCTTAAAAGCACTTCATCCTAGGTATAGAATTCCAGTCATCCTGAAAGATATGGAAGGATTCTCCCTTGAAGAGATTGCCCAGATTCTGAAAAGGCCTGTCGGAACCATAAAGGCCCGAATCAGTAGAGGGAGGAACTATTTGAGAAGAGAGCTGGAGGTTGGATTAAAAGAGGAAGACAAAGACCTCGAAAAAAAGGAGAAATCCTATGGAAGAGCTTAATCTGTTAGAAAAACTAGAGAGAGTAAAAGCTCCTTCTGATTTCGAACAAAAGGTGCTGAATCTTTTATCTGAGAGAAAAGAGAAGAGAAGACTTGGAGTAAGAAACCTGAGGTTGTCTTTTGCAGGGGCCTTTGTAGCTCTTTTAGTATGCTTTATCGTGCTCAATGTTTTTGTTCTCCAGAGAAAGGGACCCACGGATATTTCCGGCCTGGGGAGAGGAGTTCCCGCAGGAGCCAAGAGAGGAGAAATACTAAGAGCAAGAGACTATCTCCCTATTATCGAAGCTGTAGATTATTCTGGAGAAATACAAAGGCCTTCTTATGAAAGCCAAACCATATATATTCTGGAGCGTGTCTCAGAGGAACGCCTGGAACAAGTTAAATATTAAGGAGGTTCAAAGCAAATGAACAGTAAAATTAAAATCATCATCATTTTGACTATATTTCTAATAGCCCTCTTCCTGAGTGCAAAAGCAGAGCCTTCGAGCTCAGGAAATGGAGTAGAGATCGAGGATGTCACCAAGAAAGTATTTCCCTCGGTGGTCAAAGTAGAGGTCAAGAACTGGACGACAAAACTCGCCACCGGACTCGTTTGGACGACGAAAGTTGCCACTGGAGTCGTCTTTGATAAGCAAGGTCATATCCTGACCACAGCCCTTATCTATCCCAAGGATGAAAAAATAGAAGTCATCACTTCTGAGGGCAAGAGCGTTGACGCTGAATTCTTAGGAATGGATTCTGAAACTCATATAGCTGTTCTTAAAGTCAAAGAGAAAAAGTTAATCCCTATTAGCATGGGAAAAGCAACAGAACTCTCTGCAGGGCAATGGATAGGAGTTGTTGGATTCTCTCCTGAGAATACTCCATCCGTTACACAAGGCATCGTGAGTTCTATTTCGGAAGAAAACATCAGGTTAAATATTTGGGTCATTCCTGGTTCGAGCGGAAGCCCCGTCGTAAACAAAGAGGGTCGCATGGTGGGATTGCTCCGGGGAGCCTATTTTGATGATCAGCCCGTCGTGTTTTCATTCCGAGAAAAAGAGGTTGTTGGCTCTGGATATGTATGGAGTAGCGCCAAGGCACCTTCTTCTGGTATGGCCAAGGCTGTGCCGATCAACATCGTAACCAGCATTGCCTCTGAAATCATAGAGAAAGGAAAAGTCTCCAGAGGATGGTTGGGAGTCTCCATATCTGATACAGAAGAAGGCCGGGTGAGAATTGTGGCCATTGAAAAAGAAAGTCCAGCCGAGCTGGCAGGCCTTGAAGAGGGCGACTTGATTCTCAAGGTCGAAGGAAAAGAGATATCAAGCGCTAAGGAGCTCGCTTTGGAGACGAGAAGAAGGAAACCAGGGCAAAACATTACCTTGGAGATCGAGCGAGACGGAAAGCAGATGAAGGTTAAGGTGAAATTAGGAGAATACCCGGAAAGAGAAGTCAAGAGGGAAATTGAACTGAAATTCCCTGAACTCTTTCCGCCTAAACCTCCTAAGGCTCCTATGCCTCCCAGGCCTCCTAGAATCCAGACTTGGCCGAGGGATTATTTTTTCCGGAGTTGGGGAAGCAGAAAATACATCGGTGTTTATCTGGAAGAGATAGGAAGAGAATTAGCTGAGCATTTCGGAGTCAAGGAAGGGGCAGGACTTCTAGTCTCAAAGTTCAGTGAGGACAGTCCTGCCGAAAAAGCAGGATTGAAAGTCGGAGATGTCGTCATCAGAGCTGACGGTGAGAGGATTGAAACAGTTGCTGAATTGAGCGAGTTGATTCAAGACAAGAAAAAAGGAGAAAAAATCAAAATAGAATTTATCAGGAATAAGAAGAGAAGCACTATTGAAGTTGAAATCGAAGAGGAAAAAAGAGGCGATGTTTTTGGAAACTTTCTGGGAAGAAGGTTTCCACCTATAGAATTTTATAAAAAAGGCGAAGATCATTACTACTCTTGGGGAGATTACAGCAAAGAAATGCTGAAGCAGTTCAAAAAATGGCCAAAAGACTTTGATATATATACGAAAAAGAAGCTGGAAAAACTCAGCGAGATTTCTAAAAAAAGTAAGAAACTTAAGAGAATCAAGATAATTCCTATCGTGCGATATACTTGGGTTCAAGAAGTATAACTGAACCTGCTCTCGTATCAGTCCATCTCTCAGAAGGGGAGGCAAAAGGATAAAACCTTTTCCTCCCCATTATTTTATCTAAAGTGGGGATTTTTAGTCGGTTTCGGAAGAAGCCTTGGAAGACAAATCCAACCATTCTTCCAGATATTTTTCAAGCTCTTCAGGCGATAGATTCTTTTTTTGATAAATGCCTTTCTCCTCTTTTTGCCGCAGAGCCTCGTAGAGAATTACACCCACGGATACCGATAGATTAAGGCTTTGCACCATGCCCAGGAGTGGGATCTTGATCCGATAATCAGCTAGACTCAAGGCCTCTTCTGAGATTCCCTCTGATTCATTTCCAAAGACAATAGCCAAGGGTTGGGCATAATCCAGCTCAGTGTAGGAGAGGGTTTCTTTGCCAAGATGGGTGGCGGCTATTTTATATCCTTTTTTTCTCAAGCTGGCAAAGCATTCTGAAGCAGATGAATAGTAGTTCAATTGAATCCATTTTTCAGCTCGGGTTGAGATGGCTTCGTTTACCGGAAGGGGCTCTTTATTTTGGGATATGATATCCACCCAAAGTATGCCAGCCGCATCACAGGTCCTGACCACAGCACTGGCATTATGGGTGTTTGTAACCTCTTCGAGGACGACCCTCAAGTCAGGTTGGCGGAGGGAGAGGACCCTTTTGACTTTCTCTATTCTCTCTTTGGTGGGCACGGATAAAATATATCAGACCAGCGTATCCGATTCAACTCATTCCCTGACAAGGTAAGCAAAATGAGATGGGGATGATTCTATTCATACCCTCTTATTTTTTAAGGGTTTCGAGAAAGAGAGATGGATGAGTCAAAAAAGGATCAATCTTCCAGCCATGAGCATCCAAAACAACACCGCTCCAAGGAGGGCCCGGTATTCTTTGTTCTTCTTGTAAAGTCCCCAGCTAAATTGTCTTTTATCTGTAGGGCGATTAATTCTCAAGGAAGGAAAGAAGAGAGGAACTTTTTTCTCGTAATCTTTGTAATCCTTAGGAAAAAGGTTTTTCATTTTCCCCTTTTCTCTTTTTACGGCAAGAGGATAAAAAAGAAGGAAATAGACAGTAAAAATGATTAGGACAAACCAGGAGAGGGAGACGACGACCACGCTAATTCCGATGATTAAATTGGCAAAATAAAGGGGATTCCTCGTGTACTGGTAAGGCCCGGAAACAATTAATTTTTTTTCTTTTATGAGATGGCCCGAAGACCAGGTTCTGATGAAGAGCCCAAACAAGCAAATTCCTAACCCCAAAAGAAGCGAAACCAAACTGGGCCTGGAGAAGATAAGAACTAACACCAGGCCGAAAAACCCAGCTCTAGACCTCCAGCGATAGATCGTGTTCAGAAAAGAAGAATTAGGCATTTCCTAACAAGAGAGAGCAAAACTCGTCGACTTCATCGGCCTTGATCTTTTTCAGGCATTCGAGAGTAGGACAGGTTCTTTTGAAACAAAAACTGCAGCCTATCTCCTGGACTGCTACCTTATCTTCAGGACGGAAAGGTCCGTTTCTTCGAGGATTGGTGGGTCCAAAAATGCCGACTACAGGCACGGAAAAGGCGCAGGCAACTTGGAGGGCAAAAGTGTCGCCGCTTATGACTAGAGATGAGAGTTTCATTAAAGCCATGACTTCTTTGATGGAAAAATGAGGAGCTATCGGAATGGAAGTCTGCTGGCTCACAGCCGAAGCCAGGGCTCTCTCTTCTTCGTTTCCCCAAAGAAGCAGAGAGAATAGATCTTTTCTTTTGATTCGACGCCCGAGCTCGACCCACCTTTCGAAGGGCCAGCGTTTTGTTTCCCAGCCAGCTCCCACATTGAATACGATGAGCCTGTTTTTCTCTTTATAGCCGATTTCTTTTATTCTGGCTTTGACCGTTTCGGATAGTTCAGGCGGAAGCTGGATAGGAAATTCATAATGCTCTTCATCTATGCCTACCTTTTCCAGAAGCTTCAAGTTCTTGCTCATGACATGTATATCTTCTGGAATTTCTTCTTGCCTTTCATTGTAGAAAAGGGAGGCCGAAGGTTCTTTAAGATTTTTTTTATGGAAACCGACTCTCCTTCGAGAACGGGAAAGGTAGGAGATGAAGCCTGATTTTATCAGCCCTTGAAAATCCAGAGCTGTCTGGTTCCTGTTTTTGATTTTGTTCTTAAACTGAGAAATTTCCTTCCAGATGTTTTTAGCTCTCCAATTTTCGGTGTTGAGGACAATGACCTCATCAATTCCAGGAACAAAGTCAAGGATTTCTTTTCCTTTTTTTTCCACGACCCAGGAAATCCTCGCTCTGGGGAATTTTTTTCTTAAAGCCGAAAAGGCAGGGAGAGTGTGGATGATATCGCCCAGGGAACTGAGCCGGATGATTAAGAAATTTTCAGCTCCCAAGGTATGACCTCTTTTCCTTTGAGACAATTCTCTCGATTATCTGAGAAGTAGAGTTTACTTTTTCTCCACCGACAATGGCAATGGAACCTCCGTAGCTTTTCACAGTCTCTTTTTCAGGGACCGTTTCTTTGGTGTAATCGGAGCCTTTGGCGTGAATATCTGGTTTAAGGGCGAGGAGGATTTTTTCAACATTATTCTCTGAAAAAATCGTCAGGTAATCTACAAGATAAAAAGCAGAAAGGATCTCGACTCTTTCTCTTTGGTCAAGGATGGGCCTTCCTTCTCCTTTGAGCTTATGTACTGATGAATCGCTGTTGAGCGCTAGCACCAGCACATCTCCCTTCTGTTTGGCTTTCCTTAAGTATCTGATATGGCCAATATGAATTAAATCGAAACAACCATTGGCCAAGACAATTCTTTTTCCTCTATTTTTTTCGGTTTGGATGAGCGTCTTTAATCGGGATAATGCGTATATTTTTTTCAATTTTAAGAAGTGATGGCCTCTTTGAGTTCTGAAGGAGTTAGGGTCGCAGTGCCTTTTTTCATGACTACAACGCTGCCTGCATAGTTAGCCAGCAACGCTGCTTGTCTGAAAGTTGCGCTACAAGCTATGGCTAGAGTGAAAACACTGATGACAGTGTCCCCGGCCCCAGTCACATCGACGATGTCAGTCGTACCATGAACAGGGATTTCTAGAGGGGGTTTATGCGCTTCGAAAAGAATCATTCCTTTAGAGCCTCTAGTTATGAGCAAGGCAGGAGAATGAATTTTTTTTAAGATTTTCTTTCCCGCTTCTTTCAAGAGGACTGTATCTTCGTCTATCTGGATTTTTAACGCTTCCTCCACTTCAGGCTCATTCGGAGTGGCAGCTGTAACACCTTTAAAATCAAGAAGGCGAAACCGAGAATCAAGAGCTACCGGCATCTGTTTTTTTCTAAGCCAGGGAAGGATTTGAAGGAAGGTTTCTTTCTTTACCGTGAAATAATTATAATCAGAAATCAGCAGGGCGTGGCTGGATCTGCATATCTTTTGAATGTTTTGTTTTATCTTCTGTTTGAGTTCTGGGTCTTCAGGGACTTGTGTTTCACGGTCAATACGAAGAATTTGTTGTTTTCGAGTGTGTCCCTCGCCAGCCAGAATCCTGGTCTTTAACGGAGTCTGATATTTTTTCTCAATATGCAGATATTCGTCTGATATTCCCTTTTGCTGCAAAATCTTTCTGATCTTCTTCCCCGAATCATCGGTGCCAATAACTCCCACCGGAATAGGTTCTCCGCCCAAAGATAGCAAATTGAGCACTGAATTTCCCGCTCCGCCTAGAGATAGCTCTTGGCTGTGGTGGGAGAGAATTAGGACCGGAGCTTCTCGGGAGATGCGGCGGGTGTCTCCATATATGTATTCATCAAGGATAAAGTCTCCCCAGACAACGATTTTTTTCTGAGAGAAATTGTCCACGATTTGGAGGAGTTTTTTCTTTTCTTTATCCACAGCGTTGTTTTGCAGAATTTTTATCAGAAAAGAGTGAAAAGGTCAAATTCTGCTGACGACTTTGAGTATCTCCTGAGCTCTTTTTCGAGCCAGCTTTTCAAGTTCTTTGAGCGAGGAGCTCGATTTTTTATCTAAAAAAGGCCTTATTTGCTGTGCTGTTCTCTCGAGAAAGATTTTTTCCCATCGGGCATCGGGCGCCTTTTCTCCCCAAATCTTTCGGGGTCCTTCATGTCCACCTTCAGCCAAATACCAATCCTTAATATAATGAAAGCCTGCGCGAAAAATTAAGGTTCCAAGGGGAGTAAGCACCGCGGGGATTCCTGAGCTTAATGATTTTAGGGTTGAGGTGTGTATTTTCTGTTCTCCCTCGTAGGAGATCATAAGATGTCCACCTGAAGGAATGACTTTTCCGAGATGTGAAAAGAGTTCTTGATCGATATGGGATGAACTCAGGGAAAAGGAAGGTGAGGGTTTTCTCTCCTTTGAGAACTTGAGCTCTTCTCTGTATTCCAGGTCCATCCAGGCTTTGACTCCATCCTTTCCCCCCACGCTGTAAATTCCTTTGATAACCGGCAATTCACTCCTGCTGCCCTTGCTGTCTTGGAGATACAACTTGAAACCTTTCCAGCCGCTAAGGCGAAGCTGTTTGATTTCTTCCAAATGCAAGGTTAAACCGCCTAGTCTTTTACCTTGAAGTCTTTTGAATTCTTGCATCGCGATGACGAAAAATCAAAGAAATTATAAACATTTTGACAACGAAAGGAAAATTTTTGAATTGAGGAAGAAATTTATTTAAAATGGGAATTCAGAAAAGGAGAAGATTGGAATGAGACGAAAGCCTGTTCTTGTAAATTTCCTGCTTTGGGTATTAGTGCTGTTTCTACTGGTAGAGGGAAGTCCTGCTGCCCAGTATTTAGACATCGATCGATTGGTCACCCAATTTAACCCGGAAGTCAGACGAATGATGCTAGAGGGAAGAGTTCCCTCCATGACGATTGCCCTTGTCTTTGGCACCCGAATCGCCTGGATTGGCTCCTTCGGATACTCGAATCTATGGGCTCAGACACCAGCAGTGCCCAGCACTGTCTACCTTATAGGCTCCACCTTTAAAACTATGTCCATGTTCGCCTTGCTTCAGCAGATGGAGCAAGGAAAGTTTAAGCTAGATGACCGGGTCAATGATTATCTGGCTGAGTTTAAAATTGAAGGAGAGAATCCTTCTCAGCCGGTCAGCTTCCGTCATCTCTTGACCCATACTTCTGGGCTTCCCGCTGATTTTGGCCCTCATTCTGTTTGGGGAAGCTCAGTTCCTCTTCCCCTAAAAGTTTATTTACCGAGGATTCTGAAGCTCAGGAATCCACCGCTGACGAAAGTGGTCTATTCCAATCCAGCCTATACCCTCATCGCTTATCTGATCGAGAAATTTTCAGGTGTTCCCTATAAAAAGTACATTCAGGAGAATATCTTCGATCCCACAGAGATGAAGGATACTGCTTTTGCTCCTAGACCGGATATGGAAGAGCGGATGGCGATTCCCTACCTTATCGACCTGAAGACAGGTCGCCATAAGCCTGCTGTTCGGTTGAAAGCGAATGTCTGGCCAGCAGGGATCGTCTACGGAACTGTAATCGACCAAGCGAACTGGTTGATCGCCAATCTCAACCGTGGAGTTTTCAAGGAACACCGTTTCATCCGTGAAGATACGTTTCAAGAAATTATGACACGTCAGTATGACCAGTTCGCAGGACCGATCAGCGATGGCTGGCTTAACGAGACCACGGGCTACGGTTTGACTTGGTGGATTTCACAGCGGAAAGGAGATACTTTTTTTGCCCATAGCGGCAGTGTATCGGGATACACAGCCTTCTTAGCCGGGAACCTGAACGAGAGGACGGGATTTGCCGCCCTGACCAACGGACACCGGCTACATAAGCATCTTTTTAGGCTGGCTGTAGTCGCTCTGGACCTTCTGGAAGCCTGTCGAGAAGATCAAGATTAAAGTGTCATGGCCACACTGCAAACTAAATATGTCCTTGCGAGCGACCGAATTAAAAATGTCATGGCGAGGCGCTAAGACTGAAACAGTCTCTTCTAAAAATCATCATTTTGGGGAAGGTCATAATAGGGAAATCTTGAGGCCGCTGCTGTTGACTGAGATTTTGGAAAGTGATAAAAAAGAAACAGGCCGGAGTGGCGAAATTGGCAGACGCACTGGACTCAAAATCCAGCGGAACATTTTGTTCCATGTGGGTTCGAATCCCTCCTCCGGCACCAGTTTTCTTGCGAAATCAGAAACTTACAGAAGTTTTCCTTCTTCTTTCCTTTTAAGCATCCGTATCCATAATTAAGCAGGTTTAAGCGTTTTTTGTGACGCAGTTGTGACGCAGGGAGAGTAATACATTTTTTCAGAAAGAAAAACAAGTGGCTAAATATGGAGGTGAAAGAAGTTAATGATCCGCTTGAATGAGATGCGTAAAATGAAGTTGCTAGCTTTGCTTGGGGAGTATATCACCCCTCAAAAAAATTCTCTTGGGGAAAATAAAAATATTTCTTCAAGAAAGATGATTTTCTTTGAAGTTGACAATAATCATAAAACTGGGTTGACAAATTTCTCATTTTTTCCCATGAGCCTCAAATTCTAGCGATCTTGTTGAAAATAAACAAGTTGCCGAAAAAAAATTTTAAAAAAATAAAAAAAAATGTATTGCAAATAAATAAGTTACGGACACGAAAAGTCCATATGATATACTATAAATGGAGAGAAACAATTACGCTAAGGTAAAACGTTTCTCTCTCGAAGCATGACCCACTAGCTTCGTTTGGGCAGCGTTCCCAGGGACTAACCGGGTGTTCAAGGTTTTTATGACTAAAGAGGTTTTTAGCTTTATCTTATATTCGATTTTTACCCTGACATTCTTTGCTATAGGGATATTCGTCTACCTTTTTTTGAACAGGTATCTTCATCTGCAGGAAACAAACAAGATAGGAGCATAGCTACACTACAAGCTATGGACGATAGTACTTAGCTTTGCTACTAGAGGGATAGATCAAAGCTTAATACACTACTATGCTTGTCAACCACATTACAAATTACCAATAATTTTAAACGATAGCTCAGGATTAACATCCATCATCATTATAGAAAAAATAAATGATAAACAAAGATTGAATAGAGGAAGATCGTTTTTTATATCGTTGCATTAAATTTCTTGCGATAAAAATTATGTGGATGCATAACCTTAATCCTTTCGGTTCTTATGGCAATTAATTACTATAACAAAAAATAATTTTAGCGTAAGCGTAACCTTATGACGATAAGGAATTAAAAAAGCATTAAGTATTTCACCCGACAAAAATGCCTCCTCTTGCCCTCTAGGGCAAGAGGCATTTTTCAATATATGGGTGGATTATTCGAGCCTCTCTGGAAATTTATAGTATAATTTTATTATATATATCCTGTATTCCCCATATTAAACGCAAAAATCACTTAACAAAATCACCCTAAACAGAATCCTGGCTGTTCTCTTTTATAAAGTTGATATGGGGAATATTTATTCAAGTGATTCAACATGTTCGGATAAGACTTTGAATATTAGAGCTAAGACAAAAGTATGATTTTTAAAAAATACGACTTTTGNNGGACTCAAAATCCAGCGGAACATTTTGTTCCATGTGGGTTCGAATCCCTCCTCCGGCACCAGATATTTTCATTTTTCCCTGTGGTTTTTATTTCTTATCTTTGTTGTTCCTTTAAGCACCATTAACCAGAATTAAGCGGGTTTAAGCAAAATTTGTTACATATTCGTTACACGGGAACTTCTCTACCTTGTATTCTCGTTACCTTATAGGGAAGAGGGGGGTATGGGAATTTTGCATCTCTGAGGGCAGATAGTATACATCATACTTCCTCGATCAATTTCCCATAAAAATTCCCAATAGATTTCCCGAAAAAATCCCTAAAAACTCTCTATAAAGATTACCTGAACTTGTAATTAATGATTACCAGCACAGGTAATGATGATGGGTGAATAAAAAGTTCATCTAAAGTTGACAATTTCCTCTTTAAGGAGTAATTTACAATCAAATTGTCAGAAGGGAATAGGAGGAACAATGAAATGCCCCAAATGTCACTCCGATAATCCTTCCGATAGCGGTTTCTGCAGTAAGTGTGGAACCCAACTTCTCCCCTCAGAGGAAATCTCTGCACCCACCGAGACTCTTGAAGCAGCCAAAGAAGAATTAACAAGGGGAACCACTTTTGCTGGAAGATATGAAATTATAGAAGAATTGGGAAAAGGCGGAATGGGTAAGGTCTACAGGGTAGAAGATAAAAAAATTAAGGAAGAAGTCGCTTTAAAACTCATCAAGCCTGATATCGCTTCGGATAAGAAGACCATAGAACGTTTCAGCAATGAGTTGAAGATGTCCCGCAAAATAGCACACAGGAATGTATGCAAGATGTATGATCTTGGTGAGGAGAAAGGCACCCACTACATCACAATGGAGTATGTGCCTGGGGAGGATTTAAAGAGCTTCATTAGGAGAGCAGGGACTTTAAGTGCAGGAAAGACTATTTTCATAGCTAAGCAGGTATGTGAAGGGTTATCAGAGGCTCATAGATTGGGTGTTGTGCACCGGGACTTAAAGCCTCAGAACATCATGATCGATAAAGAAGGTAATGCCCGGATCATGGATTTTGGGATTGCTCGCTCAATTGCAGGCAAAGGGATAACAGGTGCTGGCGTGATGATTGGGACACCTGAGTATATGTCACCTGAACAGGCTGAAGTGAAAGAAGTCGACCAGCGTTCAGATATCTATTCTTTGGGAGTTATCCTCTATGAGATGGTCACAGGAAGAGTGCCTTTTGAGGGAGAGACACCTTTAGGGATAGCTATGAAACACAAGAGCGAGGTGCCTAAAGATCCTAAAGAGCTTAATACTCAAATGCCTGAAGATCTTAGTCGAGTAATATTGAGATGCATGGAGAAAGATAAGGAAAAGAGGTATCAGAATGCAGGTGAAGTGCGTTCTGAATTAGAGAATATAGAGAAAGGCATACCTACTACAGAAAGGGTAACTCCAGAAAGAAAGCCCATAACTTCGAAAGAGATAACTGTCAAGTTCACCCTAAAGAAGATTTTCATTCCTGCTTTAGTTGTTATCACTTTTGTTATTGCTGTAGTGATTATCTGGAGTCCTTGGGCACAAAAGGAGTCAGCTCCAATTACAGTAGACAAACCTTCTATTGCTGTGCTTCCTTTTGAAGATTTGAGTCCGCAGCAAGATCAGGCATACTTTTGTGATGGCATAGCAGCTGAACTTATTAATAGACTGACCAAAATAGAAACATTAAAGGTGCCTGCTCGGGCTTCTTCCTTTTCATTTAAAGAGAAGGAGTTAGATATTAAAGAGATTGGCAATAAACTTAAAGTAGAGTCTTTATTGGTAGGAAGCCTGCAGAAGGCAGGAAATAGGCTGCGCATAACAGTAGAGCTTGTTAAGGTATCCGATGGCTACCCACTCTGGTCTGAGAAATACGAACGTAACATGGAAGATATTTTTGCTTTACAGGATGAAATATCTCTGGCGATTGTGGATAACTTGAAGATTGAGCTTTTGGGGGAGGAAAAGGCAGAACTTGTGACGCGTCATACCCAGAATCCTGAAGCGTATAATTTGTATCTAAAAGGCCGATTTTTTTGGAACAAGCGGACAGCCAAGAGCATGGAAAAATCCTTAGAATACTTCGAAAAAGCGATCGAAGGAGATCCAAATTATGCATTAGCTTATGCTGGCCTTGCCGACTCCTACATCACTCTTGGGGCCTGGGGTGTTTTCCCTCAAGAAGATATCCTTAAGGCGAAAGAAGCAGCAATAAAAGCATTGAAGATAGACGATTCCCTTGCAGAAGCACACAATGCACTTGCTTACACCAAGTTCATATTCGACTGGGACTGGCAAGGTGCTGAGATAGCATTCAAACATGCTATTTCGCTAAATCCAAATTATGCTACAGCTCACCAATTTTATGCTGAATATTTGACTGCAATGGGGCGGTTCGATGAGGCCATGAGAGAAATAAGGCGAGCTCAGGAGCTTGATCCTCTGTCACTTATTATTAATGCTATTGGAGGATGGTTTTTGGTTTATGCACGCGAGTATGACCAAGCGATAGAACAATGTCAGAAAACGCTCGAGATGGATCCTAGCTTTCGGCCAGCGCACGCATACCTCGGGCGGGGTTACTTTTACAAGGGAATGTATAAGGAAGCTTTGGCAAAGTTTGAAATGACAGACAATATATCCGGAATCGGACGAGTTTATGCAAAGGTGGGTAAAATACAACAGGCGAAACGAATACTGGAAGATTTAAAAAAACAGCATCAACATTCATATGATGTCTCTCTTCATATTGCAGCTTTATATTCATATCTTGGAGATAACGATCAGTTCTTTACATGGCTCGAAAGGGCTTATGAAGAGCGTGCTTTTAAGATGGCTTATCTCAAAGTGGATCCAATGTTTGATACCGTCCGCTCAGATTCAAGGTTCACAGCCTGGCTGAAAAAAATGAGGTTGGATTAATGATCGTAAGAAACATTAAGGATGATTAGAAAGGAAAAGCCATAGAGCAATATGAGAAATTCCTCTCCCTCTGGAAGGACGCTGACCCTGGTAATACTGAGGTTGAGGATGCGAAGAAGAGGCTGGCTGGGTTGCGATAATCTGACTACGAATAAGAAACTCGGGAGTTCGAGTCACTCCAGCTATATCCTCAGAGGAGCCTAACTCTATGAAAAAGGACAGGTTCACTTCTCGAAGAGAATTTTTGAGAAAGTGTGCGGCCGGTCTCGCCGGAGCGGCATTTCTTCCTGCTCTCGCTCGGTCCCGCCCCTTGCACGAGACGCAGAGTAAAGACAGAAAATTTCTTTGCCGCACCCTCGGACGAACAGGCCTGAGGCTCCCAATTGTGAGTATGGGAGCTACTAGGGCCATCAACCTAGTGCACTCGGCGCTTGAGGAAGGAATCGTCCACATCGACACCTCGAGTATTTATGAAAATGGCAATCACGAGCGTATGCTGGGCGAAGTGTTTAAGACTCTTTCACGGGATTCTTTTGTTATCGCCACGAGTGCGGCTTGGGAGAACTTCGTTAAAGACAGTGATCCGCCATTCGACAAAATCCGGAAAAAGTTTAATCCCAAGATCTTGCAAGAAGAAATCGAGGGCAGCTTGAAACGCCTCGGTCTTGACTTTATTGATATTTACTATATTGCTAATGTTTACAGCCGAGAATTTGCTCTTTATGAGCCTTACATGAAGGTATGTGAAAATTTTAAAAAAGCGGGCAAAACACGCTTCATTGGAATAACAGTACATAGAAACGAGCCGGAGGTAATCCGGGCCGCTGTTGAAAGCAAAGTTTGGGACGTAGTTCTCACAGCCTACAATTTTAGAAAGACATATTACAAAGAATTACGTGCTGCCGTTCGCGAAGCGGCCGCTGCAGGACTAGGAGTCGTGGCTATGAAGACACAAGCCGGAGTTTACTGGGACAAGGCCCGGACTAAAAAGATTAATATGAAGGCTGCCCTCAAATGGGTTCTCCAGGATGAAAATGTTCACACAGCCGTTCCAGCCTTTGCCAACTATGAAGAGATGATGGAAGATCTCTCGGTCATGGAGGACCTAACCTTAACGCTAGAGGAAAAGCAAGATCTCAAACTTGGAGAAGAGCTGGGATTTTCTGGACTTTACTGTCAGCACTGCGGCAGCTGCCGAGGTCAATGCCGCGACGACATAGATATTCCCACTCTCATGCGGTGCTATATGTATTTGTTTGGCTATCTAGAGCCAAAAAAAGCTAGAGAGACATTGCGCTCCTGGACATCAGCAGATATCTCCTGCAAAAATTGCCAGAGATGCGAGGTGCAATGTTCCCTTGGCTTTGATGTGAAGTCCAGAGCCCTGGACATAGCCCGTATTTTGGAAGTCCCAAAGGAATTTCTTGGGTAGGCTCTTAGTGAGTTAGAACAAGAAAGCCATAGAGCATTACCAGAAATTCCTCGACATCTGGATTGCCTTACGGAAAGACGCTGACCCTGGTCTTGCGGAGGTTAGGACACTCACTGAGGATGCTAAGGAGAGGCTGGCTGGTCTGAAGACTAATTGGGGCGAGTGGAAGTCAGAGTTGACGTAGAGTGCTGGCGGAAAGAATATAACAGGTATCGACCTCACTGTTCTTTGGGATACAAACCACCAGCCCTAGAGGCTTTTGAGGCGAAGAATTTAACTTTAAGGGTGGTACATTGATGGGGGGGAGTTTATATATCCTCAGTAATAGAATAATCATCACAGCCATCACCAATAGTTATTGTCCATAGATGTTCTCCATCTCCACTTAAAGAAACTGTTCCAGTACAACCACCACCTGTTGGTGTGCTCCAAGATATTGTGTGAGAACCAGTATCAATACTTTTGTATTCAGTAGTAGAGCCAGAATTAATTGTCCCAAAATCAACACTTCCTACTTTTACATTAAGAAAATTTTCTATAGAGTTATTTTTAATTCTTATTGAATGATCAGGTTCAGTTGCAAAAGGATTACAATTAAAGAAAATTAGAATTAAAAAAATAAGTAATGAAAAAATAGTCTTTTTAATTTTAACCCCCTGTATAATAATATTTTAGCTATTTTTACTATACTATTTACAGGATTATAAAATTTTTAACACAAATAAGCCCTTGCTGTCAACCTCAGTAGCATAACAGGCGTTTTGCTCCATAATGAGCCGAGTAGAAGCCAAAGACCCTTAAGCCCTGGACTTCCCTGGATTGAAAAAGACTACTGAGCGAATTTAGCGCCTCATTATAAAGGCGCCCATCAATTAGAATTTTTTCATCCCACTCAACAAATCTCAAAGCTAAGAGGAGCAACCCATATACATTGACTCATATATGTTGTTGTGTTATTCATTAGCCAGATTCAGTAAAAAGGAGGGATAAATGAAAAAATTACCGGTGATTCTCTTAGGGTTGACTCTGATTTGGGCATTTGGCTGTAAAGGGGAAGAAGAGCCAGAATTTCCAGTGAAAGATGGATATGTAACAGTTGAAGAAGGTATAAAATTGTATTACCGGACTGTGGGTGATGGTCCTGAATCAATTATTATCCCTGCCGGCTTTTATCTAGAGAAGGAGTTTGAACCGCTAGCCAACAAGGACCGCACTTTGATCTTTTATGACATGCGCTCTCGGGGGCAATCTGATAAAGTGACTGATGCCGCCCGGATCGGAATGAATTTTGAGATTTCGGATCTGGAAGCAATTCGTCAACATTTTGAAAAGGGAAAAGTTTCTTTGATAGGGTGGTCATACCTTGGGGCTATGGTTGTCCTCTATGCCCACAAATATCAAGATCATGTGAAACGAGTTATACAGGTAGGGCCTTTGCCTCCCACTAAAGATCTTTATTTAAGTGCGACGACAACGCCGATAGATAGCGAAAGCCAGGCACGCCTTGATAAGATGCGAAAAGAAGGAATGGATAAAACCGATCCAGAAGGTTTTACCCGCGCATATTGGGAAGCTTATTTTAAAATTATATTTTACGATCCGACCAATATAGCCAGCTTTGGCAGCGAATATTACAAATTCTCAAACGAGATGCCTGACAATGTTTTTTTTCAATTCGGCGGGATATTGGGATCGATCAAAGAGTGGGACTGGCGGGAACTGGCAAAAGGTATAAAAGTGCCTGTTTTAACTATACATGGAGATCATGATACGATACCTATGGAAGGGGCACGGGAGTGGGCCGCTTCCCTCCCGAATGCCCGCCTTCTTGCTGTTACTAAAGCAGGTCACTTGCCATTTGTGGAGAGACCGGAGTTGTTCTATCCTGCAGTAGACATTTTTTTCAACGGAGAATGGCCTGAAAAAGCGGTGGATGTCAGAGAAACTCAATAAAGAAACAATTTGTTTATGTCGACAATATAACTCACTCAGGCAATCATGTGTGTCTGGAAATGATTGGCAATACCAAGACAAAATTGAAGGTAAAGCTATAGAGCATTACGAGAAATTCCTCAACCTCTGGAAGGACGCTGACCCTGGTATTCCTCTTGGTATTCCTGAGGTTAGGACACTCATTGAGGATGCTAAGAAGAGGCTGGCTGGGTTGAAGAGTAAGTAATCTACCTAAAGCATATCTCCCTCAAACTTTAATCAGCATTAGATAACCTTGACATGGAATAAATTGATTTATATATTCGAGAAGTAAAACAGAACACTAAAGGGAGAGAATTATGAGAATCAAAGTTTTGGCTTTATTGGTTACGTGTGTCTTTTTTTTCCAGCACTGTGCAACTATCATAAGGGGAACTTCTCAAGAAATACCTGTTACAAGTAATCCTTCAGGAGCAAAGATTATAGTGGATGGAGAAGAGAAGGGATATGTGCCTGTAATTTTAAAATTGAAGAAGAAAAAGAGTCATATCATTCAGATAAAGAAGGAAGGTTATAATACTGTTGAAATTTTAACAACTCGAAAGACCCCCATTGGTGTCCATTTCTTAGGAAATCTTCTTTTGGGGGCTTCTATGGCTTTTGGTAACATAATGCTTTTTGCAAATTTAGATACCAATGATAAGATATCAGAGGAATTAGCCGTGGGCGGCATGATTAGCGGGGGGATTTTAATGCTAATATTTCCTTTTGCAGTGGACTTTAGATCAGGTGCAGTTTCTGAATTATCTCCTAAACAGCTTAATGTGACGCTATCTAAAATAGAGGAAATGCCTATATCCAATTTCGTTTTTATAGATGCAGAAGAATTTCAAAATATTAAGTGGATTAGGGTCAAATGTGCTGATTCTGAAGGAGAAGAAATTGTTAATTTAGATTAAAGCATTATGTAACAAAAAGGGGGGGAGTTTGAAAACCAAAGGAAAAAAATTCGTATCTTTATTTCTTGTCTTATCATTATTGGCTCTTTCTGCAAATCTGTATGCTAAAGAGAAGCGAGGGGCTAAGCTCATAATCACAAAAACAGACCGACAACAGGTAAAAGGCGAACTCATTGCAGTTAAGGAGAACTCACTTTTATTGTTGGACTCAGAATCTGGAGCAGATGTATCTATTGATATTGCGGATATAAGGAGAATTTTGATTGTGAAGAAATCAAAAAAGTGGAAATATGGCCTATTAGTAGGAGGAGGTGTAGGATTGATTGCAGGTATAATTGTTCCTGAAGAAGAGCATGGTTTTTTTGCTACTTTCATAGAATCCATCATATGGTTTGGGCTTCCTTTAGTAGGAATTGTAGCAATAATTGAAGGAAGAGATAAAGTAATCCAAATTAAAGGAAGATCAGATACAGAAGTCAAAGAAGTTTTAGAAAAATTAAGCAAGAAATCTCGAATTCCTGATTATCAATGACTTATCCTAGAGGCGAGTGGAAACAAGAATCACTGGCTTCTCGTTATCTTTAAAAAGACGGCATTGCCGGATTAGCACCTCATTAGTAAAGACTCCATCTCTCATAAAATATTCTCAATAATTCCTTCTTTATAAACCTCGGGTATAAATATATGCCGGCTGCTGTCAGCAAAAGGGGGGTTTTGGTAGGAACCAAAAAGATAGGAACTCTCTCCAGCCGGCCAAAGAGATTCGTTTTTATTATACCAGAAATCTCCTTGACAATCTTTTTTCCGTTTAATATAGTCAATTCACACCAAATAGCTTAGGGTTGGGTAGGAACAGTTGTCAGTATTTCACAAGATAAAATCTTTCTCTTTATTTTTCACATTAGTAATCTACATGGACGAGGCTTATCTATGCATTAAATGAAGAAAAGGAGGTTTTTATAAACAAAAAACTATTGGTATTGGTCTTTCTCTTCTTTTTTATCTTTTCTTCGGGGTTGTTATCGAAAGAAAAAGCCAAGAAAATTGAATTGCTTATTTGGGAGGAAATGGGGCGTTATGATGATTGGATTCTTCTTTGGTATCCAGAGATTCCTCTTGACTTTAATCCTTTTGACACAGGGCCATTTATGAGAAAAAGTGTGCCTCCATCTCCAGAAAGCGAAATATTATTTTTTGAGGTTCAGCTTCGAGGAACTTTCCTAGAAAAAAATTCGTTTATACGATAAGAGCAATTAATTCATTATATAAAAAGGAGATAACCTTGGAGAGCACAAGGGAGGCATGGAAGAGGATCATCACTTTCGTTTTCATCACTTACGGCATCAGTTCAACTTTTATGTATTTGGCAATACGCGCCGGAAGCATGGGGGCAGGTGGCGGACTCGTTGCCCTAGGCGGCATGTGGAGTCCAGGGATAGCGGCATTCCTAACGCAGCTTATATACAAGAAGAGCCTTCGCGGTTTTGGATGGGGTTGGGGTAAGACAAAGTATCAGGTCTGGAGTTATTGTATCCCTTTCCTGTATGTGGGGGCTGTGCATGCTATCGTCTGGATATTTAGCTTGGGTGGCTTCGCTTCTGAACCTTTGACATCAGGCCTAGGAAACACTTTAAAAAATATTGCTGTTACAACTGTTTTTGGAAGCCTTTTTGCCCTTGGTGAAGAGATCGGTTGGGTTGGTTTTTTTGTCCCTCAGTTGGCAAAAATAACCAGCTTTACAAAGACGGCTCTATTGAGAGGGATTGTTTGGTCAGTGTGGCATTATCCTCTAATTATTGGAGGGATCTATGGGCCAGCGAACGTTCCCGTTTGGTATAAACTCGTTTTCTTCACCATAACCATGACCTGTGTCAGTTTTGCCTTCACATGGATGAGATTGAAATCAGGCAGCCTTTACACAGGGATGTTCATGCACGCCAGCCACAACCTATTCTTTCAATCTGTTTTCGATAAATTAACGATTGAAAAATCATCAACCTGGTATCTTGTGGATGAATTCGGTGCGATTTCAGCGGGAGTGGCCATCATAGTCGCTTTCATATTCTGGAAAAAGAGAGGGCAATTGACACGGACTCAAACATTCCCGAGGTAGCGAATGCTGGATGAAGGTAGGTAACCCTCATAAACGATAGAATGTTAATAAGTTCAATCAATCTCTACATCAAATATAACTTTACTTTATCATCCTTAAGAGCCAGATGGCGCTAAATTAATTATTTTGTCCCTACCCCAGGGAAATTTTATTACCCCTTAAAACATTCAACTATTTGTCCCCAAATTAGGCGAATTTTAGCTAAGTGAGGTGTAAAAACGGTATAAACTGATGTTACTTAGTAAACTCAGGAAAAAGTAAATCACTGGCCCCGCAACCCAGCCAGCCTCTTCTTGGCATCCTCACGTAGTGTATCAACCTCTGCAATACCGGGGTCAGCGTCTTTCCAGAGGTCGAGGAATTTCTCGTAATGCTCAATGGCTTTGGTATTGTTGCCTTGCTGTTCGTATATCTTCCCTAACATGTAGAAGCTCTTGGCATAGATGTCTCCCCATAACGTCCGCCCCCCTGTAAGGGAAGTTATCTTCTCGTATTCTGTCAGAGCCTTATCTAACTCATTTGCTCTGTAGTAAGCCAAAGCTAAAGAATCGATAAATAAAGCATGTTCTGCGTCCAGTTCATATTGATAAGGAACCAAGGCCAGTGCAGCTTCAAAATTTTTTATGGCTTGGGTTAAATTATTGCTCTTTAACTCTATCATTCCTTCTGCAACGTGATACATTCTTAAGAGTTTCCTATTCATTCCCCTATCAATAATCTCCATCAGCTTATCAGCAGCTTCCCTGGCTTTTTCTATAGATTTCATCTCAAGGTAAATGAATACGTTCCAAGATAAAGCGACTCTTTGATATCCCAGCATCTCCTCTTCATAAGCAATATCAAAGGCCATCCTGCTCTCTTGTAAAGCTCTGTCCAGATTTCTCAATCTCAGATTTAAGTAGCACAGGGATATATGAAAATACGATTTCCAGCCCATTTCTCCAAGCTCCTCAGCCAGTTCCATGCCCTGATTTGCCTGATCTTTTGCCTCCTCAAATCTTCCTTGCAGCAAACGCAAAGATAAGAATCCCTGTCTTCCAGATAAATTATCTGATTTCTCTTCTGACTCAAGGAGTTTCTGAAATTCTTTCTCTGCTTCTATTAAGTCACCCTTACAAAGATAGATGTAACCCTTTAACCAGAAAGCATCGCCAAAAGAAGGCATTAAGGAAATGGCTCTCTCTGCTTCAGCAAGAGCAAGGTCAAATTTCCCCTGATAAAGGTAACCATGAGCCAAAGCCCAACGGATATAACCATTATCGGAAAAATTATGGAGATAAGATTCGAGGACTTTCATAGCTCTATCATACAATCCTTTAGCTGCAAGGGCGATAGCCTGCCCTACATAAGGGTAAAAAGACTCATCTCCATCCTGGATGAGAACTTCATTTCGATCGATGGCTTTGTCCCACTCTTCTAAATTCCTATACAATCCTGCTAAGTTAATGTTTCCGATCCCGTCCGTGGGATATAACTGCAATAATTGATTAAAGGCTTCAATGGCTTTATTGTAGGTTGCCTCTGAGAATCCATAAAAATCTCCCTGGATGATATAGCTCTCCCTGTCTGAGAGTCTATCCCTAAATTCAAAGGCTTTCTGAAGGTATTTTATCCTCTCGACTCTGTAGCCCAAATTGCTATAGGCCATGCCCATAGATCTATAGGCCATGGCAAACTCAGGATCAACAGCGATGGCTCTTTCCATGAGGAGAATACTTTTTCGATAGGCTCCGCTATTGTGATGCTTTCTCCCCTCGCTGTAATACTTATACGCTTCAGGAGAACTGGTTGTGATTTTCCCGACTTCCAGGTCTATGTCGCTGGCTATCTGTTCACGAGAAAGCTTAAAATTTGTCTTGATTTTCCTCGTTAACTCATCCACCATGGAAAAAATACTTTCCTCACCTCTGCCCTCTACGCTTTCTGAACTAAGAAGCTCTTCAGTATTTGCATCGTGGAGCATAATATTAATTCTGAAATTCTCACCTGCCTTTGTATAATTACCCTGCAATATATGATTAACCCTTCCTCGATGAGCCACTTCTCTTAAAACATCTGAAGAGTAGCTCTTTGCTTCAAGTTGATTCAATTGGCTAAGAATGTTAAAAAGCCTATCTCCCCTTAATACATTTATAAACTTTGATTGTGAGAGGTCTGTGATCAGCAAATCAGATAAGGCTTTCCTGTAATGCTCTAAACCATCCTCTCCTGTGTTGTTTTCAAAGTACATAATAGCAAGCGAGGGTTTATCTGACAGGATAGGAATTACCGGCTTTTTAGGAAGAAGCTGCCAAATAAGCACTCCTATCACAGCGGCAGCGACAACAGCCAAAGCAGGAATGAAAAGCTTCCTCAATCCAAACGTGACTGTTATCTCCCTTGAGGTTACGGGCTTTCTTTCTGGAACGACTCTTTCTGTAGTAGGAATCCCTTTCTCTATATTCTCTAATTCAGAACGCACTTCTCCTGCACTCTGATACCTTAGCTCTTTATCTTTTTCTAGACATCTAAGGATCACACGGCTTAAATCTTCAGGAATCTGAGCATTGACCTCTTTGGGATTTCGAGGTGTTTCGCTCTTGTGCTTAAAAGCAATGCTAAAAGGCGTCTCTCCTTCAAAAGGCACTCTCCCTGTCACCATCTCATAAAGGATGATTCCCAAAGAATAAATATCTGAACGTTGATCTACCTTCTTACCTTCCACCTGTTCAGGTGACATATACTCTGGCGTCCCGATCATCATCCCTGCGCCTGTTATTCCTTTTTCTTCAAGGGAACGAGCAATTCCGAAATCCATGATACGGACATTTCCCTCTTCATCTATCATGACGTTGTTGGGCTTTAAATCTCTATGTACCACTCCTAAACGATGAGCTTCAGCCAATCCTTCGCATACCTGTATGGCTATGGATATAGTTTTTCCCGAACTTAATTGCCCTACCTTTCTTATTAATCTCTTTAAATCTTCACCTGGGACATATTCCATAGTAATGTAGTGACTTCCTTTTTCTTCATTGAGGTCAAACATGCGAGCTACATTCTTATGTACAATCTTACGGGCTAATTTAAGCTCGTTGCTAAAGCGTTCTACAGTCTTTTTGTCTGAACCAATTTCAGGTTTTATGAGCTTCAAGGCCACTTCTTCTTTTAATTTCTTATCAATTACTCTATAAACCTTACCCATTCCTCCTTTGCCCAGTTCTTCAATAATCTGGTACCTGTCAGCAAAGGTGGAGCCTGTGGTTAATTCTTCTTTGGCTGCTTCAAGAGTCTCGGTGGGTGCAGAGATTTCCTCTGAAGAAATAAGTTGAGTGCCGCAATCAGCACAAAAGCTGGCAGTTTCAGGATTATCAGTTTGACATTTAGGGCACTTCATAGTTCCTATTGTCCCTTTTGATTATCTGGGGAAAGAATAACAATTAAATAGGAAAGAGTCAAATTGAATATGGAGGCTTCAATTAATGTTGCATAAAGTGAGGAAGCTGTTTATAAGAAAATTGTTATAGCTTAGGGAGAGAAACTAAACTCGAATATAGGTAAAATTAAGAGCTTTTCTTTTTCAGCGAGACGGGTTATAATTTATAAGGATAAAGAGGTCAGAAGACCTCAGAACTTAGATTCTGAGTGATTTTCTGGCCTCTTTTTTTTTAAGGTTACTTAGTTCATGAAGCCTCACTAGCTGATAAGCCCGAAAGAAATTAGGAGAAGGAATATGTTATATGTTGGGAAAGGAAACAGAAGCTTTAATTTTAGAGAAAGCAAAGCAACATGTCCGTAGTCATCCGCCTAACTATGGACAATTACCTATCTCTCTTATTCGTAATCCCGAAATAAGCTCCGAAGCTAAGTGACCTGCCCCCCATCAATGTACCACCTGTTGAGTCATATTTTTAACTTCATAAGCCTCTGG
>WVZL01000044.1 GCA_011772495.1 Candidatus Aminicenantota bacterium
AGAGGTCTCATCTCCATCAGCCCCAGGTCATTCCTGACTATAGTCTTCGAGACTTCATCTCTTAGGTCTTTGGCCTGACTCCATTCGATGTTGATCTCATTGTCTTTCTTAGTAACTTTTTCGACACCGGATATTTGTTTGAGAAGAGGAATGGCTTTTTTTGTGTCTTTGACTTTGATGATGATTCCCTCTTTTTTTCTGAAAGAGGCAGTGAGATCTTCTAAGGAGCCAGAGGCCATGAGTTGGCCTTCATTGATGATCACCACCCCATCGCAGGTTTGAGTGACCTCAGCCAGGATATGAGTCGAAAGCAGGATCGTGCGTTTTTTCTTCAGTGATTTTATGAGCTGTCGGATTTCGACAATCTGGGCCGGGTCCAGACCGATAGTCGGCTCATCAAGGATGAGTACCTCGGGATCATGGATAAGAGCTTGAGCAATGCCAACTCGTTGCTTAAATCCCCGAGAGATGTTTTTGATGAGTCTTCCTTTTACTGTTTTCAGTCCGCTTATGTCTATGGCTTTCTCTACAGATTTTTTCTTCTCAGCAGCCGGAATTTGCTTGATTTCAGAGGCAAAACTCAGAAAAGAATGAACTGTCATCTCTGGATACAGAGGCAAATTTTCAGGCAGGTAGCCGATATTTTTTTTCACCTCGTTGGGCTGCTCGAAAACATCAAACCCGGCTACATTCGCTTTTCCTTCGTTAGCAGGAAGGTAGCCGGTCAAGATTCTCATGGTTGTTGTTTTTCCAGCGGCATTAGGGCCCAGAAGTCCCCATATTTTACCCTTATCGACTCTAAAGCTCAGGTCATTCACAGCTACTAAGTCACCATATTTTTTGGTGAGATGCTCGACTTCAATCATTTTCTCGATACCTCCTCTGAGTTATTGACTCGATTTTATAAATAGTCGAGAACAGAATAAAAAGTAAATATTAAATAGTCCGTGATTGTAAGTCAACAACTGAATGAACCGCTTCTTTCTTTTTCTATTTCTGTATAACTTGTATTTTTCCTGTTTTGTTTCTTAGGCCAGACTCTTTACATTCTTTCTGGGAGGGGGATTCCCAGCAGAGAAAAGGCTTTTCCAAGAACTTCCTTGATATGGTAGATCGTCAGGATACGAATTTGCTTGAACTGACTGTTTTCTGCGCCCAGGATAGAATAGAGATGATAATAAGCATTAAATTTCTGGCAGAGGTTGAAGGCGAATTTGGCCAGGTGAGAGAATTCCAGGGAATGGATAGAATGGAGGACCTCTTCTTCGAATTGAGAAGCATAAAGGACCAGATCCCAGAAGCGAGTTAATTCTTCACCAGATAACATTTCTAGGGGAATCTCACCAGAGGAAATGAGATCTTGAAGATCCTTTTCTCCAAAACTTTCTCTTTCCTCGAGTTTACGAAAAATACTGTTGAGCCTTACTAGAGTGTACTGAAGGTAAGGTCCTGTCTCTCCCTCGAAATTGAGGGCTTCATCAAAGTCAAAGACGATGATTGAATTCCGGGCGTATTTGAGCATAAAATAGCGCAAGGCCCCACAGGAGATCTGGCGTGCAATGGAAGTTTTTTGAGATTCAGTAAATTCAGGATTTCTTTTTTCCACCTCTGCTAAAGCCTTTTCTTCCAACCTGTCCAGCAGGTCATCAGCTTTGATTCCCAGGCCTTTTCTTCCTGAAACTTCAAGAAAGCTCCTCTCTTTGTCTTCTTCTGAGATTTCAAGGTTCAATTCTTCCAAGCTTTTTTGAGAAAGAGCAACCATTTCATAGGAAAAATGAATAGATTTTGCAGCCTGTTTAAAATATTTCAGAGATTTTAATCCTTGGACAACGATTTTTTGCAGATAAGCCTGTCTTATGTCGATGACGTTGTAAACTTGGCTTCCCCTCCCAAACTGGGGAGAATCTTTTTGGGGCGCAGACGCCGTTATCCAGATTGTTTTATCATCCTTTTTGATAAAGGGCTCATAGTAGAAATCTCTGCCCAAAAGACCGAATTTCCAGAGCTGGTAGGCAATATCTTTTCCGACATAAGTCACTGTCCCATCAGAGCGGACGATGACCTTCTCCTTTTGCCCTTCATCTTCGGTCTCCATGACCCAGCAGTCTTGGTTGGGACCGCTAGAGGCAAGGTAGACGGCTTTTTGTGCTTTTAACAGCGAAAATGCTTTTTCCCAAAACTTGAGGCCGAGAATATCGCTTTCGCAGGGGAGAAGATCATAGCTCACCCCAATCCTGTCCATGGTCTGAAGATGAGATTTGAGGATTCGGCGGGAAATATGGTGAGCGAGCTCCACTTCTGGTTTTTCTCTCTCTTCGATCTTTTTGAGAATTTCAGACCTCCGCTCTTGAGCTTCAGGATTTTTCTCAAAGTAGGCAGCCACTCTTCTGTAGAGGTCCCAGCAGTAATAATCGAATTTCTCTTTGATTTTCGCGATATCAGATAACTTCTTTTTTTCCATATCCATGAAACCGAAAACTACATCTCCAACCTGAACGCCGGTATCATCGACATAATTTTGAACTTCAACTTTTTCATCTTTGTATTTTAAACAACGCACCAGCGTGTCTCCCAAGCAGGCATTTCTTAGATGACCGATATGAGCTGCCTTGTTGGGGTTGATGTTGGTGTGCTCGACGATGATGTGTTCTTCTTGAGGAGACAAGGATGGGGTATCAAGAGTGAGAAGCTGCTGTGAAAAGAAGCTTCTTTTATCGAGGAAGAGGTTGATGTATCCAGGGACAGCAACTTCAATCTTTTCGACTCCCTCGAGAGGAGAGATCAATTGCACGATTTCCTGGGCAACCTTCCTCGGCTCAGCCTTCATTTTTTTGGCCAGTTCGAAGGGAAACGTTAGAGCCAAATCCCCAAACTTAGCCTGCGGGGGATAACCTATTTCTAAGTCCTCGAGAGAAAGAGAGTGTTTTACCTTTAATTTATCGTGGAGTTTTTTTCTTAGGGAATTTTTGTATCTCAGCATAGTTTTTAATTATAGCAAATTTAATAAAAATTGGGGACGGGTTGTCTATTTCTGTTTTTTCTTGCATCCCTAAAAATTATGTGATAGTAAATTAAACTCAGAGATCTGACATTATGAAAAGAACGCGACTCAATGCTGCTCATAAAAAGCTCGGGGGAAAGATGATAGAATTTTTCGGCTGGGAGATGCCAGTCGAGTTTACAGGGATAATCGAGGAACATTTAGCTGTCCGGGAGCGGGCCGGACTTTTTGATGTCAGCCACATGGGAGAAATCGTTATTTCCGGAAAACAAGCGCTTGATTTGGTTCAGTATTTGACTCCCAATGATGCTGCTCGTTTAGCTCCTGGCAAAGCGCAGTACTCAGCCTTAACCACTCCTGAAGGCACTTTTGTGGATGACTTGCTGGTTTATTGTTTGGATGAGGAAAAATACCTGTTAGTGGTTAATGCCGCCAATTCTAATAAGGATTATGAATGGATCCTAAGCCACCAGGAAGGATTCGATGTCAAAGTCGAGAATCGAAGCGATGACTACACTCAGCTTGCCCTTCAAGGTCCCAGGGCTTTGGAAATTCTTAAACCCATGACTGAGATCGATTTGGAAGAGATGAAGTCATTCAGGTTTGATTGGGGAAAAATATCTGGAGAGGAGGTCCTGGTTTCCAGGACTGGTTACACCGGAGAAGATGGTTTTGAGATCTACACTCTGTCCTCACAACCTGAAAAGATCTGGGAGGAGGTTTTAGAGAGAGGAACATCTTATAATCTCCTCCCTGTAGGGCTGGGGGCAAGAGATACTCTGCGCTTAGAAGCTAAACTCATGCTCTATGGTAATGATATCAACGAGACAACGACTGTCTTGGAAGCAGGTTTGGGATGGCTCGTTAAATTCCAAAAAGGAGATTTCTTAGGAAGAGAGTTGCTTCTCAAGCAGAAAGAAAAAGGAATAACAAGAAAGCTGGTGGGCTTTGAGCTCGTAGACAAAGGGATAGCGCGTCCTCATCATCACGTTTTTGTGGAAGGGAATGAAGTCTCAGAAGTGACCTCAGGCACATATTCTCCTTATTTTAAAAAGGCCATCGGTCTGACTTATCTTCCCCTGGATTTCACAGAAATAGGAACAGAATTTGAGATTGAAATAAGAGACAAAAGAAAGGCCAGAGTTGTTCCTACTCCTTTTTACAAGAGACCAGAAAAAAGTTAAGCTGGCCCGAATTGCAAATAATACTCGGGTGTGCGAGTTAAGCACTAAAGCGACCTGGTGCACAGAAGAAAAACCTAGTTGTTGATTATTAATCAACGACCATTTACTATATATTTCTTGCTTTCGGCAAGTTTCTAAATTAAGGAGGCAGGATATGTATCCGGATGATTTTTATTACTCCAAGGACCATGAATGGGCTCAAGTAAAAGATGACACAGCGACAGTGGGCATTACTGATTTTGCCCAGAAACAATTGGGAGATGTCGTTTATGTGGAACTGCCCAAAGTGGGGACAACACTAGAATTTCATCAATCCCTCGGCGTTGTAGAATCCGTCAAAGCCGTCTCTGATATCTACTCTCCTCTCTCGGGCGAGGTCATTGCCGTCAATGAAGAACTCAATGGCTCTCCAGAGCTTATTAATGAAGATTCCCATGGCAAGGGCTGGATAATCCGACTGAAAATAAAAGACAAGAGTGAGACAGAAAAATTGATGTCAGCCGCAGAATATGAAAAATTCCTAGAGGGTATTGAAGACTGAGATTCTAAAAGAAAACAATAGGATCATGAATTACACCTCTCTCAGTGACAAAGATAAGAAAGAGATGATGGCCAAGATTGGGATCACCTCGGTGGATGAACTTTTTCGCTCCATTCCAGAAGGATTGAGGCTTAAAAAGGTCCTGAATATTCCTGCTTCCTTAAGTGAGCCAGAACTTCTTTCTTTCTTTGAGAAAGTCAGAGTTCAGAACAAATGCTCTGATTGCCTTTCTTTCCTAGGAGGGGGAGCCTACAATCATTTCATTCCTTACAGTGTTGACTATCTAAGCTCAAGGGGAGAGTTCCTGACTCCTTACACACCATATCAGCCCGAGGTCAGCCAGGGAACGCTCCAGATTATTTTTGAATTCCAGACCCTGATCTGTCAGCTCACGGGAATGGATATTGCGAACGCTTCGCTGTATGATGGGGCCTCGGCAACTGCAGAGGCTGTGCTTATGGCTCATCGCCTTCAAGGAAAGCCAAAAGCCTTGATCGCCAAAACTCTTAACCCCCAATACAGAGAAGTTATCGGAACTTATGTCAAAAACATGGCTATTGAAGCCGAGGAAGTTGGTTATTCATCGAGTGGTGAGATCGATTTTGAAGATTTAAAACAGAAAATTGATGAGGAAACGAGTGTCGTCGTTTGTCAATCGCCTAACTTTATGGGTGTTATCGAGAACATAAAAAAGATTTCAGAGCTGGCCCACACTCACCATTCACTCTGCACAGCAGTCATAGCAGAACCTGTCTCCCTGGGCATATTAGAAGCACCAGGAAAGTTGGGCGCTGATATTGCGGCCGGAGAAGGGCAGTCCTTTGGAATCCCTCTAAGCTTTGGTGGCCCCTACCTTGGTTTTATGGCCTGTAAAAAGGATTTCATCCGGCAGCTTCCTGGTCGAATCGCAGGACAGACCACTGATGTGGAAGGGCGAAGAGGTTTTGTCCTGACTTTATCCACTAGAGAACAGCACATTAGAAGAGAAAAGGCAACTTCCAACATCTGTACGAATCAGGCCTGGTGTGCTTTGAGAGCTACGGTATTCCTGGAATCTTTGGGCCAGGAAGGGATGAAGGAACTCGCTTTGCAAAACATACACAAGGCTAATTATGCCCGCGAAAAACTCACTCAGTTAGAAGGAGTCAAAGCCATATTCAGTGGAAGCAGCTTTAATGAATTCGTCCTGCAACTTCCTAAGGATTTGACCCATATTAATGAATTTCTCGAAAAGAAGAAGATCATTGCTGGCTTGAAGCTCGAAGAATTCTATCCAGAGCTAAAAAATTGTGCCTTATTCTGTGTGACAGAGATGCATCGAAAGGAAGATATTGACAATCTGGTTAAATCCCTGAATGAGGGATTAGGATAAGAATGATACGTGAACCTTTGATTTTTGAGCTGAGCGCCAAGGGAAAAAGAGCTTTTGCTTTTCCCAAGCTAGATGTACCTGCGAATGAAGAGACTATTAAAAACCTGGCCACAAGGAAAGAAATTGAAGGCTTTCCCGAGGTCTCAGAAGTAGAAGTCGTCCGCCACTTCACCCGCCTTTCCCAGACTAATCATTGTGTAGATATCGGCTTTTATCCTCTAGGCTCCTGCACCATGAAGTACAACCCGAAAATAAACGAAAAAGTAGCATCATCTCCTGAATTTCTCTCAACTCATCCTCTTGCGCCTCCAGAGTTCGTCCAGGGAAACCTCGAGATTCTCAAGAAAACAGAAGGAATCTTGGCCGAGATAACAGGTATGGAGGCCTTTACTCTACAGCCTTCGGCAGGAGCGCAGGGAGAGCTGGTAGGCATGATGCTCATCCGGGCCTATCATCAGGAGCAAGGAAATCCGAGAAAATTTGTCCTCATTCCTGATTCAGCGCACGGGACGAATCCATCGAGTGCTCATATTTGTGGATACCAAGTCAAAGAAATAAAATCCAATGACAAAGGCACTATCGATACTGAAGACCTGGCTCAAAATATGACAGAGGAAGTGGCCGCCTTGATGGTCACGAACCCCAATACGTTGGGCATTTTCGAGAATGACATAAAAAAGATAACTCAAATCGTTCATGACCAAGGCGGATTTGTCTATATGGATGGAGCCAACATGAATGCCCTCACCGGAATCTGCCGGCCAGGAGATATGGAGGTTGATGTTATTCATTTGAACCTGCACAAGACTTTCTCCACCCCCCATGGCGGCGGAGGCCCAGGAGCCGGGCCAGTAGGAGTGAACCGAAAGCTTGAGCCTTATCTGCCTATTCCTGTCATTGTAAAAAAAGAAGAGCGATGGTCTCTAGATTTCAACCGGCCTCAAAGTATCGGCAGAGTGAGGAGTTTTTTCGGGAATTTTTTAGTCGTTGTCAAAGCCTTGAGCTATGTTCTTTCCCTGGGCCCAGAGGGGCTTCAGGAAATTTCAGAGATCGCTGTTTTGAATTCCAATTATATCCGTAAAAGCCTGGAGCAGGATTTCCACCTGAAATACCAAACTCCTACCCTCCATGAATGTGTTTTTTCGGATAAATTTCAGCGAGAGCAAGGAATTCAAAACATCGATATAGCCAAAAGACTAATTGATTTTGGGCTTCATCCTCCGACCATGTCTTTCCCTTTGATTGTTTATGGAGCTTTGATGATCGAACCCACAGAAACAGAAAGCAAGCGAGACTTGGACCTTTTTATCGAAGCCATGAAACAGATTGCAAAAGAAGCCAAGGAAAAACCAGAGATACTCAAGTCTGCGCCTCATCAATCTTATGTTCGACGACTGGATGAGACGACTGCTGCCCGAAAGCCTGTCTTAAGATGGGCTGCTCCCCAAAGTCAAGAAGGCAAGAAGGAATAATTTCGTTATGTCTGAAGGAAAAGTGATGAGTGTGCAAAATCTCATCATGAGTCTCCAGGAATTTTGGGCCCAACAGGGCTGCTATCTCGCTCCTTCCTACGACCTTGAAGTGGGTGCGGGAACCATGACTCCTGATACCTTCTTCAGAGTTCTGGATAGAAGGCCCTGGAAGGTCGCTTATGTCCAGCCGTCACGAAGGCCCACCGACGGGAGATTTGGCGATAATCCTAACCGAGTGCAGAAACATTTCCAGTACCAGGTCATCATAAAGCCATCTCCTGCTGACATTCAACAGGTCTACCTCGACAGTTTATCCACTCTAGGCATAAACCTCCAAGACCACGATATCCGTTTCGATGAAGACGATTGGGAATCGCCAACGATTGGCGCTTGGGGTGTCGGCTGGCAGGTTTTGTTGGATGGGTTGGAGATAACTCAATTCACCTACTTCCAGCAAGCAGGTGGGATTGACCTCTCTCCCACGCCAGTGGAGTTAACCTACGGCCTGGAAAGATTAGAAATGTTTTTAGAGGAAAAAGATAACATTTATGATTTGAATTGGTCTGAGGATGTCAAATACGGAGATATGCGATTATTGGAAGAGAAGGAGTTTTCGGAGTACAGCTTCAACTGGGCGAACAGAAGTACTCTTCAAAAGTCTTTTCGCCTTTATGAAAAAGAAGCTCAAAATCTTATCCAGAAAGATTTGCTGCTCCCAGCATACGATATGTGCCTCAAATGTTCGCATTTTTTTAACCTCTTAGATTCCAGAGGAGCGATCAGTGTGACCGAGAGAGTTAAATTGATTGCGCAGATCAGAAACCTGGTTAATCAGATCGCCTATAAATACACCGCTAGGGAGGTTTCATCCTGAAAGAGTTTCTCCTGGAAATCAATACTGAAGAGATGCCCTCTTCCCATATCAAGACAGCTCTTGTCCAGCTCAGAGAAAAATTTGAAGAGGAGCTTCGAGAGAATAATATTGACGTCGGAAAAATAAAAACACTTGGCACCTGTCGACGCTTAGTGATCCTTGGGCATTTTTCTCCCCAACAAAAAGACAGAGAACAAGTTGTTGTTGGTCCCCCCAAGCATGTCGCTTACAGTAAAGATGGATCTTTTACTCCCGCGGCAAAAGGATTTGCTAAGTCCCAAGGAGCAAGCTTCAGCCAGCTTGAACTGATTGAAACCAAAAAAGGAGAATATTTGGGATTAAAGAAGATTGAAGCAGGTAAGCCGACCATAGATATTCTCCAGAAGTCCTTATCCCAGATTATTTCTTCTTTAACTTTTCCAAAAATGATGAGATGGGGAAAAAGCACCTTCAAGTTTTCACGGCCGATAAGGAATATTCTCTGCCTATTCGATGGGAAAATTCTTTCTTTTACTTCTGGAGGAGTAACTTCAACGAATTTTACAACCGGCCATAAGATTTATTTTCCCCAAAAAATCATAGTGAAGTCCTTCTCAGAATATGAAAGTCTCTTAAAAAAGAAGAAAGTCATTGTCAGTCAGGATGAAAGAAGGGAAAAAATCCTAAATCAGATTGAGAGGAAGCTGGCTCCTTTGGAGGCTCAACTCTTACCTGATAAGCAGCTCCTAGAGCAGTTAAGCTATGATGTTGAACAACCCTATGTTTTTCTGGGGAAATTCCCTGAAGAATATCTGAAGTTACCTCTGGAAGTTCTGAGCACGGCCATGAAAGAAGGGCAAAATCTCTTTTCAGTAGTCAAGGGGAAGAAACAGTTGGCCTATTTTGTGGGTGTGGCGGATGCCTTCAAGGATGCTAAAGGTCTTATCCGAAAAGGAAATGAAAGGGTACTCATAGCTCGATTAGAGGATGCCAGGTTCTTTTGGGAACAGGACCGGAAGATTAAATTAAAAAAGAGAGCCAAAGGTTTAGACCGCATAATCTTTCAGGAGGAGCTTGGAACTTATGAGGATAAGGTTCTGAGATTGAAGAAAATCGTGACCTATCTGGCTCGCAAATTGGATGTCGAGAATGAAAAGCGACAGCTCATTCAGGCGGCGGAATTGTGCAAGGTTGATCTGCTCACCGAAATGGTGAGGGAATTCTCGTCTCTTCAGGGAAGAGCAGGAGGACTTTATGCCAGGGAAGAAGGATATCCTTCCTCAATTTGCAAGGCGGTTTATGAACATTATCAGCCTGTAAGCCTTGATGATGAATCTCCTCCTACCTTGGCTGGGGCAATACTCTCCATCTCTGATAAATTAGACTCCACGGTGGGAACAATAGGAATCGGGATTCAAGCCACAGGGTCAAAAGACCCTTTTGGTTTACGTCGGAATGCTCAGGGGATATGCAAGATCATTCTGGGGAAAAAACTAAGTCTTTCTTTTTCACGCCTTTTAGATAAAGTGTTGGGAGTATACGGAGAAAAGCTTAAAATCCCAGTAGAAGAAGTGAAGAATTACTGTTTCGGTTTTTTTTCTGACCGCCTGCAATACATTTTTGAAAGGCAGGGTTATCGGTATGATCTCATCAAAGCTGCTCTGGGAGCCGGGATAGATAATATCTATTACTCCGGTCTTAGGATAAAAGCTTTAGATAGCCTGAAGGAAAGTCCCAAATTCGGACCTCTAATACTCATTTCTAAAAGAGTCAACAACATTCTCCGCAACCAACCTCTTTACAGGATCAATCCCGAACTGGTGCGAGAAAAGGAAGAAAGAGAGCTCTATACGACCCTGTTAATCATAAAAGAAAATGTTCTTTCCCTGATTTCGAAAGGAGATTTTTCTCAGGCCCAGAGAATACTTTTCAGGATACGCTCATCCATAGATAATTTTTTTGACCATGTCCTGGTTATGGACGAAAACCCGAGAATCAGGCGGAATCGTTTGGCCCTCCTCCAGGAAATCAGCAAGCTTTTCCTTCGAATGGCTGACTATTCTCAGGTTGTGTTCGAGGGCGGAAAATAATTCCCTCTTTTTGACCCAAAACGTCTCAAATTAGGTGCAGTCTACGCAAGTTAATATTAAATCGAAATCTATATTTAATAAGTCAAATTTCCTTGCCAGTTCTTGAATCTTGAATCTGGAGACCTGACTCCTTGACTGCTTGATTTTCGACCTACTTTGATATTCACAGATCAGAATTGCAGAGCTGAAGGGTTCAGCTGATTATCTCGCTGACTGAATTGTTATCAGCTTTTATTCGGAGTGAATTTATTCTCTAAGGCAATGAGCCTTTCCAGGTTTTCGGGTGAGTTTTGTCCGCTCTCTTCTCCATAAGGATTGAATTGAACTCCGATCTGGTATTTATAACTCTTCCCGGGATTGAAAGAAGTCCACCGCACCTGTCCCGTCAAGTTCATAGGAGCACTTTCACCAGGAATAGATATTTTCAAATAAGCTCTAGTGTTGCTCTTAAGAGGCTTCTGACACAGAAACCGGAACCCTCCGCGGCTCATATCCAAAACAGGCCAAAACTCCTCTTCGTCCTTCTCTTGGGCAGAGAAAAGTTTCTTCTCCTGGTAGATCACTGTTGCCCCAGGGACTTCGAATCGAACGCAGGCTCTGTTTTCTATTTCATTTTCAACCATGGATTTAATCCTCTTTACGAGATTGCCTTTTTTCCATACAAGTCGTGACTGAACTATATTCTAATCCGCGAAAAAAGTCAATTTGAATTTATCTTATTTGTTTAATATCAATTGGTTAGCTGGATTCGGTTCCATGAATTCCGGGCTTGCGTCATCACGCCGAGCATTCCGGGACGTAATTTCTGATTCTTTGAAGATCGATTAAAATTGACTTTATGTGTATCCTGTGTTATTTCCTCTCGAGAAGTAAGAAAGAATAATAAGACACAAAATTGGGAAAATCGTCGCCAAAAGGAAATTCCTGTCGTGTGAAGCTCAAATTTGGGGATAAGGATCGATTCCCAATCGATTTGAAGGAGGCAAGATAACAATGAAAAAAGGAGTTTTACTGGTCAGTGTTTTAATCCCATTGTTTTTAATTTCTGGCTTTTTTATCATTCAAGCGACTGAAGAAAAAGCTGTTCCAAAGGAAAGCAATTTCTATGAAAAAAGTCTGCACTACACGAATAAAGGATTTGAGTACTGGTACAGCAAAGAACAGGGAGGTCTGGAAAGGCTTACTGGAATTCCCTTTTCCCGATTAGATTGCACAAGATGCCATGTCAAGACCTGCGACACCTGCCATAAGAAAGAAGTCGACGGGAAGCCTACCTACTCGCTGGAACCTGCCCGAGCTGAGGAAGTCTGTCAGAGCTGCCATTCAATGGACACGTTGGAAAAAGCGAAAAAAAATAAAAAAGCTTCTGGTTTAGACGTTCATTTCAAGAATGAGATGAAATGCATGGATTGCCATTCGCCCAGAGAAATTCATGGCGATGGAACACCGTATAATTCCATACAGCAGCCAGGGGCTATGGATACAAAATGCGATAACTGCCACAGTCCGCTGCCAGAAAGCACAAGCCATACGGTTCACAAAGGCAAGCTTGATTGTAATGCCTGTCATGTGAGAAATGTTCCTACCTGCTACAACTGTCATTTTGATACCAGGATAAAGGAAAACAAAAGCGTCTCTCTCCCGTTAAAAAATATTCTCTTCATGGTCAATCATGAAGACAAGGTCACCTTGGCCAATTTCCATACTTTCGTCTATCAAAATAAAGCCATGATTGCTTTTGCACCAGCGTTCCCTCATGATGTGATGAAGGAGGGAAGACAATGCAAAGAATGCCATAATACCCAGATCATTAAAGATATAAAAAAGAATAAATTTTCTTTGTTGGTATTCGAAAAGGGTGAATTAAAGAATGTTGAGGGAGTGGTACCTGTCCTTGAAGCCTTGAAATGGAATTTAGTTTATTTGAATTATACGGAAGGCAAATGGATCCCCATAGAAGATCCTGTAGAACCTCTAATCAATTACTCGGGCTACAGCAGCCCTCTAACTCATGAACAATTGAAAAGGCTGGAAAAAGCTCCTTCTGATTAGGGCCGGACTAAGTTGTCTTCTTTATTTTAAAATGGATAGATACTTCTTAGAGCTGCTATTTGCCCTTGGAACGTTAAAATTGTAAGTATAAACGCCACTTAGCAGCATATCTTTTTCAAAACCTATTTTGCATCCTTCTATGTGTTTTCTCAGTGATCCTTATAAAAAGCTGGTCAATATAGAGGGAATTCTCACTCACCTGGCTTTCTGTATTTGACCAAGATTTTTTACTGTGGTATTAGCTATAAAGTAGATTGGCTGAGGAAATTCAAAGAATGGAGAAAACAGGGAATAAATAAATTAAATGAAGTTAATTTTCAAATCCACCTGCCTGACCATCTTCATAAGTTTGAGTTGTTTCCTAAATTTAATCGCCCAAAAAAATAATATAAAGTTTTGGCAAATCACACTTGAAGAAGGTTTATCCCAGAGCGGAGTAAATTGTATTCTGCAAGACAGCCAAGGGTTTATGTGGTTTGGAACAGGAGATGGATTGAATAAATATGATGGATTCAATTTTACAGTATACAGATACGATCCAGATAAACCCAATAACCTGAGCAGCAATGATGTGCGAGCAATCTACGAGGACCGATCTGGTGTCCTCTGGATTGGAACTTGGGGAGGCGGACTCAATAGATTTAACCGTGAGGAGGAAACATTCACCCATTGGATGAGCCAACCAGCAGACCCCGATAGCATAAGTGATAATGATATATATTCAATCTATGAGGACCGGTCAGGTGTCCTCTGGATTGGAACTTGGGGAGGCGGCTTAAATAGATTTAACCGTGAGGAGGGAACGTTCACCCATTGGATGAACCAACCAGGAGACCTTGATAGCATAAGTGATAATCATATTTACTCAATATATGAAGATCAATCTGGCGTGCTCTGGATTGGGACGGTTAACGGGTTAAATAGATTTGATCGAGAACAAAAGAAATTTACATGTTGGATAAGCGAACCAGAAAATCCCAATAGTTTAAGTCATAATGAGGTTCGCGTAGTTTACGAAGATCGATCAGGGCTGATTTGGATTGGGACTGATGGTGGCGGTCTCAATAGATTTGATCGTAAGAAGGAAACATTTACGCATTGGGTAAGCGAACCTGGAAAGCCTAAAAGCATAAATCACAATGAGGTGCGAGCAATCTACGAGGACCGATCTGGTGTACTCTGGGTTGGGACTTGGGGAGGGGGGCTAAATAGATTCAATCGTGAGGAGGAAACATTTGCACATTGGGTAAACAATCCCGAAAATCCCAGTAGCTTGAGTGACAATAGTGTTTATTCAATCTATGAAGACCGTTCTGGCGTGCTCTGGATTGGGACGGTTAACGGGTTAAATAGATTTAAGATAGGCCGGGAGAAATTTACTCAATGGGAAAAAGAACCTGGAAATCCTGATAGCTTGAGTCATAATTTTGTTTTATCAATCTATGAGGACCGATCCGGTGCACTTTGGGTTGGGACTGATGGTGGTGGTCTCAGTAGATATGATCCCGTGAATGAAACATTTACCCATTGGATAAACGAACCAGGAAAACCCAACAGCTTGAGTAGCAATAATGTGCGGACAATCTCCGGAGACCGTACAGGAGCGCTCTGGCTTGGAACAAAGGGTGGGCTTGATAAGTTTGATCCCGAGAAGGAAACATTTACCCATTGGAGGAATGAGCCTGGAAAACCTGATAGCTTGAGCAATAATGAGATTTTATCCATTTATGAGGACAGAACAGGAGTGCTCTGGATCGGGACAAATGGAGGCGGACTCAATAGATTTAATCGTGAGAAGGGGACATTTACCCATTGGATAAACGAACCTGGAAACTCCAGCAGCTTGGGTCACAATGCTATTGTTTCAATCTATGAGGATCGGAAGGGAGTGCTCTGGATCGGGACAAATGGAGGCGGACTCAATAGATTTAATCATGAAGATGGAACATTTACGCGTTGGATAAACGAACCTGGAAATCTAAATAGCTTGAGCAACAACAAGATTTTGTCTCTTCATGAAGACCAATCGGGTATACTCTGGATTGGAACTCTTGGGGGTGGCCTCAACAAGTTTGATCGGGAAGAAGAAACATTTACACGCTATACAGAGAAAGATGGCCTCCCTAATAATGTGATATACGGGATTTTAGAAGATGATGATGGTTATCTTTGGCTCAGTACTAATAAAGGATTATCAAAATTCAGCCTCCAAACAGAGTCTTTTAGAAATTACGATATCCATGATGGACTTCAGATGAATGAGTTTAATCAGGGAGCTTTTCATAAAAATAATGGCAAACTGTTTTTTGGGGGTATCAAAGGATTCATTGCTTTTTTCCCAGATAATATAAAAAACAATCCAAACATCCCTTCAATCGTTATCACGAAATTCAAAAAATTTGACGAAATCATCAAAACGAACGTTACAGATACAGAAAAAAGTGTATTATCCTATAAGGACAAATACTTTTCCTTCGAGTTTGCAGCTCTCGATTACAGAAATCCTGATAAAAATCAGTATGCCTATATGATGGAAGGGTTCGATAAAGATTGGATTCATTCAGGCACAAGACGTTCTGCAACTTATACACAATTGGATCCGGGGGAATACATTTTTCGTGTGAAAGGCTCAAACAATGATGGAGTTTGGAATGAAGAGGGGGTATCTATAAAAATAATTATTCCCCCACCTTTCTGGCAGACCTGGTGGTTTAGGATCTTAGCGGCTATGTTTCTATTGGGGCTTATTTTTATCGGGTACAGGAAGCGGGTAGAGTATATTGAAGCTCAGAAGAAAAAGCTTGAAATTCAGGTTGCAGAGAGAACCAAAGAAATAGCGAACAAAAACAGACAACTTGAGGTAGCATTGCGCGAGCTAAAAGAGGCTCAATCTCAACTTGTTCAGGCTCAGAAAATGGCATCCTTAAGTAATCTAGCCGCTGGGATAGCCCATGAAATCAATAATCCCATTGGCGCAATCAATAGTGCGGCCAATACTTCTTCCCGTTCATTAAGTAGAATTATCGCAACGCTTGAAGTGTGCAGGAACTTAAAGGAAATAAAAGAAGATAAAGATTTTACGAAAGCGCTGAATATTCTCAAAAGTAATAATAGGACTACAGAGATGGCAACCGAGCGAATATCAAAGATCATTAAGAGTCTCAAAAACTTTTCAAGGCTTGAGGAGGCGGAATTTCAGGAAGCAGATGTTCATGAAGGTCTGGAGAGCACTTTAATTTTGCTACATCACGAGATCAAAAACCGGATAAAGGTTGTAAAAGAATTCGGAGACATCTCGAAAATTTATTGCTATCCAAACCAGCTTAACCAGGTATTCATGAATGTGCTTGCCAATGCTGTTCAAGCAATAGAAAACAAAGGAAATATTATTATTAGAACATCAGGAACTGATAGCAAGGTCATTATCAGTATCTCTGATGACGGAATGGGCATCAAAAAAGAAAATTTAAAGAAAATTTTCGACCCAGGGTTCACGACCAAAGGGGTTGGAGTAGGTGCTGGTCTCGGCCTTTCCATCAGTTATAACATCATTAAGACTCATAAAGGCGACATAAAAGTCAACAGTGAAGAAGGTAAGGGAACTGAGATTATTATCACCTTGCCGATAAAGCAAGCAGGAGTTCCGACCTAAATTAATTTCCAAGCGATTTTAATCAGCTGATCTTGGAAATTGAACTTCACGTTTATGCAGAGGAGTCTTGTAGTGAAGAGAAATAAATTAAGGGAATTTCACAAAATTCGATAAGAAAATGAGGTGATGAAAATAACGAAAACTACGAAACCAAAAATATCTGTTACCACAAGAACCATTCACAATCCAGAACCTGATTATACTAGACCTCTATTGAAGCTTTCGAAAGAATCATTCGAGCGGTTGCATAGCCGGCTGCGTGCCCTTTACAGCGAACCAGCAGCTCGAACCACAATGCTCGAACTGGAGCGAATCCTCATGGTTTTCTATGCCCATAAACCGCAGGAACTCATCGAAAAGGAGAAGGATTTTCATTCTTCAGAAAGGTTTACACAGAAGGACGTTATCTTGATCACTTATGGTGACCTCTTGCGAGGAGAGGAGAGTTCACCCCTGGCAACGTTGGCAAAGTTTTGTGATACATATCTCAAGGGTACTATCAACACCTTACATATACTGCCCTTCTTTCCTTCCTCTTCTGATAAAGGGTTTTCCATCGTCGACTTTGAAACAGTGGATCCCAATCTAGGGTCATGGCATGACATAGAAGATCTGGAAAATCGTTACCAGCTTATGTTCGATGGAGTCATAAATCATGTGTCATCTAAAAGCAGGTGGTTTAGTGAATTCTTAAATAACAATCCCTACTATAAGGATTTTTTCATCTCATTTAAATCTCGAGAGGATCTGACTCCAGAACAGCGCCGCTTGATATTTCGTCCTCGAACATCAAAACTTCTTACAGAATTTCAGTCACTTAAGGGATCATTATATGTCTGGACAACATTTTCTCCTGACCAGGTGGACCTTAATTATAAAAATCCAAATGTCTTATTGCGTGTTGTTGAGGTCCTGCTCATGTATGTGAGGCATGGAGCAGATATTATTCGTCTTGATGCTGTGATGTACCTTTGGTCAGAGCCTGGAACTAGATGTGTTCATCTGGAGCAGACTCATGAAATTGTTAAGTTCTTTCGTGACATCTTAAATATTGTTGCTCCACATGTCACCCTGGTAACCGAAACAAATGTCCCTCATGATGAAAACATCACCTATTTTGGTAATGGTCATGATGAGGCACAGATGGTATACAACTTTGCCCTACCTCCCCTTGTCTTGTATTCGTTCCATACCGAAAATGCAACAACCCTCTCTGCTTGGGCAAAAGGCCTCAAGAAGGTTTCAAACACTGCAACATTCTTTAACTTTTTGGACTCGCATGACGGTATAGGGCTTATGGCAGTCAAAAACATCCTAAGAAAAAAAGATATTGATTATATGGTTGAAAGAGCGAAAAAACATGGAGGGTATGTCTCGTATAAATCAGCTGAAGACGGTACTGAAATACCTTATGAAATCAATATTACCTGGTATAGTGCCCTAAACCAGAAAGGGAGTGATGAAGGCATTTCGTTTCAGATTAAGCGTTTCATTGCCTCAAGGTCAATAGCTCTTGTTATCCAGGGAGTCCCCGGGATTTATCTACACAGTCTATTCGGAACTCACAATGATCATAAAGCTGTTGAGGTCACCAAAAGAAAGAGAGCAATTAATCGTACTGTCGTTGACGTAAATTCAATAATGAGATCTATGAATTATCCCCGTTCAAAGAAATCTCAAATTAACAAGAGCCTTGGAAAGCTCATCGAGATCCGAACCAAGAACCGAGCCTTTCATCCCAATGGAGATCAACGAGTATTAATGATATCTCCATCTGTATTTACGGTCTTTCGAACTTCACCAGAATTGAATCAACATATTTTAACAATAACCAATGTGACAAGTAAGGAGTGCCAGTTAGAAATTTCACTACCAGAGATTGATTCATTTGAATCCCAATGGTATGATCTCATAAGCGGAAAAGATTGGATGGCCGAAAATCAAAAGTTGAGTATCACTCTGCAGCCATACGATGTTATCTGGTTACAGCCATCAAGTGAGCTAGAGTGAATAGTAATAGCAATTGTAGTTTTCATGCAATTGTACAAAAACTAACAGAAAAATTTGATTTAAGTACGGACAATTTTATCGCTAAAAAAAGAAATCGTCATGGAGTATTCAGATAAACAAACCCGATTTCACAGAACTGGAAAAATTGCGTGAAGTCAATCATAAGATTTTATAAACAGCATCCCTTCCTTTTCAACCTGCTTAAATTATTGATTTTTCTTTATATATTTATATTCAGCCTTGAATTGATGGGCACATCCCTAAAAATGGTTGGAAAAGGGTTGGCGACCACCCTGATCCAAACCACTACTAATCCGTTTGTGGGTTTGTTCATCGGGATTCTGGCAACTTCTCTTATTCAATCATCTTCTTCTACAACTTCCATTGTAGTAGGGCTTGTAGCCGGAGGTGCTTTAAATGTGGCCAACGCTATTCCCATAATAATGGGGGCCAATGTAGGAACTTCCGTTACTAATACTCTGGCATCTCTCACGCAAATTAACCGCGGTACAGAATTTCAGCGGTCTTTTTCGGTGGCTATTGTGCACGATTATTTCAATCTGCTGGCGGTACTCGTGTTATTTCCGTTACAATATTTTACTAACTTTTTGGGTCGGATTGCTACTTTTATGGGGCAGGAATTCCAGCACATAGGCGGTCTAAAGTTCTTAAGCCCTGTAAAAGCATTAACCAGTCCTCTGGTCGAAATTCTAAAGCATTGGATTGGAGCGTATCCATGGATTTTGTCGGTTTTGTCTCTCATTCTTTTGCTATTTGCTTTAACGCAGATGGTGAAGGCTTTGAAGGTTTTAATCGCCAAAAAAGCGGAGGCCTGGTTCGACCGCTTTTTGTTTAAAACGGCTCTCCGGGCATTTTTTGTGGGATTGCTATTAACTGCAATGGTGCAAAGTAGTTCCATTACCACTTCTTTGGCAGTGCCGATGGCGGGGGCGGGCCTGTTAACAATAGTTCAATTTTTTCCTTATACATTGGGGGCCAATTTGGGGACAACTGTGACTGCGATTCTTGCAGCCTTAGTGACGGGTAATCTGGCGGCAATTATTGTTGCTTTTTCACATTTATTATTCAATATATCAGGAATGATTATTTGGTGGCCCTTTAAATTTATTCCCATATTTTTAGCCCAAAGATTCGCCCGGTTCTCCACGCGTAATAAATTGTTCCCTATTATGTACATCATAATAGTTTTTTTTGTTATACCTGTATTAGTGATTTATTTTTTGAGGTAGGGAGAATTGACAATGTTAAAAAATTTGTTTGCTATCTTTAAAAAAGACACATTGATGGATCGTGCCTATCATCAGTCTTTTTTGATGTTTGATATTATTCGTGGAATGTATATAGCAGCCAAAGAATCGCTGCGGTATAGGGAAGATAGTGAAATTGATGTAGATATTTTTGATGACGACGCTGAAGTCAATCGTTTTGAGCGCGAAGTTCGCCGAGATGTGTTTAATCATTTGGCAGTCAGAGGTACAGGAAGGCTACCTTCCGGTCTGGTTTTAATCAGTATCATAATCGACCTTGAAAGAATTGGCGATTACACAAAGAATATTGTTGAGCTGGCAATGAACCATCCCGGCAAATTGAACGGTGGGAAATTTGAAGATGACTTGCAACGGGTAGAAACCGCAGTGGCAGACAATTTAGTCAGAACTAGAAATTGTTTTGAATCTGGGGAAGAGGCTCCCGCCTTAAAGCTTCTGGAGGACTATGATTGGGTGAATCCTCTTTGCGATAAAAAGCTGATGGCATTGGTCAAGGAAGAAGATAAAAGTATTCGGCCTGGTGATGCAGTTTCTCTTGCTTTGTATTTCCGTTGGTTAAAACGGATTAATTCCCATTTACGCAATATCACCACGAGTGTTGTCAACCCATTTGATAGAATTGGCTTCAGGTCCAAAAAGGAATAAATTTTTCATTCGTACAATTAGGTGGGCTTGTTAAAATCCAGCCCCAGATGATTCAAGCAGTTGATTGTTATATCTTTCCTTGTGCAAAATTGACATCATTTTGTTCCTGTGATATAAGCGAGGTAAGAAGTCAGCAAAAGAAATAAGACAGAAATGGAAAAGGCTTTTAGAGAAAAAAAAAAGAAGTCCTTATCTTTCAAACAGATAATCTCCTCCTGGGTTAACTATTTCGTCCCTGATATGCATGAAAAGGACCAAAAATTCCGCAATTATCTTGCCCGTCTTAGCAGTGCTGGTATGCTTGTGGCGGGTATTCTGGCCATGGTGGCCATAATACTTCTCATCAGTATTTACGCGCTCCTTGGTGTGAACCTTTCTTGGACCCATAGGACTGGAGAATCACCACTCACTTTAGCCTTGGCACCCCAAGTGATAATCTTCATCATTGGGGGAATAGGTGTTGTTTTGTCTAGAATTCATCAAAGTCCTCAATGGGGACGCTTAGTAGTTTTTGTGCTTATTCTAGCAGTATGTGCAGCAACCGTCTGGGAGGATGTCGATAAGGGAGACATTTCTTTTTCAGCGAGCTATTTGACACTAGCGATGTTAGTCGCAGCAGTCATAATGCCCTATCGACCATGGCAGGTTTTTCTGCTGGGGGGGATTATCACCTCTTCATTTTTTTTATCGATTCCCTATCTTCCATTCCCGGAGGGAATGGAATTGACTTTACCTAAGGCCAATTCTCTTATGATATTGATTATAGCCACTATTTTGTTCACTATCATTACGGGAGCGATCTATAGAAGCAGGGTTCTTCTGTATCAAGCACGCCAGAAAGAAATCTTTTTGCGGCAGGCTATCGCAGAACATGCCCATAACCTGGAGGAAATAAACTTGAAGCTCCGCGAGACTCAAGACCATCTGGTTCAGTCAAAAAAAATGGCAGCTCTGGGTAATCTTGTAGCCGGCGTGGCCCATGAAATCAATACTCCCCTGGGTGCGATCAATTCCAATGCTGACACAGCTCTACGAGCCCTCAAGGTCATCAACAGCAACATAGAAGGCGATGATAGTATCCCTTGGTCGGAAGAGAAAGAGGAAAAAATTAAGCAAGCCATAAAAACAATCACAACCCTACACAGTTCTACAACTCTTGCTGCCGGGCGCATCGATAAAATCGTAACGGCGTTGCGCGGTTTTGCTAGCCTTGATGAAGCTGAATATCAGACCTTCGACGTGCATAAGGGAATCGAGGATACGATTACTCTTTTGAAGGCCAATCTTAGAAAGCAGGTTAAAATAAAGAGAGATTTTATCCTCCCTCAAAAACTTTACTGTAACCCAGGACAGCTAAACCAAGTATTTATGAACCTCTTGACTAACGCTGAGCAGGCAATAGAAAAGCAGGGAGAGGTGACCATAAGGACTCGAATCGAAAAAGGATGGGCGGTGATTCAGTTTATTGATAATGGAAAAGGGATTGCCAGCCAGGATCTCGATCGTATCTTTGATCCTGGTTTCACCACTAAAGGGGTGGGTGTTGGAACCGGGCTGGGGCTGTCTATCTGCTATCGAATTCTTGAAGATCACGGAGGGTCAATTGACGTCTCTAGTGAAGAAGGCAAGGGGGCAACATTTACTATCCGGTTGCCTCTGACTGAGGCTTGAGCGCTTAATGAAGGGCAGATTCCTGCCTAAGCATTTGAAATACTCGGCTTGATTCAAGCCCCTGATGCTTTATACTGGAATCAATCAGGTTTAGATCGGTATAGAAGTTGTTGTCGGAGATTTCATGCAATGAAGGGGATATTCTAAACAAATGTCTTAACAATCTCGCGCTGAAGATCTTGAAGTTCTGAGTAGGCTTTATTAATTTCTTTTATTTTTTCCTCGAGCTTCTTCATCAGCTTTTTCTTTTCTAAGCCATTTCGGAAGATGATCAGGATATCTTCATTATCCCATGGCTTTTCAATATATTGAAATAAACCGACTTCATTGATTGCTTTTATAGCATTCTCTTTGTCAGCATAACCGGTGAGAATAATCCGTGGCACCTCCGGTTTTATTTCCCTAACTTTGGACAGAAAGGAAATGCCATCCATTTTAGGCATCAGATAGTCCGAAACGACGAGGTCCACATTATTATTTTTGATAAATTCTAGAGCTTCTTTAGGGTAGACAAATGTTTTGATGTTGTAATCGGTTTCTAAAGATAAGAATGAGCTGAGGCTTGTTAAAACCATCTCCTCATCATCTACGATGACAATAGTTGAGTTTTTATTTGAATTGTCCATAGGTCCTCCTAAGAATTCTTTTTCCTACTTCAATATTTGTCTTTACTTTTTATCGAGCCTGGCTTGTTTAGTCCTAATGAATTTTACTTGTTAATACGGGTCATTAATTTTCTCAACCTTTTGGCCATCACCTTCAAGATGCTCTGGGTAATTTCAACATGGTCAGCCAATAGATCAATGAAATCCTCTTTATCGATCTGCAATAAGCGAGTGTCCTCGAGAGTAGCAGCGGTTGCCACCCTAGGTTCGTCATCAAAAAGAGCCCAGGTTCCGAAAACATCTTTTTGCTTGGCAACCATCACCTCTTGGTTTTCTCTGGTCAGGCTGACACTTCCCTCGATAACCATATACATTGCATCTGGAAATTCCCCCTCTTTGAAGATGGTTTTATTCGCTTTGAACTCGATCTCATCGGTGATGGTAGCGATATGGGCCAAATTTTCCGTTGAGGTATATTCAAAGATATCGATATCCTGGAGGAATATTACTTTTTCTACTGTTGTTAACACGAGCAATCCTGCATTGATAATGATTTATTAACAGCATTACAGAAATTAACACATCTGTAGCCTTATCGTCAAACTAATTCGAAATACCAATTCTCCTTAAATAGTATTTAGCGGTTTCCTTAACTATTGGATCTGGATCGTCGACAAGCTTGGCAATAGTGTCCATAGGTTTATCGTAGTTCAACTCGGCAATGAGATACAATGTGCATATCTTAAGCCAATTGTCATCTCCTTCTAGAATGAAATTGATCCATTCGAGTTCCTCTGGAATATCAAACCCGAAAAGTTCTTGGACTTTGGCTAGTAGATTTTCATCAGTGGTTGATTCAATGATCGGGATTAGAATCCTCTTCAGGTTCATCTCAAGAATGTTGTCCAGGAATTCGACTGAAGTTGCTCTAAGCTCAGATCTGTTGCTTTTTACGGCAAGGTAGGCGTTGAACATATCCTTGGCAGGGTGTTTTAAACCAAGAAGACGAAAAACCCGCTCTAGATTGTTGTCTAGCTTTTCCTCCAGGGCAGCCATCAAAAGCCTTCTTGCCTTTAGTTTTCGATCGGAACCATCTTTTGACGATGAGACTGCTTTATCAGTTGATAGGGAAATTTTCTGTCGTTGCAATAAGGTGAGAATTCGGTAATATTGCACAGTTTCGTCCATAATTCTCGCCTCGATACGCTGTTTGTCAAATTTAAGCAATGGAAATTTTACTCGGAGTTTGTTTAGAGCTTTTATGATTTCGTAACGTAAAAGTAAATCACTTTGAGCCAGATTTCTGGTCAGGAGGTCTACAGATTTCTGAGAGCCGATTAAAGCCAACACCTTGGGAATTGCCAGCCGAATTTTTTTCTTCTCACTAGCATTTTCGATATGCTCCGCCAGGATATCGATTATGTCTTCGTCGTATTCTGCTAGAGACTCTCGGGCATATTTACGGACATGTTTCGTGTCAAGATGAGAGATCAGAGTGGGGATAAACTCTTTGGCCTGACTTTGCCCGACGCTTATAACGGCCGCTTGAATGACTTCCACAGATTCATCGTTGAGTAATATATGGAGGTAAGAATAAAGTTCAGGATTGTTGGCTTCCCCGATGGCCCTGGCGGTATTAATCTTAATGAACTGTTTTTGGGCGTTGTCCTCTTTTTTTCGCTGAAGGCCCTTAAGCATCCCATCAAGCAGCCCTTTTATATTGATGTCTTTCCTGAACTCCTTGCTCTCTCTCCATTCTCTGGAGACACACATTAGGGCTGCGCTACGTACATGATAATCATCATGGTCTAAATACGTTTTCAGGATTGATGTCTTATCATCGGAGCGCTTGCATAAATAATGAATTGCCTCAGTTCGCAATGTCTGGTCGTTATTATCGATTGAACTTTTAGCTTCTGCAGTCATATCGAGTTCTTCATACCGGGGGACCATCTTCAAGACTAGAGATTTGACCTCGTTAGATGGATGCTTTATAAGTTTTTTTAAATACGGAATTAGCTCTTTGTTTTTAACATCTTCTAATAAATTTAAGACATATATTATCTGTCTCTCGTTTTTTGTATCCAGCACTTTAAGAAAACTCTTAAATACGGAAGCATCCTGTAAATTTAACGATTGCTCTTCAATATCTATCGACCGTTTCTCTATGGCCATCCTGAAGGAGTTAACATACTCACCCTTCACCCTGGTGATTAACAAAATCCAAGCAGCAATTAAGCCAATTGTGAATAAGCTGATGTATCGAACAGAAAATCCCAACCCTAGCGTCATAGCTATCAGAAGGATGCCGCCTAAGCCTTTGGCAAAGTTTTTAATGAAAACATCGATAAAAGCTTTGGCTTTGTTTTTGATCTCGGGAATTATGGGCAGGGCTAAGAGCTCAGTTCCAGCTTTGTTGATTGAATGCTTAAGGCTCCCATCGTTCACCTTGATAAGAATCGCTGTCCAGAGTGTGGGATTCACAAGGACAGCGACAGCTCCCACGAATAGGGCAACCGGTAGAAAGAAGAGTGAAGAGGCCACACCGAGATATTTCATTACCCTGTTGGTAAAAAATAGTTGAATTAACAGTGATGCGATACTCAGAGTGGACATCCAGAAGCCAAAGAAAGCTGTTAGCCGGTCTGTATCAGAGATGACTCTGGAGGCGACGTCGCTGAACTGATAATCAACGAGGTTGGCAACAACAACGCTTATCCCGATTATGCCGGCAAGGTAAACAAGGTGGCGCGAATTTAGAATCAATTTTATTGGGTTATCGGAAGTTTCAAACCGATCTATTTGCCTTTGCCTGTAAACTCTTCTACTAGGGATGTAGTGGACGCTTTTTTTCCAGATCAACAAGAGCAGAAATGAGCTTATTATTAAAAATCCAATGCAGAAAAAGATTAGGTTTTCTGTTTTTAGTCGTGGCGCTAGCAAGTTTGTCAGATAGCCACCAAAAATTCCCCCTAAAATCGCCCCGGCGCCGATAAAACCAAACAGACGCTTAGCTTCGCGAGCATTGAATATATAATTAGCTAAAAGCCAGAACTGGGTACTTGTTATGACAGCGAATATAGCCACCCAGATATAAAAAGCATATAAAATCCAGCCCCTTTGATATCCGAAATGAAGCACAAACCAAAAAACCAGAAGGCAAGCGATCGATATGAATATAGTGTTTAATACAAGATAGATGAGCCGGGTGTTTTTGGAGTATCTCGAATAGAGGGAGGCGACTAAAGCTGAAAAGAAGGCCACCAGTATGAAAACATAGGGAAGCTTTTTAACGCCGAACTCGACCAAAAAGAGTGAATTGCGAACGGGCTTGACTATCATTAATGAAGCAATAAGTAAAAAGATATAGAAAAACATCAAAAGAGCTCTTAATGTCTCCCCCTCGCGAATGTCGAACAGTTGGCGAAAAAGCTTTCTCATTAATGCCACTTTACTCGGAGTGGACTATTTAAACATCACAAGACAAGTCCTTGAAGAATTCAAGAAATACTACACTTAATTTTTATTATTCTCAAGAATATTTTCAAGATTCATATGATATTCAAGTTGTTTCTTCAATTGTGATATGTAGAAATCTTTTTTCTATTACTTTATAGGTATTTTGATATAGTGGTTTGGACTTTTTAGGAATTTTAATATTTTTGTTCTTCGAAATCAACATGATAAGCCAGATCATCAGGTTTCCTAATCTTGGAAGTGCTTTTGATGCCTGTTTTTAGTCTGCACTATCGGTTGCGGACAAAATGCCAGATAGAGAGGATATAAATTTTGGCATTATTGATTTAAGAAAATCATTATTCCTAGGAGGCAGGTATTTAATAACTTTACAGGGCTAAACGACATGAGTACTAAAATTATAATGGCGCTTATTTTAGAACGAGAAGCCGCTCCTTACGTAGAGGCTAGTTCGTTCGTCGGACTTGGCTACGGCGATGCTGAAAGTGTATCTTCTCTCCAGAAACGTGACCCAGATGCCACCCCCTATAGCCGAGTGCCATGCGTTTGAATTTTCACCATCGAGGAAGACCCTGCCCACATCAGCGAGGCCGAACAGGCCTATCTCGCCGGGAAGGAATAAGTACAGGTTGCTAAGCCGGAATCGCAGCTCTAAGTTCCCGTATAGGGAACTGTCACCAGCAAAACGTTGAGCGCGGAAACCGCGGACGGTCGAGCCGGTGCCGGTGAGCCCGCCCCCGCCGATGAAAGCCGCTTCCTGGAAGGGGTAGGTCCCGAAGATCTTCTTACCTCCTATCCTGAAGGCTAACGTCGGTTCTAAAGGAATCGAGGAGGCTGTAAGGAAAGCCGAAGCATAGCCGCGCACGTCACCGAAAGCACTCTTGACACTCCAGAATTTCGGGAAGTATCGCCCCTCGAGGGAGATCCGGATGCCTCGGGTCGCAGCGATCGGATGGTTCTTTTTATCGAAGTGAAGACCGGTGCGGATTCCCAGCTGACTGAAGTCCTCAATGCCATACGGTCGCGCGGCATGAATGAAGCGATCGTCCTCGAGGTTTGTGATGGAGTACTTCAATGTGGGGCCCACGCTGAAATACAGCGAGTCGACAAGTGCCATCATAAGAGAAAAATGCAGGGAGTACTGCTCTTGTTCGACCTTGTAAAAATCGTCAGGTTCCTCATTGGAGGTCTCATTGCCAAAGCCGTAGAAGCGAAGGATTTCGAATCCAGACGCCCTGGCTGATACATTGAAGAAGGACCTAGAATTCTCCAAGTGAAATTCCCCCTGGTAGTCTACCCTAAATTTCTTCGGGATAGTGGTGTACCCGGCTCGAACAGTATGATAAGAGCTGAAGGGATGCTTCCGGAAGCCGTAAATTTTGGCGGAGAAGCCAGCCCCCAGGAAGGCTCCGACATCCGGCCCACCCCCGAACCAAAGCACAGGGATTGTACGTTGTCCCCAGTCCCTTGGAGGAGCCCAGGGGGCTCTAGGGTTCGGAGGCGGTGGAACGTACTTGCGCTTATCGAGAATTGTGCCGGGCCCTGGGATCATCTTGAGTTTACCTGTAGAGTCGGAGATTCGGAGACTGCCACCCTTGGAGTCATCCACAGTATCTTGGCCAGGGCCTCCGATTATGCGAAAGATGATTCCACTGTCCAGAGTACCTCGTGTAATCACTTTATCGTCACCGCCTCGCAAATACAAGCGTATCTCTCTGGTCTCATGGCGATGAAACCGACGCTGGTAATAGGGCTTTGGTGCCAAATGATCTCCATCGGCAGGCCGCAGAGAGATGCGAACCTCCGCGGTGTTGTTGTCGATCTGGACGACCTCGGCCAGCTCTTCCTTGTCAGTCATATGAATATCCACTTCGCGGGCAAGGTGGTGGTAATACCGGTCTGCCACCTCTAGCAGGCGGTCTCTTCGCTTCTTGAGATCGGACTCGAGCCGGGCGCTATCGAGGACGTAGTACTCAGGAGGAAGGAGTTGGATAGCTTTCTCGATTACAGAATCGGTCAGGCGTGTCTTTAGATTCGTAGCCACGGTTTGCCAGTCTGATTTCTCTAATTCAGTGAGGAGGTAGCGGTCTAAATCCCAGCCGCCAAATGTCATGCCTTCTATGCCTGAATACTTCTCTCCAAAGTTGAGGATATAAGGAAAGGTGTACCTGACGATGGAGAGGAACAGCCCGTCGTACCTGCAGAATGCCTGGTCCCGGTCTTCAGGGAGTGGCTGCCAGAAGGGCTTCCCAGGGATCTTAGCCCAACGCCACTGCTTTCGATGCCGATCCCAATCGCCGATGAAAAGGTCTACCAAGCGAGCCCTCAGAAAGGCCAGAGAGTCGACTCGGTCAGAGGGGCTGGCCTCGAGTCTCTCCCACATCTCTATGTAGTTCAGGATCTCTGTGGCACCCATGAAGCCAGGGCTTGTATCAGAGACAGGAGTAGGATATTCGTGGAAGGTGCCGAGTAAACCTGCAAATTCGGCGCGAAACTCACCCAGAGCGGGATCGTCAGGCATAATCACAAGGCGCGCCTTGGTATGGAGCACTCCAGCAGCCTCAATGATCGGCCCAACGACCACTGGCGCTGCTGGATGAGAGGAAGAGATCTGGTCCTGGACGAGCCGATCGGCGATAGTTCCCTCAAGGTAAGGAGGAAGGACGGCTGTGGGATCTTTGTCAACTCCACGAAATGTGTAGGAGCGCCCATCCGCGCCCCTGAAGGCAAGTCCCTTGGTTTGATGTCCACCGACGCGCATGACGGGTACGATGCCTCCAGCTTCGGTTTTGAGGTCCAGAAATCCCAACTTTAGGGGCTTCACCCAGAGTTTGCGGTAGTCGGTGCCTAGGATGATTTGGTATAGTCCTCGGGCCCGGTAACGTTCGCCTGCAGCCACTTTCCCTGTCTTCTCGGAAGAGTTTGAGTAAGCTCTATACCAGACTTCGTGGTTACCGCCTTGCATATTCTTGTCCTTGTCCATCCTCGTGCGGACAGCAAGGCTCAAGGCTGTTCCTAAATTTTTTGCAGTGGGGAGCACCTGAATCATTTCCGATGAAGTACTGGGCTTTTCGACTATCAGACCGGAATCCATAACATGAGCTTTTTCCTTAACAGCGATATCTTCTTTTAGAGCTACTGAGACATAGGGAAAAACAGACTTATCTTCAAGAGCAGCCTTTCTGTGACTATCCGAGGTTGAAGTCTGCAAAAGGGGTGATAACAGAATAGAAATCGTGATTAATAGGAAATAGAATTTTGTCATTCTCTTTCTCTTTCTTCTTCCTTTCCGAAGATTCTATTATAAACAAAAAAAACAAGAGAGGTAAACATCCTATTTCATGTTGAGAGCTGCTGGGATTTCCTTTATACTGATTGCCATAAATGGAAATGGAGACAAAGAGAAAATTTGAATATTTATTGCTTTTTGCTACCAGTTGATAGGGTGTTGTTAGTTATTAATTTTGATTGAGAATGGGAGAAAAGAGTGTTTCAAACTGAAATTGTGCTTTTTATTCAGTCTTTTGCATCGGATTTCTGGACTTTTTTCTTTAAGTTTTGGACTGAAATTGGCTCCAGCCGTTGGACAGTCATACTGGTCTTGACCATTTTGTTCGGAATAAGCTTTCGTGCCGGTTATATTTTGGCCCATGCTGTTTTATGGAGTGGTTTGATTACCCTCTATCTAAAAGAATTGTTCGCAGTTCCACGTCCGGCCAATGTTGATCTGAATGTAAAACTTCTCGGCAAAAGCTTTCCCAATCCTTCCCATTTCGACAGCATGGGAGCTAAAGGTTTTTTTGAGTGGCTGCCTCGGGATGTGGTTGAGGCCTTGCGTGCAAATCCCGTCGATTCTTGGGGATTTCCCTCCGGACATACCAGCACGGCTATGACTTTCGGAAGCTCCATTTTTATGTTTTTTAAATTAACCTGGGTCAGGGTGATTGCCTTGGTCTTGATAGTTTTTATTCCTTTCTCCCGGATGTATCTCGGGCGTCATTTTCTTGCTGATATCTTAGGGGGCTATTTTATAGGATTCATTACTTTTTTGATTTTCTATAACTTAGCCTTTAAAAGTCAGTGGTTTAAAGATTTTTTTGTTGGGAAATTGGAACTGAAACTCTTAGATTGGAAAACTTTGCTACTTTTATTTTATTTTTTAGTCCTCCCCTTTCTGCTATTATTCGTTCCTCATGTCGAGCATGAGGGCATCGGTATTTTTCTGGGACTTAACCTGGGCTTTTTGTTTTTATGGATACGCGGAATTCCAAAAGACTCCGGAAAAATCATGCACAGAGTGGCCCGAGTTTTGATAGCCCTGGTATTGTATTTTGGGGTTGATTTTTTGCTCGAAAAAGGAAGCCATATTATTATTACTGGCGAGGCTGGGGTTGTTGAATTTATCAGAAGGGTTCTGACTATTATTCTGCTCATTTGGGGCTCAACAGAAATCAGCATCAAGCTGGGATTCTTTAAACGCGAAGTCTCTGTTCCATAAATGTATCTAGTGTTTGCCAGAAAAATATCAGGTATGAAACGTGTTACTGTTTTTTTGAGATTAATCAATCTGCTTTGGCCCCTTTGACATCAAATTTTGGCTATGTCATAATCTCCAGTTTAATTTAAAATAGAACCTGGTTATGCTAATGAGGAATTGCCAGAGGAGAGAAGCAGAAACAAAAAGGATAAATCTCAAACAAATACTTGAACTTGCTACTCTACTTAGCAATTTCATTTTATATTCACAGTATACACGGCAGAGAAAGAGAGGGTTATCATGAAAGTGATTAGTAGATTAAAAGTACATATTTTAATTCTGTTAATATTTCTGTTAACAAATATTTCATCCGCTTTGGCTCAAGAGGTTGAGAAATTATTCAAGATGGATATAGAGGATTTGATGAACATAAAAGTTGCTGTAGCCAGCCGTTCGGCAAGAAGCATTAAAGACCTTCCTTCTACAGTCCATATTATTACCAGAGAGGAAATTCTTAACAACAACTATTCTTCTTTAGTTGATGCCTTAAAAGATATCCCAGGAGTAAAAGTTTCTCAGCCTGGAACTGGAATTCATGGAGAAAAATATTTGATGCGGGGTTTATGGGGAAATAATTATGCAAAAATTTTGGTTAATGGAATTCCGATCCGGCCCTCAGTCGTCGATGGAATGCCAATCGGAGAGCAAATAAACATGAAAAACATTGAAAGGATAGAAGTCGTCTATGGACCTGCATCTGCGCTTTACGGGGCTGATGCCTTGGCTGGCATCATTAACATAGTCACGTTTAATCCAGAAGAAGATATGGTCTTGCTTGAAACTTCAGTTGGGACTTCTGGCTATATAAGCCCAAAATTTTTTATGAGTCACATAAATAAGAATATAAAACTTAATATTTACGGCGGGTACAGCAAAAGAGACGATCTAAATATTGAAAAAGATGGAGAGGCTTTCAGTCAGACGAATTTGTTTGGAGGTGAGGTAAAGATTGGCAGGCTACCCAGCGAGAGCAGGAATATCGGAATTGAAATAATGTTTAAAAATTTTCATTTAAGTTTTGATCATATGTATAGATATGATCCTAGCTCTTTAGAACAGGACTCCAGGTATTATATCTGGGATAATCCGGATTTGATATATGGAGAGACAATTCAGAAAGCGTCAATAAATCACAGTTTTAATATTCATAAGTTGAGATTAAACAGTTTTGTCTCTTACTTGCGTTATCGGTTGGACACAGATTCCGCTTTTGGAATGATTTTTTATCCGACGCCTCTTTATAAATTTACAGCATCGGATGACATATTGTTCGAAGAGAGTATCATTTATGAATTTAATGAATATTTGGAGTTTGTCGGGGGATTGAGTTATCAATATTCTGGCGCAATGCCGAAATCTAATGATTTAATAAAGCCCTTTGATGATGAATTTTATAAGCCATTCAGCAAGGATATTCCAGAGCGAGGAATATATCAAGCTTTATTGCTTGGAGATTTTGGATTTAATCCTCTGACATACACGAATTTCGCAGGATTTCTGCAGGGCACGTATTCAACTAAAATGTTCACACTGATGATGGGTATCCGTTATGATAACCATTCTGAATATGAGAGCAAGGTCAATCCTCGTTTAGCTGCGCTTTATAATATCACGAAAAGCACATCTATACGAGCCTCCTATAACCAGGCTTTCAGGGCTCCTCCACCATATAAAGTCTACAATTCGATTGCTGTGGATAATGGAGATGGATCCATATTTTATATACTGATTCCAAATGAGGCACTGGAACCAGAAAAGTTTTCAGCTTTTGAGGTTGGGTTGAGACACCTATTCAATAAAAATACTTCATTGGAGATTATAGGTTATTATAATGAAATTTCAAGCTTGATCACGAGCGGACGCAAAGAATTAGACCCTGCTCAATATCCTTATGCTGATGGAACGCATGCCAACGCGGACATAAATAGTCTCTCTGCCAAGTCTATTCTAAATGGAATAGATGTTATTGTCAGCTTAAACGACATATTCAAACCAGTGAATGTAAACGCCAGTTTTTACTTGAGTTATATGAACGGAAGAGAAACCCTGCCCAATAATGATAAAATCGATGTTTTCAGAAACGCACCTGAAATTCTAGTGAAATTTAGAGTAAATGCGACTCCACTCGAAAACTTTTATGTTGGTTTTGACAGCATTTATTCCAGTGAATGGTACGCGAGAGTCTATTCTAAAGCTGATTTAAGCGTGCCGGAAAACAGATCTGATGGTTATTTCACAATGGATTTCATCGCTCATTATAAAATCCCTTCAAAATACGGCGATTTTAGGCTTTATTTGAAGGTTAACAATGCGTTCGATGCCTCATACGGAGGCTTTAAATACAGAGATAATCCTCAATACAAAAGAAGTTTTTACTTTGGAATTCGATACAGTTTCTAGAAAGTGATATGAAAAGGAAATTGCGAGCAGAAATAAACAGTGATGACTTCTTCACTAACGAAGATGGAGCCAAATCAAAGTGCCCTGTCATGTCAAGGTGAATGTAGAATACAAGGTTCATTCAAAGATAAATGCTCAAAAAAATGAAGTTGTTAAATCGGCTGAGAGAGTCTCTTATAATTCTTTGTATCGGATTTTTAATTCCCATATCTGCTTTCGCACAAGAAGTGGAAAGACTTTTCAAGATAAGTTTAGAAGAGTTAATGAATGTAAGAGTAACTCTGGCCTCGGGAATAGAGGAGTCATTGATAGATGCACCAGCCACCATGATTATAATCACAGCAGAGGATATTGAACAACGGGGCTATGCCAGCCTGATCGATGTGTTGATGGATCTTCCGGGGTTTGATATTTCAGTGTCGAATGGCCATTGGTATTTAGATGCCCACCAACGGGGTTATCGTACCCCTATGACCGCAAGGACTTTACTGATGATTGACGGCAAAGTTGACAATAATTTATACAGCAATATTGCCCATATTTCTCGACAGAACCCGCTTACCAGTGTGAAAAGAATCGAGGTCCTGTATGGCCCAGCTTCCGCTGTTTATGGTGCTAATGCATTTCTGGGAATTATTAATGTAATCACGGATGACGGAAAAGCGATAGAGGATGGAGGCACTTCAACAAAAGTCAGTATTCAGGTTGGAAGCTTTAAAACCCGGGCTGTTGATGCATCTACCAGAGGTAGAATTGGAGATATAAGCTACACATTGTCCGCCAGGTTTTTCAGAAGTGATGAGCCAGATCTTTCTGACAAATGGGGGTTTCTGTCCAATGAAATGTATAGTAATAAAGACATCTGGGGACCTCTACTCGATATCGAAACAAATGGCAAGAAATTGGGGGAATATTATGATCCTACAGATGATTACGGAATTATTGGGAATATTAGATATAAGAATCTAGAACTAGGTATTATCAAGTGGGAGCTAAGCGAAGGTTACGGCACTCGCTATCCGGCAGACAGAGGCCAAAACAATGGGCGTTGGGTAACTTCCTCGACGCAGCTTTTTCTGAGATACAAGAAAGATATCTTTAAGAATTTGAATTCCAATACATTGCTACTTTATAGGGAATCCGACAATGGTGGGGACTGGGCGGAAGCCACTCCAGATTGGAATCCCGGGATGGAAGACTATTCTTATATTAGTTTTACCTATTGGAATTGCCCTAACAGCAGTTGGCTCTTTAAACAGGATTTTGAAATAAATCTCAACGATAGCACAACAGTAATCACAGGTATCAAGTATGAAAGGAAAAAATTGACAAAGGCCTATGATATTCCAGGGTATTGGGGAGCATTTAGTTCTTCTGTCTCCGCAGATGATCCAGGCCCTTATGGTTACGGCTATGCTATCGGATACAGCACAGATTCAACTTATACCATTACTCCCGCTCCAAGTTCAGAAATGCCAACAGCCAATCTTATTTATACAGAGGATCACGGCGGGTATATTCAGGGTATTTTGGATAAGGAAAAGATACGATTTAATATGGGAATACGATATGACCATAACTCCCTCTATGGCGGATCTGCGAATCCTAGAATCTCGGCAATCTATAGATGGTCAAAAAAAGGAGCTCTTAAGCTCGTCTATGGAGAAGCATTCCAGGAGCCTCCGCCCATTCAGCTTTGGGGAGGGTGGCCAGGCCGATTAGCAAACCCTGACCTTAAGCCTGAAAAGGCTCGCAATCTTGAAGGCATAGCGATGTATCAAACCGGTCCATTTTTCCACGGCCTATCAATATTTAAAGCCCACTATAAAAATGTTATTAAAGAAGAAGCAGAGAATGCGGGGGAAAGAGATATTCACGGTTTAGAATACAGGTTGAGATTCTTGTTCGATAATTTTATTCCAAATTCACCTGATATCAGTGGATATTTATACTATACTTACACAAGCTCGAAAAGCAGCATTTATTATAACCATGAAACTGGAGCCTGGGAAGATGGGGAGGCTAAACTAGGGGATATTGCCCCGCATAAAGTGAACTTCGGCGTAAATCTCCCGGTTATGGACAAACTGAATCTGTTTATCAGCGGAAATTATGTAGGAGAACAGGAATTGTATTTAAGAAATCCTTTGCGTGCCGAAAACAAGAAATTGGATTCCTATTTCGTAATAAATTGTAATATCAGATATCTGATTAAGCCTCTCTCAATTTCTTTAAAGGTATTAAACTTATTCGACAAAGAATACTTTCATTCGGGCGTAGAAGCAGCCGACGCAGGGGATGATTTTGAACACCGGAGTCTGGGCTGGCACAACTCTCTTCTTCCGCAACCAGGACGTTCCATCTTACTTAATATGACCATTGATTTTTGATAGACAAAGAGGTTTTGAGGAGAATTCCGTATCAACTGTTTCATTGGCGGAAACAAATCTGCGACAAGGCTCTTAATAGTTTAATGAGAATTTAAAATGCGAGGATCGTTAGAATATAAAAATAAAAGGAACAAGAAATTGGTTAGGTGTTGGAAAGCATATCTTATTGCTTTTTCTATGGTCCTTTCAATTTCCACGTCTGCTGTTACCCAGCAAAGCGAATACACAATTAAAGCCGTTTTTTTGGAACACTTTACCCGCTTTGTTGAGTGGCCGGAATCATGTGGTATCGCTGACACTTCTACTCCTTTTGTTATTGCAGTCATCGGTGAAAGTCCCTTTGGTTCAATCCTTGATCAAATCTATACTGAACAAAAGATAAGAAATAAAAAGGTAGAGATTCTGTATATCTCAACCCCAGATGAAATAACCGACTATCATATCCTGTTCATATCAAGTTCCAACAAAGAGATCCTCCCTGAGATACTTTCGCGCACGAGGAATAAGCCGATTCTCACGGTCAGCGATACAAACGGGTATGCAGAGGAAGGAGTTCTCATTAATTTCATTCTTGCCGGAGACAAAATAAAGTTTGAAATCAATGAAGGCGCTGTTCATGAGTCGGGATTAGTCATGAGCTACAGGCTGTTAAACCTGGCAAAAATTGTAAACCCAGGTAGGGGGAGAAAATGAGATTATTTTTTAACCTGTCAATCAGAAATAAGCTGATAGGGATTATTCTTCTTGTTACGTTACTTGCCATGGGAATTGGGTTTGCATTAATTATCGTCAGTGACATTAAATCATTCAAAGAGGATATGAAGAACCAGACTGTTGTAACGGCCCAGGTTATCGGTGAATACTGTGTGAGTCCACTGGTTTTTGAGGATAATGCAGGTGCCGAACAGATATTGGCTAAATTGGCTGATGTCCCCTCAATAGTGAAAGCTAGAGTCTATGATCATAATTTAGAACTATTTGCTTCTTTTATTAGTTCTGAAGAACCAGGTACGACATCCCCTATAGTGTTAGAACATGCAAGTGAATTTGTAGATAATTACTTGCACGTTTATCAACCCATACTTTATAAAAACGAACATTATGGAACGATATATATTCAAGCATCTACTCAGTTGCTCAGGGCAAAAATAAAAGATAATTTGCGTTACATGGTATTTTTGATGGCTGGTTTAACAGCAGTTTCGATTCTTCTCGCTATCTATCTACAGCGTATTATTTCGAAACCGATTTTGAATCTAGCTGGTGTGGCGCGAAAGATAACTGAAGAAGAAAACTATTCTATCAGGGTAAAGAAAAAGGGCCATGATGAGATTGGACTGCTCTATGATGGTTTCAATAATATGCTGGACCAGATCCAGAAGCGGGAAATAGAAAGAGACAAAGCAGAAGATGCTCTGCGGGAGAGCGAAAAGAAATTCAGAACCCTTACCTCTAACATCCCGGGAGCAGTATATCGATATGGTAATGATCCTGACTGGACAGTGGACTTCATCAGTGATTTCATCGAAGAGATTTCTGGTTATGAGGCCTCGGATTTCATCCAGAGCAAAGCGCGCACCTATGCCAGCATTATTCATCCGGATGATAAAAAAATGGTACAAAAGACCATCCATGATGCAATTTCAAAGCGTGTGCCATACATCATTGAATATCGGATTATTCGATCCAATGATAATATTAGGTGGGTCTATGAAAAAGGCCAGGGTATTTTTTCTGATGATGGGATGCTTCTCTGGCTTGACGGAGCTATTTTCGACATTAATGAGCGCAAGCAGGCTGAGCTAGAGCTGGCTGAATACAAAGAGCACCTAGAGGAGTTGGTTGAAACTCGCACCATCGAGCTTACAAATACCAATAAACAACTCCAGCAGGAGATTGTCGAGCGCAAGCAGGCTGAGGAGGCGCTGAGAGAGTCTGAGGAAAGATACAGAATGCTTTTTGAAAGTTCTCCTGAGGGGATACTTGTTGCAGATATTGAAACAAAGGAATTCAAATATGCCAATCCCGCAATTTGCAGAATGTTTGGCTATACTGAAGATGAATTTAAAAGAATGAGCGTACCTGATATTCATCCCAAAGATGCTTTAGATCACGTGATTTCTGAATTCGAGGCTCAAGCTCGGGGGGAAAAAATATTAGCACCGAGCATACCCTGTTTGGTAAAAGATGGAAAGATAATTTATACAAATATTTCAACCACTCAAGCTTTAATAGATGGAAGGGAATGCAATGTTGGCTTCTTTACGGACATCACCGAGATCAAAGAGATGGACGAGGCATTGCGGGAAAGCGAAGAGCGCTTTCGAGATGTGGCTCTGAGTATCTCGGATTGGGTGTGGGAGATTGATAATAAGGGGCACTACACTTACTGTTCAGAGCGGGTAGTGGACGTGCTTGGCTATACTGCTGAGGAGATACTCGGCAAAACTCCCTTTGAGCTGATGCCGTCGGATGAAGCCATTCGTATCAAGAAAATCCTTAAGAAAATCGTCAAGAATCAGGAGCCTATTGTAGATCTGGAGAGCTGGAATATCAACCGACAAGGTCAAGAAGTTTGTTTACAGACCAACGGAGTGCCCATGTTTGACAAAGATGGAAACTTTTACGGTTACCGGGGTGTGGATAAAGACATCACCGAGCACAAGCGGGCAGAAGAGACTCTTAGGAAGAGTGAGGGAAAATACCGGTCACTAATTGCAAATATCCCGGATGTCACCTGGACGACTGATTCTGAAGGCAAGACAGTCTTTATCAGCCCCAATATTGAAAGAGTTTATGGGTACACTCAGAAAGAAATTTATAAAGCGGGTGATCGTCTCTGGCTTAAAAGAATCCATCCAGATGATGTTAAGCAGGTGAAAGCATCGTATGAATTGCTCTTCAAAAGGAAAGAGAGATTTGATGTTGAGTACCGAATCCAAAGAAAAGACGGACAATGGATTTGGCTACACGACAGAGCAATCGGAACCTATAAGAAAGATGACGTGATGTATGCAGACGGCGTATTTTCCGATATCACCGAGCGGGTGCGGGCACAGGAGGAATTGAAAGACATACAGACACAATTAGTACAATCTGAGAAGATGGCCTCGCTTGGTATGCTTGTTGCCGGGGTCGCTCATGAAATTAATACCCCAGTTGGCGCTGTCAGCAGTATGTATGATACTCTTGTCCGAGCGGTTGAAGAATTAAAGCTAGATTTGGATATAATATGTGCCAGGGATCCGAGTGAACAGAAAAAAGTCAAAAAATTGTTTAAGATAATCGAAGATGCCAACAAAGTGATTGCTTCGGGAACGGAACGGGTTACTAACATTGTCCGACGATTAAAGAGTTTCGCTCGCCTTGATGAAGTGGAAATCAGGAAAGTTGACATACACGAAGGGATAGAGGATACACTGACAATTGTCTACCATGAACTGAAACATAAGGCGGTTGTTATGCGGAACTTCGGGAATATCCCCCCGATTTCCTGCAACCCCAGTCAGCTTAATCAAGTCTTCTTGAATCTGTTGATTAATGCTGTGCAGGCGATTAAAAATAAAGGAGTAATAACTATTACAACTTTTCAGAAAGATGGCCAGGTGCACGTCCAGTTCAAGGACACCGGGGTTGGAATACCAAAAGAAGCGATGAAAAAAATCTTTGATCCCGGCTACACTACCAAAGGTGTTGGAGTCGGTACAGGTTTGGGGCTTTCGATCTGCTACCAGATTATAAAGGACCATCATGGTGAGATCTTAGTTGAAAGCGAAGTCGGCCAAGGGTCAAAATTTACCGTTGTATTGCCGATAAAACCCAGTGCTTGAGGTTTTGAAGTTTGATCCTGAATTTCTAGCTTAGACCAAAATAACTCTTTACCCTTATTATCTCAGGGTTCCTTCGTAGTGGGCGGTCAGCTGCCTTTTCCTCACCTCTTCAGGCGTATAAGAAGGCAGAAGAACGGGTGCGATGCGGTCAGTTTTGATTTTAGCTCTTTTCAGTTCATTCTCATAATTTTGAATATGCTCTAAGGTCAAGAGACCAAGTTTTGCGGATTTAGCATATGCTGCGGCATATTCTCCAGCGCGGCGTCCGAAGACATTGTAATCCAGAACCGAATTCCCCATCAGTCGATTGCGTCCGTGCACACCGCCCGAAGCCTCACCCGCGACATACAGACCCGGAATATTGGTTTCACATCGCTCATTGATCTCGATCCCTCCGTTCTGATAATGAAGAGAAGGGAAGACGAGCATAGGCTCTTTAGTGATGTCAATGCCGTAACGAATAAACTGGCGGAGCATGGCTGGAAAGTTTTTATCTATATAGCCATCTCCCTGGAGCATCTCGATGAGAGGGGAATCGAGCCAGACACCAAGGCGTCCGCTCGGCGTTTCGATGCCGTTCTTTTTTTCCAGACACTCTCTGATGAAAGCGGCTGACTCTACGTCTCTGGGTTCTCGGGGAAAGACAAAGAGTTCGCCAAATTTATTGAGAGGCTGACCGCCAGCGCCTCTTATTTTTTCAGTGATCAAGAAGCCGGCAATCTGTTCGGGAAAGACTGAGCCAGTAGGATGATACTGGACAGAGTCCATGTAGAGAAGCTTGGATCCTGCCCTGTAAGCCATGATCAGACCATCGCCAGTAGCTCCATAATGATTGGTGGTGTCGAATCCTCTGATATGAAGCCGACCGTAGCCTCCGGTGGCAATAATCGTTACCTTGGCTTTAACGGTAAAATATTCTTCTGTTTCCAGGTTGAAAAATACGCCTCCAGCGCACTGTCCTTTATTATCCATGATGAGCTCGACGATGGGCATAAATTCGAGAACACTGATTTTATCAGGATGATTTCTCACCTCATCCATTAGAGTCCGCATGATAATGGCACCGGTATAATCGCGGCAGGAATGCATCCTCTTCCTTGATGTTCCTCCTCCATGGAGGACCTGTAGGGAGCCGTCATCGTTTTTGTCCCAGACCACGCCAAGGTCTTCTAGCCACTTGACCACATCAGGCCCATCCTCGGTAAGGGCTCGTACTAGGTCAGGCTTGTTCTCAAAATGACCTCCTCCGAGCGCATCCAGATAGTGACGGGTAGGGGAGTCCTGTTCTGTAACGGCAGCCTGCATGCCACCCTGAGACATCATGGAGTTGGCGTCGCCTAGGCGAAGTTTGGTGGAAATAATAGACTTTGCTCCTTTTTGCATGGCCACAATAGCGGCTGCGCAACCGGCGCCGCCACCACCAATGATCAAGATGTCTGTTTCATAATCAGGGCGTTTCAAATCGAAAAGTTCAGGCTTTATCCTGGAATGAGATTCCAGCATATCAGCCACTTCAGTGGTCAGCTTTTCTCCTTTATTCGGGCCTATATGGATCTTGCGTCTTGCCCCGGGCTTGTAGTCAGGATGAAATTTATTGAGGACGTCCTCCCTTTCTTCAGCACTCATCGGAGGGAAAACAGGTTTCCCTGACTTGGCAAGCTCAAACCTTTTGTTTCGGGTCTGGGAAACTTTTTTCAATGACTCATTCATGTAGTCTGGGTACATCTGATGCTCCTTATTATTTTGTAGGCGATTGGCATAAAATTGTCATGGCGAGCTTGAGAAAGAAGCGTGACAATCTCATAACTTAGAAGATCTAATTCTTTGTTAAGAGATTGCTTTGTCACTTCGCTCCTGGCAATGACAATAATTTGATTATATCGTTTCTATTCAAGGTCTCTTTCGTAGTAGAGTTTTTTGAGAGCTGCCTTTTTCATCTTCATGAATTCCTTATATTCTTTATCAAACTTATGCTCTTTGACTTCCTTTATTCTTTTCTTCAGCTGATTGCTTTTCTTGGCCAAGTACTTTCCATAGAGTCTTTTGGCCAGTAGGCCGACATTGTACTGGACTATTTCTGCCGGACACCGGATAGCACACAACCCGCAGCTGAGACAGTCGAAAGAAAGATCCATGACAGCCTCGATATCTCCTCTGATTGTAGCTTGGATATAATCCATGACCTCTAAATCTTGAGGACAGGCCTTGGTGCAGGTGTTGCAGGCCACACAGCGGAAGACTTCAGGATAGAGCTTTTGGAACGTAGCCACATCTGGCTCCAGCTTATTTAGGTCGTAAATCGGCTTTTGAGACGGGATAGAAGGCAACTGTGAAAGCCACATTCCCTCTTGGACGATAGTCGTACAGGCTAGTCCGGTATAAATTTTATAATCCCCAGGGAGCCGGTAGACTGTGGCACAGGCGCCGCAGAATCCTTCCCGGCATCCCGCGCCTCTCTTTATCTGATAGCCAACGTACTCGATAGCTCCCATTATCGTGGCATCAGCAGGCACTTCATGAGCTACTCCCATAATGAATACTGTGGCCATTTCTTTTGAGGGAGCCTTTTTGGCCTTTGTTTTGGCCGGGGCTGGCTTCTTTTTCGCTGTTTTCTTAGTAGCCATCGTTGCAATCTCCTTTTAGTATTCCTGAGGCAAATTTTTGAGTTCGGCCCAGGAATAAACAGGTCCATCTTGACAGACATAATGCAAACCAATGTTGCACCTTCCGCATTTTCCGATTCCACATTTCATTTTGTTTTCCACGGTGGTGAATATCTGTTCATCCTTAAACCCGAGAGCTTCTAGGTTTTGGATGACATACTTAATCATGATGGGAGGGCCGCAGGTTACAGCTATGGCATTCTCAGGAGAAGGTTTTTTTTCCAGAACATTGATCGGGACAAATCCCACGAATTCTTTCCACTCCGGCTCTTCCACGTCTATAGAGAGATGGACCTCTATCTTTTTTCGAAGTTCTTCTAATTCTTCCTTAAAGACAATATCGTTTGAAGTTCTAGCTCCGTAAATCAGGGAGATCTTCCCATAATCCTCTTTTTTTCCTAGTGCGGTGTGAAGAACTGACCACATAGGAGCTATGCCGATTCCTCCCCCGATAAAGATGAGATTTTTGCCTTTCCACTTCTCGATAGGGAAGCCATTGCCGTAAGGACCCCTGACTCCGATGATGTCTCCCTCTTGCAGGTCATGGAGACTGGAAGTCACTCTTCCCATCTTCAAGATGCTGAATTGAAGATAATCCTCCACTAAAGGAGAAGAAGAAATGGAGATCATGGATTCTCCTCTACCAAAGATAGAAAGCATGGCGCATTGCCCGCACCGGAAAGAAAAGCCATTCTCGCTCAAGAACTGAGTCCTAAAAGTCTTGACAGGGCGAGCGCCTCTCACCTCTTCCTTGATCTGGATTATCTTGGCTAGCTTTGGAATATAGGGATTAGGTTCCATAATCTCTTACCTTGTCGAGGACTTCAATGATGTCTATTCCCACCGGGCATTTGGAGATACATCGACCACAGCCCGTGCATTGGTAGTTCTTGTATCTTTCTACAAAGTATTGAAATTTATGCAAGATTCTCTGCCGCAATCGCGAGGCTTTATCCGGGCGTGGATTATGCCCTGAAGAATGCATGGTAAAATCAGGAAACTGGCAGGTGTCCCAGGTTCTCACCCTTTTTCCTTCTATGGGAGACGAGGAAAGAACCTCATCCGAGATGTCGAAGCAGTGGCAGGTTGGGCAGAGATAGGTGCATATTCCACAACGGATACAGCTCATAGCCTCCTCATCCCAGAAAGGAGAATCAAACATTTCTTTGAGTTGGGGAGGGATCTTCTTTATTTCTTTGATTCGACGTTTGATTTTCTTCTCGCTCGCGAGGTTGATCTTTTCAAGGTCTTTCTTGTCCTTTGCTTTTGGCTCTTCGAAGAACTTATTGCCCAGGTTTAAGAGCTTATTCCCTTTTTCGGTCAAGGATTCAACATAATAGCGATCCCCCAAGTCAGTCATCAGAATATCCAAGCCTTCCTTAGAATGAGGGGAACCATTCACGGAGAGACAGAAGCAATTTGGCGAAGGGGGATTATGACAGGCTAACCCTACCAATATGGCTTGGTCTCTTCTCCTCCAGTAATAGAGGTCATCAAAGTCACCTCCGAAGACTGAATCTGTCAGGGTGAGTGCCTTGGCATCACAAGGCCTTACGCCGAAGATTACGGAAGGATTTTCTTCTGGAAGAACCTCGTTGATCTCAGGGTTTCCGTCGTTAGAGGTGCTAAATTCTAGGAAGATTTCTCTTTGCGGAAAAATGATTTTCTTAGGAGAAAGCACACTATTGAGATAATCCAAGTCTATATCTTCTGAATGGTTGACAGCTTCATAATTCCAGACATCACCATTCTTAGCGGGTGCGTATATTTTGTAAGATTCAAGTTTCTTTACCCATTGAGGAAAGGACTTCTTTCTTAATATTTTTTGCATGCTCTCACCTGATAAAATCTTCGGGGTCATCATCTTTAAAACTGGAGGCTAGGGAGGGTTTTTCAGGGTCGAAACCAACCTCATAGTCAAAGAGCTCTTTGGCTTCCTTTTCCAATTTTTTATTCAGCAAGCGAACCGGAATATCCAGGGGACAGGCTCTCTCGCATTCACCACAGTCAATGCAGCGTCCTGCGAGATGAATGGCTCTGACCAAATGATACACAAAGTTTTCTGAGGAATCAGGAGATCTTTCGATCCATTTTATTTTTTGGGCTTTTTCCTCGGCAGTTGTATCTGCGGCCACAGCAAAGCTTATGGTATCCACCACGCATTCATCGCAATAGCACATCGGGCAGACAGACCGGCAGGCATAGCAGCGGATGCACTTATCGAGCTGTTCTTTCCAGAAAGCCCATCTTTCTTCTTTGGATAGAGATTCGATTCTTTCTATTGACTTGAAAGGGTCTTCTGGTCTCCTTTCGACTTTCTCTCCTAGAACCTCATCATATATGACCGGGAAATTGGCCCTGCATTCCAGGCATCTCTCGGCCAAGATCTCCTGAGCAGGAATTTTGATTTTTTCGCCATCGGAAGTGATGAGGAAATGATCTTTTTCGCTAAATTCTATTTTATCTGCCTTTTTCCCTTTCAATTTTTCAGTCAGTTTTTTCTCATCCACCACTCCAGCGCCCTCACAAGATACGCCAAGGATATAAACATCTTCCCGGTTTATGAATTTCTCCTGGAGCAAAACAACCACGGCCCTGCTGTCGCATCCTTTGACCACGATAGCCACCGGCCTTGTATCTGGTTTCTTTTCCTTGGCTTTTCTTCTTTTTTCATCGACCAGAAAGCGGGTGAGATTATAAACGCAGCTCGGGTCCCATGTGAGTCTCTCCGCATCTTCTGGATTCTTGATGAAGGCGGGCATAGACATCATACCATTGGGGCTTCTCTCATAGCCGATAATGTATTTGATTTTTCCTTCTTCCAGGATTCGTTTGGCTTCTTTTTTCAGGTCTTCAAGGTTTACCATTAAGAGCTTCTCCTCAGCTTGGTTTGAGGACCGATGGGTTTGAGCTCCTCGACAAAGTCCTTGATGATTTGGGTGTATTTCGTTCCTTCGGCGGCCGAGACCCAGGACATCTGGAAACGCTGAGGCTCAAGACCGATAAACTCCAATAGCTTTTTGACCAAGGCTATTCTTCGTCGAGCATAAAAATTGCCTTTGATGTAATGGCAGTCTCCAGGATGGCAGCCTGAAACCAAGACTCCATCAGCGCCTTTTTTAAAAGCAGACAGAATATACAGGGGAGACATGCTTCCTGAACACATGACCGTGATCGGAATCACATTGGGAGGATACTGCATCCGGGATACTCCAGCCAGGTCGCTTCCCGCTGAGGAACACCATTTACAGAGAAAGGCAACGATTTTCGGTTCGAATTCGTCTGCCATTACCGGCCTCCGAGGGACGCGTCTATCATTTCATGCACCTGCAAAGGAGTGAGGTTTTTAACCTGAATGGCTGCTCTCAGGCAGGTCGCCGAGCAGGTCCCGCATCCTTCACAGAGGACTTCGTTGACCTCGACTTTGCCATCCTTAAGAGAAAGAGATACATAGGGACATACCTCAACACACATCCCGCAGCCCGTGCAGAGATTAAGGTTCACCTGGGCCACTGTGGGGGCATGGAAAAGCCTTTCCTGAGATAAGATGGCTACAGCTTTGGCGGCTGCGCCGCTGGCTTGAGCCACCGCTTCAGGGATATCTTTGGGTGCCTGAGCTGCCCCGGCAAGGAACATTCCAGGGGTCACGCTCTCCACTGGCCTGAGCTTCGGATGGGCCTCGGAGAGAAAACCGTCTTTATCCATGGCAATCTTGAGTTTCTTGGCCAACTCTCCGGCTCCTTGAGAGGGACGCATGGCTGTGGCCAAGACGACCATATCCGCATCGATCTCGATGTCTTTTCCAGTGAGAGTGTCTACCCCCCAGACTTTGATCTTGCCCTTGTCTTCGAATATTTTGGAAACCTTTCCTCTTAGATACAGGACTCCATCTTCCTCGACAGCTCGTTGCACAAACTCTTCGTAGCCTTTTCCCCCAGACCTAATATCAATGTAGAAAATATAAGCCTGGCCGTCAGGCACATGATGCTTGTAGAGCATGGCATGTTTGGCCGTGTACATGCAGCATATCTTTGAGCAGTAGGCACAGTGAAGTTCAGGATCACGGGAGCCGACGCACTGGATAAAGACGACCTCTTTGGGCTCCTTGTGGTCTGAGGGCCTGATAATTTTTCCCTGAGTAGGGCCTGAGGCAGAGCAGAGTCTTTCAAATTGAAGTCCGTCCAGAACATCCAGATATTTTCCATACCCGTATTCAGCCATCAATCCCTTGTCGTAAAGGTCATATCCAGTAGCCACGATGATCGCTCCGATGTCTTCTTCGATGATGTCGGGTTTCATATCGTAATCGATCGCCTCAGGTTCACAAACATCAGCACACTTTCCGCAGGCGATCGGGAGAAGACCAGGGCAGGATTTAATGTCAAGAGTGTAGGTGGCAGGAATTGCCTGTGGAAAAGGGATGTAAATGGCTCGCCGTCCGGTCAGGCCGATGTCGAATTCGTTGGAAACAACCACCGGACAGACCTTGGTGCATTCGTCACAGAGAGTGCATTTATCTGGGTCAACATAGGTGGGCTTTTTGAGAATTTTTACCTTAAAATTGCCGACATAGCCAGAAATTTCTTGAACTTCGCTGTAAGTCAGGAGTTTAATCTTGGGATGCTTGGAAACTTCCACCATCTTGGGAGTCAAGATGCACTGGGAACAGTCAAGAGTAGGGAAAGTTTCCGAAAGCTGGATCATATGCCCTCCGATAGAAGGAGACCTTTCAACGAGGACCACCTCATAGCCACTGTTGGCTAGATCCAAGGCGGATTGAATACCTGCAATACCGCCTCCAATTACCAGGGCTCTCCGGGTAACGGGTATACTTATCGGTTCCAAGGATTCATTCCTCCGTACTCTCTCCACAGCACTCTTGGTGATTTTGATCGCTTTTCTAGTCGCCTTTTCCATGTCTTTGTGAACCCAGCTGCACTGCTCTCTGATGTTGGCTATTTCACACTGAAATTCATTGAGCCCTGCTTCTTTGGAAGTATTCCTGAAGGTCGTTTCATGGAGAGTGGGAGAACAGCAGGCAACCACTACGTTGTCCAGCTTCTTTTCTTTTATCGCTTCTGTAATGAGGTTTTGACCGGGGTCTGAACACATGTAGACATATTCTTCCGCGTGAGCCACTCCAGGATGGCGGGAGAGCTCCTTGGCGACTTTTTTTACGTCTACTGTCCCGGCGATGTTTATTCCGCAGTGACAGACAAAAACGCCAGTTCTTTTCATTTTGTCCTCTATTTTTTTGTTTTGGTAACTTTCTTTTTAGTTACCTTCTTTTCTTCATCTAGAATTTTTTTCCCGTATTCATATCCTCTATCAAAAGCCTTGATGTTAAGGTCCAGAAACCTTGAAGGCACTAAACCAGGGAGAGCCTTCTTCATGGCTTCTGGAGAGACAATTCTAGTGATGGCCGTGAAAAATCCGAGCATGACGAGATTGGCAATGATCCGGTTGCCCAATTCTTCAGCAAATCGAGTGGAGGGTACGACATAGGTCTTGATATTCCCTCGGGGAGGCTTGGTCTTGACTAAATCCTTATCGATGATCAAAATCCCATCTTCGATGAGTTCTGGCTCGTATTTTTCATAAGCCTCCTGAGACATGGAGATGAGGATTTCTGGGGTTGAAATGTATGGATAGAGGACCCGGTCATCAGAGACCACCAGTTGTGAGCTGCAGGCACTGCCGCGGGCTTCGGGACCGAAACTTTGAGTCATGGTGGCGTGCTTATTGTCAAAAATAGCCAGGGCCTTTCCGGTAATTAGACCGCAGCGGATGATTCCCTGGCCGCCAAAACCCGAAAACCTAATCTCCGTCATGGTATACTCCATATGGTTGGTATTTATCGCCTAAAACCTTTCCGAGGTGTTCATTCATGCAATCAAGAAAAGTCGGCTTTTCCTTATCCACAAATTTGCCGACGATGAGTTTTCCCTGGTAACTGATATCAAGCGTTCTGGTGTCTGCTCCATGCTGAATTTCAGACTTTTCGTAATAATACTTCAGGAGATTCAATCCATCGCCAAGCCGATTGCGACGGGCATACAGAGTTACACAGGGAGTTATGACTTCGATAAAAGAAAAACCTCGTTTGCCCAAGGCTTCCTGGATAGATTTGGTCACTCTTCGGAGATGAAGAGCTGTCCAACGTGCCACATAGGTTGCTCCACTTGCTTCAGCGAGATAGGGGAGACTGAAGGGGTATTCAAAGTTACCATAGGGAGCAGTAGAAGCATTGGCATCGATCGGCGTAGTGGCTGCAACTTGACCGCCTGTCATGGCGTAGTTAAAGTTGTTCACGCAGATGATCAAGATATCCATGTTGCGTCTCGCAGCATGGATGAAGTGGTTGCCTCCGATTCCCGCAATATCTCCATCTCCGCTGAAAACAACCACTTTCAATTCAGGATTGGCAAGTTTCAGTCCTGTGGCCACAGGAAGGGCCCGGCCATGGGTAGTGTGAATAGAATCCAGTTTAACATAACCGGCTACTCTTCCTGTGCAGCCGATCCCGGAGAGAATGGCAACCTTGTCCAAGTCCAATTCGCTCTTTTTCAGGGCTTCAGCAAAGGAAGTGACCACAGTTCCGATTCCACACCCAGGACACCAGATATGGGGAATCCGGTCCATTCTCAGGAAATCTTCTATGGGGGGTCTTTCTTGGAGACGATCTTCTTCTTTCATTGGGCAGCCTCCTTGATGGCTTTGAAGATATCATCAGGATCGTGGACCCAACCACCGCAATGAGAAACAGGAATGGCTGGTGCCTGGCCAGCTGCGCATCGCTCCACTTCAATGACGACTTGGCCATAATTTATCTCAGGAACGATGAAGGCCTTTATTTTTTTGGCCAGCTCTTTGATCCGCTTTTCGGGAAAGGGCCAAACAGTGATCAGTCTTATGGTTCCGACTTTCAAGCCAGCTTCTCTTGCTTTCCTGACTGCTCTGGTAGTGACTCTTGAAGTGATACCGTAAGAGATGACCACTACGTCAGCGTCATCCGTCTTGTCTTCTTCAAACCTGATGATTTCATCAGCCTTGGTTCTGATTTTATCATTCAGATGGCGGACGCATACATCCTGGCACTCGGCGTTGATAACCGGATAGCCGCGTTCATCGTGGGTTAATCCTGTGATATGAAAATGGTAGCCATCGCCGGCTTTGACCATGAACGGAATCATGTCCTTGTCGGGCTTGAACGGCAGGTATTTGCTCTTGGGGCCTGTGTACCATTTCCGTTCGACCAGTTCAATTTCTTCAGCCGGAGGAATGACAACTTTCTCGTGCATATGTCCCACACACTCATCGGTCATGACAAAAACGGGGACACGGTACATCTCAGAGAGATTGAAAGCTTCGATAGTGAGGTCAAAGCACTCCTGAGGAGAGTCAGGAGAGAGAGCGATGATTTCATAATCACCATGGGATCCCCATTTGACTTGCATCATATCCTGTTGGCCCGTGAGAGTTGGAAGACCTGTCGAAGGCCCTCCTCTCTGGACATTGGCAATCACCAAAGGGGTCTCCAGCATACAGGCTAACCCTATGTTTTCCATCATCAAGGAAAATCCTGGGCCGGAGGTGACAGTCATGGCTTTCTTTCCCCCCCACGCTGCTCCAATCAGGGCTGCGATAGAGGCCAGCTCATCTTCCATCTGGATAAAGACGCCGCCAATGGTAGGGATTCTTTCGGAAAATCTTTCTGCTGTTTCTGTAGAAGGAGTTATAGGATAGCCAGCAAAGAATTGGCATCCCGCTGCCAGGGCTCCTTCGGCAATAGCATAGTCTCCGTCTAGATAGTGGGAACCGGTTAAGACTCCCTTAGGGTCTGCTTTCACCTTTTTCACCTTTCTCCTCCTCTTTCTTGAGAGTGACATATATAGAAAACTCAGGGCATATGGTCTCGCAAAGCTGGCAATAAAGGCATTCATCCTCGTTCTTGATTCGAGGAGGATGATATCCCTTTATGTTGAATTCTTCTGACATTTCAAGCACATCTTTCGGGCAATATTCTACGCAAAACCCACATCCTTTGCATCTGTCTTTTATGATGTGGATTTCTCCCTTTTTCTCTTTGAGGTCACCGAAATATTTCATTTGTCCCTCATATCAATCCTTTTTCTTTCAAAACAGGCTTGGGGTCGACATAATGAAGGTCCAGTCTTAGGTCTTCCACTGCGCAGCCTAGGGCAAGGGCGATGAGTTGAGTAAAATAGAGCACCGGGACATTCTTAAATTCAGGATACTTACGGAGGGTATCTTTCTGGCGGTGGTCAAGATTGAAAGCACAGAGAGGACAGCTTACAGCCATAACTTCAGCACCCTGTTCTTGGGCTGAAGTGAGGATATGATAAGTTCGTTCAGCCACGACCTCAGGTTTATCAACTGTCTGGTAGGCACTACAGCATTCTGTTTTATAGGGAAAATCTATCGGTTCTGCACCCAAAACTGCTGTGAGATTTTCTAGAATAACCGGGTTTTCGAGGTCGTCAAAACCAATCTCTTTGGGCCGTACCAAAAGACATCCGTAGTAGTTGGCAACCTTTAAGTTTTTCAGGGGCTTGACGACTTTCTTAGCAAGGTTTTCAAATTTAATCTCATCCCTCAGCAGCTCCAAGAGGTGCAATATTTTAACATCCCCAGTATATTCGACTTCCTCTCGGTCCATAAAATTGTTTATTTTCTCCAGGCTGTCTGGATCATTCTTGACCCGGTTATTGGCCCGTTTCAAGGTGTTGTAGCACATGGCGCAGAGAGTCATGACTTTATCAGAATCGGATTCTTTAACCCGGATAAGGTTGCGGATAGGAGCTACGTGATGAATTAAATCATCAGTTGCAAATGAAAAAACGGTCCCGCAGCAGTTCCACCTAGGAAGCTCTTCGACTTCTACTCCAAGATGTTTTAGGGAACATAAAGTTGAGTCTTCAAAGTTTTTCGCATTGTTTTTCAGGGTGCAGCCGGGGTAATAGCTTATTTTCATTATGATACCTTATATTATTTAGATAGAAAGAATGATATACCATACTATTAAGAACTAAGACGTAAATTTTCTCATGCTGCTGATAAGGGCGATAGGCGGTAGGTTTTCTTTCTGCTCATCGGTAAGTTTTTCTACTCGGAGGTGGTCCTGTCTTTTCCGTAACAGGATGAGCCTGATGGCTTCGATGACTTCAGCTATGTTGATGCCTTTAGGGCAGCGGGAGTTACAGGTCAAGCAGGAAGCGCAGATCCAGATGGATTTTGACTTTAGAAGTTCATCTTTAAGACTGAGTTGGGCATAACGGATGATTTGATTGGGAAGAATATCCATCTCTGAGACCGCAGGACAACCGGCTGAGCATTTGCCGCATTGATAGCAGGCCAGAAGGTTTTGACCGCTGATTTTCTCCACTTTAGCCACGAAATCATCTTTTATCTTAGCTCGAGAGATGTTGATTCTCATGGATAAAGCCCTTTTCAGACTAAGATATGGAGTAATTAATTCCTATAATATTTATAGGATTAATACAGGAAAAAATTACTTTATAGTAAAACATATTTAGCAAAAACTGTCAAGAAATTTGTCTTTTCGTAAACATTTCCAAACACGTGATAAGAACAGCTCTTTGCAAATAGCTTCGCTTCGTCCGGTTTTACTCAGATAAGGCACGGTTCTATTTTTTAATTCTTACCTATATCTCATGGTCCTAGGCTTTCTATTATAAAAAATAGAACCTTCCCCGTCTGTTTTTATGTCTTTTAGTGCTTTTTTAAGCCTCCAGCCAGAAAAAGGAAGCAAAACGAGTTAACAAGGAGCAGATACCTAACCAAGAGAGGAAGCCCGACTAAGGGTATGAGGAAGCTCGAGGCGATGAGAGCACCCACAAAAGAGCCCATCAAGTCCAATCCATAGCCGAGGCCATAGTTCTTGCGGTCTTTTAGGAAGAGATGATTAGCGACGACAAACAAATCTCCCCCCAGAAAGCCTAGAGCTATCAGGAATAGAAAGGTGGAGAATTCAGGAGGTCGAATATTCAAAGAGAGGTAGAGGAGGAAAAGGAGGAAAAGGAAGCCGAATTGGACGAACAGAACCTGGCCCAGGTTAAACCTTTTTCTTTTCTGGCCTAGGAGGGCTCCCAAGTATAATCCAACCATGAAGGATGTCAAAAGGAGAGCAATCCTTCCGTAGAGGTATCCATACAGAGTTTGAAAAAAGATAATCACAATGATTTCCACAATGATGGTGGTGAATCCCATGACAGCCAAGGGCAACAGGAAAAAGCTCGCTTTCTTTCGCCTGATCCAGAGGAGGAAAAGCAAAAAGACGAACAAAATCAGAGGAAAATCCAGGAGCCAGAAGAAAGGAAGTTCAGAAAGGAAGGAGAGAGCTCTTTTTTCGAGGCCCCTGAATTGAGTGCTCCAGAGCACAGAATTGTAAAAGTATGTGATGGGAATGAGGTCAAGGTTAGTCTTTTTTTTCCCGGAAATGATTTTTTCTTTCAGGAAATCCACTCTTAGAGGATTGAGACGGGCAAAAAGCAATTCGGGAATAACATATGAATTTTCCAGGTTCAGTTTTTCTATCTCTAGCGCTAATTTTTCGTGCTCTATGGAGAGCGGGGCAGCCGAGGCCAGGAAAATATTTGTATCTCCGGGAACAACTTCGATGATGGGAAAGGCTTCCAGCAGAGTAAAATACAGAGAAGAAAGAAAATTTTGAAGCTCAAGGCTGATATAGTTTTCAGCTGATGGCACTCGGAAAGAGAAGATGCCCTTCTCGGTGAGTTTCTCTTTAACAAGCAGGAAAAATTCTTTAGTATAAAAACGATTAATTTGGGCTGTGGATGGTTCGGGGAGATTAAGGATAATGAAGTCATACTGCTTGGCTGTGCGGTTTAAATAGCTCCTCCCATCCTCGAAATAAGTATGGACTCGCCGGCTCTCAAGATACTTGACTTCTTGTTTGGGGAGTAATTCCTGGGATAGATGGATGATTTCAGGGTCCAACTCAACATAGTCAACTTCGACAACGGGATATTTCAAAGCCTGCCTCAAACTTCCGCCAACACCTCCTCCTATCAACAAGACATTCTTGGCCTGAGGATTTTGGAGAAGTGCGAAATGAATGGATTCCTCGGTAGAAGCTAAATTGGGGTGAGAATAGACTAGCAAGCTGTTATCGTAAAGGGAGATCTGCTCTTCTGTTTTTATGGCTTGAAGCTTTCCGTAGCGGCTATCCTTGCTCTGGGTGAGATTAAAGGGCTTCCAGTATATTTTCTGGCTGGGCAAGTCGAATAAGGTAAAAGCGAGGAGAATAAGAAGAATAATGGCCAAGCCCCATCTATCTTTTCTATTCCCAAAAGTGAAGAAGGTCAGAAGAGAGATCAAGGCACCTATGAGTGCTGCCCCTTGCCAGTTGGAGAAAAAGGGAATGAAGAGAAAGTAGATGACCAGGCCGCCTAAAGAGGCACCTAAAGATTCCAGAAGGTAGACTCGGGACAGGTTTCCTTTCAAGAAGTGAACATTGAAGACGAACAGAATTCCGAAAGGAAGGCTTATGAAGAAGGTCAAGATCAGGGAAGAGATAATTATGGGAATAAATCCGCTGATTTCTCCAGGAAGGATTTTCAGGAAGAACCGTGAAAACCTTAAACCAAGCAGAGAAATAGGGAAGAGCAGCGCAACCAAATAATAGAGCCGGTGAAGCCTTGACTGGGTGAAGTTGAATCTTGAGGCAGAAATGCTTCCTGCACCCCCCCAAAAAAGCCAGGCAGCAAGAAGAAGGCCGTAAGTAATTTCATTCCCGTAAAAATGAACAGAAAATTCTCTCAGAAGAAATATTTGAAAAGAAAGAGAAAAAAAGCCTAAGATAAAGGGAGGAAAAAAGTTTATCAACTCCAAATTCCGGGGATAGGATGATTACAAAATCTACACTTTCCTCCGTCAAGCTCGACATTCTGGATATGGTAGCCGACTCTCTTGATAACAACTCTTTTGCATTTTGGACAAAAAGTGCTTTCTGCCTTATGTCCTGGGACATTGCCGATATAGACGTAATGAAGCCCTTCTTCTAAAGCCACTCTATGGGCTCTCTCCAGGGTGGAAACAGGCGTTGGAGGCAGATTTTTCACCAGATACATGGGATGGAATCGCGAGAAGTGCACCGGGACTTCAGGACCAATCTCTTCTAGGAGCCATCGGCACGTCCTGCGGATTTCCTTGACACTATCATTCAGGCTGGGGATCACGAGGTAGACGATTTCTAGCCAAATTCCGCTTTTGGCAACTATTTTTATAGCTTCCAGCACAGGTTGGAGCTCACCTCTGACATAGTCGGCGTAAAATTGTTCGGAAAAAGCCTTTAGATCGATCTTTATAGCGTCCACGACTTCAGTTAAATCTCGGAGGGGCTCCGGATTGATATGGCCACCGGTGACAACCGTATTTCTCACTTGTTTTTTGCGAGCTTCCTCAGAGGTGTCGTACATATACTCAAAAAAAACCGCGGGTTCTGTATAGGTATAGGCAATCGAAGGACAGGTGTATCTTCGGGCATACTCTACAACCATTTTAGGGGGAAAATCTCTATGTTCAACCTGTTCTGGCCTGACCTGAGAAATCTCCCAGTTCTGGCAGAATTTGCAGTTCACGTTACAGCCAGCTGTGGCAATGGAGAGAGCATTGGTCTTGGGAAGAAAATGGAAGAAGGGTTTCTTTTCTATGGGGTCGACGTTGATGGCGCAGACCTTCCCGTAGACTAAAGTGTAGTACTTCCCGCCTATGTTTTCTCTCACGCCGCAATATCCTCTCTCCTTGTCGCCGAGTTTACAGAAGCGAGGACAGAGAAGGCATTCTATTTCTCTCTCAGGAAGCTCCTTATAATAACGGGCTTCAACTTGAGACAGGTTTGCTTTCCCACCGAAAGCATAGAGATCCATCAGCATAGAGGTCATGCCTGAGCATGACAGAAGAGTGACTCCGCCTGTCGTCTTAAAAAATTGCCTTCTGTTCATTCAACCATACCCTTCCTGTATTATACCTCTTCTTCTATTGTTTGTATCTCTCTTACTTCCGCTGTTCCCAGCCCCATTTTGGCGGCTGTGAAGAGATATTCGGGTTCTCTGTCTTCTTCCCTCAAGGAGGGAAGACCTTTCTTTGCTCTCAGCTTTTCGATAATCTGCCAGCCAGCAACGTCAGCCGCTACAGGATCAAAGCTAAAAAGCAGGGCGTTGTAATGCTCTGCCCACCGGCTGTGAAAGGAGGGGCCTCGGTGGTACTGGACAACCATGCAGTCCAGGATGGAGAGTTTGTGCTTATTCTTGATAGGTTGTGTGTCAAACAGCTCGGCCACGAAGGGATTGCAATTGAAATCGTGGTATTTATTGGGATTGTGTATGGCTCCAAAATAATTCTTCATTCCGGCTGTTACCCCTGCGAGCCCATGGTCTTTCAGGATGGCAAAGCTTATGGAAGCAGTTATGTGCTGAGCTTGAATGGAAGATAATCGACTGCCAATATTAAGATGGGAAACTAGAGTTGGATCATATCCCACACCCTCGGTATCGGTGCCAAAGACTTGGATCCCTTGACGCAGATTAAGACTGTATCCTGACGCTCTCAATTCTCGATTTGTTCTATCCCAGATTATGATATTTTTTTTCAGGGATCCTTTTCCTGCCAGAAGTTTGGCAAGCCCGAGGGTAACATCGGGCACAGAAGTCAATTCTCTTCCAGCGATAGTGTTGATTTTTAAGCCGAGTCTGTCCCGGTCATGAAAAAATGAGCGAAATCCTTCCCTGAGGTCAGGTTGTCCAGTTAAAGCTCGAAATCCTCGCTCGTACATCTGGAGCAATTTCTTTTGATCGACTTCTCTTCTTGGAGAAAGGACTCCTCTTCCTCTTACGATGATGACTCTTGAAGCCTTCATATCATTAAAAATAACTCTTCTTTTAGAATGATGTCAAATCTTCACGGGGACAACTTAAGGATTGGGTCAAGTTCGTAACAGCAAGATTGACTCCCGCTAGATTTGACATGTTTTCTAGAAAAAGCTTTGAAAAAAGAAGCAAAGCTTGTCAAAAGAGGAATTTGAGATTATAGTGAATAACGGTCCTAGGAAACAAGGAGAATAGATCATGAGATTTTATAGAATGTCCAAGATTGTCTTTCTTCAGCTTATTTTCTTCTCACTTCTAACAGCAAAAATAGACAGGTTAGAAGCCAAAGCAGCCTCATCTCTGCCTTCGCTTTTGCCCGAGGTCATGAAATGGGAGCTTTTAGAAGCGCCAGAGATGTATCTACCTGAAAATCTTTTCGAATACATTAATGGAGCTGCTGAGATATACATAGTCTATGAATTCAAGGAATTGATCGTGGGTCAATTTAAAAAGCAAGATGCTGCTCCTTCCCTGACCGTGGAGATTTACGACATGGGCCGAGTGAAAAATGCCTTTGGAATCTACAGTGCTGAACGATTCCCGGATAGTCATTTTCTCTCGATAGGAAACGGAGGGTATGTAGAAGAGGGCGCTTTGAATTTCATTGTTGACAGATACTACATTAAGCTTCTTTGTTTTGATTGTGAGGATGATTCTGAAAAAATTCTAAAGAAATTTGCACAAGAGATCCTGAAGAAAGTCAACGACCCAAAAGGACTGCCAAGCCTTTTATCGGCTTTTCCTCAAGAAGGACTCCTAAAATACAGCAAAAAATTTGTCCTGCGCAATTTTCTGGGCTACAGCTTTCTCCACGATGGCTACGTAGCAAGCTTTAAAGTGGGAGAGCTGGAATTTGAGTGTTTCATTATTGAGGGAGAAGATGTTGCAGATGCCCAGAGAATGTTAAACCAGTATTTGGAAAAGAAAAAAGAAACCGAAGTTTATGAAATTCCAAGCGGATACCGCCTTAAAGACCGCTATTACCACCATATCTATCTGGCCAGAGTTGAGAATCTTCTTTGTGGAGTGATGAAGATTAAGGATGGGTATGAGGAAATAGGGGAGAAGTACTTGAAAAGCTTAGAAAATTCGTTAAAGAAGACTTCTAAAAAATAATACAGGGGATGGTTCTATTTTTTCCTTTACAGAATCTAAAATCTTTATTTCTATTTTGAAAAAATAGAACTGTCCCCTTTTTTTTTGCTTTTGTTAATAAAGGCTTTTGATTTGAAGATAAGTCATTTATAATATAAGCAGTTAGATATTGGTTCAATGCAAGGGAACAAAATAATCACGGCTTTCTTAGGGCTCATTGTTGTTTTTATTACAGGGGTTGTTATATGGTTGGCCAAGCCCATCCTTTTACCCTTTTTTTTGGCTATTTTTCTCTCATTTATCCTTTATCCTGTTCTTGATTTTTCTTCAAAACGGCTAAAAATCCCCAAAGTCATTTCCATTTTTCTAATTCTCATCATCACTTTCTTTGTCATTTATCTCCTCGGCGTTCTTTTCTACTCCAGCGGGAAAGCATTTGCCTCTGAGTTTCCGAACTATGGTCAAAAAATCAATTCGATTTTAGATTCTCTCCAGGAAAGATTGAAGTTGGCTCCTTTCAAATGGGACCCTTTGGCCTGGGTTGAACAGTTAGATATCAATAAAATAGGTTCCTTCCTGTTTGCTTCTCTGGGCACTTTTTTCTCGTTTATTTCGAATCTTTTTTTAATCCTGATTTTTCTTATTTTTATCCTGATCGGACGAGGCAATACTAAACCTAAGATTCAAATTTCTTTCAGTAAAAGAAGAGCTTCGAAAATTATCAATGTCATTCAGAACATTGACACTCAAATTCAAAAATACCTGGCCATTAAAACCGTAGTGAGTCTTATTACCGGTGTTTTAGTAACCATTGTCCTTCTTCTATTCGGATTAGATTTTGCCATCGTCTTCGGATTTCTGACGTTTCTTCTGAACTATATCCCGACAGTTGGTTCGATCATCGCTACCGCATTTCCTGTGGTTATCGCCTTATTTCAGTTCGAGAGCTTGTGGCCAGCTTTGTGGATTCTGTTAATTCTAACTGTCATTCAACAGACCATAGGGGGCTTCATCGAGCCAAAGGTGATGGGGGAGGGATTAGGATTGAGTCCTCTGGTAGTTCTCTTTTTTCTGTTTTTTTGGGGCTGGCTATGGGGAATTTTGGGTATGATCTTAGCAGTCCCCATCGCGGCTATAGTAAAGATTGTCTGCAGCAACATCCCTTCCTTAAAGTTTGTAGGGGAACTCATGAGCAAAGCCTGACCTTTCAGGGCCTGCCTAGGGTGGGGTGATCACTTTCTTTTTGAGGGACAGATCTTTGATTTTATCGAAACGCACCAGAAGCTCGTGCAGGTAGTTTCTTCCCTCAAAATTTCCCTGGGCGAAATGTTTTGCTGAAAGGATGATTCGCTCTAAGCATTTAACCTTTTCTTCTTTGGTATAAGATTGTATTTCTCCGGGAAGGATGATGTCTTTTTCATACCGACATTTTTCCATACTCTGATGGATAGCTTCTCCTATCTCATTCTTGGGCTTGATTTCCTCGCCTGGAAGGTGAATAAGTTTCTCTGCCTTTTCAAATTTTTCCTTAGCATACTCCAAGGCTAAGATCGCCTCTTTATCGGTGAAGGACTCTATCTTTTCTCCGTATACTTTTAAAGGAGCCTCAGCATGGAAGGCCAACCAGACCATTCTTTCATCTTTTAGAATATCCTCTTCGGCTGCCCGATTCCTCGGTTCAACCGTCTCTTTTTTCTCTAAGATTCTTTTCTCCTGGTAAGGCCTATGCTTCACCAGAAATGTACAGGTAGAGGGGCAGTGGATCTCTTTTTCACGGAGCATTCCACAGCATAGGCTGCAGAGATCATCTCCCAAGGCAGGGCAGTGGCGCTTTCCTTTCCTCTGTTTGCATTTCGCGCACTTTGACATTCGGAACTAATATATTAGTATGACTCGAGGAGAGAATGCAATCTCTTAGCAAGTCAAGTGGAAAGCGCCTACTGTTTTTTTGACCGGAGCAAGGGTGTTGAAGCTTTGGGTGGCTTTTTCGGTTTTTTCGATGACAAGGGTGATGCCTTTTTCTTGAGCATAGGTTCTGACTTCTTCTTCCACTTTCATCAGACCTGTGAATCCGGTGCCGACAACTAGGGCTTCGGGCTCTTCTTTTATAACACTCTCTAGGTCTTGAAGACAGAGTTTGTGTCCTGTGACCCGCCACCAAGAGCTTTGAATTTTATTCGGGAAAACGATAAGATCAGAAGTGTATGCCTGGCCATCTATGACTATTTTTCCAAAACTATATGATTCAATCATCTTTTCTTCCTTTTAAGGAGGAAGGTATCTGAAGACATGGCTTTGATCCTTTTTCCGAGAAGGGTTTTGAGAGCTTTTTGAGCGGCTCTTTGCTCGGCGTTCTTTTTAGAATAACCTTTTGCTTTGGCCAAGGATTTTTTCTCGGATATGACTTCTACCACAAAGCTTTTTCTATGGTCAGGGCCTTTCTCAGTAACAATTTTGTAAACAGGGGTAGGAAGGTTTTCTTTCTGTAGGAATTCTTGGAGGGCAGATTTGTAATTGTCGACTTGGAATTTTTTAACCTTGATTTCTTTAAAATAGGGCTTTAAGAACTTCAATAGGAATTTTCTTGCTTCTTCCAGGCCACCATCCAGATAGATGGCGGCCACTACTGCTTCAAAGGCTCCTGCTAAAATTGTTCTTTTTTTTCTTCCTCCACTCTTTTCTTCACCCTTTCCTAGCAATATGTTTTTATCAAGCTTAATTTTCTTGGCAAAATGAGTGAGAGCGGAAGTGCTGGCGGCAGCAGATTTGAGCTTAGAGAGTTCTCCTTCGGTCAGTTTAGGGTAAGAACTGTAAATATGACCAGCGATGATAAGGCCAAGAACAGAATCGCCGAGAAATTCTAGAACTTCGTTATCGATAACCTCACTAGGTTGACTTTCATACGCATAGGAGCTGTGGGTGATGGCTTGAACCAGGAGGTCTTTTTGTTTGAATTTATATTTAATCTTTTTTTCGAGTTGACTTACGTTTGATGACATGGAAAATGCTTTAATTGTTAGAATGGATAGACTTTTTTACCTCCCACAATGGTGATAGCCGGAGCTCCCTTTAGCTTCCAGTTGTGGAAGGGATTGTTCTGACTCTTGGATTTGAAATTATTGATGTCAACGATAATCTCTCTATAGAGGTTTAGGATAGTGAGGTCAGCATCCGCCCCCACGCTTATTCGACCCTTGTTTTTCAACCGTAGGATCTTGGCGGGATTCGTGGATATCATCTCGATAAATCTTTTCAGGGAAATGATTTTTTTATTAACCAATCTGTCCAGGATTAAAGAGACTGCGGTTTCCAGGCCGTTTATCCCAAAGGGTGCTTTATCGAATTCAACATCTTTCTCATCCGGAGCATGAGGCGCATGATCCGTAGCAATGACGTCCACCACTCCTTCCTTGACTGCTTCTCTTAGGGCCTGAACGTCTTCCTGGCTTCTTAAAGGAGGATTCATCTTCAGGTTCGTATCGTAGGTTTCAAGATAGGAATCATCCAGTAAAAGATGATGGGGTGTTGCTTCGGCTGAAACTTTGATCTTTTTCTTCTTGGCCTGCTTGATAAGCTGAATAGCTCCTTTGACGCTTAAATGGGCAATATGGAGGCGAGCTTCAGCCTTCTCTGTGAGGATGAGGTCGCGGGCTACGATTATCTCTTCAGAAGATTCCGGTATCCCCTTGAGGCCGAACAGATAAGAATAATGCCCTTCATGCATCACTCCTCCTTCGCTGAGGCTCTTGTCTTCGCAATGGTCGATGATGAGAGCATCCAAGAGTTTTGAATATTCGAGTGCCCGGCGCATGAGGTGGCTATTCAGAACAGGCTGGCCGTCGTCAGAGAAAGCCAGAGCCCCGGCATCCAAGAGGTCAGCCATTTCTGTCAGTTCCTTTCCTTCTTGATTTCTGCTGATCGAAGCGACGGGAAGGACATTGACCACAGCCTCTTTTTTGGCTTTGGAAAGAATGAATTCTGTGACTCCTCGATTGTCATTCACAGGTTCAGTGTTAGGCATACAGAGGATTGTCGTGAAACCGCCTTTAGCAGCGGCCAGCGAACCAGTTTTTATTGTTTCTTTATGTTCCTGACCTGGCTCACGGAGATGAACATGCATATCGATAAATCCAGGGGCAACCACGAGTCTCGAGGCATCAATGACATTTGCCTTGTTGGCGTCTATTTTTGGCTTGATATCCGCAATTTTACCCTTTTCGATGAGAATATCGAGAGTCTCATCTATCCCTGAATGCGGATCGATGACTCTTCCATTCTTAATCAGCAGTCTCACGTTCTTTTCCTCCTAATAAAAGGTAGAGAACTGCCATTCTCACTGCGATTCCGTTTTCAACTTGTTTCAAGATGACAGATTTCGCAGAATCAGCCAGGTCTGTGGATAGCTCGACGCCTCGATTTATCGGGCCAGGATGCATGATTATGGAGTTCTTTTTGGCCTTCTTGTACCTGTTTTTAGTCAGGCTGTAAAGGTTTCTGTATTCTCGAATCGAGGGGAAGGAATTGCTTTTCTGTCTCTCCCGCTGGATTCTGAGCATCATGATTGCATCTGCTCCCTCTACCGCTCGATCAAGACTGTAGTCAATCTCAACTCCAAAATTCTTAAACTCCGTTGGAAGAAAAGCAGGGGGACCAACGAGAATGATTCTTGCTCCCAGTTTTTGAAGTAGGAAGATATTTGATCGTGCCACCCTGCTATGAAGAATGTCTCCTACAATAACGATTTTCAGGTCTTCGATCTTCTTTTTTTCCTGTTTTAGGGTGAGAGCATCGAGAAGAGCCTGAGTGGGGTGTTCATGATAACCATCGCCGGCATTGATAACGTGACTCTGGCAGAAAGTGGAGATGAAGTACGGCGCACCTGCGCAATAATGACGGATAACCAAGGCATCAGGCTTCATGGCCTCAAGATTTAATACTGTATCTTTAAGGCTTTCTCCCTTGGCAAGGCTGCTCGCTGTTTGATTGAAGTTGACGATATCAGCACTCAGTCTTTTGGCCGCTAATTCGAAGGAACCTCGAGTTCGAGTGCTCGGCTCGAAAAAGAGGTTAATGATTGTTTTTCCTCTCAAGGTGGGCACTTTTTTGATTTCCCGGGTGGAAATTTCAAGGAAAGATTCAGCTGTGCTCAAGATAGTATTGATTTCAGAAGGAGTTAGAGAACGGATTTCAAGAAGATGTTTGTGTTTAAAGGCCAAACGCTCTCTTCCTCCTATTTGAGTTTTATCGGCTCGGTGATAAGAACTTCATCGCAATTGTCAATTTCTTTCAGTTTAACCTGGACGAGTTCCCTCTTCGAAGTAGGAAGGAACTTGCCCACATAATCTGCTCTTATGGGTAGCTCTCGGTGTCCCCGATCGATGAGGACTAAAAGCTGGATTGATTTGGGGCGCCCCAGGTCAATCAGGCTATCCATGGCTGCCCTTATAGTTCTTCCAGTGAAGAGTACGTCATCAACCAGAAGAATGTCTTTTTTTGCAACTGAAAAATTTATTTCTGTTTTCCTTACCATGTGCTGGGCTTCGATTTTGGAGAAGTCATCTCTATAAAGAGTGATGTCTAAGACTCCCACGGGAATGTCCACCTTTTCCAGTTCTTTTATCAGTTTTGATATTTTCTTCCCCAAGTAAATTCCTCTTGTTCTTATTCCGACGATAACTAGATTTTTCAGATTCCGGTTGCGTTCGATGATTTCGGTTGTCATTCGATGAACAGCTCTTCTTATTTTGCGCGAATCCATAACTTTAGCTTTGATTTTTTCTTTCATGAACTAGCTCCTGTCTAGCTGAAGTGCCTTTTTTGCCTTCTCTCTAGAAGGAAAATATAGTATTTTCTCTAAGAAAATGCCGTATCTTGGCAAAAATGTCAAGAAGATAAGGAAGCTCAGAGGCCAGTGGACTCAGTAACACGCTGCTTTTTCCCCAACGAGGAAAAAGCTACTCGGTTTCAGGCTTCACTCTTCTCTCCACAGGAGAGAAACCATGCCCACTCAGCCTTCAAACGGTTTTTTCATCCACTGGCCTTCGCCTGATTATAAGAAGTGGTTCGGATACTTTCCAGGAATTTTAAAATATCTATTCACTTATTTAGCTTGAAATAAGCTTTAGCTTGCTCTAGGTCTTTCTGGATTTGACTAGAAAGGGCTTCGGGTGATTTGAATTTGATTTCATCTCTGATCTTTCTTATAAATCTTACGGCAATTTCTTGTCCATAGAGCTTTTTGTCAAAGTCCATGATATAGGATTCAATCTGCATATCCTCTTGTCCAAAAGTAGGGCGGAACCCAGCATTGGTGAGGGAAGCATACGTTCTTGAGTCGATCAAGATCTGGGAGACATAGACCCCCTTGGGGATGATTTCGTTCTCAGTTTCTATGTTGGCGGTGGGAAAGCCAAGAGCTTTACCCCTATCCTTTCCCCTGATTACCTTTCCTTCAATTTCATACGGCCTTCCTAACAATACATTTGCCTCTTCGATCTTTCCTTCTTGGAGAAGAGTCCTGATCATACTGCTGCTCACAGTTCTCCCCTTCTTGATGACCTTTGGGATCTCATGTACACGAAAATTCAGTTGAGCGCTCATTGCCCGAAGGGTGTTTATATTCCCCGCTCGATTTTTTCCAAAATGGAAATTTTCTCCAATCACGATTTCCTCTGCTTTGAGAGCGCTGACCACGATTCTATGGATGAACTCATCGCTCGATAGACTGGAGAACTCCTTATTGAAAGGAGTGATAAGAACGCCATGAACACTGAATCTCTCAATAGCTTTCAACCGTTGATTCAGAGTCTGGATCATCTTGACCTTGCTTTTTCCCAAGATGATGTCTGGGTGCGGTGAAAAGGTCAAGACTAATGAGAAGAGATCATATTTTTGGGACTCCTGAACCAGAAATTGCAAAATTTTTTTATGGCCCAGATGGACGCCATCAAAGTTGCCTATAGTGATGATTGTTTTTTTTGGAAGAGAAGGTGAAGCCTTTAAGCCGTGTAAAACTTCCATAAAATCATGGTGTAATGATCTTTGCTTTTTCCAGGTAGATCATTTTCAGTTGGTCAATACTGGCCACTAAGAATTTTTCTTCTTCTGGGGTTAAATTTCCTTTGGTTTTTTCCTTTAGCAAATCAAGAATATCGATCAAGCGCTTGGCTAAATCTAGGTTTTCTTCTTTTTTTTGAGTCATGGGATTTTCGGTTTGGCCCAGCTTGATTAAGGCCTGGGTATAGAAGGGGAGAACAATAGAGACAAAATCTAGCGGGGGAAGGAACTCCTTTGTTTCTTCAACTTTTTTTTCTTCGACTTTTTCTTCCCTCTTATTTTGTTTTTTTTCTTTTTTGGTCATTGTCTTCCCTTTTCTGGAATTCCAAAAAGTATCTCAGGATTGAAATTTTTCTCTGGTTCAGATATTAACTGATAGAGAATATTACAATTTTCTCGAGCTAAATTCAAGGGAGATGGAAAAATGAAGCAGGAAGAAAAATCCGGAGATAAATTTGAGAAACTGGTCCAGATCATGGAGACTTTACGGAGCGATAAGGGATGTCCCTGGGACAAAGAACAGGATGAAAGATCTATCACCAATTATTTTTTAGAAGAAGTCTATGAAGCTGTAGAAGCGATATCTGCTGAGGATAGCAAGGCATTGGCTGAGGAACTAGGCGACGTTCTGATGGAGGTTGTTTTTCTGGCCCAGATATACAAAGAAAAGAAAAAATTTTCCATAGCTGAAGTTCTAGATGGAATTAACCAGAAAATGATACGCCGCCATCCTCATGTCTTCGGGCCGAGGCGGAAGGAAACATCGCGGGAGGTGGTTGCGGAATGGATTCGAGGGAAACTTGAAGAAAAAGAGAGGGAGTCTCTCTTTGACCGCTTTCCGAATTCAACACCCTCTCTTCTGGCGGCCTTTCAGATAGGGCTCTCGGTCTCCCGATATGGATTCGATTGGAATCAGCCCCAGGAGGCTCTTCAAAAAGTGAAAGAGGAGGTGGCTGAATTGGAGAGAGTTATAGATGCTCAGGACAAAGCGGAGTTGTCTCGGGAAATGGGTGATGTTTTCTTCTCTCTGGTCAATGTTTCGCGTTTGCTTAGCATCAACCCTGAAATTGCCCTGAGACAGGCCAATAGGAAATTCATAAAGAGGTTTAAACATATCGAAAAAAAACTCAAAGAAAAAAAGATAGACTTAGATCAAGCAAGCCTTGAGGAGATGGATAAGATTTGGGAAGAAGCAAAAGATAAGATCAAGTAAATTATCATTTCTTACTTTTCTTTCGGAGGATCAGGTTGGCTTTCATGAATTCGTTGATGTCTCCATCGAGGACTCTTTCTACGTCACTTATTTCGTTCTTTGTTCTCAAGTCTTTAATCATTTTGTAGGGATGAAGAACATAAGAACGGATTTGGTTTCCCCAGCCGATATCAGATTTTGAGTCTTCAATCTTTTCCAGTTTTTGTTGTTGCTTTTTCTTTTCCAGTTCATAGAGACGAGCCCGCAGGACTTTCATGGCTAGAGCTTTGTTTTTATGCTGAGACCTTTCGTTCTGACACTGCACAACGATCTCGGTGGGCAAATGTGTTATTCGCACGGCTGAGTCTGTAACATTAACATGCTGGCCCCCTCTCCCAGAGGCACGGAAGGTATCGATCCTCAAGTCTTCTGGATTGATCTCCACTTCAATATCATCTTCAATCTCAGGGTAGACAAAAACGGCTGCGAATGAAGTGTGTCTTCTTCGATTGGCATCAAAGGGAGATATTCTGACCAGCCGATGGACTCCTGATTCTTGACTCAAATAACCATAGGCATAATCTCCTTCCACGCGAACGACAACACTCTTGATACCTGCTTCATCGCCAGGGAGAGAATCAATAATTTTCGTTTTGTATCCCTTGCTCTCGGCCCATCTCAGATACATCCTTAAAAGAATCTGGGCCCAGTCTTGAGATTCTGTTCCTCCTGCGCCAGGGTGAATCGATAGGATAGCATTCCTGGAATCATCCTCTTCAAACAGAAGCGTCTTAAGTTCTGCTTCATCCAGGTCTTTCTCGAATTCAGATAGGGCCTGCTTTAATTCTTCTTCGACCTTTTCCCCTTCTTTGTCCAGCTCACCCAAGACCTCAAGTTCTTCTTTTTTTTCTTTGATTTTGGTGAAGATCTCGATTTCCCCCTCTAGTTTTTTCTTTTTCCTGAGGAGGGATTGGGACTTCTCCTGGTTTTGCCAGATATCAGGGGAAGAAAGTTCTTTGTTTAGACTCGCAATCTCGGTCTTTTTTTGATCTAGGTCAAAGAAAACCTCTTAATTCTTCAAATTTGGAGAGATATTCTTGAATTTTAGGCTGTAGGTCAGGAACCTGAACCTGCTTAGCTGTCTCTTTCTCTTTCATTTTTTTCTTTTGAACACAGCTAGAATAAGGAATACCAGGGCCAAAGTCAAGCTTGCCAGGGGAAGGACGTCACCGAATCGGGTATAAAACGTCAGCTTTTCAGAAGGAGTGATTTTTCCAATAAGATAGGTCTTGGTCATCATATCAGATTGAGAGAGGATTCGGCCGTAAGGGTCGATTATTCCGCTTATCCCGGTCGTGGCTGCTCTCAGCAGGTAACGCCTGTTTTCCACTGCTCTTAATACAGCCATGGCAAAATGCTGGTAAGGAGCTGAACTCTTCCCATACCAGCCATCATTGGTGATGGTGACCAGGAAATTTGCTCCTTTTTTGGAGAATTTTCTTACTTGGTTGGGAAAGATGATCTCGTAGCAGATCGGAGAGCCATATTTCAGACCCTTATAAGAATGGAGGGAATATTGAGTTCCTGGAGTTATGTCGCCGATGGCATGAGTGACCTTTTCGATAAAAAAGAAGATTTTCTTGTAAGGAGTGTATTCTCCGAAAGGGACCAAATGCATTTTGTAATACTTGCTCATCGAGAGGTCCGGACTCAGACCTAAGGCTGTATTGAAATATTGAGTCTCTTCTTGGCTGGTCTTTTCTTCGTTGGTGCCGAGAAGTAGAGTGGAATTTGTGTCCTTGACGAACTTAAAAAGTCTTTCCTTGAAATATCTGTAAAGCTCTTCAGTGCAGCTGAAACAGAGGGGCACCGAGAATTCCGGCCAGATGATCAATCCCGCCCCTTCTGTGTAGGAGCGTTGACTCAGGTCCAGATGGCGGTCGAAGAGTTCCACGATTTCTTGGATTGATATTCGATCCCAGTAAATGTCTGAGGAAACGTTTCCCTGGATAACAGCGGCCGTGAATGTGTTTTCATCCGGTGTCCTTTCTTTAAGACTCAAAAATCCTCCGAGATGAATAAGAAGGATCAGCCCCAAAGCTATGAAAAAAGGGGTTTTCTTTCTGAATCTCATGGAAAAAACGAACATGCTTTGAAAAAGAACCAGGAAAAAAGAAAGACCATAGATCCCGGTGATTGATGCCAGTTGGATGAAAAAGAGGTTTTTAAACTGGCTATAGCCCAGCAGACACCAGGGGAAGCCCGTCATGATATAGGTCAGTATGTATTCCATAGAAATCCATACCAAGGGAGCAGCAAGAAAAGACAACTTTGGAAAGGATCGATGTAGCTTAGTGAAAATAAGCGAAAAGAAAGCCCACGAAAGGGCTAAGAAAAGCACCAAAAGCAGGTAAACAAGAAAGCTGAGTCCGAAGGAAAGATTTCCGTAATGAGCAGGAACGTGCGGGATCCAGTACAAAAGAATAGCATAATGGGAAAACCCGGCAATCAAGCCTATCAGAAAAGAGGATTTTGGTTTCTTCCCGGTGAGTATAAATAACAGAGGGACCAGAGAAATCCAGCCCAAAAAGGAAAGATTAAATTTCGGGAAGGAAAGAGCAGTCAGGGCCCCACTGGCAAGAGCTAAGGAGGCATCTTTATAATTGATCTTCAAGGTCTATTAAAGGAAGTTTTCAGCTTCTTGCCCGATTGCTTTTTGGTATTAAAATCTACCCTCTGATGATGAAAAAGTCTTTCCTTTTTTTAGAAGTGGTGAGCTTTTCCTTCACGGCCTCTGCTTCTTCTTTGGATGAGAATCCTCCGATCCTCACGCGGTAAACAGGCCTTTTGTCCGAGTCGTAGGGATCTAAGACGACCGTAGGATAGCCTTCTTTTTTGAACTGCTCTGCAAAGGAAACTGCAGCTTCTTTCTTATTAAAGGCGCCAACTTGGATATAGTAGAGGTCCTTTGGGGCTGGTTGTTGTTTTTGAGTTTCTTCCTGATATTGTTGATGAGAGGCCAATTCTTGGCTGATTAAATCTTTTGGTTCTTGAGCAGCAACAGGTTCTTTTTTCTCAACTTGAGTGACTTCTCTTTGGGGGGTGATGTCAGAGTCGGCGACGATTTGGGCTTGTTTTTTCCCGACCGATACCCCGAGGAGAAAGATGACTACACCTAAAATGAGAATGGCCAGGAAGATAAAGATAAGCAATGAGCTCGAAAGCTGGAGTTCTCTATAGTCTTTATTTCTCATTTTCTATTTTTTTTCTGTCTTAGGTTTTATATAAGAGAAAGCTTTCAGGAATTCAAGGGGTAAAGGAAAGATAATCGTTGAATTTTTCTCAGTGGCTATCTCTGTTAGCGTTCCCAGGAACCTGAGCTGAAGAGCCTGAGGATTAGTGGAGATGATATCGGCAGCTTTGGTGAGCTTATCAGAAGCTTGGAATTCACCATCTGCATGGATGATCTTGGCTCTCTTCTCTCTCTCGGCCTCAGCCTGTTTGGCTATGGCTCTGACCATGGTATCTGGCAGGTCAACATGCTTCATTTCTACCAACTGAACCTTGATTCCCCAAGGATCAGTATGCATGTCTATGATTTCTTGGAGCTGAGCGTTGAGCTTTTCCCTTTCTGAGAGAAGCTCATCGAGTTCGACCTCACCTAAGACGCTTCTCAGTGTAGTTTGAGCAAGCTGAGAGGTCGCAAAGAGGTAGTCTTGGACTTCGATAACAGCTTTTTGAGGATCCATGACACGAAAGTAGACCACAGCATTGACTTTTACGGATACATTATCCTTGGTAATGACATCTTGAGGTGGAATATCCATTACGACTATTCGCAGGCTTACCCGGACCATCCGGTCAATCGGAGGAAAAACGAAAATCAGGCCTGGGCCTTTTGGCTTGGCCAGGACACGCCCCAAACGGAAAATGACACCTCTTTCGTATTCCCTTAGAATTTTAATCGCATTCAACAGATAGAAAACGATAAGAATCCCTATAATCACCGGGAATGTAAACATTCTTACCTCCTTTTCGGACTTAATTTATTGATTCAAACAGAAAGCGGAGAAATCCAAGGCTTTACCTTTTATATTTTTGATATATTTTCCTTTAGTTCCTCTTTGTCTATTTAAATTTTTTCCACTCTTATTTTCAATTGTCCCAGGACTTCTACTACCTTGACTTTTGAGCCCTTGGGAATTTTTTCACTTGCTTCTGCTTGCCATATTTCTCCGTGGACAAAAACCTTGCCTTCGGGTTTGAGATCGGTCTTGGCAGTCCCGATTTCTCCCACCAGTCCTTCTTTTCCGGTGAAAACTTTTTTTATATGCGCCCGGATGGCCAAGACAATCAAGAAGATAAAAATTAACGAAACTCCGACAGCTACTGGGATAATAAATTTAAGGCTTGGCCGCAATTCAGGGATAGGAGCATCGATGAGCATAATGGAGCCGATAACCATGGCAATAATTCCTCCTATGGATAGAATCCCATAACTCTGAACCTTTATCTCCAGAATGAACAACCCGATAGCTAAGAAAATCAGTATCAGTCCCACATAATTAATGGGCAGGATCTGGAAAGAGAATATAGCCAAGAGGAGGCAAATTCCGCCCATGACTCCTGGCAAAATAGAGCCTGGGTTGGAAAATTCAAAATACAGACCCAGCAGCCCCAGCATTAGTAGAATATAAGCCAGGTTAGGGTTGGAGATGGTTATTAAAAATTTTTGTCTGGTGCTGAGAGGAATTTCTTGGACTTCCTCTCCTTCGAGATCAAGCAAAACTTCTTCGCCGGTAAACCTTTTGATTTTTTTCCCGTGAAAAAAGTCAATGATTTCCTGTTCATCCTTTGCGACCAAATCAATCAGATTCCCTCTTAGAGCCTCTTCTTCTGTGTAAGATAAGCTTTTCCTGACCGCATCTTCGGCCAATTTGCTGTTTCTTCCCCGTTTTTCAGCCAAGGTTTTGATGTAAGAGGCCGCATCATGAGTGACTTTTTCTTCCATGGTTTCATCCATTTTTTGGCCTGTTATCGATATTCCTACGGGGTGAGCTGCTCCTGTATTCGTGCCAGGAGCCATCACAAAAAGGTCGCAAGCAATAGCGATGAAAAAACCTGCTGAGGCAGATCGACCCCCGCTGGGGCTGACAAAAGCAACTACAGGGACTTTTGAGCTCAATATTTTTTCTATGATTTCCCGCATGGAGGAATCCAATCCACCGGGTGTGTTCAGAGTCATGATGATGAGGCTGGCTTTTTCTTTTTCTGCTTTATCGATAGTGTTCCGAACGTATTCTGAGATTATGGGATGGATAGGATTATTGATTTCTATTTTTAGGATAGACGCTTGAGCTAACAGAGGGAAAATCAAGCAGAATGAAATTACAAAAGTACTCTTCTTCACTCTGGACTCATTATAGGGAGTATTTATTGGCAAGTCAATAATTTATATCTTGACTTTTTGATTCCAAAAAATTTATTATAAGTTACTCTCAATAAATAAAAAAGGAGAAGGGAATGATTAAGAATGATATCGCCCTTCAAATCGAGAAAAAGTCGGAGTTTAACCGAGCAAGATCGTTGTTAATCGTTGAAGATATTCTAGGATCACTCAAAGAAGCTTTGGCCAATAATGAGAAAATTGAGATTAGAGGATTTGCGAGTTTCAAGGTTGTTCCCAAAAAAACTGGATTCGGAAGAGATATTCGCCGCAAGAAACAGATCAAGATACAAGAAGGAAAAAGAATAAAATTTAAACCTGGCCAGGACCTGAAAAAACTATAAGGCTTGATCCCAAGCCAGATAAGTATGAAACCTTTCTTCTCTCGTAGATATAACAGGTCGCATTCCTTTCTTTCTAAATCTCCTTTCCTTGAATAGAGTCCTAATTGAGGTATGTTCTGGTTGAGAGTGAGTTGGGCTTTTTTATGGATAGATTATTAAGGGAATGATGAGTAAATATAAGGACAAGCCGCTGACTCCTGAGGGCTTGAGGACTTATTCTCTTAAATCCAGGAAGAGCAAAGTCAAGGCCAAAGACTTTGCTCAAGTGCTGAGGAGAGGGGGACCCATATCTCGATTCATTGACTCTCTTCCTGATGTTTTAGCTGCCAAGGATTTTAAACAGTTTCTCCATCTGATGGGAAAAGCAAAGGAAAAGAAGAAGGCCATTATTTTTGCCCTAGGAGCTCAGGTCATCAAGGTGGGCTTGAATCCGATTTTGGTTGACTTGATGAAGAGAGGATGGATCACTTGCTTGGCCCTTAACGGTGCGGGGATAATTCATGACTTCGAGATCGCTTATTGTGGACAGACTTCTGAAGATGTAAATGTCCAGCTCAAGGAAGGACAGTTTGGCATGGCTCAAGAACCTGGTGAGGTGCTGAATCAAGCCATCATTTCAGGAGCCGAGGAAGACCTAGGATTGGGAGAAGCAGTCGGGAAAATGCTAGCAGCTTCCGATTTCCCTTTTAAAGAAATAAGCCTTCTGGCCAATTCTTATGATCTAGCAATTCCCACTACCATCCATGTTGCCATAGGAACGGATACGATTCATTTTCATCCTCAATCTAAAGGAGAGGCTTTGGGTAAAACATCCCTCAAGGACTTCTTTCTGTTCTGTTCTCTTTTGGAGAAAATAGATGGAGGAGGGATTTTTGTTAATATCGGCTCGGCTGTAGTCTTGCCTGAAGTTTTTCTCAAAGCGGTGACTTTTATCAGGAATAAAGGGGTATCTCTGGCGGGATTCACGACTGCGGTTTTTGATTTTATCCACCATTACCGTCCTTATCAGAATGTGGTCAAGAGGCCGGTTGCAGAAAACGGAACAGGATTCTATTTTATCGGCCATCATGAGCTGATGCTACCTTTACTTGCTGCGGCCCTGCCTGATTAAAGAAATAGACAGAAACGATATCCTTCAAATAGGGGATGGTTCTATTTTTTTAGGCTCGTGTATTTTTCATGGTAATAAGCTTTTTATTTTAAAAAATAGAACCGTTCCCATGGCATTTCATCGGGCTGAAGCAATTGGGGAAGAAAAACAGGAATAGGAAGATAAAGGCTTCAAAAGGCTAGGTTGTTTTATCCTTATCCCTATTGATTCCCTGCTTCCTTTTATGATCTGATTTTAGGCTTAAAAAGACCTTTTCTGTTTGCTCTACTGTACTTTGCACAGCACCTGAAGAGTTGATGGCATAATCGGCTGACTTTAATTTTTCCTCAGTAGGCATTTGGCTGGCGATTTTTCTTAACGCCTCTTCTCGATCGATGTTATCCCTCTCCATTAATCTTTTGATTTGAATTTCTTCTTGGCAGAAGACAACAATAATCTTGTCAAAAAACTCAGCAAACCCAGATTCTATGGTCAGGGCTGCTTCTGAAACGAATATTTCATGACGGCCTTCTTTTTCCAGCCTATCGATGGTTTTCTTTTTTTCCTCAAGGACCAGAGGGTGAATTAACTGATTGATGAAATTTCGTTTTTTTTCATCAGAAAAAACAATAGCTCCTAATTTTATACGATTTATTGTCTTATCAGGTTTTAAAATTTCTTCACCGAACCGCGAAACAATCTTTTTCCAGGCAGGCTTTCCAGGTTCCATCAGCTGGTGAGCGATTTGATCTGCATGATGAACATAGCACCCTAAATCTTGAAGAGTTTTGGCCACGATGGATTTGCCGGTTGCTATTCCACCAGTTAAAGCTACGATTAGCATCGAGCTCACCTTAGAAAGGGCAAAAATGGTTTACGACTAATGAATTCAGAGATCCAAGAGAGAGAAGGGCTATTTTTATTCCAGGTTATTTTTTGAAATTCTCTTTTTTCTCAGGAATGATGCTATAACTTTCCGAAAAACGGATGGCCACACCGTGCTTTTTTCTCATCTTATCCGCTTCTTCGAGCCTGACTGTAATTCCACCCACACAGAGCTTGAGTTTCTTTTGTTCGCTCAATTTATCAGGGAGGGCGAGGACCAGATTGATCTTAGAACCGATGATCACTCCTGAATCGAGACAAAAATATGCCCCTCCAGAACTGATATTGTTCACGGTCATGACTTCTTTGAATTTCTTCCCTTTAGGAAGTTTTCCTTCCGCTACTCCAGGCAGTGGAAGCTCCAATCTCCACTCTTTCCGGCGATTGATCTTTGGGTGATCGGGAGGAGAGACTTTCTTCATTGGAGTCTTTTTCTTCGTGGTTTTTTTTGATGTTGTTTTTTTAGTCATGATTTCCTTTAAATTTTATTGTTAAAACAAAGCTGAATTGATCGCATAAAGAGCAAGTTGAAGTCGGTTATGCGTGTCGAGCTTAGCGTAAATGCTTTTTATATGAGATCTGACTGTGTTCTTGCTGATGAAGAGAGCTTCTGCTATTTCATCATTGCTCTTTCCTTGTCCGATAAGCCGAAGCACTTGGAATTCAGTCGGAGTGAGCTGATCAAGAGTTTTTTCCTTCAGGTCTTTTCCGACTACAGAAATTATGCGATCCATGATGCTGCTCATTTTATCTCGAGGCAGCCATATTTCTCCTTTATCTATGACTCGAATGGCTTCAGGCAATTGGAAGGGTTGGTCATTCAGATCAAAATAACCTCTTACTCCTGCATTCATGAGGTTCACGATTTCCTCATGAGAGGGAATGTTGCCTACCAACAACAACTGAGATTTTGTCTGGACCTTTGAAATTTCTCTAATCGCTTTACAGATTTCTCTGATGTTCGGAAAGGGCTCTGTATAGGTAAAGAGAATGATATCGGGTTTGAGTTTTTTTATGGAATCCATGAAGGAATCAATAGTATTTTTTTCGATGTGGATGATCTTGACATCAGTTGCGTTATCTAAAGAATTCATGATTCCGGAGAGGATCAATTCTGAGGGACAAAAGATTAAGAGGTTGATAAACTTGGCCTTGCTGACTTGAGGCTTCTTTTTTGTCGTCATCTTCCTCTATTATTCATGATTTTTAAATATTTTTAAAGTTTTTTTTGCTTTAAAATGTGTCTTTCTCTTTTTTTTGAATGTATGTTATAAAAAGAAAATTTCATTGTCAAGTCTCAGCAAAGAAAAATTGAAAGGGGTTAGAATTTAATGGTTTTTTTAACCCGGCTATTTTTTAGCAGTAAGGGTACGGATCTTGTATTTTTTGTCTAAGCGAACCGAAATCATTTGCTTTTTCCTGAGGTTTGTCTCGCCTTTAACAAAGACCACAACACCGGTGAGCAAAAGTTTCAGTTGCCTTTCTAAGACTACAGTCTTGGGAATGTCAAGACTCAGGTTCAACCGGGAACCGATAGTGACCGCGGAATTAAGCCAGAAGGTAGCCTGTTGAGAACTGATGGAGGAGAGTTTAGATTGTTCTTGGAATTCATTTCCTCTCGCATCCATTCCTGAAATCAGGATAGGAATAGGGAGGTCAAAACTCTTCTCTCGTTTGATTCTTTTGGCAGAGCTGTAGTTCAAGGTTTTGTTGTCTAAATTCCTAGAAATCATCTAAGATAATGATTTTTGCAGAGGTTATCGAATCGGTCAATCGCCTTTTAGGATGAATTTTGGGGTGAATATTTCTTGATTTCTATCATCCAGAAAGGTGATATGAATGATTGATTGTTTGAAAACCTTACTTCTCAGCTTGGATTCTGTAGGTGCTTCCAAACCTTAGTGAGACTTTTTGGAGAGGTTTCTGTATCCTGGTGGCTTCGACAAAAACCACTTTGCCTTGAATAAAAAGCTTTAAGTTTTCTCCTAGCCTGGGTGGGAGTTCGATAATTAGTTTTAGTTTATGGCCGGGATAAACAGGAGCTTTTAACTTAAAAGAAACACCGTGTTGACTGATGTATGAAATCATGGTTGATTCAGTAAAATAACGGCCCCAGGAGTTCTTACCCTTCACCAAAGCTGAAAGAGGAAGTTTAAATCCGATTTCCTCGGTCTTCATTTTCCTGACAGATTGGACGAACGACGCACTCAACATTCTTGCATCCTAGTTATTTTTGGCTATCATGATTCAATTTAGTATCCCAGTCAATAGCCTTTAAGGATGAATTTCAGGGTGAGTTTTTCCTAAATTCGAGTCACCCTCAGGCTCTTTTTTTATGCTCGAGAAAGATTATTGGGGAGAGACCAGGTGTTCAGAATTTCAGGGCTAACTGTTTAAAAATTATACAGTTGGTGGCTGTCCTTGACAAAAAAAATGCCTGTGGATAGAATGAGCCGAGGATAAAACGAGTGGAGAGAGAGGTGAGTAAAGAAGAGAGATACGTAAAGAAACTCACATCGAAGAGCGTTGACTTTTCAAAATGGTACGTAGAGATCATTCGCAAGGCAGAGCTGGCGGATTATGCTCCGATGAAGGGGATGATGGTCATCCGTCCCTATGGGTATGCTGTATGGGAGAATATTCAGCGTCTCCTGGATGAAAGGATTAAAGCTGCTGGGCATTCCAATGCCTATTTTCCGCTGTTTATTCCAGAAAGTTTTTTACAGAAAGAGGCCGAGCATGTTGAAGGCTTTGCGCCCGAAGTGGCCTGGGTGACTCTGGGAGGGAATGAAGAGTTAGAAGAAAGATTAGCCGTTCGACCGACCTCTGAAGCCATCATCTGCAGCATGTACTCCAAGTGGATAAAATCTTGGCGAGATTTGCCTGTATTGATTAACCAGTGGGCCAACATTGTCCGCTGGGAGAAAGTCACGAGACCTTTTCTGAGAACAACAGAATTCCTATGGCAAGAAGGACACACAGCTCATGAGTCTCATGAAGAAGCCAAAAAAGAAACCTTGATGATTCTTTCTCTCTACAAAGAATTTGTTGAAAATGAGTTGGCCATCGCGGTCCTGGCGGGGAAAAAGTCAGATAGAGAGAGGTTTGCAGGAGCCTTGGAGACTTATGCTATCGAAGCTTTAATGTCCGATGGCAAAGCGCTTCAAATGGGAACATCTCATAACTTGGGTCAGCATTTTTCCAAGGTTTTTAACATCAGGTTTGAAGATAGAGAACAAAAACTCCAGTACGTCTGGCAGACTTCCTGGGGAGTATCCACCCGCCTGGTAGGGGCTTTGATCATGGCTCATGGTGATGATTCAGGCCTTAGATTTCCTCCTCGAGTTGCTCCCATTCAAGTTATTATAGTTCCTATTGCTGTGGGCAACTGGAAAGAAAGTGTCCTTCCCCAGGCTCAAGAAGCTGAGAAGAAGTTGCGCGATAAGGGAATAAGGGCTGAGTTGGACGAGAGAGCAGAATTCACTCCAGGTTGGAAATTTTCAGAATGGGAAATGAGAGGGGTTCCCTTAAGGATCGAGATCGGTCCCCGAGATATTAAGGCCAAGCAAGTGGTTCTAGTTAGAAGGGATACGGGACAGAAAGAGTCTTGTCCGGTAAACTTGCTGGACAAAAAGGTGTCAGCTGTACTTAAAGATATTCAGGACTCTATGCTGAAGGAGAACGTGAAATTTCAGCAGGGAAATACCCATGAAGCCAAGAGTTATGATGAGTTAAAGGAGGTCATAGAAAAAAATAAGGGTTTTGTGAAAACTTCGTGGTGCGGTAGGCAGGATTGCGAGGATAAGATTAAAGAAGAGACCATGGCCACTATCCGGGTTATCAGTCTGGAGAAGACAGAGAAAGGAGCTCCAGGAGAGTGTGTTTTCTGTAAGAAGAAAGCAGAGAATCTCGTTTATTTTGCCAGAGCCTATTGAGCAGAATTCTTAGTGGTAAGCCTTCAGCAGCTTAAAAAAGCACATGCAGCTTCCTGGGTAGTACTTGATAGGAAATATTGAGTTTATTCGCTCCTTAAAAAAAGAGGGGAAGGATTTTCCTTTTCGATGAAGAAGAAAATCAATTTTGCTCGTGAGCGAGAAAGGATGGTCTTCGAACAGATAGAAGCCAGAGGGGTAAAAGACAGAGCTGTTTTGAAAGCTTTGCTGAAAGTTCCTCGTCATATGTTTGTGCCTGAAGATGTGCAATCCTATGCTTATCATGATGAACCTCTTCCTATAGGAGAGGGCCAGACAATTTCGCAGCCTTACATCGTGGCCTACATGACTGAAGTTCTCCAGTTGCGGGATCAAGATAAAGTCCTTGAAGTTGGAACGGGCTCAGGATACCAAGCTGCTGTTTTGGCAGAGATCGTAAGGGAAGTTTACACTATTGAGATCATCGAGTCCCTCACTATCAAGGCCAGACTGGTGTTAGAGAAGTTAGGTTATAAAAACATTCATTTTAAAGTCAATGATGGCACTTTGGGCTGGGAAGAACATAAGCCCTACGATGCCATCATTGTCACTGCAGCCCCAGCTAGAATTCCTAAAGCTTTGCAGGAACAGCTCAAAACTACAGGAAGGATGATCATTCCGGTTGGCTCTATGTATCAGGAGTTAGTTTTGGTGACGAAAGGTGAAAAAAAGGTTAAGAAGAAAAAACTCCTTCCGGTGCGTTTTGTTCCTTTGATTACAACTCATTAGAGGGATGCCAATGTCTCAACAAAAACCATCTCTTCCCACCAGGGACAAAAAGGGCAAAGGCTTCTTTTTTCTCTTATTCTTAATACTATCGATACTCTCGGGCACTGCTGCATTTTCCAGAAAATACCTGAAGATCTTTCTTCCCGACGGATCTTCCCTTACAGCTGAGTTGGCCTTAACAGATAAAGAAAGACAGGAGGGATTGATGTTCAGGGAAAAAATAGATTGGGATCAGGGAATGCTTTTCGTCTTTAAAAGGGAAGGGATTCATTCTTTTTGGATGAAAAACATGAGATTTCCCATAGATATTCTCTGGCTGGACAGAGAAAAGCGAATTGTTCATCTTGAAATCGATGTTCCACCCTGCACAAAAGACCCCTGTCCTTCTTATTCTACCTCGAACTCGGCTCTGTTCGTCCTAGAGCTTAAAGCTGGAAGCGTGGCTAGACATCGGTTGAAACTCTATGACAAGATTGAATTTGTCCTGCCCGAGCTAAAAGATTAATGAGAGGATTTCGCCTTAGCTCTGTCTCTTTCTTTATTTGATTTCAAATTCCACCATTTTTTCTACTTTTTTACCCTTTTGTTTGTCTATCAGGATGGCTTTGAATTTATATTTATAAAGAAGTTTTTTTCAAGCCCGAATGATCGAGGGCTTGGTTTTATGTTGAGTGGATTTGTTTTTTACCAGAGACCAGGCTGGAGAAAAACTTTACGCGCGGAGCCCTAGAGATTTTTTTTGATGAGTTTATCCAACTCCTGGGCTGCATTCTGTGAGGCTTTCTTGTCGCCTAAAAGCTCTTTGATTTTTCGAAAATTGGATATCATTTCTGATCTTGACTCTTCTGAATCGAGGATTCTTTTTGCCTCTGTGCAGATATTCTCAGGAGAGAAGTTTTTCTGGATCAATTCTGGAACAATTTTTTTCCCAGCCAGGATATTCACGATACTATAATTTCTGATTCTTATAAATCGAACTCCTGCATAGTAAGTGAAAGGGGAGAGACGATAGAAAGAGATGAAAGGAGTTTCCAAAAGAGCAGATTCCAAGTTGGCTGTTCCACAGGAAGAGAGGACGAGGTCGCTGTAGGCCATCGCCTCATAGTTGTCTTCGGTCAGGACTGTTACGTGGTCAGAATCCGCCGGAACATACCTTTCGAGGCTTTGTCCAGCGAGGCCTTCGGCTAAAACCAGAATAAAATGGGCTGGGATTTCTTTTTTTATTTTTTGAATAGTCTTGGCCAGAACTGGCATATGGTATTTCAATTCGCTTTTTCTGCTTCCCGGAAGCAGGGTGATGAGTTTTTTCTGAGAGCCCAATCCATACTTCTGGAAGAAGTCTTCTTTACTGAGAGTGACTCTAACTCTTTCTAATAGGGGATGCCCGATGTAAACAGCAGGGATTCCACGAGTTTGGTATATTTCTTCTTCAAAGGGGAAAATGAGCAGCATTTTATCGACTGTGCGCTCTATGGTTTTCAGCCTTCCCTTTCGCCAGGCCCACACCGTGGGGCTTATGTAATAGAGCACCGGGATGGACAATTTTTTGATTTTTTTGGCCAGGCGCAGATTAAAATCAGGAGAATCTATGAGAATAGAAACAACAGGCCTCCGCATCGAGATTTCCTTTTTGAGTTGGTCAAATATTATTTTAAGGCGAGGAAGATGCGAAAGGATTTCAACAGCCCCGACAACAGCGAGTTTTTCCATAGGCACTATGATTTCTACTCCTTCAGCTGCCATGTATTCTCCACCGATACCGAAAAATGAGAAAGCGGGACTTATTTTCTTGAACTGACGAACAAGGCCGGCGCCGTATTTTTCTCCTGAATTTTCACCGGCTACGATAAGGATGGAGGCCATCAATCCTTTTCTCTTTTGGCATAAAAGATGATATCAGGCATTTTTCGTGGATCTTGGCCGTAGAAGAAAAGCCATTTATCGTAAGTATCTTGCTCGAAATAAATTCTGATGGATTTTTTGGTGGAGGAGCTGACGACACCGATAATCCTTGGATTGTCTATGGAAGAGAGGGCTTTTAGCGGAGCTACCAGAACTCTCTGAGGAGAACTTTGCCTTTGTTGCCGCCTTTGCCTGGCAACTCTTCCGGTAAGCAGGATAATATTCCATTCTCCGTGTTCTGTCATCGGGTCAGAGAAGAGTTTTCGGAGGCATTTTTCCTCGACCAGCTCTTCCAAAGTCCGGGGAAAACTTCCTGGATTTTTAAGCTGATAGATTCGGATGGCCTCCACGTATTGTTTGCCTCTAAAGATTAACTCTTCTTCTTTTTCACGCTGGATTTGAGTCTGCCAGACAGGGATGGCGATCAAGAGTCCGATACTCAAGATAGAGACAGCCACCATCAGGATAAGAAGGGTATAGCCTTCTTTCTTCGTCATCGGGCTCTTATGGGATAAAGAGAATGAATACACAGATTACCATGTGTTATAGGCTGTTCCATCGATGGCTATTTGATCAGAGCCAGATTGGACGTCCACAATACCAGGTTGAAAGTCAATCGTGAGTTCTTCATCGGAGGGAGTTTCCGGGATTTCTATCCAGGTGTCAGAATACCCTGTCATGGGGTCGATCGGAATAGTCCGGAAATACTCTTCATCGACCAGCGTCTGGAGAGAGAGAGGATATTTTCCCTTATCGGCATAATACTGGTTTATCAATTGCCTCATTTGGTAAAGGTTTTCTTTCAGAACAGTTTCTTTGGATTTCTTGATGGCGTGCTTGTATTGAGGAATACCCAGCCCCACGAGAATCCCGATCAGGGTAAAGACGATCAAGATTTCAATGAGAGTAAATCCTTTTGTTGTGTTTCTCATTCTCTTGCTTATGCCTTCACCAATCTCTGTATTTCGTTCCGTCCAAGCCAGTGGCTCGGCTTTTGGTATAGATGTCGTAGACATTTTCTTCTCCCCAGATATCAGAATCAGGGTCGTCTTGGTAGGATCTCAATCCCCAGTCGTAAGAGTTTGTCATGGGGTCCTTGGGAATGCGTCTTAAGAATTTTACAATCTTAGATTTTGATTTTTCTCCTGTTTCCTGAATTTCAACTCCTTTAACCAAAGTTTCTAAATCCGGAGGATAGCCTTCTGTATCTTCTTCCACCTTTATCTTTTTTTCATCAGCCAGATTTTTATAGGCATCGATGGCTTCCCGAACGAGCCTCAAGCTTCTGCGCAGCTCGATTTCCTTTTCTCTTTTAACAGCCACTTTAGCCAAAGGCATGATCGCGGCAGCCAGAACGGCCAGGATTGCCGCGGTGACCAGCATTTCGATCAGAGTAAAGCCTTTTTTCTGAGCGGAAGGTTTGAACATTTTATCTTTTTTAAAACGAGTTAAAATTTCTTTCCGTCATAGCGATGCGAATTAAGATGAGATTTTTTTCGTGGTTCCCGGCCGAATTCGTCGCTGCGATGAGAATCTTTTTCTAAGACCTTCTTGCTCAATTTGATCTTATGATCTTCACCGATATCGAGGACCTTGACTCGGACAACCTGCCCGATTCTGAGCTTATCCCTGATGTTTTTTATTCGGTAAGGAGCGACCTCGGAGATATGGAGGAGGCCGACGATATTAGGCAGAATTTCAACAAAAGCGCCATAATCTTCAAGCCTGACAATTTTTCCGGTGTAGGTTTTTCCAACCTCGGCTTCAATGGTGATCTCTCTTATCATCTCTTTGGCCTTTTCAGCGGATTCCATATCAGAGGAAGCAATGGTGATTTTTCCACTTTCTTCGATGTCTATTTTGGCGTTGGTCTGGTTTATGATTTTTTTAATGACTTTTCCTGCTGGCCCGATGACCTCGCTCACTTTTTCGGGATTTATGACTAGAGTTATGATGCGAGGGGCATGAGGAGAGAGTTCAGAGCGAGGTGAGGGAAGGGCTTCTTTCATCTTGGTCAATACCTTCAGCCGTCCTTCCTTGGCTTTTAGCAGGGCCTCTTTTAATATATCCAGCGAGATGGAGGGAATTTTTAGATCCAACTGAATGGCAGTAATGCCCTTTTCCGTTCCGGTGACCTTACAATCCATGTCTCCAAAATGATCTTCAAGTCCAGCAATGTCAGAAAGGAGGGCGTATTGACCGTTTTCTTTTACCAAGCCTATGGCAATCCCTGCAGTAATCATAGAGAGAGGGACTCCCGCATCCATAAGGGAAAGAACTCCGCCGCAGACAGTAGCCATAGAAGAAGAACCATTCGATTCCAGAATATCTGAGACTATTCGGATAGTGTAGGGAAAGCTTTCCTCATCAGGAATGGCAGGTTGGATGGCTTTTTCCGCTAAGGCGCCATGACCAATCTCACGCCTCCCTGGCGCTCTTAAAAAGGAGACTTCGCCGACGCTGAAGGGAGGGAAATTGTAATGAAGCATAAATCTCTTTTCGTCCTCTTCTCCCAGCCCATCTAGTCTTTGTACATCTTCAAAGGTACCCAAAGTCACTGTGGCCAAACACTGCGTTTCTCCTCGTGTGAAGAGCGCAGAGCCGTGAGTTCTGGGCAGTAAGCCGACTTCGATGGAGATGGGCCTTATGTCATCAAAGCTTCTGCCGTCAGCTCTCTTTCCCTTTTTCAAGATGAGGTCTCTGACCATTCTTTTCTGAATATCGGTGAAAATTTGCTTGGTTTCATTTATTTCTTCTTCGTTCTCCTCGGGGATTTTTTCGAGCAAATCATTCAGTATTTTCTTTGTCTCTTCTTCACTCGACTTCTTACTCTTGGCTTTGATAGCTTCTAAAAGGTCAGCGGAGATTTCTTTTTCGATCTTTTTCTGTTTGGTTTGATCAATGGCTTTAAGTTCAAATCCTCTTTTTTTAATTTTCAATCGAGAAAAGAGGTCTTTTTGGGCCTGGACAATTCTATTGATAGTCTCTCGAGCAGTATTCACAGCTTCTATAATCTGTTCTTCTTCAATTTCAATTCCTTCAGCTTCTATCATCACGATTCCTTCTTCAGTACCGGCGATAACCATGTTCAGGGGGCTTTTTTCCAATTCGCTAACAGTAGGGTTAATCACGAATTTGCTGTCAACCAAGCCGACTTTTACTGCGCCCAGGGGGGTAGTAAAAGAAATATCTGAAAAGTAAAGAGCGGCCGAAGCCCCTATTAGGCCCAGAGTATCTGGCTCATTCTCAAGGTCAGCCGATAGGAGGAGAGCCACTATCTGGGTGTCAAAGAAATATCCTTCAGGAAAAAGAGATCTTATAGGCCTGTCGATAAGACGGCTGAGGAGGATGACTTTATCTGATGGTTTGCCTTCTCGTTTAAAAAATCCCCCCGGGATCTTTCCAGCAGCGTAGGTGTTTTCTCGGTAATCGACGATTAAGGGAAGGAATGACCTCTCTTCTTTTGCTTCCTTCTTGGAAGTGGCGGAGACAAACATAATCGTATCTCCATAGCGAAGCAGAGCAGAACCATCGGCCTGTTTTCCGATTTTGCCTATTTCTATGGAAAGAGTCCGGTTATTGATTTTAAGACTGATTTTGTGAGACATTTTGGCTCCTGGAATCGAGAATTATTTTCTGAGCTTGAGCTTCTTGATCAGTTTTTCATACCTGGCGGGATCTTCCTTCTTAAGGTATTCGAGAAGCCTCTTTCGCTGTCCCACAAGCCTCATCAGGCCTGTCCGAGAATGAAAATCCTTCTTGTGGCTTTCAAAATGCTCGGAGAGGTAATTGATCCTGTTGGTCATGATAGCTATTTGGACTTCTGGTGAACCCGTATCCGAGGCATGGATCTTGTTATCCTTGATGATTTTTAATTTTTCTTCTTTGCTCAGCAACTGTAACTTCTCCTAAGGTTTTTGTTTTATAATACTATCAGAAATCTGAGTGAATGTAAATCTTTAAGTTCCTTTTTGGTTTGACATGAGCGGGGCAAGCATTTAACCTTGAAAGGTGAAAAAGAAGACTCATTTGTTCCTCTTGGTAGCCAACGGAATTCTGGTCATCCTCGGCTGGGTCATGGCCTTCTATGCTTATCCTCGCCTTCCTCAAGAGATGCCCCTTTGGATCAATTTTTTCAAACAGCAAGTCATTTTGACGGAGAAGTCCCCTCTATTCTTCCTGTATCCCTTGGTTCAAACACTTTTCTGTTTTGGCTTTTGGTGGCTCTCTAGAGTCAACTTCCCAGTGGATTTGCTGACCAGAAAAAAGGAAGGCCTTGTTCTTCAAAGAAAGAATCTCATCATGAGTTTAAGGAAAGAATATATTTATCTGAATTTGATTTTTTTTAATTTAATTTTTATTCATCTCCAGAGAAGCATCATCTTTTTAGCCCATGATATAGGAAAAGGAGTGAATAAGATCTATTTTATATCTGTATTCATTATTATATTGATGCTGATTCCTTGGTATCGTTTAAGAAAGAGGTTGCTGATTCATAAGTCTGGAAGGGGCAGGGTATAGGGTTCTTTCCAAGAATCTACCTGATTTAAAGATTTGGGGATTTTCAACTCCCTTTTTTCTTCTGCCCACTCAATATCTCTTTTCTGCGGAGCAAGTGCTGGGCATACTTTGAGTCTAAGCCTCCCATTTTTTCCTCAGTCTCTCTGAGTTTTTCTTCTACCTCGGCCAAAGTCATTAAGTTGATCTTTTTCTTCTTGGGCTTAGGAGGAGCTGGCGCTTCAGCTGGTTTTTCTGGCTCAGGGGGGGCTTCTTCTCTTACTTCTTCCTTTTCCTCTTTCGCTTCTTCCTCTTCTCTTGGGACTTCCTCAACGTCCTTTTTTTCTGCTTTCTCTTCCCTTTCTTTCTCTTCTTCCTCTTTTTTGACCTCTTCTTCTTTTTCTTCTTTCTTGACTTCTTTCTCTACTTTTGGTTCTTCTTTTTTCTTCTTTTCCTTGACTTTTTTCTCCTTTTTTACTTCCTCTTTTGCCTCTTCTTTAGCCTTTTCTTCCCGCTCTTCTTTCTTGGCTTGCTTTTTTTCTTTCTTGGCTTCTTCTTTTTGTTCTTCTTTTTTCTTTTTTTTCTCAGCCATTTATTATCCTTTCTGTTTCATGGAATATGAATATTCTTGTTTTTTCAAAAAGGGCCCTTTCTTCTTGAGCTAAAAAACTTGAGCTATTTTTTCCCCCCAACAGCAAGCTCGGCGATCCTAAAAGAAGGACTGTTCAAACTTCCTCTCAGCTCAAGATCGTTAGCCACCACTTCGATATTTTTCAGCATCTCAAGAGCATTTCCGCCCAGAGTCATGCCGTCCACAGGAAAGGCTGTCTTTCCATCCTTTATCCAGAATCCAGAGGAGCCACAGGAATAGTTGCCCGTCGGAATATCGGTTCCTATTCCTCTGAGGCCAGTGACATAGTATCCATTTTTTATCTCAGAAATAATCTTTTCTCTGGGCACAATACCGTTTTGGACGATAACATTTAGAAAGCCGGCCGAGGCGGGAGAGCGGTATCCATACCGGCGGGCAATGGTATTGACTTTAACTCCAGCTTTCCGAGCTGTGATAGTGTCGTAAAGGAACATCTTCAGGACTCCCTCACCAATGAGGACGTTTTTTTGGGTCAGATTTCCTTCTCCATCAAACGGAACCGAGGAATAATGGCGGGGAACAGTTGGATCATCCACTAGGGTGATTAGCTCTGAAGCCACTTGTTTATCAAGATACTCAGTCAAGAAAGTGGTTTTCTTGTATACACTGTCACCATTCATGGCAAACAAGATCCCATACCAGAAGGCAGGCGCAGCATAACGGTCTATGACAACTGGGACTTGTTGAGTTTCAACAGACTTTGCACCCAGCTTTTCAACGGCTCTTTGGCCAGCTTTTTTAGCCACAGCCTCTATAGGATCTAAGTCCTGAAAATGCCTCTTCGAGCAGCCCCATCCCCCTGACTGCATGTCATCGCCTTCCCCGGCCACGACTGAGACTCCAAAATAGACTCCTGTTCTTTTGGATGAGTAGGATATCCCTTTAGAATTAGAAATAACCGTTTCTCTTTCAGAGTCTCCAAAAGAACCTCCTCGAGATTTAGTGATTCTCTTATCATAGGCAAGGGCAATCGTTTCCGCTTCTTTAGCTATGCCTATCTTCTTCTCATTGGGAATTTCAGAGATGGAAGGATCATAGAGGTCAAGGTCTGGTAGCTTTCCCTTCTTGAAATCAGGTAGCCCGTTCCAAGGCTTTGGATCAGCAACCAGAGAAAGTTGGACTGTTTTCTTGATAAATTCTGTGATAGATTCGTCTGAAAAATCCGAAGTGTACGAAAATCCTAGTTTTTTATCTTTAAAGACCGTTAAACCCAGACCTTTTGAGGTTGCCTGCTTGATGGTTTCCACGTCTCCGTTCCTCACATCCAGCTCGAAATCTCTATCCGCCACTAGATAGACTTCTGCCTCATCGGCACCTGCCTTCAATGCCTTTTTGACAACGTTTTCAGCCAATAATCGATAATTCATTCTTGACCTCCCCTTATACCTTGGCCCCGCCGATGGTTATCTTGGAAACCTTCAGCGTTGGATTTCCGTCAGATACAGGCTTTCCTTGTCCACTCTTGCCGCAGGTTCCGCCTCCCAAAATTTCCATATCTGGTCCCACCATAACAATGTTTTTCAGCACTTCAGGTCCGCTCCCCATAAGCTGAATACCTTTAAGGGGTTTAGTGATCTGGCCGTCCTCGATGAGATAGCCTTCAGGGACGGAGAAGACAAACCTTCCGGTGACCCAGCTGACGTTTCCCCCGCCGATTCGGGCGATGTAGATACCTTTCTGGACAGATTTTAAGATATCATCAGGATCATCTTCTCCCGCCATAAGGTAAGTGTTCGTCATCCTGGGAAGAGGATAATGCTGGTAAGATTCCCTTCTTCCGTTTCCTGTTAATCGGGCCTTCATCAATTTAGCATTCAGTCTGTCATAGATAAAATTAACACACTTTCCTTTGTTGATGAGAATGGTCTTTTGGCCGGGAACTCCCTCGTCATCAACGTTGATGGTCCCCCTTGCGCCAGGCACGGTTCCATCATCCGCGAGTGAAGAAATCGGTGAAGCGATCATTTTTCCTTCTTTATCCCAGAAGCAGGAAGTCTTTTTTCTGATGCCATCACTTTCCAGGCTATGACCGATGGCTTCATGGAAGAAAGTCCCGCAATGCCCTTTGGCCATGACTATCGGATATTCTCCGGCTGGGGCATCTTCAGCTGGGAGCATAGCTAAAGCCATTCGGCCAGCATCCTTGGCTAATTCCTCGGCAACTTTCAAGTCATAATGCTCGTAGCCAAGAGTACCATCCTTGTAAGCATAGCCGCGGCTTCTTTTGTCACCCTCTATGGCATTGATGCTGACCAAAAGCCTGCTTATGGTTTGCACATCTTCAACCCAGGTTCCTTCAGAATTGGCGATGATGATCTTCTTGTTGGTATCTGAAAATCCGATGTTGACTTGATTAATCCTCTTATCATATTCACGTCCAACTGAGTTCGCTTTCCAGAGGAGCTTGGCTTTGTCCTGAGGAATGATGTTGTCAGGTGAAACTTTGACTAGGTAGTAAGAGGGAATCTGGGAAGACTTCAATCCCGTGTGTTCCTTGGCTGTCTTTTCTGAGGCAATGTGACTGGCCACTTCTGCAGTTTGTTTCAATCTTTCGAAGCTCAAGTCGTCAGAGTAAGCATAACCCGTTTTTTCGCCGTGAAGAACTCGAATTCCTACTCCCATGTCCACACCTCTTCCAGCTCCATAAATCTTGTCTTCTTCAAGATAGATCTGATTTCCGACGTTGTATTCAACATAGACTTCAGCAAACTCCCCTCCTTTTTGGAGAGCAATTTCAATGAGTTTTTCCAGTGTTTCTTTGGAAAGATTGCAGGCGGGGTTGACATAGAAATCAGAAGGGGGAGTCGAAAAAGAGAAAAGTTTCCAGACAGGATAGGTGGCGATTATAGCTCCACCAGCGATTCCTGATTTGATGAACTTTCTCCTTGTGATCGGCCTAAAATAACTTTTCATCCTCACCTCCTTGTCAAGGATACTTGCAAAAATAATACAAATATTTAAAAAAATCAACCAAGCGAAACTTGCATATTGAGAGAAAAATTAGTTAGTATAGGTAGCTATAAAATGTATTTTCTCTATTCACTCCTACTTTTTTCTGCCTTGATGTTTGCTATTCCTTTCTATTTTTTTCAAAGAAGGGTGTTAAGAGGGGAGTGGCTTTATCTTAAAAAAAGGCTGGGCTATGAACTGCCCAAGGAGAGGAGCCAGAAAGAATCCATCTGGATTCATGCTGTTTCGGTGGGAGAAGTTCTCTCTCTCCAGAGTATTATCCAGAAGCTCAAAGCCAAGTATCCTTCGATAGAGATAAGCTTCTCCTCTCTGACTAATACAGGCTTGCGGATTGCTAAGGAGAAGCTAAAGGCAGTTGACAATATCTTTTTCGTTCCCTTAGATTTTGCCTCAGTCACCAGGAAATACTTCAGCGCTTACAACCCTAAATTGTTTGTTTTGGCTGAATCAGAATTTTGGCCGAATCTCTTAAGAGCTGCGAAAGAGCATGGCTGTCCTGTTCTTCTAATTAACGGAAGAATCTCTGAGAGCTCTTTTCGGAGATACCGCTTTTTTAGATTATTGGTTAAGAACATATTAAAGAACATAGACCTCTTCCTGGTGCAAACAGAGCAGGATAGGGAAAGATTGGAAAAGATGGACCTAGATCCCCAGCGGGTTAAGGTGGCAGGAAATTTGAAAGCAGAGATTGAACTGCCTTTTCTGACTAAAGATGAAATTTCAGACCTCAAGCAGAATTTTGGTATTCAAGAAGCAAAGAAAGTGATCGTAGCGGGAAGTACCTGCAAAGGAGAAGAAGACCTGCTCTTGGAGGCCTTTTCCCAGGCCAAAAGGGCAAGGAATGACCTTCTTCTCATTCTTGCTCCTCGTCAGCCGGGGAGGTTTAGTGAAGTGAAGAAGTTGTGCGAAGATTTTCCTTTTTCGGTCCAAAGAAGGACTAGGCTTTCTTCTGAAGATGAGTGGGAAGTTCTCATCTTGGACACCATAGGAGAACTGGCTCAATTCTATGCTCTATCTGATGTTTCCTTCGTGGGGGGTAGCCTGGTTTCCTGGGGGGGACATAATCTACTCGAGCCAGCTTTCTACAAGAGACCGATTTTTTTCGGTCCCTACATGAGGAATTTTGCTTACCTGGCAGAAAAGTTTGTCCAATCAGGCGCTGCTCGGGTTGCTCATAATCCAGAAGACTTAGTGGAGATGTTTCTTATGAAAGATGAAAAATCATTGTCAGAGATGGGAGAAATGGCTAAGCAGACTTTGGATTCTCTAAAAGGAGCTACCAGCAAGACATTAGAGGCGATCGAAACCATGATGAGAAGTGGAGAATCAGGTTCATAAATGCTTCATTCTGGATTAAGAATTTTTGTCTTTCTTATCATATTCGCAATTGCCTGGGGTAGTGGGAGTGCTCAGAATTTCGGATTGAAATGGCATTTTAATTTTGCTAAAAATTCTTGGGTGAATCCGGATGAGACTTTTTCTTTCCAAGAAAACTATGCCAGTAAATACGCCATAGGTCCCTTCATTGAACTTCGCCTAATCCCTTTTTTCAGCCTTTCAGCAGAAGGTCTTCTGGCCAAAAAAGGAGGCATCATATCTCCTCCTTCAAGAAAAGGGATCGAATACAGGCTTACTTATTTATCTGTGCCCTTTCTCCTCAACGTTTTTATTATTCCCATTGGACCTTTACAAATTTTTATCTCAGGAGGTTTTGAATATTCTTACCTTCTGGAGGGAAAAACCTATGATTTCGACACCCCAGATGAATCAGAGGATGATATAAAGGATAAGCTCGCCACTTTTGACACTGCTTACCTTATTGGTGGGGGATTGCGCTTCAATTTGATTGTCACCAGCGTTATACTGGAAGGGCGTTATTCTATCGGGCAAAAAAATGTCTTTCTTCCTGAACATCTGTTAGAGGACGAATCCTTCAAGAATAGGGTGCTTTCCTTCGGGATTGGTTTTACTTTTTGAAATGCGCCTAGCAGAGAATAAGGAGCGGATATGAAGTTGCTTGGAATAAGAAAGAAAAGAACATTATCCTTTTTTCTTGCCTTGGTTTTAATCCTTTTATTTCATCAAAGCCTTCTCCTTGGAGAAAATTCCGCATCTGAACCTAAACTCGATAAAGAATTTTTTCTAAAATTCGGGAAGGATTTTAAAGAAACTCTTTTCTCCCCCAAAGATTGGAAAAAGAAAGATTTCTTGACCTTTTCGGCAGTCTTGGGCGCAGGGACTCTGATATATGTTCTTGACCAAGAGATACAGGATTGGGCTCAATCTCGGCGTACCATTGTCTCAGAGGATTTCGCTAGCATTGGCAACAATATTGGCCATGGGTTTTTCCTCACTGGGCTCATTGCAGGTTTGTATACTACTGGAGAACTGACTAAGAACTATCCTTTAAGGAAGACAGCCCTTTTGAGTCTGGAGAGCTGGTTGATCTCTGGGTTTATTGCTTACGTGTTTAAAATCGTGGCAGGAAGAGCCCGGCCATACACAGAGGCTTCTAAGAACACTTTTCATATGTTTTCTGGAAAATCGAGGTTTCATTCTTTTCCATCTGGTCACTCCTCTTCTGCCTTCGCCGTAGCCACCACGATAGCTGACCAAACAGAAGACGTATTGGTTGATTTCTTTGCCTACACCCTGGCGACATTAGTTGCTTTATCCAGGATTCATGACAATAAGCACTGGCTATCTGATGTGTTCGTCGGCTCGGCTATAGGCTATTTTGTGGCCAAGAAGATTTGTGCTTTGAACCGTAGCCCGAAGTCAACCGAGTTTCGGGTTGGATTCTCGCTAGCGGAAGGTCGACAAGCCGTTTCTTTTTCCCTCTCTTTCTGACCCGCTTTTTTGGCCGCAATTCTCATCTCCTGATCTGAGGCTTATACCCGAAAATCTGTCAAAAAGTATGTTGAGATTGAATTTCAAGGCCTGAGATTGAGTTTTATAAAAAAGGAGGCTTGATGAGTCTTTAATATCTGAGCCCTTTTGCCCCTCCTCTTTAACTCGGCCTAGGCGTCTTTAATCCTGTTACTTGTTCAATGACTTGAGTAGTGATGCGGACAGGCTCATACTGTGCGGGCTTGAAATTCTTCTTGAGATACTCGATCAATAGTTTTTTATGTTGCTCGTTGAGTAGCTCTTTTTTGTTTTCTTTTTCGAAGTAAGATTTCAAGGTTATGTTCGTAAGCTCGTAAGGGGGACATCCAAGACATCTCACTTCAACATTCTGAGATTCACTTTTGACCAGCGATTTTGCCCCTTTTCCACAGAAATAACAGTCAACATCTTTCTCTTCCATGTAGCCCTCCTTTCAGATAAATCATTGCTAGCTGACAGGTATATGATAATTCAGCTGGAATGAATTAGCAAGCTCGTAGGGTATGTCTTTTGTTTCTAAAGAGTGGGCAATATTCTTTTTTTGATCGCCATCACAGGAGAAAAATCAATTTTAAGTTGAGCCTTGAAGCAATTTTCGTTACTATTCCCCTTGGATTATTAAAAACAAGGGCAAGATTTCTTATGCAGAAGGTGAATTACACGAACGTTGATAGCTATCGGATCCGCTTTCAAGAGAAAGGAGAGGGTTTTCCACTCCTACTCATGCATGGCCTGGGAGCTTCCTTGGAGTGGTGGCAGTTCAACGTCGATTCCCTCTCTCGAAAATATCGGGTTATAGCCCTCGATTTCCTCGGGTTTGGATACTCTTCGAGGGAAATCAATGAATATTCCCTTTCTTACGCTTCAAAATTTTTGATTTCCTTCCTCGATACTCTAGAAATTGACAAGGCTTCTCTCTTAGGAAATTCCATGGGAGGACTCATCTCTCTTTCCGCTGCTCTTGAGTATTCGGAGAGGGTCGAGAAACTGGTATTAGTAGACAATGCTGGCTTCGGTCAAGAGCTTTCTTTCATCCTCCGCCTGGGCTCCCTTTTTCCCGTAGGGGAGCTAGCCTTAGCTTTAAGGAATAAATTTACGGTGAATATGCTCCTTTCCCAACTCTTCTATGATTCCCAAAAGCTCCCTCCAAATCTGGTTGACTGTGTGTTGAGGATCTTTAGCCTTCCCCGTAGCAGCCAAGCCCTTCTCCGAATACTGCGCTACGGCGTGGATGTAAAAGGTTTGAAGAGCGATGTATGGAAACCTCTCCAGGAGAAGGCAAGTTTCTTAAGCTGTCCGACTTTGATTATTTGGGGCCATCAGGACAAAATCACGCCTGTTGATCAGGCTTATAGAGGGCAGCAGTTGATCAAACAGGCAGCGCTTTACATTTTCGAGAAATGCGGCCATATGCCTCAGGTAGAATGGGCAGCGGAGTTTAATGATCTTGTTCTTGACTTTTTGGAATCTTGATGAAGAGAATATTTTTTCTTTTCTTTTCTGTCTTTTTTCTGGGTTCTTCATCTCTCTTCTCTTTCCAGAGAGAGTATCTTCGGAGCTCTTCAGGAGCGACTCTGGAATTGACTTACAGAGCTCTAGAGCCGGGTGAAGTCATTTTAGTTTCTCTGAAAGACGCTTCCTCAGCGGAAGAAGTTACTCTTTGGTTCCAAGGGAAAGATTATCCTCTGAAAAAAGACAGTGCGAATTTGGAATCATTTGCTTTCATCGGTCTTGATCTTGGTACTGAACCTGGTATGCATATGATGAAAGTCCTGGTTATGGAGGAGGAAGGAACCTGGGAGTATATCCAGAAAGAAATTCCTATCGCAGTCAAGGAATTTCCTGAGAGAACATTGTGGGTTGATGAAAGATTCGTTACACCTCCTCCCTGGGCGCGGGAAAGAATTAAGATCGAAGCTGAAATCCTGACCTACATATACGGCGTCTACACACCCCGGTGGTTAGGAGAAGGAGAATTTATCCTCCCCACTGCCGATGATGTGGCCCCCAATTTCGGAGAGAGGAGAATCTTTAATAATAATCCTCGCTCTCCTCATTCCGGAGTCGATATCTCCTCACCGTACGGAACATCTGTGAAGGCTTCTAATTCGGGGAAAGTTGTTTTAGCCAAGGAGTTATATTTTGCGGGCCAGACGGTTATTATTGATCATGGTCTTGGTCTTTTTACTCATTACTTGCATCTCTCGAGCCTAAGAGTAAAAAGGGGAGAATGGGTCAAAAAAGGTGCCGTGATCGGAGAAGTCGGGGCGACAGGGAGAGTCACTGGCCCTCATCTTCATTGGGGGATTAGGCTTTTAGGCGCTAGAGTTGATCCTTTTTCTCTCTTGAGCCTTTCCTGGGAAGAGTAACTCTAAAGTCTATTTTGCTTTCTTCAGGTATTTAGCCAGCCACTCATGAACGGTTTTCCACCACAATTCTGCGTTTTGTGGTTTTCGGACAAAGTGATCCTCATCAGGAAAATAAAGCATCATGGATGGAATTTTTTGCCGCTGGAGTGAGGTAAAGAGCTGAAATCCCTGGCTGACAGGAACTCGAAAGTCTTGCTGTCCATGGACAACTAAGCAGGGAGTTTTAAAATTTTGAACATAATAACTTGGAGACCATTTTTCGTACATTTCTTGGTTTGTCCAAGGAGTTCCTTTGAATTCCCATTCAGGGAACCAGAGCTCTTCAGTCGTACCATGCATTGACCGGAGGTCGAAGACTCCAGCGTGGGAGATCAAACAATTGAACCTATCTGTATGACCTTCGATCCAGTTAATCATGTACCCTCCGTAAGAGGCTCCAGCAGCTCCAATCTGGTTTTTCTTGATGAAACCATATTGAGAGAGGAGGTGATCAAGGCCGAGCATGATATCCTGGTAGGGCTTCCCGCCCCAATCCCCGGTTATGGAATCAGTAAATGCCTGACCGTAGCCAGTACTGCCATGGAAATTGATCATGGCCACGACATACCCAGGAGAGGCGAACATCTGAGCATTCCAGCGGTAGTGAAAATTATCCCGCCAAGCCCCCTGAGGTCCTCCATGGATGAGCATCACCAACGGATATTTTTGAGAGGCGTCAAAGAAAGGAGGTTTGACTAAGAATCCGTGGATTTTTTCTTTCTCGGCTCCTTCAAACCAAAATTCTTCGGTCGGGTTCATTTTGAAGTTCGAAAGGAGTTCTTGGTTCAAGTCTGTTAGCTGGGTGAGCCTCTTCGATTTTAAGTTTAAAGAATAAATCTCTGCTGGGGAATGTAAGGATTGCTTGAGAAAAATCATCTTTTTGCCATCAGGAGTCAGAGAAAGAGAGGAGATATAATGGTCTTCCAGAATTTTTTCAATCTCGGTCTTCTTTAACCGGATCCTGAACAGGCTTCTTCTTCCCTGTTCTTCGGCAGTGAAATATACGGACTTGCTGTCAGGAGACCAGATGATTTCATTGACCGAACGGTCCAAGTCTTTTGTCAAGTTGATGGTATTATTGAACCTGCGCTCATAAAGCATCAAATTGTATTTATCTGCTTCAAAGCCAGCTCTGGCCATAGCTCGATAGGCAATGAAAAGCCCGTTGGGTGAATAATGGGGGGAATTGTCGTTAGCCTTGTTTGTTGTCAGCTGGGTGGATTCATTTCCCTCTACAGAAGTGAGAAAGAGATCGTTGTTCGTGCCGAGAGAAATTTTCAGTTCTGAGTCTGTGTTGCGGACAAAGCAGATTTCTTTTCCGTCTGGAGAGAAGGCATAATCATGAGAGCTTCCTAGAGAAATGGGAGGTGTATCGAAATCTCCAGGAGTAACATCCACAGCTTGGCCTCCTTCTTCAGGAATAACGAAGAGGTGGTTTCGTCTCCCATCCCGCCATGAGTTCCAGTGGCGGAAGAGCAATTCGTGGAATATTTTGGCCATGACTTTGCTTTTCTTTTTTTCTTCAATTTTTTGCTCAGCGGATCCCTCATCAAAACCTGGAGAGGACACAGAAGAGATAAAGGCTAAGTGTTTTCCAGCCGGAGACCAGATCACGCCTTGGGCACCAGCAGTGTTATTTGTCAAAGGATAGGCTTCCCCGCCATCGAGGTTGATGAGCCAAATTTGAGGACTCCCGCCCCTGGTGGAGATGAAGGCAATCTTCTTTCCGTCTGTAGACCAGCGGGGCCTGAAGTCAGCCTGAGGGCTCAAGGTCAGCATTCGGATTTCTCCCCCTTTCGTCGGCACCAGCCAGATATCGCTGTTGCCGCTGTTTTGCTCTTTATCCATAACCATAACCACAAAAGCCACTAGATCACCCTTCGGTGAAACTTGGGGATCGCTGACTCTTTTTATCCGGATAAAATCGTCAAAAGTGATTGCTTTCTGCTGGACAGCAGCAAGCAGACATGAACTCAAGAATAGAAATGTCAGCATAAAGATGGAAGTTTTTCTCATTATTCCTCCTCCTATTTAGTTAGTCTAGTTAGTCTAGTTTATCTAGTTTGTTTAGTTTGTTTAGCATATCTCGTTTATCTCGTGAGTGTAATAGTAAACAGTAAACTGGAAAGAGTAAAGAGTCAAATTTGTCAAGGGGGACAGCAAGATTTCCTTTTGAAATTTTAGACATCGAGCTTTCGACCAAAGCGAATTATAGAAGTTATAAAGGCCTGGGCCCATTGACAACCCCATGAATCGCCTCTATAGTAAAGGCTTATTTGAAAGTTTCTCGAGATGAAAGAAGAACAAGTTCTCCAGGAGAGCTCACGCCTTGTTGAAGCCATAAAGAATGCCTATCGCGAGGGGCAGGAAGATGAAGCCCTAGAGCCTATCATCAAAGTGGATGCTGGAGGGAAAGCTCTGGGTAGATTCGACAGCGGAGACTATGTCATTTTTTATGATATAAGGGGGGAGAGGGAAGTTCAGCTCACTCAAGGTTTAACCGCTGAGAGGTTTAAACATTTTTTTCGAAGAGAGAACTTGAACCTCAATTTGGTCACTATGATTGATTATGATTCTCATCTTCGAGTGAAAGTAGCCTTTCCCTCGGAAAGGAAAATCAAGAATACTCTAGCTGAAGTCCTTTCCAAGGCCGGGCTACCTCTAGTTAAGATTGCGGAGTCGGAAAAGGCTATTCATATCGGTTTTTTTATGAACGGAAAAAACGATGAAACCTTTCCGAAAGAAGAGCGGATTATTGTTCCCTCCCTCCAGGATGTTTCTTCTTATGCCGCTCATCCAAGGATGAAAGCTGGAGAAGTCTGTCAGGAGATCATCTCCAAGCTCAAGGACTCCTCTTATCCAATTATTGTGGCCAACCTGGCTAATGTGGATGTTGTGGGGCACTCGGAGGACAAGGCCGCTGTTTTGGAGGCTGTGAGAGCAGTTGATCACCAGCTGGGTGAGGTCATCAAAGAGTGCAGGGCTCAGGGAGTGACTGTCCTGGTGACTTCTGACCATGGAACCGTGGAAGAATGGCTCTACCCGGATGGGACGGTGAACACTGGACACACCAAAAACCAGGTCCCCTTTATACTGGCCGATTTTTCCTCAAAGCAAAAGAAACAGGAACCATTTCTCTTAAGAGAAATCGGAGAGCTGGCTGATGTGGCCCCGACTATCTTGGAGCTCTTGGGAATCGCAAAACCTGCAGAAATGAGCGGAGCGAGTTTACTGGCGAATTATCCAGGAAGGGATAAAGAAAAGAGAAGGGTATTGCTGCTTATTCTGGATGGCTGGGGTTTCAGAGAAGAAAGGGAAGGGAACTTAATTCTTGAAGCCCACACGCCTAATTTTGATAAGCTGTGGTCGAGTTATCCCTGTTCTCTGTTAAACGCTTCAGGGGAATCGGTGGGCATGCCTTCCCATACTGTTGGTAATTCTGAAGCAGGGCACCTTCATATTGGCGCCGGGAGACGGGTGCTTCTTGATCGGGTCAAAATTGATCAGGCCATTCAGGATGGAAGTTTTTTCAAGAATGAGGCATTCCTCTGGGCAATGGAAAGCTCCCAAAAAGAAAATAAAAAACTTCATCTCTTAGGGATTGTTTCCCATTACAGCTCCCATGGTACGATCAGACATCTTTTTGCTTTGCTTCGACTGGCTCATGAATTAGGTTTGAAGGATGTTTACGTTCATTCTCTGATAGGCCGAAGGGGAGAGAAGCCGGAGAGCGGTGCTATCTATATAGAAAAAGTAGAGAAGATGTGCCAAGAACTATCTGTGGGACAAGTTGTCACCATCATGGGACGCTATTGGGCTTTAGATAGAGAAGAAAACTGGGATCGGGTGAAGAAAGCTTACCGAGCCTTGGTTTATGGCGAGGGAACAAAAGTCGAGTCCTCCAAGAATCGAAAATAAATAAAAAATGACTTAAAATATACAGAGCTATGACAGCCAACAACCGAACTACGATTGTAGCCTGAGGAAAGGCACAGGCATGTTTAAGGGAAGAACGAGAAATCAATCGATTGGAAGGGAACTTTTCCTGTAAAATCTCGTAGAGGTTAATGAGAGAAAGTATTTCGCAATGAGCATCGAGGTTAACGACCTTCATTTCAGCTACGGGAAAGTCAAGGCCCTCTCTGGCGTAGGCCTGGATTTGGAAGAACAAGCTATTGGTCTGTTAGGGCCAAACGGGGCCGGGAAAAGCACCCTCCTCCGCATTCTTCTCGGGTTTCTCTCTCCTGATGAAGGGGAAGGAAAAGTCCTTGGTTATGATATCAAAGAGCAGCAGTCTCTGATACGTCGCCATGTGGGCTACATGCCGGAAGATGATTGCTTCATTCCCGGGATGGATGCGGTTACCTTCACTTCCTATTTTGGGGAATTATCTGGGATGCCCCGCCAGGAAGCCATGAAGAGGGCTCATGAAGTGCTCTATTATGTAGGCCTGGAAGAAGGCAGATACCGTCTTCTAGAAACATATTCGGTGGGAATGAAACAGCGGCTCAAGCTTGCCCAGACCTTGGTTCATGACCCCAAGCTTCTTTTTCTGGATGAGCCCACCAGCAGCTTAGATCCCCAAGGGAGAAAGGAGATCTTGGAGCTCATAAAGGATATTTCCTCCAAAAAAGATATCCAGGTTTTGATTTCTTCTCACATCCTTCCAGATATCGAAGCTGTTTGTTCTCATGTGGTCATTCTGAATAAAGGACAGATAGCTGCTCAAGGAGAAATCAGCAAGCTTAAAGAATTGAAGTACAGGCTATACGAGATGAAAGTCAAGGGCGAGGCCCAGAGCTTTCTTGAAAAACTCAAGAAGATGGGGTGCAGGATAGAAGCAACAGAGGACATGATCCTTAAGGTGTACATGCGCCCTAATAAAAATCCTCAAGAAATTTTTAGGCTGGCTTCAGAAGAGAGAATTCAGATTAGACACTTTGTTAAAAGCCAGTCCACTCTTGAGGATTTGTTCGCCAAGGCTGTTGGAGTGGATTGATGACGATTAAAGAAAAGGGTTACAGTCACTGGGAAGGAGAATTGGCCGAGAAGAAGTTACCCTGGTGGCCCATAACTCGCTTCGGCATACGCTCAACCTTCAGGAAAAAGTTTTTCAAGTTTTTTTTCTTCGGTGCTCTTCTGCCTGCTGTAGTTTTCCTGGTAGGCATTTATATCTCTGAAAGGCTGGAAGATTTCCGCTTCATGATTCGGAATCAAACGAATTTTCTCACTGTTGATCCTGGATATTTCAAATCTTATTTTACTGGAGATTTTCTGCTGTTCATGATGGTTGCGATTCTCGTCTTTTGTGGATCCGGGCTCATTTCTGATGACTTGAAACACAACTCCCTCCAGTTGTATTTTTCCAGACCACTCAAGAAGGGTCAGTATTTTCTGGGAAAGGCCTCAGTCATCTTTTTCTTTCTGTTTTTAGTGACTTTGGTTCCCGGGCTGGTCTTTTTTATCATGAAGCTTATCTTTGCCGGGAATTTTAAATTTTTTGCTTCCTATCCCTGGCTGCCTCTTTCCATAATAGGCTATTCGGTCCTAGTGACTTTGTTTTTTGCCCTCTACACTCTCTTTCTTTCTTCCTTGAGCAAGAACAGGAGATATGTCTCTATCCTCATTTTTGCTGTCTACATTTTTTCTGATATAATTTTTGGCATCTTCTACGGGATTTTCCGGAGTCCATATTTTGCCCTCATTTCATTGAAAGTCAATTTACAGCAGATCGGAGCCTTCATTTTCAATCAAAAACTTCCTTACAGCATCCCGTGGATATATTCCTTCCTGATAATTTTCTCAATCTCTCTCTTAGCGGCGGTCTATCTAAAAAATAAAGTCAAAGAGGTTACGATAATCAAATGAACCCTGTGATTGAAGTGAAAAATCTCTCCAAGTGGTATGGAAATGTCCTCGGTTTGAATGATGTGACTTTACAGATCGAGCCTGGAATCACTGGTCTTCTCGGCCCCAACGGTGCTGGTAAATCCACTTTTTTGAAGCTAATCACCGGCCAGATAATTCCTAAAATTGGCACTGTGTCCATCAAAGGAAAAAAAGTGAGGAATAATTATCCCCTTTTCAGGGAGATCGGGTATTGCCCGGAGCAAGATTCCTTCTACGAAGAATTGACAGGCAAGGAGTTTCTCTTAAGACTCTTAAGCCTTTTTCCTTACTCTCCCCCGGAGGCAGAGGCCAAAGCTGAACAGGCTCTGGAGATCGTTGAGTTAACTAAGGAGAAAGACAGGGTCATCAAGGCCTACAGCCGTGGCATGCGCCAGAGGATAAAATTTGCTCAGGCTATCGCCCATGACCCTGAGATTCTCGTTCTCGATGAGCCGCTCAGCGGTTTGGATCCTTTGGGAAGACGGAAAATAATCCGGCTCATAAAGGAATACCAAAAAAAAGGAAAAACGATTATTGTTTCCAGCCATATTCTACCCGAGATTGAGGCGATGACCAAAACCATCATCCTGATTCATCAGGGAAAAGTCTTTGCCCAGGGAGACATTCATTATATTAGAGATTTGATAGATACCCATCCCCATATAGTTTCTGTTAAGTGTGACCAGCCCCGACTTCTGGCTGAGAAATTCATCCATGAAGACTTTGTGTTAAACGTCAAGTTCAGCCCGGCTGAGGATTCTTTGCTGGTAGAGACCGATAATCGAGATAAGTTTTTCAGTCTCCTGCCTTCGCTGTTCATCGAGAACAAGATAGAAGTTCAGGAGATCACCTCCCCGGATGATAATCTTCAAGCTGTTTTCGATTATCTAGTAGGAAAATGAAATGATTTCAATAGATAAAAAATCTGCAGCCGCTTTTCTGGATTCGATAGGAAAGTCCTTTTCCTTTTTCTTTTTCCTCGGGAAGAAGGTTAACCGGACCAAAGTGTTTATCTTGATCAGCTTTTTGCCGGTGATCATGGCTGCGATCATCAAATGTATTCAATATTTCAATAAAAACTATTGGCTGGAGGACCTATCTGTTTTTTCCAACATTATCATCTTCTTCTACCTGCAGTTTCTAATCCTTATCCTGGCCCTGTTTTTTGGATCGTCAATCAGTTCCGAGGAGATAGAGGGAAAGACACTGACTTATTTAACCACCAGACCCATTCCTAAGTCAGCCCTTATTTTGGGAAAATACTCGGCCTATGCCTTACTCATTATTTTGATGGTGAACATTGGGGTGATTCTGTCTTTCGCTGTTTTGAACATAGACCACTTGCTTGATTTTCCTCGGTATAAAATTCTCTTAAGAGATATGGGGGTGCTGACATTAGGGCTGATCTGCTACACTTCTTTTTTCGCTTTCATCGGTACTTTCTTGAAAAAGTCGATCCTCTTCGGACTCATTTTCAGCTTTGGCTGGGAAAACATCATCCAATATTTTCCGGGATCTACCCAGCGCTTCACTATCGTGCACTACCTCAAATCCCTTCTTCCCCAACCTGTAAGAGGGAGATTTTCTTTTCTCCTTTTCAGGCTGGAACCCAGCTCTACAGGTACAGCCATAATGATGCTGTTGCTCATCACAGCGGTGTTCCTTGGATTAGCGTGTTTGGTGTTTTCTCAGAAGGAATATATTCTGGAAGACTAATCAAACCTTTCGGATAATTCGTATTCCTTTTTAGGTTGAATTCCTCAATTCTTCTACGAAGAAGAAAATTGCACTCTTGAAATTCTACGAGGCTTTATCGAACCATTATCTTTTATAGAACAGACCCAGGCGGATTAAATAAGCAGAATGGCGCTGTTTTAGTCTTTAGATTTTTTGGTCTTGCTCTTGAGCTTATTAATAAGGTCTTCAGGAATGCTGGCGTAGATCTTAGCATGGTCTGGGCCTGAGGAGATTTCTAATGTATCCAGCAATTCTCCCACCTCTGGTTCTTTGGCAGCAGCCATGGCTCCCATAGCTTTAAACCCGTTTAGAGCGTCAACGATCTGCTTGTTCTTGGCTTCATCCTCACTCATCACTTTAATCTCAGCAATGATGCTTTTGTTTTTATAGTCAAAATACAGGGATGCGCCAGTGACGGCTTCGAAGGCTGAAAACATCGGGTTTTCAGAGCTTGCTTTCTGTACTGCTTCAGGCGGGATATGCATAGCTCCCCAGAAGATGGCTTCTTTATTCGTTTTTTCGATTAAAGAAACGAGTTCCTGGTTCTTGAGGACATTCTCTGCCTTTCCTTGATAGGTATCAATGGCTGCTTTCACTGAAGCTTGATTGCCGAGGATGATGTTAGAGTCATCCAAGAAAGCACCCACCCTATCCTCATCGTCTTCCCAACTGTAAAGGGTGATTCCGTTGTAGTCTTCTTCAGTAGGTTGTCCTTCTTCTTCTTTCACCTTTGACAGTAGAGCCTCTTTATCATACTTGAGGTTAAGGGCGACGACTCCTTTCTGTTCTTTTTCCTCTAAACCTTTCGTTAAACCCGCAGCCAGAAAATAGATGTCTTTTTTGGGGTCGATTCCTGTTTCTTGGATGAATTCCTGGTATTTTTCGTAAGTGTCTTCCTCTTTCAATTGGTTGTCCATGAACTCAGTCGAAGCAGCTTTATGCACATCAACAAAGAAAACACCCTGGACGTCCTTAGGAATGAGAGTAAGCATGTCATCGACTCTGGCCGTGCCGGCTTTGGGGGCAGAAGGCTGTGGCGCGCAAGAAATCAAGAAAGCTATGAAGAGGGCGAGGACTGTAAACGCTACGGATAGTTTTTTCATGCTGTTCCTCCTTTGAATCATCATTTAATCTAAAAGACTATACCAGAAAGATAACCGGCGAGCAAATATTTTTTCACATTGAATAAGAGAACTGAGCTCATCGTGAGAGACTCGCCGTGGATGATAAACGGACCTGATTTCATTAGATGTTGTAAAACAGTTTTTTCTTTTGGTATAAAGGGGGGAGATGAGACTAGGCAAAGACATGTCTTTAATTCAAAAGGAGGGAACATGTCCAAATCGAGAGAAATGATCATGCTTTTTATCTTTTTTATTTTAGTATTTTCTCCTCTTGCTTCATGGGAATCAGAGATTCCGGCTATTCTCAGCATGAAGGAGCGCGCTGCCGTGGTCGATCATTGGCTAAAAATCCGGCTCGACAGACTTCTTCCTGAGTTGATGAGAAGGGAGAACTTGGATATGTGGTTGATCATCTGTCGGGAATACAACGAGGACCCAGTCTATCTCACTTTAGTTCCTTATACTTCCCTTGCCGCCAGGCGGTTAACCATGCTCGTCTTTTTTGATAGAGGAGAAGAGGGTGTGGAGAGGCTGGCGGTCAGCCGCTATGGTATCAGAGATTTCTATCAAGGAGTTTGGGAGCCCAAAAAGATAGACCAGTGGGAGTGTCTGGCTCAGGTCATAAAGGAAAGAGCGCCCGAAAGAATCGGGATTAGCGAGTCTGACACTTTTGCTTTTGGGGACGGACTTTCAGCTTCTCTTAAGAACAAACTTATTCGAGTTTTGGATCCCGATTATTCTTCCCGCCTTGTTCCAGCAGAAGGGCTGGCCGTGGGATGGCTGGAAAGACGGATCCCAGAGGAACTCGAAGTCTATCCTCATATCGTGGCTGTCGCCCACGGAATCATTGCTGAAGCCTTTTCCCGGAAAGTTGTGACTCCTGGAGTGACAACCACTCAAGGTCTATCCTGGTGGATAAGAGAAAGAATCCGAGAGCTGCGCCTGACGACATGGTTCCAGCCTTCGATCTCCATCCAGCGCCCCAAAAAGAGCAAACACAAGGGAGATGTCATTCATAGAGGTGACCTCCTGCATTGCGATATCGGCATTACTTATCTTGGTCTTAACACAGACACCCAGGAACATGCCTATGTTCTTCGAGAGGGTGAAACAGATGCCCCCTCAGGACTGAAGGAAGCCCTAAAGCTGGGGAACCGCCTTCAAGATATCCTGATCGGGGAGTTTAAAGCTGGGAGGACAGGCAACGAAATCCTGGCTTCCTCTCTGAAGAGAGCGAAGGAGGAAGGAATAAAAGCTAGCATCTATACCCATCCTTTGGGTTTTCACGGGCATGCGGCCGGACCTACGATCGGTTTATGGGATAAACAGGATGGAGTTTCTGGCAAAGGTGATTATCCTCTCTATGATGATACCTGTCATTCCATCGAACTGAACGTCAAAGTCAGTATTCAGGAATGGGGAGGGCAGGAAGTCCGTATTGCCTTAGAACAGGATACTGCTTTTGTCAAAGAGGGAGTTTACTTTCTCGATGGACGTCAAACAGCGTTCCATCTCATTAGATAGTCTCGAGACAATCCTGACTGGATAATGAAATTATATTGTTTTTAAAAGGCTCCAGAAAGGATTGATTTCTGCTTTCGATAGAATTAAAGTTTTGGATGAATATGGAGAGAAAAGGAGAAGCATAAATGTTCCGTAAAGTTTCTGTCTTCTTGTTCATAGTCTTATTAATATCTGTTTCAATGGCCGCCGAAAAACCCCTGGCCTCAAAAAGATTGAGGCAAGCTCTGGTGGAGGAAGTCTCCGGAGAAATCGCTTTTCGATACACGAACTTGATTTCTAGCTTTGATCGCGTTCAAGCCTCAGAAGGCTGGCATGAGGCAGCCTTGATGATAAAAAAGGAGCTGGAAGAGATTGGGTATCCAGACGCACTCATCGAGGGTTGGCCTTCTAATGGCTCCCGCTACTATTATACTTACCGGACTCCGATTGGCTGGAGAGCCAAACAGGCTGAGCTGTGGCTTGTTTCTCCCCAAAAAGAAAGGCTTTGCTCCTTTGAAGAAATCCCTCTCACCTTGGTTAAGCACAGCAACTCAGCTGACAGTATCAAGGCAGAGCTGATCGATGTGGGAACAGGAGTGGGAGCCACTCCTTATCAAGGAAAAGAGGTCAAAGGAAAAATTGTCCTGGCTACTGGATACACAGGTGCAGTCATGAGAGAAGCAGTGGTGAAAAGAGGAGCTCTTGGAGTCGTTACCTGGTATTCTCCAGAAGTCAGGCCAGGATATCCCAACATGATCCGGTACACAGCCATCTGGCCCTCTTGGGAGGAAAGGGACAAAATCGGATTTGCCTTCAATGTCAGCAAACTCCAAGGGTGGAGACTGAAGAAAATGCTCGATGAAGGAAAAAAAGTTGTGCTCCAGGGCGATGTTGAGGCTGAGTATTATGATAGCCAGATTGAAGTTCTATCAGCCTCCTTTCCGGGTAGCCTTGAGCCTGAGAAAGAGGTCCTGATCATAGGTCATCTTTGCCATCCTGTTCCGAGTGCCAACGATAACGCCTCGGGAAGCGGAGGAATGCTGGAGATGGCCAGGGCTTTGAAAAGAATGGTGGACAAGGGCCTGGTTGACCCTCCTCGAAGAACTATCCGTTTTCTGTGGGTTCCTGAATTCTACGGAACAATCCCTTATATTCAAGCTCACTTGGAGCGAACTAGGAATACTCTGGCGGTCATCAACTGCGATATGATCGGAGAAGACCTCCACAAAACAGGGGGCCTCTTGAACATCATTTCAACTCCTCATTCTGTGCCCAGCTACCTCAATGATGTCGTGGTCAACTTTACTAAACTGGCAGATAAATTGAACTTGAGAAGCATGAGCGGGACCAGACATCCTTTTGCTTATAAAGTGCGGCCCTTTATGGGGGGTAGTGATCATTACATTTTCAACGACGGGAGCTTAAAAGTCCCCTCGATCATGCTCTATCATGGGGATGTGTTTCATCACACTAACCTTGATACTCCTGACAAGGTGGACCCTTCAGAGCTCCGGCGAGTGTGTTTTATCGCTCTGGGTTCATCTCATTATCTGGCTAACGCTTCGTCAAAAGAAGCCCAAGACATGGCGAGACTCATAGCCCGCAACGGGCTGTCCCGATTATCAGCTGATTATTACGATAGTCTAGAAGATATGTTTGACGGTGAGGATGCGGGTCAGCTTGATGACTCCTTCAAGCAGGTCAGGAATGTCATAAAACATGCTCAGCATCGGGAGACTCAGGTTCTCCTCTCAACTCTGTTTTTCACTGAAGGAGGCGATGTCAAAGAAGAAGTAGAGAGTTTAGTAGGGAATTTGAAAATGTTGGGAAAAGCCTTTCATAAAGAAGCAGAAAGATTATACCAGAGACTTTGTCAAAAACTTGGGACAAAGCCTCATAAATTGACTTTATCTGCAGAAGAACAAGAATTAAAAAAAATTATCCCACAAAGGGCAGAAAACTTTGTCTGTCCTCTTCAAGGGGATTACTTAGAGAAAAAACTTGGAGAAGCCGCCTTAAGGGAGATTAAACTGGGCCGTTTGGCCGCTTATGAGGCTTTGAATTTTGCAGATGGTCGAAGAAGCATCCTCGAGATCAGGAACGCTGTTTCAGCAGAATTTGGACCCGTGAGTCTTCAGCATGTTCATGATTTTTTTAAGATTCTTGAGCAAGCTGAATTGATCAGCCTGAAGAGAATTTAAAAATGAGTTTTTCAACAAAGAAATTTTCTTTCCAACAGCTCGTTCAGGGAAGGAAGAGTATCCGCCGGTTCTTGGATAAGCCTGTTGAAAAAGCAAAAATACTGGCCTGCCTAGAAGCAGCTCGGGTTGCTCCCTCAGCCAGTAATGTTCAGCCCTGGAGATTCTTAGTCATTGATGAACCCGAGCTGATAGAAAAATTCGGGAAGGAAGCCTTCTCAGGAATTTACTACCCCACCAAATTTGCCGCCAAGGCTCCGGTCATAATCGTCATCCTGGCTCGATTAGATATCATTGCCAACCGAATAGGAAAAGAGATTCAGAACATACACTACTACTACATCGACATCGGAATAGCTGGGGAGCATATCGTCCTTCAGGCTGAAGAACTCGGCCTAGGAACCTGTTGGATTGGCTGGTTCAATCCCCGCAAGACCAGAAGATTTTTCAAGATTCCCCGGAAATATAAAGTCGTTTCCTTAATGGCGGTGGGATACTATGAAAAGAAACCGTCGCGAGAGAGAAAAAGAAAGAACCTCGAAGACATTGTCTGGTTCAATAAAATGCCCTAGCTTTCTCTCTTTTTCATCTCATCCAAAGTTTCTCCGATGAGTTCCAGCGCCTCCAGCAGCTTTTTTTCCTTCTCTCCGAAGCCGATACGGAGATAATGGTCCATTTCGAAGTGATCCCCTGGAACTACCAAGACACTTTTCTCATGGATGAGTTTATTCACCAGCTCAGTAGAGTTTATCCCTAGGTTATAGCGGACAAAAGCGATGGCCCCAGCTCGAGGGGGGACGAATTCGAAAAGCCCGCTCTTTTCCTTGAGCCATGATTCCAGTTTGGGGAAGTTACTCTTCAGGATGCTTTGAGTTCGGCGCCGAATTTTTTCTCTATTTTCGGGAGTCAGGGCGATTCGAGCCAGGCGATCACTGAGAATAGAGAGAGAGATGGTCGTGTAGTCATGGTAAGACCAAGTTTTCTTAATGAAGTCTTCAGAGGCCACAATCCAGCCTGTCCTCAAGCCTGGGAGTCCGTAGGCTTTGGAGAGCCCATTGACGACGATCGCCTTCTCATACCTCCCATAAAAGCTTGGTGTTGGTTCTCCCTCGAATTCTGCGCCCTGGTAGACTTCATCGGAGAGAATCCAGGCATCGGCACCTTCCGCCAGTTCAATGATGGTCTTCATGGCCTCTTCACTCAAAACCGCTCCAGTCGGATTATTGGGGTTGGTGACCACAATCATTTTTGTTTTCTTGGTCACCAGTTGTTTTAGCTCTTCAAGGTCCGGAGCCCAGCTTAGCTCCTCCCGGAGATAATAGGGCTTGACAGCGGCACCGAATCCCCTGAGAAGTCCCCACATCTGCATGTAATTGGGAAGCATGAAGAGCACTTCATCACCCGGCTCAATATTGCTCCAGACTAGAATGAAGTTGGCTTCGGCTGAACCATTGGTAACTAGGATTTGCTCTGGATTGGAACCAGGATAAAGTCGACTGATCGTCTCTCTTATTTCTTGAGTTCCGTTGGTTTGGCAGTAGCCGAGTTCTAGACTCAATAGCTCGTTCTCTTCTTCCTGAGTGATCAACTCCTTAAGGGGAATAGGGTGAACACCGCTTTCGGAGAGGTTATAGGTCACCACAAATTCCCAGGTAGACTGCATACGCTCCATCTTGAAAGGTTCGATTTTCATGGTTGGATCCTTTTCTCGTGAGTCGTTCTATGATACCAAAAGAACCTAAAAGAAAAAAGAATCAACTTCCAGCCAAGTAGTAATTTTAAGGGACGGTTCTATTTTTTCATACAGAATCAGACTTTGTTATCTAGAGTAAGGGGACATGAACCCTCTCCATTCATAATATAGCCTGATCTCATTCCTGTGAAAAAATAGAACCGTCCCTTTCTAGGAATTAGATTTCGACTTTGAGAACTCCTTTAAGGGCAAAACCAAAGATGATGGATAAGGCGAAATAGACGATTATCCAATGGATGTGCCAGCCGAAGAGATTCATATTTTTGTTAGGATATTTGACTTCGATGGATTTAACAGGAATGTCTTTGGATATAGGAGCCTCTCCGGGATTGAACAGTTCATCAATGAAATTCCGCCTTACCCTAAGGGGTGATATTCTGGAGAGAGGCTTCTGGGCTACCGAGACTTTTTTTACAAAACTCTGTCCGTTTATCCTAAAAACGAGCGAATGGAGGCCTCCTTCCTTCGCCCGCAGCCGCCAATTAATCTCCTGTTGCTCTTCGATCCTCAGAGGAAGAGTCTCGATGGCTAGGGAGCGAGGAGGTTCGATTTTAAGTTCTAAGTCGAGGATGTTCTGCCCCTCTTGCACTTTAACTTTGAGAATTGTTATCTCTCCGGGCTGTAAAGACTGATAAGCAAACCAGAAATTGAGCTGAATCAGGATTAAAATAAGGGGAACAATCATCACCAACAGGGGCTTTCCCGAGTAACCGATATACTTTATGTTAGATCGGAATATGTTTCCCTGAGCCTTGAGAGAAAGAGCCAGGCTGTCCTTAAAAAGGCGAAGTTCCAGCAGATGAGCTTTGATTTTATTCTTAACCTTTCTGATGCCTTCCTGATTGGATGTGTAGCGAAAAATGAGCAGCATCAGGAGTCCGGTTAACAACGAGATGAGAGTCATTCCAACCCAGGGGCTGAGACTTCTGAAAGGGATGAAAATAATTTCAAAGATCTTGCCAAAGATCGAATTAAATATCCACATCAGGGAACCTCAATACATCCTTATTTGTATCGTTTATTTATTTTATTCTGATTCTTATCCTTCTCTTTTTTCCTGTAGCGCTAGTTTAGACAGGCCAGTTCGTTTGCCGAGGCTGGCTTTTATCAGGATATGTATCCCAGTCCTTTCAGCTTTTTCTTGATCTCCTCTTCAGATTCTGATTCTTCGAGTTTGGAAATCTCTTTTTCCAGACAGTGAGTGACAAACTCTTCTAGAGAAGAGTAACCAGCGAGTTCGGCGTACTTTTTAACCTTATCCATCAAATCTTTTTCTAATTTTACTTTGGCTTTACCCATTTATCTCTCCTATCTCATATACGCTAAGAAGCCAAATGCGCTAAATTCACCCATAGGGCTAATCCAGCTAGAATATGGATTTACCGATCATCTCTTCTGGCTTTTCAATATTGAACACATCCAAGATGGTGGCTGTTAAATCATACAGGGCCGGGTGTTCGACCTTGGATTTGCGGTTAACCAGGAGAATTCCTGGAATCACGTTGGGGTCCATGCAGTGGTCACCGCTCCATTTTTCCTTATTGTCTTCCACCAGGTTTTTCGGGATTCTTCCCAATGGCGTGCTCCAAGAAGCGCGGTAGCCTCGATTATAGCCCACGATTATTTCTGGTGCTTCTTCGACATAACGCCCCCGGTAAATATCCTTAGCGACAAAGGCCCTGGATACGATTCTCTCGCCTGTTTGTGGGTCTTTGACCTGTTCCAATTTTTGGGCGATTTCTCTAACCAAGGCTTCTTTTTCGGCACCAGGCCTCACAACGCCTTCACCCTCTCTTCCGGCTTGATTGATGAAGAGGCTGTTTATCCCATAAGCATAGGCCTTTGTCCTTGACCAATCGGTGTTCATGAATAGATCTTCCTCGCCTTGCTTCCATGCATTGATGAGGTTGAGGTATCCATTCTCTTTGAGCCAGCTGTTTAGATGGAAGGAGCGTCTAAAGGGAGTGAATCCATGGTCAGACATGACCATGAGGATTGTGTTCTTATCCATCTTATCCATAGTCTTGGCCAGCATTCTATCCATCTCGATGTAGATGCTCTCGATCGTCTTTCCATATATTGAAGCCAGTTTTGGATCATAGAGAGGATGCTCCTGATCGATATACCGCCAGAACATGTGCTGACGCTGGTCAGTGCTGGAAACGTAGTAAAAAAGAAGCCCGGATTCAAACCTGGACAATTCATGATCAAATATATCCATCCGTTCCTGCAGCACAAAATTGTCCTGCTCTAAGAATTCGCCGTCATCAAACACGCCATGGTCCAGAGCCTTGGTGTCAGCAGGCAAGCCCTGGGTATAGAAGCCTCCGAACTTCTTGGCTAACTCTTCTGCGTAGGCGGGAGGAGTAGAAATGGGGAGAGCAGGAGCACTGGGGTCGATGTTTATCGGAGAAATGTAGAGCTTGAATTCGGGTCTAACCTGTTTCAGGTAGAACCTGCAGATGCCCGGGACACTCTGGGTAGGGATCATGGGGAAGCGGACACTTTTCCAATCGCTCCATTCTCCTTCTTTCAAGATAAACTCCTCGTCCTGGATGACAATCTTAGCCAGCGGGTTTACAGGATCCAGATAAACCGTAAAATCTAGCCAAGATTCTGGCCTGTCTTTCTTGAAGGAGTTTCTAGGACCCGGAAGGGTAGCTTCGACTTTATTCCCGATGGCGTAGACTTCATGAATTCTTCCCCCTCCAATGTCTTCTTTCAATTCCAGGAATTCAGTCGTGTAATAATTGAAAAGCCCAGGATTTCCCAGAATATCGGTTGTTCCCATTCCAGAGAGAGTCTGCTGTTTGGTGGGTACTGGAGGGTAGTTGGATGGCATTTTGAATATAGTGGCCGGGATATCATGGTCCTCCAGGATTTGCCAGAAGGCTCTACCTTTACGGAGGTTTTTGATCTTTCCTCCTGAGAGAGGGAGGACCAAATTTCCGATCTTGATCGCACTTTTTGCTGCTTCTGAAGCGGCTGCCGAAAACAGAGGAATGTATCTTTCCGGGTCACGATGGAGGAAGTCAAAGATGCCATGCCCACCCGGATTCATACCTGTGATAAAGTTTGACCAGGCTACAGGACTCTGGGGGGGTGTGCTGGTTCGAAGAGGGCGGAAGTCTCCCAGGCTTTGCAGGCGCCTAAAATTAGGAAGTTTCCCCTGGTTCATGAGTACGTCCACCAGGTGAGGGTCCATTCCGTCAAGTCCGAGGATGATGAGCTTTTCAGGAGTCTCCTTCTTCCCAGAAGCTTTTATGATTGGGGCCGAGGATCCTCCTAAAGCCAGGAACGATCCAGCGGTCAAACTCAGCTTGATGAATTCTCTTCTGTTCAATTTATTCATTTTTCTTTCCCTTTTTGGTCTGAAAAAAGATTCTGAACGTCTATCAAGGGATGCCCGTCCATGTGTTTAGGAACTTGGATTCCAAAAAGCTCGAGCGCAGTGGGAGCGATATCCATTATAGAAGGCTTGTCAGTCTTGATCTTTTGGGTGCAGAAGAATACACCCGGCACAATACGAGGGTCGATGCAATGGTCTCCACTCCAGGCTTTGGGATTATCCACAAAAACGATGTTATTGACTTTTCCGGTTACAGAGTCCCATGAAACTCGGTAGCCATCGTTGTAGCCCACCAAGAAATCAGGACAATTTTCCTGGTATGGTCCAGGAGGGAGCTCCTCCCGGTCAAAAATATGGTTGATGGCCGTAGCCCCGTTTTCATCATCTTTAAGGCCGTTGAGTTTTGCTGCCAGCTCGGCTTTTAAAGACTTCGTCTCTTCTCCGGGCTGGACAATACCTTGGGCCTCTCTTCCTGCTTGGTTAATATAAATACCGCCCAGGCCTAAGGCATAAGCTTTGGTTTTTCCCCAGTCAACATCCTTGAACCACTCATCGCTTTCTGTTTTACCTTCTTTCAAAGAAAGATAGCCGTTCACGTACAGCCAGGAGTTTAAGTTGATCCCGCGCCGAAAAGACTTGAATCCATGGTCAGACATGACCACCAGGACGCTCTTCTTGTCCAGTTTATCCAGGATTCTCCCGACCAGTTCATCCATTTCTTGGTAGAGTTCTTCGATAACCTTGGAGCTCATGCTGGCTTGAGGGCTTTTCAAGGCTGGATGCTTTTCATCTAAATACCGCCAGAACATATGCTGAATGCTGTCTGTAGTCTCAAAAACACAGGTCACCACTCCTTTTTTAGTTTTCTCCAGAGCATTGAAGAACATATTTTCCCATTCCTGGTGATTGGCATAGGTGAATTCTAGGAAGGCTTTTTCGCTGAGGATCTCTTCGTTCAGGGCCCAGGTGTCGTTTGCTTCTCCCAACGTGATGAAGCTCCCCAGGAGTTTTCCCAAATAAACGGAGTAAATGAAGGGATGAGAAATTGGAAGGGCCGGTTTCTCCGGGTCGATGTTCAATGGAGAGAGGTACATTTCAAAGTGAGGGGAAATTTGAGATACATAGAATTTGCAGATAGCCTTTATTTTCATTCCCAGGCCCGGACGAAAAGTCAGCCTTATCCAGTCGGAAAACGTATTTTTCTTCATGCTGAAATTTTGGTTGGATACCTCGAGGCAAACTTCTTCCTTTTCTTTATCGAGAGTTATAGTGAGCGGTAGACGAAGCTCCTCTTCCTTTTTCAAGAGAGAGTTCTCGGGACCCGAGATGTAGGTTTCAATCTTGTTTTCCGCAATGGTTACGGGTATGGTGATTCCTTCTTCCCGTTTTTTTACGTTTTCTTCATCAGATGTGTAAAAGGTGAAGGTTCCTTGGCTTCCTTTTAAGTCAGGAGCACACATACCGGAGAGGAGATGCCCGGAGAATTTTTCCGGTGGAAAGGTGATAGGGACTCTTAAGATGGTGCTGAAAATGCCTTTATCTCCCAAGATTTTCCAGAAGGGAAGGCTCTTGCGCAGTCCTCTGATTTCTGGTTTGGAGAGCGGAATGTTGTATTTACCGAGAGAAAGAATCCTTTTGGGCTTGCCGATTCGAGCCGAGGACAGATCGGGTAGATAATTGTTGGGGTCTCGGCTTAAGAAATCGAATATGTTGTGCTTTGAAGGATGAGTCCCAGTCATGAAAGAAGACCAGGCAACAGGAGAAATGGCAGGAGTCGTTGTCTGAAGATGTTTATAGGTTCCATCTTTTTTTAACTCGGAAAAATGGGGGAGTTTCCCGGCTGACATGAATTTCTCGACCAGGATTGGCTCTAAACCATCCAACCCGACGATGACCAGTTTGTTGATTTTGCTTTTCTGGTAAGCTCTCTGGCCTCTTATCAACCGGAAGAGAAAACGAAAAGGCCAGGAGAGAAAGGAAAAAATAGCCAAGAGAAAAGTAAGAAAAAGAACCAGGAAAGAGGAGAGAAAGGCAAACCCGGCCCCAGGCCCTATGTAAGCCTGGAGGGGGAGGGCAAGACAAAAGAAGAAGAACACAAGGCTGAGTTGTTTTTGTTTTTTCAGCAGAGTCTTACCCATCTCTTATCCTTCAAAGCAATTCAGGATTATTTCGGCCAGGTCCGAGATCATCAGGTCGGTCCCGCATTCTCGATTAGCCCAAAAAAAAGCATCATCCCAAGTGTGCATGCCCTGGAGGTCTGTTTTGCCGAAAACATTTTTTTTCTTGATTGAACCTTTCATGTCGAATCCATATTCAGAGAGAACGATCAAATCCGGGCCTGCAGCCAGGTAAGGGCCTGAGTATATCTCTTCCGTATCGAAAATTTCTCTTACGATTTTTCTTCCTCCATATTCCAGGTCGGCCAGTTTACTCTTGATCTTCTCTTTCAGAGATTTTTTATCAGCCGGGTCCACGCTGCCTTTGGGAAACTTATCTTTCAGGTTAAGATAAATTCGATTCGGGTCTAAGGCAAAAGCCTGAGCTGATTCAGAAATTTCAGTCAGGTTTTCTGGGGAGGAATTCTCAAACTCCAGGTATCCGTTGTCCCTCAGCCAGGTGTTCAGGTAGACTTCCTGTTCAACCTTGGTGAAGCCGTGGTCTGAAAGCAGATAGAGTCTGTCGTCGTCGGCTAATTTTCGGAAGGAATTAACGATCTTATTTATGACCTGGTCAATTTGCGTGTAATAGTCCAGGAATTTCTGGTGATAGGGGTGGTTTTCGTCCTCATAAGCTGTCCATAAGAAATGTTGCAACCTGTCGGTTCCGGTGATGATGAATTCGAAATAGTCCCAATCCTCTCGCCAAAAATAATTCCAAGCTTTTTGACGTCCTTCCAGGGTCTTATCCAGTTCCTCCCAAAGAAGCTCATGATTTTCTCTAGATTTGAGAGTGTCTATATCTATCAGATAGCCCATTTGCTCAAGGGGAGTTTTGAAAGTATGGGGGTAAACGGCCTTGGCCAATTCAATGGCCACAAAGCCTGAGATCAGGATCCCGTTTATCTTCCTGGCGGGGTAGGTGGAGGGTTGATTGATGATAATGCATTTTTTTTTCTTTTCCCCGAGTTGATCCCAAAAAGTCTCTTGTTTTAAATCTAGGAAGTTGGGAAAACGAAGCTCGTAGCTATTCGGCTTGAGGTCGGTGAAACCGAATATGCCGTGAGCAGCAGGATTGGCACCAGTCATGAAATTTGTCCAGCTCACTGATGAAATCTCAGGAAGGCTTGCTTTCAACTGGTGCAGATGGCCTGATTCGATGAGTCTCCCCATGGCAGGCATTATTCCCTTTCGGGAGAGTTCAAGAAGCAGAGAATAGGGCACACCATCCAAGCCAACAACACAGACTCGATTTTTCTTTTTTTTCTTAAAGATGCCCATGAGAAAGACTATTATAACAGTAAGGTTTTTATTGTCAATTTGGTTGAAAAAACAATCTGTATGTTCTGGGAATTCTTGTCATTGACATCAAATTTTCCCTGTGCTACTCATTTACAGGAATCATAAACAAGCTGGTAGAATAGATGCCCATGTTATCCGCCATGGATAGGTCAGCTATTGCTCTCCTGGGTAAAATGGCGAGTTCCTGATGCTTGATGTTCTCCCTTATATCATCTATTTTTTGGGTCCTTTTCTACTCGCTTTTTTCCTGGGAAAGAAAATTCTCAAGGCTCAATATAGAGCTTTTGCTGTAGGTTTGCTAACGTTTTTTGTAGCCTGGATTTTCATCATGGTTATTTCCCAGCTTCCCGCGGCTGGGAGTGAATCATTCCAAGAAGACACCATATTGTATGCCTTGATTATCTCAGCCTCTGCCGGACTTTTTGAAGAATCAGGCCGTTATTTTAGCTTTCGAATCTTTAAGAGTTTACGAGAAAGAAGGGATTTGAATACAGGAATCATGTATGCCGTCGGACACAGTGGAATGGAATCGATTATTGTGGGGGGCAACTTATTACTAACCACTGCCGTAGTCAAGTATGCCCCGGAAGTGTTATCCCCAAAGCTATTGGAAGAGAGTAAGGAAGTCTTAGAAATTGGATTTCACCAGGGATTGTATAATTCATTAGAGAGGCTCTTAGTCGGACTGCTGATCCATAGCTGTTTCACTCTCCTGGTGCTGCTCAGCCTCATGAAATCTAAAAAGAAATACTTATGGTTCGCCATGCTCTGGCATTTTGGGCATGATATGGTTGGTTTTAGCCTTCATCGAATATCCGAACATTGGATCGTAGGAAAGCTTTGGATAATATTCGTTGTGGTTGTGTATTCCTGGATTCTGGTTAGGCTTTCGCGGCAGGTTGTTCGGGAGACGACTTTATAAACAAGATCGGATTCAATCCAGTATAATCCTGGCATCTACTATAGTGCATCCCTTTCCTTTTTCATGAACGATAAGCGGGTTGATATCCAGCTCTTTTATAAGTTCAAAGTCTGAAACAAGCTGGCTCAGCCTTTTCAAGCTCTCCTCGATAGCAGGGATGTCATAAACTGGCCCTCCCCTGAAACCATCCAGTATTTTGTGGGTCTTTGTCCTTTTGATCATCATTGAAGCCGTAAGCTCGCGGATAGGAGCCAGCCGGAAAGCCACATCTTCCAAAGCTTCAACATATATGCCACCCAGACCGAACATCAGGATCGGGCCAAACTGGGGATCCCTGTTCATTCCTAGAATGACCTCTTTTCCCGCACGAGCCATGGTTTCTACTAAAATGCCAGTTATTCGAGCCTTTGGTTCTCTAGCTCGAACATTTCGCAGGATTTCGCGGTAGGCCTGCCGTACTTCGCTTTGATTCTTGAGGTTGAGCTTGACTCCCCCGTAGTCAAATTTATGAAGAATATCAGGAGATACAATCTTCATGGCCACTGGAAATCCGAGTCTGGAAGCTTTTTCCATAGCTCCTTTTTCGTCCTTGGCCAATATGGATTTGATCACCGGAAATTTATAGGCCTCCAGTACTTGATAAGCCTCTTGTTCCGAGAGAAAATGGCGGCCTTGTTTCTGAACAGATTCAATGATTTTCTTGGCCTTTATCTTGTTGACCTTGAATTTCCTGATCCCGGTTTGGGGACGGTTAAGCCACCAGGTGTAATTGGTCATTTCTGAGAGAACTCTGGCCGCTGACTCAGGGAATCTGTAAGACGGGATTCCGTTTTCTTCTAGGATTTCGATACCCTTCGAGACATCATAGACTCCCAGAAAACAGGCCAAGACAGGTTTCTTATGGGCATTGGCGGTATTGACGATGGAAGTGGCGATTTTCTCTACATCGGTGAAAGCAGTCGGAGTGAGGATCACTATAGAGGAATGAACCTTCTTATCTTTCAGAACGTGTTTAAGAGAGACTTCATAGCGATCATGGTGAGCATCCCCGATCAAATCCACCGGATTATTAAAACTTGCCGTCGGAGGAAGGGCTTTCTTTAAGGCCTGGACAGTATTGGAACTGAGAGAGGTCACGTTCAACCCATAGTGAATACAGGAGTCAGTGGCCAATATTCCCGGGCCCCCAGAATTGGTGACGATTGCAACATTTCTACCAGCGGGGAGGGGTTGGCTAGAGAAAGCCCTCACATAATCGAAGAGTTCTTCCAGGGTTTCTACTCTGAGCACTCCGCACTGTTCGAAGACGGCGTCATAAACCTTGTCCGAGCCAGCCAGGGAGCCAGTGTGGGAAGAAGCTGCTCTGGCACCCAAGACAGTGCTCCCTGCTTTGAGAGCAATGATAGGTTTGGGATTCGAGGCATCGCTGGTGATTTCGCGAGCAATCCTCATGAATTCTCTTCCGTTGACCAAGTCTTCGAGATACATCAATATCACATCCGTCTTATGATCCTCTTTCAGATAGAGCAAAAGATCATTCTCGTTTATGTCGGCCTTGTTTCCCATGCTGATAAACTTGGCAAATCCGACGTTGGCCTCCTTTGCATATTCAAGAACAGCCACGCAGAGAGCTCCACTCTGTGAGACAAAAGATATATTTCCTTGTTTCGGAAACTGCATGCCAAAAGTAGCATTCAAGCAGGATTTAGGGTCGGTGTTGATGATGCCCAAACAATTCGGCCCTAGGAGAGAAATATTATAGTTTTCGATAATTTTTTCTATTTCTTGCTCTAGTTCAATTCCAGCTCCCCCTATTTCTTTGAATCCCGCGGAAATGATTATGGCGCCTTTGACTCCCTTCTGGCCGCATTCATCCAGGACTGAAGGAACATAACGGCTGGGCACAATGATAATAGCTAAATCGACGACATCAGGAATTTCCGTCACTGTAGGGTAGCTCTTGATTCCCAAAATTCCTTTGGCCTTTGGGTTGACTGGATAAACAATCCCCTGAATTCGGTTGCCGATGATATTGGCCAAAAGGGATTGGCCGACGCTTCCCGGCTCTCTTGAGGCCCCTATGACAGCTATGGATCTTGGGTAAAAAATAAAGTTTAATTTATTCATGTTTTTTTATCCTCTAATGGTCTCACGATTGGCTGGCTTATGAAATCTCCCTTTGCTAAATTCCTTATAAGCTATTCTCTTTAGTCATTTCTATTTTTCTTCTGGGGGATTCTGGGTTTTCAGGAGCTGTTCGAGAAATGCTTCCTCAGTTGTGGCTCCCTCTATGAATATCGTTTCGTTGATGACGGTTTTCGGAACACCGAACACGTTGTATTTTTGAGCCAGATGGGGAAATTCTGTGGATTCAACCATTTCAGACTTGATGAAAGGAGATTCGAGAGCACATTGATGCCCTAGTCTCACAGCCATAGGGCAGTAAGGACAGGTCGGGGTGACAAAGACCTGGATATGAATATCTTTATCAACTCCTTTAAGAGCATCTTTTGTTTTCTGGCTCAAGCCGGTTTTTCCCTTAGAGACATCGACCACGGTTTCGATAAGGCTTCCGTATTCGTATCCGGAAGGGATGCCGAAGAATCTTATTCCATAGTCTTTTTCGTTGAGGATGATCGTGGCCGGGATTTTATCGATGCCGTACTCTGCTGCTTTTTCCTTGTCTCCCTCAAAGTCATAGATATTGAGTTTTATTTTATCTGAAAGGGCGCTGACTTCCTCCAAGAGCTGTCTTGTTTCTTTACAGTAGAGACACTCTTGTCCCTTGAGATGTTCAGGAACAACGAGACGACTCGGCTCTTGAGTAAAGAAGATGAGCGTGACCGGATTCTCAAGCTCTTCGCTGAATTTTTTCTTAGTGGCTTCAACGACCTCTTTATTTAGAATTTCCATGTGTTTACTCCTTTGTATAGCTGTTGATTCATTTTAAATTCACTCCTCCAAAAAATCAATGTCATTTGGGGTCAGGTCTTGACTTTCAAGGTTTTGCTGTTTAGATCCTATATTTTCTTGGAAATGTTCAAAGTCAAGACCTGACCCCTTTCTTTTCACAATAAAGTTTGAGACCGATGAAGAGTTCTCCCTAGGGAAATAGGGCTGATTTCGGCTCTGAAATAAGTTATAATTCTGCGGTTCTATGGAAATGAAAAAACCTATCCTGACGGGTATTCTTCTTCTCTATCTTTTTCTCCCTGGAGTGCTGACTGGCTCAGGTTCAGATGATTTTCGGCTCTCCAAAGCCAAAGCCGAGGCAGAGGTTGAGCTGGGGCTCGACTCCTCTGAGAGGAGGTTCTACAGGCCCAATCTTCAGTTTAGTTTTCCTCTGAAATCAGGTCTGATTTTTGTGAAGATGATGTATGACCAGAGAATAAGCAGCCGTCTTCAAGGGGAAGTCGATTTTTGGCTCAAGATGGGATTGAGGAGGGCTTTTGTTGAGAATTTATTTCTCGAGGCGAGCCTTAATCATATGTGTCGTCATATATCCTCGGAAGATTATTCAAAGATTCTCGATTTGAACGAGCTCATCGGAGAGGTATGGCTTTCTCATAATAATTACAGATTGGGATTGGGATTGGGAACTTACCTTGGAGGGAGCGCTTCTTACAAGGGCTTGGTGTTGTTGAATTTTGAGTTTCCAAAAATTCTCAACTCGGAGTTCTCTCTAGTTGGTGAGGTTAAACTCTTGGATTTTGAGGAGATCTTACATGAGATCGAGCTGTTTGCTGGTTTGAGCGAGGGTGTAGATTTATTCATCAGGAATGCGAGGCATTATGAATACAAGAATACAACCTACCTAGGAATTCGGCTCAAGTCGGACGGGAAAGCTGAAAGCCTGGTTGAACATTTGAGATTTCGGTGGGGCTACTATCCTTTCGATGATGTCTATAAAGCCTTCGCTTCGAAAGAGATTAAGCTTGAATTCTTCAAGACTTCTCGCCGCAGAGTGCTTTTTTCTTTTCGAGGGATAATTCCTATTCTGGAGAGCAAAGGATTATTCACAGGCCAGTTTAGGCCTGAAAGACTGCGATATCCATTATCGATGGAATACGAAAAGAAAGCTGGGGATGAACTGTTTGTGTTTGGGTATTGGAGATATGAAATCCTTATGCCTATCGATGTGGCTGAAGAATTCAGTTCGAACCTGGGAGTAGGGGTGGGGATGAGGAATCTGCCAAATTTCTACAGGCTTTCTAGAAACCTAAGGGTCGAGTTCTTCGCTGGTTATAATTTCGGGCATAAATACGATCTGGGAGGAGCAGCAGGGATTAATACCTTAAAAAAAGGTTTTAATATTGGGGCTGAGTTCCATTTTAGAGTAAACCCCGATCAGTTGAAGATAGCTATTGACCTCTTCTGCGAGATGGGCAGAGCAGTAAAGATTCGTCCTTTTATGAGATGGGAGAGTAGGTCTTATTCTGATCATGAAGATTCGTCTGACGATAGAATTCTCTTTGGAATTCAATTCATCAGTTGGTTTTAAAAGAAATAAAAAAATTGTAGACATTTCTATTTTTTCTCAAGAGTCAACCAAGGGACGTGAGGAAACTGCGAAAAAAAGAACCGTCCCTGTTTGTATTTGCTTGTTACTGAAATAAGGGTATGCTATATTTTCTATTTAAATCTATAAATTCTAAAAGACAAGGAGGTAAAATGAAATCAAAAGTTATCCTGGGTGTCTTTTTGATTCTTATATTCTTTACCGGTGTTTTGTATGCACCTCAAGAAACCCGTCTGCTTCGTTTCCCCACCATCCATAAAGACCAGATCGTGTTCACCTATGCGGGAGACCTTTATATTGTTTCCTCGTCGGGAGGAGTCGCCCGCAAGCTCACCAGCCATGAAGGCTTTGAACAGTTTGCTCGCTTTTCTCCCGATGGCCGCCAGATTGCCTTTACAGGAGAATACGACGGGAACAGGGAAGTCTATCTGATACCCCGGGAGGGAGGAATACCCAAACGACTGACCTACACCGCCTCTCTCGGCCGTGATGACGTGACTGACCGAATGGGTCCCAACAATATTGTCATGGGGTGGCGGCATGACAACCAACACATAGTTTTTCGCTCCCGAAGGTGGGAATGGAACAGCTTTAACGGGCAACTGTATTTGGCTTCTGTCGATGGTGGAATTCCGCAGCAGCTGCCATTGCCTCGAGGAGGATTCTGTTCTTTTTCCCCAGATGATAAGAAATTAGCCTACAATCGGATATTCCGGGAATTCCGGACCTGGAAGCGCTATCGAGGGGGAATGGCTGATGATGTCTGGATTTATGACTTTGAGACAAAGAAACTGGAGAACGCGACCAATAATCCTGCTCAAGATATTATCCCGATGTGGCATGGAAACAAGGTCTATTTTCTCTCTGACCGTGATGAGAATAAAAGAATGAATCTTTTTGTCTATGACACTGCAACCAAGGAAACGAAAAAGCTGACTGCTTTTGAAGATTTTGACATTAAATTTCCCTCTCTTGGTCCTGAAGCCATTGTCTTTGAAAACGGAGGTGAACTCTATCGGTTTGACCTGACTCAGGAGAAGGCCGCCAAGATTCCGGTCGTCATCGCCGATGATATGATTTCTGCCCGGGACCAAATCGTTAACGTCAGCGAAAAAGTCACCAACTATGAAATTTCTCCGGATGGCAAGCGGGCCTTATTTGGAGCTCGAGGAGAAATATTCACCTTGCCTGTTAAACATGGAAATACCCGCAACCTGACCAACACTTCTGGCATCCATGAAAGGAATTCCAAGTGGTCGCCCGACGGAAAATGGATCGCTTATATATCTGATGCCAGCGGAACAGATGAAATTTATATCAGGCCCCAAGATGGTTCAGATAAGGCTGAGCAAATCACCAAGAATGGTGATACCTACAAGTATCAGATCTACTGGTCGCCAGACAGCAAAAAGCTCCTCTGGGGTGATAAAAAGCTGCGTCTCAATTATGTGGACATCGAGACCAAAGAAATCGTAGAAGTCATCAAAGCCACGGCCTGGGAGATACGTGATTATTGCTGGTCCCCAGATAGTCAATGGATAGCCTACTCGAAGTTTGAGGCAGAAAGCATGATAAAAGTTTATCTCTACTCTCTATCAACAAAAAAGAACCATGAAATCACGGAGGGTTGGTATTCCTCGTATGGCCCTTGCTTCAGCTCGGATGGCAAGTACTTGTTTTTGGTGTCAGATAGGGATTTTAATCCTATATACAGCCGGACCGAATGGAACCATGCTTATCGGGCTATGGCCAGAGTTTACCTTGTAACTCTTTCTGCAGAAGTCAAGTCTCCTTTTGAACCCAAAAGCGATGAGGTGGAACCGAAGAAAGAGAGCGATGAAGTAAGCGAAAAGGCCGGAGAAGAGAAGAAAAAAGCTGAGGAAAAAAAGGAAAAACAAAAGAAGGAAGTAAAAGTGGAAGTGGACCTCCAGGGGCTGAAGGACCGCATCATCGGATTTCCTGTAGAAGTGGCCTATTACGGGAATATCACTTCAGTCGAAGACAAGGTTTATTATATGAAGCGAGAAGAAGGAGAAAGAAAATTATTTTTGAAGATGTATGACCTCAAGGAACTAAAAGAAACAGACCTTGGCCAGATTGATGGGTATGAAATTTCTTCTGACATGAAGAAAATGCTGGTCTCCAAAGATAAATCCTTTGCCATAATCGACCTTCCCAAGGCTCAAATCAAGATAAAAGATAAGCTCGATCTATCAAACATGGAGATGAGGCTTGAGCGGAGGAAAGAGTGGAACCAGATCTTCAACGAGTGCTGGCGTCAGATGAAGGATTTCTTCTACGATCCCAACATGCACGGGATTGATTGGGAAGCCACTCGGAAGCGTTATGAGCCTTTGGCCAAAGCCGCGAACCACAGGGCCGATCTAACCTATGTGATCGGAGAAATGATCGGAGAGTTGAATGTCGGTCATACCTATGTCGGCGGAGGTGATTTTCCCAAGGTTAAGAAGGTAAAGGTTGGTCTCCTGGGTGCTCGATTCGAGAAAGATCCAGAGACAGGGTATTACAGAATCGCTAAGATTCTGAAGGGAGAGAATTGGGATAAATCCTTGCGCTCACCCCTCACTGAGGTTGGAGTGAATGTCGAAGAGGGCAATTATCTGATAGCTATTGACGGAAAGCCGACCAACGATATGACAGACATGTACGAAGCTCTTCTGAATGCTGTCGGAAAGCAGGTAACTCTAAAAGTCAACACCAAGCCCCAGGAAAAGGGGAGTCGTGAAGTCGTGGTTCGACCAATCGAGGACGAGCTTCCCCTTTATTATTACAATATGGTCCAGACCAATATCGAAAAAGTCACCAAAGCCACGGATGGCAAAGTCGGTTATATCCATATCCCGGATATGGGGCGGCCTGGTCTGAATGAATTCGTGAAACATTTTTACCCTCAACTCCGTAAGAAGGCCCTCATCATCGATGTGCGCAGCAATGGGGGAGGAAGTGTTTCTCCGATGATCATTGAACGTTTGAGGCGAGAAATCGCCATGGTGGGTGTGGCCAGGAATACCATTCCCTCCCCGGACCCTGACGCGGCCTTTTTGGGTCCGCTGGTCTGTTTGATGGATGAATTTTCTGCCTCTGATGGGGACATTTTTCCCTATCGGTTCAAGAAGCACAAACTCGGCAAAACAATCGGCAAGCGAAGCTGGGGCGGTGTGGTTGGGATTCGAGGCTCACTGCCTCTCCTTGACGGAGGCTACCTGTATAAACCAGAATTTGCCACTTATGGTGCCGAAGGGCAAGGATGGATCATCGAAGGGTATGGTGTGGACCCGGATATTTATGTGGATAATGACCCGGCCAAGGAGTACGTAGGCATCGATGAGCAGCTCAACAAAGCCATAGAAGTCATCTTGGAAGAACTAAAAACAAAAGAGAAGAAGTTGCCTCCAGTCCCGCCCTATCCTAAGAAAGACAAGTAGGAGAATTATCCGAGAAGAAGTATAGAATAAAATAATAGGCAGCCACCCTAGGGGTTTAAGAGAGTGAGCTCCTCAGAAAAGGCAAAGATCAGCTGCCTGAATTGCGGAGCCACAAACAATTATCCTTTAGTATCAAAAGGAAAAAAAGTCGTCTGCGGGCGTTGTCGAAGCCCTTTGCCCATACCCGGTGAAGTTCTCGGACTTTCTCCAGACCAAGTAGCAGGCCTCATCCAGAATTCCAGCCTTCCGCTTCTTTTCGATTTTTATTCTCCTACCTGTCCTCCCTGTCATATGATGCATCCTGTCGTAGAAGGACTTGCCAGAAGAAGAGCTGGGGAGATCATGGTTATCAGGTTAAATGTGGATGAGTCTCCTGAATTTGCTGCTCATTTCGGGATACAAGGTGTCCCCACCTTCATTGTCTTTTTTAAGGGCTATGAAAGAGGTCGGTCGAGTGGTGCCATGTCGGAAACAGATTTTTCTTTGTGGGTGGCTAGTAAAATCTGACCTGAATTCAATTTGACACTTTTCACCTGAATTGTTATTCTTTTCCCACGCGCTAAGCCATGGGAAAATTGAGGGAAGGAAACGTCTTATATATAATTCTAAAAATATTATTTTGAGAGGGAGAAATGGCTAATAAATTGTCTCACGAGGAATTTATCAAACAAGCCATCGTGAAATTGAGAACGGGTAATTTCAAAGGAATTCATTCGGTTTACAGCGGATTCAACGAAGCTTTCAAGAAGTATTTTGATAGAGAGGATCCTGTAAAAGTTACCAATAAACTGGCTAAAGAGGGTAAGCTCGTAATTAGGCCTACCAAAGGCGGGGTTGTGCTTTATCTTCCAGAGGAAGCTCCCCAGATGGTTAGAGCCGACCATGCTCTCAAAAAAATGGGCTTATTATAAGACTTTTTTTTCATCCCTTATCAATACAGAGTTCAAATTTAACATCTTATAACTCTTAAAGAGGCGGGCATCATGGAATTTGAGGCAGATGTGCAGGATATCATAACCCGGGCGGACAGTGTTAAAAGTTTCAGGTTTCAAAAGCCCGCTTCTTTTACCCATAAGCCAGGACAATTCATGTACATCAAGATCAAGAGCGAAACCAAGGAGCTGATGAAACATTTCACGATTTCCAGCAGTCCCTCAGAAGATCATTTGGAATTCACCAAGAGGCTGACTGGAAGTGATTTCTCGAATGCTCTGGATGCATTAAAAATCGGGGATAAGGTTGGAATAAACGGTCCTTTTGGTTTTTTCACTTTTGAAGGCGAATTCGAAAAGATCGGGATACTTACAGGCGGAATCGGAATTACTCCTTTTCGGAGTATGATTAGGTACTGTACAGACAAACAAATAGCTACCAATATTATACTCCTCTATGGAAACCACTGCGAGAAGGACATTGTTTTTGCCGAAGAGTTGGAAGAGATCCAAGGGCAAAACAAGAATTTCAAGGCAGTTTTCACCCTCTCTGAGCCTGACGAAGGTTGGGCGGGAAGGAGAGGAAGAATAAATCTTGATATGGCTAGGACAGAGGTGCCTGATTTTAAAGAAAGGATTTTCTACATCGCTGGTCCTCCGCCTTTGGTTGAAGCCATGAATAATTTGCTCCAGGAACTCAACCTCACTCCAGACAAGATAAAAAAAGAAGATTTTCCAGGCTATGAGAACTTGAAAATCTATTCCCATTAAATCGCGATCTTTTTTATTTCTTCTCTGCAATTTCTGTGACCTCAATCCAAGTAACTCTATAACAGGTTATTCCTTCGACTCTAGCCGGTTAGAAGACCTAAAGAGGAATGAGCTTACCGAGGAGAGATTGCTAAGACGAGGGAGAGTAAGAAAACTCTTGATATTTAGAAATTTAGGACTAAAGAGCTTAGGAGATATTGGTCAGTGCTTTTGAATCCAGGCACAGGATAGTGGCTGTATTTCAGCTGATGGCTGATTTTTAAGGCGATATACCTACTGATGCTGACCGATAAAGAAGCAAGAGAAAATAAACGATAATCTTTTGTATTTTCGAGATTGAAGAAAAATATATCCTGATAAGTTAATTCTGAATTAGACGAAATATTTATTTTCACTTGAGTTGATACCAGACAAGATGCGAAGGATAACTGCAATTCTGTACTTTTGATTTTTTCTATATTTTTCTCTCCGCTCCAGCCTAAGGTAAGTTCTGAAGACAATTCAAATTTTTCTGATTTGATCCAGAAATATCCAGCACCCAGTGTTAACGCTAAGCGATACTCAAAACCTGACATCTCATTCCTTTCGAATCGCCCAAATCCAAGGAGATAAGCCTTAGAGGAGAGGCTGCGTCTGTATTCAAGGTGGCCGTAGTAAATTTCAGATTCTCTGATCCCTTCACTCTGAGAATAAATGATGCTGGCTTTAGATTTAAGCTCATTCTTTTTGATTTTTAGATTTTGTTCGGTGTCAAACCCTAGAGTGAGTTCTTGAGTATTTCCTGAGGTCATCAATAGAGAAAAACTTGTCGATAAGGAATAGATTTTCTGGTCTTTCTCATTCCCCTCTTCAGCCTGAATAACCAGAGAAAAAGAGATTAAAAGGATAAAGATTGAAGTTATTTTTTTTCTGTTAAAAAGCAATTTTTACTCCTTGGCTGAAATTTTTCCTTTGCAAAGATTATGCAATAGGAATTTTGTGCAGAAACGTGTCATCCTTTGCTCCCGGAGTGCTATTTTCCTTTTCTCCAGAACATAAAGGGACCGATCACTGGCAGGTGAGGAAGGCGGCTTTTTCTCAGGGGGAATATTCCTCTACTCACCAGTCGAATGTCTTCGATAGTATAAAATGCCTGGGGATTGAATTCTCTGATGATTCCAGCCACATTTTCTATATCATGCCGTCTAATAATGATATAAATCACATGAACCTTTCCTCTCAAATCTTGGGCGTCAATGCTTGTTATCCCATAGTCTTTTTCTCTTAAATGCTCGATTAACTCAGTGGCATCTTTTTTAGTAATAACCCGAATGATTGAATTCCCTATGGCTATCTTTTTCTCGATCTGAAGCCCAATAAAAGTCCCCATAGCGAAACCGGCGCCATAGGCGATATAACAGGCAACATTGTTGAGGTTTTGTATGATCACTCTTATGGCGAGAAGCCAGATTATAACCTCAAAGAATCCAACCAAAGGGGCGAGATATTTTAGTCCCCTGGAGACAAAGATTATTCTCACTGTGCCGAGGCTAACATCCAGAATTCTGGCCATAAAAATCAGCAGGGGTATAACAATCCATTTAAAGATTTCCGAACTCAAAAAGGATTCCACGTTCATTTTTTTCTCCTAGATACTTATGACATCTGAATATCCAGCCGAAATAATCATTTTAAAAGCCTCGTCAACTGTAAGGTCAAGGTCTTTAACTTCATCCTCAGAGGCAAAACAAAAATAACCAGAGGTGGGATTGGGAGTGGTGGGAATGAAGATTTTCAACATTTTCTTGCCGTTCTGCTGAGGAATCTCGTCAGTGCTTTCTCCTGTCACAAACCCGATAAAGGATAGGCCTTTTATCGGGAATTCAAGCAATACCGCCCTTAAAAATATTTTTCGTTCGCTCACAATGCCTGTGGTCAGGTGTTTGACGGCCTGGTATATGGTTTTAATGACCGGAATCTTGTTCAAGATTATCTCCCCGAACTGCACTAGCTTTTTCCCGAAGAAATTACTGGCTATTAAACCCACTATAATGATTAAGAGAAGGGCTATGATCAACTCGATCCCAAAAAATGGCAAATAGGTCTTGGGATGAATTGAAGGTGGTAAAAGCTTAAACGTATTGTGGATCAGGTTGATAACAGCCTTGAGAAGCAGTATGGTTATCCACAAGGGGACAATGATAACCATTCCGGTGACGAAATACTTCCTAAAGATATTTCTAATTTTTATTCTGGCCATGGTAGTCTTTCTCCTTCTTGAAATGCTTTCGCAGGATATTGGATTGACCTGCCCCCAATCATTGTACCACCCCCAGAGTTAGATTCCTAGGTTCAAAAGCCTCTGGAGCGGGTGGTCTGTATCCCAAAGAACTATGAGGCCGGAACTGATTATATTCCCTTCTCCAGTTCTCAATCACTACCCGCGCCTCCAATAATGTGTAAAAGATCTCCCCATTGAGCAACTCATCCCTGAGTTTGCCTATGAATGACTCTACATAGCCATTCTCCCAGGGACTTCCAGGTTCTATATACAACGGACCTACATCTGTATGTTCCAGCCATTCCCTTACAGCTTTGGCCGTAAACTCTGGCGCGTTGTCGGATCGAATGTATTCCGGTGTGCCCCGCCTTATAAAGAGCTCATACAGTTTATCCAAAACATCCTGGTGTTTTATCCTGCGGGCCACATACAGAGCCAAACATTCCCGTGTGTATTCGTCGATTATGGCCAGTATGCGAACGAGTCTCCCTTCTCTCGTTCTGAACATAGCCATATCATAGCTCCAGACATGCTTCGGTCTCTCAGGACGAACCCGGATGCACGAGCCATCCGTTAACCACAACCGTTTCCGCTTAGGCTGTTTCTGTGGCACTTTCAACCCCTCCTGCCTCCAGATCCGCTCCACACGCCTGTGGTTAACCAACCAACCTTCATGGTGCAGCATGGCTGTAATCCGACGGTAGCCGTAACGCCCATACTGCTTGGCAAGAGAAACAATGCGATCCACAAGCTTCCTTTCATCATCCGGTATCTTCCTAATGTATCTTTGGGTAGAACGAGGCTGCCCCAATACCTTACACGCTCGACGCTGCGATACTCTAAGCTTCTGACAGACATGTTTGATCGCCCGACTCAGTTTGGCCGGGCTTAGAAGTTTCCCCGGAGTGCCTCTTTGAGAATGTCTTTGTCCAGAGATAAATCAGCCACGAGCTTCTTCAAGCGGACATTCTCTTTCTCGAGCTCTTTAAGCCTCTTGGCCTGATCAACCCTCATGCCCCCGTATTCTTTGCGCCAACGGTAGTATGTCTGCTCGGTAATGCCCAGTTTGCGACTTGCATCCCCAATCGTAACACCCTGGCTCTGAAGGACCTCAGCCTCCCGAAGTATGCCGATGATTTGTTCTGCTGTGTAACGTTTCCTGCCCATTTCTTCTCCTTTCGTCCAGGTCAAATTCTAACATATCACCTGGACCAAGATCAGGGGGGCAGGTCAGCCGACTATTGATTTAAGCGTTAGGCAGACCTAATTGACTGAAATCATCATGATACAAATTCACGTTTGGAGCATTTAGAATGGAAACAACTCCGAGGAAGAATAAGGGTTTGGTCACTGGATTGGAAGTCCTTCAGGGTCTTATCGCTTCTTATTTCTTCCTTGGACCTGACTCTTAAGGGGGACATACAAATAAGCAACCCGACCAAAACGAGGAAAATCACAGCCGGAATACATATTCTTTAAACTCAAAATCACATCTTCCTTCTCTGATGTATTTTATGATACTTATTACAATCAAGTCTGTTCCAGGATGTTTTCCAATTAATCAGGTAATTCAATCATAGTAGAAGGGATAGATGAATATAAGGCTTTATTTACCCAAGCAGAGCTGGGATAATAGAGGAAACAGGATATCCCCAGTCTTACTCAAATATCTTTTTTTTCAGGATTTTTACCTTTTCCTCAACATCAGGTTGATGGTCGTTGATTTCCAATGATTTCTCCCACGCGGCCAGGGCTTCATCCCATATCCCCAGGCGATAATAACATTCTCCTATTGAATTCAGAAGGTTTAAATTTATCCCGTAATGGGAGAGAGCCCTGTTGTAGACGGCAATGGCCTGATCAAATTCCCCCAACGCCTGATGGGATTTTCCCAAAAGAAAATAGAGTTGATAAGGAACCTCTGACACATCAGAGAAAGCCATCAGCACCTGCTTAACCTGTTGGTGTTTTTTTAGAACAGAATAGACTTGGGCCAGTTTCAGAGCAAAATCTAAGGAACTGGGCCTCTTCTGGAAAGCTTCCTCTAATTTGGCCTGGGCTTTGTTGAACTCTCCCTTGTTGAACAACTGATTTCCCAATAGGAAGGAATAGACAGGATGATCTGGGGGCGGCAGTGTTTTGGTGTGAATCCAGGGGCGGGGGAAAACTGAGACAGGTGAAATCTCGAAATTCTCTTTCTCAGAAAGGATTTCCTGTTCACCATCCCACAACCCAACCCGAAGGCGGTAGTAGCCCGGAGGAAATTCCTGGAGAGAGAATTCATGTTTAAAATTCACTCCTCCTTCATATTGGTTGACTTTTCTGGTTAAATTAAAAAACGGCTCATCGCCTTTGAAAAATTCATATTTCAACTGACCTTTTTGCCTCAAATCAGAAGATAAACCGGTGATCTGGAAGGCCAGGAAGAGCGTATCTTGGGGACGAAAGATATTTTTAGGTTGATGAAGAATTTGAAAAGAGCCTAATTTGAAGGCCTTAAGATTCTGCGCCTCAGATGAGGCCTGGTCCATCTTATAACCTAATACCAAAGAACTCATGCCCAG
>WVZL01000007.1 GCA_011772495.1 Candidatus Aminicenantota bacterium
AAAATATGAACAAAGAAGCCATAGAGAATTTTAAGAAAGCTATTTCTCTTCTGCCTTATCAATATGAAATCTATGATGAACATGCGCGCTTCCTTTACCCTCTTGCTGTGTCCTATTATCAGCGCGGAGATTTGGAATCCGCCCAGAAACAGTTTGAAAACATCATCGACCTTTCCACAGGACGTCTGATGTGGGGAGATCTCTATGCTAAAAGTTATTACTGGTTAGGCAAGATATTCCAGCATAAAGGGTGGACTGGAAAGGCAATCGAGAATTATGAAAAATTCCTTCAAGTTTGGATGAAGGCTGATCCTGATATTCCTGAGTTAGGAGATGCCAAAAAGCAGCTTCTTCTACTGAAACAGGGATCAAGAGAATAAACTATTCTTCTTCCTCTATTTCTTTCCAGAAAAGTCTTTTCTCCTTGATGAGTATTTTGTTCTGTTCGCAAATCCAGGGAGGAACAGTCTTGATATCGGAACCAGAGAGTATATTGCTCATAGGACAGACGACACATTCATTGAGCTCATCGCATTGAGTGCACAGGTTATCTCTTGAGTAAAAATGGTCCATACTGAGTTCTGAATAATTCGAGAGGATTTCAGGATAAATCCTCTTCTGGTTTTTTATGAATTCATCCAGATTTCCAAAACAATATTTTGCATGTTCTCTGGATTCCTCATTTTCCTTGAAGCAATCCGCAATAAGATAGCATCCCCAAAGTTTCCCATCTGGCATCAGGGTCATTCGATCCTTGCCTGCATAACAAGAGAAAATGCCTTTCCTTCGGTTTCTTCTGAAATTGGCCAGAGGTATCTCTCGATTTCTCTTATAATAAGTAGAGATAAAAGCTCTCAATGTTCTGAGTTCTTCTTCCCATCGAATAAGCGATTTATGGTCCCAAGAAGAAATTCGGCAGGGAGTAAAAATGATACTGGGGACACCCAATTCGACGACAAATTGAATAGAGTTTGCCAGATACCCGATCTTGGCCGGTGTAATGATGCTGTTGACTTCCAGATCGATAGATGGATATTTTAATATTTTTTCGATCAAGGGAACGATGTACTGGAAGCTTCCTTTTTTTCTGGTTATATCCTGGAGAGTCCCGTCAAAGCTCAAAAGAAGAGAAAATTGATGTTGGTTAAAAAACTCCAGCACATTATCATTTAATAAGCTACCATTGGTGGTAATAGTGTATTGAATCTGTTTCTTCTCTTTTTTGTTTTTGTTTTGAATAAGGTCTACAGCGTATCCAATCTGTTCAAAGGCCAGAAGAGGTTCCCCTCCATAAAAATTGATGAAACACTTATTGGTTAGAAAAGAGAACAAAAAGTCGAAGGCCTTCTCTATAGTCGAAGTCTTGATGTATGATTTTCTCTTTTTTTGATAGCAATAGGTGCAATTGAAATTACAGTCCTCGGTGACAAATAGAGTGAGACTGTAGAGATGCATCTTTTGATTCTTGGCAGCTAAAATGGAAAAGAATGAAACTATGATTGGGTTTTAAGCTTCACATACTCCTTGGCCATCCACCAGCACAGCGGCGGTCATCCATATATTTTACCACATCTTCATCCAAAGGCATGTTGAACATTTCATATAGTTTACGGCAGGCCTCTTCAGCCTCTGCTTTAGTGATTTCATTTGCATCATAAGAGTCCACATTTTCCTTAGGTTTCAAATGATCTTTCGCTTTTAGTCTTCCCCGTAAAACTCTTTCAGACTCTCCTTTATTTGGGTCTTCCGCTTGTTGCTCCATTCGTTCTTTTTCTTGATTTTCGTCTAGAACCGTTACGAGCTCTGCGTCTACAAAATGCACAAAATAAAATATTTTCCTCAGCCAGAAGTGAACATTTTTCTCGTACTCTTTAGGTTCTTTCATAGATTCCCTCCTTTCTCATGGAAAGTGTTTCGTATCATAAAGCAAGACCTTCGATAAGTCAAATACTCTTTCCATGATTTTATAGACATACTAAGAAGTCTCACAGAAATTAAAGCCAGCAGGGATGAGAATTTCCTTTTGATGCGCCATGAATTCCTCTGAATTTTTCAGCTATTCCTACCAGCCGAGAATATGAAGGGAGAATAACACACTTAGAACAGCCGAGTCAACTGCCAAGGAATAAAGACAAAACTACAAAAATAACAAGGTAATAAGCAAAAGCCAAGAATCTACCGCTCGTAAAGATGGCGCTCAGTTATTTTACTTGCCTTGACCTTATTATTCGTTCGTTTTTCGCAATGACTGTGCTTACTCATACCTCAGGGCTTCAGCGGGGTCACCAAGAGCCGCCTTGATGGATTGGTAACTGACCGTAAAAAGCGCAATCACAAATGTCAGCAGTGCAGTGAGAATGAAAACCGTCCAACCAATACTGACCCGGTAGGCGAAATTATTAAGCCATCTGTCCATGGTAAAATAGGCGATAGGAAAGGCAATGATATTCGCCACCAATACCCATTTGGTGTATTCCTTGGAAAGGAGAGTCACGATCTTTGATAGCGATGCTCCCAGGACCTTCCTGATGCCGATCTCCTTGGTGCGTGTTTCGGTGGTGAAGGAAGACAATCCAAATAGTCCCAGACAGGCGATAAGAATCGCCAGCAGGCTGAAATTGCCGAACATCTCCATCATCCGGGCCTCGTTACGGTAGAGAGCATTCAGGCGGTCATCCAGAAAAGTATAACTCACGGGATAACCGGGATGGAAACGATCCCATACGCCCTGAACATGGGCTATGGTTTCCTGGATATTGCCGCGAGCGATTCTCAGGGCTGCCGTATTTGTTTCCAGGAGCCGAATATAGGTGATCATCGGGACAATCTCATGATGCAGGGATTCGTAGTTGAAATCTGCCACCACACCGATTAGCCGGCCGCTGCGGTCAGGCGCTACGGTATACATGGGTGAACCTAATGCTTCCTCAGGGCTTTTGAATCCCAGGCGCCTGACAGCGGTTTCATTAAGGATGAAGGCTTCGTCTTTGTCTGTGGGGTGGTCGATAGAGAAGTCCCGGCCCGCCACAATCTTCATACCGTAGGTCTTGAAGAAGTCATGTTCGACCCGGTTATGAGGCATAGTAAAGGGGCTTTCTACCAGCTCTCCGTTGATTTCGATGCTGAAGCCCGGAGCATCTAGCAGGCGTCCTGACGGGGCTCGTTTCGATAGGGTGGCGGATAAAATGCGGGGGTTGTTCAATAATTCCTGTTTTATAGCCTCCCAGTTCTGCTTGATAGGCTGGTCGGCCGGTATAAGGACGATGTTTTCCCGCTGGAAACCGAGATTAGCATTCTGCAGGAAGCGCATCTGTTTAAAGACTACGGCGACACTGATAATCAGCGTGGCCGAGATTGCAAACTGAAAGACGACCATGACCTTGCGCATGATCGCTCCCCGCGTTCCACGGGTCAGGTCTCCGCGAAGGATGGTGGCGGGTTTATAAGCGGAAAGATAAACGGCTGGATAAAGACCGGCTGCCAGCCCTGTCACCAGGAAAACAGCGACTAAAAGCAGCAGCCCGACCGGATTTATCAGCATGCCGAGTTTCAACTCATGGCCGGAAAAGGCACTGAAATAGGGAAGTAACACTGCAACTATGAGTACAGCAATCACCATAGCAAGAAAGGCGATAAGCAGAGATTCTCCTAGAAACTGGGTGGTGAGGAGCTGGCGGTTAGCGCCCACCACTTTGCGCAACCCCACTTCTCTAGCCCGATTGGCGGCCCTGGCTGTGGAGAGATTCATGAAGTTTATGCAGGCAATGATCAGGATAAAAACAGCAATCAGGGTAAAAAGCGTGATATACCGGATGTCGCTGTTGGGCTCCAGTTCGTTATGGGTCCGGGAGTGGAGGTGGATATCAGTCACTTTACGGAGGACAAGGGTGTTCCATTGATGGGGAAGATAAACGTTTCCTGAATCATCTTCGTAGCTGGGTAAATGGCGGTCAAGAAAGCCGGGAATTCGGGCAGCGACTTCCTCGGGATCTGCATCTTTGGCTAAGCGCATATAAGTGTAAGTGACGTTATCGGAAAAATTCGTGGTCCCTAAAAAATAATCACTCCCGTCCCGGTAATATTCTTGACGCCCTTTGAGGGTGACGTAAGAAGCAAGGAAATCAAAGTGGAGGTGGGAGCTGCTAGGCACATCTTTCATTACACCTGTGACCTGGCAATCCTCTCTCTCACTGCCAAACTTTATGCTTTTGCCCATGGGTTCTTCGTCCCCGAAGTACTTCCGCACCATGGATTCGGATAAAACGAGGCTGTTCGGGTTTTTCAGGGCTGTTTTTGGGTCCCCTTTAATTAGAGGAATTGTGAATACTTCGAAGATATCATGTTCAGCGAAGAAAAATCTTTCCTCAACGAAATTGTTCTCGGCATGGCTTATCAGGATATCTCCGGTTCCAACCATACGCGCAATATGTTCCATCTCAGCGAATTCTTCCTCGAGAAAAGGGATAAAAGAGGGAGCCACTGAGCATAATGCACCACGCACCGAGCCGTCAGCAGCAAACCAGCGGCGCTCGATCCGGTAAATCCGGTCCTTGTGTTCGTGATGAGTATCAAAACTCAATTCATCCCGGACAAACAACAGGATAAGTATACAGACTGCCATTCCAATCGCTAGACCGGCGATGTTGATGAAAGAATAGCCTTTGTGTCTTTTGATGTTTCTTAAAGTGATTTTCAAATAGTTTTTAAGCATTTGAACACTCCAATAGATCCAATTTTTTAAAAAGGAAGGCGTCGATCTGAAGACCTGCCTCCAATACCAGAACCTAGCTCCGGCCTGGCCCTTCTCCTGAACTATTTCAAAGTATTCTTCTTCAAAATCGCCCAGCACAGAATATTCTTCTCCTGAAATAGCCATGCGGCTGAGAAGCCAAAAGGCAATTTTGGGCGGTGTTTGAGGTTTTGATTTGATGGCCATTAGATTTTATCAATAACAAATTCTGGGACTCCTTCCCAAATAGAGGTTTGGAGTTGGCGGGCAGCTTTCATAGCCTTCTTCCCATCCGGGGTAAGTCGATAAAAGACTTTGCTTCGTCCGCCTCTTTCAGGTGTCGATGGTCCAACGATCTTTATCACATAGCCCTTGGTGAATAGCTGTTCCAGAGCGCTGTATATGGTTCCGTAGGCATAAGTCTTGTTTGTCATTTCGGCGACCTGTTTCCTTATAGTCACTCCATAGGCGTTATCTTCAAGCCGCCATATTGCCAGTAATAGAATGAGTTCAGATAGAGTTAAATCCTTCATGAGTCCATCCTTTTATATATATATACGGAATTCCCGTAGAAATTGTTGCACTTGAACAAATTTTTTTCGAATAATTGGGTGGAGCTCCATGTCTTCTTCGATTGCCTTCCTGTTGCCGAGAGAGATAAATTAACTTTTCAGTCATGGAAACGTATAAAATCATAAAGCCTTAGATTTACAAGGAGGTATTCGTGTCCAAGATAACTTTAAAGAATGAGCTTGACCGCAGGCAGTTTTTAAAAATCATCCCGGCCTGCTCTCTCGTGTGTCTTGGGTCAGGCGGAGCCTGGGCTTTAGCCCAAGAAGAGAAGACGCCTTCGGCCCAAGAGGCTAAGCACAAATTCGATAACGAGATGGATAGAAAACTGACGTACAGACAATTGATTAATATGCAGTATAGAGAGTTCATCCAGCTAGCCAAGGCACTCGAGAAAGAAATGGGAAAAGAGAAATTTATAGAGTTTCTTAAGAAGCACACTTATGAAAATTTGATCAAAATCGGGCAACAATACGCCAAGCGTTCGCCTGAAAACAGTTTTAAAACTTATACCAATACTTTCAGACCCCCAAGGTATAAAAATACATTGACCATGGAAATTGTTGAAGATACTGAAAAAGCCTTTGAGTTGAAAGTCACCGAGTGCATTTGGGCTTCAGTTTTTCACAAGGCTGAGGCCGGCGATATTGGTTTCGCTTACATATGTTATGGTGACTATGCCCATGCCGAGGGCTTCAATCCCAAAATAAAGATGATCCGGGACAAAACATTGATGCAGGGACACAAATATTGTAACCACCGTTATATCTGGGAGGGATAAACAACCGCACGCCTAGTTAGAGGTCAGACCAAGCCAACTTATTTATTTTGAATCATTTAAACTCAATATTCCCACCAATTTTAATCTTAGGAGTGCATTTTTGATGCCAAAAATGAGCTTCTAAGGAAGTCAAGAAAGGCCTCCAACCTCGATAAAAAGACCGCGTATAGAAGAATAAAGAAGAAGAGGACAATACTATAGAATTAAGTTGACATCTTAACTGGAATGTAATAAAATCTACATATCTTATCGATTTTATATTAATAGGAGGTTTTATTTATGTTCAACAAATCGTTTGTGGGAGTAGCTTTGGCTGTTTTGTTGGTTGCTTTTGTTTCCATCGGTTCAGCTCTTGATTACTGTAAGATGGAAAAGAAAAATATCGTAGAAACAGCTGTAGCTGCAGGTTCATTCAAAACTCTTGTTAAAGCAGTTCAAGCAGCAGATTTAGTAGAAACACTTTCAGGTGAAGGTCCATTTACAGTCTTCGCTCCAACCGATGATGCTTTTGCCAAGATTCCAGCTGAGACTCTTGAAGCCTTAGTGAATGATAAGGAAAAGCTCACCGCTGTTCTAACATACCATGTCGTTCCCGGCAAGGTGATGGCTTCAGATGTTGTGAAAATGAAATCAGCCAAAACAGTGAATGGTAACGCGCTTACCATCAGCGTAAATGAAGGTACAGTTAAAGTTGACAATGCAAAAGTCATTAAAACGGATATAGTTTGCTCCAATGGAATCATTCATGTTATCGACACAGTAGTTTTACCCCAGTAGTCTTAGGAGTACTATCAAGAGTTTAGAAAGAATTTTAAGCTGATTTTTTAAAGAAAAGGCGGCCTGGATTTTCGCCAGAGCCGCCTTTTTTTATGCACTGACTGGGCCAACCTTCCCAGCTCGACGAGAAGATTTAAGAAAAGGGTATAAAGTGGGGTGCCTTGCGAATCAGACGACGCTTAAAGTACTTTTTTTACCTGTAAAACAGGCAGTTTAAGAGCGGAAAACAAGACTAATTTTAACTTATCTCATTAAAAATAAAATAGATAGCTTGGCCCGACCCTAAAAATAAAAAAAATCAAGGGGGGAGTAGAACTTTTTATTGACTCATACGTCTATGATTATGATATTTAGAGGTAGATGGAAGACCCTATGCAGCCTGAAAGCAGTGGTGGAACCCGAGGAGCCGAACTGACAGCTCAACCGGTGTTCGACGAGCTCTATGATAAGTACAAGGATGCTGTCTTCAGTTTCGCCTGTTACCTGACTCGGAACCTGGGGGAGGCTGAAGACCTTTTCCAGGATGCCTGGCTCCGGGTTGTTAAACATCTGCCCGAGAAAGTAGAAATGAAAAGCATAAAAGCCTGGATTTTCACCATCGTGACCAATCTGTACCGGGATGAGCTGCGCAAGAAGCGGGTAAGGCGATTATTCCTCTTTCCTAAGGCTGGAACTCCTGATTTAGAAGAAGCAAAGGTTTCTGCCTTGGTTGGCGAATCCGTTTCAGATCCAGCAGAAATAGCGAACCAAGCGCAGATAAAGAGAGAGATTACTCGGGCTATAGACAGGCTGCCTGAGAGACAGCGGAGAGTATTTGTGCTCAAGGAAATTGCAGGTTTTCCACAAGCAGAAATTAGTGATATTCTCGGAACACCAATCGGAACGGTAAAGTCACTGATACACCGTGCCGTTAAAAGGCTACAGAAGGAGCTTTCATCCTATAATCCGAAAGGAGAGAGGCCAAAATGCGATGCCAAGATATTGAGCGTTTGATTATCGAATATTCAGAAAGGAAATTAAGCCAGGAAGAGCTAGGAGCCATAGAAGAGCATCTAGCCCAATGCACCGCCTGCACCTGCTTTGAGAAAGATTTTAAGAATATCCGGATCTCACTGCAAAAGATGTCCCCGCTTACTCCCCCTAGCGAGCTGGAGCGTCGGATCCGGGATATGTGTCAAGAAGAACTGAGTTCGCGCCTGGCCGCTGAAAAGCAGCGCGTCTCCCTGACCCATCCTTCCCACGTACCCTGGATCATATGGGTAGCGCTCGTCTCACTCATCGTTTTGACGGCGTTATTACTGGTTTCGTTGTTCAAGAACATAGGATTGAATCAGCCTCTTTCTTTCGGAGACGCATTTATTCTTGCCGTTATACTCCAAAATGCGGTGATGCTTTTCTTTGCTCCGGTCATAATCCGAAAGTATCAAACACAGAGTAGAAGTTTTAGACTCATTTGAGTGAGGTTTAATCATGGATAAAAAGAAAAATGACTATATGCCCAAGAGATGGGCATGAAAGAGGAGGTTTAACATGGCCGAATCAACAGGAAAAACAATAGCGCTAGTCATTCTGGTGGTGCTAATACTTTTTTTGGCTTTGCGACTGACTCCCTTGTTTATAGCTCCGTTCGGGGTTTTCACCAATATGTTTCGGGCAATACGAATTCCAGATATGGATTTTGATTGGTGGCCTCATGCCTTCAAATGGACTTCGATCTCGATTTTTTCATTAGTGCTTCTGGTCCTCTGGATTGTGGTGATTGTCTGGGTCTATAGAGATGCAGAGCGTCGCGGCATGAACGGTGTGTTATGGGCCCTGCTGGTGCTCATCGGCAGTATAATCGGGTTGTTGATCTACCTGATTGTTCGTTCCGATGTACTACCTGCTGCTCAAAAAAGCCAGGCGGCACAACTCTGTCCAGAATGCAATCAAGAAATAGGCCAGGGTTACACGTTTTGTCCGCACTGCGGGAAAAGACTACAAGGAGGAGTCTGTCCTGGCTGCGGCAAGCCTGTGGAGCCGAGTTGGAAAGTCTGTGCTAGCTGTGGTGAAAATATAGGAAAAGACAAGTTAAAAAAAGACAACTCAGGTAAAGATAATAAGAAGAAATAGGACAAACCGCCCGATATGATAATTTTGTCATTCCCAGCGAGGCGTAGCCATCTTGTAAGGAAATAGGCATTAAAAAGAGGGGATAAGTCCTGTCTCAATTTTCAATCTGATCCTTTAATCAAGGAGGGGTCAGGCCCTCATCCAAAACTCCACCATAAAGACAGTATAAGCCTCTATCTTGGTTCTTGACTTCATATTTTTGGCGTTATAAATTTCCTTTTTAGTAAAATGGAGGTCTATAGTGGCAAAAATACATAATATTGGCTTGGTTTTATGTGTTTTGGCTTTGGCATTTGTCGCAGCTGAGGCTCAAGATCTTAGCAAGTATGAACATTTGAAAGAGCCGCAGATCAACAAAATGCCACGACAAAACATGCTGGTCGTGGAAGCCAAAGGCGATCCCAATGTGGTAGCCCAAGAAGCCTTTTCCTTGTTATTCAGGACTTTCTTCAGCCTGAAGGGAGTTCAGATGTCTCCCCCACGAGGACGCTGGCTGAATGTGTTTACAGATCCTAAAGAGGAATGGGTGGGCCTTTATGGATTGCCCCTTCCAGAATCCATTACTGAATTGCCGCCTGAAGTCGAGGGAGCAAGAATAGAGTATTGGGAATACGGAGAAGTAGCCGAGATTCTGCACATAGGTTCTTATAGCGAAGAGACTCCTACTATCGAAAAGCTGCATAAGTTTATTAAAGAGAAAAGTTACAAGATCGCAGGTCCCCATGAGGAGATCTACCTTAAGGGCCCGGGAATGGCTTCCGATCCTTCAGAGTATTGGACGATCATTCGCTATCAAGTCAAGAAAAAATAAAAGAGGGGTCATAAAAAGAGGAGTCAGGTCTCAACTTCCAGCATATCTCCCTTATTTACGATTTATACCGTCCTAGGGCGCAATATTTATTTCTAGTCTTTTCCCAAAATTAGAAAATGAGTTTCATGTTCCAAAATTATTAAAAAAAATGCTTGACAAATAGATACATAAAGGTTACATTAAGAGTAGTATGAGTTATAAAAAGATAAATAGATGTTACAGTTTTCATTGTTAAAATCTTTGAAGGGAAGGATTAAAGAGCATGGAATTCCATAAATCAGAAAGGAGATGTCAATGAGCAATCAAATTGAGGTGTATGACAGAAAGAGAAAAAAATACCGCGGTGGTGGTGTCCTGGGATTTATAGTTTTTTTCATCGCCTGGATAGTGAGAACTCTAATCAAAATGCTTGAACTGAAATTGGGAACTCTCTATACAGGCAGCATGATAATCACCTTGCTCGCCATTGTGGTGATGGCATATTTTGCCGCCCGATTGGTAATTGTTGAAAGAAAGATCAGAAAAGATCCTATCTTAAAAGAAGCGCTATACAACGAGCTGGTGCGATTGAATGAGTTAAAAGCATGGAAAATCGGTTTTTTCTCAATGATCGTATTTATCATTCTTGCCGCTTATCTCATTGTAGCTGAATTGCTTAAGGATCCGATGCTTATTGTGGTGGCTGCACTTCTGGTAGGATTTGGCTCTTATAATATCACCGTATATTTATTGGATAAGTGATACCATGTCTGAAAAAATTCTTAAAAACACATTGAAAGTTCAGCGAGCAAAGAAAGATTTAACGCAGGAGCAGTTAGCCCAATTGGTGGGAGTGACGCGAAAGACTATCAATACCGTGGAGAATGGAAAGTATATTCCTTCGACCTACTTGGCCTTGAGGCTGGCCAAAGTGCTTGGTGCTCCGGTGGAAGAGCTGTTTCGACTTTGGGAGGATCAAGATGAGATTATTTAAATTAGCTGTGTTTTTATTCGTTCTGTTATTCCTGATTTTTGTATTTTTCTTCTAGCTTCGAATCATTTTTTCTTAAAAAAATAGATATTATCCCTGGCCAAGAATGTCTCTATCTTCTCTAGCTTATACCCTGCTTCATCTGCTTTTTTGACCATTTCCTCTTCAGAGGTAGATTCCGTTGCATATCCAGATTTTACTGGTTCATGCTCGACGATGACTAGAGTCCCATCAGGTTTCAAGGTCGGGATAATATTTTTCAACAGCTCCACCGGCTTTTCTAGGTGATGGTAGACATTGATCATGAAAGCAATATCCAGGACTTTGTCAGGAATATTGGGCTTTACTACTGTTCCCAGGCAAGTTATGACATTTGTAAAACCCAGCCGCTCGCAGCGCTGTTCGAGGTGACGAAGAGACTTCTCCAGAATATCATTAGCGTAAACCTTGCCCTTATCGCCAACCCGGTCAGCAAACCACACCGTGAAACGGCCTCTTCCCGCACCTACGTCTCCTATCACCATTCCCGGCTTCAAGCCGATGGTGTCCATGATCTTTACGGGCGGCTGTAATAGATTATGTCTTATCTCCCAGGCTTCTACGAATCCCTCTTTTTGTTGAGCCCAAATGGCGCCAGAAAAAGCCACCACGACAGCAAGATGAAGAATGATTAGGTTTTTAGATAATGAATTTTCCATAGTATAACTCCTCTCTAATATATACCTGTCAAATTCATTATAGGTTTCATTTATTTTTTAGTTACCGCAAGAATGTCCAGAGGGCTCAGGTTTCTAGATTTAAGCTTTAAATAAAACCCATCCCGTCATAGTCTTGAAACTGGGGATCTGATCCCATTATTTTGCTCAAGCCATAATTTAGAGATCTAGTCCTATGATTTGGCTTTGTTTAGGATATGGTTACGCATGGCTATAAATTGAGAAATCCTCCTGCTGACTACCATATTCCTAGGAAGAGACGATAGCGAGTTCGCTTCGTGTATTCTTCGTATCCCTCCAATTCCTTCTGGAGAAAGCGGTCCTCGTTCGCAGTGCGGTACACATATAAAAATATCATCATCCCAGCGGGAATGAAGGCGTACAGAGAGCCGAGGATGAGTGGGGTAGACAGGTTAACGAAAATTCCCGCTGAATATCCCGGGTGGCGTACGATACGATAGGGGCCCGAGTCAATCACCCTGTGTCCTCGGTCTTCTTGGATACGTACAACAGCTTCAAAATGTGGGTTAATGAGGAGGGCCCAGATGGAGAATCCGGCAAACAATAGGAAGACAAAGCTTCCTGCCCAGGTCCAGCTCATCGGAAGGTATGACCAGCCGAAACGCTCTGCGTCCAAGCCGGAGACCACCAGGAGCACAAGCAGCAGCGGAGTACTCAGAGCATAAAAGAGTTTGTCAAAAGGCAGGGTAGGTTTAACACGTTTGCTCCTGTGGATGGCTGCAGCAGGATCTGTTATGAAGAGGGCTACTCTAGAGGCAAGCAATATCAGCAGGGTCATCCCCAAATAGATCCATCCGCGCCTCCAAGTTATCGTTCCTGCTGCGCCGAACAAGGCCCCACCCAGGACTATAGAACTGAGTATGAAACGTGTGATTCCATGAACGATAGCAAGTTTCAGCTCTTTCCTTTCCTTTCCCGGGTCTTTTCTTTGGTTGACCATCATGGTTTCCTTGCCTGTATCATATCATCCGGCGATTTTTCATGATAACATGAGCTTAGACTTTTTCCAAAGAACCTTTATTTATAGAAGTCTTCATATTTTTAATCTTGGCCAAAGAGACATTGTCTGGACTTCAAAGATTCCTTCTTCATTTTGCATTACCTAGATCAAGTGTAGAAAGTTGAGGCCTGACCTCAAATATGCTAATGTTATCAATACGGTGATTTGGCTAAGATTAGGTAATAAATCATTAAAGCTATCAGGTAAGCCAAGAACAAATTCTTGACAATAGGTCTATAAAAACGATTTTACAGGAGGGAACCATGAAGACAAGAAAATTATCTCTAGTTGTTATTTTGCTCTTCATTTTTATGAGCAGCCTCTTCTCTGAAGAGATAACAGCCAAAAGTTCAATAAGCGCGGTAACGATTTTTCCTGACCGGGCCACAATTATCAGAGAAGCAGGCCTTTCTCTCGGATTGGGAACTCACTCCATCGTGTATGAGGGTCTTCCCGTGACCTTGATTCCCAATTCTCTCCGAGTAACAGGGAGAGGAACCGCAGCGGTCAAAATCTTGGGCATAGATCTATCGAGGGAGTATCTTGAAGCCTCTCTTCTTCCTGAAGTCCAGAAACTCCAGGGAGAAATTGATGCTCTGCAGCTGGAGATCAACCAGACCCAGGACAGGATCGAAGTCCTCTTAGCCCAGGAAAAATTTCTCAAATCCATCGAATCAACTCATGCTGCTCAGGCCTCTCAAGAGGTCAGGTTGGGAAAGCCGGATATTCAAAGCTGGGAAAGGGTGATTGACTTTTTGGGCCGTAAACTCCAGGAGGTCAAGGTATCTCAGCTTGAGCAAAAGACGATTCTTAAAGAACAGCAGACAAAGCTCGATGCTCTCCAGAAAAAACTAAATTCTATAAAACCGCGAAGACCAAAGGAGAGTATGAAGGCCACGGTTATTTTAGCAACGAGCCGTCAAGGGAAATTTACACTCAACCTATCCTACACAGTGGTCAACTCACGCTGGACACCTCTCTACACCATGAGGGCTTTGCCAGATTCTTCTGAAATCGAGTTTTCCATGTCTGCCAACATCCAGCAGAGGAGCGGAGAAAACTGGGAAAATGTGAAGGCCCTTCTCTCCACTTCTTCTCCAGCCCTGACGCCGAAGCCTCCTGAATTACCCCCCTGGATACTGGATATCTATACTCCCAGGCCGCCCCTGGCGAGGAAAAAAAGGGCAGTTGCAGGGAAAGAAGTAGGTGGAGTTTTAGAGGAAGCGGTTACTGTTGCAGAGCCGGCAGAACCGGCGATGGTAGATGCCGAGATGGCTGCGGCCGGGATTTTGGAAACTGGTCTGAATTTGAATTTTGCGATCGAAAAGAGTATCCAGATTCCCAGCGATGGGGCACCCCATAAAGTCCCGATTGACTCTCAAAAGATAGAAATGGAATATGACTATATTTCTGTTCCCAAGCTGAAAGCAGCGGCCTTCCTCAGAGGAAACTTCCGCAATACTCTTCTTTATCCCCTGCTCTCCGGGAACGCTGATCTTTTTGTGGTCCAAGATTTCATAGGATCCACCCGGCTTCCCTTCATCGCACGAGATGAAGAAGCGAAGATGTATTTTGGCGAAGACAGGCAGATCGCAGTCCAGCATGAGCGAGTCCAGAGGGAAAAAAGCCCGCCGGGATTTTTAGGGAAAACCGAGAGAGTCAAACTCGTTTACAGGATAACAGTTCAGAATCTAAGAAAAAACCAAGTCAAAATAGATGTTCTTGATCAACTTCCCGTAAGCCAGAATACCAAGATCGAAATCAAGGATTTAAACATCAGACCACAACCCTCAAAAAAGGATGAAAAAGGCATTCTCACCTGGACGCTCACCTTGGAACCTCAAGAGAAGCGGGAAGTCCTGATCGGCTTCACTATAGAATATCCCAAAGGCGCCCACATCATCGGCATTTAATTATTTTAATGAATTCAATCCTACCGCAATCTTGAGTATAGAGATCTGATCCCTGGTAATCCTTAGAGTGCCAATTTTGCCTGTAAAAAGGCCCTTTTAAGGCGATAAAATAGGCTTAATTTCGAGCTATCTCTTTAAAAATAAAATAGATAGCTTGGTCTGACCCCATTAATTAAACGCCGGAGACGACCACGTCTTTGAAAACCAGGCTCGGTGTACGCCATTCAGAGTAGGTCCACGGGTCGTTAGCGACTTCAACCAGGTTGTTCCAGAACTGAAGATGGTTGCCAGCGATGTTCATTTCAGCCACAGCCTGAACGAGTTTGCCTTCTTCGAAGAGATGGCCTATGATGCCGACCGAAGCATCGCCTGTGGTCGAGTTGGAGTTACCGCCCATGAAGCCGGTGATGACGATGCCCCTGCCGAGGTCTTTCATGATCTCCTTCACGGATCTTTTTCCTGGGGGAATGATCAGGTTCGAGGGGCTTCCTGTGGTGGGCTCCCATCCCAGCTTTCTGCTGTAGTACCAATCAACAAAGAACTCATTCAATACGCCCTTGTCGACCATGACTCTCTTCTTGGTTGCAAATCCATCATTGTCGTACAACCGGCTTCCCAGTCCAGCCTTAACAAAAGGATCGTCGATGATCGTGAAATGCTTGCTGGCGATTTTTTGACCTTTTTTGTCGGCCAGGAATGATTGTTTTTGCTGGATGTTCCGTCCGAACATGGCTTGCAGAAAACCTCCCAGGATCCTGGAAACATTACGATTCTCGATGATGATGGGAATGGTCTCAGTTTTGAGTTTCTTCCCTCCAAGAAGGGCGAGGGTGCGTTTGGCAGCCCCGGCGCCTATCTTTTCCGGAGGGGGAAGACCCTTTCTTCTCATAGAGACAGCATAGTCGAATCCCATGGGCCTTCGGTCTCCCTCATCCTGGGCTGTCATTTGTCCGGTCGTGAAGTAGACCGTTGCTTCCTGGTATCCTTCGAAGCCATTGCTGCTCAGCACGGCCTCTTCTAGGTAGCTGTCATAGGCCCGAGCAGTGACAGAGATGACCTTGTCTCCGCCTTTGGAAAGACAAGAATCCTCGATAGCTTTTACGGTTTTATGTCTGGCTTCAGGAGTCAAATTTTTGTAATCAGGATCGACCTGTCCGAGATCCATATCTGCCCTTCCCTTGTAGTATTTCGGATCCGGTAGAGTGCGGAAAGGGTCTTTGGCCAGGAGTTTCGTGGTGGAGACAGCGTTGGAGATGAAATCCTTCAGAGCGTCTTGGCGGAGGTCCGAAGAAGATTGGCCTGAATAACGCCCATTCACGAAGATTTCAATGGACAGCCCTCGTGTGGAGGCTTCCTTAATGTTCTCCGGTTTGCGCTCCCGGTAGCTAATGTCCACGAATCGACGGCGATTGATACTTGCCCGGCAGTCATCAGCTCCAGCGGACTTTGCGACTTTTATGGCCCACGCAGCCAAATCATACATTTCTTTTTTCATCCTCTTCCTCCTCTGGCTCTCACTCCACCTACGGTCATCGATTTCACAAGAGCAGTAGGCATACCGAAGCCGCAAGGAACGGCTTGTCCGCCTTTACCACAATAACCAGCGCCACCCTGATTCATTTTAAGGTCATTAGCCAGCATGGTGGTGTTCTGGAGCATCTTGGGGCCATTGCCCATGATGTTGATGTCCTTGATGGGCGCGGTGAGCTTTCCGTTCTCGACCATTTTTCCTTGGGAGACGTAGAAAGCAAAATCTCCTTCACCGATCTTCACCTGTCCGTTGCTCACATCCTGTACGTAGATGCCTTTTTTGACACTCTTGATGACATCCTCAGGCGCTGCCGGTCCAGCTTCCATGTAGGTGTTTCGCATGCGGGGCTGGACGTAATGTTGATAACTCTGGCGGCGGCCATTTCCGGTAGGCTTCACTTTGTAATGCTTGGCAGAGATCTTGTCATGCATGTAGCTAGTCAGGATTCCGTTATCAACTAATACTGTTCTCTGTCCGGGAGTACCTTCATCATCGACATTGAGGGAGCCCAGCATATTCGGGTTGGTGCCGTCATCAATAATGGTAACAAAGGGTTCAGCCACCTTTTTTCCGATCATAGTAGCATAAGTAGAGATTTTCTTCCGGTTGAAGTCAGCTTCCATACCGTGCCCGATGGCTTCGTGAAGTAGAACGGCTGTCACACCGGGACCCAGTACGACCGGCATCTCTCCGGCTGGAGGCTGAACAGCGTCGAACAGAATGACGGCCCGGTTAACAGCGATTGTTGCCAGCTCATCCCTCAAAGCTTTGGTGTAGTAAGAGAACTCTCTCCGGCCACCGAAATTCCAGCCAGCTCTTTCCCGTTTGCCATTCTTTTCAGCCACGACAGAAGCATAGAGATAAGTCTTGGGCAGCAGGTCCTCTGCTTTTGCCCCATCACTGGTGACCACCAGGATTCTTTTCTGTTCGTCATGAAATCCAGCGCTCACCTTGGCGACCAAAGGCGAGAGAGAGAAACATTTGTCGTTTACAGATTGAACAAGAGGCAGCCTGGATTCAAGAGGCACCGAAGTCAGCAGTTTTTTCAACGGGTAGTAATTTTTCAGCTTCATGGGCATAAGCTTGCCAGCAGGTTTCTTTGCCTTCGCCTCAGCAATCGTGGCTGCGATTGAGGCGGCATTCAGCATCGGTTTTTCGGCTAGCTCCTGGGTGAATCCGTAGCCGACCTGGTCGCCTTTCACAGTCCGAATGCCAACACCAAGCACCACATCGCTGTAAGCTCGGTTCACGATGCCGTCTTCGAGCAATACCCAATTCCTGATGGTGTGCTCGAAGTACAGATCGGCAAAATCTCCACCTTTAGAAAGCGCTGCGGCCAGCACTTTCTGGCAGAGCTTGTCTGTGATACCGAACTCAGCTTCAAAATACGCTGGTTGTTCCGCACGGGCAAGATTGTACCAGCCCCACGGCAAACCAGGTACAGTTGCAGCAGCGATGGCGGCTTTACCAGTCGTCTTTAGAAAAGTGCGTCTAGTAATGATTTTCATGCAGTCCTCCTTTGATTGATGTTTATTGATATATGAAATTGATTGCTCTAAGAAGATAGTTGGTTGATCTTCCTACGAGCGATATGAAGTCATGCATGCTTTTAGATTTTAAATTTATGGGAATTCCTAAATTCGTTATTCCGCACTCCTCCTTAAAAAGGGGCTATATAATATATACGCTGGTTGGCCTAAATTGGTTTCCTAAAATTTATTTTTTTGATAGGCCAATAATAGGGTTCAGGTTTACACTCCTATGTAATATGGGGTCAGGTCAACATTTTTAGCTTTTGTTATATTAAAAGACAAAAATAGAAAGGTCAAACCCCGTTGTGCGTTAAAAACTAAAATTATCATTATTCGTATTATTGCAAGGAACCGTGCTTTGAAGGAGAATTATCGGAATATGGAATTGGTCCTTTTTGAAGATCGAATAAAATATGACTTCTGGGTCAAGATTGTTTTAGTTTTTCCCATCATTTTCCTTCTTGCCTTGGGAATCCTATTTTATATCGATGCCCATTACAGAGATGTGATTCCCAGCGAGTCAGAATCCGATTCAAATACGGCTGCTATCATTATCTTCGCCTCGGTTCCATTCGTCCTGGTAGTATATTGGCTGTCACTGCCAAGAAAGATTTATGTTCTTCAAGATAGGATCAAGCTCAAGATCGGCGAATTTTTCTGGAATGTTCCTTTTGAAACCATCGAATCCGTAAAGCCGGCTAAGGGAATAATTGTCTGGAGAGGCTTCAGTTCCATAACCTCTTACAGCACACAGATTGAAATTATCAGGAGCAGGGGACAGAACATAAGGATTTCACCGTCCAGACGTGAGCAATTACTGGATTGTATGGAGAGGGCTATGTCTGATTGGAAAAGAGTTCAAGGTGGTTCTGCGAGCGGGGAGACCTGATTTAATGAGATAACTTCGGTCCCTTTGGCCCTACAGTAACGAATATTTCAGTCTTGAGGATAGCTAGTTCTTATTGAGCCTGACATTACTATGTTATTGAATGAGATTGCTTCGCTCAGCTAGCAATGATAGTTTTTTTTTGGTCTTGCACTGACGATATGATTATCCGAGATTGCTTCACTACGCTCGCAACAACAGTTTTATTTTATCAGCTTGTTATGTTCTGCTCGCAATGACAGCTGGATTCGTTCAGCCGTCCCTTCGACTTATTCTACTTTAGGTCGCAGCTGTCAGCGCTGCCTTTTGCTTTCTTGCCTCTGGTACGTTTTTCATAATACTGCTGATGGTATTCCTCAGCTCTATAGAATTCAGAAGCAGGAACGATCTCGGTAACAATGGCTCTGCTGTATCGGCCTGATTCTTTCAGTCGTTTAACCATCTTTTCAGCGGATTCTTTCTGTTCCTTGCTCAGGTAAAAAACTGCTGACCTGTACTGGCTTCCGATATCGGGCCCTTGTTGGTTGAGTTGGGTGGGGTCATGAAAACCAAAGAAGTATTCGAGCAGACTTTTGTAGCTGATTTGAGAGGAGTCAAAAGTAATTTTTACGGCCTCGGCATGTCCTGTTTTATCGGTGCAGACTTGTTTATAGGTCGGGTTTTTGTCATGTCCTCCAGTATACCCGACTGCTGTATCGAGCACTCCTGGAATCTGACGGAATTTATGTTCAATTCCCCAGAAGCATCCAGCAGCAAAGAGGGCTGTTTCGCTCTTAACTGCCTTTCTTGCCTGGTCATCTGATTTTGTTGAGGAACCAGTTGCAGCCTTGTCTTGAGCTTCAGCCGGCTTGAAATCCAAGCTAGCGGAATTGATGCAGTAATGCTTATAATTCGGCTCCGGACCGTCATCGAAAACATGTCCGAGATGGGCGCCGCAAACAGCGCACCTCACTTCGGTTCGATGCATAAAATGAGAAAAATCATCATAAGAGTCAATATAATCTCCATCCACCGGAGCTGTAAAACTCGGCCAGCCGGTGCCATGGTCGTATTTGGTTTCTGAGCTGAAGAGAGGAGTTCCACATCCTGCACATTCATAGATGCCCTTCTCATAATGGTCGTTGTATTTTCCGGAAAAAGCGATTTCTGTCCCGCGTTTTCTCATGATGCGGTATTGCTCTGGGGTCAGGGTTTTTTTCCATTCCTTATCTGTTTTTTCCACTTTTTTAATCATGGTTTTATCTCCTCTGGCAAACTTTTCGTATTTAGATTCCTGCTTGAAGGCAGGCTTAAGACTGAGATAAGCAATCAGGACGCCAAAAATCGTTATGACCAAGATGATCGTTCGCTTCATCGCGTCTCCTATATCTTAGCTTTCCTATAGGATTATTATACTTTATATTCTTTCAAAAAGTAAGAGATAATTTGTCTCTCCAATTCTTATGACGTTTGATGAAACAGATTAGCTCATTTCTTTTGTTTATTTTACAGGTCAACCTTTTTCCGTTTGGTGAGTCTATATATATGTATATCCATGAAAAAAAAGATGAACCACAGAAAATATTAGGGGAGTTAAAATGAGAAAAGCAATCGGATTTTTCTTTTTGGTTTTTATCTTCTTCCTCCAACAATTCGCTTTTGCGGATTCGCCCGAAAAGAAGATATACACAGCCAGAAACATCAATCCTCATCCCCCGGTTATTGACGGAAATCTCAATGATCCTATCTGGGAAAAGGTTTCCTGGGGAGGTGGTTTTATCCAAAGGAAACCCTACGAGGGGAAAGAACCTTCCCAAGCGACAGCGTTCAAAATCCTCTATGATGATAAAAACGTCTATGTAGCCATCCGGGCCTATGATGATGAACCTGATAAGATTGAGAAGAGAATGTCGAGGAGAGATGATATCGAGGGCGACTGGGTCGAGGTCCATTTTGACAGTTATTATGACCACCGGACAGCTTTTGGCTTTGTAGTCAATGCCGCTGGAGTAAAATGTGATTTTGTCATCTCCAATGACGGCAATAACCATGATGACACCTGGGATCCTATCTGGTACGTAAAATCTGCCTATGATGAGCAAGGCTGGACAGCGGAAATGAAAGTTCCTCTCTCTCAACTCCGCTTTGGAAAAAAAGAGAATCAAATCTGGGGTCTTCAAGTAGAACGGAGATTATTCCGTAAACAGGAAACTTCTCAATGGCAGTTAATCCCTCAAAAAGCCTCTGGCTGGACAAGTCATTTTGGCGAGCTGCACGGCATAAAAGGAATCAAGGCTCAAAGGCAGGTCGAATTAACTCCTTATACAGTCGGGAAAACACAGCGCTTCGAACGAGAAGAAGGCAATCCTTTCGCCACCGGAAGCTCGAGCAATTTTTATGGGGGACTGGATGGAAAAGTCGGTCTTACCAGTGACCTGACTCTAGATTTCACCATCAATCCTGACTTTGGACAGGTCGAAGCAGATCCTTCAGTGGTTAACCTCACGGCCTTTGAAACCTACTACGAAGAAAAAAGACCCTTCTTTATCGAAGGCAGGAATATTCTCAGTTTTCAGATAATGGGCGGAGACGGAAGTTTTTCAAGAGACACTCTTTTTTATTCGAGGCGCATCGGCCGAATTCCACAGTATTATCCAGAAACCGAGGATGATGAATACCTCGATATGCCTGCCAACACGACCATACTCGGTGCTTTTAAAATCACCGGAAAAACACGAAACGGCATTTCCATAGGTATTATTGACAGCCTGACAGCCAAGGAGAATGCACAGATCAGTTATCTGGGGCAGAGCAGCGACGTGACAGTCGAACCTCTGACCAATTATTTTGGACTGCGTCTCCAGAAGGATTATGGCAAGGGAAATACGATCCTCGGAGGCATGTTTACAGCCACCAACCGCAATATTAAAAACGAGGAGCTAAACTTTCTTCATGATGCCGCCTACACCGGAGGGTTGGATTTTATTCACTACTGGAAAGACAAAACTTATTATTTCTCCCTCAATACTGTCTTCAGTCATGTCCGCGGAAGCAAAGAGGCCATTCTCGAGACTCAGGAATCGCCTGTCCGGTATTATCAGCGCCCTGATACAGACCATGTCTCAGTGGACCCCAGCCGGACATCCCTTTCCGGCTATGGTGGAACGATGAACTTCGGAAAAGGCGGCAGTGCTGGCTTGCGCTTTAATGCTGGGGTGACCTGGCGTTCACCAGGCCTTGAGTTGAATGATATGGGCTACCTTCGCAGAGCTGATGCCATCATGCAGTGGGTATGGGGGAACTACAGAATCGCGAAGCCCTTCAGCATTTTCCGCGAAGTTTCCCTTAATTTTAACGAGTGGATGGGCTGGGATTTCGGCGGCGAACAGATTTTTAAAGGTGGAAATTTCGGAATGTGGGGTCAGTTCAAGAATTACTGGAGCCTCAGTATGGGAATGAACCGGCAAGGAGAAGGCCTGTATACGAGCGCTCTTCGAGGCGGTCCGGCCCTGCGGTGGCCTGGAGGATGGAATAGCTGGATTTTCATCAATTCGGATAGCAGGAAGAAACTCCACTACTTTATGGGGACTTTTAATTACTACGCAGACCAGAATGATTCCAGAGTCAATGGAGTTGAGATTGGCGCAACCTACCGTCCGAACAAAGCCCTGTCTCTATCGATTTCACCTTTCTATGAGTTCAATTTGGAAGAGCTTCAGTATGTCACGACCGAAGAGTTTGGTTCGGCGAACAAATATATTTTTGCCAGGATTGATCAGAAAACCCTGGGCATTACCTGCCGGTTGGATCTCAGCCTGACTCCTGATCTCTCGATTCAGTTTTACGGTCAGCCCTTTATCTCTGCTGGCCAGTATTCTGATTTCAAGGATATCACTGATTCCAGAGCAAAAGCTTATGGAGATCGCTTTCGCTTATTCACAGACGATGAAATGAGCTATGATCCAGATGCAGAGGAGTTTTATGTTGACGCAAATTTTGACGGAATCGCGGATTACAGCTTTGAAACACCGGATTTCAATTTCCTCCAGTTCCGGTCGAATCTTGTGCTCAGGTGGGAATACATCCCTGGTTCAACCATGTATCTTGTCTGGTCGCAAGGAAGAACAGATTTCTCATCGGTAGGAGATTTCTCTTTCAGGAATGGCATGCGGGATCTATTCAATGTGTATCCCCAAAATATCTTCCTGATAAAATTTTCCTACTGCTTCAACCTTTAGTTGGGGTCAGACCAAGCTAAATAATTTATTTCCAGATAGTTAAGTCTAATATTTCCTCAAATTTAAGCCTTAGAACGACGATTTTGGGGTCAAAAACGCGCCTTTAACGATCGCTTTTTTTTCCAATTTTCTTTGGAATTTGGTAAATATAAAGGAAATGGAGGAAACCATTGCAGAACCAAACTGGAAATTCTGGTAAATCTAGTACAGCTTCAAAATGGCTTATGGGCTGTGGTATTGGCTGTGGGGTGGTGATCATTATTGTAATCCTGGTCGGCGTGAGCGGCTATTTCTTTATCAAGAACATAGTCAAGGGATTTGAAGAGACAGAAGCTATCATGGACACGCTGACAGAAAAATACGGAAAGATGAGCGATTTTTATCCTGATCCTGATGGTGTGATTAGAGCGGGGCAGTTGGAAGTCTTTCTGGCTGTACGAGATTCAACCGCCAAGGCGAGAGAGAGGCTGGAAAGAGCGATGCGCATTCTCGCGGACATGGATCAAGAAGACCAATCTGGAGAAGAGCCGTCCCCGAGCGTGTTAACCAAGATCAAAACCGGAATAGAGTTGGTCCCGTTGATAGCAGAGTTCATAAAAGCTCGCTCTCAATCTCTTCTTGATAACGGGATGGGGATGGGAGAATACTATTACCTCTATGTGATAGTTTATTATTCCTGGCTCGGGAAATCCCCGGCTGATGGTCCTCCCTTTGATATTATGGATGAGGGTGATGAGGAAGGCACTATAATCTGGCGAGAGAGAAGGCGCGAGCATATGGAGGAGCGCCTGGACTTGAACCTGAGACGGCTGAACCGGCAGATTTTGCCCATGCTGTACAATCAGTATGAAAAGCTTACGGAGGGAGGAGCCCCGGGCACCAAAGAAGAATGGCGGGCAGCGCTGGAGGCTGAAATCGAAGCCATGGAGTCTGACAGTTTTCGCCTACCTTGGCAGGACGGACTGCCTGAGGCGCTGGGAGCTTCTCTGAATTACTACCGGCAACGGCTCGAGGATAGCTACAGTGAGCTGGTGAATCCTATCGAGATGAGTTACCGGCAGAGGTAAAGCGACCTCAAAATATTTTTTGACACCGGTGTTTTCCTGTGCTAGAAAGCCTCTTAAAAAGAGATGGAGAAGAAAAGCCAAGAGCGGAGGGCGTGATGAATCGAGCCAGAAATCAATCGTCTAAAATCAACCGCAGAGAATTCTGCAAGGCCGCGCCCTGGGCGGCGATCACAGGAATATCTTTTTCCAGCTTGCTCGGAATGACTCCTGAGGAAGTCAAGGCAAGATTCTCATCTGAAAGACCGCCTTCTGAGAAGGAGGAGACTATGGCTAAACCAATAACAGCTGTGAAGGCTAAGGTTAAAAGCGTGAAAGGAACCTGCGGCTTGGGTCTTAAGGTTGGTGATGTCGTCAAATTTACCGAAACCGAAATCAAAGGAAAGATCTGTATACATGCCCTCTACAGTATGCTTCCCGCTGTATTTGCTATGATGTATGATGCTAAATTCCCTTGGCTCGAGGACCCGGATACAAAAACCCACGCCTGTCCGGATGCAGTGAATCCTGTGGTCTTCGAAATCACCAGGATTCGGGAAGGCTAGAATAAACCAGGCCATTGCGAGGGGAGCGCGGTGATTTCCTGCACTCCCGGCAGTAAAAATCATTACCTTTATACAGAATCCAACCCTAGATGACTTGATCTCTATTTGTTTATTTATCGAGGTGTTTGTGAAGAAAATCGAGCATTTTGGCCCAGAAGTCGGCGCTGCCATTGGCATCTGCCCTCGGATTGCCTCCGTTCAGGAACGGCATCTCTACACGGTTCCCAGCTGTTATGAAATACGGCAAGAAGACCATATGCCCTGCTCCTTCGTAACTCAAGTGCTGCCGCTGGTGGGAATGATTGTACTTTTCCAGCCGTTCCATCACCATATTCGCGAACTGGGTTGAAGGCCACAGCTGGTCATCGGTTCCGGAAACCATAGGAATCGGTGCCTTTATTTTTTCTACCGGAATCAAGGCTTTCTCCAACACAGCGGGATCGTTTTTTTCTAGCGAATAGGTTTCCAGAAGGGAAAGGGGTTGACCGGATTCCATTTTTTGGGCGTCTTCTGGTGAGAAATGCCAGCGGGCATAAGGCAAGCCTTTCCCATCTTGACTCCAAGATGAACCGAATCTCTCCAGACTGATTCCCTGCCAAACAACGCTGCTGGGGACACAGGCTACAACCGCTTTGATCTCTGGATAAGTTGCGCCCAGGAGAAGGGCCAGTTCGCCGCCTTTAGAAGCGCCCATGACCGCGATCCGGTCTCCATCCACGGCCTTCTGGTCCTTTAACCAAATAATCGCCTCTTTAAAGTACTCCAACGGAATTTCCATCAGCTCCTTGGGCAGGTTCTTGTACCTGAAATAGGGGAGGGTAAGAGCAGCAAAGCCGTTGGAAGCCATGAGTTCTGCCCACCACTCGTATATTCCTCCTCCGGAGCCAGCAAGAAGTATCAAGCCGGGATGTGGTCCGCCTTGAGGAGGATGATACAGGGTTCCCTCCAACTTCTCTTTTTCGATTGTGATGCGCGTCAATTCAGTGCCTGGCATTCGAAAATATCGCTTGATTTCTGCTGTCAACGAATCTCCGCTGGCTGTTTCTGCGGTCAGGTAGATGGCTATGTGATCAAGCTTCTGGAATTCATAAGCCGGGGGATTTTTTCCCTTTAGTTTGGCAGGTTTCATTGACCAGAGGAGGCCTAACGGGTCAGCTACTGTGTAATCTCCAGAATCAGGAGCCTGTGTCGCCACATCAATGACACCTTTTTTATCAGCCATGAAGGTGGCTGTGGATTCCCACTCCATGTCTCGACCATCTTTGGAGCGCGCCTGAACGGTGACAGATTCTCGGGCTTTCAGACCAGTGATTGTTAGGGAGAAGGGGACTCCAAAAAGCTCTTCTGCTGGCTCGATTTGGAAACTGGGTATCGCTGGACGGCAAGCAGAGAAGTTAAAAACTGAAAAAAGTAAAAAGCTCAGAAGCAAAGAGTTAATGAATCTCGTTTTGTAAAGCTGGTATCTCATCGTCTATTCTCCTTTCCAATATTAAGACTTCACCCTTCGTGTCTCATTACTGTTGACGAAAAACAAAAATGAAAAGTTCGGCTTGAATAAAGTCGAAACAATACTTGGTTCAATGAAATTGCTTCGTTGCGCTCGCAATGACCTAAAAAGTTCGGTCGCTGGTCATGGCATTATTGCCTGCTTTCCAAAAATAGCTTCTGGCTTTTTCCTTGTCATTTTGAAGGATTTGTTTTATCAATTAATGGAGGCAAATAAAATTTCGGGTGAGCAAAAAGAATAATAAGAAGGGTGTTCATTGCATCCCAAAAAACTATGGAGGATTCTTATGAATAAGAGATGGCCTTGCAGAAAATCAGCTCATGGCTTTTTTCTTTTCTCAATGATTTCAATCCTGATACTCAGCTATGTCAGCGGACTTTCTACGCCACAGAAACCTTACCTCGCTTTTGGCATTTTTATCGGCAAGATCGAAGAGGGAGCCCGCATTTTTACTCCGGCTAGGCTGCTTCCTCTTGAGCATCCCGAAGCCTTCGGCCATGACTTCCCGACGGTGTTGAGGTTCCATCAAAAAGAGTATGAAATACTCTTATTCTTAGGAGAAAAAGTAGGATTAAAACTCAAGGCAACTCTTCAACGGTATCCCAGGCAGCCAGTTGCGGAATGGGAGTATCCGAATTTTAAGATTCCTCCTGCGGAAGAAATTAAGAGCGCCGAAATTAAAAGACTCGATCCAGCTAAATCACCAATTCCAGGGTTAAGAGTGGTAGCTTTCCAGGATGGAGGGCCGATTTGTTTTATTGTTGATACCAGAGACCTAACCCTAAAAGCAAGAGGAATGAAGAGGTCTACGGCCATGGGGCTCGATGTGACCCGCCAACAGTTTCTGGAAGGGCTGAACGAAATCAATTCCTGGTTTCCAGCCTATGATTCTTTAGTAGTGATATTTCAGCCAAAGTAAAAGCGCGATAGTATAATATATATAATTGTATAAGATGAAAAAAATTCAGGAAGCACTTCAAAATCTCGAGATCGGACTCCAAGGGCCGTTGCCGGGTTTGAAAGCTCAGTTGAGAATGGTAACCAGCCCCAGGCCTGGGAACAAGGTGTACCAGGAGGTTGAAGAGACCGCCCTTAAGGCGGGAGTGTTGATTCTGCTTTATCCGTGGAAAAATCGGCTGCACTTGGTGTTTACACGCCGGACAGCGCGTGTAGATTTTCATCAAAAACAGATTTCCTTCCCTGGAGGGCGTCAGGAAAAGGGCGAGAGTTTTGAAAAAACGGCCATGAGAGAAGCCCAGGAGGAGCTCGGGATCAACCCAGAATCCATCCAGATCCTGGGAAGATTGACACCTCTTTATATTCCGCCGAGCAATTACTGCATTTACCCGATCGTGGCTTCAATCCCTAGCCGTCCTGATTTTCGACCCTTTCCTCAAGAAGTAGCTGAAGTGATCGAGGTTCCTCTGGACCATTTGCTCAACCCGCAGAATGTTAAGAGAGAGATTTGGACCTATAAAGACACCCAGATTGAAGTTCCTTTTTATTCCTTCCAAGAGGATAAGATTTGGGGGGCTACAGCAATGGTCTTGGCAGAGTTGGTGGAATTGTTGAGAAAGGCTTTTCCTTGAGAATTAAGAGTACTATTAGGTTCATTCTTGTCATTTTTCTAATTTTCTTCTTAATCTCCTGCGCAGCCAAGACGGATGAAGAATTGATCTTCGATCTGATGGGAGACATTGGTGAGTATACTGAAAAGAAAGATATCGAAAACATCATGACGCTTATTGCAGATGACTACACTGATTTTCAGAGGCGGGATAAAAGTCAAACACAGGATATGATTCAGCAGTATTTCGATCAATACCGAGGAATCGTCATTCATGTCTTGAGCACCCAGATCGACGAGCTTAAACCCCCTGAGGCTTCAATTCGGACAGAGATAGCGATGTCTTCAGGTGTCGCTAAAGTCTTGCGGAAGGTCATAAGATACTCAACCGACAATTACCGCTTGAAAATGAGGCTGATAAAAAGAGATGAGAGTTGGCAGATTAAGTATGCTGAATGGAGACACGTAAGCCTTGATGAGCTGTTTCCTGAATCTTTATCCATTCTCCAAAAATTATTTTCGACTGAATAGTCCTGGAAATAGCAAAAGGAATCATATGCTTTATTTTTGAAACTCATAGGCTCGTTTTTTCGTATAAGGATATATCAGAGACAAACAAGTGGGCCTTGGTAAACATTTTATGCTTACTTCTCTATCAAAGAACAATAGGTTTGTGGGGGATGGCTTCATATGTCATGGCCCATGAGATGCCTACTCGTTCCTTATTCTGTTTGACTTCGATTTTTCAGTGTGCTATAGGATTTTCCGCCTGGCAATATTGAGACTATCTTGAGTTACGGACTTCGGGTTCACCCAAGCAGAGAAGTCTCATTTGACTTCATTGATTGGCTGTGTAGAAAAGCCGGCCAACGGTTGAGAATCCTTTGAGGAGAGAAACAATGTCTGAAAAAACAAGGTTCGAGGAAGATTCCCTGGGTAAGCTTCCGGTTCACGAAGGAGCTTACTACGGGATTCAAACCTTACGGGCAGCTCAGAATTTTCCCATAAGTGGTCTGAAAGCTGCGCCTGAGCTGGTAGAGGCTGTGGTCCAGATAAAAAAGGCGGCCGCTCGGGTGAATTCTGAACTCGGAAGACTCGAGAAGGATAAAGCCCAAGCCATCATCAAAGCCTGCGATGAGATCCTGGCCGGAAGATTGAGAGACCAGTTCCTGGTCGATGTTTTTCAGATGGGGGCCGGGACATCCTTTCATATGAACTGCAATGAGGTCATTGCCAACCGGGCCGAAGAAATGATGGGCGGGAAGAAAGGAGAATACAGGCTTATCCATCCCATTGACCAGGTGAACATGGGCCAGAGCACTAACGACGTCTATCCTACAGCTATGCGTCTGGCTTTGCTCTCTCGTCTGAGAGACCTTTTTTATCCAGCTTCGAAAGCCATCGAGGAGGCTTTCACTGCCAAAGGAAAAGAGTTTGACAATATTTTAAAGTCAGGGAGAACCCATCTTCAAGATGCAGCTCCGATCAGGCTGGGACAGGAATTCACAGCCTACGGAAGAGCCCTCAGCAAGGCAAGAGGATTTCTGGAGAAGGCCGCTCTTTCCCTGCTCGAGCTTGGAATTGGCGGGAGCGCGGTAGGAACAGGATTGAACACTTCTCCCGAGTATTCTGACCTAATGGCGAAGTGCCTATCCGAACAGACGAAGTTTGACCTAGTCAAGTCCGAAGACCTCAGGGAAGCGATGCAGAGTATGCGGCCTCTGGCAGAAGTCTCGGCCGCTCTCCGGAATATCGCCCTGGAAATGAACCGGATAGCCAACGATCTGCGCCTCCTTTCTTCAGGGCCGAAAACAGGATTGGCTGAGATTATACTCCCGCCAGTGGCTCCAGGCTCTTCGGCTATGCCCGGGAAAGTCAACCCCTCGATGCTGGAGATGATGAACATGGTCTGTTTCCAGGTTATCGGCTGTGACCTCGCGGTAAGTACAGCTGTTCAAGCCGGGCAGCTGGAGCTCAACGTGATGATGCCGGTCATTGCGTTCAACCTGAGTTTCATGATCCAGATCCTGGGGAATTCCTTCCGCGAAGTAAAAACAAGGTGCATCGATGGGATTCAGGCTGATGATGAGCGCTGTCGAAGGTATGCAGAGTCAAGCCTGGGCCTGGTTACAGCCTTGTCTCCGTATATTGGATATTCAAAGGCAGCTGAGGTGGCCATAGAGGCCTTGAAGACAGGAAAGAGCTTGACTGAAGTCGTGGAAGAGAGAGGCCTTCTCAATAAAGAAAGGTTACGTGAGATCCTGGACCCGGCGAAGATGACCGAGCCAGGAACGCCAACCTTGAAGAAGAAAAGGTGAGGATCTTATTTTTAAATCGTATAAAAAACCAAGAGACAAGATTTACTTAAAACCAACCGGCTAAAAAATTCTCATTTCTTATTCGATTTCTATCAAAATCTCTCGACGTTCCGCACCTGTTTGATCAGCTTCCTCTTTTCTTTTAAAGACGAAAATTTTCGGCCTCCTTAATTAAAAAATGAAGTAATTTATTAATTCAAAAAGGGTTAAGACTCGTTTTGTGAAGGGGGTGATGCTCAAAAATGACCCCTAAAGGTGAGAGGGATAATTTAATATTCACCCTACAATTCATCCCAAAGGGTTATTTACTTTATCTTCGAATGACATAAATTAATTAGTGAAATTTTCGGGAGTTCGGTTGGGTGTGAATCAAGAAGCTTTTACATAAATGAATAAAGACTTAGTCTCGGAAATACCTAAAAGGAGAGCTATGATTTCCGCCAAAAAAACCAAAACAACTTTACCCGAACAACACATTTATCCTGACTCATCAAAAAACGAAGCCCTGTTTTCCAACATGAAGAAGAAAAGGCTCAGCCGCAAAAGAATTTTCACTTTCCACTGCTGGAAATGCGGCACTCTAATGCACATTGATCTAGCTGATAAGCCCGATTCAGTGAAGTGCTGGCAGTGTGGCACGATTCTTACGATCCCAAAAGAATGAGAGGCCCCTTCATCAAGCTGTTTAATTTCGGGTCAAAGAGCCCCATAGGGGATGAATTGAAAAGGTAGAGCCAATAACCTTAGCTGTCAGCAGGTCATTAAGTTGAGTGAGGAAATTTATAGCTAAGGGGAAGAGATGAAAGAAGCAAGAAAGAGCGGCGTTTCTCTCATTTTGATCGGCATCGGCATCCCTCTCATTTTATTTTTCTTCCAGACAAGCGGGGAATTCCGGTTTTTGGGGAATGTGCAAGTCTTCGAAAGGAGCCTAACTCAAGCCGAGATTAAAGCCATCAAAGAAGCCATAAAAGCAGAAAAAGAAGGTATGGGTGCAATCCAGAAAGTCGTAGAAGAAGCTAAAGAAAAATACAGAAAGAGAATGGGCATAGATCATTTCAAGGAGAAATGGACTGTGCAAACCAAGGGTGGTTTTGCCATTTCCTACCGATATTTTCTTGCCTTCGGTCTTATCCTGGTCCTTATAGGATTTGGCCGAGTGATAATCGGATAGATAAGAAGGGAGACGTCTGAATTTAAGGATTCAGCCCCTCAATAAATATTCTGGCCTCCTCATTAAAAAATTAGGGAATAAAGGGTGCTAAGGGGGGTTGCTTTTTGGGTTGGTATGAGTTATATAAAAGTAGAGCAGAAGCAGATTCCAGGATAATAAAAGGCTGCACTTCCTTGCATGGTCATTGTTCCTCTGGAACTTCGTGTTCCTGTTGCGAACCTTTTTTTCGAGCTGGAGAGGAGTTCTTATCCTTAGAAGCTCGGTTCACCACAAGGAGTGCAGCCTTTTCATATAGATTTCCCCGCTTGAGCATCAGTTCCCTTTAGCCAGCAACCTCCTCCAGAATAATAGCTGTTCGCAAAATCCTTTTATAAGCCTTCGAAAGCCATGGGATAAGGGAAGCTTTATGTTCGAAGAATTTTCTTGACCTTGATTTTGACTAACAGTATTCTGGTACTAGTTTTGCCACTCAAGCAATAGCGTGGCCAGCATCAGGAATAGAAAAAAGGTCTGAAGGAGGACAAATGAGAACTCTCATCATCATCAATCCCAATGCTGCTGGTGGGCGGGCAGCGGCTGCGTTCAAGAAAGTCGAAAACCGATTAGTCGAGGTGCTGGGAGAGTTTGTGGTGGCAGTCACCAAAAACCCACAAGAGGTGACCGAGCATCTCGACACTGTTGCTGCCGCTGACATAAGCCGCCTGGTTGCCATCGGTGGCGATGGGACCAATCATGCGGTGGTCAACGCACTGGCCCAACGCCCCGACCTTGACTTGACTTTTGGTAGCCTGCCTGTGGGAACCGGCCGGGATTGGGCCCGGTCGCTGGGCATTCCGTCAGACCCAGTAGCGGCGGTGGAGTGGCTGGCTCGTGGTCAGGCTGTTCCCTGCGACTTTGGCAAAGTAGAGTATGTCGACACTAGGCAGGGAAATAAGGAGACAATCCGAACCTTCCTGAATATCGCCAGTGCGGGAGTCAGCGGCGAGGTTGATGCGCGGGTGAACCGGTCGCGCCGCCGGACATCTTTGACTTTCCTGGGAGCCACTATTGCCACTTTATTCCAATACAAACCCCAGCGGATCACGGTTGATTGTGATGGAAAGACTTTTTATTCTGGCTCCAGCTATTTGGTGGCTGTAGCCAATGGACGCTGCTTCGGGCGCGGGATGTGGATTGCACCTCAGGCCCTGATTAATGACGGAAAATTCGATGTGGTGCTGGTGGAAGGCATGCCGCGCTTGAGAATCCTGGCTGCTCTTCGGACCGTGTTCAGCGGAAAGCACCTCAAGCGAGATGATGTCCATCATCTTCGGGCTTCTGAGGTGCAGGTGCATTCTGAGGAGGGCCCCCTGAGCATCGATCTTGATGGTGAAGAAACCCAGGGCCAGGACCTGCGTTTCACGATTCAATCCAGAGCCATTAAAGTGTTGGTGGATCCAACATCGGATGCGGTGCTGAGTGGTGAAAGCTCTGTCGAGGAGTGATCTTAAGAATATAAAGGAGGGAATAGTGAAGAGCGAAGTCATTGACAAAATTGCTGCTCTAGTCACGGCCGCTTTTGGATTAGTTGCAGCCCTCGCTTGGAATGGTGCCATACTAGCTATTTTTAAGAAAATCTTTGGCACGGCTGAAGGATTGCTGTCTATGATCATCTATGCAGTTGTAGTCACCATAATTGCTGTATTGGCAACCATCTGGGTAGGAAAGGCTGCTGAAAAATCGAAGAAAGCATAATACCTGTTTACTCTGTATGAAGTTCTCCAGCCTCGTCCTGATTCGCTAGAAGTTAGGGAAAAGCAACTCGGGAAGATAGGATTAGGGATTAGGTCTATAAAAAGGTGAGTTCAAACCCTTTAAGGTTTTCTGATAAATAGATAAAAAAAATTTTTATGGGAGGTAAACATGAATATCGCCTTTCTGGTAGGAAGAGTCATAGTGGGAATTTATTATTTGTACAACGGGATCAACCATTTTTTAAAAGCAAGAGATATGATCGAGTACGCGAAATTTAAGGGAGTGCCTCTTCCAGAGGTTGGAGTCGTGGTGTCAGGCCTTCTCCTTCTCATCGGCGGGATCACGATAATCCTAGGAATTTTTCCTGAAATAGGGATTGTTTCTCTGGTGGTTTTTTTTCTGCCGGTGACCCTCATCATGCACAATTTCTGGGGTGTTCCTCAAGAGCAGCAAATGGCGGAGATGATCAATTTTTCAAAAAACATGGCGCTGATGGGTTCAGCTTTGATGTTTCTGGGGATAAATAAGCCCTGGCCTTTAAGCCTTAGGAGAAGCAAAGGATAAAGAAGAAAAGTTAGCAGGACCGGCTAATCTCTTGGCTTTTTATTTTTAGCTTCCTGCTCCCGCATCCATCTCTGCATCACTTCTGGATCATCCAGCCGCGGTGATTCTTGGAGAGCCTTCCAGTTGAAATTCTCATCCAGGGGGTCGAGCGCTTTTTGGGGATCAAAAATCCGCTGGTCTACAGGAAGAGCGGCAAAAGGAGCGAAGTCTGGTTGGTCAGTAAACATATCGGCCAGGTCTGTGGCACCAGCGTCATACTGGTTCAGATAGTGAAGAGCGAGGACATGCCAGAAAGTTTTCATGATACTCCCGAAGCTATAATGGACATGGCTCACATAATTCCTTTTTGCATAGGGAGAAATCACCATCAAGAGGCTGCGATGGGCATCCACATGATCTAAGCCTCCCTGGGGGTCATCTTCGGTCACAAAGATAGCCATATCTTTCCAGTGGGGGGTGCGGGATAGAAACTCCACCACCCGCCCCAGGGCGAGGTCATTATCAGCCATATAGCTTTCCCGGAAAGGATAGCCATCTTGGGGGTGTTCTGAGGTCCCATGGTCGTTGGGGAGATATATGGTAAGAAATGAGGGGAGGGTGCTGCCTTCAGATAGCCAGCGATCTTTGAATTCTTTGATGAACATGTCCACCCTGAATTGGTCTGGGATGCTCATGTTGTAGGTGGCAAAAAACTTCGATGTCCGCTCGAAAAGAGAAGCTGGCATCGGGTAGTTGATCACAAAGCGCAGTCCCGAGTATTTGAACTGCTGCCTCTCGATATTGGGGGCAAAATCAAAACCAAGTCCGAAATTAAAAAAGTTCTTTCCGTTTCGATGGAGGTGATCCCAGATCGTGCCGGCTTCAGTGTAGTCATCAGGAATGGGAGCACCCGAGGCGCCAGTAAAGGCCAGCACACCCGGGGCGTTTGAATCCAATTTCATTTCTCGTCCGTCCCCGTAGCTGGCGGCTACGTTTGTCTCTACCCATTCATTGGGATAGACTCCTACTAGGAAGCGATGTCCGTCTGCCGAAACATCAGAATCGCAGTAAAAATTATCGGAGATGGCAAACCGGTCGGCGAGTGCCAGATGATTTGGCATGACAGTTGCATCTTCCACAGTCCTGGTTTTTTTCTTGTTGGTGAAAGTGACACCCGCACCGTAGCGAGCCAGGGATGGTTCAGCCTTGGCTCCCTCTTTACCACCCAGAACTTCATCAAAGGTGCGGTTTTCTTTAACGATAAAGACAAGATGCTTTAGGGGCGATTCATTCTTTCCGGGAAGTAGCGGTATGGGATTCTTCTGGCGTTGCTTTATGTGTTTAGAGGATGGCTTTTGGAATTTGAAGTTGTTTTTGATGACCTCGGATGTTTCCTTTTCCAGCGCCTTGTCTTTCGGGATATCCAGCACAGATACGGTCCCTTTCATCAGATTTCCCACATATCTTCCTTCAGGGCCGGGTTGATAATCAGGCCCTCCGTTAGGACCGCTGCCGAAGCCCTTAGCATTAGCCACGATGAGTTTTTGACCATCTGGAGATACAGCGAGTTTCGAGGGAAACCAGCTCACCGGAATATGGCCGAGCACAGCATTGCGGTCGAGGTCAATAACTGCCACAGCATTAATACCCGACTCTGCGACATAGAGCCTTTTTCTGTCCGGAGAAAGGGCCAAGCCAAAGGGGATGGCGCCCCGCAGATTACCTAACCGCGGATCAAGCTTCAAGTGAATCGTGGCTACAATTTCATCTTTTTTGGTATCGATAACCGAGATGCTGTCGTTGTTTCCGTTGCTGACATAGACATGTTCGGCTGTGGCCACCACGGAATTCGGACTAGCTCCACCGACTGCAGGGATTCCTTCAACCATCTGTCCGACGAGAATCCCAGTCTTGACCTTGGCTGTAACCCGGGCCACTTCCAGGTTCTCCATCTCGATTTCCCAGACCGAAAAGGATTCAGGAACGTTCGGTTTGCCGAGTCCCGGAACCTGGAACCCGTCGATTTCAACTCCTTCCTCAGCCTCCTTCGAGAGATAGGCAAAGGGCGGGTATTTGAGCCCGATGCGCCCTGGATCTTTGGGGTCTGTACCTAAGATTCTGCTGTATTCGAACATCCCGACATTCGCTACATAAGCACGCTTGCCGTCTGGAGAGAGAGTGATACCGAATGGGTACCGGCCGACAGGGACGCTGGTTACGAGGCTCTGTTTCTTGGTGTCGATAACCACCACTCGAAAATTTGCCTGGTCCACCGCGTATAAGGTTTTCTCATCCGGGCTGAGCACCAGGTCGCCTACATAGCTGTCTTTGTATCTTTTTCCCTTATGGGAGGTGTTACAGTCTATTTCTTTGAGTTTATCTCCGGTTGTCAGATCAAAGAGAAACACCTTGCCTTCTTGGCCTCCACCGACAAAAAGCATCTTATTGTCAGAACTGATGGCCAGGCCCATGAATACAGCCGCCAGGATACCTTTGTCTGTCTGGGCCTGGGGAGGCACCTGCTGGACAGATGGTCTTTGGCTCAAAACATCTCGAATAATGGAGACGGAAAAAGGCTCGAACCCTGAATTGGCTGTCACTGCTACCGAGCCATCGGAGCTTAAGGCCAAGCCATAGGGATGAGGTGCGACCTCGATCTGACGACCGCGAGGTGTGAGCAGCCTCCCGTTCGGAATCACGGTCGTTCCTCGGCGGTTTATAGCAGTATATTTTTTTCCTGCCGGAGCAGAAATGAGCCAGGTTTCGGCCGGCTTTTGACCACAGCTTTGGAGCATGAAGCAGATTATGATGGAAGAGATGAGAATCGTTCGAAGGTTCATCGTGCAATCTCTCCTGGGTTTAGAGGGCGCTTTACTAGTATCATAGGAAACTCAGGTATTGCAATATAGAAGTAGCATTGCAGTGAGGTCAGTCATCCAAAACTTTTATGATTTCCAAACATAGGGAAAGATTAGCTCTTTGATAGATATCCATCTCCTGTTTTCTTTCCTGGCTGTTGACATCTCTTTCGTCATGGAAAATAAGGTGCTTTTGCTTTCGATAGAAGCTAATCCATGCTCAAAAATTTATCCAAGGATTTCTAATTATGGTGGAATTTGTGATGTTTACGGTGTCAATTAAATGATTGAAACGCTGGTGGCAATATGCCATAATTCAAAGCTCGATTCTTTCTTGAGAAATTAGAAGTGATAGTATTAATCATCATCGGTTTTATTTTCATTATCGTAGGCCTGATCGGGTGCATCGTTCCTGGAGTGCCGGGCCCTCCCTTTAGTTTTCTCGCCCTGGTGCTGATGTCTGTCGCCAAGGGCTGGGAACCTTTTAGCCTGAATTTCTTGATCATAATGGCTTTAATCACCATTGTAGTTACTGCCCTCGACTATGTTGTCCCTGCCGCAGGAGCCAAAAAGTTTGGAGCCTCGAGATATGGATTCTGGGGAGCAGTCATAGGGATGTTGGTGGGGATTATTTTTTTCCCGCCTTTGGGCATGATCATCGGTGCCTTCCTGGGGGCTATTATCGGAGAGATGGTGGTAGGAAAAACAAGCCCAGAGGCATTAAAGGCAGGTTGGGGCGTTTTTGTGGGAATCATGTTCGGGATGATCATAAAATTGATTGCCTCAGGTGTTATGACTTTTTATTTTATAAAAGCTCTTTTTTAATCATTAAACCAGGATCAGCCCTCATTATTTTTATAGAAAGGATAACTTTTGATAAAAACACTCGTCATAGATATAATGAAAGGTGAAAGATACGACCTAAATGGAAATATGTTATTTAGATGGATGATAACAGGCATGACATCCAGACAACAACCAACGATATCAAACTATCGCACCGATGGGACCATTTTCTGGTCCGCATCGGCTACAAACGGAGCAGCCACAAGATTACTCCAGGTATTTATGCTCTAGGCAATCCCAGGGAGGATTCGCCTGTTTTTGTCACCGCCAACTATACGCTGAGTTTCGATGCCTTGCGCTCCTCGCTGGCTGGAATCAATTGTTATATCCTGGTGCTGGATACTATGGGCGTCAATGTTTGGTGTGCTGCCGGGAAGGGGGCTTTTGGCACCGACGAGTTAGTGCATCGGGTCAAGGATACCGGACTTAAGGAAGTTGTCAGCCATCGAAAGCTCATACTGCCCCAGCTTGGAGCTGCCGGAGTCGCTGCCCATGAAGTCAAGAAACGCTCGGGCTTTAATGTTGAGTATGGCCCGGTGCGGGCAGTTGACCTGCCAGAGTATCTAAAGACCCATAAAGCCACAGCAGAGATGCGCCGCGTGAAGTTTACCCTGAGAGATCGCCTGATCCTAGTTCCGGTCGAATTGACCCACAGTCTGCTGCCCGTTCTGCTCGTGGCCTTGATTCTTTATTTGGTGGGTGATTTAATTTTATCTGTTGCCGCAGCAGTGGCTATCTTTGGCGGTGTGGCTCTATTTCCTATCTTGCTTCCCTGGATCCCCACTCCCAACTTCAGCACTAAAGGGTATATTCTGGGGGCTCTCGTTATTCTTCCGTTCGCTATTGCCAGACTTTTAGCCAATCCAGAACCAGCCTTGTGGCAGCGGATCGGTTGGGCAGTCGTCTATATGTTGGCTTTGCCGACACTAACAGCCTTCCTGGCTTTGAACTTCACCGGCTCCACGAATTTCACTTCCAGGAGCGGGGTCAGAAGAGAGATATTTACCTACATTCCTGTTATGGCCGTTACTTTTGGTGCAGGGCTTATCTTTGCTATTACTCTGGTTTTGATTCGTTTACTGGGAGGGTCGGGATGAAGAGCGCCTATCTGTCCAATACTCTCCAGTATAATCCAGAATTATGCAACGGGTGCGGGATGTGCAGTACAGTTTGTCCTCATGCTGTTTTTGCCCAGAATGGCCGTTTGGCCCAACTTGACCGTCCCACTAAGTGTATGGAATGCGGTGCTTGCCAGCTCAATTGCCCGACGGGCGCAATCATGGTGGATAGCGGCGTCGGATGCGCGGCGGCCATGATGCTGGCTGCTTTAAGAGGAAAGAAAGAACCGAGTTGCTCGGTTGGCAGTGATTAGCCTTGTTGCTGAGCGCGATAGTATCACCCCTTGATTCATCTCAAAAGGGTATTGATTTATTTTCATAAATCCAGTAATAATCTTATACAATTCAGAAAAAACATCTTCAAAAGCAGGAGTGATAAGCATGAGTGCTAAAAAAGTTTCAGGAGGGTACAAGGGGCCTGAGCGGCGTTCCGGGAAAGAACGACGCTCTACAAAAAAGAGGCGGAGCGGAAAGGAGCGCCGTAAAGAAAAGTAGATTCCGGGGTCAGACCAAAGTATCTCTTTTATTATCTATGAAATAGGCCCAATTTAGGCACTTTTTTTATCCTTAAACCGCTCTTTTTGCGGGCAAAAAACCGTTTTAAGGCCAAGACCCTGCTTTCTTAAACTGCTGCTTTTGGCCCTAAAAGTGGCATTCTAAGGCTTAATTTGGTAATAAAAATAGACCTTATTTCTTTGAAATCGATCGATTAGCTTGGCCGATCCCATTTTTATTTCCATTTTTTTTTGTTTGACATTAGAGTTTTTTTTTAATTAAATCTCTCTTGTTAAAGACAGGGAAGGCAACCTAAAGAAGCGATTCAAGAATTGGCAGACAAGGAAGATTCCTCTTCCTCGAAGCCGTTTAAAAAGGAGGCAATCATGAAGGACTGGCCAAGACACATTCTTATTTTTGGATTAATCATCTTTCTTCTGGTCTCAGTCAGCTGTGCACCAGGCAACACGAGATTCGAGGAAAAGCCAGCTGGCTTCTGGGCCGGCCTGTGGCACGGCCTGATTTGTGTGATAACCTTTATCATCAGTCTTTTCACAGACAGCGTTCGCATGTATGAGGTCAATAACACCGGGAACTGGTACAATTTGGGCTTTCTACTCGGAGCCGCCATAATCCTGGGAGGAAGTGGGGGATCGCGTAAAGCAAAGAAAAGAAAAAGAGAAAAAGAGTGGGAAGAAATCGGAGAAAAAGTCGAAGAAAAGATCCGGAAGGGAATCCAAAGCTGGGTGGATGAGTCAAAAGAGAAACCAAAAGAAGAAGAGATGGATTGGAAAGAAATCGGAACTAAGGTCGAAGAGAAGATCAAGCGCGAGCTCCGCAAATGGGCTGAGAAGTAACTATAAAATTATAACCATCTAGGAGGGGAAGAGATGCTTTCAACCAGAGGTGCTTTTCTGAAAAAATGTAAGGCCATCCTGCTGCTTCTGATTTTTGTTTTCTTATCGAGCATCGTAGGTGACGGCCGGACCGAAAAACCAGTGCTGCACGGGAAGCACTGGGTAGCCATCACCGGAAAACCTCTGGGGGCTACAGCAGGGGCTATGATTTTTATCCGCGGCGGGAACGCAGTCGATGCCACCTGTGCCATGTTGGCAGCAACATGTACCATNNGCTCTAGGCGTGGCTCCGACCGGCGCCACTCCTGAATTCTTCAAGGAAAAGGGGATGGAGTATCCACCCGACTACGGTCCACTCGCTGCCGTCACACCCGGAACACCCGGAGGACTGATGGTCATGCTGGCTGAGTTCGGCACCATGAGCCTTAAGGAAGTCCTCCAGCCTAATATAGAAATGGCCAAGGGGTATCCCATCGAAAAACAACTTGCCGACAGCATTGAAAGGCGGAAAGACATGATCAAGGAATGGCCCTATTCCAAAAAGATTTTGCTTCCGCATCTGGGAGAGGAAAGAGAAGCCCCTTATCCCGGAGAGGTCTTCCGCCAGCCTGACCTCTTGAACACCCTCGAGAAATTGGTTGAGGCTGAGCAAAGAGCCCTGGCCGAAGGGAAGAGCCGACAAGAGGCCATCTATGCCGCTTACGACCGCTTCTATAAGGGAGATATTGCCAGAGAATTTGTTCGGGGGTGTAAGGAGCAAGGAGGCCTCATCACCATGGAAGACCTGGCCAACTGGAAGCTCCACATCGAAGAGCCAGTGATGACCACCTACAGGGGAATCGAAGTCTACAAACTCACTTGCTGGGTTCAAGGCCCGGTCATGCTCCAGGCGCTGAACATGCTGGAAAATCTTGACTTGAAAGTCATAGGCTATAACAGCGCCCGATACATCCACACCCTCTACCAGGTGATGAACCTGGCGTATGCTGACCGCGATTTCTACTACGGCGATCCCTATTTTCCACCCGAGGAACCGATCAAGGGGCTTCTTTCCAAGGAATACGCCAAGGAGCGGCTCAAGCTGATCAACTGGAAGAAGAATGACCCGAACACCAAGCCCGGCGACCCCTATCCCTTTGAAGGAAAAGAGAATCCTTACCTCCACCTCTTGGAGAAGTGGTCTAATGTCGGCTCTGAGAATCCGGAAAGTATGAGCGCTCGAGGCTGGAGTGTTTTTGAGGAAAGCTTCATTGCCGGGACAACCTCCATCCAGGCTGCTGACGAGAAAGGATGGGTGGTTTCGGTCACGCCCAGCGGCGGTTGGATTCCGGCCTGCATCGCTGGAAAAACCGGGATCGGAATGAGCCAGCGAGCGCAGAGCTTTGTTCTTGATGAAGCCAAGAATCCCTTCAACGTGGTGGCTCCGGGGAAGAGGCCACGAGCGACATTGACACCGGGAATTGCTATAAAAGATGGGAAGCCGTTCCTCTCCTTTGCTGTTCAGGGAGGAGACACTCAAGATCAGAACTTGTTGCAGCTTTTCCTCAATATGGTTGAGTTTGGGATGAATGTCCAGGAAGCTTGCGAGGCCCCGAACATCGTGAGCTACCAGATGCAGAGTTCCTTCGGGAAACATGTGGCCAGTCCGGGCCGGCTCCGGTTGAATGAAACAGTTCCTCCGTGGGTGAGGAAAAACCTCGAAGCCATGGGTTATGACTTAGATTACAGAAAATATACTTCTGGCCCCATCAATGCGATCTACTTTGACTGGGAGCATGGGACCTTTTGGGGGGGGTCCAGTAATTATGGTGAGGACTACGGAATTTCCTGGTAGGGAGAATTAAGAAAAGCGAGGTGATGAGAATGGCAGCAACTATGGCTCGGGCCATCAAGTATTGGTTGAAAGCCATAATCAAGTCAAGAGAAGTTTTCGAGGAGTTCAAAGATGATCCTCATAAGGTGCTCATAAGCTTCTGGATAACTTTCTTGTTTGCTTTTCTTTATTCCCTGACGGCAATTCTTCTTTACGTTTTTCAGCAACCCGTCAAGTTTCCTCCCTGGGTGCCTGTGGCTCCTGAAAATTATTATCTTTATCAGACTTTCTGGACCATTCCCTGGGGGCTGGCGACCTGGATCATGATCTCAGGAATCTCGCATCTGCTGGCGATTGCTGGAAAAAAAGACTTTTATAATTATAAGTTTGAAAATGCTCTAGCAGTTTGTGCTATCGGATTTGTAGTTCCCTGGACGATCTTTACTTGGCTTCCGGAGACATTCCTGGCTCCGTTTTTCGGCGTCTTCTGGCCTTTTTGGTTAGATATGTTGCGAGTGAGTGTTCTCCCGGTCATATGGCAGGTATTTTTGATCGCTCTCGGCCTGAGGAAAACGCATAACGTGTTCTGGTTTAAGGGAATAGCGATAGGGTTGCTAACTGTGGTGGTCTTTTTCTTCATGTTTTTGGCTTTTATGAGATAGAACGGCTCAGGCAAGGGCGGGCCCTTAAGGGATACAGTTCTGGCAATCGAGCTGAATGCTTAGCGCTGGGAACATCATTAGATAATGAATGGGATCAATTTCTTTCTATTGATATGATTCTTGAAGGAAAGACAGTCAGCTTGCGGCCGATGACGGTTGAGGAAATGCCCACCTTTTATAGATGGTCCACTCAGTCCGAGGCCACGCCTTTCTGGTACGGAGAGCTCCAGGGAGACAAGGTTCCGTCATACGAGGAGTTCTTAAGGGATTGGCAAAGATATTATTTCGACGGCAGCGAGCCAGAGAAAGGCAGGAGTTTTGTCATCCTGGTTGGCAATAGAACCATCGGTCAGATCAATTATAATGAGATCAACAGAGAGGACAATTCGGTCGAATTGGACATTATCATTGCTGAGGATAGGGATAAGAACAAAGGATACGGCACCGATGCTCTTCTGACTCTCACCGGGTATTTGTTTAAAAGGATGAGCATTGAGACGTGCTGGATTGAGGTGGTCACTAAAAATCCGAGAGCCATCCGGGCCTACGAAAAAGCAGGATTTCGAAGGATAAAAACATTTATGGATGGTGAGATCGGATGTATCCGGATGGAACTCAAGAAGCAGTGATGAGAGATTCCGGACTCAAGATGATGCCGCCTTGAGAAAGCCCTGAAGGATCGAGTGCTTGTGACCCGAATCGAAAAATTACCTGACAATGGTCAGTTCTTCTAAAACATTCAAAGCTTTATCCACTTTTTCCGCTATGAAAAGGACATAGCGGATATCCACATTTATGCTTCGGGTCAATTGGGTATTAAAGTAATAGTCACTGTACATGGCTTCATAGGTGCCGTCAAAAAGGAGCCCGATCAATTCTCCTTTGGCGTTGAGAACCGGACTCCCGGAGTTGCCTCCTGTGCTGTCATTGGTAGTTAGGAAATTAACCGGGACGTCATGGATATTCCTGTCAACATAGGACCCAAAATCTTTGGCTTCATGGACTTTTAGCAGTTTTCCAGGATTGTCAAACGGTTCTGCGCCGGTGTGCTTTTCTATCACTCCTGTAAGCGAAGTCAGATAATGATAGGTTAAAGCATCTTGGGGAGAGTAGCCTTTCACCCGTCCGAAATTCAGGCGCAGGGTGCGGTTGGCATCAGGGTAGAGAATGCTCTTTTTCCACCACTCTATTCCTTCCAGATAGAGAGGCATCAACCTGGAAAAGGCACCGGAAAATTCTTTTTCCTTGGTATTTAAAAACTCTCTTTCTTCTTCAAGCTCTGCGGCAAATTTAATAAAGGGATCGATCAGCATGGAAAAGTCCTTTCGGTTGAGGTGAAGCATATTTACTCTTTCCTCGGCTGAGAAAAGTGCTGTTTCTCCGTAGAGTATTCCCAAGAATTCGCTGATGGCTTGGTCTGGATGTTTCGGATTATAACTTAAGATCTTCTCCATGGCTTTGATTTTCTGTCCTGCGGGAAGAGCCAGGGCTCGCTTTATAAAATATTCCAGAGCCTGTTTGTCTGCCTCAGGAACAAGACTTCGCTGGGCCACCTTTAACCTTGACTCAATATTGGGTAGATCTTTGGCCTGGTAGCCGAGTTCTCTTTCCATATCCTGCTTTTCTTTCTCGATGGACCATTTGTTGATGATCAAGGCACAGTTCATCATCGCGCTTCCACGAGTTATCCATCTCAGAAGAGCCCTTTTTTCCCTGAATTTCTTCTGTTCTTGGTAGAGAACCTCTATTTTGGAGAGAAGAGCTCCGTATTTTCTATCCAATTCAGGATTTTTATTCAGAAATTCGAGGAACGCCATCTCCTCGGCCCTTTTCTTCTGAAAGATCTTTGTTCTCTTCAATCCTTCGAGCATCCCTTGATTATTCTTAAGAGTGTTATTCAGGCTCTTGATGGAAGAAGAGAGTTTTACAGCCGCCTCTTTATCTTTCCATGAAAACTCTTCAAAGATACGAATCAAGTCGTTGGCAGTGTTGATTTGGAAAGGATAGCGAAATTCCTGGTCCTCCTCGATGGCAAAAGAAGGCAGATGCCTGTAGGTCCGCCCTGGATACCCCATGACCATGGCGAAATCATTCTCATTAATCCCTCTAGCTGAAATTTTCAGGTAGGATTTTGGCTCATAGGGCAGATTGTCCTTGGAGTATTTGGCAGGCTTTCCATCTGGCCCGATATAAGCTCTTAGAAAGGCGAAGTCTCCGCAGTGCCGAGGCCACATCCAGTTATCGATATCTCCACCGTATTCCCCGATAGAACGGGGGGGAACATAGACGAGCCGAATATCCTTGAGGATAAAATATGCGAAGAGATAATAATCCATTCCATAATTCATGGCCTCTATTCTGCATTCCACATCCCTTTCGGCTTCTGCCTCAGCAACGATTTCCTTTTTTTTCTTATCGATAGCCATAAACCTCTCAAGATCACTCATGTTTTCATTGACTGCCGAGAGAACCCGGTCGGTCACTTTTTGCATAGAGAGAAGAATTGAGGCCTGATAGCCAGGAGCAGGAAGCTCCTTTTCCCGACTTCGAGCTAAAAAGCCATGCTCGATGAAGTTTTCTTCTGGAGTGCTGATCCTCTGGACAGCCCTATAGGCAACATGGTGATTGGTAACGATGAGTCCCTTTGGCGAAACAAAGGAGGCTGTAGCTCCCAGACGTACCACGGCGCTGGCTAAACCTGTTCCCTGAGGATTATAAATTTCTTCCAGAGATAGCTCCAGTCCCATTTTTTGCATTTTTTGCACCAGGTTCTGATCCAGCTGATTTAAAGGATACATTCCCTCCTCAGCCGCACCGGAGAAGGAAAGAAAAAACAGCAGGATTATACAAATTGGGATATATGTTGGGTTTTTAGGGAGCATCGCTCATCCCTCCTTCAGTCTGCCTTTAGTTTAAGTAACATATAACAAAAAAAATTAAAAAAAAAAAGAGGTCAGGTCTTAGCTTTCAAAAAAAGTCATTTTTGACATCGCACACGTGCTGTGCTATAAAATTTTATTTCAGAAAATTGGATGGCAGAAGCAACAGAGTTAAAGAAAATCTAAACAGGATGGATTTTTCTGCTTATTTCTCTGTTTCAAATGCCTGTCCTCATTCTCTAAATTAGGAGGCTAAGAATGAAAAAATTGAGCCGCGTCTTACCCCCTTCACTCCGGATCGTCTTAGGCCTAACAATTGTCTTTCTTACTATCCTTATTATCATGCCCAAAATCGAAGCTGGGATCCCTGCAGAGAAAAGGCCCTTGATGAGATTCCCTGATGTTCACCAGAATACTGTGGTTTTTGTCTACGGAGAGGACATCTGGTCTGCTCCTGCAGATGGGGGAGTTGCTGTGCGCCTTACAGTCCATGACGGCATGGAGCGGTTCCCGAAGTTTTCTCCTGATGGGACAATGATCGCTTTCACTGGACAGTATGACGGCAATACGGATGTCTACGTCATGAATTCTCAAGGTGGAGAGATAAGCCGTGTTACCTACCACCCGGGCAATGATGAGGTGGTGGGCTGGCATCCCCTTAAGAACAAGATCCTTTTTCGGTCCACCCGGCACAGCTTCAACCGCTTTGCTCGGCTGTTTCTTATTTCGCCGGATGGGACCGACCTCGAGGAATTGATCCTCCACGAAGCCACCCAGGGGAGTTTTTCTCCTGATGGGACCAAGATGGTATTCAACAAACTTGCCCGAGAGCAACGCACCTGGAAACGTTACAGGGGAGGAATGGCGCAAGAGATTTACCTTTATGATTTCAAGACGAACGAAGAGTTTAACCTAACGCAGTTTGAAGGAACCGACCGGGTTCCGATGTGGATCGGGGACAAGATTTACTTTAGTTCAGATCGCAATCGAGCGTTAAACATCTATGCCTACAATATCCGCACCGGAAAAACCGAGCAGCTCACCGACCATTCAGAATATGATGTCCGTCGTCCCAGCATGGGCGGAAACAAGATTGTCTATGAATTGGGAGGAACACTCTGGCTGCTGGATGTGGATACCAAAGAAAGCAAGCAAATCCCGGTGGAAATTCGTTCCGATGCTCCTGAGGTTCGTCCATACCTCAAGAAAGTTGACAGGTTCATTCAAGGATACGATTGTTCCCCATCTGGAAAGCGGGCGCTCATCGTGGCCCGAGGGGAAGTTTTTACAGTTCCCAGGGAGGAAGGGCAAACGCGGAACCTGACCAAGGATTCAGGCGCCCGAGACAAAGATGCTGTCTGGTCGCCTGATGGGAAAAAGATCGCTTATCTTTCTGATAAGGATGGCGAGTATGAAATCTATGTGGTCGATCCCCAAGGAAAGAAGAAAGCTGTTCGGCTCACCAAGCACGATAGCGGATACCGCCACACCTTACGCTGGTCACCAGACAGCAAGAAGATCGCCTTCGCGGATCAAACACTCCGAGGCTATTACCTTGATGTCGACACCAAAAAAATCACCGAAGTCGATAAAGCCGACTACGAGAATGTGGATGTTTCGATGGATGTAAAACCGATCTATGATTTTGCCTGGTCGCCTGACAGCCGCTTTCTTGCGTATTCCAAGATGGATGAAGACCTGGTGAATAAAATCTATATTTATTCCTTGGAAGCCGGGGAGACTCACTGCGTGAGTAGCGGTCTTTTCAACGACTTCCAGCCTGTCTTTTCCAAGGACGGAGAGCATCTCTTCTTCATCTCTAACCGCCGCTTCAACCCGACTCTCTGTGATTTCGAATGGGAGATGGTCTACAAGAAAGTCGCTGGCATTTACTGTCTGACTCTCAGGAAGAACGGGAAGCCCCTTCTACCCTTCAAGAGCGATGAGGAAGAAGTCGTAACAGAAAAGATGGATCAGAAAAAAGGTGAGGGTGAAAACGAAGAAGAAAAAACAAAACCAGTCATCATTGATTTTGAAGGCCTCACCGAGAGGATTGAAGCGCTTCCTCTTACCCGAGGCAATTACCGCAACCCGATGGTCAATGAATCTTCGGTGTTCTATATGAATGCCGATGAGGGCGATTTCAACCGTTTTGAGTTTCGCTCCATCGGACCCCAGACTCTTTATGCCTTTTCCTTTAAAGACAGGAAGGAACGCACTGTGATCGAAGATATTGACGGCTATAAGCTGTCTGGGGATGGCTCTTATATCATCTATAAAAAAGGCGCTACCTTGGGCCTCATCGAGTCGAGCGCCAAAGATTCCAAGGGAAAGCCGATCAAACTCACAGGCCTGAAAATGTGGCTCGATCCCTTGGCGGAGTGGAAGCAGATTTTCAACGAAGCCTGGCGTTTGGAACGAGACTACTACTATGAACCTAACATGCACGGGCTTGACTGGGAAGCTATGAAAGAGAAATACGGGCGGTTGCTTCCCTTTGCCTCCTGCCGGCAGGATATCCGCTACATCGTGGGAGAGCTTATCGGAGAACTCAACACTTCGCATACGTATGTCTATGGTGGAGACCGGCAGAGACAGGCCGAACAGGTGAACGTAGGCATGCTAGGAGCTGACTGGGAGATCGACAAAGCCAACAACCGCTACCGCTTCAAGAAGATATACCGTGTTCCCGAATGGTCGCGCGAAATCTTTCCTCCTCTCATGAAACCCGGAATCGATGTTCAAGAAGGCGATTACCTATTGCAGGTGAATGGAGAAGACGTCGCTGCAGATAGAAACATCTACAGCTACTTCCTCGATCTGGCAGGAAAGCAGGTCTCGCTCTTGATCAACAACAAGCCGGCTCAGGCTGGAGCCAAGGAGGTGGTCGTCAAACCGCTGCGCAGCGAATTCTATCTTCGGTACCTGGATTGGGTAGAGCATAACCGCTTGCTGGTCGCGAAAGAATCCAACGGCCAGATTGGTTACCTCCATCTTCCGGATACTTACCTGAGTTCAGCCACTATATTCCCGAAGTACTATTATTCTCAGACGCGAAAGAAAGGACTCATCATCGATGGGCGCTTCAACGGAGGAGGACTGGATCCAGATATTTTCCTGAGGCGCCTGGACAAGGAGCCCATGGCCTACTGGACCCGCCGATATTCCCATGACCAGACAATTCCAGAAATCACCACTCGAGCCCATATGGTTTGTTTGACCAATCGTCAAGCAGGCTCAGGGGGAGATATGCTGCCCATGGAGTTCAAGATGAAAGGCTTGGGACCTGTTATCGGTACCCGGACTTGGGGCGGCCTGGTCGGTGTTTCCATGTTTATCCGGCTCATCGATGGCGGTGGTCTCACGGCGCCAGACTATCGGATCTATGGACCAGATGGGGAGTGGATTGTCGAGAACTTTGGAGTCGAGCCCGATATCGTCGTAGATCTCCAATCAACAGAAGTTGCGCGAGGGTACGATGCCCAGCTGATGAAGGGAATTGAAGTCTTGCTGAAGAAGATCAAAGAAGATCCCAGGCCCTGGCCTCAGCGCGGGCCTACCCCTGTGGATAAGTGAACCTTTACTGAAATGGGGATGAAATGGGGATGAAATGGGGACGGTTCTATTTTTTGGAATAGAAAGCCTAGCTGCAGGAAACTATACATGAGAAAAAAATAGAACCGTCCCCAATCTGTTTGACTCTTTTTTCAAGAACTGCTATTTTATAAATCCATAGGCAGAAGGAATAATGGGCTTAAAGTGTCCGTGGTGTCAATACGAAAACCCTTCTGACAGCTACACCTGCAGAAACTGCATGTCCCCTTTAGATCCTAAAGAGCAGACTCCATTCATTCCAAAAAAAGAAATCTCTATTAAGCCTGAGAAGAAAATGCCTGCTGCCTCCAAAGAAGAGGCGCCTGCTCCACCCGAGAAGAAAGTTCCTGTCTCTCCGAAAGAAGAAACTCCAGTCTCTCCCCAAAAGGAAACCGCTGCTGAGCTTGAAATGGGGACTCCTGCTCCGCCAAAAGAAAAAGTCCCTTCTGTATCTGAAAAAAAAGTCCCAGATTCTCCCAAAGAGGAAGCTCCTGTTACTCCTAAGAAGAAAGCACCTGTTCCTCCAGAAAAGAAAGCCGCCCAGCCTCCGACTAAGACCCTGGAAACTCCAAAGATAGAGCTATCAACAGGGACGACTTTTGATAAGAGGTACCAAGTCATCGAGGAGCTGGGTAAAGGAGGAATGGGGAGAGTATATAAGGTCCTTGATAACGAGATAAACGAGAAGATCGCCCTGAAACTCTTGAAACCAGAAGTCGCTGGTGATGAGAAGAGGATTCAGCGATTCCGGAATGAGCTGAGAAATGCCCGCAAGATCTCCCACAAGAATGTCTGCCGAATGTATCACTTCAGTAAGGCTGAGGGCACGTTCTACATAACCATGGAATACGTAGAGGGTGAAGAGTTAAGGAGCTTCCAGAAGAGAATAGAGAAATTGCCTAAGGAAAAAGCTCTCGCCATCGCCAAGCAGGTGGTGGCTGGCTTGACAGAAGCCCACAAGTTGGGAGTCATTCATTGTGATTTGAAGCCTCAGAATATCATGATCGATAAAGAGGGAAATGCGCGAATCATGGATTTTGGGATCTCGCGTTCTGTCAAGGCCAAAGGCATTACCGAAACCGGAATCATCATCGGAACCCCAGAGTACATGTCGCCTGAACAAGTCGAGGGGGAGGAGGCAGATCCTCGTTCAGACATCTATGCTGTGGGAATTATTCTTTTTGAAATGCTTACTGGGAAGGTGCCCTTTTCTGGAGCGTCTGTATTGAGCGTCATCATGAAACAAAAGGTAGAGAAGCCTCCTGACCCGAGAAAGATCAATTCCGAGATATCTGAAAGCCTCAGCCGGGTGATTCTTCGGTGCCTGGAGAAGGATAAAGAGAAGAGGTATCAGAATGCAGAGGCACTTCTATCTGATTTGAGAGGGATAGAGCAGGGGACGGCTATCACCGCAGCGGCGCCAGAGCCTCAAGCTCCAGCATTTCTGGCCGAGGCTGAAGAAGCAGCAGAGCAAGAAATGCCTCTTTTTGTCGCCCGTGATCACGAGATAGAGAAACTGAACAAGTTTCTGGAGACTGCGCTTACTGGACAGGGTCAGATCGCTTTCGTTATCGGCGAGGCAGGAAGCGGAAAGACCACCCTGATCAACGCTTTTGCCTGGCTGGCTCAAGACAAGCACTCTGACCTGGTCGTGGCCATCGGAGACTGTAACGCTCATACCGGCATAGGGGACCCCTATCTTCCCTTTCGAGAAGTGATGAGTTTACTGACGAGCGAGATCGAAGCCCGTTGGGAGGCTGGAGAAATAAGCCGAGAGCATGCCAACCGTTTGTGGAATCTTCTCCCGATTTCACTCAAGGCTTTGGTGGACTCAGGTCCAGACTTGATTGACACTTTTGTCTCTGGAAGGAGCTTAGCTGCACATGCAGTGGCTTTTGTCTCCGAAAGAGAAGACTGGTTGAATCAGCTCAAGAAACTTCTGGAACAAAAGATGGCCGTTCCTGCCGCCTCTTCTCTTAGGCAGACTGATCTGTTCGATCAATACACCAAAGTGCTGCAAGAAGTGGCTCGCCAGAGGCCACTGCTTTTGGTGCTTGATGACCTCCAGTGGGCGGATCTGGGCTCTGTTAACTTGCTTTTTCACTTGGGCCGGCAAATTCATGGTAGTCGTATCCTGGTGCTAGGTGCTTACCGGTCATCTGAGGTAGATCTGGGACGCGGAGGAGAGAGGCATCCTCTGCAGCCAGTGGTGAGCGAGCTCAAACGAGACTTTGGAGATTTCGAGGTTGAACCTGGTTTGGCTGGAGGACGGGAGTTCGTGTATGCTTTCATCGACACCGAACCCAACCAGTTGGATTCCGTGTTTCGGGATAAACTTTACCAACAAACCCAAGGAAATCCTCTCTTCACCGTTGAATTGCTCCGTGGCATGCAAGAGCAAGGGAGTCTGGTGAAGGATAATGAAGGCCGATGGGCAAAGGGGCCGGAGTTGAACTGGGAGCTAATGCCGGCCAGGGTGGAGGCAGTAATCAAGGAACGGATAGCTCGGTTGCCTGCCAACTTGCAGCAGGTGCTTGCTTTGGCCAGCGTAGAGGGTGAAGATTTCACGGCTGAGGTCGCGGCTAGAGTCCAGGAAGTTGATGACCTGGAAATTGTTCAGCTGTTGAGTGAAGAGCTGGATAAGAAGCATCACTTGGTGATGGCCAAAGGAATCCGGCAGATCGAAACCCAGCGCTTATCGCTGTACAAATTTCGGCATATCCTTTTCCAGAGATATCTTTATAACAATTTGGATAAGGTAGAGAAAACTCACCTACACGAGAAAATGGGGAATGTTCTCGAGTCGCTATACGGAGAAAAGGCAGAGGAAATTGCTGTCCAGCTGGCACGACATTTTCAGGAGGCAGGTATTGCAGCCAAAGCAGTGAAATACTTGCTCTTGGCGGGGAATAAAGCTATGCAGCTCTCGGCCAATGAGGAGGCAGTGGCCCATTTCAGTAAAGGATTGGAGTTGCTCATAACCATTCCGTCTTCTCCTGAACGGGCCCAGCAGGAGCTCGAGCTTCAAGTGGCCCTGGGTGCCCCTCTACAAGCTTTGAAGGGCTATGGAGCTCCAGAAGTCCGTGAGGTTTATGACAGGGCTCGTGAGCTGTGTCAACAGATAGGCGAGACGCCTCAACTCTTCCCGGTGCTGTTCTTGCTGTCTTCTTTCTACTGGATCCGGGCAGAGCATCATGCAGCCCGGAAATTGAGTGAGCAGCTCTTCAACCTGGCGCAGATGAGCCAGGAACCGGTAAAGACCGCTATAGCGCAATGGGCTCAGGGACTGTCCTTGGTCTATCTAGGAGAATTCATCCCGGCTAAAGCGCATCTAGAGCAGGTCATTGCCTTGCATGACTCTAAGAAGCACCGCTCTCTTGCCTTCCAGTATACGCAAGACCCCGGAGTATCCTGTTTGATTTGGGATTCATGGGTCCTGTGGTTCCTTGGCTATCCGGACCAGGCCTTGAAGCTGAGCCAGCAGGCTATAGCCTTGGCCAAAGAACTGGATCATGCTTTTACGCTAGCTTTTGTCCTGGGTATTGGTGCCTGGTTCCATTACTTCCGACGCGAATTCGAGGCGTCCAAAGAGCTCATCGAGACCTGCATGGAAATATCGACAGAGGAAGGATTTGAGTTATTCAGAGCTGGGGCACCTGCTCTTCGAGGCTACATACAGATTGCTGAGGGACAAGTGGAAGATGGAATAGCTCAGGTAAAACAGGGGCTAGCCACCTGGAAGGCTATGGGAGCAGAGTTTCACCGCACCCATCTTCTTGCCTGGCTGGCTGAGGCTTATCTGAAATCAGGACAGACCAAAGAAGGGCTGGCGACAATAGCTGAGGCGTTAGATACACTGGAAAAAACAGGCGAGCGTTACTACGAAACTGAGCTGCATCGGATAAAGGGGGAATTGCTGCTTCAGCAAGGGATAGAGGACGTTGAGGTCAAGGTGTGTTATCGGCAGGCCATTGATATTGCTCGTGAGCAGAGTGCGAAATCATTGGAGCTGCGGACCACGATCAGCATGGCCCGACTGTTGAAAAAAATGGGCAACCCAGGAGAAGCTCGCCATCTTCTGGCAGAGATATTCCGCTGGTTCTCCGAAGGATTGGAAACTCCAGACCTAAAAGAAGCCAAGACCCTTCTCGATGAGCTCCCCTAAAAATAGGGTAAATGAGGGATCAGGTATAGACTTTTAACTTTCAAAATATTTTTTCTCTTTTTTCCTAGGTTGTGAATCCTTATTTTTGACATCAAATTATTCCCGTGCTATAAGTCTTTTTATCCAGGATTGGAGGTTGTCATGAAGTCTATATATTGTTTATTCATGAGTATAATCCTAATTCTTATGGTAACGCCTAAAGTCTATGCACCTGTAGGGAGTCCGATAACAATTAAAATTCTTTATGACAATTATGTTTCTAATGAAGAGTTGAAAACGGATTGGGGCTTCTCCTGTGTGATCGAGGGGACAGAAAAGACCGTCTTATTTGATGCCGGGACCAAAGGCGATATACTGTTCCACAACATCAAGAAGCTGAAGGTTAATCTAGAAGAAGTTGAGCTGGTCGCCATTTCTCACCATCATGGAGACCATTTCGGGGGACTTTTTTCCTTCTTAAAGGAGAATAATGAAGTTACCGTATACCTTCCAGTCTCGTTTCCTGACGAGTTTTTCAGAAGAGTTGAAAAAAATGAAGCCAAAGCTATCGCCGTAGATAAACCTGTTGAGATGTGTAAGGATGCCTTCTTGACAGGAGAAATGGGAGACAGGATTAAAGAGCAATCCTTGATTTTGAATACAGCTCAAGGCCTGGTGGTCATAACAGGCTGTGCTCATCCAGGAATCCTAAGAATTGTGAAGAGAGCCAAAGAAATAATTGATAAAAAGATATATCAAGTCTGCGGAGGATTTCATCTTTTGGATAAATCAGAAGCTGAAATCAAGGAGATTATTAATCAGTTCAAAGATTTGGGAGTCATGAAAGTCGGAGCAACTCACTGCACCGGTGATCGAGCGATCGAGCTATTCAAAGAAGCATACGGAAAGAATTTTGTGCAAATGGGAGTGGGGAGAGTCATAAAAATTGCAGATTAGGTTATGTGGACTAAAAAATTCATATAACCTGTAAATCAAAAAAAAGGAGGTTTCTGTGAAAAAAACAATCATGTCATTCGTGGTCATTAGCCTGCTGCTGTTTGGTGTTGGATCAAGGGCGGCATTTTGCGGGCAGAAGAATTACAAGCTACTTGATAAAGAGACTTTCATGGAGATGGAATCGGTGAGAAGCCCGAACATATCACCAGGCGGAAAGCATATCCTGTTCACGCGCGGCTGGGTTGATAAAATGAACGACCGCTTCAGGAGCAATCTCTGGATAGTGGACATCGAAGGCCTCAGGGTTCGAGAGCTTACCCATGGAAACTGGAGAGATTTTTCTCCTGTTTGGTCAACGGATGGGAGAAAGATTGCTTTTCTCTCGGATAGAGATGGAACGACCCAGATCCATGTGTTGTGGCTCGATACAAGAGAAGTGGCTCAGCTTACCCATCTTGAGCGCGAGCCTCGGGACTTAAGATGGTCTCCTGATGGGAAAATGTTGGCCTTCACCATATTCATTCCCGATACAAAGAAGATGTTACCTGTTAAACTTCCTGATAAGCCCAAGGGAGCTAAATGGGCCAAACCAGCTGTAATCATCGACCGGTTATCTTGGCGAAGAGACGGGAGGGGACCCGTGCCAAAAGGTTATTCTCACATTTTTGTGATCGATGCTCAGCTGGGAGGGACTCCTCAGAAAATAACATCAGGGGATTATTCTCACAGTGACCCTCAATGGTCTGTTGATGGGAAAAGAATTTATTTCAGCGCTATACGTAAACCAGAGGCTGAATATCTCCGCGGGGATTCTGAGATCTATTCAGTTAACGTAGAGACGCATGATGTAAAGACTTTAACTGACAGGAAAGGTCCGGATAGAGGAGCGCGAGTATCACCGGATGGAGAGTGGATTGCTTACACAGGCTATGATGATAAAAACTATACCCGCCATCTTTCCAATCTGTATCTTATGGACAATCAAGGAGAGAAAAAACGACTTCTGGCCGGAGATTTTCCCAATTCACCTTACAACATCACCTGGGCTCCGAATGGCTCTGGGCTCTATTATCTCATGGCCGAAAAAGGAGTATCTAATCTTTATTTCATTGCTATAAGCGGCAAAATTAAAAAAATCACCGAGGCGGTCCATTATCTCTCTGGATTATCCATAGCTAAAAACGGCCAGGTGGCTACGACTCGCACAACGTTTCTCCAGCCAGGGTATCTGGCTACGTTTAACCTTTCCGATCCTGGCAATATCAAAAACCTGGTGGATGTCAACGAAGATGTTCTGGCGAATGTAAAACTGGGAGAAGTCGAAGAATTGTGGTTCAAGTCTCCTGATGGACTTGATCTGCAAGGGTGGCTTATAAAACCTCCTGAATTTGATCCAGAGAAAAAATATCCGATGATTCTGTATATTCACGGTGGTCCCTGGGCCATGTATTCGGTCCGTTTCAGTTGGCCTTGGCAAAATTTTGCTGCTAATGGATATACGGTTCTGTACATGAATCCGAGAGGGAGCACAGGTTACGGTCAGGATTTTGTCAATGGTATTCAATTTTCTTATCCTGGGAAGGATTATGATGACTTGATGGCAGGTGTGGATGCTGCTTTAGCTAAGGGTTTTATTGACAAGGATAACCTGTTTGTCTGCGGAGGCAGTGGAGGAGGAGTGCTTACAGCCTGGATCGTCGGTCACACGGACCGATTTCGGGCTGCGGTGTCGATGAGACCGGTCATCAACTGGCATTCATTCGTAGGAACTACGGATGGAGCCATGTGGTACCACCAGTTTCGAAAATATCCCTGGGAAGATCCAGTGGAATACGCTGTGCGTTCGCCTCTTCATTATGTGGCCAATGTGACTACGCCGACCATGGTCATGACAGGTGAGGCAGACCTGAGAACTCCCATGGGTCAGAGCGAAGAATATTACCGGGCTCTAAAAATGCTGAAAAAGGAAACCCTGCTGGTGCGAATGCCCGAGGAATACCATGGCTGGCGGCGCCCTTCTCACCGACTCCTCCAGCAGTTATATCTTTTGGGCTGGTTTGAGAAATACCGGACAAAACCTGAACTTGAAAACAAATAAGAGGGGTCAGGTCTTGACTTTCAACATATCTTTCTCCTAGGCGGTTCAAGGATCTGAGAAGGAAAATGGATTTAGGGTTATGAAAAAAGATAGCGATGGCTGCGCTTCACTCGGTATGAAAATATTTATCATATATTGGAATTTAAATAGTGTCAGGCCTTGACACTTATTTTTCAAGGATAAAACATGGCCAAGGATATCTATAAAAAACTAGCCAAACATCTGGACAACCTTCCAGGAGGATTTCCCGCCACCAAAAGCGGCGTGGAGCTTCGTATCCTCCGGCGTTTATTTACTCCTGAGGAAGCTGAGCTGGCCCTGAAACTGACTGTGCTTCCAGAAGAAGCCGAGGCGATCGCTCGCCGGATCAAGCTTGATCTTAATGAAACAGCCAAGCGCCTGGAGGATTTGGCCAGGAAGGGCCTTATCTACCGGATCGAATCCGAGGGCAAGCCCACCAAGTACATGACTCTCCAGTATGTGATCGGGATCTGGGAATTCCATGTCAATGACCTTGATCCAGAGCTCATCCATGACATGGACGAATACCTGCCTACGCTCTTGGATTTCGAAACCTGGAAAAAAGCTCCCCAGCTCAGGACCATTCCGGTGGAGCAGAGCATCCCCGTCCAGCTCGAAGTTATGCCCTACGAGAAGGCAGAAGAGCTGGTGAAGGCTCAGAAAAAGATTGCGGTGGCACCCTGCATCTGCCGTCGGGAAAGGAGCATGGTGGGTGAGGGCTGTGACAAACCCTTAGAAAGCTGTATCGTCTTGGGAAGGGGGGCGGAATATTACATAAAGAATGGGCTTGGCCGGTCCATCAGCCAAAAAGAGGCTCTCGAGATCCTCCAAGAAGCTAATAAAGCCGGCCTGGTCCTTCAACCTGGAAACGCGCAGCAGGCTGGGAACATTTGCTGCTGTTGCGGGTGTTGCTGTGGAGTGCTTAGGACGATCAAGCGCCATCCCGAGCCAGCCAGCATAGTCTCTACGGCCTTTGTGGCCACTGCCGATGTATCCGCCTGCGATGGCTGTGGGATATGTCTTGAACGCTGCCAGATGGATGCTTTGAGTTTAGATGAAGAAAAGGTAGTCCGCGATGTCAACCGCTGTATCGGCTGCGGGTTGTGTGTTTCCACCTGTCCCACCGGCGCTCTTGCTCTGGTGCGCAAACCTGAATCCGAGCAGCCTAAAGTGCCAAAGAATTGGCGTGATGCTCTATACAATCTAGCCAAAGAACGAGGTAAGATTGGCGTCCTCAGCCGCTCAATCATAAAGACCAAATCAAAGCTGACTAGACCCCGCTAAATATAAGAGATGATCAAAAGAGGGTGACGATTTTCGAAGAAATAAAAATCGATACCAAGGTCAAACTCAATAACGGAGTGGAGATGCCTATCTTTGGTCTGGGCACCTATCAAGCCCGGGCAGGAGAAGTTCGAGAGGCAGTTCTTCAGGCTATGAAGGTTGGCTACCGACTCATCGACACAGCTAGCATGTACGGAAACGAAGAGGATATTGGAGAAGCTCTAGAGCAAAGCGATCTGGCAAGAGAAGAAGTTTTCATCACCACCAAATTATGGAATTCAGATCACGGCTATGAGAAGGCTCTGGCTGCATTTGAAGAAAGCCTTAGAAAGTTGAGCTTGACTTATATTGATCTCTATTTGATTCACTGGCCTGTAGAGGACCTCCGCAGCGAGACCTGGAAAGCTATGGAGAAACTGCTGGAAGAAGGGAAATGCCGCTCTATCGGAGTCAGCAATTATATGACCTGGCATCTGGAGGAGCTCTTAAGCCATTCTTCGACCATCCCTGCTGTCAATCAGGTGGAATTCCATCCCTATCTCTACCTTAAAGACCTTCTGGGGTTTTGCCAGTCTCATGACATTCAATTAGAGTCTTATAGTCCTCTCACCAAGGGCAGGAAGTTAGATGATCCAGGATTGGCACCTATCGCCTCAAAATATTCCAAGACTCCGGCCCAGATTCTCATCCGCTGGGTGCTTCAAAAAGGGGTCATAGTCATCCCGAAATCATCAATTCAAGAAAGGATCGAAGAGAATGCCCATGTTTTCGATTTCGTGATTTCACCCGAAGACATGAACAAGCTCGATTCTTTCCATCAAAACCTCCGCACTAGCTGGGATCCTTCCCGAATCCGGTAATTAATTTCTTGACTCGCTTGATAACCTTCGATATATCTGATGATTGCAGTGAAACCTCAGCACTTTATCTGCTCAATATTTAAGACATGGAACATCCTGTCCAATTTTATTAATGACTCTTATAATTCCAGGAGGTGATTGTTATGGGCATGAATCCCAAAGCCTCAGAAATCCTGTCTTTAGAGGGAAAGGTTGCTATGATAACCGGAGCAGCCTCAGGCATTGGTCTGGCCACAGCAAAACTCCTGGCCAAGGAGGGAGCCAGCATAGCCCTGATTGATGTTGACGAAACAAAAGGAAAAAAGGCGGAAGAACAGATAAAAGAACTCGGGGTGAAGGCGAAATTTTTCCCTTGCGATGTTGCCTCAGATTCTGATTGTAAAAAAACAACCGAAGATGTCTACCGAGAATTCGGAAGAATAGACATCCTGTTCAACAATGCCGGTGTCACCAGGCGCAAAGATATCGTTGAATTGAGCGAGGAAGAATGGGATTTGGTATTGAACGTAAACCTAAAAGCCATCTACTTGCTCTCCCGTCATGTCATCCCTCATATGATAAATCAGGGCGGAGGAAGCATCATCAATACCGGCTCTGGGTGGGGCTTGAAAGGCGGCCCCAAAGCTGCTGCCTATTGTGCAGCCAAGGGCGGAGTCGTCAACCTGACTCGAGCTATGGCCATTGACCATGGCAGGCAGGGCATTCGAGTGAATTGTGTCTGTCCTGGAGATGTGGATACCCCTCTTCTGCACGATGAAGCAGCCCAATTGGGAGAGGATGAAGCGGAATTCATGAAGAAGGCGGCTGACCGTCCCCTCAATAGAATCGGGCAATCCGAAGATATCGCCAATGCTGTTCTCTACTTTGCCAGTGACATGTCCAGCTGGGTGACAGGCTCGATTCTGGTGGTAGATGGTGGGGGATTAGCGTAGATTGGCAATTTATTAGAAGAGATTGCTTCGGGACTGCATCCCTCGCAATGACTTCTATAAAGTGCCGCTGAATTATTGAGCGCATACAGGAGGTTCGATATGAGTAAAAAGGAGAAAAAGGTTCATCCCTATATTCCTAACTCTGTGCCAGAAGTAAAAGCCAAAATGCTGGCAGAGATCGGCGTTAAAGATATGGAAGAACTCTATCAAGAGATACCAGAGAGCCTGCGTTTGAAAAAAGAGATGGATCTGACAGAGCCTCTGCTGTCAGAACACGCCTTAAGGCGACACGTAGAGAATATCCTCTCCAAGAATCAAACCTGCCAAGAAAACATCAGTTTCTTGGGTGCAGGATGCTGGCAGCATTATGTTCCGGCCATCTGTGACGAGATCAATCAACGTTCAGAGTTTCTGACAGCCTACGCGGGAGAGCCTTACGAAGATCACGGCAGATTCCAGGCGCTTTTCGAATACGAGAGCTTGATGGGAGAGCTCCTGGACATGGAGGTGGTGAATGTGCCGACCTATGATTGGTGCCAGGCGGCCAGCACCTCTATAAGGATGGCCGGGAGAATCACCGGGCGCAGGGAGATGCTCATCTCCAATACTGTATCTCCGGATAGGCTTTTAGTGATCAAAAACTACTGCCAGCCAGTGATGGCCCTGAAGATGGTGAGACATTCTGCTCAAACCGGTCTTATGGACCTGGAGGATCTGAAATCGAAGATAACTTCCGAAACAGCCGGCATCTATTTCGAGAATCCCTCTTACCTGGGATTTATCGAAAGCCAGGGACAGGCTATAGTTGATATTGTTCAGGAGAAAAAAGCTCTTAGCATTGTCGGAGTGGATCCCATCTCCTTAGGAGTCATCGTTCCTCCCAGACATTATGGAGCAGATATTGTATGTGGTGATATTCAAGGGCTCGGGAACCACCTGAGCTTTGGAGGGGGTCACGGTGGATTCATTTCTACTCGGGACGAGGAGAGATTTGTGATGGAATACCCTTCTCGCCTGTTTGGGATCACCAAGACCTCTGTTGAAGGTGAATACGGCTTTGGTGATGTCGCTTATGACCGGACATCCTTTGGAGTCCGGGAAGAGGGAAAGGAATTTGTCGGGACTCATGCTGCCTTATGCGGGATTACGGCCGCAGTTTATTTAGCCTTGATGGGGCCTAAGGGAATGCAGGAGTTAGGAGCGACCATTATGCAGAGGTCTCAGTATGCGATGAAGAAACTATCGGAAATCAAGGGAGTTAAGGCTCCAGCGTTTGATTCATCGCACTTCAAAGAGTTTGTGGTGGATTTCAAAGAAACAGGAAAAACGGTCGAAGAGATTAACGCCTTATTACGCGAGCGAGGTATATTTGGCGGGAAAGATCTTACCCTGGAATTCCCGGAGCTCGGAAACTGCGCTTTATACTGCGTGACCGAAGTTCACACCAAAGAAGACATAGATAAATTGGTTCAAGTATTGAAGGAGATTCTGGAATGATGACAGGGATACAGGAGTGTCAAAAGAAAGGGGATTGATTATGGAAGCAAACAAAAAAACAAGGTTGAGGAAACATTTTCATCAAGCCAAGTGGGATGAACCCATCATCTTTGAGCTTAGCAGAGAGGGGGAGAGAGGCCTATTGATCTCGGAGGTGGAAAAAGAGGTCGAGGATTCTGTCGGCGATGGAGTCTCTGCGTTGCCTGAGAATATGTTTCGAAAAGAGCCTCCTGCGCTTCCCGAGATTTCGCAGATGAGAGTCTTAAAGCATTTTCTGCGACTATCGCAGCAGTGTCTGGGAGCAGATTTTAACATCGACCTCGGTCAGGGAACCTGCACCATGAAGTACAGCCCTAAAGTCAACGAGACCTTTGTTCGTTCTCCCAAAGTCGCCGCGCTTCATCCTCTTCAAGATGCAAGCACGGTTCAGGGTGCCCTGGAGATCATGTATCAATTGGATCTCTACCTGAGAGAGATTTCCGGACTGGATCATTTTTCTCTCCAGCCCGGAGGAGGTTCTCACGCCATTCTGGCCATGACTTCAATCATCCATGCTTATCATAGAACGCGGGGAGAAGCTGAAAAGAGAGACGAGATCATCACCACCATACTCTCACATCCTTCCGATGCTGCTGCCGCCGCAGTCAAAGGCTATAAAGTGATCACCCTTTACCACAATGAGGATGGATACGTAGAAGTCGAAGCTTTGAAAAAGGCTGTTTCGGAAAGAACGGCTGGATTATTGATCACCAATCCCGAAGATACTGGGATTTTTAATCCTAAAATTGCAGAGTTTACAAAGATCGTCCATGAGGCTGGAGGCTTATGCGGATATGACCAGGCTAATGCTAACGGAATATTGGGTATCACCCGGGCCAAGGAAGCCAATTTCGATATTTGTTTCTTCAACCTGCACAAAAGCTTCTCTTCTCCCCACGGCTGCGGGGGTCCGGCTATAGGAGCACTGGGCGTAACCCAAGAGCTCAAGGATTATCTGCCCATTCCCCTGGTGGAGCATGATGGCGAAAAATACTTCTTAAACCACAATCTTCCCCATACGATTGGAAAGGTCAGAGGATTCCTGGGTGTATTCCCGGCTGCGCTGAGGGCTTACGCCTGGATCAGGAGCCTGGGAGCAGAAGGACTCAAGGAAGTCGCTCAGGTGGCTGTCTTGAACAATAACTACATCCTGGAGAAAGTGAAGAAGCTGAAGGGAGCCAGCGCTCCTTATGCTGAGGGAAAGCGCCGCATCGAGCAGGTGAGGTACAGCTGGGAAAAGCTGACCCGGGAGACAGGAATTACCACTGAAGATGTCACCTGCCGGATGGCAGACTTTGGCTTTCATTTATGGTCCAGTCATCATCCTTTTATCGTGCCCGAGCCCTTCACCATAGAGCCTACGGAATCCTATTCAAAGGATGAGATCGATGAGTACTTGGAGGGATTGGAGGAAATTGTCAAGGAGGCTTATGAAGAACCGGATAAAGTGAAGAATGCTCCTTATAACAGCGTGGTCCACAAGATTGACCACAGCACCCTGGATGATCCTAAGAAATGGGCTATTACCTGGAGAGCTTATTTAAAGAAGCACAAAACGAAGAGCTGACTAAAGGTAGTTAGATTCTATGAAGTCTAACAGAACACCTGAATTGCGGCGGGCCATGGGTCTGCCCCATGCCACGGCCCTGGTCGTCGGGACTATCATCGGCGCATCGATATTTGTTCAGCCTTCAGAGATTACGGGTCAGGTCCCTTCGGTTCCTGGTGTGTTCTTGGTCTGGCTTATAGCCGGTATCATGACAATTTTCGGTGCTTTGGTATGTGCCGAGCTGTCATCGATTTTTACCCAGAGCGGCGGGGTGTATGTATTTTTAAGGAACACATTCAATCCTGCTTCCGGCTTCTTGTGGGGCTGGGCCATGTTCTGGAGCATGCATTCAGGAATTATTGCTGCCATAGCGATGATTTTTGCTCGTTATGCAGCTTATTTCCTCCCCCTGGGTGATTTCGGCATAAAGGTTTTGGCTGTGGTGATGATATTTATGCTTTCTGCCATCAATTATATAGGGGTCAAGCAAGGGAGCACCCTCCAAACCCTCTTTACGTTAGGGAAAGTCATGGCCATAGTGGCTATCATTGTGATTGGGTTTTCCCTGGGCTCGAAAGTCCCTGAACATTTTGTAACTGGCTCGATAGAAACTGATGTCTCATTGAGGAACTTTTTTCTGGCCATCGTGGCCGGGCTTTTTGCCTTTGGCGGATGGCATATGGTGACTTATAGTGCCGAAGAAACAAAAAACCCGAGGAAGACCATTCCACAGGCATTGATGCTCGGCACCCTGATCGTGACGGCATTATACATAGCTTTGAACGCTGTTTATATGTATATCTTGCCGCTTGATAAAGTCGCCTCCTCCACCCGTATCGCTGCCGAGGCAGCCGATGTCCTCCTGGGTTCTGGCGGAGGTGCTGTCCTGTCAGGGATTGTCATGTTCTCAACCTTCGGTGCTGTAAGCGGAATCATCCTGGCCGGTCCACGGGTCTATTACTCGATGGCGCGGGATGGATTGTTGTTCCGTTGGGTCGGAGACATCCATCCAAAGTATAGAACACCCCACAGGGCCATTATCATCCAGGCGATCTGGTCTTCTGTGCTTGTTGTTACCGGAACCTATCGAGTGCTCTTCACCAGAGTCGTCTATACGGAGTGGATATTTTTCGGGCTAATGACCATTGGCCTGTTCCTGCTCCGCCGCCGGCCGGGCATCAAGCGTGATTACAGTATTTGGGGCTATCCCGTAGTTCCTGCTCTGTTTGTGATATCATCATTCATTATAGTCATGAATCAAATCATTTCTGATCCTGGAGAGAGCCTGTTCGGGCTTTCATTAGTCGGGTTGGGACTACCTGTTTATTATTTTTGGGCGAAAAGGAAAAGAGAGGAGTCATGAGCATGGACTTTATTGATTTTCATAACCATTTTTATCCACCCGATTACCTGGAGGCCATTCAGACTGCACCGAGCAATGTTAGAGTGACTTTTGATGCGGATAACAATCCGCTTCTTCACTACCCGGGGGATTATAATGTCGTTGTTCCAGGGCACAGAGATATCGATTTTCGGGAGGAAGTTCTGAAGAAGGCTGGAATAGCCAAGCAGGTGCTGACCTTTACCTCGCCCGGAACACACATAGAATCACCAGAACGGGCGGGAGAATTGGCACGGCTGGTGAATGATGCCTTTGCCAAGATTGTCGATGAACACGGAGAGCGGTTTACAGCCCTGGCCACTCTTCCGTTGAATGATCCCTCTACTTCCTTCGAAGAGCTCAAGCGCGCTGCGTCTTTAGGGTTTAAAGGTGTGATGTTATTCAGCAACGTTAACGGCGTCGCTTTAAGCGATAAATCCTATTGGCCGTTGTACGAGAAAGCGGAAGAACTGCAGATTGTCTTGTATATCCACCCGATTTTTCCGGTGGGAGTGGAGGCCATGACAGAGTACTGGCTGATGCCCTTGGTCGGATTCACCCTTGATACCACCTTGGCTGCGGCCAAACTCGTTTTCAGCGGAGTAGTGGAAAAATTTCCGGGACTCAGATGGGTTCTGGCTCATCTCGGCGGAGCGATACCTTACCTTGCTGAACGGCTTGACCGGGGATATTATGCCTTTGAGGAATGCAGAAAGAATATCCAGAAGCCGCCCAGCGAATACTTGAAGGATTTTTACTATGACACGGTCAATTTTGATATAAAGGCCTTGCAGCTCGCCTTTGATTTCGCAGGTCCTGACCGCTTATTAGCCGGGAGCGATTATCCGCATAAGATCGGCAGCTTGGAGAAAATGGTGGAGAGCATTGATGGACTGGATATCACTCAGGATGAGAAAGCAGGCCTGGCCGGTGGAAACGCAGCCAAACTGCTGGGATTGTGAATCATGGTGAATTCTTTTTCTTTGAAGAGATATAATAGAATCCCAGTGTTAAATTTTTGTGAGAGTCTGAAATGAAAAGAGCTTTAATTTTGGTTTTTGTTTTCCTTTGCATTTTTTTCAATGGCCTCTCCAACGAGAAGCCTACCCGTATAGCATCAGGTATTCAAAGGGATGATATTCCGAGGCCGGAATACCCCCGTCCCCAATTTGCCAGGTCTGCATGGGTGAATTTAAACGGAGAGTGGACTTATGCCTTTGATTTCGGGAATACGGGTAAAGAACGTGGTTTGGCCAATAGTCGAGGATTTGAGGGAGAAATCATCGTGCCCTTCTGTCCGGAGAGTCCTCTCTCAGGAGTCAATCACAAGGATTTTATCGCAGCGATGTGGTATCAGCGCTCCCTCACCATTCCCCAGGATTGGCAAGGAAAGAATGTCATTCTTCATTTTGGGGCTGTCGATTATGAGACCGAGGTCTTTGTTGATGGAGAATCTGTTGGGAAACACTGGGGAGGAACATCCTCTTTTAGATTCGATATAACTCCTTTTGTCCAGGCAGGTAAGACACATAATCTGGTCGTCTATGTCAAGGACGAATTGCGTTCCGGGCTCCAGCCGGCAGGTAAGCAGTGCCCCGATTTTAAGTCAAGAGGATGTCATTATACGCGCACCACTGGCATCTGGCAGACAGTCTGGATGGAACCTGTTTCTAGGTATGGGTTGGAATCCTGTCATATCATTCCTGACCTTGACCAGAAAAGATTCTATGTTCGTCCCTGTTTTTACGCTTGGAAAGAAGGGCTGAGATTCCGGGCAAGACTCTTGGATGGCCAGAGAACTGTCAACGAATCTGAGGTTTTAGCCAGTCCATATTCAATATGTGTCCTGCCGCTGAAAGAAGTGAAGACCTGGTCTCCAGAAAATCCTTTTTTGTATGATCTGATCTTTGAAGTTCTGGAGGGCTCAGGCAAAGTGATCGATAGAGTCGAAAGCTACGCGGGATTGCGGAAAGTTCATGTCGAGAGGAACCAGGTATTCTTGAATAACAAGCCTTATTACTTGCGCCTGGTTCTAGACCAGGGGTTTTATCCGGATGGGATCTGGACCGCTCCCAGTGATGCGGCTTTAAAAAAGGACATCGAATTGTCGATGAAGGCTGGCTTTAATGGAGCCCGTTTGCACCAGAAGGTCTTTGAGGAACGGTTTCACCACTGGGCAGACAAATTAGGCTACTTGACTTGGGGGGAATCGTCAAGCTGGGGCCTTGATCTAAAGAGTGGAGAGGCAGCCCGGAATTTTCTCACCGAATGGGAAGAGATTGTGGTCCGGGACAGGAATCATCCCTCGATCATTGCCTGGACTCCTTTTAATGAAGCCTGGAGTGGGGGAGAACAGGCTAAGCGCTTGATCGCGAATGCCTACGATTTGACCAAAAAACTTGACGCGACGCGGCCGGTTAATGATTCCAGCGGCGGAATTCATGTGAAGACCGATCTCTGGACTGAGCACACTTATGAACAGGACCCTCAAAAATTAAAAGAACTGCTTTCCCTATCTGAAGAAAGGTCTGTCTGGCGGCGCCACCCGGAAATAAGTATCGCTTACCAGGGTCAGCCCTATTTGATCGACGAGTACGGAGGCATCAAGTGGATTCCGAGTGCTGATAAAGTGTATGCCGAGGACTCATGGGGCTATGGTGAGGATCCAAAGACTCTGGAGGAATTTTACACCCGGCTCGAGGCTCTCACCGATGTAATTTTGAGCCTGGATCACGTCTGCGGTTTCTGCTACACACAGCTGACAGACATCGAACAGGAGCAGAACGGAATCTACAATTATGACCGGACAGAAAAATTTGACATGAAACGTATCCAGAAAATATTCTCTAAGGGGGTCAGACCAAATTAACTGTTTTATTATCAGTGAGATAACCTCTAATTTAGCCTATTTTAAGCCCTTAGAAGCTGGTTTTTGCCATCAAAAATGCCCTTTTAAGAAGGTTATGGTGGTTCAGAGGGATTTCTTTTTCCTCAATTCCAGATAAAGCTTGCGGTTTGGGAATTTCACTCAAATTTGCTTAAAGCGATGTTTTTGACCCCCAAAAGGCCATTCTAAGAGCTTTTTTAGACAGAAAAACCAAGCTAATTTATTCAAAATAAATTAATTAGCTTGGTCTGACCCCATAATTTCCATTATTTTATTCACAGAAGATGCGGACTTTTTCTTTTCCTTCCACATCCACAGTCAGGTCGCTCAAGCTTTCGACGATCTCTTCCAGGTTATCTTCTGTTATCTGAGAGAGGTCGAGTTTGATGCCTTTTTCTTTGAGGGCCTCATCGACTTTTCCCTGAACATCCACGGGAACCACAGAGGCCAGTTTGATCCCTGCCCGCAGCAATTTCATCGGCACACGGATATTCACCTTTTCTCCTTCCTTGTTGTCCGGAGCTGGTTCGACAACGACTCTGAGATACTTCGGGCTTTGTTTCTCTGCGCCTGAATCCGGCTGTTTCTCTTTTTTTTCAGGTTCATCAGCAGAGATCGCAGCCAGCAGTTTTTCTGCCTCATCAGTGTTGATCTTTCCTTCAGCCAACATCTCTAAAATTTTTCGACGTTCTTCACTCATGGTTATCCTCCATTCTTATTTAATATAGATGTATACCTTTTCATCGGAACCTTCGACCTGGACAACCAGGCCGGATAAAGCGCCAATAACAGTAAGAAGCCTTGGTCCGATTAATAAAAGGCTTCTACCGTAACCTAACGGCCAGGAAATGAGGGCAGCGATCAGGATGAGGGGTGAAAGAGCAATCATGACCGCGGCCATCAAAATCCAGATGCAGATCAAAGGAAAATAAAGCTTGATTTTGTTTTTGTCCTTTTCCCGGATGTGCATTTTCATGAGTATTGGTATCATGGTTCATCCCCTTATCTTTTTGGTGGCTTCTTCGGCTGTTATTTCCCCCTTTTCCAGTTGAGATAGAACTTCAAGTCGGGAAACTGGGGGATTGATTTCGACGAATTCGAGCTGCTCAGCGATGCGGTTCAAGCGGTTTTTAACTGTCGGGTAGCTGATGCCGAAAAGCTCCTCCATCTCCTTGATGGAGCCGTGAGTCTTAATAAAAGCGGTGATAAAAATCTGGTCCTCCATGGTCAAGCGAGCAAGGGGAGGTAGCTCGAAGCTTCCCTCCACCACGATGTCTTTCTCATCGATCCTTACTCTTTCTATGACGACCGGAGCACCCCGAGTTATTCTGGTCAATTCCTGCCAATCTTTGGCCATTTTTTAACCTCAAATTAATTTTCTTTATATAATATAAGGAAAAAAATTAATATTGTCAAGTAGTAAATTAAAATAATTTATAATAAATCTATAAAAATATTAATTTTTTTAATATTGAGCCTGGAAATAGGAGTGTAAATTAAGTTTAAATCGAAATCAGAAAATCAAGATTAGATTAGAGTATCTATCATGAGCAGTTAATTTTTTCATTGTATTTTCCAAAAAAACGTAATAAGAAATAAGATTATAAATAGAGGAATACGCAGGCCGAGGCACTTAGGACCAATAGAAATTCAAAAATGCCCTCTTTGGTTAACAAATAATTACCAATGAAAAAACTAGGCCTGATTGTCAATCCGATTGCAGGAATGGGGGGAAGAGTTGGCCTGAAGGGAACAGATGGATCCCAAATTCTTGAAAAAGCCCTGAAGCTCGGGGCAAAGCCGGTTTCCGAGAAACGAACCAGAGAAGCCCTCCAGAAGCTTGAGTCTCTAAAGGGTTCCGTGGAACTCATCACCTATCCCCGCCAAATGGGTGAAAAAGTGGCTGTAGATGGCGGCTTTTCCCCTAAAGTCATCGGTTCCATTCCAGAGATTCAGACCTCAGCTCGAGACACCCAACGTGCTGCCAAGGATATACGAGATCTCGGAGTGGATTTATTGCTTTTTGCCGGAGGAGATGGGACAGCCCAAGATATCTATAATGCCATAGGCGAGTCTATGGTGGTTCTAGGGATACCGGCTGGAGTAAAAATTCACTCTGCTGTCTACGCCTGCAATCCTGCCAGGGCAGGAGAGCTGGCCGCTCTATACCTGCAGGACAAAGCTAAAACCATTCAAGAGACAGAAGTCATGGACATCGATGAGGATGATTATCGAAGAGGCCGGTTGTCAGCCAGATTGTACGGTTATTTGAGAATACCTTATGAGAGGCGATACGTGCAAAGGATGAAAGCGGGTAGCGGCGCCACGGAAAGATATTACCAAGAAGCCATAGCCTCCAGCATCGTCGATGATATGTCAGATGAGTATTTCTATATCATCGGGCCAGGAACGACGACGCGAGTAGTAATGGAAAGGCTGAACCTAGATAGCTCTTTGCTGGGAGTAGATCTTGTCTACAAGAAGAGACTCGTCGGCAAAGATCTGAACGAGTCTGAATTGTTAAAAAAGATCAAAGGCCAAAAGGCTAAATTGATAGTCACACCCATAGGTGGCCAGGGCTATCTGTTAGGAAGGGGGAATCAACAGATCAGCCCGGAGATCATTCAGCAGGTCGGGAAGGACAATATTGTCATCATAGCCACCAAGCATAAGATAAATTCATTACAGGGCCGGCCCTTGCTGGTCGATACAGGCGAAGGGGCTGCAGACGCACTTCTGGAAGACTATTTTAAGGTCATAACCGGCTATCGAGAGGCCATCATCTATAAAGTCACTTCTTAGATGACCTCGACTATGGCTATTATTTTAGGCGAGATGACTTTTTTTCGAGAAAGCTTGAGCTTAGGTAGAAAGGATGTGCTATGGATAAGCAAAAAAAGAAATGGAGATTATTATTTTTCGCTATCTTGAGCTTCTCTATTTTTTTGACCAGCTGTGAAAGAGAAAGCGCAGAGCAGAGTGAATTGAGGCAGGAAAACGAAGTCAAAGACTGGGAAAATCCGGCTGTGTTTGGCTGGAATAAAGAGCCACCTCACTGCACTTATATTCCCTACGCAGATATAAAGACAGTTTTAACCAACGATCCTGCTCAGTCACCCTTTTATCAATCTCTCAACGGCACCTGGAAATTCAACTGGGTCAGAAAGCCTGCCGACCGTCCTGTCGACTTCTGCCAAGATGGCTATGACACGAGCCAGTGGGATGATATTGTTGTCCCCGGCAATTGGGAGCTCCAGGGATATGGAATCCCGATTTATACCAACTCCGACTATCCCTTCGCTGCCAATCCTCCGCACATTCCCCACGACTACAATCCGGTCGGATCCTATCGAAGAAGCTTTACAGTTCCAGAAAACTGGGAGGGGCGCCAAGTGTTCCTGCATTTTAGAGGAGTGAAGTCAGCCATGTATGTCTGGGTGAACGGGAATAAGGTGGGCTACAGTCAGGGGAGCAAGACTCCGGCTGAATTCAATATCACTGAATACCTGCGTGAAGAAGAGAATGCGTTGGCCGTCGAAGTTTACCGTTTCAGTGACGGAGCCTACCTTGAAGACCAGGATTATTGGAAAATTAGCGGTATCGAGCGTGATGTTTTTCTCTTCTCCACTCCCAACGTTATGATAAGGGACTTTTTTGTTCTCGGAGATCTGGATGAAAATTTTATAGATGGAGAATTAAAAGTTGCAGTTAAGGTAAAGAGTTACTTGCCGAGGGCATTGAGCAGATACCAGGTCCAGCTGGAGCTTTTCAACGCCGATCACAAGCCGGTATTTGGAATCCCGCTGGCAAAGGAATTGAGGCTTGACCAGCTTGGTGAGGCAGAAATCTCTTTTGAACAGGCTATCAAAGAGCCTAAAAAGTGGACGGCTGAAACACCAAACCTGTATTCGCTGGTTCTTTCCCTGGTGGATGATTCAGGAAATACTATCGAAGTTGTGGGCTGTAAAGTCGGGTTCAGGAAGGTTGAGATAAAAAGGGGACAACTGCTGGTCAACGGAGTTCCCATCTTGATTAAAGGAGTCAACAGCCATGATCACGACCCAGTAACCGGGCGTTATGTCACCGAAGAATTAATGATCAAGGACATTCAGTTGATGAAGAAGTTTAACATCAATGCGGTGCGGACCAGCCATTATCCCAAGCATCCGAGATGGTATGAGCTCTGCGACCAATACGGGCTTTATATCGTGGATGAGGCTAACATCGAATCTCATGGCATTGGGTATGATCCGGATAAAACGCTGGGAAATAATCCAGAATGGAAGGCAGCTCATCTGGACCGGACCATCCGCATGGTTGAACGGGACAAGAATCATCCCTCTATCATCATCTGGTCCCTTGGGAATGAGGCTGGAGATGGCGTGAATTTTGAAGCCACCTCTGCCTGGATCAAGAAGCGGGATCCATCAAGGCCGGTGCAGTATGAGCGAGCCGAGACGCGTCCTCACACAGATATTGTCTGCCCGATGTATCGCACGACCCAACATCTCCTGCAGTACCTTGGAAAGGGGCTCGATGGTCGTCCCCTTATCATGTGTGAGTACGCCCATGCCATGGGAAACAGCGTCGGTAACCTTCAGGATTACTGGGATTTTTTTGATCAACACAAAGAGCTTCAGGGAGGCTTTATCTGGGACTGGGTGGACCAGGGACTGCTGAAGAGGACCGAGAAGGGGGAAGAATTCTGGGCTTATGGCGGCGATTACGGGCCGCCCGGAACTCCGAGCGATCTGAATTTTTGCATCAACGGATTGGTTTTTCCGGACAGGAAGATTCATCCCCATCTTTGGGAAGTGAAGAAAGTCTATCAGTACCTAAAAGCCAAGCCGCTCGATTTGAATGTCGGGAATATTGAGATTCAGAACAGACATGATTTTACAAATTTGAATAAGTTCGACCTGAGCTGGACGGTCACGGCTGATGAAAAAGAAATCGCCAAGGGAAGGCTCCCGGAAATAAATCTCAGACCTGGTGACTCTGAAAATATTAATTTACGTCTTCCTGAGATTCAACCTGAGCCCGGAATGGAGTACTTTTTGAACCTAAGTTTTACCACGAAGGAGGAAACAGAGCTCATACCTAGGGGATTTGAGGTGGCTTGGGAGCAGTTTAAACTCCCTGTATTCAAGGTTGATGGAGAAGTCGAGGTAACAGCATTCCCAGAATTATCGCTCCAAGAAACGGAAAAATCTGTTCAAATCAACGGACAGGTTTTCTCCGTAGCTTTTGATAAGAAAAGGGGTGAAATCACATCGCTCGTTTATAAAGGTACAGAGCTTATCAAAACAGGCCTGGTCCCGAATTTTTGGCGTGCTCCCACGGACAATGATTTCGGAAGCAGGATGCCCGAGCGACTCGCTGTCTGGAAAGAGGCCAGCGACACTAGAAAGGTTGGTGAATTCAAAGCCAAGCAGACAAGTGCCCGAGAAGTTCAAGTGGAGGTTGTTTTTATCCTCCCTGCGGTCAATTCGAAATATTACGTGACTTATACAGTTTACGGGAGCGGTGATATCATCATTGAAAACAGGTTTGTCCCAGAAAGCAAGGAGCTGCCTGAAATACCAAGGATGGGGATGACGATGACCTTACCGGTGGAGTTTGACAACATCTCCTGGTACGGCCGAGGACCTCATGAGAATTACTGGGATAGAAAGACCGGTGCTCCGGTGGGAGTCTACAGCGGAAAAGTTATGGACCAGTACCATCCCTATGTCCGACCTCAGGAGAACGGGAACAAGACCGATGTGCGCTGGGTCGCTTTGACGAATGACAAAGGCCTAGGACTGCTGGCTGTGGGAAGGCCCTTGTTGAGTGTCAGTGCTAGCCATTTTCTGTATGAAGATTTTGACCACGGGCCAGAAAAGCAGCTGAGGCATACTTTCCATATAAAGAAAAGAAACCTAGTCACCCTTAACCTGGATTATAGACAGATGGGCGTTGGCGGCGATACGAGCTGGGGTGACCGGGCTCGACCCCATCCTGAATATACATTGTTGGCTAAAGAGTATTCCTACAGTATCCGACTCTGCCCTTTTTCCAGGGAAGACGGAACTCCCGCTGCCTTGAGCAAAAAGAAATTTTAAAAATATTTAAATTTTTATCCCCTTCGGCAAGCCTTTCAGGTAAAATAGAATAGAACTGTTTTTGTCCGCAAAGATAAAAAGCAGGAGGGATTATGAAAAAGATAATTTTGGTCATTCTGGGGGTTGTTCTTTTTCTCTTCATTTCCTGTAAGAGCGAACCTGACCATGTTACTGTCCAGCATATTCTGATTGCCTTTAAAGGGTCGATTCCAAAAGACAGCATCAAACGCACTCAGTTTGAAGCAGAACTGTTAGTAAAAGAGATCTACAAGAGGGCTAAGGAGACTCAAGATTTTGATAAACTCGTTAAGAATTTTTCTGATGATCAATATCCAGGGATTTACAAGATGTCAAACTTTGATGTAGAACCAGATGAGACCGAGGGGGAATATCCCCGTTCAAAAATGGTAAAGGGTTTTGGTGATCTGAGTTTTAAACTTTCTGTTAATAAAATCGGTCTGGTTAAATACGATTCAGAAACCTCTAAGTATGGCTGGCACATCATAAAAAGAATCGAATGATTGGGGTCAGACCAAGCTATTTCTTTTATTATCTGTGAAATAGATCCAATTTTAGTGCCTTTTTTGCTCTTAAACCGCTCTTTTTGCCTGCAAAATGGCCGTTCTAAGCCTTTAGCCTTTGCCTTCTTAAGCTGATGTTTTTGACCCAAGAAATGCTCGTCTAAAGCCAAAATTGACAATAAAAAGGAACCTTATTCACATAATTTCAATCATTTAGCTTGGCCCGACCCCAAAATATTTTTTTGACATCGATTTTTCTGTGTGATAAAAGCCATAGAGAAATTCTTCGGATATGACTTCACGGGAACGAGTCCTAGCAGCCCTGAATCACAGGGAACCAGACCGGGTGCCCATCGACCTTTCTGGACACCGGTCTTCGGGCATCTCTGCCCTCGTTTATCCCAAACTGCGCGAGTTCCTGGGTCTTCCGCCCCGGCCGCTCAGGGTGTATGATCCTATTCAGCAGCTGGCGATCGTGGAGGAGGATGTGCTGGATCGGTTCAGCATCGATACCATAGAATTGGGGCGAGCCTTTGCGCTTGAAGACAGCGACTGGGCAGACTGGATCCTTCCCGATGGTGCTAGGTGCCAGATTCCAGCCTGGATTAAGCCGGAAAGGCAAGGCTCTCAGTGGGTGATTCGGTCCCAGAGGGGCCGGGTGATCGCTGTACTGCCAGAAGGAGGGCTCTATTTCGAGCAGGCCTATTACCCTTTCTTAAAGTCTGTTGACCTGGAGGCCATCCCTGAGGCTCTAGGAGAATCCATGTGGGACGCCGTGGCTTCACCTCCCGGCCCACTAGTCGCAGGACCAGTTGGGAACAGAATTCTCACAGAAGGTGCAAGACGACTTCGGGCCCGCACTGAGCGGGCGGTCATCGGGCTTTTTGGAGGGAGCCTGTTTGAGATGGGACAGTTCCTCTACCGGAACGACAGATTCTTGATGCTCCTCGCCGAAGATCCCCAGCACGCCCACGCCTTTTTAGATAAAGCCCTAGATCTCCACCTTGCTGACCTCGAAGAATTCTTGGAAGCGGTGGGAAATTATATCGATATCATTGTTTTTGGAGATGATCTCGGCATGCAGACCGGGCCGCTGATCTCACCGGATATGTATCGTGAATTCTTTAAGCCCCGACACGAATTCATGTGGAAGCGGGCCAAGGAGCTCGCTGGAGTGAAGGTGATGCTTCACTGCTGCGGGGGCATCCGCGAGTTCTTGCCAGATCTTATCGAGGCCGGATTGGACGCTATCAATCCTGTCCAGATCACGGCCCGAGGCATGGGGGCTGAAGGATTAAAAACCGACTTCGGAGACAAGTTGGCGCTTTGGGGCGGCGGATGCGATACTCAGAATGTCTTGACCAACGGCAGCCCTGATGAAGTATTCAAGCATGTTAAGGAAAAGGTCCGAATACTTAGCCCTGGAGGAGGATTCATTTTCCAGCAGGTTCACAATATTCTGGCTGATGTGCCGCCCGCAAATATCGTGGCCATGTTCGATGCGGTGAGCGCCGCTTAAGCTGCCCAGGAGGATTTTTTGCTGACTGCAGACTATTTAATAGTGATCATCTACTTCACTGTAGTTCTGGGGCTTGGATTCTGGTACAAGAAGCGGGCTTCAAAAAATTTAGAGGCTTATTTCCTGGGGGAAAAAAGAATGCACTGGCTGGCGTTGGCTATGTCAGGTGCGGTCTCCAACTTTGACATCACTGGAACCATGTGGATCGTGTCCATGCTTTTTCTCTTCGGCATGAAGTCTATGTGGATCCACTGGATGTGGGGTTTCATGATGGGAGCTTTTTTCCTGGCTTTCATGGGCAAATGGGTCAGGCGCTCGGGAGTGATGACCGGGGCTGAATGGATGGCTACTCGCTTTGGAACCGGCCGCGATGGAGTGATTGCCCGTACTGCCTATGCTGTCATGGCCGTTATCACCCAGGCCAGCTTTATCGGGTATGCCTTTCAAGGCATCGGAAAATTTACTTCGGTCTATGTGGGGCTTTCTCCCACAGCCTGCGCCATCATCATCATTGGCGTCACGACGCTCTATGTTCTTTTAGGAGGCCTGTATAGTGTGGTGCTCACCGACGTCATCCAGACCGTTATCTTGACTCTGGCTAGCATTCTCATTGCAGTGGTCGCTTTCAGCAAGTTGACGCCAGATATTCTGGAAAATGTTCTTCCCAACGGTTGGACATCCCTAGCTCCGAAATGGCGTCTGGCAGAGTTGGCCGGCACTGAAAATGTAGGATACGAGATCTTCGGAGCACTGGTTATCGTCTGGGTCTTGAAGGGACTGCTCTTGAACGCCGGCGGGCCGGCCCAGATGTATGACTTTCAGCGATTCCTGGCTGCCCGCGATGCCCGTGATGCCTCCAAGGTAGGGGCAGCCTGGAGTCTTTTTCTCATAGTGCGCTGGGGCATGGCCGCAGGAATTGTGCTCCTCGCCCTGGCCGGAATCGCCAGCGTAACTGATCCCGAGCAAGTCATGCCTCTGGTTCTTCAGGAATACCTTCCAGTTGGGGTGCGAGGCTTGGTTATCGCCGGGCTACTGGCTGCTTTCATGTCGACTTTCAGTTCGACTCTGAACAGCGGGGCCTCTTACGTGGTGCGCGACATCTGGCAGCCTTTTTTCCGCCCTCAGGCAGACCAGCGCAGCCTTATCAGAGCGAGCTATGCGGCCACGGTTGGGATTGTCGCTGCCGGCCTCCTTATCGGGTTCCAAGCTGAGTCCATCGCCCAGATCTGGAGCTGGATGATGATGGCTCTTGGTGCGGGAGTGGTCATACCTAACGTGCTGCGCTGGTACTGGTGGCGGATGAATGGCTGGGGATACGCTGCTGGAACGGCAGCAGGTATCCTTTTTTCGGTCATCGCCTTGTTCATGCCCGAGCTCTCGATGTATGTCGTCTTTCCTCCCATAGTCATGGCTTCATTATTGGCCAGCGTTATCACTGCCTTGGCAACTCCTCCTGTGGAAGAGCCTGTCCTGATCTCCTTTTATGAAACGGTTCGTCCCTTTGGTTTCTGGAATACGATCCGGAAGCGTTCCCTTTTATCTCCAGAAGCACTGGCCGACCCCGCCGAGAGTGCCTGGCGGGCAGTCCTGAACACGTTCCTGGGCATGGTGGCGATTGCTGGGCTTTATCTCTTTCCTATGTACCTTGTCGGGCATTGGTATACTAAGTCATTTATTGGGTTAGGCGCTGCTATGCTGGCAGCAGGGATACTCGCTTTCACCTGGTACCGCTACCTCCCGAAAAAATAATTGAATAATTGGGGTCAGACCAAGCTATTTCTATTGTTATATGTGAAATAAATCCAATTTTAATACTTTTTTTACCCTTAAACCGCGCTTTTTGTAGGAAAAATTGCCTTTTTAAGAAAATTGCCTTGCTTTCTTAAAATAATGTTTTTAACCCCCAAAATGGCCTTTTAAAGCCTAAATTGGCCATAAAAAAGAACTTAATTTATTTAATATCAATCGGTTAGCTTGGTCTGACCCCAAAAATGGTTTTGACATCGATTTTTCGCTGTGATAAAAGCCATAAGGTACATCACAGGAAAATCATGGTGATTTTTTTCCAAAAGTTAGAAAAGTCTGGCAGGGAGTAACGGATGCTTCTGAATTTTAGCGACTGGATTTTTATCATCGCCTTTTTCCTGATTTCCCTGACCATCGGGATCGTGGTGACCAAGCGGGCGGGGTCCAGCTCGGTGGAGTTCTTTGCCAGCGGCAAGAATATGCCCTGGTGGCTGCTGGGTGTCTCTATGGTGGCCACCACCTTCTCGACTGACACCCCGAACCTGGTCACCGACATCGTCCGCACCCATGGAGTATCGGGAAATTGGTATTGGTGGGCCTTTTTGATCACTGGGATGGTCACGGTTTTTATCTACGCCAAACTCTGGAAACGATCCAATGTTTTGACCGATGTCGAGTTTTATGAGCTGCGGTACAGCGGAAAAACTGCCACTTTTCTTCGTGGGTTCAGAGCCTTGTACCTGGGGATTCTTTTCAATGTGGTGGTTATGGGGACAGTCTCCCTGGCGGCGATAAAAATCGGGAGTGTCTTAATGGGAATTTCCCCAGTGACCACGATCGTGGTCGCTGGAGCCATCGTGGTTGTCTACAGCATGCTGGGCGGGTTGCGCGGAGTCTTGCTGACCGATTTTTTCCAGTTTTTCATGGCCATGTTCGGTGCAATTGCCGTAGCTGTAGTGGCCGTGAATTTGCCTGAAGTCGGAGGCCTGGGCAGACTCTTATCCAGTGAGACTGTCCGAGCAAAGATCTCTCTGCTGCCGGCCTTTACGGATATCAATCTTCTGATGGCGGTGTTCATCATCCCTCTCGTCGTTCAATGGTGGGCGGCCTGGTATCCTGGAGCAGAACCCGGTGGTGGAGGATACATTGCACAGAGAATGTTTGCCGCCAAGGATGAAAAAAATTCCATCGGAGCCACCTTCTTGTTCAACATCTCTCATTATGCTTTAAGACCCTGGCCCTGGATCATTGTCGCTCTTGCCTCCCTAGTCGTTTTTCCCGACCTTACCTCCTTGAAAACCGTATTTCCCCAGGTTCCTCTGGATAAATTGGGGCATGACCTGGCTTACCCGGCCATGATATCCTTTCTCCCTCATGGACTTTTGGGGCTTGTAATGGCTGCGCTTATCGCCGCTTACATGTCCACCATTTCCACCCATCTGAATTGGGGTTCTTCCTACATCGTCAATGATTTTTATAAGCGCTTTGTGCGCCAGGACGCTCCAGAAAAAGAATTGGTTTTGGTAGGAAGAATCTCCACCCTGTGTTTAATGATCATTTCCGGTTTATTCGCCTTGCTGCTTCAGAATGCCTTGCAGGGCTTTAAGATTATGCTCCAGATAGGAGCGGGAACTGGGTTGCTTTTTCTGTTGAGATGGTTCTGGTGGAGGATAAACGCCATAAGCGAGATTACAGCCATGACTGTATCGTTTATGGTTGCTCTCTATTTTGAATTTGTTCACACTACGCTAGGATTTTCAGCTTTAGAAGACTGGCAGAAGTTTAGCATCGGAGTTGGAATCACGACTTTTTGCTGGATGACTGTCACCTTTTTAACTAAACCAGCAGACCAGGAAACGCTCCTCAGATTTATTCGTTTGATAAAGCCTGGAGGCCCAGGATGGAGGCGGCTGCTTGAAGAGGCCAAAAAAGAAGGCCAAGATATCAGCGGATTAATAAAAGACAAATGGGATGTTCCGGGGAATTTAATAACTGTGCTTCTAGGTTGTTTGGCGGTCTACAGCACTCTTTTTTCTGTGGGCTGCTGGATCTATTCCAGCTATACGTTTGCTGCCATCACCACGATCACTGCTGTCGTTTCTTCGGCAGGTCTGATAATGAGATGGGGGAAAGCCACAATTTCCTGAGCCTATAAAAGAGGAAAGCTGTCCCGATGAAAGGAGGGGCCACGGATAATAGAAGCCGAAGGATCGTTGTTGTCTCCCACTGCATCTTGAATGTTCATTCGCTGGAAGATGATCTGGCCCTTTATCCCGGTCTGGAGGAAGAAGTCGTCGAGCTCCTTATCCATAAGCGCGTGAGTCTTTACCAGATTCCCTGTCCTGAGATTGAGCTCTCAGGAATATTCAGGAAGGCTCTGCCCAAAGATTCTTATGACCATCCCAAGATCAGGAAGGTTTATCGCCAGCTGGCTGATCGCATCACCAGCAGCTTGAACTGGTATGTCAGGAAAGATTATAAGATCGAAGCCGTTCTCGGAGCCGAAGGCAGCCCTACCTGCGGGATTGAACTGGTGGGGAAATGGAAGGAAGAGGTGAAAGAGAAAAGAGAATTCCCGAGAGATATTGAATTCGTTCCCGAGGCGGGCGTTTTTATCGAGGAATTTAAGGCTTCTCTGGCTAAGATTGAGGTTTTTCCCGAATGGATAGGCATTCCTGGAAAATCTATTCGCTCCTTAAAGCCCCTATCTTTTGAGGACACGCTTAAGAAGCTTGATAAATTATTGTAACTCGAGCTGCACGGCTCAATTAAATGACGCTCAAAGAATATGCAAAAAGTAATCTAAGGAATAGAAGGTATATAGGAGAACAAAAAATATGTTTCAGAATCCTTAGCCCGCGATTCTTCAGGAAGAGGGAGGATTGAGATGAGATTTTGGAAAACATTCGGATTATTCGCTGTTGCCTGGCTGCTGCTTTTTTGGTCTACGAGCCTCGCTCAAGACGTTGACTACGGAGAGCAAAAAGACAACGGAAGGCAGGACTTTTGGTTGGGCAATAATCAAGTCAAATGCTCGATTACCTTCAAAGACGGAAAATTGATCTCGGACAGGCTCGAAGCCCGGCCGCAGTGGTCATCACGATTCAGGACTGAATCCCTGGCAGTCGAAACCGACGCGGATTTTTCCTTGGATGTGATATGGACCGGCTGGAGGGCACCAGGGAAGGTGAATAATGCCGAAAACCCTATAACACTTTCCAAGGATCATTTTCAACTGGTGCGGTACGATTTCAAGGAACTTCCCGGAGAAGTCAAGGAACTGGAATTGTTCCTAAAGGGAATGAACAGTTCTTTCGAGCTTCTGATCACCTACCAGCTGGAAGAGAAAGCCTTCTACGTGAGGAGGAAATTAGCTGTTCGCGACCCTGAGTCAAGGCACCATTTTCTCCGCTGGGTCTGGCCTCGCCAGGGGTTTATCTCAGGAGAGGTATCCGTAGTGAAAGCCGGAGGATTCGGGCAGCCTTTAGCGCTGGGCAAAGATGGAGGAGGGGTGTTTTTTGGCCTGGAGTACCCGACTTCAGAGAATTCTATAAGGCCGGTGGGCATAGGCAAGGTCAATATCCGCTGCGGACAGGAAATGGGCGAGCGGATCGCTACTTCCTGGATTGAGAGCGAATGGGCGGTGGAAGGCCTTTCTCCTGATGAAGAGGTCAAACTCTGGTTCTGGAAATATCTGGACAGGATTCGGGTTGCTCCCTTAAAGCCTTATCTCCTCTACAACAGCTGGTATGACGTGAGGGCCCCGGAGATCGTAAAGGGCCCGACTCAGGTCATGAACGAAGAGAATTTGTTGCGCATCATCGAATCCTTCCAGGAAGAGATGGCAGAGAAGAGAGGGATAAAACTGGACGCCTTTGTTCTGGACGATGGTTGGGATGTTTATAAGAGTGACTGGGTGTTGAGCAAGGAGCAATTTCCCAGAGGATTGGCGCCAGTGAAGCAGGCCCTCGATAGGATGGGAACGGCTCTGGGGATGTGGTTTGGCCCTATCGGCGGGTACTCGAATCGTTCCTGGCGGGTAGGATGGATGCATGAGCGCGGTTATGAAGTGATCAGAGCTCAGCCACAGGAAGATAAACCAGGGGAGGTCAAAGGTCAGCTCTGCCTGGCTGGAAAAAACTACCGTCAACTCTTTAAGAAACGGGTGGTGGATTTAGTACGAAATGATGGGGTGGGCTATTACAAGTGGGATGGAATCCAATTTTCCTGTAGCGCACCTGATCATGGTCATCCGGTGGGCATCTATTCGCGGCGGGCAGTCATGGAATCAGTGATCGACCTCTGTGGCTCGGTCCGGTCTGAAAACCCGAATATCTTCTTGAATATCACCTCTGGAACCTGGCTCAGTCCCTGGTGGGTGAAGTATGCCAACATGATCTGGATGCAGGGCTATGACTACGGCTATGCCGATGTCCCCTCGATAAGCCGTAGAGACGCCGCCATCACTTACCGTGATTATGTCCTCTTTGATGATTTGAAAAAAAATGATTCCTGGTTTCCTGTCGCTAATTTGATGACCCATGGAATTATCAAGGGCCATTTACAGAAACTAGGAGGAGAGGCCGAATCCCTGGATAAATTTACGGATAATGCCCTCCTGTATTTTGCCCGCGGAGTTTCCATGTGGGAGCTGTACATTTCGCCAGATCTACTGACCGAAGGCGAATGGAATGCCCTGGCCAAGTCCATCCAGTGGGCTAAGGACCGGTTCGAGATCCTGCGTTCCACAGAAATGATCGGAGGGGATCCTGGGAAGAAAATGGCTTACGGGTATGTCCATTTCACTGGAAATCGCGGAATCGTTGCGGCCCGAAATCCTTTCATCGAATCCCAATCTCTGAGAGTGACCCTGTCTCCATCGCTGGGTCTTGATCCTGAAGCTTCTTCTTTAGTAATGGAAAGAGTTTATCCGAAGAGGTGGATTTCCCCGAGGTTGTATGGCAATGGCTCGGAGATGGTGATACCGCTTCAAGGATACGAGACTGCCATCTTCGAGCTCTACCCGCTCGAAGAGGCATCAAAACCCTTATTGGCTGGTGTGACTTTTGAAGTTTTACCAGCAAGCGAAAATGATTATGTGGTGAAATTCTATGAAGCAGGAAGAGGAACCCGAATCCTGAATCCAGGAAGAGTTTCTTCGCTGAGTTATAAAGGGAAAACAATCGATCCAGGGAAGTTCTCTATACCGGTGAGGTATCTAAAAGAACCGGTGAGCCTGGGCTCTGTTAGGCTGGCTGCTGATGATCGATCCGAAATCCAAATCAAGTTCAAACTTCTTGATCCTGCGAAGAAAGCCACCCTGGCTGTTCTTCTTGAGCCAGCCAGAGAAGCCGAGGAGGAACAGGATCCAGAAGTGACAGCTTTTCTCGATGGAAAAGAAGTCAAACCCAAAGTTGAAAAACAGAAGGGCCGTTGGGGATGGTACTTGCTCGAGGTAGAACCTGGGAAGCATACCTCTCGATTCGTGATTACATCAACCCCAGAGCTGAAGTGGACAGGAAAGTTTTCTGCCTGGCTAGTCTGCTCTCTGAGGCCAGAGGGGAAAGAGGTCTCGTTTGGTTTAGCCCAGAATCTGACTCAACAACAAACCATGCCGCCTCTTCCTTGGCCTTCTGGCGAGATACGCAAGAATGTCAAGCTGGGAGAGGTTGAAGTCCAATAATCATTCATCAGATGTTGGCTAGCCTGCCGTTCATGGATTTGAAAGTTCGTTGAAGAAATGTAAAGAAACTTTAATCCCCTTAAAGAAAAATTAATTCCGCTTTCATTCCGCATTTATCCTAAATGATTTAAAATCAATAAGTTTATCAATATCCATATTGGCACAGAAATTGCAATAAAAAAAGTCAAAAGGAAACGGCGCCTCATGAAGGAGGGTAAAAAACATTTACAGACACTAAAAAAGGGAGGCCGTAGATGAGGATCTGGATTATCATAATCTTAATCATCTTGCTCCTCATTTTTTCTTCATGCTCCATCCATAAAGAGCCGTCTTCTCCCGTCGCAGCCTCTTCAGAGGAGAGTTATTATTATCATCTTGCTGAAGGGAGAACGTATTTAAGACAGAATGATTCAGGAAAAGCTCTTGACCATTTGATAAAAGCTGTGGCTCTGAAGCCGAATTCCCCCAGAGCCCATAATTTCTTGGGGATCGCTTATTTCCAGCAAGAAGACTACAAACTGGCTAAAAAGGAGTACGAGAAAGCGCTCGATTTAAACTCATCGTATGCCCAAGCCTACAACAACCTGGGTAGTGTGTATTTCATGTTGAGTGAGTTTGCTAAGGCAAAGGCCTTGTTCAAGAAAGCTCTCTCCTTATTTCCAGACATGGTTTCTGCTCACTATAGTCTGGGAACTCTTCTGGTTGCTCAGGGACACGTCGAAGAGGGAACTCAATATCTTCTGAAAGGAATTGAACTCAGCCCTGACTTTTTAGATAGGAATAAAGCCTTTATTGCCAATTTTTCTTCCTCGGTTATCGGCACGCCTGAACTTTTATTCACCTATGCCAGACTCTATGCTTCAGTAGGCAACATCGAGAAGACGATTGAGTATTTAACCAAGGCTCAGAAAGCCGGTTTCAGAGAATGGCATCGTATTGATGATGAAAAGGAGTTCCAGGGAATTCGAGAAGACCAAAGAATTCAGGATTTTATAAAATCATAAATCGAAATGGATAAACTGAGTGCCGGGCGGCTCTGCTTTTTATGGTTTCTGCCTGTTCTTTCTCCTTGCTCAGTTTATTTTTTAAATATATAACAGGCCGAGAGGCTAGTTAAAAAATTAAGCATCCGCCCGGGGATTCCTCCTGCAAACAAAATGGGGACGGTTCTATTTTTTAAAACAGTTAGCATAGCACCATCAAATATAGGTAAGAATAAAAAAATAGAACCGTCCTCTATTCTAAAAATCTGAAGGGAGCAAAACCATTCCCAAATACCTCCCCCTCTTTTCTTTTGACATCCCCTTTTTCCTATGTTATAGCTGTCTAAACAAAAAAAGGATGGTTCATGCTCATCAAGAGAGTGCCGGACATAAAATCGTCAGAGATTACCGATAAGACACTCTACATGAACCGGCGGCAGTTTATCTTTAGAACGGCCACCATGGCCGGAGTGGGGCTGGCAGTCCCTCAGCTCCTTTTTTCGACTGCTAACCATCCTGAAAAGAAGCTCCAAGTCAAAGTCCGCGGGAAGTACCGGCTGGAAGAAAAAATGACATCTTTTAAGAACGCCGCGAGTTACAATAATTTTTACGAATTTTCCACCGGGAAAGAAGATATTGACAGACTCAGTCAAAATTTTCGCACCAGACCCTGGACAGTTTCGGTCGAGGGACACGTTAAAAAGCCGAAGACCTACGATATTGATGACCTCATCAAGATGTTCCCTCTAGAAGAACGTGTTTACCGCTTCCGCTGCGTGGAAGCCTGGTCTATGGTTGTCCCTTGGATAGGATTCCCGCTGGGAGACCTCATGAAGATAGTTGAACCGACCTCGAAAGCAAAGTATGTTGAGTTCACCACTCTTTACGACCCTGAAATGATGCCAGGCCAGCGGAGCCGTATTCTTGATTGGCCTTATGTTGAGGGACTCAGGATGGATGAGGCCAGCCATCCGCTGACTTTTATGGCGGTGGGCATGTACGACGAGGTGATGCCCAACCAGAACGGGGCCCCGATAAGGCTCGTTGTCCCCTGGAAATACGGATTCAAGAGCATCAAATCCATCGTCCGGATTAGATTCATAGAGCAAATGCCGACGACCAGTTGGGTAAAGGCCATACCCCGAGAATACGGATTCTATGCCAATGTGAACCCGAAGGTGGACCATCCGCGCTGGAGTCAGTCGAGAGAACGCCGCCTCGGTGAATTCCGCAAGAAAAAGACCAAAATCTTCAACGGGTACGCAGAGCAGGTGGCGTACCTTTATGCCGGGATGGATCTACGAAAATTCTATTGAAGGACAAATCAACGACATGAATGATGTTCCCCGACCAATAAAATTTCTCAAGGGGGGAATCTTCATTGCCTCCCTGTTGCCGCTGGCGTGGCTGGCCGGACAGTTCTTATTCGGAGACCTCGGAGCAAATCCGATCGAGAAGGCTCTTCACCTCACCGGTGACTGGACGCTCAATTTTCTTATCCTGACTCTGGCCATCACTCCTCTGCGTCGCTTGACCAGATGGGAATGGCTTTCGAAATTTCGAAGGATGATAGGACTTTTTGCTTTCTGCTACGCATTTCTTCATTTCCTGATATACATCGGGTTGGACCAGTTTTTTTCATGGGAGGCGATGGTTAAGGATTTTGCGGTGCACCCGCGATTGTTCGTAGGTTTGTTAAGCTTTATCCTTTTGATGCCTCCCACTATAACCTCTTCTGCCCGCATGATAGCCCGACTGGGGATTAAGCGTTGGCAATGGGTCCACCGGCCCATCTATCTCGCAGCCATAGGTGGGGTTATCCATTACTTTTGGCTGGTAAAGAGAGATATTCAGAGACCTCTGGTGTATGCGATCATACTCGGAATCCTGTTGGGATATCGGTTAGTCATGTGGACGCTGAGTCGCTCTCGCTCCGCGCCACCCCCTCTTTAAGAGACTGAAGCAAGATTGCAGTCGCTAGATTGTTTTCAGAGCCCGAAAGTGGGGAAGGTCCATTTTTTTGCCTGCAATATTTTTCCAGAATCACTGCAGATCTATTGGTCCGAAGGATTAAAATAGGACAGTCAAAATAGAGATAGGCCCTAAGTGTTCTTGAGGTGAAATGAATTAAAAGTTAGGTGGAGATATGAAAGATTGGAAATCTGTTTTAAAGGCGGATTCCACCGGCTGGCTGTTGGGAAAAGACAATCCCTCGGTGCGATACTTTGCTTTGACTGAAATCCTGGAAAAAAGCGAGAAGGATTCTGAAGTGAAGGAAGCCAGAGCGGATATCATGGAAACCGGAGTTGTTCCCAGGATATTATCTAAGCAGAGGAAGGAAGGCTATTGGGAGGCTCCCGAAAGGTTCTACACGGCGAAATACAAAGGAACCGTCTGGCAGCTCATGATCCTAGCCGAGCTCGGGGCAGAGGGGGGTGAGGAACGCATCAAAAGAGCCTGTGAATTCATTCTCCAGAATTCCCAGAGCCGCGAAAATGGCGGCTTTTCGATATGGAAGAGTGATAGAACAAGAGGAGGGAGGTCCAGTGGAGTTATACCCTGCCTGACCGGAAACATAGTTTGGAGCCTGATCAGGCTTGGTTATTTGGAAGACTCCCGGGTAAAACAGGGAATCGACTGGATAATAACTTATCAAAGATTCGATGACGGGGTAGAAAAGAAGCCCAAAGACTGGCCCTACGAGAGATGGGAGATCTGTTGGGGGAGGCACAGCTGCCACATGGGAGTGGTCAAAGCCTTGAAGGCCCTGGCAGAAATTCCAGCTGATAAGAGATCCAAGAAGGTGAAAAACACGATCGATGAAGGAGTCGAGTATCTGCTCAAGCATCATATCTACAAGAGAAGCCACGACCTGCAGCGGGTATCCAAGCCAAAATGGCTGCGCTTTGGGTTTCCTCTAATGTATCAGACAGATGTCTTGGACATCCTGGGGATTTTGACCAGCCTGGGCTATAGGGATAAACGCCTTCAGGAAGCCGTAGATTTAATAACCTCTAAGCAAGATGAGCAGGGCAGATGGATATTAGAAAGCACTTTCAACGGGCGCTTCCAGACCAACATCGAACAAAAAGGTAAGCCGAGCAAATGGGTCACTCTGAGAGCTCTTCAGGTCTTGAAGAAGTTTTACGGATAAAAAATAGAACCGAATAATAGAGGGGATGGTTTTATTTTATCACTCCTTTTTCTTATTGTATTAAGCATTATTCTTTTACAGAGTATTTGGTTATGAACGAACTGAAGGAAAAGAATTAAACTGGATTCTGTTACTCGTACTTTAATGTTGTAGAGGGATTGGCCCGGGCTGCATGCAAGGTATGAATGCTGACTGTAATAGTAGCCAAAAGAAGGGCCAGGAGCCCGGAAATCAAGAAGACCCATGGAGTCAAGGTGACTCGAAAAGCGTAATTCCTTAGTACTACAGAAATGGCCAGATAGGCTGCTGGCCAGGCTATGATGTTTGCTGCGAGAACAAGCCATATGAATTCCCTGTTGATTAGCAGGAGGATATGGCGGGCTGATGCGCCTAGCACTCTACGGATACCGATTTCTTTTGTTCTGAGAAAAATGATCTGAAGAGTCAAGCCGAACAAACCGGAACATGCGATCAGGATGGCAAAGAGGGAGGCGTATTCCACCATCCGGATCCATTGCTCCTCGCGTTCGTACAACCGTGCGACATCTTCATCCAGAAAGGAATATTCGAATGGAACCTGAGGGGCAAGGGTCGCAAATTCCTTCTTAATATCGGTGATCGTCTCTCGGAGCCTGTTCCCTTTGACTTTTATAAAGACGAAGTTGTAGTCCATCCCGACCATGCCTATAAAAGCTGGATAAATGGGACCGTGCATAGACTGGGAGTGAAAATCTTCGACCACACCGATAATCTCCCGGTCAAAATCGCTCTTGAAAAACTCGGAGAGGCGGCGTCCGACAGGAGCCTTCACACTGAGCATCTTAGCAAACGACTCATTGATGACGATCGATCCTTCGAGGTCTGAAGGATATTCATCTGAGAAATTTCTTCCAGCTACGAGCTTCATCCCCAGTGTTGGGAAAAAATCCTGGTCGACGTAGTTATAAACGACAAGGCTCGGCTCACCGCTCATTCTTTCAAAATAGGTCCCCATCCAGCCCTCTGAAAGACTTGAAGCAGAGCCGCTGACTCCCTGAATCCTATCGTAGAGGAGAAGATTGTTTTTCAAATTCGATATGAAAGCAGTGCTTCTTTTAAAGTCCGCAGTGAGATTCTTGAGAGGCAGCACAATGACTTGATCGGCATCGTATCCGAGATATCTATTGAGCATGTAGGTCTTCTGTTTATACATGAAGATCGTGGAGATGATTAGAAAAATGGATATCCCGAACTGAAAAACGATCAAAGTCCTGCTAAAGATGCTTTTCCTGGATAATTTCATCTTCCCCCGAAAGAGATCGATGGAGGAAAACTTAGACAGAAAAAGAGCTGGGTAGCTTCCCGCAGCAATGCCCACCAGAAAGACTAGCCCGGTGTAGAAAATAATATTCCATTCATTGGAAAAAACATCCAGCCTTAGATTTTTCTGAGAGAGACGGTTGAATGCTGGCATGAAAAGCTCAGCCATCACAAGGCCGATCATGAGGGATAGAAAGCTGCACATCAGTGATTCGAACCAGAACTGTACGATAAGCTGTTTCCTGTGGGCTCCGAGGACTTTGCGAACTCCGATTTCTTTTATTCGCGTTGATGCCTTCCCGATGGAGAGATTCATGAAATTGAAGCAGGCAATCATCATGACAAGCAGCGAGATCGCAGCCAGGATGAGGGAATAATTGATTGTGCTTTTCTGGGACAAAACATAAGAATCATATTGTCCTCTTAAATGAAAGTCGGCGAAAGCCTGAAGAACATGTCCGCTATCCTTCGAGAATCTTTTTTGAACAGGAAGGTCGATGGTGGTCGTAAATTTCTCCTGGAGTGCTTTTGCCTGGGTATAATTTTCCAGCTGGATGAAACAGGTTACGGAGCGTTCTGTTTGGGATTCATGCAAGGAATTACCGTAGAGCTTCTCCAGATTGATCAGAAAGTCAAAATTAAGACTGGAAGAGTCTGGTATGTCTTTCAAAATCCCGGTAATCACGAAATCCGAGAATTCATTGCTCAACCGGATGGATAGAATCTTGCCCAAAGGATTTTCAGTTCCGAAATATTTTTGCGCCATTGTTTCAGTAAGGACAACAGAATCTGGGCGGCCGAGAATATCTGTGGTTTCAGCATATTTTAAGGGGAATGTAAACATGTCGAGAAAGGAGGGATCAGTGGCTAGAGTTTTTTCTTCGAAAATCTTATTCTTGAATCTGACAACAGAATTTTGCCTTTCGATCCGAACAGCCCGAATGACCTCAGGGAACTGGTGGACAAGTTCGAGTGCTGTATGGGCTTTGGGAACAGAGACAGCTCGACCGACTGGAAGTACGAGCACGATTTTCACTTCGAAGATGTCGTCCAGGTTTTTATGGAATCTGTCAAAAGAGAGTTCGTTGCGGATGAAGAGAAAGGACAGGATGCTGCAGGCAACTCCTGTTCCCAGACCAAAGATGTTGATCAGGGTATTAAGCTTGTTTCTTCGCAAATTGCGTAACGCCACGATTAAGAAATTTTTGTACACATCTCTCTCCTATTTTGTTTTAGAACAAAAACCAGGATTTGGATCAATCATTATCACTGTTAGAATAGCAAAAAATAAACCAATCCAGACAATCAAATATACATACATTAGTAGCAAATAACATGCCAAATTCATCTTCTTAGGATTTGCTAATACTTATGAAACATACATGTATCATTTATTGACAGCTAATGTCCGTACTCGAACAGAAATAAATATTCCCCATATCAACTTTATGACAGAGAATAGCCAAATTCCGTAGCTTTATAATCCACTCTTAACCTATTGTTTTGCATGATAGAGCAGTTCCCAAGCAATTTTGGAATCAAAAGAAAAATAGAAATGGCCCAGAATTTTTGCCTATTTTTCCTATCTTATTACTTGACAATAAAGAGTGTTTTTGCGATTTTAATGATTCATTTAATTTCTAATAATTTCTGTAGGAGGAACAAATGAAACAGAGCAAGGCTGTGGCCTTAGCCGCGACATTTATCTTAATGATTTCTTCGAGTGTGGTTGCCGTTGCCCAGGAGACAAAAACTGAAGAGCAGATGATGGAAGAAGCTTACATGAAATATGCCATGCCAGATGAAAACCACGAATTCTTGAAGAAATTTGCCGGCACCTGGGAGGTGGAGAGCAAAATGTGGATAAAGCCGGGAACTGAACCTTCGGTCTCGAAGATCACCTCTGAGGGCAAAATGATTCTGGGGGGCCGCTATCTCTATTCTGTTTTCGAGGGCACCATGATGGGACAGCCTTTTAAAGGCATTCAGATCGTAGGCTATGATAAGTTTGAAAAGAAATACAGAACCTTCTGGATCGACAATACGAGCACACCTTTCTTTTTAACCAGCGGAAACCTTGATGAATCGGGAAAGGTTCTTACAGAGAAAGGCGCCTGGCCCAATTTCATGACCGCTGGCATGGATGAAGTGAAAATGGTTACTAAAGTCGTGAGTGATGATAAAATTGTATGGGAAATGTACATGATCGGACCTGATGGCAAGAGATTCAAATCCATGGAGAATATTGGAACCCGAAAAAAGTAAACCGTTTCCTAAATTATTAACAAATAAGAATATCTCCTGAATTCTGCGTTAATTAAATAAAAGACTCCTCTGATTCGGACGAGTTATAGAGCTAAGTATTATACCCCCCGATTCATAGAATTATTAGATTCTAAAAATCTGCAGCATAACAATCCCTATGATTGCAGCCACTAGAAGATAATAAGTCATAGGGATTAATGTCTTGCGGATAAGGGAACCTTCTTTTCCCAGCAGGCCGACGACTGCTGAAGCGGCCACCACATTGTGGACACAAATCATATTTCCAGCCGCCCCTCCCACGGCTTGAAGGGCCACGATGACTCCTGGAACTGCTCCTGTCTTAAGGCCGGTGGCAAACTGAAAAAGGGAAAACATCATATTGCTGAGAGTGTTGCTCCCGGCGATGAAAGCTCCCATAGCTCCTATGACAGGAGCAAAAGTGCTCCAGGCCTTCCCGACCAAAGCGGCTGCTCCACTGGCCAAGACTATAGGCATCTTATCCAAGCCTCCAGGAACTCCACTGTTGATAAAAACCTTAACCATTGGCACAGCAAACCCGAGAGCAATTGTGGGGCCAAGAAGAATGCGCAGAGATCGGGTTACGGCGTTCTTGGCCTGTTTTCTTGGTATTCTTTGAATGAAGACAGTCAGGATCACAACTACCAAAAACAGAAATCCTGGTAAATAAAGAGGCTGAAAGCTGGTGCTGATGGATGTTTGGAAAACGTTTGTCCACTTCATAACCACTGAGGCCAAAGCATTCTTTAGGGGATGCCAGAGGCGAGTGAGGAGAAGTAAAACTGCCACCAGCAAATAGGGAAGCCAGGCCCGAAAGATTGACAGTCTTTGACCGTCCTCAGTTTTCAGAGTCTGTCCTGGATTTTCATCTTTCTTGGTTCTTTGGCTTTTCCATTCCTGCGGCCAGGTTTCCTGTTTAGGAAAATCCCAGGTATCTTTGGGTATGAGAAAACCTGCCTTGGCCAAAGGAATGACAATCGCCAGACCTAATAAAGAACCCACCAAAGAGGGAAATTCAGGCCCCAGGAATACTCCTGTCAGCGTGTAGGGAATAGTGAAGCAGAATCCGGCAAATATGGCAAAAGAAAAGATGGAAAGCCCTTCGCTCCAGCTTTTCTTGGAGCCGAAGAAGCGGGTCATCATGACTACCAGGACTATGGGAATAAGAGTACCAGTGATTCCGTGGATAAGAGCCACCTTGCTCCCGATGGATTTCAGATAAAAAGCAAAGTCCAAATTATTGGCAGCCAGGTAATTGAGTACTTCTGTCTGTCCGCTTAAGCCTGTGTTGACTCCGATGAGAATCGGCGTGCCGATCGCCCCAAAGGATACTGGAGTGCTCTGGATTATCAAGGCCACCATCACTGCTGCCAGGGGTGGAAATCCTATAGCCACCATGATAGGCGCTGTCACAGCCGCAGGTGTTCCAAACCCGGCCGAGCCTTCGATAAAAGAACCGAAGAAGAAGGCAATGATAATAGCTTGCACTCGGCGGTCAGGGGAAATACGAAACATGCTGGAGCGGATAGAATGAATAGCCCCGCCTTCCTCTTGAAGATTCAACAGGAGGATGGCTCCCAGGACAATATAGAGGATCGAAGCTGCTGTGACCAGTCCATCTATGGAAGCGGCTGCGACGTGAACAAAAGGAACTTTCCAAACGGCTAGAGCAAGAAGACAGGTCACGAGATAAGCCAGGGGCATTGCCCGTGTAGCTGGCCACCTGAAGACGACGATGAGGGCAAAGACGCAGGCAATCGGCAAAAGTGCCAGCCCAGCGAGAAGGCCTAAACTCATACTTCAACTCCTATTCCGATTGACTCTTTAGGAGGAATGAAAGCCGCAGAATTCCAGCACTTTATAAAACAAGAGAAGCTCGATGTCAAACTCGGAAGCATTTCCCCAAAACTTCATAAAAAGCATTTCAAATATCTTGGAGAATGAGAGGCATGTGTTGAACTTTTACTTTTGACATAAATACGTTTCTATGATATTCACTCTTTACCGTCAATTTTACATACATGCAACACAGAAGCAAGAAAGCTGTCATCGCTGCCTTGTTCGGCAACCTGGGGATTGCAATTTTCAAGATGGTGGCCGCCTTGTTCAGCGGCTCATCTTCGATGCTCGCCGAGAGCTACCATTCCATCTCTGACACTCTCAATCAAGTTCTTCTCCTTTACGGTTTGAAGCGCAGCCAGCGGGAGCCGGACGAGCGCCATCGGTTTGGATACGGGAAAGAACAATTCTTCTGGTCATTCATGGTGGCCATGATCCTCTTTGGGATTGCAGGAACGTTGTCCATAAGAGAGGGTTACCGTAAATTTTTGCATCCGGAGCCCATTAGCCATCTAGGCCTGACATACATGGCGATTGCTGTGGGATTGGCATTTGACGGTTATGCCTTTAGCATTGCCTTCAGGAGCCTCAAGTGCGAGATGAAAAGCGAGGAGTGCAGGAATCTCATCGAAGCTGTCAAACAAAGTAAAGATCCGACAACCCTGACCGTTTTTATTGAGGATGTGATTGCGCTGAGCGGACTCTTGATCGCAGCCATTGCGATCACTCTAGTGCATTTCACGGGAATATTGATCATCGATGCCATTGCTTCCATTATCATCGGCGTTCTGCTCATGGTCTTTGCTGTAATCCTGGCCTTTGAAACAAAAAAACTTTTAGTCGGAGAGGCGGTAACGCCGCTCAAAAGGAGAAGAATTCTCAAGGCCGTTCTTTCTTTTAAAGAAGTTAAAAAGGTCATCTGCCTGAATACAATGCACCTCAGTTCAGAGGAAGTGCTAGTCACCCTGGAAATTAAATACCAGGATGACCTTATCATTGAGGAGCTGGAAAAGGTGAATGACGAGATAGAAAAGAAGATAAAAGATATTATACCTGGGGCTAAGGTGTACCTGGAAGCAGAAGATAAATAGGATTTTTAGAAGTTTTTTATTAATTTTTCAGGAGTTTTAGGATGAGCAAAATATTATTACTGGTTATGGTAAGTCTTTTGACTTTTAGTCCGTCCAGTTTAGCAGGTTTGAGCGAGCCCATAGTCAACTATCACATCAAAGCGAAGCTTATTCCAGAAGAGAAATCCGTGCTCGGAGAGGAGGAGCTAACCTGGATCAATGATTCTAATAAATACATCTCCGAACTTCAATTCCACCTCTATTTGAATGCTTTCAAGAACAGCCGTTCGACCTTCATGAAAGAGAGAGGAGGAGTGCCCCGTAGACTTAAATCGAACAGGAAAAATTGGGGATATATCGAGATAGATAAGATCCAGGTGAAGGATGGACCTGATTTGACCTCCACTATCGAGTACATTCAACCTGATGATGACAACAAGGATGACCAGACAGTGGCCAGAGTAACTCTGCCGAAACCGGTACCCCCACGTGGAAAAATCACCCTTCATATAGATTTTTATTCCAAATTGTCCAGAGTTGTTTTCCGGTCAGGCTATCACAAGGATTTCTACTTTGTTGCCCAGTGGTTTCCCAAGATCGGAGTTCTCTGGAAGGGAGAATGGAACTGCCACCAGTACCACTCCAATTCAGAATTTTTTGCCAACTTTGGTGTCTACAGAGTAGAGATAACAGTCCCGGAGGGATTTGTTTTAGGGGCAACTGGAAAAAGAATCGATGCTACAAGAAACGGAGATGACACCATAACTTATACCCATTTTCAGGAAAATGTCCATGATTTTGCCTGGACCGCCAGTCCTGATTTTTTAGAATTCAGGCAGGAATATTCTTTAGAGAATCCTCCAGTCAACACCGAGATGATCTTGCTTATCCACCCCAGTCACCGGAACCAGAGGTGGAGATATTTGAGTTCTTTAAAAAATGCGATTGAATTTTACAGCCAGAATTATGGTCCTTATCCTTATCCCACGATCACCCTGGTCGACCCTCCACTGGGAGGGCTTGGCGCTGGCGGGATGGAATATCCCACCTTATTCACTTCCTTTGCCTTCTCGTGGATGCCCAAGGGTGTTTACATGACGGAAATGGTGACTATTCATGAGTTCGGGCACGGGTACTGGTATGGAATTGTCGGTTCGAACGAGTTTGAAGAAGCCTGGCTCGATGAGGGAATCAATAGTTATTCGGAAATAAAAGCCATGAAAAAATATTACGGTGAGGACAGCTCTATGTTCAATATCCACGGCGTAAAGATAAGTGATCAGGTTTTTCATAGAGTCCGGATTATTGCCTCCTCAAGATTGGATCCCATTCTAAAGAATTCCTGGGAGTATTATAACGGCGCAACCTATGGCATTAACGTCTATTCAAAGGCAGCCTTTATGCTGCTGACTTTAGAGAATTATCTGGGCGAAGATGTTATGTCGGACATCATGAAGACTTTTTATGAAAGATGGAAATTCAAGCATCCCACCAGTCAAGATTTTATTGCCCTGGCCGAGGAAGTGAGCGGGCAAGATTTAAGCTGGTTCTTCGATCAATTCTTAAAGAGTCCGGATAAGCTAGATTACGCTATCGGCAGGCTCAGGTCTCGGGAAGTCGAGAGACCTGAAGGAATACTGGAAGGAGAACAGGGCCTTTTCGAAGAGACCGAAAGAGAGGAAGCCCAAGAGCAGGATAAAATGTACCGGAATGAGGTGGTTGTGGTAAGGAAGGGAGAGTTGATATTTCCTCAAGACATTCTAGTCACCTTCGAGGGGGGCGAAGAGATTCGTGAACAATGGGATGGAAAAGAGAGATGGAAAAGGTTTGTCTATCTCAAGCCCTATCGGCTCAGGTCAGCTCAAGTTGATCCCGATAATAAGGTGCTTCTCGATGATAATTTCTTGAATAATTCGCGGGTGCTTAAGCCAAAGAAAATCCCACTGCTGAAGTGCGCTTTAGATCTGATGTTCAAATTTCAAGCTTTTCTTGCTTTTGTTTCTTTTTAGGGAGGAAGAAGTGAAAGTTTTAAAGAGTTATGGCAGTGGAATTAAAGAGGCGACACTGCAGCCAAAGATGATATTTATTCTATGGCTTCGGAATTTCATTTTTGGTCTAGCTCTGTTTTATGTCTTTTTCAGGTTCTTGACTTGGTCGATCGGGAACAGTGTCTTGGCTGATAGCTTATTAGAAAGGTTTGATTTTAGCGTGTTTTTTGAGATTTTAGTTCACCACGATGAGGCCATGAATTTACTCCTTATGGTTGGCTTTGTTCTTATTCTTTTATATTTTTTAGTATCGGTATTTCTTTACGGCGGGATACTCTCTATTTTGACTCTTCCTCCTGAAGCTAAAGAGGAAAGACGGCGCTTGGCTCAAACCTTTTTTCAAGGAGCCGGAAAATTTTTTGGACGGTTTTTCCGCCTTTCGATTTATGCTCTCCTCCTCTGGGTGGCTTTCTTCCTGATCAATTTGCTGCTCAACCCGCTCGGAAAGTTATTGACAGGAAATGGTTCCAACGAATGGATGGGATTCTATTTCTTCTGGATAAGAGTGGCCATAGGTCTGTTCCTGGTGTTTTTGATTCGCATGATCCTGGATTATTCCCGGATCGAAATCGTCATCCTGGATTCGCAGGCTGTTTTTCTCTCCTTTCTTAAGACCATAAAGCTCGTTTTTCAGCAATTCGGAAAAACTCTGGCTCTTTATTATTTACTTGTTCTAACAGGAATCATCGTGATCATCGTTTTCTGGGTGGCTAACTCCAATCTTCCTTCCTTCTCTTCCACCTGGATGACGGTGTTCATACCCTTTTTGGTGGCCCAGCTCTTTATTGCCTTTCAAGGCTGGCTGAAGATCGCTTTCCAGTCAGCTCAACTGGTATTCTATCTTAGCCTGAGCGCAATTTAATTGGGAAAAATCAAGACCATGAAAGTCACTGACCTCGAACTTTCTCCTGAAGCCATGATGAAGATGGGGGAAAAAGCCCTGAGAGCGGTGGTAGACCACATCAAGAGCTTACCCAACTCCCCACGTTCCAACTTGGAAAACAGCGCCCAAATCGTCAGGTCTTTCCGCGAATCGCCTCCAGAAAAGGGAACCAATTTCGATACTTTGCTCGATTTTCTGATGAGCAAAGTGATTCCCGTTTCCATCAACACCGCGCATCCGGCTTACATGGGCTATATCCCTGGAGGTGGGCTTTATCCCTCGGCCATTGCTGATTTTCTGGGCGCCTCTACCAATCGCTATGCGGGCGTTTGGTTTGCCGCTCCGGTTGCAGCCCGCTTGGAAGCAAACGTTCTGGAATGGTTTTCGCAGTGGATGGGCTATCCTGAATCTGCTCGGGGCATTCTCACCAGCGGGGGTTCTTTGGCCAATTTCAGCGGATTGGTCACTGCCAGGAGGCATGTTCTAGGCGATGATAGCAGCCGGGGGACTGTTTATGCTTCCGACCAAACTCACCACTCGGTGATGAAAGCCGCTATTCTGGCAGGAATTCCAGAACGCAATATCCGGTTGCTGGAAGTCGATGACAATTTCCGGGCCAGGCCAGATCTTTTTGAAAAGGCCATCCAAGCAGACCAAAAAAAGGGGATGAAGCCTTTTTTCATCGTCGGGAATGCAGGCACGACCAATTCAGGAGCTGTAGACCCTTTACCAGAGTTAGCAGGTTTGGCGAAGAAGTATAAACTCTGGTACCACCTTGATGGCGCTTACGGCGGCTTTTTCAATCTGTGTAAGGAAGGAAAAAAAGTACTCAATGGTATCGAGCGATCTGATTCTTTAGTGCTGGACCCGCATAAGGGATTATTCCTGCCTTATGGCACTGGAAGCTTGTTGGTAAAAGAGGGCGAGCTCCTTCGAAGAGCCCATATATTGACGGCCGATTATTTAATGGATGAAATGGCTCCCCCTGAAGGTGAAACGAGTGCAGCAGAATATTCGCCTGAATTGTCCCGCTCGTTTCGAGGATTAAGGGTATGGCTGCCCCTAAAACTCTTCGGAGTCCAGGCCTTCCGTGAGAATCTGGCTGAGAAACTGCGTTTAACTAAATGGATGTATCAACGCTTTCTGGAGGAACCTGGATTCGAGTGTCTTTCTGTCCCCGATCTTACAGTTATCACCTTCCGTTATCATCCCAGAAGGGGTAGGGTGGAGGCTTTCAACAGGAAATTGCTGGAAAACATCATCAGAAGCAAGAGGCTTTATCTTTCTGGCACCTTGCTCAAAGGCGAGTATGTTATCCGGGTCTGTATCCTCAGTTTTCGAACCCACCAGCAGGAAGTCGAAGAGGCCCTGGAAGTCATTAAAACTGCCGCCCGAGGGCTCGAGACAGGATAAAACCTTCTGGGAGGGGTCGATTTTTTAGAGCCTTCTCCCATATCCAGGCATTTTTGGGGATAGTTTTATTTTTTTGGAACTGTCCCATTTACCTTCAGACTCAAGGCAAAATAAGGAATGGTGCTTTTCAAATCCCCTAACATACAAAGATTTCAAGCCACAAGAAAAGTTGATAAGCTCATCCACACCTTGAAGCATAAAGATGTGAATGTCCGTAAGAAAGCGGCCAAGGCCTTGGGCAAATTGAGAGATAGAAGAGCAGTCGAGCCTCTTATTAAAGCTTTAGAGGATGAAGCCTGGTATGTGCGATGGAAAGCCGAAGAAGCTCTCGAGGCCGTAGGAAGGCCGGCCGTCCCTGCTTTGATCCAGGCGATGAAGGATGAAGATAGAAATGTGCAGATGAAGGCAGGAGATATCCTGGGAAGGATTAAAGATAAGGAAGCTGTAGAGCCCTTGATTCAGTTTCTGAAGAACAAAAATAAAAATATTCGGCAGAAAGCCGCAGAAGTTCTGGGAAAGATTGGCCAGCCGGCTGTAGAGTCCTTGATTCGAGCCCTCAAAGATGAAGACGCTGAAGTCCGGTTCTGCGCAGTTCAAGCCCTGGGGAAGATAAAAGATGAGCGAGCGATGGCGCCTCTTATAGAGGCTCTGAAAGATGAAGCTAGTGATGTTCGCTTCAAGGCGGCCGAAGTTCTGGGAGAGATTGGCTGCCCGGCTGTAGAACCTTTGGCTTGTGCTTTGAAAGATGAAGACAGCGCGGTTCGATTCTCTGCCGCAGAGGCACTGGGTAAGATGAAAGATGGAAGAGCTGTAGAGTTTCTTATCCAAGCCATGAAGGATGAGGATTGGTGCGTTCGCGAAGGAGTTACAGAAGTCCTGGGCAAGCTTCAAGATGCAAGAGTCATAGAGCCTCTGATTCGAGCCCTGAAGGATGAAAACTGGTATGTCAGGGAAGGAGCAGCCGGAGCCCTGAGCGAATTAGATAATGAAGGAGTCCTAGAGGCTCTTATCCCGGCTTTAAAAGATCAGAGCGAGTTTGTCCGCTTCTGTGCTGCCGAGGTGCTGGGCAAGATAAAAGATGAGCGTGCTTTGGAAGCCCTGGAGCAGGCCTTACAGGATGAGAGTCAGAACGTGCGAACAGCTGCCGAGAGGGCTTTGGGGAAGATTAAAATGAATGAGTGAATCAGGATGTATGGTCATGAATGATTCTCCAGCCTTCGGGCATCCGCTGGAATATTATGGTGAACAAGCCCTCGCTGGAAGTCTGTTTATGGATCAGTTTCCACCTGCCTATGACATAAACATTACTCTTTGAGAGAACCTTGATAGCCAGGTCGGTGAAATCGAGTGTTCCCATGTTTTTCCCAGAATAGCTCTTTTGATACCTGGAAAAAAGTTCCTGCCAGCCTTGGAGCCTGGTGTTTCCAGATTGAAAAGTGAAAGCCCCTGAGTTCCAGTAATATTCCATGAATCCTTCGATGCTTCCTTCATTCCATAGAGTCTTTTGCCTTTCGAGAACAACCTGAATTTGATTTTGAATACCCGGAATATTGAGTTTTATTCCAGAGTTGTCGATCGCAGATTGGCAGCCGTATAACACTAAGATTATCACTAGAAACACGAATTTTTTCACTGTTCCTCCTTATAGATGCTATCATTTTGTCAACTCAAGTCAGAAAAATCAAATCCCATAAGGCTCAGACATTCAGCAATTTCGATAAGTTTTATAATTCATAAATGCCTTCAAAGCCTTGTCTCGGTTTTCATTTCAAGCTATTTCTAAAATTCTGCTTGAATTTTAAAGAAAATTTAGAGATATTAACTAGCTAAAGGAAACGGGTGCTTGGAGTCCAAGGTTCATTTCCAGCCGCCAGGCGTTAGGAATGAGTTGGTACAAAAAGATAATCTATAGTGTGTTTATCAAAGGGGAGTCATCTGTTTGAATAGAAAAATTCCCGCTGCCATATTTAAATATCGCAGGTATTTCAGCATCTCAGCCCTCACGATTGGGATTGTTTTGAAGCATTATTCTAAGGGAACGACCTCTATGCAGCTAATCCTATTGGGTGCGATTATCGCGGGGGCAGGTATGGCTTTCAGGATGCATAGTGCGAGTTATCTTTTTGGACGGCATATCGAAACTGAAATCGGAGCCAGTTTTCTTTGTTCTTCAGGGCCTTTTGCCTACATCAGGAATCCCCTTTATTTCGGCAATTTCATCATAGGCATAGGCATGGCGGTATCGCTGAATGAATGGTATGGATACGCATTATTTTTTAGCCAATACACTCTGGTGTATTCATTCTTGATCCCTTATGAGGAGAGGTTTTTACAAGATAAGTTTGGATATTCTTATACAGATTATAGCACTCAGGTCAGAAGATTTCTCCCCAGAATGAGAGGTTATGAAGGTCGAACCAAGGTGACGCCTAAATACGGCCTGGGCGTTTTAAGCGAGAAGTATCATGTGATGATCTTGGTTTTAGCTTTTCTGATTTATCGTTTCCTATTCGTGAAGTAAAAGAATATCCAGAGGTTCTCCAGGAAAATCCCCCTTTCTTTTCAAAGTTTCAGGTTGACGCCAGCCTCGACTTTAATATATTGTTTAAGAAAATACAGAAGAAGATTTTTAAAAGATGTACAGCCCAAAAAAGGAAAGAGAAGGCGAAATTTGGGCCATCGGGGGAGGCAAAGGCGGGACCGGGAAGACTTTCATCACTAGCTGTATGGGCACTTATTTAGCTCAAAAGGAAAATAACGTTGTCCTGATTGATGTTGATATTGGAGGAGCGAACCTCCACTCTTTTTTTGGAATCAACAGGCCTGGCAAATCTCTGACCAATTTTTTCGAGAATGGCTCCCCTCTGCAAGAACTCATAGTCAGAACAGGTATAGATAATATGCAGTTGATAACTGGAGACGTCGATTCCCTTGCCTCTGACAGCATTAAGTTCTCTCAGAAGCTCAAGTTGTTCAGGCATATCATGAAATTGAATGCCCAGTATGTGCTCATTGATCTAGGGGGAGGAAGTCATAACAATACTCTCGATACTTTTCTCATGGCTGACAAGATGATCGCTGTACTGGTGCCCGAGATGATCGCTGTGGAGAATATGTACCATTTCATAAAAAATGCCCTGTTTCGGAAAGTCAGGATGTCCTTGAGATCCTATGGATTTAGAGAAATTGTCGAACACGTCTGGGAAAGAAGGAAACAATATGGGGTGAAAAACCTGAGGGAGCTGATCGAATGGCTGAGGCATAGTTTCTCGTATATCGGGGATATCCTGGACAGAGAGCTGGCTGACTTCAAAATCTACCTTATATTGAACAAGGTGAGGGGTCCTGACGACATTTTAATCGGAGCCTCCATGAAAAGTGCCTTGCTGAAGTTCTTAGGGATAAACATCGACTTTGTCGGGTATATCGAATATGACGATTCGGTCTGGAGGTCGATCCGCAACCAACAACCGTTTATGCTGTATTATTCCTCCTCGCGCTGCACAGAAGAGATAGAGGATTTTACGGAGAACTTGATCGTGGGAAGGGAGATAAGATTACTGAGGGCTTGATCATGCCAAGAGAAAATTACGAAAAATACTTTAAGATCCTGGAGATCAGTCCTGATGCTTCGTTGTTTGAGATAAAACATGCCTACCTCCGTCTGAAAAAGCTATATTCTACTGAATCTCCGGTCATTGCTCCGATCGCCGAAGAATTCCCGAAGAAGAGGCGTCGGGAAATTTTGAAAGAGATTGAAGAGGCCTACTCAAAAATCATAGCTCTGCTGGAGAATGAGCAAGAGTCGGTGTATGATGACAAACCTTCTGTTTCCAGCGAAATAGCTGAAAAAGGAAAAGAAGAGCGCATTTCTTTCAGCGGGCCAGTTTTGAGGCAAATAAGGGAAAGATTGGGAATCCAGCTGCACGAAGTCGCCCTGGACACCAAAATACGGGTCGAACATCTTGAGAATATCGAGGATGAAAGATATGAAGCTCTTCCACCTGAACCGTATCTTAAGGGTCATTTAAAGACTTTCGCGGGTTTTCTGTTGTTAAATCCTACCAAGGTCGCTTCAGATTATTTAAAAAAATACAGAGAATGGAGAGAGGAGCTCTCGAATGAATGAAAAAAGAATACTCAGGTATTCATTCATTTTATGTATATTCCTTTTGATTTTTCAGCCAGTCCTGTTTGCCCAGAGAACTGGATATTCAAAGGAAGAAATCGTCAGGCGCAGGAATGCTTTGATGGAACAGGTCAAGGAGGGAATGGTCATTCTTTTTGGAGAAGTTTCACCAAAACCTGCGGCTCATATCAGGCAGGATAATGACTTCTATTATTTCACCGGAATTGAAGACATGAATGCCATCCTGGTGATGATCCCCAAGACAAGAGAGTCGTTCCTCTTCTTGCCCCGAATGTCGGCCAGAGAAGAAATGGTAGATGGACCGAATATGCTGAGAGATAAAGAGGCCAAAGAGAAGACAGGATTAAAAGAGATATATCCACTGAGTTATTTTGATGAGTTTATAGCCAGGAATTCAAGAAGGGGTCAGGGAACCTTTCATCTTCGATTGTCGCCCAGAGATGTGGTGGATGGAGACCGTTGGGAAACTCCCTTGAGGATCGCCAGGAAAAACAGAATTCACTACAACGACCAGATTTCACTCGACAATTACCGGATTAAAAAACTCAAAGAGCGGTATCCCTCTTTCGAGTACAAGGACATTGTTCCCCTTGTTGATTCTATGAGAGTCATTAAGTCTCCAGAAGAGATTGAAATCCTAAGACGGAACGGGAAGATCTCGGCTGAAGCCGTGAAGCAGGCCATGCTGGCTACTAAGCCAGGCGTCTTCGAGTATCAATTGGAGGCTGCAGCCATACATGTCGTTCTCAAGAATGGAGCCAAAGGGCCAGCTTATTCTCCTATCGTGGGCTCTGGTCCGAACACCTGTATCTGGCACTACAGCGAGAATTCGCGAAAGATAGAAGACGGCGATCTGGTGCTCATGGATTTTGGAGCGAATCTTGATTATCTCTGTATTGACATCACCCGCACTTGGCCAGCCTCGGGCAAATTCACTCCGGAACAGAGAGAAGTCTATGAGGCCGCCTTGGAAGTTCAAAAAGCCTGCATCGAGGCCTATCGTCCTGGAGTTACCGAGGAAGATGTTCAGAAGTATGTCGCAAAGGTCATGAAAGAGAAGGGAATAGACCCGAGGGGGTTGAAAGGCGGATTCGGGCATTATGTGGGCATGGCTGTCCATGATGTCGGGCCTCGAGGGATCCCCTTAAAAGAAGGAATGGTTTTGGTCATCGAGCCTGGCCTCTATTATCCGGAAAAGAATCTCGGGGTGAGGATCGAAGATACGGTTCTCATCACCAAGGATGGCTGTGAGGTCCTGAGCAGGGATGTTCCCAAAGAAATCAATGAGATTGAAAAGCTAATGGCCAAGAGGAAATAAACGGGCTAAATCTTTTTTTGAATTTTCATTTTTATTTCTCTTATTCCTTAGATTTAGTGCCAACCCCATTTGCCATTTGACTATTTCATCTTAAATTGCTATTTTTTTAAAATCGGAAAGAGAGGAACCCAGGCATTTATGAAATGCTCCAAATGTCAGTTTGACAATCCTCCAGAATCCCTGTACTGCAACAAGTGCGGCACTCAGATCAAGCGCCCAGAGAAAGCCATGCCTCCCACAGAAACTCTCTATACTCCCCTAAAAGAACTGACCAGAGGAACAACCTTCTCTAAAAGGTATGAGGTCATCGAGGAGCTGGGAAGAGGAGGGATGGCCAAGGTCTATAGAGTCATCGACAAGAAAATAGAGGAGGAAGTAGCTTTAAAACTCATGAACCCTGAGATCGCTTCGGATGAAGAGACGGTTCATCGGTTCCGTAACGAACTGAAATTCGCCCGCAAGATCGCCCACCGAAACGTCTGCAAAATGTATGACCTCAGTGAAGAGAAGGGGAACCTCTATATTACCATGGAGTATGTGCCGGGCGAAGACCTGAAAAGCTTGATCAGAAGGATAGGGCAGTATACAGTGGGCAAGGCTGTCTCGGTAGGAAGACAGGTTTGTGAAGGGCTGACTGAAGCCCATCGTCTGGGAGTCATGCACCGCGACCTAAAGCCTCAGAATATCATGATCGATAGAGAGGGGAATGCCCGGATCATGGATTTTGGGATAGCTCGCTCCCTTAAAGCCCAAGGGATTACAGATAAAGGAGTGATCATCGGAACACCAGAGTACATGTCTCCAGAGCAAGTGGAAGGAAAGGATGTTGACCATCGTTCTGATATCTATGCCTTGGGTGTTATTCTCTACGAGATGGTGACCGGAAGAGTGCCCTTTGAAGGACATACCCCTTTGAGCGTGGCCTTGAAGCAGAGGACAGAAGTGCCTCTAAACCCGAGAGAGCGCAATCCCCAAGTGCCCCTAGATTTGAGCCGAGTGATCCTGAAATGCCTGGAGAAGGATAAAAATAACAGGTACCAGAAGGCAGAAGAGCTCCTTTCTGAATTGAGAAGAATTGAGGAGGGGATTCCCTCCACAGAGAAAATTTTCCCCGCGCGAAAGCTTAAAACAGAGAAAATCAAAAGAGCAGTAGGAAGAAAGGCAGTTCTCTTTGGTGGGGCTGCTGTTCTCCTGGTTTTAATTTTTGTGGCGAGTTTCTATTTGTTTATTGGTAGACAGGGAATGATCGATTCGATAGCTGTGCTGCCGCTCAAGAATCTCTCAGGTGCCCTTGAGCAGGAATATTTTGTGGATGGGATGACAGAAGAATTGATTTCCAATCTCACCCAAATAGGGGGGCTGGAGCGGGTGATCTCGAGCACTTCGGTCCTGAAGTATAAGAACACCCAGAAATCCTTGCCAGAGATTGGTCGGGAGTTAAACGTGGATGCAGTGGTGGAGGGATCAGTCTTGACCTCTGGAAATCGGGTGCGAATCACGGCCAAGTTAATAGAGGCCAGGACAGACAGGACCCTCTGGTCAAAGAGCTACGAGAGACCCATGAGCGATATCTTGACTTTGCAGAGCGAACTGGCTCGAGCCATCACCAAAGAGATAAAAGTCGTGGTCAAGCCAGAAGAACAGGCTTTACTGGCAAGCGCCCGACAGGTTAATCCTGAAGCCTATCAGCTTACCTTGAAAGGCCGCTTCTACTGGAACAAGAGGACAGAAGAAGGGCTAAAAAGAGCCAGAGAATTTTTTGAGGAGGCGATCGAAAAAGACCCAGACTATGCTCTCGCCTATGCGGGGCTGGCCGATACTTACAACATGTTTGGGTCCTATCATATAATGCCTGCTCACGAAGCTTATCCAAAAGCTAAAGAAGCAGCTCTGAAGGCGCTGGAGATAGATGAAAACCTGGCTGAGGCGTACACTTCCTTGGCCTTTGAGAAGTATCACTACGAGTGGGACTGGTTCGGGGCCGAATCAGATTTTAATTGGGCTTTTGGACTGAATCCCAGCTATGCGTCGGCTCACTCTTGGTATGCTGCTTTTTTAACCTCTATGGGACGATTCGAAGAAGCCCTAACAGCAATCCGTCGCTCTCAGGAGCTTGATCCACTCTCCCTCCCTATTGGAACCACTATTGGAGCATCTCATTATTACGCTGGTCAGTATGATCAAGCCATAGAGCAATGCCAGAAAGCACTAGAAATAGACCCTAACTTCCCCTGGGCCTACACCATTTTGGCGAATGCCAATGTTCAAAAATCATTATTCAAAGAAGCCATCGCTGAATTACAAAGGGCAGTTGAGCTTTCTGGAGGGAGTTTCGAGTACTTGGCAATACTTGCCCATGCTCATGCAGTGGCAGGGGAAAGAAATAAGGCTCTGAGAATACTCAATGAATTGAGGGAGCAATCAAAACAAAAATATGTGCCCTCCTATGAAACAGCCTTGATTTATGTTGGTTTAGGTGAAGAAGATCAGGCCTTCGAATTTCTGGAAAAGGCTGTCAGGGAACGGTCAGATTCGCTTCGGAATATTAAAGTGGACCCGAGGCTGGAAAGCCTGCACGATGATCCACGGTTCTCAGCCGTACTGAAGAAAATGGGCCTGGAATAAGGAATAGGGGTCAGACCACGCTAAGTGTTTGTTTTTAAATGAATAATGCCTTATTTTGCCTAAAAATTTTGGCTTAAACATGCATTTTGGGGGGCAAAAAGGCTTTTTTAAGACATACCTTCTTTATATCCTTGAAGAATGAACCAAAGAAAAGGAGAGTTAAGATAAAGCTGTTTTACAAGCGATGCATTAGCTTAGAGCGTTGTTTTTGGCTATGAAAAGGCCACTTTAAGGCCAAAAAACAAGCTGAATTTTAGTATATTCTCAATATAATCAGTTGTTTGCTATGGTCTGACCCCAATGATATAATTGAGCTAATGAAGTGTCCGGAATGTCATTTTGAGAATCCTGACGATACCGTTTATTGCGGAAAGTGCGGGAAGAAATTCCAACCGCCCGAAGACATTTCGATTTCTCGTACCAAAACTCTCAAAACACCCATCAAAGAATTAACCAGGGGGACCACTTTTGCCAAAAGGTACGAATTCATCGAAGAGCTGGGAAAAGGAGGCATGGGCAGGGTCTACAAAGTCTACGACAGGAGAATAAAAGAAGAAGTGGCCCTAAAACTCTTGAAGCCTGAAATCGCCGATGATGAAGATACGATCGAACGCTTCAGCAATGAACTGAAGTTTGCCCGCAAGATCGTCCATAAGAATGTGGGCCGCATGTATGACTTGAATGAAGAAGAAGGCGCCTTTTTCATCACCATGGAATATGTTCCGGGGGAGGACTTAAAAAGCTCTCTCAGAAGGATGGGGCCTTTAAGCGCAGGAAAGGCCATCTTTATAACCAAGCAGATTTGCGAGGGCCTGGCTGAAGCTCACAAACTCGGGGTGGTACATCGGGACTTAAAGCCTCAGAATATCATGATTGATAAAGAAGGGAATGCCCGGGTCATGGATTTTGGGATTGCCCGTTCTCTCAGGACGAAACGCTTTACGGATTCTGGGGTGATGATCGGCACGCCTGAGTATATGTCTCCTGAGCAGGTGGAGGGGAAGAAAGTCGACCAGCGCTCGGATATTTATTCTCTGGGAGTGATTCTTTACGAGATGATGACCGGCCGGGTGCCTTTTGAGGGAGACACGGCTTTTAGTGTGGCCTTGAAGCACAAGACCAAGACACCCAAGAACCCCAGAGAAATCAATGCCCAGGTTCCCGAGGACCTCAGCCGCCTGATCATGAAATGTATGGAGAAAGATAAAGAGAAAAGATATCAGAGTGCTGGTGAAGTGTGTTCAGACCTGGAAAGCGTGGAGCAGGGTATTCCTGATACTGAAAAGATCGTTCCCAAGAGGAGGCCTCTGACAACCAAAGAAATTACAGTCACCTTGAGCCTGAGGAGACTCCTCTTCCCAGGATTGATCGTTGTCGCGCTGGCTATTATAGCCGTGGTCATCTGGCAGTTGCTTCCCCGAAGGAAAGCTGCTCCGATCCCGTCTTACGAACATTCGGTGGCTGTGATCAGCTTTGAAAACCAGACCGGAGAAGAGGCTTATGATTATCTAAGGAAAGCCATTCCCAATCTCTTGATCACCCGCCTTGAGCAATCAGGCTACTTGAGTGTGACCACCTGGGAGAGAATGTATGACCTGCTCAAACAGATGGGGAATGCAGAGGTGGAAATCATCGACCGGGATTTGGGCTTTGAGCTGTGCCGAACGGAAGGAGTAGAAGCTATTGTTTTAGGGAGTTTTGTTAAAGCTGGCGATATGTTTGCCACGGATGTGAAAGTTTTGGATGTCGAATCCAAGAGCCTTCTCAAGAGTGCCAGCTCAAAAGGCATGGGAATCCAGAGCATTCTCGAAAGCCAGATTGATGAACTGAGTGAGGAAATCTCGCGGGGAGTCGGGCTCTCCGAGCGCAAAATAAATGCCATCCAACTCAGAATTGCTGAGGCCACTACCACTTCCATGGATGCCTACAATTTTTTCTTGAGAGGAAGGGAGGATAAGGAAAAATACTACTTTGATGATGCCCGACGATTTCTCGAGAAGGCAGTCGAGACCGATCCAGCCTTTGCTCTCGCTTATAGATACCTTGCTGATGTTTACGATATGTTGGGGAATACGAAAGCGAGAGATGAAGCCATCAAGAAAGCGAAAGAGCTGTCTATGAGAGCCACAGCTAAGGGAAGGCTTTTTATAGAAGCAGCTTATGCTACTCATGTCGAGAGAGATTCAGAGAAGAGATTTCGGATACTTAAGGAGTTGGTGAAAAATTTTCCCAAAGAGAAACGGGCTCACTATGATTTGGGCATAGAATACAAAGGCCGAGGATTGTTCCATGAAGCCGCCGGAGAATTCAATCAAGCCTTGGAACTTGATCCCAGCTATGGATACGCAATTAACGAACTTGCTTACACCTATTCTTACATGGGAAATTTTGAGAAGGCCATCGAATATTTCGAAAAATATTCCTCTGTATCTCCTGGAGATGCGAATCCCTTGGATTCAATGGCTGAAATGTATCTGAGAATGGGAAAGCTTGACGAGGCCTTAGTAAAATACAGGGAAACGTTAGAAGTTAAACCTGATTTTGGTTCCGATTGGGAGGTTGCTTACATCTACGCCTTGAGGGAGGATTATTCTGAGTCCCAGAAATGGATCGCTCAGTTTCTGGCTAAAGCTCCCTCGGCAGGAGCGAAAGCCGAAGGCTATGTGTGGAAAGGATTGTATCATTACTGGCTTGGAAGCTTTGATCAGGCTATGATTGAACTTCGCCGAGCAGAAGAAATTGCAGAGTCGGTGGGAAATGACTTGTGGAAGGCGTGGGCAGACTATGTGAGAGGATGGATTCATTATGACCGGGGAGAATATGAGCCATCCCGGGAGTGCTTTAAAAGCTGGTTTGACATTATGATAAAGAACTTTCCCTCATCCGTGCCTTTTTTTAAAGCCTTGTACAACGTTTATCTTGGGTATGTGGATTTAGGACAAAGACAGATTGATTCCACAAAGTCCAGGTTGGCCGAGATGAAAACTCTGATTAATGATCTGAACCCGCCCTCTAAGGGACGGATAACATTCCGCTTCGATCTATTAAACGCTGAAGTGTTACTGGCAGAAGGCTCCTTTGATCAAGCCATTTCTGTTTTGGAGAAAGCGTTGCCTCTAGGAATGATACGTTCCATGTTCACCTGGTATGTCATTAGCTATAATGCACCTTTTCTCAAGGATGCGTATGCTCGAGCCTATAAGCAGAAGGGAGATATTGATAAAGCCATTTCTGAATACGAAAAGCTGATTATCTTTGATCCGACTAGCCTGGAGCGATTTCTCATTCATCCCAAATACCACTACAGGCTGGCCGAGTTGTACGAGGAGAAAGGATTAGCGGAGAAAGCAAGCTTGCAGTATCAGAAATTTCTCGAACTCTGGAAGAACGCTGATCCCGATCTGCCTGAAGTTCGAGGAGCCAAGAAGCGCTTGGATGCTCTTCGAAGTGAATAGTTCTTCCATCGATCTCTTGATTCTATAGTCCTGTTGATTCTAGTTAGCAAATTTCCGGTTTTTGTGGGAAACTAAAGCTTCAGAGAAAGATAGAATTGAGAAGAAAGCTATTATTATTTACTCTAGTCATTTCTTTGATTTTTCCTGTTTTCCTTCAGTCAAAGAAAAAGCCTAGGCTCCCTCTGAAATATAAAAAGTGGATAAAAGAGGAGGCTGTTTATATCATTTCTCCTAAAGAAAGGAAGGTTTTTTACGAACTGGAAACAGACAGAGAAAGGGAGCTATTCATAGAAGAATTCTGGCGGCATAGAGATCCTACTCCCGGCACTCCAAGGAATGAATTCAGAGAAGAGCATTACCGAAGAATAGAATACGCGAATAAGAAGCTCGGAAGGGGAACGGCGACTCGAGGTTGGGCCACGGACCAGGGAAGAATTTATATTACTTTAGGCGAGCCCATGCAAGTAGTGAAGATTAACACTGTGGACATCAATCCCGTGGAGATCTGGTATTATCAGGGAAATCCCCGTTTGGGTCAGCCATCTATTTTCCGGCTCTTATTCTTCAAACGACAGGGTGTTGGCGCTTATGAACTTTACAACCCCATATCAGACGGGCCAAGAGTTTTAGTCCCAGCAAGTGATCTAAGAATGCCCGGAAATCCACAAGCCATGTATCAGGCTAGAATAGACTGGCGCGATCTTGTTGCCTACGAGATCCTGAAGAGACAGGTTTCTATAGAATTAGCCGAAGCTGCCTGGTCTTCATTCCCGGGAAGAGATAGCCCGGATCATAGACTTCCTTCGGTGATGTTGATAGATGAACTCAAAAGTCATCCTTACAAGAAGGTCAAAGATGATTATGCCTATGAGTTTTTAGAGCACAAGGCAGTTGTAGAAGTCAGCTATTCGGTTTATCACATGGATAACCAATCGCAGGTTAAAGTGATTCAGGCCCCATCAGGTCACTTCTTCGTGAACTATTCGATTGAACCTGAAAAACTCTCTGTTGATCTCTTCCAGGGAAAATATCTTGCCAATATCAAAACTTCCGTGAGAGTGACTGACTTAGAGGAAAAAACAATCTTTCAACAGTCAAAGAATTTTCCCATCGAGCTTGACAAGAAACAATTAAAGAAGATCGGGCAAAGACCGTTTCACCTTTGTGATTCCATCCCTATGATTCCTGGAACTTACAAATTCAATCTCTTGTTCGAAAACACCGTGACCAAAGAATTCACCTCTTTCGAGAAGGATATTTCAGTGCCCGAGCCAGAATTCTTTAGGATGAGTTCTCTCATTCTGGCCGCCAAAGTGAACCAAGATTCACCTTACAGCGAATTCAATAAAGCCTTTCAGGTAGGAAAGCTCCAACTCTATCCATCGCCCACGAATGACTTTTTTAACGAAGAGAAGTTGTTCCTTTTTTTTCAGGTGTATGGGCTGAGTCCGGAATTAGAAAGAGGCGGGCAAATACAGTTCATTTTTTACAAAGACGAACAGAAATTTCAGGCATTAACCAGACAGATAAAAGAATACAGACAACGACGAGATTTCCTTCAAGATTTTCCTTTGGATGAATTCCCTCCGGGAAAGTATCGGGTCAAAGTCTCTCTTCTTGACGAAGAGGGAAGAGAACTTCTCTTCGAGAAGGAAGACTTTAGCCTGTCTTCGAAGGCGTTACCCGAATCTTGGATAGTGAGCCAAACCAATCCCTCTTTCAAGGAGCCTGTTTATTTTTTCCTCTACGGCAATCAATATCTTAACAAAGGAGAAATCAAGAAAGCTCGTCATGAATTAGAAAAAGCCTATGAGCGGGAACCCGAGGCCATGGATTTTGCCCTGAGCTATGCGAGAGTGTTGTTGCTTTTGAAAGAATTTCAAAGAGCACAACAAATCCTTTTGCCTTTTTTTGAGAAAGGGAGGCAGGAATTCCAACTTTATTACTATCTTGGCCTGTCTTCTCAAGCTGAGGACAACTTGGAGGCAGCCATTTCTTTTTATCAGAAAGCTCTTTCTCACCAAGGCAATGTCAAAGAGGTTTTGAATTCGATCGGAGAGTGTTTTTATCAATTGGGCGATAACGAACAAGCCTTAAGAGCCTGGCAGAAATCAATGGAGATAGATCCCAATCAGAAAAAAGTCAAGCAGATGGTCGAAAAGCTTCAGGAAAAGAATTAAACATGTGTTGTTTTTACATTTGAACTTCATTGCTCGTCATGACTTAGTATTCGAGGTGCATGTATTAGGGTCAAGCCTTGACAGTTAAAATTGGGGTGATTCTGTTTTACTCCCTCCCTTTCACTCATCTCTTCTATCCCGTAAGAAAATAGAACCATCCCCAGTTAAATCCCCCATTTTATGTTTACATTTTTTTGTCTTGGTACTGATTCATTTTTTTCTTGTCATAACTACCCAAATATTATAAAAACCAAAAAAAGTGGTATTTTTTGTTGTTCATTTTCCTTTAGCTTTGAACCCAGGCTGTCAGGTTTGCGTATTTATGAATAAAGGAGGAAATCATGACGAATGAAAAACCTTCTCCTCGAGCAGCTATCGAGCCTTCTCAACAGGTCTCCGGTCCGGCCATAGGCCTACTGGTCACCGGGATCATCGGTGCCATTTTTTCGGTGGTAGCCTTGATATCAATAAGCATCGGCACAGGAATAGGCACGCTCGTGGATTATGATTTCGCAGAGGAGTATGTGAATTTATACGAAGGGGCAGCAGGCATGGGTAGCGCTTTTGTAGGGATTTTAGTAGCAGCTTTTATCATTTACGCGGCTTTGAAGATGAAAGACCTGACTCAGTACGGAATTGCCATGGCAGCCAGTATTCTGGCCATGATTCCCTGCATCAGCCCTTGCTGTCTTATAGGTTTACCCATCGGCATTTGGTGCTTGGTTGTTCTGACAAAACCTGAAGTGAAGGCAGCTTTCCATTGAAATATTTCCCTGAAGCTTCCCTGAACCGGCCAAAAGTGTCGGGTTTAGCAGCTTCGTCTGTTCCCAGCGTGAAACCTCACCTGGTTATCTTTATTGCTTGCTTCTGTATCCTTGGCGGAGCCCTCATCATTACGCCAGCAGATTCTACAACCGATCATCTAGAGTTTGGAGGTATCTCTTTACCTCAGACTTGTATATTCAGGAATCTCACCGGCCTTCCCTGTCCAGGATGTGGTCTTTCCAGATCAGTCGTTGCCGCCGCGCACGGAGATATAAGTATGAGCCTGATACATCACCGGCTGGGATTGCTGACCCTATTTTATGTTGTTCTTCAATTCATGTATTGTCTGGGTTTGATCATGGTTCCCAAGTGGTGGAATCGAGCCTTTCCCTCTGGGAAATTTCTCAATCGGGGAATAGTCGTTTTGGGGGCTCTTTTTATGTTGAATTGGATTCTGACTCTTGTCCTTATGAGGTTGCCATAGATTCTGGAAACCTTCCGGGATGGGGTCGGGCCTTGACATTTAAGGTTTTAACCCGAGTTCCTTTATCCTTAATAAAATAAGCTTGTTCTAGAACTATCCCTTAAAAGTAGGGTTAATATATCTTAAATTTTATTGACACGTCCTACAAGTCTGTTTAAAGTAAAATAAATTTTTAAGGAGGAGGCATAAGGATAAGCCCGAAAAGAATCCTCGTAGCCACTGTATTTGGTTTCCTTACAGGGTTTTTGTGTTTCCTGGGCGGTATGTATGGTCTTAAAATAGAAATGAGCTCAGCACAGGTGTTGACAATATTGTTACACCGGGGATTATTAGGATTTGTGATCGGGATATCCGTTTTGAGAATCCATTGGGCCTGGCACGGCATCTGGCTTGGGTTGATTATTGGCGTGCCATCCATTCCTGGGATTATTCTGGGAGAAGGAAGGCTTGCCTATTTTGTGATGGGTCCTGTTTGGGGTTTTATTATCGAATTGTTTACCTCTATTGTTTTCAGAGCCAAAGCCGTAAAGGCATAATTTTTCGATAGTTTGAATTCGTGTTCATCTCATCGAGAATAAGGAGGACATAATGAGCCTGACAAAAGTTTGGAAACCAATAATTATTCTGATGCATGCACTGGTATTATGGGCGCTTTGCGGGGCGGTCATGTTTCTGGGGAGGGAATTATTTTCTATGAAGGCGGCTTTAATAATCCATCTCCTTGTGGCTCCCGTCATATCTTACCTAATATCGCTGCTCTATTTTAAAAAATTCAACTACACTACCCCCCTACAAACCGCAATCATATTTGTTTCTGTAGTCATTCTGATGGATTTTTTTATTGTTGCCCTCCTCATCGAGAAGAGCTTTGAAATGTTTGCTAGTGTTATCGGAACCTGGGGGCCTTTTGCCCTAATATTTATGGCTGCCTACCTAACGGGAATAACTGTAAAGAAGAGGAGCTAAACTCGATTTTGACCTAAGGCAGGTGAAAAATGAAAGACACGGCCTTTTTCACTCCAAAGAAATCCTCGTTATCGGGGAAGATTGTCTTGGGATTTATGGTTATCTTTTTGGCTGTCGGGTTTAATCTTGGGGGAAAAACCGCAGCTGAACCTGATAACTGCAGAGATGCCCAGAAGCAAGCCGGCCAATTTGAACGAGATAGGGCAACGCGTTCAGCAAAGGAGGATTGGATTTCGTTAGATGATAAAGACAGCGAATGGAAGACCTATCAGGGGAAAAAATATGATTATCAACTGAAATATCCACCAGGCTGGGAAGTTATAGAAGCAAAACCAAAGGAAGGAGACAAAGCCTCATGGGCAGGAAAAATCCTGCTCGAGGAAGAAATACAGAAGGTTACTTTTTTAGAGAAAGAATATGAGTTCTGGCCAGGAGAGTTCCAGGTGCGGGTGATGTCCAATAAGGACAATTTAACTCTTGAGCAGTGGATCGATGAGCATGAACCTCAAGATGTCACCGGGGGAAGTTTGATTCAGGATATATCAGATGTGATCCTGAATGGGAAGGACGCAAAAAGACTCTCCATCTTTGGTTTCGACCACGAAGCAATAGTAATTGTCACTCTTCATAAAGGATATGTCTATTCTCTTCATTTTACAGGGAACAATCCCAATGATCCTAAAGTGGAGCAGCACAAAAAAATTTATGACCAGATGGTTTCTTCTTTCACTTGGCAGGATGTCCAACGAAATATTCGGGGTCAGGCCTTGACATTAAAGGTTGGTGATTTCCTGTCCTACCTCGACTCTCTTATGATTTATCAATAAATTCGGGGTCAGGCCTTGACACTTGGTTTTTATTTATTTTGGCGAGTACAGATTGCCATCTTCTTCGCAGCTTTCTGACTAACGATGGTAAGCTTGACCCGGCTGATCAGATTAATCAGGTTCAATCCGGAGGATGTTACTTTCGGAAAAAATAGGACCCACTCGGAAGTTCCATCGCCTTTCTGAATAAAGGCGAGAGGGGACGCCGATATCTGCCAGATAGAGCTCACCCATAAAAGCTTTGGCTTCAGGAGCCCGGAGACCTGTCTTTGGCAGAGCCAGAGTCAGGGTGGCAGAGGCGATAATAGCCACGTCAAAAGCCTTACCTGTTGTCGCGTCAATTCCAGAAGGGATATCGAGGGCAAGGAGGGGAGAGCCTTGTTCGTTGGCCCAACGAATCAGGTTAGCTGCAGAACCTTTTGGAGAACCGGAAAGACTGTAGCCAATGATGCCATCCACGATCAAATCCGTATTCCTAACCTTGGGTATGGCACCGGGCAATGATATAGGAATCTTCATATGATGCAGGATCTCAAGTTGATGAAAAGTAGCTGGGGCTAAGGTTTCAGAGGGGCGGGTCACAAAAACAATGGCCTCGGCTCCCCAGTTTTGTAAATGGCGCGCACAAGCCAATGCCCCCCCACCGTTTCCTCCTGATCCGGCTAAGACGACTACTTTCTTGTCTATTGGATTGTTATCCAGAAACCTAATCCTGGCGAGATGAGCCAGGTTTCGCCCCGCATTTTCCATCAACTGTATAAGCTCGATATGGAAATCCTCGATCAGGGCTCGGTCCACTTCTTTCATTTGGTCTGCGGTCAGAAAGGGCACCTTTCCTTTATAGCGGGGAATGTCCATAATACTCCTCCCTCCCAAATTTAAGCGTGCTCCATCTTGGTCTGATTCAAAATTTCTGAGTTCGTTGTGCCTTCCTATTGGATAGGTTTTAAATGCGTTTTATCAGAATCACAAATTGGGCATCTCCAATCATCTGGGAAGTCTGCGGGATTTGTTCCTGGCATAATGTTTTTTTCGGGATCCCCCAGACTCTCATCGTATTCATAAACATTACAAACATCGCATCTGTACTTGGTCATTTTTTCCTCCTCTGGGCAAGTGAAGATTCTTTTTCTGTTTTATTCATCAATGTTACAATAATTACCTTGAAAAATCGATAAGCTTTCTTCTTTCGCTCTATTCCCAGGCTCGCTGTTCTTACCAAAGGAATCATTCGTTATTGATTTTTAGATCAAAAAAATGAATATTAATAGGAAATGAACCTTGAACTCATGAAAGAGGTTTTGATGAAAAAAGGATTTATGCTGGCTCTGACATGTGTTTGTGCCCTGAGTCTGCCAGCTTTTGGAAGCGAGTGGACATTAGAGGCCTTCTTAGGGACTGCCTTGAACTTTCCTATTCCTTTGACGATTGCTCAGAATGGCCATCCGGACATCACCCTAACCGCCAGGTATAAGGAGCACGCTTTCGAAGGATTCCCCTACTATGCCCTAAGGGTAAGCCGTTGGTCAAAAAATCGAGCCTGGGAGCTGGATTTTGTCCATCACAAGATCTACCTTGATAATCCTCCTCCGGAGGTGCAGAATTTCTCTATTTCGGACGGATTTAATCTATTGATAGTCAATCGAGCCTGGAAGACTAAAAAGTTTATATGGCGTGTCGGGGCTGGAGTGTTGATCACTCATCCTGAAAGTACCGTAAGGGAAAAGGTTTTTAACGAATCAAAGGGAATATTCAGCCAGGGATTTTATGTTTCTGGTCCCACCATCCAGGGAGCTGTAGAAAAAAGAATATTTCTCACGAAAGGTTTGTTTATTGCCTTTGAGGGGAAATTGACGGCCTCCTATGCTTGGGTTTCCATCGTAGAAGGACAGGCCGATGTTCCCAATGTCGCCTTTCACGTTCTGGTAGGGCTAGGATACTGGATTGAGTGATGGGTTGAGCAGCCTTAGGAATTCTTCACCTACAGCCTCCATAGATAGGAAGCCTTGAAGAAGAAGCCTCTTTTTGTTTCTAGGAATTGATCGGCATCTCTGTATCCACCGTCTTCCCATTTGATTTTTTCATAGAGAGAACCGTAACCGATGTGGATAACTGTTCCCGGAATGTAAGTGAAGGAAGCCAGAAGATCGGTCATCAGTCTTTTACGGAAGGAATTGTATTCCACAATAGCCCGGAAAAAGAGGTATTTGTTCGCTTGATAGGTATTTTTGCTCCGGATAATCATGTAGTCATATTCTTTGGTAGAATCGAAATCTCGGTAAAAATCCGAATAGATTAGACTCAAATCCAGATGAAGTTTCTCCGAGGGCAAATACCTCAGAGTGACTGAGGCATCATTCCCCTTGCCCTGATACGGGTCCTCTGTATAACGGATTTTTTTACTATACGCATAGAGCAGGTTGAAATAGAATTGCTTAGTGAATTGGCTCCCAACGTAGAGCCTTACCCGGCTGATGTTGAATTGCTCTTCTAAGTAGACTTCGGTCGAGTAGCGGTAACCCAACACGAAGGATGAACTTCTAGGGAGTATGAGCCTCAGGTCAAACGCATTTTTTGTCTCATAGATGCCGCTGAATTTATCCCTGCTTTGATCGCTGTGGATCATGGGATCGATTCGTCGGAAAAATTTCGATTTCGGATAAAACATCCGCATTATCCCCGATCTAAACCTCGTAATGCCTGTCCGTGTAATATACCCTGTTTCCGTTTGAAAATCTTCGGCAATGTCCTGGAGCCCGAGCATGAGAGCCCAGTTTCTCGTGGCATGGAGGTAATTGAGCCCCAAGGCATGTCCGCCATCCTTCGGAGATTCCTTATTCAACTTGGTCTGAGACTCGAAGAAGTGAAACCCAAAGATGCTCGATGGATTTATCCTGAGTTGGCCGTCCAAGCCGAAAACTCTGTTGTAGCCGCTCTGGCGTTCCCTTCCCGTGTAGAGTCCGCCGAGAAAGCTGTCTTCTGCCAGGGCTCTTTTATATCGGAAAATTCCCACATGAGCATAATCCTCATCTTCTTCCTCAGGAAGTTCATCCAGGGCATAGATGGAGGCGACAGTGCTCTTATCTCCAACTCTACCGATCAGCTTCAGCCCTAATAAAGGATCAATAATGGTTCTGGTGTGAACGATTGCTCCAAGAGGGTCGCTGGCATCATATCCTCCAAAATTGAACTTTTCTAGACCTTCGAGAAAAAAAGGCCTTTTTTCAGGGTAAAAGAGAGCATACCGAATATTGAAATCCACCTGTCCGGCATCTGCTTCCACCTGGCTAAAATCAGGATTATAGGTTCCATCCAGGATCAAGCGAGAAGTTATTCCATACTTGCCGGTTAAGCTGAGATCGCCTTTATCTCCTTCGGACGCTAATGCCCCTTCATCTATCGAACTCTTGCTGCTGTAGGTCACGGCAGGAAGAAGCTCGAGAAGAGTATAGTGTTTTATATCGTGAAAGATTAGGGCAACTGACTGGGTTAAAAAATTTCCTGCCTGCTTAGGGTCCAAGACAGGAAAAGTGCCCGCTTCTGACTTACGGGATATGGCTCGCTCAAAAATGACTCCCATCTCTACCGGTTCTTTATGAGAATAACGAATACTTTTAAAAGGAATTTGTAGCTCCACAGCATAGCCCTCGTCGTTTATTCTTCCTTCGCTGTACCAGACAATATCAACGCTCAAATCTTCCAGCCCACCCTCAAACCGGGAGTCTCCCTGGATTCCCAGAGGATTGCAGTAAAGGGCATACAGAGATTGATGGTCATTAAAGGTATCTAGATTGACGCAGATCCAGTCATCCGAGTGGATATGATCTCTACTGGATACCGAAGCTTTTATTTTATCAGGTTGTCTGTCGAAGCATCTGAAGGCGAAATAGAGATTCTCGCTGTCATAAGCGTAGTAAACAAAGGTATCATCTGCCATTTCTTGGCCGTAATCTGGGCGCCAGGTCTTAAAGCCTTTGACATGAGGAGCCTTCTGCCAGACCTGATCCTCCAGAATTCCATCGATCACTGGAGGTGTGTCTGTTTTGAATGGTCTGAGCGGTTGAAGCTGCTCCTGAGCAGAGGAGGAGGGTGTCAGTGAAAATGCCAAAATTGAGATCAGAGAACAGACCAGGGAAAATTTCTTTTTTTTTGATCGCGAGATAAAGGGAAATGTTATCTTTAGGGATTGTTTTTTTGCCTTTTCAGTCATATCTCTTTGGTAGGCTTCAGAATAGGGCTTATACCATAAAAAAAATTTGCAAGTCAAATTGAAAAAATTTGCTTATTTCTTCAAATTTGTCTATCTTAACTAGCGCGTGAAAGAATTATTCAATTTTAATTTCATTTTGAAGGCATTCAATCTAAAGGAGGCTAGAAGATGAACACGATTGAAAAGGCATTGATGCATGCCTTGTTTTTCCATCTGCATCATAACATCGACAAGGCGATCGACTTTCAAGCCCTCGAGGCTTTGAACACTAAAGTCAGCAAGATTTTCCCTGATGCTGTCGTCGTGGGTCCGGGAGATGATGCAGCTGTCTTCAAATTTCCTGAAACAGATGGAACATTTGTGGCTAAGATGGAAAGCCATTGTTCTCCCTGTGTGCCAAGACCCTATGATGCGGCTGCAACCGGAGCAGGCGGAGCAATGCGAGACGTCCTTGCTATGGGGGCCAGGCCAATTTTCCTCTTGAATTTTATCGGAACACGACCGTTACAGGATAAAGTGATTGTCGGCCCTTGCGGATTTGATGGAAAATGCACCTGTGGAAATTGCATTGAAATGACAAGCAAAGAAAGGGTTGATTTGATGGTTAAAGGGCTGAATGACATGTGTAAAGCCATGGATGTGTTCATCATCGGGGGCGGTTTTTCAACCTCATTTTCAGACATTGTTCCTGCAGTTGTGGTTTCCGTAATAGGCAAATTGATAACGCCAAAGCCGCTGACCAAGCCCGCCAAATCTGCTGGAGATAAATTCATACTCATTGGCGAGACCGGGAATGACGGCAATGACACTCTCTACAGAGCAGGGCTTGTTGAAGAGATGAGACCTGCGGTGGCTCTTTTTGAAGAGGAAAGGCAGATCATGGAATCCGCCTTGGCTGCGTTTCGGACCGGTAAAGTTAAGTCCTGCTCTGATCTGGGAGCAGCCGGGATCGGGGCAGCTGTTTGTGAATCCGCCAGATACGGAGGCTTAGGTGCCATGGTGGATTTATCCAAGGTTCAGGTTAAGGTTGACGATATCACCCCAGAAGAAATCATGATCTGCGAGACTCAAGGGAGGATGGCCGTCCAAGTGGAAGAAAAAGACGTTGATGAAATACTGACAGCCATCCGCTCCAAAGGAGCAAAAGCCGAAGTTATCGGAGAGATGAATGATGACGACAAGCAAGTATTCGAATACCAGGGCAAGACCATCGCGGTTATTCCCAACCGCCCTTCAGAAGGTGATTTGGAAGAGTTGGCCTTGGGAGCCTGATATGTCTGGGAAAAAGCCAAAATCGGAGTACGCCCAGGCTGGGGTTGACTACACCAAGATCGAGCCGTTCAAGATGGCTATGGTCCGGGCAGGGAAGCAGACGCTGAAATTTCCGGAAAAAAGAGATGTTTATATCGAAGAAGAAAGCCTGGGATTGCATGGTGTTGTTTTCAGATACCGCGGGGACAAGCCCCACCTCTGGTGCATGACTCAGGAAGGTCTGGGAAACAAAAACTGGATTGCTGAATGGATGTACCAGCATGCAGGAACCGGAAGGACCTATTATGAGGGCATCGGTATTGATACAGCCTTGATGGCTGCCAATGATGTGATTTGTCAAGGCGCCCTGCCGGTGATCTATACCGATGAGGTGGCAGCTGGCGACAGTGAGTGGTTCATGGATGAAAAGCGAAGCCTTGACCTGGCTGAAAGTTTCTATAAAGTATGTGAGATGTGCGGGATGGCCTTACCAGCCGGAGAGTCTCCTGCGCTCCGCTATTTAATCAAGGCTGAACCACCCGTAAAGAGCGCTCCTTCTCTCTCAGGCTGCGTCACCGGAATTCTTGCTCCTGCAGAGAGGATGGTTACTGGAGAAAAGCTGCGGGTCGGAGACCATGTCATCGGTGCGACATCATCCGGGCTCCACTCTAACGGGATTTCCCTGGTGATCAAGCGAGCCCTGAGCCTCAAAGACAAGTTCCTCCATCAACTGTCGAATGGAAAGACCTTGGGAGAGGAGGCGCTTATACCCACCCGCTCTTATGTTGGGCTTGTCGAGGCGCTGCTGGAAAACAATATTGAGATACACTCTTTACTTGGAGGCACAGGCGGAGGGATTTCGAAGATTGCCTATGATAAGAGGCCTTTCACTTATCGGATCAAAAAATGGGTGGAGGAAATCCCGCCTCTGTTCCAGTTCATGCTGGAACTCGGTGTAAGCCTGCAAGACTGTCTCACCACCTTCAACTGGGGAATCGGATTTTACATTTTTGTGCCTGAAGAAGAACTTGACCGGACGATCGAAACAGGCAGGAAGGCGGGTTATGAACTCCTGGACCTGGGCCAGGTGGAAGAGGGAGAGCGCTGCGTTATTTTTGAACCAGAGGGAATAACACTTCCTCCAGTCGAGTGAATCGGGTTTTCCAAACGAAAAATAGTAGGGGTCAGGTCTTAACTTTCAGCTTTTAAAAAATAAATAATCTGGGTATCGGGATCTTGAAGGCTAAGACATGACCCCTGTTTGGTTAAGAAAATCATTCACCGTAACCAACTTTTCTGCAATATTTTGAGTCACTAATACTGGAGGAGTGGATATGTTCAGGAATTATTTGAAAATCGCCTTACGAAATATTCTCAGGAATAAAGTCTATTCAATCATAAACATTTCCGGATTAGCCATCGGTATGGCGTGCTGCCTTTTGATACTGCTTTTCATACAAGATGAGCTGAGTTATGACAGCTACCATGATGAGGCAGATCATATTTTTCGACTCGTAGCAGCGAATAAAGCTTCAGGTGAAGTGCGTCATTTGGCACCCGTAGGCGCTCCTTATGCTGAACTCTTCAGCAGTGCTTTACCCGAGATACGAAATGCCACCCGGTTTTATAAGCATCGTAGGGTATTGGTGAAATATGAAGATAAGAGATTTTTTGAGGAGCGCTTTTTCTTTGCAGATCCGACAGTCTTCGATGTCTTTTCTTTTCCCATGATGAGAGGAAATTCAGAAGCGGCCTTGGCCGCTCCTTTTTCAGTCGTCATCACTGAAGCCATGGCTCAAAAATATTTTGGTGATGAGGATCCAACCGCCAGAAGCATTATTCTGGATAACAAACACACCTTTAATATTACCGGTATCATCAGGGATGTCCCTCCTAATTCCCACTTTCGATTCGATTTTTTAGCTTCTCTGGAGACTTTGGCTGATCTCTATGGTCAACGGTTTCTAAAGCACCCGGGGTATATGTCTTTCTATACCTACCTCCTTCTTCAAGAGCATACAGATCCCGGTGAGTTTGAGCAGAAACTACAAGGAGTTGTGAAGCAGTTTCTTGGGGAACGGGTGGCCTCGCTGAGAAGCTTTTATCTGCAGCCTTTGAAGAGCATCCATCTGAATTCGCAAATTGAATTCGAAATCGAACCCAATAGCAATATGTCCTATATTTATATTTATTCTGCCATTGCGTTTTTTATCCTGCTGATCGCTTCTTTCAATTTCATGAACCTTTCTACGGCACGGTCGGCCAGAAGGGCTAGAGAAGTCGGGATGAGAAAAATCCTTGGAGCTTTCCGTTGGCAGCTTATCAAACAGTTCCTCGGGGAATCCCTTATTCTGGCCTTGGTGAGCCTTTTGCTGGCCGTTGTGCTGGTTATATTGTTTCAAGGCTTATTCAACTCTCTTATCGGGAAAGAATTAGCTTTAAACTTATTCGAAAGCCGCACAATCTTTCTTGGCTTTGCGGGAATCGTTTTCATCGTGGGTGTCTTAGCCGGGTTATACCCAGCGATTTTTCTTTCGGCCTTTGAACCCATACGCATTTTGAAAAGGAAAGTCGGAACTGGCGGGAAGAGTGGTTCCTTTCGGCGTATCCTGGTCGTGATGCAATTCACTATTTCGATTGTCCTCATCATCGGCACCTTGATCATCCGGAATCAGCTCAATTATATGCGCAGTCAAAACCTGGGTTTCAGCAAAGAGCAAGTCGTTGTCATTCCCATACATGATCGTGAGGCCAGGAAATCTTACGAATCCATCAAGACAGAAATCATGAAGAATACTTCAGTCATCAGCACCTCAGCTTCCTCCAGCGTGCCCGGAAAACCTGTTACTAATATTGCCTACCGAGTAGAAGATGCCCAAGAAGATGAGCACGTGAGTGTAGACACATTTTTCATCGATCATGATTTTCTGGAAACACTGGATATCAAACTTGCCTCAGGCCGCAATTTTTCTCAAGAATTTTCAACGGATCAGGCCGAGGCCTTCATCATCAATGAAACAGCCGCCAGGACGTTTGGCTGGAGCAATGCTTTGAACAAGCAGATCATCTGGCCTTCTGATCTGCGGCGAAGAGATGCTATCGTTAAAAAGGGCCAGGTCGTCGGGGTGATAAAAGACTTCAATGTCACCTCTCTTCATCAAAGCATCGGGCCTGTTCTCTTACAAATTTCGCCTTCCAACTTTCGTTACCTCTCTGTCCGGATTGCCCCAGAGAATATTCCGAGGACACTGGCTTTTATTCAGGGAGAATGGAGCAGATTTTCACCTGCCTATCCCTTTGAATATTCATTCCTGGATGAAGACTTTGACAGGCTCTACAGAACCGACCAGAAAGTTGGCCGAATCATCGGCCTGTTTTCGACGCTGGCCATTTTTGTGGCTTGCCTTGGTTTGTTCGGGCTGGCGTCATTTTCGGCTGAACAGCGAACCAAAGAAATCGGGATCCGTAAGGTGCTGGGAGCATCTGTCTCGGGAATTGTTCTGTTTTTTTCAAGAGAATTCACGAAATGGGTCCTGGCAGCAAACCTCATTGCTTGGCCAGTAGCCTATTTTGTGATGAATAAATGGCTGCAGCATTTTGCCTATCGCACCAAGATCGGGTTCGGGATTTTTGTCCTGTCGGCTTTGCTGACCTTTGTCATTGCTTTCGTCACCGTGAGTTACCAGTCTATCAAAGCCGCAGTGGCCAACCCAGTGGATTCGCTTCGATATGAATAGTTAAGAATCTTGGATCCGAAAACCTAACGCCTATTTTGTTCCTTTCGTGTTTGACATCAAATATTCTCAGTGCTATATGCTAAGCAAGGTGCTGAGGAAAAATTAACTGCTCATGGTCAACTTTAGAGAAAAATCATGATTCCCTAGGAAGGAGGGCAAAATGTCATTAATCCCGGCTTTTGAAATAGGATTATGGAATGCCTGGATTCTGACTATTTACTTTATTTTGACTGGCATGGTTCCACAATTTCTGGTTAGCAAGGAAAGAAAGGAGAAGATGGGATGGCCGCCGTTCAATAAAACCGAGAAAATCTTAGCTCTCATCACCCATGCTGTGATCATGCCTGTAGCCGCCATATATTCAATCTTTCTGCCACTGAAATTAGGCACTGTATGGTTGTATGTTGGACTTCCCGTATGTTTCCTGGGGGGAATGATCCTTTTTATTGCTTGTATCAACATCATCGCGACTCCGCTTGGTGAGCCATTTTCCAAAGGTGTCTACCGCATTTCAAGACACCCGATTTATTTTGGCGGCTTTTTGGTATACCTTGGCATAGGCATTGCCTGTGCTTCCTGGCTATATCTGCTGTTCGCCTTTGCCTGGATAGTCCTGTGGAACATGGTATTGCCCACCGAAGAACGTGATTTAGTCGAGAAGTATGGCGATACTTATCGTGAATACCTAGAAAGAACCCCAAGATGGATAGGAATCCCGAAATAAATGGGGTCAGACCAAGCTGATTGATTTATTATTAATAATTTATGGTCATTTTTTTGTAAAATTAGGCCTTAGAACAGTGATTTTAGGGTCGAAAACGTGCATTTAAGAAAGAATAGACTTCCTGATTCGTAAAGAATCGATTTATTAGATTGAGCAACTGGATTATCGACGCCCGCTGCTTATTGCTTCTCGCACCAAATTTTATGTAAGCCTGTGCTTTTTACAGTTATATAATTATTTCTTGTCCAATCCAGGTCATAGCTGCACAGACTTTTCCATACAAAGGCGTCTAGAAACTCGATTTGAATGGAAACTATTTGGTCTGAATCGACGCCTCGGGTCTCAGATTTCTTTTTGCGAACAATAGTAGGCGTGGGCTCCCATCTTCCGTTAATCTTTAACTTGTAGCGAATTCTGAATACAGAATCATTGTTAATGAAGACGTTAAATCTCCTGGTGGATCGATTCTGGGGGCAGTTTCTATTCACCGATAGTGATTTGATATCTCTCAACAGGGTGCCACGCAGGGAAGGAAGATCCTTGGTGATTCTCGTACAATATCCTGTGAAATTTTCGCCTTCGAATAAAGTGACGTGTACGAAGACCCTGAGCTTGATGGATTTAATTGGCACATTTCTTACAAAGTGTGACATCGGAGGATATCCAGTATATTTGTCGATCAGTCTGATCGCATCTGTATCCCAAAAACTGAGAGGATGGGTGTTTTCTGTTTCAACGTAGACCCGACGGGCATCACCTGAATAGTTCTCACGGCTATATACGAGAAAGTAGTGGTTCGGATTACCTGGATATGGCCTAGCTTGTGGCATCGGGCTATCAAAGCCAGCCTCGGCAGCGGCCTCCGCTAGACTCTTGTTCCAAGTAGAAACGGAATCATCGCCACTAGTTTTTGTGACGCTCGGCGGGGCCAGATAAAAGTGACATAAGATGATGAGGCCTAAGATCATAACTTTTAAAACACGCATGATTAACCTCCTAAATATTTGAATTTATAATGATTTGTTTTTATTTCATTCCGATCTGCCTTTATAAAGAAGGCGTTTGTAAAAAGGAACTAAGAATCGGATAGCAAGAGAGACACTATGTATGTTTTTAAAATCTGCACGTCGAATCTCCCTCCTCTCGTCATGAAAGACCGCAAATCATGATGAGAGAAGGCACCGAGGCAAGCAATGCCAAGTTCGAACACTGATTGAAACTTTTATGTTCGGTCTGGAGATAGCAAAGCAAAAGAAATTGAAAAAGGAACTTGACGGGGGAGCCGAAGCCTGCTGCTCATTTCTTCTCACACCAAATTTTAATCCCTTTGTGCTTTATGGTTATAGTGTTGTGTCTTTTCCAGTCCAGATCATGCTTGCATAAGTCTTTCCATATCACCATATCCAGATGTTGTATTTCAATAGTAACTATTTGATTAGAACGGACGGAAGGAGTTTCTGATTTTCCGGCACGAACAGGATTCCAGAGCTCCCATTCCCCATTAACATTCAGTCTGTATCTAATTCTTGTCCCTCCGTTGTTTTGGATGGTAAAATTAAATATCTTGGTAGATAGATTTTGCGGGCAAGGGCCTTGTACTTTAATTGATCTGATATAATCCAATACAGGGCGCAGCGAGGGCGTATTCTTTGTAATCGTCAGGCAGTATCCCTTATAGTTTTCTTCTTCATATAAAGTGACAGAAACATAGGGATAAGTTTTGATGGATTTAATTCGAACATATATATACGATTCCGGAGACCCTCCCCATTTATCACCTATTCTAATCCCGTCATTATCCCATAAGTAATACAGACGTGCACACTCAACTCCCGGGTAGTAGACGCGGTAGGCATTGCCTGTGTAGTTCTCCCCATCGTAAACCATAAAGTATTGACCCATCTGTTGAATTGCATTTGGCATCGCACAATCAAAGCCGGCGTCTGCGATGGGCTCAGATAGATTCTCGTCTCCAATAGAGACGGGATCATCGTCACCAGTTTTTGTGAGGCCAGGAGGGGTAAGATAAATAATACATAAAATGGTAAAACCTAAGATCATTGTTTTTAAAATACGCATGATTAACCTCCTACATATTTGAATTTATTATGATTTCCTTCTTATTCATTCTGATTGTTCCTTATTGACAAGAACCAACTCCCGCATGTAGAGCAGTTCTGGTTTGTGGCCTGTCATATCGAACAAGGCAAGGTTGATTCTTCGGCTTTCTGCTGGCGGGTTGATTAAAGACGTTTCGAACACTTTTGTTTCTCCGGCCCCGAGGTTTTCCAGCAGCTTCTGATCGACCAGTTTATCGTTGAGTCGGACGCGCAGCAGCAAGTAGGGCCAAACATGCCCGCTCGCATTCCGTATCCTTCCGTGCAGGATAAACGGCTGTCCCACTGGCGCCAGGATCATATCTCCGGTGAGGGCCAGAGGGCTGCCGTCCAAGCCGATTACCTTGTCGACCAATAATTCGGCTGTTCCTGCTGTAGTCCTTCCCGCAGCGACAAAATATCGGATGACGGGAATGGAAAACTCTACTGCAGGCTGGAGGATGTGAAGAGTGACTTCATGCAGCCCGGGAATGAGGGTAGGAAGTCCAGGCGGGTATCCTGAATCAATCGTGATTTGGTCAGCCATGGCGAGGAATCGCGTCACCAAGCCAAAGGGATGGCCGTCGATCAGCCACTGGGCCTGCAGAATGCCCGTTCCTTCGTACTTGAGATCCACGAACACTCGCAAAGGGCTGGTACCCTTGGGGACGACAGTATAAGGCTTGCCGTCCTCGAAGCGCAGCTGAAGGTAAGAGATTGCGAAAGGCGCGCGAGAACCGGTTGCCGGTACAACCTTTACAGACAGAGAGACAGGGATCCGTTCGCCGTCTCGGATATCAAAGGCGGTCACGGCGTATAGGGCTTCCCGATTGTAGATGTGGGTGACGCTCAACCCGCTTCTAGGTAGAGACGTACCGTCTCCAAAATCCCAGTCAATGACCAGCGAGTCGAAATTGATGGCCATGAGCATTGCGGATTCTCCTACGCGTGGCTCCGGGGGTGTGCACGTGATAAGCCGCGGCGGAAGTATTGCGACGGAGACCATAGCCGTCTCTACGGCACCGCCTCCGTCATAGGCGCGTACTAAGTATGACCCGCTAGTCGAATAGACATGGCTGATTTCAGGAGGCGAGGTATCGTTCTCTATTGTACCGTCGCCGAAATCCCAACGGATAAGAGTGGAGGAAGAGAAATTCACGGCTGTAAAGACGACAGTCTCGCCAGCCCGCGGTTGGGAGGGTGCGAACCGAATAGAGGGCGGACTACCGACCTCAACGTTAGCCTTGATAGGGTGTTCCGAGGTTCCGGCCATGTCGATAGCGGTGACGATATAGACCCCGGCCGTTGCGTATATGTGGATTTCGGTTCTTCCTCCTAAAGGTAGGACTGTACCGTCACCGAAATCCCAATGCACCTGGTCGGAGAGGAAGTTGACGGCTGTGAAGGTGACGGGTTGAGTGGCTCTGGGCGAGGTAGGAGTGTAATCGATCAGGCGTTTTTCCCGGATGGTGATGGTCACAGTCTCCACCCCCACCAAACCACTGGCGCTGACAAGGTAGGTGCCCTGCTTGCGAAAAGCGTGTGTCACCGAGGCCCCGTTGGTAAAAACGACCGGAGTTCCATCGCCAAAATTCCAATCAAGCTCCGAGGCACCGGGGTTGGTTACGGTGAAAGTGACGGTTTCCTCTACATTTGGGTCTCCAGGCGTGTAGACGATGGCAGCGTTCGCAGGCAGAGCTAGGCCAAGGAGGATCATGGCCCCGAAGATATTTTTCCTCTTCAATACCAAGGTCCTGAACTGTCTCATTTCTGTCTCCTTAAAATGACAAATCAAGCTGGCCAAACCAGGCTGTGTAATCACGAATGTACCCCTGCATCTCAGACCGATTATAGCTGCTGCGGAGGGAAAGGACTAAGCTGCTGACCTGGATCCAGGGGACCCATTTCTGCACGTTCAGATTCAGGTTCCCTTCCAGATTGAGGAAGCGGGAGATACCTGGGCTCCCGGCTTCGGTCTGCGAATAAGAGCCGTTAAAGGAAACGGAGACGATCTGAGGAATGAACCAGACTTCGGCGAGCAGAAAGGAATTGAGCATCTTTTGGCGTTCATCTTGCGCGGGCATGTTTATCCCCGAATAACCCAAGGTCGGCATCAGGGTCAGCCAATTCCCGATCCGGAACGCGCCACTCAGGTTAGCGGTCAAATTCCGGTTGTCAAGCTGAGGATTGCTGGCGCTCGATAAGCGGGCATTGGTCAGGCTTAAAGTGATATTCCCGGTTCGGCCTAAAATCCAGTTCAGCGCTCCGGACAGCTGGAGGCCTTGGCTGTCCTGCGGGGAGAACACTTCGCCCTCTATGATGGAGGAGTCCTGGGAATCGTACTTCAAGCTGAAATTGAAGGAGAACGGATTAGATAGAGTCCAGATCAGGTTCAGGTTGGCGTTCCTATTCTTGGTCGTCGTCAGGTTAGGCTTGTCGTCCACATTGTCCCGGGCCTCCAGATAGGAGCCGCTGAGATTGACCCTCCCTAGGTTGAGGCCGAGATTGGCATCATAGATTTTCCGGTCGTTGGCAAAATAGGAAAAGCCGATGGGATTGAACTGCGGACTGATCCGGCGGAAGTTGGCGCTCAGGTTGAAACTTCCCAATAGGGCGCTACCGCTTAGCCGCCAGGCGGTTCCTCGAAGCGCATCCTGATCATCTTCGAGGTTCCCGTCATAGCGGCTCTCAGCGTACTCCCCGCCGAGCGTCACTTTATTCGAAAACAAGCTTATTATCGGGAGAAAAGCCAGAACGCGGCCTTGGCGGGCCATGCCTCCCCACATCACACCGACGTTGGAACCAAGACTGGGATCGTCTTTGCCAGCCACGTAAACGACTTTGAACGACAATCGATCCTTCCAGAACCGGCTGCCCAACGCTGCTCCGTATAAGGACAGGCCAGGCTTGGGCACGCCGAAACCAGAAAAACCCTGAGGCTGCTGGGCGCTGACGTCGAAGAGATGGATAGAAGCTTTTCGGCCATAGAACGCGTATTCCACCCCTCTCCGGCCCAAACCTGAAACAGTAAAATCAGATTCCTGGATGTTGATATCCCCGACTCTTAGAGTGTGCTCTCCATGAGTCACGGACAGCATCATGTTGGACAAGTCGAAGGGGTTGCTGCCTTCGGGTGGCTCTCCAGCATAGATGAAATTCGAATCCAAGCCTAGGCCGAATCGGTTCTTATTGAAATTCCAGGCAACGCGGAAGTTCCCGTCGGCAGTCGCGATTGAACTTTCGGGGTCAGACGAACTTTGTTGAATTGGGATCCTGACGCTGGCGTTCAGATCGATCGGCATTTTATATTTTCGGACCATCTGTTCATCTTCGAGAGGTCCAGTCGGAACCGGAGGGAGGAATGCGCCGCTCTCATCGACTGCTCGGAACGTTGATTCCGGTGCTCCCTGAGGCAAAGCTAGTGTCTGGCCATTGATCGATACCTGAATGAAATAATCGAATTCGAGACCAGAGAGCACCGAAGTGTCAAAATTACAGACATAGTCCATCCCGGATGAAGTCTCCATGGGTCGGACCTGGAAATCTTCCAGGTCTGGGGTCCGGTAGTAGAAGCGCATCCAATCTGCCTGGCCGGCCACTATGGCCTTGATCTCCAAGGACTCCCCGCGTTTGAAAGCTGTCACCGGAGTGTGGTCGATGGCGGTATCGGCGCCTTCTTGTTGCGATCCTAGCAGAGGAGAGAAGCCCAAGAGAATACAAATCCAAAATATGATGGCAGCGAGTCTACGGCTATAGTCTCGGCCTTCTCTCGAAATTCTGACTTTTTCTCTCATGGATATAAGAGCACTTTTTTCTAATTGATATAAGAAACCCATTCGTTTATCAAGGTTAGAAGTCTATTGGTCAATCCTAGCCGTTCGAAATCGCTTATTTTTAATGTTATAAATACTCTAAAAAATCGTAAAGATATGCTCAATCCTCTTTAAGGATGAATCTTGCGATGATTTTTTTTTAATTTTTCATCACCCCCAAGGAGGATATTAAGCTTGAAGAGAAGTAGAAAAAATCTTCCAAAGAAGATAAATTTTAGACGCTTTACTTCCATACTTCTGGTGGGCGGTTAGCTCAGTTGGGAGAGCGCAGCGTTCGCAAGACGACATCCCCCCTGATGCGTAAATCCTTGATTTTGCCAGGAATATCAATATTATCAGCGACTTACCTTTAATCTTCCTTTTAGTCCCAGTTTCATATTTTTAGCAATTTTTAGTCTTTTTTGTCACAGATTGGGCACACGGGTATGAATTCATACTGAAATAGAGAAGCGGACACTATTTTCAGCGTAGGCCAGTCGAATTGTTATATTTACAATGTTGACACGCTTTTCTTTAAGAATTTGCATCTTTATTCAAGATATGGTAATAATTGAACAAAATGAGTTTTAAATTCTTCTAACTCAGCACAATAGACCTCCTTTCTGTTGAGATTTATTCGTGCTGTCTTATTTTTATGTTAAGGAACACAATCATGCTCCAGATAATAAAAATAGAAGATAAGAGTGTTTTTGATAGGAAAGAATACAGAATTCCATGAATTCCGCAAACGAGCAAGATAAACAAGGTAACACGGAATGGAAAAGAGATTGAAGGAAAGCGAGAATGCAAGATTGAATTGCGGAGAATACTTTTCTTCAGGAAGAGAAAGAGACGGAAAAAGTTGAAAATTGTTATAACTGGTGGAAGTGGAAAATTGGCCGAATACCTCGCTCCTACACTTGCTAAGGAGCATGCAATCCTACTCTATGATAAACAGCAACCACAGCACGATAAGTTCTCATGGGTGCAGGGCCAAATCACAAACAGGGCCAAACTCAGTGAGGCGTTCCGAGGCGCAGATACGGTGATACATCTGGCGGCTCTGCGGTCCCGTTATAACTATCTCCCGATGAAAGTCATGGAAACAAACGCTTTAGGAACTTTCTGTGTGCTTGAAGCAGCCTGTCGCGAAGGAGTGAAGAAGTTGTTATTCTCCAGTAGCGACGCGGTTCTTGGATTAGCCCAGAGCACTAATGAGTTAGCGCCCGATTATTTACCGATAGACGAGAAACATCCCTTAAAACCGCAAGATCCTTACGGAATCAGCAAAATGCTCGGAGAGGAAATGTGCTGCTGCTATGCGGAAGGACGCGATATTGACATCATGGCCCTGCGATTTTCTAACATTTTCTGTCCTGGGGATGAGCAAATTTACTTGACCGACACCAAAGATCCGTCAGTGCGGCATAAATCACTTTGGGCTTGGATTCACGTAAAAGATGCAGTCCACGCCATTTTATGCGCCCTGGTGTCAGGCCCGCAAGGATACGATGTATTCCACATTGCGGCTGAAGATGTCTGTGTGTTAAGCATGAATGTCCCGAAGCTGGTGGCTACTTACTTTCCTAAGACTCTACTCAGAAAATCTCTTTCTAGTAAAGAAAGTCTTATCGATTGTAGTAAGGCCAAGGATAGGCTGGATTTCCAGCCACGTATGAGATTCGACGAAACCATGGCTATGGGAAGGTCAGAGCTTTCCAGTAAAAACCATCGGGCGATTAAGGCTATGAAATCATAGAGTTAACTCGATAATTATGAAGATTGCAATAATTTATCATCCAGGCCGAATGCGGGCGACCGAAAATAAAATACACGGATCACACCGCAAAATCCTGTACCCCACTCTTACTCGGGTGCGCAAGGCATTCTTGCGTGCGCATCATAAGGTTTTAACCATTGACGGACGCGGCAACCTATTTGCGAAGCTCAAGAGAACCAAGCCTGATATCGTGTTCAACTGGTACTCAATGCCAGGCATAGCCCAGGCGTATGTCCCGGCGCTCTTGGAGAAGATAGATATGCCTTATACTGGCTGCAGTGCTCTATGCCATGCTCTGGCCATGCATAAGGGGCTGGCGAGTAAAGTCCTTCGATACGACAAATTGCCTGTGCCACCATTCACTTTGGTCAGTCGAAAGCAACGGGAGCCCTCTCGACGGGTAGAATTCCCAGTTCTGGTTAAGCCCTGCTCTTTAGGGGCGAGTGAAGGAGTGTCGGAAGAGTCTTTCGTCGAATCGGCCGAAGAGCTACCTGGGGCGATAGATGCTGCTCTTGCAGTAGACAAGGAAGCGGTCGTAACAAAGTATATCTCTGGGCGCGAACTGACCGTCGGTATTATCGGCAACAGGAAATTACAAATTCTGCCAATCCTGGAGAAGCAATTCGACATTTCCTCAGGCGCTCCACGAATCTTTACCGAAAGGATGAAGAAGAAATCTGCCCATTGGCACTACAACGTGACAGTTCCTAATCTGAAAGCAGATGAGGAGGCGGCCGTGAACAAGATAACGACAAGAGCATACCGTTCGATGAGGTGTAACGATTATGCGCGAGTGGACATTCGTCTGGATAAACAAAAGACTCCCTGGGTCCTCGAAGTGAACACCCTCCCGGGAATTTATCCGAAATTCAGCCCCATGGCTAGGATGGCCAATGAAATGGGCAAGACAGCCGAGTATCTGGCTTTGCGGATCCTTGAAGAGGCCATGGAGAGGCATGGTTTATGAGCGTCAGGCCTTTGTGAGTGAGTATAAGGATGTCGTATTTAAGCATAATTTATCGGAGAGATCATAGCATTCGTAAATAAATCACTCCTTGGTGTGTAAGTCTTTGGTTTTGTGGGAAATAAGGTGATAAAGACTGTCGTTATTCTTGCAATGCCCCGCAGCGGTTCCTCTCTTCTGGCAGGTATTCTTCATCGTTTAGGTGTCTAGATGGGTAAAGAAGAAGATTTGAATGTGGGGAAGCATTTAATCAGGTATGGTTGTTATGAAAATTAATCTTTTATAGCTTTTAATGAGAACATTCTTTTCCACAGTGAATAGGGTCGGTCCAATCTAATTGATTTATTTTTAACAATTTAGGGTTAACTTTGCTGCCTTTTTAGGTCTTAAAGCAGTGATTTTAGAGTCGAAATCATTGGTATAAGACAAATGAGATTAAGTGAGAAAGTAGAAAAAAGACTCAAAAAGTGATAAATTTTTAGGTTCATTCATAATTGATTTCTGGTGGGCGGTTAGCTCAGCTGGGAGAGCGCAGCGTTCGCAAGAAGATAAACTCCCTGATGCATAGCACCTTCACTTTAAGAAAAATATCAATATTATTAGCGATTTACCTTTGATCTTCTTTTCAGTTCCTTTGCCATATTTTCAGGTATTTTCAATCACTTTTGTCACATATTGGGCAGATGGGGAGACGTGGCAACTTTCCTGCCTTGGCAAGAATCATCTCATTTCTATGAACTAACAGGAGTATTTGATGAAAGGAAGGTTGGCAGCGGGATTTGGATTTAAACCACCGACCTCCTGATTATATGCCTTTTGTATTTCGATCCGCTTAGAAATTCTAACTTGCTGATTTTAAATAAAATTAGTTTCAAAATAGAGAAATGTTGGGATATATCTTTAAAAATAAGTCTAGGTTATATGGACGGTCAATCAGTAAACGAGTCTCGGTTTATTTTAGTTTAGGATGGAAGGAATGGTCTTGAATAAACCATCCACAGTGAACAGAAAAGAAAATCGTCGGGTTGAACCTTTGGAAATGATTCAACCCGACGAGTGAAATTTAATGTTAGAACCTTATAACAGCATGTGCGAGCACGGGAAAAGTCCAGCGATCTCCCACATCATTAAGGTTCTCTAAGCCTGTTCCGGCAAGACCTTCAATCTGGCTGGGTTTTGCTTGGTAATGTATACCGCCCTCAACACCGAGTGCTAGATTCGAATTCATATCAATCCGGAAACCAGCATTGCCACCAAAAGCGATGACAGTTGAGCTGTCATAAAAATTCACATCCTCTAAGACAACTGCTGCAGCGGGTACGCTCAATCTCGCATTGATAGCATCGATGAATTTTACTCCCCCAGTGACAGAAGCGTAAGGCTTGAAAACTGAATCGACTATGAAGAAATGGCGATAACCCAGTTCAAAACCAAACTCCTGATAATCATCAAAGAGAGCAAAGAGTGGGAGCCCAGCAACATCTCCTACCTGCAATTCCTCAGCGCTGGTCTTGGCATAAGTGAAAATGCCTAAAATCTCTCCCCATTTCCATATGCCATAGCCGAGGGAAACCTGCAAATTTGGAGCTGTCTGATAGACATCACCGAAACTTTTTGCCTGAACCGTAGTGGGAAGACCCAAAACAATTCCAGTGCCGGCATCGTGTACGTCGCCGCTGATTTCAGCATCGATGCCGCCGTACACTGCTAATGACCATTTGCCCTTTATCTGCATGTTATCAGGCTGAGCATGAACGAATGCAGGAAGACAAATGAACAGAGTCGCAATAGCCATAGTGGCAACTGCTTTTTTCATTGCTAACCTCCTTTTTTTTGCGAATTGGTGCTTTTTGGAAATAATTTGGCCAAATATCTCATGAGCACTTTTCGCTATAATCATTTTTCAATTTTAAAATATTATAATAATTGGAAAATAAAGTCAAGTAATTTTATAGATTTTATAGGAATTATATTTTTAATTGTTTATCTTTTGATTTTGCTAACATAGTAATACGCAATAATTCTGGTCTTGAGTCTATGAATGCTGGACTGTGATTTGTTCGTCGCTGCTTTCAACAAACAAAGAAAATCGATTTGTTTTTTGGGATTCTTCTTTCGATTCTTTCTTCCCAATTTTTATGGTATTATTCATTTTCTCCAAAAGAGGATAGACAAGTGCATCTTCATAAACGGATCATGCTGGGAATAAATGTTCTTGGTGGCACGGCTGTAATTTCCAGCTATGTTTATGGATTTCTTACCAATCCAACCGATAGCGGAAGTTTATGGGGTGGAATTCCAGATTCCATGAAACCTTTCTATGTAACATCGATGTTTATGGCGGCTGCAGGATATTTCCTCTATTCCTATTTCCTACTTTTCCGCGCTAATCCTAATGTCATCAGAGTTGCTCGGTGGTTCGGATTTAGCATATTTAACATGATATACGTACTCATCCTTTTTCCCTCCGCCCTCTGGATGCCTCTGACCTTTAAGATGATCGCCGCCCCCAACCCTCTCCTATCGATTGCCATCCGCTTAATCCTTTGGTGTATTGGGTTGTTTTCACTGATACTCGTCATTGCTCTTCTGTGTCTCCGCCCACGAAAGCCAGCCATTGCTTACTGGCTCGCCGTGGTTGGAAGCATAGTCTTTTTCGTTCAAACTGGAATTCTGGATGCGATAATATGGGTCATTCATTTTCCTGCTTGATGCGAAATTTTAAGACAGACATTTCGAACATTTTAACATGAAGATAGCTGCCAGCAATCTAAAAAACAGGAATGAGAAAAAGAGAAATCGCCAATCTCAAAAGGGACCATGATTTGCACCATACTTATGCTTCAAGATTCGTTAGGACAAGAATGGACCTCACAATGGTTAGGGATTTATTGGGACATCATTCAGTTAAAACCACAGAGCAATGTACACCTTCGAATCAAGAGCAGAAGAGAAAAGCAGTTGAGCTTTTAAGCAGTGAAAGCGATGGAAAAAAGACTGAAAAAGTGTTAAATTGGTCACTTGTTGGTCACACGGAAGAAAAAGGTAAAATCGAAAATCCTTTAATTCCTTTATTATCAACACGGTGGGCGGTTAGCTCAGTTGGGAGAGCGCAGCGTTCGCAACGCTGAGGTCGGGGGTTCAAATCCCCTACCGTCCACTTTCAGGAATGATTTGAGATAACAATGAGCAGTGAATTATTGGTATTGATAGGAACAGCAGCCACTCTGGGTCTGGTGCATACTGTGCTTGGGCCTGATCATTACCTTCCCTTCATTGTGATCAGCCGGGCTCGGAGATGGCCTTTACCCAAGACTCTGTCTATATCTTTTCTCTGCGGACTCGGTCATGTGTTGAGTTCGGTGGCACTGGGCCTGGTCGGAATTGCCTTGGGAATTGCTGTCTCCCGACTGGAAGGAGTCGAGTCGTTTCGAGGGGGAGCAGCAGCCTGGCTGCTTATCGGCTTCGGCTTTGCCTACTTTATCTGGGGGATACACCGAGCCATAAGAAACAAGCCTCACAGTCATGTCCACCTCCATCATGATGGGGAGGAGCACGATCATGTTCATACTCATGAAGCATCCCATTCCCATATCCATAACCAGAAAAAAAAGGCAAGCCTCACTCCCTGGATCCTCTTTATCATCTTTGTTTTCGGACCCTGCGAGCCTCTTATTCCTCTGGTCATGTATCCGGCCATGAAGCACAACATCTCTGGTGTTATTTTGGTCGCTTCTGCCTTTGGTCTAGCGACAATATTAACCATGCTCATTATTATTGCAGTTTCTTCCTGGGGGGCAAGTTTTATTAGGTTAGGCCGCTTAGAAAGATATGTCCACGCTATTGCCGGAGCCATGATCTTCATCTCAGGCCTGAGCGTCCAATTCCTCGGGCTTTGAGAGACAGAGCATTCCATGAAGTTTATCGTCGACTGCATGCTCGGGAAGCTGGCCAAATGGCTGAAGATCCTCGGATTTGACACCATCTATTTCAGCAAAATCGAAGATGCAGAACTTTTGGAGTTGGCGCGCAAAGAGAAGAGAATCCTTTTAACCAGAGATAATGAATTGATCGAGAAATCTCGAGACATTGAATCTTTCTTCGTAACGAGCGAGGAATGGAACACTCAATTGGAACAAGTGCTAGACGAGTTCGATCTCTGGAAAAAAGTCAGCCCTTATTCTCGATGTATCGAGTGCAATGTTGAACTTCGAGATTTATCAAAAAAGGATGTTAAAAATCTAGTGGCCCCGTTTGTGTATGAACAGGCCAGTGCCTTCGCTCTTTGCCCTCAATGTGAGCGTGTTTACTGGAAAGGAACTCATCACCAGGATATGGAATTCAAGATTGAAGAGATATTGGGTAAAAGAAAGAAAAAAAAGAAAAAAACTTCCTGAAGGCTACATTTCCTCCCAAGAATTTCATCTGTTAAGAAATCTCAATATTCCACCTTTTAAAGACATTCATAGTTTAGCTACCGAAATGTTGAAAGTTAAGACCTGACCCCGATATTTTTCGTTGATTTCTCTTCGAGGCTCGATTAAAATGGAGCTTAATTTGATTTCCCTTCCTTAAGGACAAGAGGTGAAAAGATGAGTATCATTAGCAAATTATTCGGAAAATCTCCGTTTGAACCTCTATACCAGCATATGTTGAAGGTGAAAGAATGTGTGGATTTAGTCGAACCGCTTATGGAAGCCTTCCTTGAAGGAAAACAGGACAAAGTAAAGTCTATTGCCAAAAAGATTTTCAAAGCAGAACATGACGCCGATTTGGTTAAAAAAGAGATCAGAGGCCATTTGCCCAAAAGCATATTCTTGCCTGTATCAAGAGGTGATATTCTCCGCTTTCTGAAAGAACAGGACAACATCGCCGATTCCGCTGAAGACTTGGCTGCCTTGCTTATTCTCAGAAAGATGCCCGTACCAGAAGAACTCAAAGCTGACTTGAAAGATTTTGTCAAGAAGGTACTCGAGACTTATGAAATGACCATGACTATCTCGAGTGAGATCAAAATCCTGGCTGAGACCTCATTCGGCGGTGCCGAAGCCCATAAAGTGATGGACATGATCGAGCAGCTGAAAGAGGAGGAATTCGAGGCGGACAAGGCCCAGATGAGAGCGGCCAAGAAAATGTTTTCCCTCGAGAAGAAGTTGGACCCTGTTTCGGTCATGATGTGGACGCATATTTTCCAGGAACTGGGCACTCTAGCTAACCATGCTGAGAATGCTGGAGACCAGATGAGATTGATGCTCCACGATTCCTGAGTCAGGACAGCTTAGACTTCTTTTTTTATTTTATCTTTATCAAGAGAATAGAGAAAAGTATGGATTTGCATGTGAAACGGGTAGATTTGCATGGATGTTAGCTTCTTCATACTCATCGCTGCCATAGTGATAGGCTTTTACAGCGCCGTCAACATCGGAGCCAATGATGTCGCCAATTCTATGGCCACCTCTGTTGCTTCCAAAGCATTGACCATAAAAAAAGCAGTCATCGTGGCTGCCATTTGTAATATTTTCGGGGCTGTTCTGGTAGGAAGTCATGTGGCGGAGACAATTCGCAAAGGCCTCATCGATCCTTTACAGTTTTCCGGCAAGCCCACGCTTTTCATGTTCGGGATGCTGGCCTCGGTTCTGGGAGCAGCTCTTTGGGTCAACATCGCCACCTTTTTCAAGCTTCCGGTTTCAACCACTCATTCCATCATCGGCGGAGTACTCGGGTTCGGTCTGGTGAGTGTTGGTTTTGCAGGAATTACCTGGAAAGTGGTGCTCTTTGTTATTCTGAGTTGGATAGTTTCTCCTGTTTTTGGCGGTCTGATCGCTTTCACCCTTTTCACTATCATCAAGAAATCTATCCTGAGCTCAACAGAGCCAATAGAGCAAACGCGTAAGATAGGGCCTTTCTTTACCGGAATCGTGGGCTTCATCCTCTCGCTGGCTATAATCTATAAGGGCCTGAAACACCTTCATCTGAATCTTCCTTTTCTAGAAGCAGTGCTCATTTCTTTAGCTGTTGGTGTTGGGGGTTTCTTTCTGGGTTTTTATCTGCTCCGAAAATACAAAGTGAAAGATATGGACCCCTATTATCAGGTGGAGAAGATGGCCAATCCCCTCCAGGTCCTCTCAGCCAGTTACCAGGCTTTTTCTCATGGAGCGAATGATGTGGCCAATGCCATCGGTCCGGTAGCAGCCATCTGGGCCGTAATTCATACCCAGCAATTGGCAATGGCCGTCTCTATTCCGATTGAATTGCTCGCCCTAGGAGGTGTCGGTTTGGCTTTAGGCATTTATTTCTGGGGCCACCGAGTCATGGAGACAGTAGGGAAAAAGATTACAGCCATTACTCCCACCCGCGGATTTTCAGCTGAATTCGGCACAGCCACGACAGTACTGCTTTGCTCCCGTCTGGGAATGCCTGTTTCAACCACTCATGTGGCCATAGGCAATATCATCGGGGTAGGGCTGGCGAGAGGAATTTCTGCTATAAACCTGGATGTGATAAAAAGAATATTCACAGCTTGGATCGTATCGCTTCCTGCGGCCGCTCTCTTTTCAATCGCCATTTACCTTCTTCTTTCCTTCATCTTTGTCTGATATTCTTGATATTGGCTCTTTTCAGCACTTTTGACCTCTCAAGAATTCCAGAAATCAATAGGCTAGACTTTAAGAGGAGAAAAGAGAGATGGATTGATTCATAGGATAAAAAAAATTATACTTTAAGGCATAATCAGGTATCGTAGGTCAAGAATGGGAATATTCATTCGGCGAGTAAAACCAGGCGGTGAGCATTCTCGTATTAGTCTTTGAGAGGAGGAATCATGCTCATTCTCACCACTCCAACCATCGAAGGTAAGAAGATCGTGAAGTACCTAGGACTGGTCAGTGGAGAAGCCATCCTGGGAGCCAATATCTTTAAGGATTTATTTGCCGGCATCAGGGACATTGTCGGAGGCAGGTCGGCAGCCTATGAAAAAGAGCTGCGTTCGGCTAAACAGATAGCCATCGAGGAAATGGTTGAAGAAACAAAGGCTCTGGGCGGCAATGCCGTTGTCGGTGTTGACCTTGATTATGAAACGATCGGCATCGGTCAGACTGGCAATATGCTCATGGTCAGTGCCAGCGGGACTGCTGTCGTGTATGAAGAGGAGTAAAGGAGCAAAAAATGGAAAACCATATCAAGATCCTTGGAATTCTTTGGATCATTTCAGGAACGCTGGGCCTGACTTTTGCCATTATTGTTTTCGGGATTCTCTTTGGTGTTTCCTATATTCCGGATGTTGGGTATGAAGCCGAAGTCATCTTGAGGTCAATAGGTGCCGGGTTCAGCCTTTTCTTGGCCATTCTCTCAGTTCCAGAAATTATAGGCGGCATATGGCTTATGAAGAAGCGAGAATGGGCCAGAATCCTGGTCTTGCTCTTTGCCTTCCTGAATCTTATTAATTTCCCTTTCGGAACAGCTCTGGGTGTCTATTCCATAGTGATCCTGTTCAATCAGGAAGCCGTTAAGCTATTCGGGAAAGGATGACACGATCCTGACTGCGCTGGAACATTTAAGGTGAATTTTTCGATGATTTAGGGTATATTTATTAAACTGAATTTTTTTCACAACCATTTATACAGCGGCAAAAGGAGTAGAACTTGAAGGAAAAAATCAAGGCTATCGTTTTCGGGTGTGGAGTCATGGGGCGCCAAGTCGCCCGAGTTCTCCTTGATAAGGAGAGTTTTGAAGTCGTAGGAGCCATTGATATAGATCCTGAGCTTATCGGATGGGATTTGGGAGATATTCTTGGAATCCGAAAAAAATTAAACCTAAAAATTGAAAAGGAGCCTGAGGTCCTCTTTTCCAAGGTCAAGGCTGATGCTGTCGTGCATACTACAACCTCTTATCTCGAGATTGTTCTTCCCCAGATAACCCAATGTTTGAAGGCCCGATTGAATGTCATCTCTACTTGTGAAGAGCTGTCTTATCCCTGGAAACGGCATCCTGAGATTGCCAAAAACATAGACAAATTGGCTAAGGAGAAGGGAGTGACAGTGGTGGGGACAGGCATTAATCCCGGGTTTTTGATGGACACCCTCCCCCTCATGCTGACAGCTCCTTGCCTTGATGTGAAATCCGTTAAAGTCACCCGGATGATGAATTCTGCCAAAAGGCGCATTCCTTTCCAGGAGAAAGTCGGCACTGGGCTCACCCAAAAAGAATTCAGGCAAAAAATTGAAGACAAGTCTATCACCGGCCATGTCGGGCTTCTAGAATCTATCTACACGATTGCCAACGGTCTAGGTTGGGAGTTGGACGGAGCTATAGAACTTCCTCCTGAGCCGGTCACGGGAGAGAAAGAAATAGAGACTGGCCTGGGTGCAGTCAAACCAGGTAACGTTATTGGATTAACGAGCGTAGCCTATGGCCAGCTGAAGGGCAAAGAAGTCATTCGTCTGGAATTCTGCGCCAATGCAGGGGTAGATGAAGAGTATGATGAAGTCATCATCGAAGGGGAGCCCAACATTCACCAAAAGATCATTGGGGGAGTCCACGGAGATATCGGAACCGTGGCCGTAACGATCAACACGATCCCCAGGATTATCGAAGCTCCACCAGGGCTCCTACTCATGAAGGATCTATCTCTCCCTTCGCTAGCTCTTTAGGATTTGGACGATTCGGGAGAGCGTCTTGCCAGCCTCATCATTTATCACGTGATGAGCCATATCATCAAGGGGTGTTGGATCTTTGTTGATGATGGCCAGTTTAGCGCCTCCGTGTTTGGCTTGGAGGGGAATATCTGCAGCCGGATAAACGACTAATGAACTGCCTATGACCAGGAGGAAATCGCATTTTCTGGCTTCCTCGTAGGCGGATTGAAGAGTCAGAGGATCAAGGGATTCTCCAAAAAATACCACAGCCGGCCTTAATTTTCCCTGGCAGTTTCTACAGGGGGGAGGGAGTTTTTCCTCCAGGATTGAAAAGACTTCATCCACGGAATAATCTTGAGCACAATTCATACAGTATATGACTCTTGAAGTTCCGTGCAATTCAATGACCGAAGAAGAACCGGCTTCTTGGTGAAGTCCGTCTATGTTTTGAGTGATTACGGCTTCTAACTTCCCCATAGTCTCGAGTTCGGCCAAGGCTAAATGACCTAAGTTCGGTTTGGCTTTCAGGAGCAGGGGATAACGGAGCTCCCGAAAGAAATTCCAGTAATAGGAAGAATCCTGCATAAAATAGTTGATGTTGGCGTATATATTCGGGTCGTATTTACCCCAGAGCCCTGATTCTCCTCTGTAAGTGGGGATGCCGCTTTCGGCTGAATGTCCGGCCCCAGTAAAAGCAACGATGTATTCAGAATTCTTAATGTCAGACGCCAAAGCCTTGATGATATCCATCATGGCCTCAAGAGACGGGCGGCATTGTCATGAAGAATCTTTCTAGTAGATTCTTCAGCCAATGGAAGTTCCTTTATGGCCTTGATATTGCTGCTGATGGTTTTTATTCCTGGCCAGTCAGAGCCGTAGATGAATTTATCGATATTTCTCTCCATATCAGGAAAGTAATCCAGAAGATTCTGAGGAGGCAATCCAGAGATTTCCAGAAAAAGGTTTGGATGGAGGCGAGAGAGGAAGAAAGCCTTTTCATACCAAAGACCTCTTCCGCTGTGGGCCATGATGAGGGAAAGTTCGGGAAAATCTGAAGCCACCTCATCCAGATGTAAGGGGTCAGCGTATTTTATTTTTGAACCCTTGAAGATCGAAGAGCCCGTATGGATGAGGACAGGAAGCTTTCGCTCTTGAGCAACAGTATAGACTGGGTACATATTTTTTTCATGGGGGTAGAAGTGATTGTAGGAAGGATAGAGTTTTAATCCTTGGGCGCCTTGTTCCAGGTATTTTATGAATTCCTGAGCAGGATTAGGGGTGAGATAGGGATTGATGGTGCAGAAGGGAATAAAGATATCATGACCCTGGCAGAATTCTAGAACATATTCATTGGGAACGATTCCGGTGACGAGGGGACTGAGTTCAGGCAGGATGACAGCCTTTTCGATTCCATGGCTTTTAAGATAAGTCGCGAAGCCCTCAGGTTTGGTCAGCTCTTCATACCGGGTATAGAACTCGGATTGGGCTGATTTCTGGTAATCGTGAACCCCTTCAGTCCAGTTTTCTTTGAGGCCGATATGGATGTGAAAATCGATGACTTTTAGGTTCTTTAACATGTCTTCCTTGAGTCTACATAAAAATCGGGGCCAGGTCTACACTTTTGGCTTTCTAAGCTAGATAGCAGCGATTGGAATTCATTATTTTATTGATTAGATTTGATTTGACTTTTGACTGCCTTTGCTATAGAAGAATTCTAAAGTCAAAAGCCCTTGTTCAGGATGAAAAGACTCGGAGGGAAAAAAACCAAAAGGAATCCTGGATCCAGGAGTTCCTGTTTCAAGATTGAAAGGAGAGAGAGATGAAGAGAACTTTTACTTTTTTAATGATGTTATTCGTGGGAGTCTCTATGTTTTTAAATTCCGCCACTATTTCTGAGGAGAAACAAGAGATGGAAACCATTGTAAAAACGCTGAATAGCCATAAAATCAAACACTTTCTTTTTACGAACAGCCAGGGAAACCAGTTTTTGGTCATCCCTAAGTTCGGGGGGAGGATTCTGTCTGTCTCGGTGGATGGGGAGAATTTGTTCTGGACTCACCCTGATATTCTGAAGGGTCAGGGCGGGCAACGTTCTTGGATCTCACCAGAGGGGGGAGCCAAGGGGTTTATCTTCAGACCGGATTGGAAGGGAACCAGGGATTTTTCCATGCTTGACCCTGGCCAATACAAGGTCATACTTCATAAGGAAAATGAACGCCTCGTGCTTTCGAACACCTTCAAGACCACCTCCAACGATGGCCAAGAAAATTATGATTTAACCTTGACCAGAGAATTCAGGCCTTCAGAAGACCTGCTGAAGCCTCTGCCTCCTTTCAAAGACTTGGATTATCAATACCTGGGGATTGATTTCGTCCATAAACTCAAGAATAACTCTAAAAAATTTCTAGACCGGATATTAGGATTGTGGTGCCTGATCCAGATTCCGCCTCAGGGGACAATGATTGTCCCCGTCAATAGAGTCGAGAAAGCAGCCTGGCGGGGCAACTATTTTGAACCTACTCCTGAAGACTTCGTTAAAGCCAATCCAGATTCTTTTTCTTTTTTCATCCACGGAAGCCAGAGGTATAAAGTCGGTCTACGCCCAGAATCAACCCAGGGCGCCATCAGTTATTTAGCCAAAACAAAAAATGGAGATTATTCCTTAGTATTCATGGAATTTCCGGTTATGCCAGAGGCTCGTTATGTCGATAAACCCAAAGGAGAGCAGAAAACAAACGGGGATGCTATCCAGATTTACAGTCATTTGGAGGAAGGACCGCTGGCATTTGGTGAGCTAGAATGCCATTCCTGGGGATTGGAGCTGGGGGCAGGTGAAGAGGCAGCCTTTCCGATTAAGATAGGCGTCTATAAAGGAACTCTCGAAGTCTTGAAAGAGATCGGAAAGACGCTTGTTTGCCCTCAGTTTGATAAGGCTCATTTTTTTAAGTAAAAGCGAGCTGGCGTCTGACCTTCAATAATTTTAAGAATTCTCTTAAGCTGTTGCTTGCAAGGGGGCATCAGATATTCAATTATTTTGATAATAGACTATAACTATTGCCTATCTAACTTCGCGGAGATGACCCTGGGGGTGATGGCTATGTGTGGATAATCCCTCGCCTGATGCCACAGAGAATCAATTTGCTCTGCGCATTCTTCCCTGCCCAAGTTTACCAGCTTTTCATGGTACTAATAAATTGGGCGCAGGTCATGAGGGTGGCAAAGCCAAAGGAAAGATTCTTCAGGGTAGAGAGATGATAGTCTTCCTCTCCGGTCGAGGTGCCATCGGCCAGGAAGAATACCCGATAATCCCTGACAAAGGCATCTCTGGCCGTGGTTTCACAGCAGAGGTTAGTCATGACTCCACCAATGACTAAATCCTTGATGTTTCTTTGTTTTAATTTTTCTGCAAGGTCAGTGTTGTAGAAAGCATTGTACCTATCTTTCTGGATAATGATATCTTTGGGCCCGATGTTTAATTCAGGGAGAAGTTGTGCCTCCGTAGTTTCCTTGATGATTAGATCTGCCCACCAGGCTCCGAGCATCCCTGCCTCTTCGGTGGATTTATGACCGTGCTGGGTAAAGATCAAAGGGATGTTCCTTTCCCGTGCAGTGGTGATGATGTGTTGAAGGTTAGATAGCATAGGTTGAATCATTGCCCGAAAGTATTCCTGGAGGTCGATCAAGAGAATACCTATTTTTCCTTGTCCTGGCGTCCATTTGTATCTATTCAATATTTGAACCAGTTGCTCCATATTATTCAATGGCCTGCTCCTTTAATTCTCATTTTTCTTCTATTAAAATAAAATGGAGTCAGACATTCAATAGTTCTAGTAAATTATTATAATGATTAGTGGTCTGATCCCTTTACACGCAGTGCTCTGAAAAAGTAAAATCCTCCTTATTCTTTAAAATTGATTTTAGATTCTCTATGTTCTATGATTTAAAAAATTTTATCTTAAACCTGAAAAAAGATGAGCCAAGAATCTAGCCAGCGCGGGACTGGAAAAAAGGGAAGCTCTCCTCCTCAGCGAGGAACATCGATGAAATTGAGCCGAGAACTGAGTCTTTTCTCGGTGACCATGATTGGGGTAGGAGCGATGATCGGAGCCGGGATCTTTGTCCTTACCGGGATTGCGGCCGGAGTGGCAGGTCCTGCCATTCTCATTGCCTTTCTCCTCAACGGGATCGTGGCCTTCTTCACAGCTTCTGCTTATGCAGAACTCGGTGGTTCGATTCCTGAAGCAGGAGGCGGTTATCTATGGGTCAAGGAAAGCCTTCCCCAGCCTTCGGGTTTTCTTTCGGGGTGGATGTCCTGGATGGCCCACTCAGTCGCCTGTTCACTTTATGCTATCGGATTTGGCGCCTATTTCGGGGAAGTCCTGGTGGAGTTTAAGTTCGATCTCCTCCTTCCTCCCGTGATCTTGAAGAAGATTTTGGCTGTTCTTGTGGTCATCGTTTTTACCTCGATCAATTACCGAGGAGCCAAGGAAACAGGAAAGGCAGGGAATGTGGTGACGGTCCTGAAAATAATGATACTTTTGCTCTTTGTTCTGATGGGCTCGAAGATAATCATTTCTGAGCCGCAACGTTTTACCAATTTCTTTCCCTTCTTTTCCAAAGGATTCATCGGGATTTTGACCGCTATGGGACTCACTTATATTGCCTTTGAAGGCTATGAAATTATTGCTCAGAGCGGGGAAGAGGTCAAGAATCCAGCTAAAAATGTCCCTAAAGCCATCTTTTTATCCCTTTTGATTGTGGTGCCCATTTATATCTTCGTGGCCTTTGTGGCTCTTGGCGTTGTCAATCCTGGAGCAATGACTCCCTGGGCATTTCTGGCAGCCAAGAAAGAGGTGGCGATGGTGGAGGCAGCCAGAAACATTAGCGTCTGGGGAAGCGCTGTCCTTCTTATCGGAGGATTGCTCTCCACCATCTCCGCCTTGAATGCTACCATTTACAGCTCCTCCCGGGTTTCTTTTGCTATGGGCAGAGATCATAATCTTCCTCCTGTTTTTTCTCGTGTTCATGCCAAATTCAAAACACCCAGCGGCTCGCTTTTTGTTTCCTCGATTCTTATTATCCTGATGCTCCTTCTGCTGCCTATCGAGGATGTCGCCTCGAGCGCTGATATCATGTTCCTCTTTCTTTTTATCTTTGTGAATGTGGCCCTGATTCACATCCGGAGAAAGAAGCCTCAGCTCTTGAAAGGCTACAAATCTCCTTTATTTCCTCTATTCCCGCTGATAGGCATTATCACCCAGGGCGTATTGATTATTGTGATGTTCGCTTATAGCCCTAGGTCATTCTTCATCAGCCTTCTTTGGATAGGCATGGGGCTTTCTATCTACTACGGGTACGCCAAACACTGGGAAAAGAAAGAAGTGGGCCCCAAAATCCTCGTGGAAGAAAAAGAACTGGCGCATAGAGATTTCAGGATAGTCCTGGGAATCGAACATAAACAGGAAGTTCAGCCTCTGATGAATCTGGCCGTCGTCATAGCCAAAGAAAAGGATGGTGAGATTTTTGTGACTCATGTCATCCCTCTTCCTCCTCAGACGCCTTTAACTGCTGGAAAGCGGTTCATCGAGGAAAGAAGGGAATTTCTAAAAGTTGCCGATGATCTCGGGGAAAAGAGCAAAGTTCCGGTAAGCTTTAACATACGAGTTGCCCGCCAGGTCTATCATGGACTTCTGGATAGTGTTCATGAGAATAAAGGGAATGTTCTGATCCTGGGAAGCGGAGAGATAACAGCGCGGCGGAGAGTTCTGGGAAGCATTCTTGATCCGATAATCCAGGAAGCTCCCTGTGATGTTGGCATCTTGAAAATTCAGGGGGATGGAAAAATCAAGAGAGTGCTCGTCCCTACTGCTGGTGGACCGAATGCCAAACTCGCTTTGGAATGGGGCTCCTGGATTGCCAAACAGAACCGAGGGCAATTGACTCTTCTTTCTATAGCACTCGATGAGGACAGGAGAAAGAAAGCGGAAGGTTGTCTGAGAGAAACTCGAAACGCTATACTTTATGATAGTCAGATAGTTATAGAAAAGGTTGTTTGTGCACGAGATATTGTTTCAGCGGTTCTCGAAGAAAGCCAAAATCATGACCTGATCTTGATCGGGGCCAGCAAAGAAGGATTATGGAAGCGAGTCCGATTCGGAACCATCCCTGAAAAGCTGGCCCGTAGATCTCCGGTTTCTGTCTTAGTCGTCAGAAAATTTGAGGGAGGCATTCTCTCCTGGATAAGAAGGTTTTTGGCCGGATAGAATGGTGTCAGACCAAGCTAAATAATTGATAATAAATAAAATGTTTTTTTGCTGCCTTTTTAGGTCTTAGAATAGCGATTTTGGGGTCAAAAACATCAATCTAATAGGGTAAGAGTGAGTTTCTTAAAGTGATGATTTTGCCCAGGGAAATGGCGGTTTAAGAGCAAAAAATGGGCATAAATTTGACATATCTTGTTGATAAAAAAATAGATAGCTTGGTCTGACCCCAATTAAAAAATTAAAAAAAATGATTTTTCTTTTAGGTGGCTCTATATTAGAATTGTAGGGAAGAAGATGAGATCATCCCGTCAAAGAAATTTCATCTTGATATCCGTTTTTATTGCAATATTTGTGATAGCTGTAACAAATTTTTCTCGTTATCTCTTTTCACAGGCTGAGTTGAAGCCCCTTCGCTACGAAGTGGAAGTGGTGCTGTTAGAGATCCCCCTTTACGTCATTGATAATAAAGGAAATCCTGTCGAAGACCTTAGGCCTGAGGAAGTCACGCTTTATGAGAATGGCAAAAAGCAGAAAATATCGCATTTTGTCCTCGTCCAGAATGATTCTCCTCGAATAGCCACTATAACCCGAAAATATCCAGCCGCCAGGCGCCAGATTCTATTGTTTTTTGACTTCGCCTTCTCTACTCCAACAGGGATTATAAGAGCCAGGGAAGCCTGTCTGGATTTCATAAAGGAAAAAATACTCCCTACGGATTTAGTAGGTGTCGCCTCTTATTCAGGTATAGGGGGTTTGAAGATTCTCTCTCATTTTTCCAGTGATCGAGAGCATTTGTTCGATGTCGTCAATACCTTGGGCCTGCTTGAATCAAAACAAAGAATAGCTGGCCCGGTAGGTTTTACCTTTCCTAGAATTGACCAGCCATATCGAGATGAGACAGAAGCTGATCAGTTCTCTCCGGCGCGCATGGCTGATGACCGGATAGCCATACTCCAAGAGCAGTTGAATAAGAGACTTGCCAGGATCCAGGCCGCCAATGTTACAGATTTCATAAGCAGCCTAAACACACTATCTGTGGCCTTAAACACCATTCAAGGTCGAAAACACATCATCTATTTTTCCGAAGGATTTGACAGCAAAGTGCTGACCGGAAGGGCTCAGGAACAAGTGAGCGGAGAGACAAGTGTTACTACAGGAAGCGAATTTGTTTCTCGCTATGTTCTCAGCCGTTATATTGATACGGCCTCACAATTTGGAGACGGCGCCTTAAGGACCCAGCTCGATGGAGTCCTGAATAAGATTGCCTCAGCGGATTGCTCCATCCACACTGTCGATATAGGAGGACTCAAAACTCAAGCTGGAGACCTGAACCAAGTCAGCGGACAGGCCACAAGCGTTTCTTCTATCCACCGCAGACAAGAGACTCTTACCACTTTCTCAAGAGAGACCGGCGGCCAGATTTTTAGGAATATCAATGAATTGGACCAACCTTTGGAGAATCTTCTTAAAGTAACCAATACCTATTATGTCATTGGCTATTACCCGGAAGACAAGAAAAAAGAGGGTAGATTCCGTAAAATCAAAATTCAAACCTCCAGGTCTGGAGTAGATATCTCCTACCGTAAAGGCTATTACGAACCCAAGCCATACAGTAAATACACGAACTTGGAAAAAAGCCTTCAGCTAGTAGAGTATATTGTCAAAGACATCTCCAGCAGTAAAATTCAATTCGAAAGCTGTGTTCTTGCTTTTCGGGGCAAAGAAAGCATATGCCAGGTGCCTGTCTTTTTGAAATTTCCCGGAAGACAATTCTTAGAGAAGAAAAGAAAAGCGATCAACCTGGAGATCTTTAGTTATGCAATATCTAGCTCTGGAAACTTCAAAGATTTCTTTCACCAAACCCTGACGATCTCCCCCCAAAAATCAAAAAAGGATCTTCAGTCATTCGGGATTAAATATTACGACCTCCACTTGCTCTCTCCCGGAGATTATAGAATCAAACTGATTGTCCGGGACAAAAATACCGGAGAGATCGGAAGTCAGATTCAGAAAATCTCTGTTCCCGATTATGAAAAGGGTGACCTGGCCGTGAGCGGCCCTGTTTTTATTCAACCTGGGACTGATTGGTTGTTGACTCGGGGTTTTGATCCTCATAAACCCGGGGGACGGAAGATAGGAATCAACCTGCCTTTAGATTACCCCTTTATCATGGACAACAAGTCGTTCATTCCAGGAGTTTTTCCTGTGCTCGAGACTTCAGCTCCAGCTCAATTCTATATTAAGATTTATAATTTGAAGTTGCATCCTCAGGTTCAAATCCCACAGACTGAAATGAGCTTTGAAATGGTGGATGGGGAGGGAAGGAGTGCTCCGTTAAAAAGCATGGAATTCCTTCGGAATCCATTCCAAGTTAAACCTGGAGAATTTGACCTGCTCTTTCAAGCCAACTTTAGAGATTTTACTCCTGGGTATTACTGGTTAAAACTTACTATAAGAGACTTGTTAGCCAATCAAGAAGTCATCTCCCAAATCCCTTTGATCCTAGAGTAAGAATCGACATTCTGGCTGAATATAATTTTGTTTTCTGCTCTGACTAAACTATGACTTCTTTTTTATAATCCCTGAGATTTCATTTTTTAATTGGCTGACTATTCTTTTAGCCTTTTCATGGCTCTTGGCTTCAGCTATCAATCTGATGATGGGTTCGGTATTCGAAGGTCTGATGTGGAACCAGTGATCTTCAAACTGGATCTTTAGGCCATCCAAAAGCGAGATTTCTCCTTTATTCTGGTATTTTCTCTTCAGCTGTCTTATGAGGTAATAGGCTTGCTCCTGCGTTCCTATGATCTTATCTTTGATCAGGTGGTATTCGGGAATCTCAGCTTGAAGTTCGGAAATGGTATGGCCTGAGGAGGCCATGTACTCTAAGATCAGGCCCATAGCTGTGAAGCTGTCCCGGCAGGGATGGATTTCAGGGAGGATCACTCCTCCGTTTCCTTCCCCTCCGATGGCAGTCTTTCCTTGCTGAGCAAGAATCTGCTCTACAACGTTTATTTCGCCGATTTTGGTCCTGATGAGAGGAACGTTAAAGCTTCTGGTGATATCATCCATCGCCTGTGACGTCGAAAGGTTGATAACAACCGGACCAGGATTTTTACTCAAAACATGTTTAGAAGCCAGGAGCAGAGTTGACTCTTCTCCAAGAGGCTCTCCTTTTTCGTTGACCACAGCTAACCGGTCAGCGTCGGCATCCTGGGCAAAGCCCACGTTAGCCTCGTTTTCGATGACTGTCTGGCAGAGCTGGGCGATATTTTCGGGAACAGGTTCTGGATGATGAGCAAAGGAACCATCAGGCACGCAATTTATAGAAATCGTCTCACATCCCAGATTTTGCAAAAATTGAGGAGCCAGCACTGCACCCGCTCCGTTAGCGCAGTCGATGGCCACCTTGAATTTCCTTTTGCTGATTAGACCGGTCTTGAAATAAGATAGCAGCTTCTTTAAATGAGGCGCGGTGGGATTCTTTTTCGATTTCGGAATCCTATATTTCTCGGCTTCAACCAGAGAAAATTCTCCCTGGTGGTAGATGTCTAGGAATTCTTCAGTCTGATGATAGTTTAAAAACAATCCTTCCTGACTTATAAATTTTAGGCCGTTCCATTCTTTAGGATTATGACTGGCTGTGACAAATATGCCTCCTCTGGCTTTGGCTTGTTTAGTGAAAACTTGAAAGGAAGGAATAGGGCAGATTCCGACCTCTACGGGTTGACAACCGACAGATAAAAGTCCGGATAGAACAGCATTCTTTACCATGATGCCCGAGGTTCTTGAATCTTGGCCCACAATGATAGCCCCTCCTCCTAGGTAGGTGCCATAAGCCTGGGCAAAAAAAGCCAATAGCTGGGGAGTCAGGCTTTCCCCTACGATGCCTCTGACTCCTGAGATGCTTATTTTTAAGGAGGTAACTCTCATCATTTCACCAAGGGGGATATAAATTGCATGACTTCTTCCGCTCTCTGCTGAGCTCTCTCTTTTGATTTGTCCTCAGATATTATCCGTATCATTGGCTCAGTAGCTGATGTTCTCACCTGAACCCAGCCGCTCTTTTCTTCAACTTTTATCCCATCTGAACTGTCAATTTTTCTATCTCGGTAGACTTTCTTGACTTCATTGACGACCGAATGAATCTTGGTGGGAGGGCAGTAAATCTTTTCTTTGACTATATGGTACTTGGGGAGGTCCTGGATCAACTGGGAAATTTTCTTCTTCCTCCTGGCGATGGTCTCTAAGATCAGTCCCATGGCGAGAAATCCATCAAAGGCGGGCTGAAATTCAGCTATAGCAATTCCGCCACTCCCTTCACCAGCTATAACTCCCTCTTCATTTATCATTGATTGGATTACGTAGGATTGCCCCACCTTGGTCTTGATGACCGGACAATTGGTTTCTCTGGCCACATCTTCGATCATTCTGGAGCTGGAATGGTTAGTGATGATGGGGCCTGGCTTTTTCTTCGAGTAATAATTGGCTATCAAGGGAAGAGTGTATTCCTCGGATAAAGTCTCCCCGTTTTCTGAAACAAGAGAGACCCGGCTGGCATCGCTGTTCAGGAGAAAACCGACATCAGCCTTGACAGCTTTGATGATTGAAGCCACCTGTTGGGCGTTCCTCGGACGGGGTTCAGGATCGTGAGGAAAATATCCGTTTTGTTCATTGTTGATCGGAACCAATTCTGTTTGCAGAGACTTACAGAAGGAATCGATAATTTTCGCACCTGCTCCGTTGCAGGGGTCAATCACTATCTTTAATTCGGATTTTTTGATGGCTTCGACATCGAGGAACTTCCCTAGATTTTTAAAATAAATATCCTGATAATTATCGATGGATTCGAGTTTTCCCAATCGGCCCCAAGAAGCTTTATGGTATTTTTCTAGATGGTAGATATCCAAGACTTCCTCTCCTTGAAACGTGCTCAGGTAGGTTCCCTCTTGGTTGATAAATGTCAAGGCATTCCATTTGATATCATTATGTCCGGCAGAAATGGATATGGCTCCTTTGGCTTTCAATCTTTTCACCATGTACTGCAGAATAGGAGCCGGACAGATTCCCAGATCCAAGACTTCACAACCCGATGAAATCAAGGCCGACAGACAGGCTGAATGAAGCATGGGGCCGGATATTCTGGTATCCCGAGCTATTAGAACGCGTTTTGAGTCTAAATAAGTGCCAAAAGCACAGGCGAAGTTCATGACCAGTTCAGGAGTAATGGTTTCCCCCACGATTCCCCTGATTCCTGATATTCCTATCTTCAAGAGCTTCATTCGAGATCCTTCTTCCCCCCATTATAAACTTTTTGATTAGATTCTTGAAATAAATTAATGGGGTCGGGCCAAGCTAACCAATTGATATTAAATAAATAGAGTGATTTTTTAGCGCCATTTTGAGTCTTAGAATGGCCATTCTGGGGCCAAAAACATCGGTTTAAGAGGGTAAGAGTTAAATGCTTAGAGCAGTGATTTTGCCTATAAAAAGAGCGGTTTAAGAGCAAAAAATAGGAAAAAATTGGATATATCTCGCTGATAAAAAAGGAGATAGCTTGGTCTGACCCCATTAATAGGAGGGGAGAGGGGAGCCAGGCTAGCGAGTCCTGGCTCCCCTTGGTTAATGATCACCTGGGGCTTTTGCCCGGTGATCATCAGGTCATTCCATCATAACGCCACTTCGTTCTTACTCAGCCCTTCTTACTTCTTCTCCTTTTTCTTTTGCTCTTCCATCATTTTTTTCAGCTCAGCCAGTTTCTCTTTGATCATTTTTCTCTTTTCCGGGTCTTCAGTGTTTTTTAGCTTTTCTTTAAGTTCGAGCTCCACCTGTTCATATGTCTTTATGTTCACAATTGTTGCTTCTCCCTCTGCTTCTTTCAGCTTCTGTATCTTTTTCTTGATTGCCGCTTTTTTTTCAGGGTCATCGGTGTTTTTATATGCTTCTTTCAGTTCAGCTATGACAACCGGGACCTTATGCACTTGGACCACCACTTGATTGTTCTTTATGGCCTCTTTTGTTTTCTGGATTTGTACCAACTTCTCCTTTATCATCTTCTTTTTTTCAGGGTCATCGGTCTCTTTATAGGCTGCTTTCAGTTCTTTCTCTTTCAGCGAGAGTTCTTTGACTTTATTCTCCGTAGCTTTCATCTTCTCATATTTCGCTAACTTCTTCTTTATCTGAGCTCGTTTTTCCGGGTCTTCGGTGGTTTCTAACTTTTTCTTCAGCTCAAGATAATGAGCCTTCATCTCTTCTTTCTTTTTTTCTGTTTTGATCATCAGATACAATTGTTCGAGTTTCTTCTTTATGGCTTCTCTTTTCTCCGGGTCTTCAGTCTTTTCCAGAGCCTTTTTCAACTTTTTCTCTTTCTCCATGTACTCTTTTTGCATCTTCTTTTCTTTGGCTTTCTTTTCTTCTTCTGTTTGAGCTGTGACTTTGGAATCGTCCTGGGAGAGTGTGGCCTTATCAACACTATCTTTTTCGGCAGGTGCTTTAGCAGGTTTTGATTCGGCAAAGGCCAGCACTAAAAGGGCGATGATCGGCAGGATCAACAGGACCTTGAATTTTGCCCTTCCCCTGGATTTGATTTTCTCCATCATGGTTATCCTCCTTTTGATTTGTGAATGATTGAAATTGTTCGCGAATTCAAACAATTTCATACCCACATGCTGCTCGAAGATGAGCACTTGATACTTCGCCTTGCTGCAGCCCTGCGCAATGACTGCATTGTCAGCTAAGTATTCATGTGTTTCTTTCAATGATTTTTTGTACGGCCATACAAAAGGATTAAACCATTGGAAAATGGCTAGCAATTCCATGAGAATCAAATCTATGGAATGATACTGCTTTATGTGAACCAATTCATGGGAGATGATTCGGCTGAAATCCGGCTCAGAAATATCAGACTTATTCACGAATAAGAAGTTAAAGAATGAAAAGGGAGCGGAATTTTTTTCGAGGAAAACAACATTCACTCCGTTAAACTTTTGGGAGCCGTATTTTTTTATCAACAGGAATAATTGGACGAGCTTATAAATAAAGCGCAGCAGGAAAAGCCCGGCGCCAACCAGGAATATCAATCCTAAAACATCAATGGTTCCTGGATATTGAACTTGGGTTCCTCCCGGGAGCCCGGCGACGTATGTTTTCTCGACTAAAGGCCTGGCGGGAAACGGAGAGGGAATCTTAAGAAGCGGGATAAGAAATGAGATGGGAATAGAAAACAGTAAGAAAAATCGGTTGATCAAGAAAAAGGTTTCCTTTTTTAGGCAAGCCCAATAAACGATATAAAAAAGAGCCAGGCAAACTCCAGATTCGATAAGATATAAAATTGTATTATTCATTTTCGCCTCTCTTCTGTTTTTTTATTTCCTCGTTGATCATTTTTCTGAGCTCTTCCAACTCCTCGATACTAATGTTTTCTTCACTGGTAAAAAAGGAGACCATTTCTCTGAAGGAATCGCTGAAATAATTCTTCATGATGTTTTTCAGGTAAGCTTTAGTGTATTCCTCTTTATGTATAACTGGAAAATATTCGTGAGAGTTGCCGTAGGCTTGGTGGGAGACAAAGCCCTTTTTTTCCAGGATCCTGATGATGGTCGATACTGTGTTATAGGCTGGTTTTGGCTGAGGAAGATGTTTGATGATATCCTTAACGAAGCCTCTTTCCAGCTCCCATAAAATTTGCATGATTTGTTCTTCGGCTTTGGTTAATTTTTTCATGGTACCTTTAATATATAACTAATCTATTAGTTTGTCAACTAAATTTTTAGTTAGATTTAAATTTATTTTGCATATTTTCCCGTAAAAGTTTTAATATGAATCTTCATGATATAAAGGAATCGAGGCCTACCTATGTTTGACAGCATCTTTGAAATTTTCTGGTTAATCGGTCTGGTGGTGGGGTCGGTGATACGAGGAGTCTATGCCAAGCGGCCCAAAAAAGATGAAATTGCAGTCGACCACAAAATAAGGCTTGAACGGTTACTGCTCTTCCTGTCGTCTTTGGGACTGATCGTCCTGCCGCTTTTTTACGTGTTTTCACCTTGGCTGGACTTCGCTGATTATCGTCTGCCCGATTGGGCGGGCTGGATTGGCGTGGCCATCTTTGCTTTTGCGTTGTGGCTGCTCTGGAAAGCACATGATGACCTGGGGCATAGTTTCTCGCCATCGGTGCAGCTCAAGAAAGAACATGCGCTCGTGACTCTAGGAGTCTTCCGGCTCATCCGGCATCCGATCTATGCTGCCCACGGAATATGGGGAATCGCTCAGGCTTTATTGCTGCAGAACTGGATTGCAGGATTATCCATGCTGGTATTTTTCCTGCCTTTATACCTTGCGAGAGTTCCACGCGAGGAACAGATGATGCTCGAGCGCTTCGGGGAAGAGTATCGTGAGTACATGAATAAGACCGGCCGAGTCCTCCCCAAGTTTTCCAATTTGGGTTCGGGCCGAGAAATGAGATGATTTTTATCAAAGTCTCGTTTGGCTATAACAGATCTCGTGAATTCCTGCCCTAGCTTTTAAGACTCTGCTGGCTTTGCTCCTTCAAAATCCTGGAAGCGACGTAGAATTAAAACTAAAGCTATGATTCCATACCCGAAAAAGTAGATTCCCATGAGGATGAAAGCTATCGAGAGGGAGAATGAATCCGCCAGTTTACCGAAAGCCGGAGAAAGAATCACAAAAGACAGGCTTCCGGCCATGTTCGCCACGGACAAAACTGTGGCTCTAACTTCTGACTTGATGAGGCGGTTCAGGTAATCCATGAGTAAAGGGAAAGCGTAGCCCCACAAGAAAGCGTTGAGAAGTATCAAGGGAATCAATAAAAAGGTCTTGAAGATTCCGAGCAGTATAAAGGTAGGAGCAATGAGCAGTAGAATTAGAAATGATCTTCTCTCTCCGAACATCTTTTCCAGGTCCTGGGCTTTCCTGGAGCCGAAGCCGCTGGCTAATTGAAAGGCAGCAAACAGGATGCCAAAATACCCGATACTTATCCCGATGGATTCGTAGTACAGAAAGTAAGCCCAGACACCGACAACCCCGGTACTCATAATCATGGCCGCGTAGAATATGAGCAACCTCAACTGCGGATGGGCGAAGCTGAATCGGCAGATCCTCAGGATGTCCATCAATGGATTTTGTGCTTTTAGCTTTTTCCGCTCGGGTTCGATCAAGGAAAGAGCAAACGGAAGCATCAATGAGCTGGTAGCGATGTTAATATAGAAAGGCAGGCGCAGGAATACTAAGGCGAAAAGCCCTCCCAGGATAGAAGCCAGGGCTGTACCTATCCGGGTGTAATAGAATGATCTCCCCTCGAATTTCTTGTATTCAGACTCTTCATTCAATTGAATCAGCGTGTCGTAGATCAGGGCTGAATCACAACCTGACCGCATACTGTTGGCTAAAGCGATGATGAATTCGGCCACGATGAAGGAGAGAAAGGTATGGGTAAGGGCGTACACTGCCAGGCCGACCGGCATGAAAATTGCACCCAGCACCATTGTTTTCTTCCGACCGATGACATCAGCCAGGTAGCCGGAGGGAATTTCAAGAATCAGGATCGAAAGGGCATAGGCTGCCTGGATAGTGAAGATCTGGGTTGAGTTGAGGTTGTTGGATTCATAATAGGGAATCAATATCGGGATGATCAGATAGAACTCACCCAGGAACTTGTAGAAATAGATCTTCCAGAGATTTGTCCTGATGTTTGTCATTTTTCCATCATTTAAAAAATTGATAGTATTACAAAAACGCAATCCAAAGCAAAGAAAATGTTAGGGGAGATTCATCGCTCATCTAAGATCGAATGATATCTTAGCTACAAATCTTGATGGTTTTAATGATCTGGAGATTGATATAGAGGAAATAGGGATGAGGCTGGGTTTGAACGTTCTATTTCTGCTGTTTAACTGTCCCGATCGCCCAAGCTGCTGCTTTTCTTAGCACATTTCTCGGAGATTTCATTTTTACTGCCTTTTCCAGGAAGGGAAGTTGTGATTGATCGCCGCATTTCCCTATTGATCTCAAAGCTTCGGCCTGGGCCATGTAGCTGTCATCTTTTTCAAATTGCTCCTTAAAAAAGAGAATGAATTCAGGGTTTTTATAATCTCCAAGAATTCTTAAGGCAGTTGTTCTGACTTTTGAATTTTTATCCGTGGTCATGTTTTTATACAGATCAACATGCTCCCTCTGTTTAAGCTTTCCCAAGGTTTCGAGAGCGCTTCTTCTCACGGCCCAGAATTCATCTTCCTGAGCGCTATGGATCAAGCTGTTTACAGCACAGGTGTTGTCTTTAAATCGTGCTAGCTGTGAGGCGGCCCAGCTCCTGCCGATAACATCATCATTTTTGAGTTGATAGAGGAGTTCTTCCAGGCTTTTATCGAACCTCAATTCCTTCAAGAGGTAATTCCCTTCATCAAACCTAACCAGGAGAGGCTTCTCTTTCACAGAAAGTTCGAACACCTGTTCTTTCTGTTTTATCCATACTTTTTTTGATGTTTTTTCTTCCGGAGTGACAACTCCTATTATCACCGGCATCTTATAGACCGGAATGCCTATAGATGTATCCTGCGTTTGAATCACCTTCAGTTTGAGTTTTTGGCTTTGTTCATCCCAGCTGTAGCTGATATCAAAGACCGGATGTCCTGGCTTAAGAATAAACTGCTCGAAAAACCAGTCAAGGTTCTGACCTGTCACATCTTTTACAGCGACCATAAAATCATGGGTGTCAACGGCCTGAAACTCATGTTTATGCAAGAAGTGTCGAAGAGTTCTGAAGAAAGGTTTATCTCCCATGATGAAGCGTAACATGTGGAGAACAGCAGCCCCTTTGGGATAAGTGTGACTGTCAAAGTTGTCTTGCGGTCGGTCATAACGGTCAAAAACAATGGGACGCATGTATTCTGTATGGGCCTCCCTTAAGTACTGGTTCTTTTTCCTGAGCAGATCATAGGCCCCTTCATCTTCTCCCTTATCATAACGGGTGTAAAGATAATCGGAATAGGTACCAAAGCTTTCGTTTAACCAGGTATGTGCCCAGGACCGCAAGGTGATGAGGTCTCCCCACCACTGGTGAGCGACTTCATGGGCAATGACTGTCTCCCAGGAAAAATCCTGCTCTGCTCTTTTATCGTGGATGACTTGTTCACCGAGGACTGTAGCTGAGGTGGCTTCAGCGCCTCCTCCTTGCCGAGGTGTGGTGACTTGGTCATATTTTGCCCAGGGATATTCATATCCGAAAAGTTTATTGAAGAAATCAATCATGGAGGGAGTTTTCTTAAATATCCATCGGGCATCCTCCACATCTTTCTCATAGACCCAGTAGTTCACCGGCAGCGAACCGAGAGTGTCTTGGATAATTTCAAAAGGACCGATAGCCAGCATGAAAAGATAGGTGGAATGGGGAAGCTCCTGCGACCAATGGTAGGTTTTAGTGCTGTTCTTTATGTCCTCTTTTACGCTGACCAGCCTCCCGTTTGAAAGCACTCTGTAATCATCCTGAACGGTTACGATCAGCTCATTGGTCACTTTATCATGAGGATAGTCATAACAGGGGAACCAGTGATGAGCATATTCGGGCCAGGAGACTGTCGATACCATCTTGGGATTAGTGGGTTTTTCGTCATCGAAAAAAAGCCCGTGTTTTGGATCCTGGGCGTGGTATTTTACGGTGAAGGTCGCAGTCTCACCATAGCCGTAAGCTCTGGAAAGCTGGACAGTGAGATGCCTGTCTGTTTGTTTAAATTCAAGGGGGTGGTTCTGTGAGTTCGCAACAGCGGTCACAACTAATTCCTCTGCATCCAGGACGCATTCTTGGAAGTCATCTTTTAATGGAATCAATGTCACTCTGTTTTCTCCCCAGAAATACTTCTTATCTAAATCAAAGGTAAGAGTTATGCGGTAGTGCTGGGCATCGTAATCATGGCTCCTTTCATAGGTGAGTGGTCTCTGGTAGACATCGATTTTTTGGGCCTGCAGCCAACAAGAAAATGAAACCAGTATTAATAATACGGCGAAGGATTTTTTCATGATTCAGCTCCTGGTGAGAGATTATTTCTTTTTCATGTAGGCTTCAATCTCGTCCACTGCCCTTGGAATTCCCTGCGAGAGATTTTCATACCCGTCTTTTGTGATCACCACTGTGTCCTCAAGTCGGATTCCCATTTCTTCCTCAGGGTAAGGCAAGTTAATATCGCAGGCAAAGACGAAGCCTGGACGCAGAACTTCATCCGGGCCAGAAAAAGTTCCAACGGGATCATGGGTCGCCAGTCCGATGGAATGGTTGTATCCGCCGTAACGGATTAATCCTCGAAATTTCGGATCTGTATGGTCGTATCCCTGCTCGATAAGGTATTGCTTGATTTTTTCCCCCACCTCCTTGAGCGAAATGCCCGGCCGATAATTTTGCAGGCAGGTTTTCCGGATGCCGTAGGCCATCCTGTACAATTCTTCCTGTCTCGGCGAGAACTTCCCGTTAGCGGGGAAAGTGGATGATATATCCGCATTGTAGTATCCGAAGTCTGGACCCGCATCCAGGATGATAAAATCCCCGTTTGCCAGTGTTCTGTCATGCTTGTGATAATGGCCGAAAGCGTGGTTGGGACCTGACATCAGGATGACATAAAAAGCTAGTTCTTGGGCTCGTTCTTTTTTACAGGTGTATTCAAACAGAGCGGCCAGTTCCTTTTCTGTGATTCCAGGCCGGGTAGATTTCATGACTGCCAGATGGGCCTTAACACCAATCCTGGCTGCCTGGCGGAGGAGTTCAACTTCTGAGGGAGATTTTATTTTACGGAGGTCCCAGACAAGGGGAGAACAGTCTTTTACTGTGACTTGAGGGAATCTCTCTTTCAAGAGTTTTACCAGTTGTAGCTCCCGGGTGAGCCTTCCATCCCATGTGTTCATGGTCATCGTGTTCTGTAGAGTTCGGAATTTTTCGTTGGTGTTTTCCCGGCTCAATTCCTCGGGCCTGAACATCGTGTATAAAATATGGGTTTGAAGACTCAGCCTTGCTAGGTGTGCCGAAAGTCGGTCGAGGGGAAAGACCTTGTCTATTCCAGTCACTTCCTTAGGATTTCGCACCAGATCCAAGGGTATACCTTCTGCCCGAGCCTCATTTTCACTGATGGAGTAAAAGAGAACACTTTCTTTATGCAGTCCGTCCACGATAAGAACAGCATTGGGGATTTCCACGCCGCTGAAATAATAGAAATCGTTGTTTTGGAAAAATTGTTTATCCGCTGTCGGAGTGGTTGCTCCAAGAATAATGGCTGCCCCGTCTTGAATCTTTTCCATAAATTTTGCCCGCCTCGCTGCATATTCCGATTTATCAAGGATACCTTCTGCACTGGCAAAATGTAGAGAAATGAGTATCAATATAATCGCCAACGACGACCAAATTATCTTCTTCATCATTCACCTCCAACTCACTCTTGGCCATTTTTTTGGCCCTTATTCCTAATACCCAATATCATAGTGGAATGGCTCAATCAATCAAAAAAAATAAAATAATGGGATTAGGCTTTCAGATTTAATAATACACAATCCTAGAATTATCGGGAAATAATAGGGAAATCAATCTCCTTTTTTGAATTTCGGTGAGAGATTCGGAAATAAATATTGTGTCCCCTGCATTCAAGATGGAGACCTCCCCCCCAATTTTTTTCCTGATATTTACCTTCTGTTTCCGCCTCCCACGTAAAGGACTTGCCCGGTTATCCAGTCAGCCTGTTCAGAAGCGAAAAAGATGACAGCCTGGGCAATATCCTCGGGCTTGCCAATCCGCCGGAGAGGGTAGGTCTCGACAAGGCTTTTTTCCAATTCAGCATTTATCCATCCAGTTTGGACTGCCCCTGGTGATATGACATTGACGGTTATTCCGTAGGGTCCTAATTCGATGGCCGCAGCACGAGTGTAGCTTTCTGTGGCATATTTACTTGCTCCATAGGAGATTGCAGAAGGGTGGGCATAGGCACCATCCGTACTGATATTGATGATTCGTCCCCAGTTCGCTTTCCTGGATAGGTAACGCCTCGTGTATTCTTTAATCATGAGGGCCACAGCCCGACAGTTCACGGCAAAGTGTTCATCATGAGAATTTGCAGTTATGGTTGCAATGGGAAATTCATCCACAAATAAAGGATCTTTACTTATTTCTTCGGGGGGAATAAAGCTATCGCACTTTCCGTGCGCAGCATTGTTGACTAAAATGTCAACTTTTCCAAATTCCTCTTCTGCTTTATCAAACATTCTTGTGATATTACCCGGGTCAGCTAAATCTGTTTCCCAGGCATAGCATTTGCCACCAAGCTCATGGATTGTCTTTACGGCTTCATCAGCAGATTTCGCCTGCATCTTATGGTAATAGGCTCTGCCTGGTACAGTGGCACCTTTGGCTTCCTCTTCGCTCACACCACCATATTCAGAGGGTGATAAACTCAGATAAGTCATAAAAACCTTGGCCCCTTCTCCTGCTAACGCTGTTGAGATCGCGGCACCAATCCCATGGTTTGCCCCGGTCACGATCGCCACTTTATCCTTAAGCTTGGTATCTATCATATCTGTTCCTCCTTTATTACATTCCTGTCAGATATTACTTTCCTTAATAACTATACTGCCTTTATTAATTTTTACTTTTCTGGGTTGTCCGGTTTTATTCCTGATGATATTTCAGGACTATTATTTCCACCTCGTCTTTCAAGTCCTTTTTATTGATTGATATGAAACTTTTATCATGTCTCCTAACATTTTTGAATTTTTTTACAAAATTCTTTTCATCGGAGAATGGAAGCTCTCTTTTCAAGTTATCGGTCTTATAATGCATTGGAATTGCGATTCTGGGATCGAGCTGTTCGACAATCTTTTTTGCGGTTTGGGAATCGATAGTGTAACGTTCATCGACCGGTATCATCAGAACATCCACTTTGCCGATGGCGTCAATTTGTTCTTGTTCAAGGACATGACCGAGATCGCCGAGGTGAACTACCTTCAATCCATTGAGATCAAGACAGACAATACCGTTTGCTCCATCGATAGCTCCATTTTGGTCGTCGTGGTAGGAAGGAACAGTCCAGAAAGTCAATGATTTTCCCTCGAATTTTCTCGTAATTTTTCCACTGACTTTTGTCGTTTTTCCTTTTTTATGGAGAATAAATTCATTCCTGTCTCCTGAGGCGAGATACGCCTGGTCTACATTAATTCCTTCAAAGTAATTATGGTCGCGGGCGTTGTGAGACACAAATGCATAATCGGTTTTCTCTTTTGGTAAGGAATATTTATTTTTTGGTGAGGCATACTCGAAAAAATCTGGATAAAAAGGATCAAGGACAATTCTTTTCCCAGCAAAGCTTATCTCAAAACATGATCGTCCATAATACATTACTAATATTTCCTCATTTTTTTCCTGCGCTAGCAAAGGGATTAGTAATAGTAAAATCATTGCAGCACTTATGATCTTTTTCACAGTATCCTCCTTTTTTTGGCTTAACATTTTTTTTAGAATATAACGATTCCTCCTTTCTGTGAGCTCAGGTGCTCATTCTTGTGGGAGGAATAATTTCTTTCTTTCTCATCAATTTTGATCAGGCTATAAAAATTCTAAATGATATGATATATTTGCCTGCTGTATCTTTCAAATAGTTCTGTCTTCGTTTGAATGATAAAAACACTAAGAAAGGAGTTATTAGAATGTTAATGACAAAGAGAATTTTCTGTCTCGCAGGTGTTTTTATATTAATATTTTTTTCTGGATGCAAGGGGCCGGAGAGGGAAGTGCCGGAAGACCTCACCAAAAAGGAACTTCTGGGAAAAAAGTTATTTTTTGACGCAAATCTTTCCACTCCGCCTGGGCAGGCGTGTGCCTTTTGCCATGGCCCTCAAGCCGGCTTTACCGGACCTGATTCAAGAGTGAACAGCGCAGGATCAGTCTATGAAGGGGCTGTTTCAGGACGTTTTGGAAACCGCAAGCCACCCTCTGCCACCTATGCTGGGCTGAGTCCTGTTTTACATCTAGATGAAGAAGAAGGGATCTTTGTGGGCGGCATGTTCTGGGATGGCAGAGCCACAGGCGAATCGCTGAGTGATCCCCTGGCTGAGCAAGCCATGGGGCCCTTCTTGAATCCGCTGGAACAGAACAATTTTGATAAAAAAAGCGTGGTGATGAAAGTAAAAAATTCCGACTATGCAGCTCTTTTCGAGGAAGTCTGGAGACCTGGAGCTTTGGATTGGGAAAATGATATCGAAGGAACATACGAAAGAATCGCCCGCTCCATCGCAGCCTACGAGAGATCCGTTGAAGTGAGTCCCTACAGTTCCAAGTTTGATGCGTTCTGGCGGGAGGCGAAATTGACGGGCAAAGATGTAGAATCCATCGATGAATCGAATTGGGGAGACTACAAGAATTTAGGGTTGGAAGATGATGAAGTGGAAGGACTCATGTTGTTTGTAACCAAAGGCCTGTGTGCAGAATGCCATGTTTTGACACCCGGACCTAATGGTGAGCCTCCTGTGTTTACAGATTTCACTTATGATAATCTTGGTGCGCCCAGGAATCCTGAAAACCCGTTCTATTCTATGTCAGAGGAGTGGAATCCTGAAGGAAGCGATTGGGTGGACAAGGGTTTGGGAGGATATCTCGAGACTACCGAAGAATATGCTCAGTACGCCGCGGAAAACTATGGCAAGCAAAAAGTCCCCACTCTGCGAAATGTGGATCTAAGGCCGAGCCAAGATTTTGCAAAGGCTTTCTTGCACAACGGCTTTTTTAAGAGTCTCAAGGATGTGGTGCGTTTCTATAATACCAGAGATGTGGAGAGTGAGAACTGGCCCCCACCTGAGGTAAGCGTTAACGTGAACACGGATGAGCTAGGGAATCTTGAGCTGACGGATAGAGAAGAGGACCTCATCGTTCTTTTCATGAAGACTCTCTCTGATGGCTATATTAAATCTAAAGCAAAATAAATCGAAACGCAGACTAAAAGAGCACCGCAGAACATTTTTAATGTGCTGATCCAGGATTGAATTTCTGGTCTTTTTATTCCTGAAGGTCATTCCTTATTTTATCCAGGAATGTCTTCGCTTCTGAAGCGTCGAACATCTGCCAGAGCTTATCGAGCTTGTCACATGGATACTCGTCACAATGAGCACAGTTTTCGACGTTTTTCTCGAATCCACAGGCTCGGACTTCACAGGCCTTAGCAAACTTACTGAGTTTTTCCTCTTCGACTAAACAGCCCTCACAGTTAATGTCTTTTGGTTCTAAGGGGAACTCATCTGTTGACCATTGTTCAGCAATCTTTTTTCTCTCCTGATCATCATCTTTATGGGTCGCAATATAGGTTGGGCAGTTAAAGCAGTTTAGCCCACAGATGCCGGTCATTCTTTCCATCTTTCAATCCTCTGATTCCTTCAAAAATGTTTCTGTGTCCACCACTCTCGCATAGTAGCGGGAAAGAGAAGCCAGGGTTGAGTAATGGACGTCTTCGGCAGGGATTTCCCTGTCTTGAAACTTCAACGATCGAGTGGCACAGGCATCGTGCACTACGATACACTCAAAGTCGAAATCGTGGGCAGCCCGGGTAGCTGCCTCCACACACATGTGGGTCATCATGCCGCAGATTGCAAGCCTTTCTATACTGTTTGACCTGAGATAAGCCAATAAATCGGTGTCCTTGAAAGCATTGGCGTGATTCTTGGAGATCACTTTTTCCGTTTCCAAAGGTTTCACGTGTTCATGAATTTCTCCTCCAGGTTGAGTTTCATGGCGGACATGGATCACCATCAGACCCTTTTGTCGGAAGTGGTTTAATAATTTACTAGCCTTCAAACTGGCCTCTTCTGGATTTACGAGTGATGATCTCCCGCCCGGAAAATAGAAGTTTTGGATATCGATGAGTAGCAGGGCAGTCTTAGGATTTTCGTTCTCTTCTAGGAATGCTTTATTCCCGGACAAAAGAGATACAAGGAAAATACAAAGAATCAGAGGAAATAATTTCTTCATTTTTGCCTCTCCTTTTGGGGAGAATATTTAAAATATTCTGTCTTTTCTCTGTACTGATTTTACTTTGTTTCTAACTTCTCTCCATTCATTCAGGAGCAGTGCTTTTCTTGTTTTTCGTGATAGGAGGAAATTTTCTCCGTTTATCCATTAAGTGATGTAGAGAAAGCCACGGATGGGGAAGAAGCATCCGCGGGCCAGAATACCTCATGACTGTTCTTATCTTTTTTCTCATGTCGGGCTTATAGCAGTGAACAGGGCATTCGCTGCAGGCACCCTTGGAAGCGCCAAAAGGACATTTTTCCAGACGAGCCAGGGCATATTCTTGAAGCTCCTCGCAATCCCGACATAGATGTTTTCTGGTGGAATGTGCGCCATGACACCAGATGCGAATCATGGCTTTCAGAGTCTTCTTCTCGCGCTTGATTCGGGAGCTTTCCGATGACTTTTGATTCATGAATAAGGAATTATATATTCAGGTTTGATTTCATTCAATGGAAAAGCGGGATTTTAAAGTAAGTCTGAAGACGTTAGGAATATCCCTGAGGAAGGGAGACTTGAAAGAATGAATATTGAGCCATTTATATGCGCTGTACGTTCAAGCTAAGTTTTGATTTTTTGCTTTTTCACATTCAGCTTGATCTTACCTTTCTGGGCTAACCTTGTCAGGAAGTAGTAAGCACTGTCCTTCGATATTTTGAAATGCTTGGCTATCTGTTGAGAATCGATTGTATCCTTGTCTTTAATGAAATCTAATATTTCCTCTTCAATCTGCTCTACCCAGTCTTCGAATAATCCCTGGACTTCTGGTGTAGCTAAAGTGGCAATTCTATGGCTTTGCCTCATAGAAGACATCATTTCTCGACACATCTCCCAGGGACCAAATCCTTTTTCGCCTTTTTTTCCGGGTCCGCATCCCATCATCCCTATCATGGCTCCTCCATGTCCCCTCATATGGTGCATCATCCTGGGCATCATTCCCTTCATGAATTCATGCTTTTCTTCCTCTTTCATACCAGAAAAGAAGTGTTCTATCATTTTTTCCATCATCTCCTTTTTTTCTTCTGAAGACATTTTGCCCATCATCGAATCCCTCATTTTATCCTTAAACATAATGAATCCTCCTTCATAATTTCTTCTTACCCTTTCTCCACCAGGGTGGACAGCAAAACATCGGTTCCATGGTCCTTTTGCCCTTTGGAGTGCTGGCGATTCCCAGAAACAGGCCAAGAGCATCAAGCAGTTTAGTATCCTTCAATTTATAATAAATAAAAGGACCGTTTCTCTTTGTTTCCAAGATATCTCTCTGGCGGAGAATTCTTAGATGATGCGAAACGAGCGGTTGAGACAGGTGAGTCGCTTCTACGATTTCGGATACAGATCTTTCCTTGTCTCCGATAAATTTAATTATCTTCAGTCTGTTGGCCTCACCTAGAGTTTGAAAGAGATATTGCAGTCTATGCGCATCATCCATATTAATAACCTTTTATATAAGTAATCATTTATATAAATGAACATTTATATAATAAGTCAAAATAAATTTTTGTCAAGTTTTTTTTAAAAATTTTTCCGAAGTAAATCTTTTTAAGAAATTTAGGAAGTGCTGACCTACCATATTCCTGGGATCAGTCTGTATCGTACTTTCTTGGCATACTCCTGGTAACCTTCGAGCTCCTCCAGGAGAGTCTTGTCCTCGAGTGAGGTGCGGATGATGAAGAGGACAACGATTACAAAGGCGGGGATGAAGGAATAGAACGAAGCCAGAGCGAGGGGAGCACAAAGAATGAATAGCATAACCCCAACATACATGGGATGGCGGACATATTCATAGGGACCGGTGGTAATAACTCGATGACCGCGGTCTTTCTGGATCCTTACGTATTGCGCCAGGTAAGTGTTTTGTTTAAAGGCCCAGAAGCCTAAAATCACAGCGGGAATGAAACCGAAGTATCCGACGGCTTTCCACATCAAGGGTACCCGTGACCAGCGGAAACGTACGGCGTCAAGGCCTGCGAGAACCAGCATTATCAAGAGGAAGATGGTGTAAGTAAAAATGATTTTTTTGTCCCAGGTTTTAACGTCTTTCCTGACCGACCTTCGTTCCTTGAGCAGCTCGGGATCATTTTTCTTCAACCATATTAAACATCCTCCCACTACGAAAAAATAAAGACCGAGCAAGAGCCAGGCTTCAGGCCAGTTGAGAGTGCCGGCCGGGATAAAGAGAATAGCCAGGAGGAAGATTACGGTTGCTATAATCCTAACTGTATCTTTTAATTTGGAGGATTTTTTTTTGGCCATTTTTTATGCTTTCTGGAGAGTTCATTTTATTCGGAATATGAACATATTTCAAACATCTTGGGAAGAATCTTGCCAGCGTGTTTTGTCAAAATCTAGAGCTCGATCAGGCGATGATACGTTCGTCTCCTGGAGAATTGGGGCTGGAGTTTTTCAAATCATGATGGTATGGTGGAGAAAATCTGGCAAGATTAGGTTGTTTCAGAAAGCAGTGAGAAAGTTATTTTAAGTTTTTAGGAAAATTGAAAAATGAGGACAATAGAGACCATTGACCTCACCGCAGATAATTTCTAGGACTATGGATTCTGTGGTATCAAGGACATAACAGTGCCTATTTGGAGGTTTCATAATGGATGAGATAACAGTCATAGACTTAGAACCTCAAATGGTTCTCGGGATGCGGAAGAGAGGAGGTTATGAAGAAATAGGAACCATCATTCAAATGATATTTGAATTTGCAGCTAGCAAGAATATCGAGCTGGCAGGTCGTCCCGTATTCATTTGTCATGAGGAGACCGTGAATGAAGCTATGGAAGCAGACAAGAATAAAAACGCAGACCTTGAATTGGCCATCCCAATATCAGAAAAGGCAGAGGTTGCCGTGGGGTTCAAATGCTATGAAATGCCTGGTGGAAAAATGGCTAAGATTGTCCACAAGGGACCGTATGAGGATTGTGGCCCAGCCTATGAAAAGCTTTTCGCCTGGATAAAAGACAACGGCAAAAGAGTTGTGGGACTCATAAGAGAAGTCTATTTGACTGACCCTAGAGAGGTGCCCCCAGAAGAATATCTCACCGAGATTTATGCGCCGATAGACTAAAAGAATTTAAAGAATTTATCTTTTCCAGTGGGAATAACTCCGAATTGACTTCCAAAAAGCAAGGGTAGGAGAGGCTATGAAAGACTTATTCGTTAAATGCGGCTTCAATTGTGGTCATTGTGGCGCCTTCAGAGAAAACGCTAAGACGAAACAAGACAGGCAGCGCGGCAGCGATGGATGGAAAAAGTATTATAACTTCAGGTTGAGTCTGGACCGGATGTACTGCGACGGCTGTCAAACACCTGATAAAGAAAATCTAGTGCTCTTGAATCCGGCCTGCACAACCCGGAGATGTGCTCAAACAAACAAAGTTGAGACCTGTGCCCACTGCTCTGAATATCGGGCTTGTATGCATGAACTAAGAGTATTTAGCCAAGACATCACCAGAGAAAAAATCGAGGCCCCAAGGGGGCTCCGATCCCAGAAAAGGATTATGTTGCTTTCGTAGAGCCTTTCGAGCATCTTAAGCATTTAGACCAAATACGCGCCACTCTCAAGCCCAAAGATATTGTCAAGGCTGTGATTTTATCTAAAGAACCCAAAATTGCAGGCTTTCCCGATGCCCTCCCTTTCTCCAAGAAAAAAAGGCTGGCCTGGAAAGCCCTTTACCAAATTTTGGCAGCTATGGCCTCCCTGAGTGGCAACACCTATTCTCAGCAGGTTGAGCTTAAGAAAAGATAGGATTACCTTTTTAAGCTATTATGGACTTTCGGGCTCTATGGTGAGTTAAAAGAAGACCACGGCATGCATCTTGTGCTGGACAGCGAGACCTATTATGCTCAGAAGTTAACCGGGCATTTAAGAACAATAGTCTTGAACTTGGAATTCCTGAGAAAACACGGAGCCCAAGCAGAGATTGTTTCGCTGACGCAAGAAAGGTACGGCCAGAAAGGCTGGTTAACGCCCATGGCCTGGTTGAGGAAGGAAGGTTAGTTCCTCAAAATGTCCTTTGACGATAAAGCTGGAGGCGGGCCAGCTTTAAAGGGTGTCCAGGATTATGTGGCCATACTGAATGAGAAATACAGCGAGAAGGCATTAAGATATTTTAAAAAGGTGGATATGAATCTCTTGGTGGATAAGGAGGAAGTGCTGTACCCAGAATGGGATTTTTTCGTAGGTATGCTCGACAGTCCTAATTCTTACTGGAGATTGAGTGCTGTTCGCCTGTTAGCCAACTTAACAGGCGCAGACAAAGAAAAAAAGTTCGAGAAGATATTCGACCAGTATTACAGCCTGCTCGATGACAGTGTCATAGTCGCCATCTACCTTGTAGGTGACTCAGGAAAGATTGCCAGGGCAAAACCTAAGCTTCAAACCAAAATAACAAACAAGCTGTTGAGTATAGACAAAACCCAGCAAAAGCACAAAGACCTGATAAAAGGGAGCGCCCTTCTAGCCCTCAGTCAATATTTTGAAAAAGTTAGGAACAAGAAGAAGATAATCGATTTCGCTAAACCGCTATTGAAAGGAGAGAGCCCGAAAACGAGAAAAATTGCCCGGGAATTCTTGAGTAAATGGGATAAAAAAGGTTAATGCCAATTGTGGAGCAGCGAATATTTTTTTACTCATACCTCAGTGAATCGACCGGATTGGCCAGGGCCGCTTTTACAGATTGGTAGCAAACTGTAAACAGGGAAATAATTAGAGCCAGGCCCCCGGAGACCAGAAAAATCTCCCATTGAATATCCGTCCGGGCAGCAAAATTCTGCAGCCAGTTTTTTACAGCAAAGTAAGCCAAAGGCCAGGCAATCAGGTTACCCAGAAGGATCCACCTTATAAACTCCTTGGAGAGAAGAAGGATGATACCGGTGACCGAAGACCCCAGGATTTTTCTGATCCCGATTTCTTTTGTTCTCTGTTCGGCCGTGAAAGAGGCCAAACCCAAGAGTCCCAGACAGGAGATGAAGATGGCAAAAACGGTCGAAAAGCTCAGAATCTTTTCCATGCGCTGTTCGGCCCGATAGCGGCTGGCGAGTCGTGTATCCAGGAATTCATACTCAAAAGTTTCGTTGGGCACCACGTCTTTCTGGGTTCTTTTAATAAAAGCGATTGTCTCTGGAATATTATCCGATTGAATGCGAATACAGATATTGTCCAAGGACCATCCCATTCTCATCATGAGGGGTTCGATCTCTTCATGAAGGGAGCTGAAATGGAAGTCTTTTACGACTCCGATGATTTTGCCCTTGAAATCATCCCAATATACCCTTTTACCCAGGGGAGATTCGAGGTCCATAGCCTCAACAGCTGTTTCATTGATTACACAGCTCTCAGATATATCCGTTTGGAATTTTTCTGAGAAAAAACGCCCGTCTGCCATTTCCATGTTGAATGTATTCAGATAATCGGCATCCACACCCATGACATTCATGACGGAAAAACTATCATCTTCCTGTCTTCCATCCCAATTGAAATCATAACCGGCGATAGAGCTTTGTTTGATATCGGGTGTTGTGTTGGCTCGGGCGAGGCTAATGATGCTCGGGTTTTTCAGGAGCTCGGCTTTGAAGGTGTCGTATTTTCTGGCTAGCTGCCCCCTCATGGGCAGACAGATGATGTTTTCTTTATTGTAGCCCAAATCCTTTTTCATCATGAAATCCATTTGTCGGAAGACAAAAAGGGTTCCGGTGATCAAAAAAATGGACAGCGAAAATTGAGTGACAACCAAGATTCTCCTGAATACGACGCTGCCGCCCTTGGATTTTAAGGCTCCCTTGAGCACATGTATAGCCCGAAAAGAGGAGAGTACGAGTGCAGGATAGACACCGGAGAGAACGCCTGTGATAAGAGCCAGCCCGAATAGAACCAGGATAAGGCTGACCGAATAAAACATCGTGAGCGGTTTTCCAGTCAGCCGGCTGAAGGTAGGAATAAACAGATGAACAAGGATCAGACCGATTATCAAGGCAAAGAAGGAAAAAAGAATGGATTCTCCGATAAACTGCTTGAAGAGTTGGGTACGGCTAGCTCCCACAACCTGCCTGATACCCACTTCTTTGGCTCGGTTGGCCGAACGGGCTGTAGAGAGATTCATGTAATTGATACAGGCAATAAGAAGGATAAAAACAGCCATACCTGAAAAGATATAGAGATAAATGATCGCGCCTCCTCCACCGAGAGCGTGAAGGTGGATATCCACAAGTGGTTGTAGATAGAGGGTGGAGCTGGAGCGTGAAACAAACTCTTTGATGGTACCGGATATTTTAGTTTCGACTTCTTGGAACGATGCGCTTTTTTCGATTTGAATATAAGTAGTGTAGTTGTTATTTCCCCAATCCTTCATATTTGTGCCGTATTCGCCGAGAAGTTTAAAGGGGATGAGGAAGTCAAACAACATGTGGGTGTTATCCGGGATATCGTGGATAACTCCAGAAACGGTCAAGTCAACACCTTCCCCGATTCGAAGGGTTTTTCCCAGAGGGTCTTCTCCTGCAAAATACTTTGTCCTCATTGTTTCGGAGATGACGATAGAATGGGGAACTTCGAGGGCTTTCTGCGGCGAACCCTCAATCATGGGAATAGAGAACATCTCGAGGAAGGAGTCATCCACTAAAGCGCCGTTTTCTCTGAAAAAAATATTCTCCCTGCCGATGGTCCATCTGCTGGCGATGTACCTTGCCGAATGTTGGATTTCAGGATATTGATTTTCCAGGTAGGGTCCAAGTCCAGAGGGAGTTACAGAAATATGGAAGATCTGTCCGCCTTGTGGAGATTCCTGAACGACCCTGTAGAGGTTTTCTGCATTCTCATGGAATCTGTCATAGTCGAGTTCGCCCTTAATCCAGAGAAAAATGATCAAGCAGCAGGCAATAGCGATAGCCAGGCCAGTGATATTGATGAAGGAATAGAACTTAAATTTATTAAAGTTCCTGAGACTGATTTTCATATAATTTTTGATCATTTGGATACTCCAATAGATTGAATTTGACAGTAATGCCGGCAAGGAGCGGAGGAGTTGACCCAAAAACCAAAGCCGGGCCACTCCCTTGCCCCTGGTTGCGCTGAGGCTATCAAAGACTTCAAGCAGGGCCTGCCCAATATGGTCTCGCTTTTCAAGAGGGATGAACTTTAGGAGTAACACTAGAGCTGTCTTGGGTTTAATCGACTTATTCTTCACTGGTCACCGATTTTTCTGAAAGAGAAAAGGAGAATCCTCTCCACATAATGTCATGCAGTCTCTTGGCTTCAGCCAAAGCATTGAGACCATCATCGGTTAGCCTGTAGAATTGAATGGCTTTGCCTCCTTGTGTCTTCCTGGGTTTACCTGAATAGGTTTCCACTAGGTTCTTTTTTTTCAGCTTGTCCAGCGTGACATAAAGGGAGCCGAAGGCCCAGTCATTGCCTGTGTGTTCAAGCAAGAAATTTCGGATATTGACAAGGTAAGCTGGTTCTTTAAGACCCAGTATGGCAAGCATGAATAATTCTTCTTGTTTGGTGAGATAGGTCATGGTTGTTTCTTTAACATATTTAAAGTTATATACAAATAAACGGATATTTATTCTAAAAGGTTGTCAGAAATGTGATTTTTTATTTAGATTCCGGGCAGTCTCTTGAACTAAAAGATAAGAATTTCAGTGTCGTGTTGCCGCCAACTTTCAGACGCAATACACAATTTTTCCTGATGAATCTTTCTCATCTTGCTTCAGTAGGCCTTAGAGCAGAGGCTATAATGACGCACTATGACCTGCCCCATATTACTGAAATCTGAGGATTGAAAAAAACTGATTTCTTTCTTTTAGATATTAAATGAAATAAGTGGGGGGCGATAGCGGTGGAGAGATGAAATCTATCCCCTTTATTGAAGATCGCAAGGTCATCGATAGGATTATCTGCCGCCATATGATATGATTGCTGCTAAAAACACAGGAGAAATCCGCAGGGATATCAACCTTCAGTTCATTCTCTATTTTCATGGCAAGATGGCTGAGATAGCGGTCGATAAGCAAGTGATAGGCATGTAGGAGTCAACACAATCAATCGCAACGGACCTGATCGATCTCTTTCCTTACGGAATTTTGACCAAAAGAAGGGAGGATAAGTGAAAACTCCGGCCTCTCAATTTATCAGATCAATGATTATGGGATGTCTCGTTCTGTTGTTGGTCAATTCAGCCTCATCGCAGACCTTTGAACTCAAAGGTCTCCTATCCGGATGGGTCACTGTGAATACAGAAGATATCTTGGAACCACAGTTGGGTATGTATTATATTCCTGAATTCTCTATCAAAAAATCCTTCTCCCAAAATTATTCCCTTGATTTTGATCTTTCTTTGAACGCCAACGGAACAGCCCGCTTTCAATCCCAGGACGAGATTCAAACAAACGGTGAAATCAAACTTTACAGAATGTGGGGGCGGTTTTCGTCCTCCCGGTTTGAAGCCAGGCTCGGCCTCCAAAAGATAAACTTTGGCTCTGCTTCTCTTTTAAGGCCTCTAATGTGGTTTGATCGCCTCGACCCCCGTGATCCTCTGCAGCTCACAGATGGGGTTTACGCCCTTCTCCTGAGGTACTACTTCTTGAACAATGCCAATATCTGGGTTTGGGGGCTTTTCGGCAACAAAGACACTAAAGGCTGGGAATTTCTTTCGACCAAGGATCGATCCGTTGAATTCGGAGGCCGCTTCCAGCGCCCTGTCGGAAAAGGAGAGATGGCTTTCACCTATCATCACCGGCAAATTGATCCCAACCAAATTCTTCCTGGTCTGGATATGGCAAATAGTTCTTCAATTCCCGAGAACCGTTTCGCGCTGGATGGCAAATGGGATATAGAAATTGGACTCTGGTTCGAAGCAACGCTCACCCATCAGGAAAGCGATCAGCTGCCCTACCCGTGGCAGAAAGCCGTTACTGTAGGATTCGATTATACTTTCGGTCTTGGGAACGGCCTGAATCTGATCGGGGAATACTTTGTTTATGAAAGCAGTCAGGAGCTCTTTGGTTCTGGTGAGAGTATGGAATTTTCAGCCTTGTCTATGAATTATCCCTTGAGTATACTGGATAGTCTGAGCTGTATTTTTTATTATGATTGGAAAAACAAGGACCTCTACAGCTTCCTCAACTGGAGACGAACCTATGATCAATGGGTCATCAATGTAATTGGATTCTGGAATCCGGAACGTTTTCAGATCTACCAGAGCCCAGCGGAGAACAGCCTGTTCGCAGGCAAAGGGATTCAGGTCATGGTTATTTTTAATCATTGAGAATTTTTATGGCCAATATTCAGTATGAAACATGAGAGAGAGGTTATAATGGAGAATTCTTTTTTGATCAAAACTCAAGACTTGGTTAAAACCTATCCCATGGGGCATACGAAGATTTTCGCACTCAACGGAGTGAACCTTAATTTTAGGCCGGGGGAGTTTGCTGGTCTGGTAGGACCCAGCGGTTCGGGCAAAACAACATTTCTTAACATCGTCGGTTCACTAGACTCACCAACATCAGGGAGCGCGGTCGTTATGGGGAAAAAGATAGAAGACCTGTCGCATAAACAGGCGGCTTGGCTGCGCAACCAGAACATCGGATTTATCTTTCAAACATTCAACCTGCTTCCGGTTTACACTGTCTATGAAAACGTCGAGTTTACCTTGCTCCTGCTCAAGATGTCTGCAGAAGAACGAAAAGACAAAGTCATGCAAGCCTTGGAGTGGGTCAAGCTGGCAGATAGAGCAAAATCCAAGCCTGCCCAGCTCTCTGGGGGACAAAGCCAGAGAGTGGCCGTAGCTAGGGCTATTGTTAAGGAACCATCCATTATTCTGGCCGATGAACCGACCGCCAATCTCGACGCGGAGAACTCATTCAACATCCTCGACACCATGGAAGAGCTGAACCGCGAGCTGGGAACAACTTTTATTTTCGCCACTCATGATGAAAAAGTCATCAAATACCTGCGTCGGAAAATCACTCTTGTAGACGGGAAGGTAGCCAAAGACGAGGCTCTTGAACAGAAAAAGGTGAAAGGAGGAAACCAATGATCATTCCTCGTCTGGCACTAAAGAACCTACTGGGAGCAGGACTCCGGACCTGGTTAAATGTGGTGGTCCTGTCTCTTTCCTTTGTGCTCATCATCTTCCTGCAGAGCCTGTATAAAGGAATGGGTGATCAGGCTAAAGAAGCCAAGATAGACATTGAATTCGCCGGAGGCCAGTACTGGCATGAAAGTTATGATCCATTCGACCCCCTCACCTTGGAAGACGCCCATGGAGTTGTTCCCGATCCTATACAGGAAAAAATCGATAAAGGCGAAGCCACTCCCATACTTGTAACTCAGGCGACCATTTATCCTGAAGGCCGTCTCCGTACGATCCTCTTGAAAGGAATTTATCCTCAGCAATCCATTGTCAATCTTCCTTCAAAATTTCTTGTCCAAGAAGGTGAAGACATACCGGCACTCATCGGAGCCCGGATGGCGAAAAGCGCAGGTCTTAAGATGGGCGATATGGTTACCGTTCGATGGCGAGATGCAAAGGGAACATTTGACGCTCGTGATGTCCAGATAGCCCGGGTCATGAAAACATCGGTGGGTACGGTTGACCAGGGACAAATTTGGATTCCTCTGGAGAAAATGAGAGGCCTGATGAGTATGGAAAACGAGTCGAGTCTGGTGGTGGTTGCCAAAAATACAGAGGATATCCCGACTGTCTCAGGATGGGACTTTAAATCTTTAGAATTCCTTCTCGCGGACATTGAGTACCTGGTTAGGACCAAAACAACGGGGGGTTCCATCATGTATATATTTTTGCTCTTGCTCGCCATGCTGGCCATTTTCAATACCCAGGTTCTCTCCATTTTCCGGAGGCGCAAAGAGATGGGCACCATGATGGCCCTGGGCTTCACCAGATCCAAAATCATTCAACTTTTCACCCTGGAAGGAGCTATGCATTCGGTTTTGGCCGCTATCGTGGCTGCCATTTACGGGATTCCCTTCTTGGTATGGTTTTCTAAAACAGGTTGGGCCCTGCCAGAGGGAACAGACGACTTTGGGTTTGGGCTGGGAGAAAAACTTTTCCCAGTCTATAGTGTTGGATTGGTGGTAGGAACGATTGTCTTGGTCCTGCTGGTCACGACGATCGTGAGTTTCCTGCCCACGCGTAAAATTGCCAAACTCAAACCCACCGATGCCTTGAGAGGTAAGATGTCATGATTAAATTCATACTCAAAGGAATAATCCGTGACCGGTCTCGCAGCTTGTTCCCGGTATTAACCGTACTCTTAGGAGTGGCACTCACAGTCTTGGGATATTGTTATTTTAGTGGAGTCATGACCAGCTGGATTCAAACCAGCGCCAAATTTGAGTCCGGGCATATGAAAATCATGTCCCGGGCTTACGCGGAGAACGCTGATCAAATGCCGAATGATCTGGCCTTTATCGGGGTTAAAAATCTCATGGCTGACCTAAAGAAAGATTTTCCCGATCTTATATATGCCCAAAGAATTCGGTTTGGAGGGCTTTTTGATATTCCGGATGAACAGGGAGAAACGAAGGCTCAAGGTCCTCTGGCTGGATTGGCTGTAGATCTGCTTTCTGAAGAGAGCCCGGAGAGGGAGATGCTTAACCTGGAAAACGCTGTGGTGCGCGGGCGTCTGCCTGAAAAACAGGGAGAGATTCTCATCAGCGATGATTTCGCCCGCCGTTTGGATATTCAGCCCGGACAAACATCCACCCTCATCAGCTCGACGATGTATGGAAACATGGCAACAGCCAACTTCATAGTCGTGGGGATGCTTCACTTTGGCATCACGGCCTTGGACCGCGGTATGATGTTAGCAGACCTAGCAGATATCCGGTCCTCTCTGGATATGGAAGATGCTGCGGGTGAGATCCTGGTTTTTTTCGATGATTTCGTCTACCAGGAAGATGCTGCCGAAAGAATTGCCGAGGCGTTTAATGCGAAATATTCCGATGATGAAGAGGAGTTTTCTCCAGTGATGGAAACCCTTCGCGGCCAGGGCGGGATGGCTGACTACATGGCCATGGTGAATCAATTTATGGGTGTAATGATCTTCTCTTTCATTGCCGTGATGTCTATTGTTCTTTGGAACGCAGGGCTTATGGGAAGTCTCAGACGATATGGAGAGATCGGTGTGCGCCTGGCCATGGGAGAAGACAAAGGGCATCTCTACCGTTCCTTGATCACTGAATCCTTGGTGATCGGCGTTATTGGCTCCATCCTCGGGACTGCTTTGGGCCTGGCTTTTGCTTATTATCTTCAAGCCAAAGGAATCAATTTGGGGAACATGATGCAAAGCGCATCCATGGTGATAAATGATGTGATACGAGCAAAGGTTACTCCGATTAGTTATGTGATCGGTTTTATCCCAGGTCTCATAGCGACCTTTATTGGCACATCCATATCAGGCCTTGGCATCTATAAACGACAGACCTCCCAATTGATGAAGGAGTTGGAAGTATGAGAAAAATATTCTTTCTGTATTGTCTACTTGTGCTTTTAACGGCTGGCGGCATAACGGAAGAATGGCCTGCAGGCGACTGGGTGCTTAAACGGGTGGATGAAAACTTCGGATCAGATAATAAAGTCTCTACCAGTGAGATGGTTATCCATGGACGGAGGGGAAGCCGTTCGATCAAGTCCAAATCATGGCTTCAAGGGATGGACAAATCTTTCACCGAATACTTGGCCCCTGCGCGCGAAAAAGGAACCAAGATGCTTAAACTTGAAGACCAGTTGTGGATATACATGCCTTCCACTGACAGGACAATAAAGATCTCTGGCCACATGCTGCGGCAGTCGGTAATGGGATCAGATCTTTCTTATGAAGATTTCATGGAAGATCCTGAACTCAGTAAACTTTATGAAGCCAAGGTTGTTGCGGAAGAAGTATTCCTTGAGCGTCCTTGCTGGGTGCTTGAATTGACATCCAAGGGAGGCGATATTGCTTATCACTCCCGGAAAATCTGGGTCGATAAGGAGAGGTTTGTTTCTCTGAGAGAGGAACGTTTTGCCAAAAGCGGGAAACTTCTAAAGACCTATATCGTGATGAAAGTCAGCCGGATCCAAAACCGGTGGATACCCACGCAGGTCGTCTTTAAGGATGAACTCAAAAGCGGGAAAGGAACGGAGTTTTTCCTTGAATCCATTGAGCTAAATGCCAACATCCAAGAGCATATTTTTACCAAAGCATCGCTGAGGAAGTAATGCCAATTACTAATCTTGTTAATCTTTTCTGACTAATCTAGGTATTGGTTTTTTCAGGTTAACTTGTTCTTTCAACGTTTTTGTCAGACATGCAATTAGCCATGCTTTTACTAATTCGTTTTTATCTAGCTTATGGACAGAAGTCATAGACTTCAACAAATCATTTAAAATTGAAAATTCCTTTTCAACAAATTTTTTTATATCTGAATTAAATGAACCACATCCCTCGAATGCTTCAACTGGCTTCATTTCTCCAATCCCTGGCAGTAATAAGTCCAAATTTTTCGGAAAATCATAATGACAAATATCCATTCTGCAAACTTGAAGTTCGAGTTCCTTGTTTTCTTTTCCCTGCTGTAATTCTTGGTATGATTTCTCGTCCCAAATCAATCTTGCTCTTAATAAACGAACCAATCTTTCCTTCTCTGGGTTTTTTTTACCCAGCCATTCCGTGATTTGTTGTCCAAATTCCTTATCATAATACTCTAAATCTTTTACTTTAGGATTATCACCTAGCCAGTTGGTTAGTGCCCATACATATCTTTGACCTAATCGACTTCGTCCCGTTTTATCTTTCTTCCAGGCATTTTCTCCGCATCTGATATGATATTCACCTATTTTTTTCGGATCAATATCTGGCTTTAGGTTTAAAATTGACTCTTTAATATATTTAAGATGTTGTTGATATTTGAAGTGGCACACCTCAAATCTGGTAATAAGCTCGCGAATTTGTCGGACCTTTGAAGGAATGATCCCTAGAGTTTTTTTAAATTTATCTATTTCTCTAATTTCAGGGTCATTAGGTGAAATATCGATGTTAGACCATTCATTCATTATCTTAGTGTTAATTATATAAAAAATTGTCTTGTTGTATACATGCACAATTTTTTATGAAAGGGTATTTTGATGAGATCTCGCCATCATCGGTCCAGGTGGCGGTGGAGGAAAGAGATGGTTTCCGCCCAGGACCGGTAGCCTCCCCGGGCGTCTGTCTGGGGCGACCCGCCGCTGGGGTCGCCGTCGATGAGCAGGCCGCGATTGGCTGTGATCAGAAAGGGGAGGACGGACATGTGGCCGCCTTTCTCGATGCTGAGATGCTTGACGTTGTAGGGGAACTGGGCCTGCTTCAGCCTGGTCACGATGGCGGCGCAAAAATCTCCTGACGGCCAGATCTGGTCGTCGGTCCCCGATATGAGCAGGATTGGACCGGCGATATTCTCGACGGGAATCACCGCCTTCTTGATTGTGGCCGGATCGGCCTTGGCCAGGGCATCACGGAAGAAAAAGACGAAGGAGGCGAGTTCGCCTTTCATATACTTTTCCTTATCCTGGGGAGAAACCTTGAAGGAGATGAAGGGGAGCGGTCGTCCGCCCAGACTCCACGAAGACACCGGCTTGTAATCTGGGGAAAAGAACCTAAGGGTGTGGCCTTCCCACATGTGGGCCGCCGGGGTCATGGCGACGACGGCCCGGAAAGCGCTATTCCGGGAAGCCGCGAGAAGGGCCGCTTCGCCTCCCTTAGAACCCCCTATCAATCCGAGCCCTCCTGCTTTTATCTTGGGTTGAGCCTTCATCCAGGCGGCGGCCCGGTCGAAGTACTCGAGGGGAATCTCAACAAGCTCCTCGGGCAGGCTTTGATACCCGAACCAGGCCAGTGACAAGGCCGCGAAGCCATTGGCTGCCAAGGCCTGGGCCCACCCTTCGAACAGCCCACCCTCTGATCCCCCGAGGACGATGACTCCAGGGTATGGACCGCCTTCCACAGGATAGTATAGAAAACCTCTTAGGCCGTCTTGCTCAAGAGGAACGCGGGCCAAGGCTTCGCCGGGCCTTTGAAAGACACAACGAAACCTAGTCGTGGCCGTGGTCCCAATGGAATTCTTGGCCGTCAGGTTCACCATCCAGCCGTTGACCCTATCATGGCGGTAGGCGAGGGGTTTCTTGGGGTCAGAGTTGGTGGCTCTCATGGACCAGAGAAGCCCGAAGATGTCCGCCTTCGCGTAACTGCCTGAGACAGGCGCTTGGCGGCCCACGTCGACAACTCCGGACGCGTCGGCTTGGAAGACGGCTTCCGAGGCCCAAAGAATCCTGCGCGCGTCGGTAGAGGCAGCTTTTAGCGCTACCTTTTCTCCGGGCTGAAGGCCTGTAACTTTCCAGGAAAAGGCCTCTCCGTAGAGAGCCACGGAGGGAGTGGCGATGACCTTCAGTTCCTTTGCCATGGTTGCCCAGGCGATCCAGCCGATTCCCAAGGATAAGCCCAACACGAACACAGCTGCGAATAGCAATCGTTTATTCATAGCGAATCTCCTTTTTTACTTCGTTTTATTAGCTTCGATCCCACGAAAGACCAGTTTCAGGTACTCGGCCGAATCATATGTGACTGGCTTCCTCGGGACCCGGGTCTGACGAATCCTGTGATCCAGGTACCCTTGGACGGCGTCCCAAAGGTAAAGAAAAATCCGCCTCTCGTCCTTCAATTCGAGATCGCCGGACTCGATGGCCAGCCGGATACCGTGGAACCAGGATTGAAAGACTTTGAAACGGGTTCCCCCCAGGCGCTCATACATGATGCCGTTTTCCATTTCGAAAGAGACGAGGTCCGAAAACATCCTGAACATTTCAGGCCGTTCGACGCAGAAGATGATGTATTCCTTGACTAGAGACTTTAGCAAGTCGAGGGGACGGTCGCCGCCGTCCGCTTTGATTTTTTCGAACCGCGCCGCAAGGTCCCTGTAGGTCTCAGCCGCGATCGCCCTGAGAAGATCCTCTTTGTTCTGGAAGAACCTGTAAATAGTGGTCGGGGAATAGTCGATAAGGGCGGCGATTTTCCTCATTGAGACCCTGGCGTAGCCCTGCTCTGCAAAAACCTGCAGAGCTGCACTTAGGATCTTTTGCTTCAAATGGGCTCTTTCTCTTGATTTCCTTTCTCTGATACTCATGTCGTACCTGCAAATATAACGCCGTTATTTATCTTAACAGTGTTATATATAAAAGGCAACAATGAAAAGTTCCAAGCCATTCTACAAAAAGAAAAAAAATGCCGGCGCTGTTCTTCGATTCCCGGTTGCCTGATCTCTAATTGCCAGTTTGATCTATCAGTGGCATAGAAGTTGATTGGAAAGAAAAGGATAAGGAAAGTGGCTTTGAATTTACTTGGTCTTTGACCAGGATAAGATTTAAATGAATTTATAAATATAATTCAAGTTTGATGTGCAGCAAGGGAAGATAAATGGTGGGCGATACAGGATTTGAACTTGTGACTTCTACCGTGTGTAAAAGGCACAAAAAGAGGAGAATGCGTAGAAAATAAGGGATTTCCTCTGTAAGCTATCGAGTACTAGACTTTTGGAATCTCGAATTTTTTTGATATTTTTATGGATTTTTCTGTATTCTGGACAAATTTTGGGCACACTTTGGGCATAGTTATTGTTTAAAACTAATTGTTCTCATGATGCTGTAGTGAAGACTAGTTCAAATCGTCTGTATTATCTGTTCTGAAATTCACTGCAAGGTGAGGCTGTAGGTGACACGGTGGAAATGGTCGCGGTTCTAGGAGAAAACAGAAGGGTCAATCCAAAGGAGGCAGGTCGATGCCCATTCGCTGGGCATCGTCCTTCATGATGCTCATCAGTGCTTTGAGCGAATCGTCCGGCAGCGGTTCCACTGTGTGGGAACTCATGACTCTCTCGACTTCCTCGCACGCCCGATCCCAGGCGCTCTTTTTCCCATGGCTCTTCCAGACATCATATGTATCACGGTCAATCACCGAACCGGCCTGATCCAGTTCCTCACGATGCCACCGACGCGTCTCATCCGAAGCTAAAAAATGATTCCCATCGTAAATATCCCCGTACAGATCGCCACCCAATCGATCTCCCCGGGCTTCGATACCCCTGACCAATCGGAGAGCCATGCCGCAGATCTCGTTATCCAGAACGAGTTTTTCCAGACTCTGACAGCTCTCGAAATTCAGCATACCCGGACCGGAGATGACGTTCGCACCCGCTAGAGCCGCAAAGAGCGCTCCCATTCCTGTCTCCAACCCCGCCTGTCCGTCGACGATTTTAGCGTCGGAAAGTCCCATGTAAGCATGAGTGGGAAGCCCCAGATGTTTCCCGATCTGAACATAAGCAGCATCGATCATCATCGTCTCCATGGCTCCCAAGGGTGTCGTTCCTTTCCGCATATCAAACGCTGCGGGAGAACCCCCAAAAATGATGGGCGATCCCGGGTGGGCTAATTGGTGAATGACAATGCCACTCAGGTTTTCGGCAGTCAATTGCACCAATGTGCCGGCCAGCGTTACCGGAGACGTGGCTCCGGTTAGTGGCATAGATATCAGTTCGGCGGGAATCCCTGCCTTGGATGCATCGATGAGACTCTGACAGGTCAAGTCGCTCCATTTCAGCGGAGGTGAGGGGCAGCAGTCAAAAATTGCCAGAGGTTTCTCTCTAAGCGCGCTTTCACTCCCCCGGACTGCCACCAGCATATCCTTCATGATCTCAAAACTCTCCACAGCAAAAGTACCAGTCACTACCGGTTTCTTGCTGAACTGCAGTCCGATGTATAACCGATACCTGTCTTGCATGGCTTCCGGGACATCGGTGGAAATCATTTCTGTACTCTGTGCTGCAATGTTAGGGAGGGCATCGGTCAATGTCGTAAAACGAATGAGATCCCTGGTTACTGGACCTCTTTCTTCCAATGTAATCGGATCCAAAATCGTCAAAGCCCCGGAGCCTGGATCAAAGTGAATCTCATCACCTTCCAGATTCATCGTCAGATCGCCGCTGCGGTCATACACTTTTATGGAATGAGGCGTGGTTTTCAGGGACTCTTCGACAAGGTTTTCCTTGAACGACACCGTTTGCCCTTTACATTCGCATCCTGCGTCTGCGAGAAGCCGTAACGCTTCATCGTTCTCTACGAGCACGCCCGTTTTTCCCAGAACATCCAATGCTTCAGAAACAATCTGATCAATGAACGATTCGGACAGCATGTCTAGCTTTGGTCTCTTCGTTTCTAACATCGTATCCTCCTTCATCATTGCATATCATACATTATTCGGAATATCTTACATTATTCTTGGCAAGAATGCACTTGCTTCCCTTAGGAAGCTGTTGAGACCATCGGAGATGAGCAGTTAAAAAAGCAAAATGAAAATAGGAACCGTGCAATTTTATGATGTGGCCAGGATTGTGACTAAATATTACCAATTTTGCTGAAATTGGAGGACAGGAAAAAAATAGGGTTTCTATCTGATGATACTAAATGAAATAATGGTGGGCGATACAGGATTTGAACCTGTGACTTCTACCGTGTGTAAAAGGCACAAAAAGAGGATAAGTGGAAAAAATAAAAGATTTCCCCAGTAGACTGTCGAGAATCAGGCGTTTGGAATTTTGAAGTTTTTTGATATTTTTATAGATTTTTTGATATTCTTGACAAATCATGTTCACAGTTTAGTCACAGTTTACGCAATACGTGGTGAAATAACTGATTTCGCGACATATTGTTCATAAATATTTTGAGATATTTCCCCGCCCCACAACTACTGTTTGTCAAGATGGACCATCTCTCGTCAACATCTAGTTACATCTAAGGCAAGCTAGTCTGACTTTTGGCTTAAGCTTACCAGGC